>DAOQYB010000001.1:0-498774 GCA_035342915.1 Anaerolineaceae bacterium
GTGGAGCAGTGGACTCATAAGCCATTGGATGTGGGTTCAAATCCCACCCTCGCCACTTAAATATAAACCTTTCTCATTGTGTGTTCAAATACCCGCCAGGGTACATGTCCCACCCTCGTCACTCAATTATTAACCTTTCTCATTGTGTGTTCAAATACCCGCCAGGGTACATGTCCCACCCTCGCCACTTAAATATTAATCTTTCTCATTGTGTGTTCAAATACCCGTCGGGGTACATGTCCCACCCTCGCCACTCAATTATTAACCTTTCTCATTGTGTGTTCAAATACCCGTCGGGGTACACGTCCCACCCTCGCCACTTATTATTTACTCAAGTGCCATTGGATGTGGGTTTACCGATAGAACTGGTACGATGCAAATACCCCTTCGGGGCACACGTCCCACCCTCGCCACTCAAGTATTAACCTATCCCATTGTGTGTTCAAATACCCGCCAGGGTACACGTCCCACCCTCGCCACTCAATTATTAACCTATCCCATTGTGTGTATCCAAATATCCGTCAGGGTACACGTCTTCACCCTCCCGCATGGATGCGCGCGTAAAATTCATCAGGCGCTAATTTAACGGAGAGCCTGGGAAACTGAAACCATCTCCACGTACGTACGGCGATGAAAAAGGGGTAAAAAGAGCAACCGCGATGGATTTTCTGCTGCCCACCCCGACCTAAAAAGAAAATCAATCCCCAAAACACATACCAAGGTCGCGTGCGGTGAGCATGGTGTCGCAGTCCAGCGGTACACTCTTCATGCGCCTGGTCGCGTCTGACAGGGGCACGTACTTCACCGTGGGCGGGTCGAGCGCCACCATCACACCTTCCTGCCCCTCATCCAGCGCGCGCACCGCTGCCGCGCCGAAACGCAGCGCAATAAGCCGGTCATTGGCAGTGGGCGAACCGCCGCGCAGCAGGTGACCCAACACCACCAGGCGGGCTTCCTTACCGGTGAGCTCCTGCAGCGCTTCAGTGACCTTCTCTCCCACGCCGCCCAGGCGCTCCGCGCGCCCAACCTCCTTTGATTGCACAGTGACCGTTCCGCCTTTGGGAATGGCGCCTTCGGCGACGACCACCATCGAGAAATTCCGCCCGGCTTTCTCACGGTCGATTATTTTTTTCACCACAAGGTTGATATCATAGGGAATCTCAGGGATGAGCACCACGTCGGCTGAGCCAGCAATACCGGATTCCAGCGCGATCCAGCCTGCGTAGCGGCCCATCACCTCCACCACCAGTATACGACGATGGCTGGCTGCTGTGCTGTGCAGGCGGTCCAGGCACTCTACAGCGAAACTGACCGCGGTATCAAAACCAAACGTGACCACCGTTTCGTCCAGATCGTTGTCAATCGTCTTGGGCACACCCACTACCCGCAGCCCCTTTTGCGACAATGAATTGGCGATAGACATGGAGCCGTCACCGCCAACGGAGATGAGCGCATCAAACTCGTGCATATTAAAAGCGCGTACCAGCTCATCCGAACGGTCAACCTCAGTGTAAGTGCCGTCCAGGTTCTTGACCGGGTAGCTGAACGGGTTGCCGCGGTTGGTGGTGCCGATGATGGTTCCACCAAGGTGGGTGATACCGCGCACGCGGTCTCGCGTGAGGTTGACCACGCCGCCCTCAAGGTATTTCTCGGGCATCAATAAGCCATTATAACCATCGCGGATGCCGTACATCTCCCAGCCGCGCTCCAACCCCGCCAGCACAGCAGCGCGGATGACCGCGTTCAACCCTGGGGCGTCTCCGCCGCCGGTGGATATGGCAACTTTACGTATGGGTGTACGGGCGATTTCCATGGCAACCTTCCATTTTGGAGTTATAAGAATACTTGAATTATAAAAGAAATCTGGTCAGTGGAAAGCAGAGATGAAACGAAAATCCTTTTTTACCGCGGCGACAGGGAGGACCCACTTCTGTGGGTGTTTCGTAAGAAAGAAACCTCCGGGATACCGTTGTGATACAATCTTATTTTAAGCCGTGAAGAACCGGTGTAAAGGGTCGTACAGAGAGGTGTGGGCGATTAATTGGAGAAAACCATCAGGATGAATACCGCCAAGATCGAAACGCATAACCTCGAGGTCTTTTACGGAAGTTTTAAGGCCATCACAGACGTGAACGTCAAGATACCCGAAAAACGCATCACCGCTTTTATCGGACCTTCCGGCTGCGGAAAATCCACATTGCTCCGGTCGTTCAACCGCATGAACGAGCTTGTTCCCAACACTCGGATCAGTGGTGAGGTAATCTTTGATGGGCGTAATCTATATCACCCGGATGTGGACCCGGTGGAAGTGCGTTACCGTATTGGTATGGTATTTCAACGCCCGAACCCCTTTCCGAAATCCATCTTCGAAAATGTAGCCTGGGCGGCGCGCCTGCACGGCGTCAAAGGCAGCCTGGATGAACTGGTGGAGTCTGCACTCAGGCGGGCGGCGTTGTGGAATGAAGTGAAAGACATCCTTAAACAATCCGCGCTTTCGCTATCTGGCGGGCAGCAGCAACGCCTGTGCATCGCGCGCGCGCTGGCTGTGCAGCCCGAAGTGATCTTGATGGATGAACCGGCGTCCGCGCTCGACCCAATCGCGACTTTGAAGATTGAAGAATTGATGCAGTCACTTAAGGAGAGTTACACCATTGTTATCGTCACTCACAATATGCAGCAGGCGGCGCGGGCTTCAGATTACACGGCGATGATGATGTTGAAAGAAGGCACGCGTTCTGGCACAGTGATTGAATTTAACGAGACCAACCATATCTTCACGCGCCCTGCGGATAAACGCACGGAAGATTACGTGACCGGAAGATTCGGATAAATGTTACAATGAAAATAAAGCGAGGGAAATATGCGCGCGACATTCGAAGCAGAATTGAAATATTTAAAGGATGAACTTCTGCTCCTGGGCAATCTGGTGGAACAACAGATCCAAGGAGCGGTCGAGTCGTTTAAGCAAAGGGACCCACAGCTTTCGCGAACAATTGTTGAAAAGGATGACGAGGTTAATGAAAAACGGTATATGATCGAGGAACAGGTGCTCATCACTATCGCCACCCAACAGCCCATGGCGCGCGACCTGAGGTTGCTGGCGTCGATCCTTGAAATTGCTGGGGAACTCGAGCGCATTGGTGATTACGCCAAAGGCATCGCGACCATCAACATCCGCATGGGCGAGGAGGCACTGCTCACCCCACTGGTAAAAATCCCGATGATGGCTGAGAAATGCTCCAGTATGCTGCACCGAGCAATCCAGGCGTTTATCCAAGAAGATATCGAAGAGGCGAATCAAATTCCCAGGGAAGACGATGAAGTCGACCGCTTATACGAAGAGGTATACAGCTCGATGATGGAGAAGATCGTCCATGATGAAAACGCCATCCAGCGCGCCAACTGGATCTTATGGGTGGCGCACAACCTGGAGAGGGTCGCTGACCGGGTGACGAATATTTGCGAACGCACCATTTTTACCGTTACCGGCGATATGAAAGAGATCAGGTCTTCAGACCAATAAAAGACCTGAGTGGCCCGCATGGCCTGAAAAATGAACGCCCCAAAGACGAGGGCTGAGTTTAACCTTACATCTTTTTTACTTGAAACAGGAAAAACAAAATAGCGGCTGACCAGCCGCTATTTTGCTCTCTATTGCACTAACAGGGTTATTCGTAGACTGTCACGGTGAAGAAGCCATCCATCTCCGCATTTTTCAATACATAAGTGGCTCTGTCGTTCCAGTATTGGTAGTAATCAGCCGCCTGTTCCGGGGTGGCTTCACCAAGCGCCAGCTTCTTACCCATGGCGATGCGATTGGGCGTTGGCAGTGGGGTGATCACCACCAGATTGAACCTCACACCCACCTTTGCGCCGGTATCCAGCCTGGTAAAGATCCATTCCATTTTTGGCGGAAGCGTGCCAGAGGGTTTATCCATATACACCATTTTGTTCTGGCGAACAAAGAGGTCGTTGGCTTTACCGAATTCCTGGCCGATAAATCCTGTTTTGCCGGCAGCCCCGGTGACGTAGGTGATTATGTCACCGAAAACCCCAACGGGGAATTCATCTTCAGCTCCAGGAGCCTGTACGGCAATCTGCCCGCGCACCGGGATCTGGCCATCTGGATAAAGCGCTTCAAGGGCTTTACGTGTAATCGTCCACGCGCCTGTGGTCGCTCCGCAGGAATGCCCGGCCAATTTTACTGCTTCTTCGTAATAATAAGGCACAGGTTCCTGGGTTTGACCGAATATCTGGAAATAGGGCTCCATCATCATAATGGGAGGAACCTCGGTGATGTATGCCTGGTCCCAGGAGAAATCTTCAGCAGCGACTGTTTTTACATCTGAGACAATTGAAGGCGGGGTTTCAGTGGCCCCTTCTTCATACACAGTCACATTGAAGAAACCATCCATATCCGCATTTTCGAAAACGAATTTGGCTCGGTCATTCCAGTACACAGCATAATCCGCAGCTTCTTCTGCAGTAGCGCCACCTTTGGCCAGCTTCGCGCCCATTGCCTGGCGCTCTTCTGTGGCGATAGGGGTGATGATCGCCAGGTTAAAATTCACGCCTACTTTTTTGCCGGTGTCCAGCCTGGTGAAGATCCATTCCATTTTTGGCGGAGGGGTTCCCGAAGGCTCATCCGTGTAAACCATCTTATTCTGCCGTTTGAAGAGGTTGTTGGCCTCACCAAATTCCTGGCCGATAAACCCTGTTTTGGGCGCGGCTCCAGTGATAAAGGTGATAATCTCTCCAAGCACGCCAACCGGGAATTCATTTTCAGCGCCTGGGGCCTCCACGGCAATCTGTCCACGTACAGGAGTCTCTCCTTCTGGATAGAGTGCTTCAAGCGCTTTCTTCGTAATGATCCACGCGCCAGCCGTGGCTCCGCAAGAATGGCCAGCCAGCTTGACCGCTTCTTCGTAGTAGTAAGGAACCGCCACCTGCGATTGCCCAAAAATGGTGTAATACGGTTCAATCATCAAGATAGGCGGAACCTGTGAAATGTATGGCTGGTCCCAAAGGCTGACCTCTTCTTGCTCAGGCGTAACCGCTTCGGTTGCAACAACTGCTTCTGTAGCAGCCGCTGCTTCAGGCGCCTGAGTTTCGACCGGCACCACCGGAGCCGCGGTTGGGGCAGCAGGGGCACAAGCCGAAAGGACAAAAACAGCAACGATCAGTAATGCCAATGTGGTGTACAACGTCTTCATTTCTCTTCTCCTTGTGTGTGAGTTGAACGAACAAAAAGTTATTTGTGTGCATCATTCTCTTTCCGCACAAATGGTGAAGGATCACGCGGACCCTTCACCATAGATAGGACTTCAATGCGCTTTTAGTCGTTTTGAGGATGAAAATGGGGTGGTAGATGTACTCCATGTTTTGGACAGGGTCGGCTACTCCGCTTTTTCTTCTCCTCCGGTCCATTTTTTCCAAACGCCTGGCCAAACAAAAATGATCACCAATACCAGTGAAAGGATGGGGGCGAGCGAGAATAACGAGAAACGACCTAATTCCTGGGTGGTGACGATACCCAACGGGATTCCCACGATCAATTCTGTTACCCCGGCGCTTAACCCGAGAACTCTCTGCCACTCACGCGGTTTTAGTAAAATTCCTGCTGTGACCACAGCCATGCCAACCATCGCGACAAAGTGAAGCTTTTGAACCAGTGTAAACAGGTCAGCACCAATTGTGATGATGCGGCTTGTGCTGGCAATCCCGTTCATCCAACACAAGATGTAGCAAATGCCGGTCAGCAGAGCCAGCAAAGTGCGGCTCCACGATAAACGCTGCACCAGTACCATCATCAGAAAGTAGATGATCGTATATGGGAAAAAGAGGGCAAAATAGACTGGCGGAAGTCCTGCAGCCATGAATGGGATATTGACGAAAAAGCTGCCAAGCAGCGTTAGGATGAGCCCGAACACTGATAGCGAAAAAGCCCATCGGCGCTGTGTAAAGAAGCCGTAAGCGCTGACGATGAACAACGCTGCCGCTAACAATCCCATATTCGCCAGTAATGGGTGAACCCACTCCAGGAGGATCTCGCAGCCCGGTTCAGCGGCTTCTGCGTGCATGCCTGCCTGGTAGAATTGGAAAAAGAGTGCATAGTGGCCGATGATGCCAATGATGGCAGCAATGATGGCCAGGATTCCCCCGAGTTTGAATTTTGTTTTCATGTTTTCTCCTTAAAAATTATGATGAACAGCCTGGTGTTCTGAGTTGTTAACCTCTATGAAAAAAATCAATGGCAGGTCGTACAACCTTTGTAGTAAGCAACGTTGTTGTGCGCGGCTACGTAGACAACGGTGCCTGGTTTTATCTCTAGGTTACAGCCATTAGAGAGAAAGAAAGGTTTAATATCCCATTTTTGAACTGTCAGGTCGCAGGCAACATAAACGGTTCCTTCCCAGGTATCGTTGCACAAAGGACCCTCAATAACGCGATCAACGGTGATGGTTTTCCCTCGGATTTCAATATCTGTTTTGGTAGGGGGTAAGGAAGATGAAGTGTCCGGGGGGAATTCGTCCGCGCTTTCCAGGTAGGTCACGCTACCTTCAGGGCACGGGTTTTTTGATGCACAACCGGATAAAAGTAAAACCAATAGGATGAGCAGCCAAAGGTTCTTTAATTTCATATTTTTCTCCAGTCAGGTTTCTTCAATTATGACAAAAACAGCGTTGCATGACTTTGCTTTTAGTTAAATTGCGGGCATTTCTGTTGTGACTGGTATAGAATTAGTTGGGATATGAAAACCGGGGAGGTTGCTTATGAAAAACTTGACAGGTTATTTGAATGATCCAATCTTCCGCGTGTTGACCGAAAAAGAACGCGAGCAGGTTGTCGCTTCAGCGGTTAGAAGACCGGTGAAAAAAGGCGAGTACCTGGTGTTGCAGGGAGATATTTGGGAATATTTGTTTTTCATTGAGCAGGGTTCCGTGGTTGCTGAAAAAGGCTCATTTGATGGACGCACATTTGTCGCGGCTACCTTTAAATCTGGCGACCTTTTTTGGGGGTTAGGCTTCTTCCTGGATAACGCGGTTATGCCGGCGAACCTGCGTGTTTTCGAAGATGGGGTCATTATTCAGTGGGCGAAGCGAGACTTAAAACCTCTGCTTGAAAGTAACGGGCGTTTTTCTTGGGAATTATGCAAACTGGTGATGAGCAAGATCCAGTATGTGAGCGAGGTATTGGAAACGATGACCTTTCAACCTATTGCCGTCAGGCTGGCGCGGCTGTTGATGAGCTTCTCAGACAAAGAAGAGCGGGTGCCAATCGAGCGCAGCCTGACCCTGGATGATATGGCTGCGCGCATTGGCAGCACCCGAGAAATGGTCTGCCGCCTGTTATACAAATTTTCTGATGAAGGGTTAATTCGCATCACCCGGACAGAATTTACCATCACTGACCCCGAGAACCTGGAAAAACGCGCCCAAAAGTAACTTCAACTATGCCGGTCGATGGATGAGGTCAGGTGGGCGCAGAACAGGATGATCCAACTGCTAAAATAGATCCATGCCAGCAGGGCGATCATTTTCCCCAGTGACCCATATACAATCTCATATCTTGCCAATCCACTGGCGAGATACGCGCTGAATATGGCAGTGATGAGCTGCCATGAAAAAGTGGCTACCACCGCTCCGGTCAGCGCGCCCATTTTCTTAACTTTAATCTGTGGCACCCAGTAATACAGGCTGAAAAACACCAGTACCTCTACCAGCACGGGCAAGACCTTCTTGTAAAAGAAAGAGGAAAGGAATTCACTCAATAGCGAATAGTTGATAGGGATTCCCAGGTTATTGAGCAAATGACGCAGGGTCAGCGAGAAAGAAGACAAAATCAGCAGTAAAACCATCGCAGCGATGATAGCCAGGGACCACAGGCGCATACGGATAAAACTGTGCGGCGCAGCTGCCGGCCAGGCGGCGTTGATATTACGGATGAGGGTCGTGAACACAGCTGTGGCGGACCAGATCAGCCCAACCACAGCGACGGATGAGATCGCTCCACGCAATTTGAATACTTGCTGCACGTTGGTCATAATGAAGTCTTGTGATACAGGCAGCAGGTTGGGCAAAAAGTTCAGCAGTTCACGTTCCACTGTTGCCTGGTCAATTATAAAGGAGCCTATCGCGAGGATGCTCAATAGCAAAGGAAAGATGGAAAACAAAGTGTAATAAGAGATGCTGGCGGCGGCTTCCGCTCCTTTAGCCAGGATAAACGTGGTAAATGCCCCTTTTAAGGTTCTAAATACCAGGGTTAACACGCCTTTCAACGCTTTTACGCTTGTTCTTGTTTTCGTTTTCCTCTTTGGCATAAGTATTCATCCCTTAAATCATGCTAGTCTGACGCTGTCGCGGCTTGCTGGAAGGGATTGTATGCCGTTTCGAGCTGCGAGCGGAACTGCTGAGTATAAAGTTGATGATATTTTCCATGAATCCTGAGAAGTTCCGTGTGGGTTCCCATTTCCGCGATGCGCCCATCTTCGATCACCAGGATCCTGTCTGCTTTCTTAATGGTAGATAGACGGTGAGCGATGATAAAGCTGGTCGTGGTATCCAGCAGGGCTTGCATCCCTTTCTGTATCAGCGCTTCAGTAAGCGTGTCGACCGAGCTGGTCGCTTCATCCATTACGAAAACCTCAGGGTTGGCCAATACAGCCCTGGCCAGGCTTAACAATTGTTTCTGCCCCACTGAGAGCAGACCGCCACCCTCGCCAACTTCAGTGTCAAACCCTTTTTCAAAGTGCATGATGAAATCATAAGCGCCGATCACTTTTGTGGCGGAGATAATCTCCTCCATGCTGGCATCCAGGCGACCGTAACGCAGGTTTTCAGTGATACTGCCTGAAAAAAGATGCGGAGTTTGCAGCACCACGCCGATGCGGGATTGAATTGACTGAAGCGAAAGGGTAGTGTAATCACGGCCTCCAATGTAGATGCGCCCGGATTCGGGCTCATAGAAACGGCAAAGAAGGTTGATGATGGTCGATTTTCCACCGCCTGTAGGACCCACCAGGGCTATCGTCTCTCCCCGCCGTACGTGCAGGCTGA
Source organism: Anaerolineaceae bacterium (assembly GCA_035342915.1). Lineage (GTDB taxonomy): Bacteria > Chloroflexota > Anaerolineae > Anaerolineales > Anaerolineaceae > UBA6107. The sequence continues at coordinate 9,057 of DAOQYB010000001.1, forward strand.
AATCGTTCAATACCGGTTTTTCGTCTTTCTCATAACGGAAGGTCACATGGTCGAAGATGATATCGCCTTTGATGGTGCCTGGGTCGATGGCCTTAGGCCGGTCTTGAATTTGCGGTTCTGAATCGATCAATGAAAACATCCGCTCTGCCGAAGCGATAGCCTGCTGCATTTCAGCAAACACACGCGCCAGGTCCTGGATTGGCCACATCATAAACGTGATGTATGAAACGAAAGCCTGGATTCCGCCAACCGTCAGCGCGCCAATCTTCGCCTGTCCGCCGCCATACCAAACTACGGCTGCCACCGCCAGCGCGGAAATAATTTGAACAGTGGGCAAGAAAAGCGCGCTGAGCCACGCTGCCCGGAATGAAGAATGGTACATTTTTTCTGTGATTGCTTTAAATTCATCGAGATTTTCTGGTTCGCGCCCCAGGGCTTTGATAACCTTGACGCCGGTGATATTTTCATTGAAGGCGCCTACGATCTTGGAGTTGGTTTTTCTCACCGCGCGGTATGAAGCGAGGATCCAGCGTTGGAAATAGGTGGCGATGATAAAAAGCACTGGTAACAGCGCCAATACGATCAGAGCCAGCTTCCAGTTGATAGCAACCATGAAGACCATCGATGTGACGATGCTCATCAGCCCCCAGGTAGAATCGACCAGTCCCCAGGTGACCAGGTCCGCCACGCGCTCAGAATCTGACGTCACACGAGCCATTATCCAGCCCACCGGTGTTTTACTGTAGTAATTCAGCGACAGAGCCTGCAGGTGATTGAACATCTTCTTGCGCAGGTCATAACGGATGCGTTCGCCGAGGATCCCTGCCAGGTAAATGAAAAGGAACGTGCTGCCAGATTGAACGAAAATTAATACCCCGTACATGATAAGCACTTTTATCACAGCTGTACGGTCGCCTGCCAGAATGCCATTATCGATCACCATTTTGACCAGGTAGGTCCCGATAGAATCCAGACCGGCCACGATGGCGATGGTCAGTAAAAAGCCAATCACCCACTTGATATGGGGAACAGTGAGTTTGAGGATACGGCTTAACGTTTTGCCGTTGAACCTGGTCTCGAACTCCTCTTCGTCGAAATAATTATCCGGCACTGGCCAGCTCCTTCTCCAGTTCATCCTCAATGCGGGCCTGAATGTTGAATATTTCGCGGTACACCCCTGTTTGATTGATCAGGTCAGCGTGCCTGCCGTGTTGAATGATCCGCCCTTTGTCCATCACCAGAATGAGGTCAGCGTCGGCTACGCTTTGAATGCGATGGGCGATGATGAAAGTGGTTCGGTTTCGCATCAGGTTCCACAGGGCTTCTCGTATCTCCGCTTCGGTTTCAGTGTCTACCGAAGAGGTGGAATCATCAAGAATTAAAATACGCGGGTTTTTAAGCAGCGTGCGCGCAATGGTAACACGCTGTTTCTGCCCCCCTGAAAGAGTCACGCCGCGCTCCCCGACAATGGTCTGGTAACCTTCCTGGAAAGATAGAATAACATCATGGATTGCGGCTGCGCGCGCCGCCTGTTCAACTTCTTCGTCGCTGACTTCACGCCCTACACCATAGGTGATATTCTCACGGATGGTGCGAGAAAACAGGAACGGTTCCTGCTCCACAATGCCAATCTGTTGGCGTAAGAATTTACGTGGATAGCGGTTCAATTCGACGCCATCCAGCAAGATTTTCCCTGAGGTGTATTCATAGAACCTGGGCAGCAAATGTACCAGCGTGGATTTACCTGAGCCAGTTGAACCAAGCAACGCGATCACCTGCCCGGGTTTAACACTGAAATTGATATCTGCGAGCGTCTGGTCTCCAGGTTCGTACTCAAACCCAACATTGAGAAACGCAAAATCTCCCCGCAGGTTGGATTGTGGGGTGTAATCTCCCTGGTCGAGAGGCTCTCTCTTTTCCTTGATAATGTCCATGACCCGGCTATAAGACACCAACCCCGTGGAGGTTTGCACAATAATCCTGCCAAGATTGCGCAGCGGGTAGATAATGTAGATAACCAGACCGCTGTAGGCCAGATAGGTTCCCACAGAGATCTCACCGTTGATGGCCATCATCGCGCCGATGAGATAGCCCGCGATCAGCTGCGCGCCGCACAGAATGTCAGATACCGGCCAGAAGAGCGAATGCATGATCAGTAATTTTTTCCCGCGGGTGTATTTCTCCCAATTGTCTTTTTCAAACTTCTCCATTTCATAACGCTGGCGCGAAAAGGCTTTCACCACCCGAACACCTGAGAGATTCTCCTGGAGTGTGGTGGAAAGGATGGCTTCCTGCTGTTGGTAAGATTCATAAGCGCTGGACACCTTTTTGAAAAGAAAGATGGACACCGCCAGAATAAATGGAATGACAATGATCGAGACCCAGGCGAGTTTCACATTGAGATTCAACAGGGTGACAAAGTTGATGATGAAGAGCATCAAAATACGACCAATATTAGTTGCCTGGTCCGAAAAGAAACGGCGTAAGGCGTCTACATCTGAAGTGGAGCGCTCAATCAATTCACCGGTTTTGGTTTTGGAATGATAGGTAAAAGAGAGGTGCTGGATGTGATCATAGAGGTAGTTTCTAAGGCGCCGGGTAATACCTTCCGCGGTCTGAGAAGACAGGACCCCGCTGAGAAACGTAAATCCGCCTTCGAGTATCGCCAGCCCAACAAACCCCAGGGCGATATACGGCAAGCCAATGCGGTTGTCTTGCTGGATCAAATAGGTATCAACGAAATAGCGCAGCAGCAGGAATGTAAAGGTCTTCGCCAGGGCGGATAGCCCCAGGCTGGTAACTGCGCCAATATAACGCAGTCGGAACCCTTTCATCATTTTCCAGATACCCGCCAGGCGATGATGAGAAATGGTGGATTTTAAGTCCAGGTCAAGCATGTGCGAAGATGGTGGCAAGATGTCCCTCAGAGCGATGGTGAACTTGAATTATAAAGCACATTCAACTGACCTAATCAATAAGGATATATGAAAGCGAGAATAAGAAAAGAGTCAGCTTTCATTTTGTTATATAATACAGTCACTATACTCGTTCAAGAAGGAGGAAAGCATGGCAAGCGTTACGTATGAAAATGTTGTGAAAAAGTTCGGCGATTTTACCGCCATCGAAAACATGAACCTGGAAATTCATGATGAAGAGTTTCTGGTTCTGGTCGGTCCTTCCGGCTGTGGAAAAACCACCGCGCTGCGTTGCCTGGCTGGGCTGGAAGAGGTGACTTCTGGGAAGATCTATATCGGTGACCGGCTGGTTAATGATGTGCCGCCAAAAGACCGAGACATCGCCATGGTATTTCAGTCCTACGCGCTTTACCCTCACATGTCTGTGTTCGACAATATGGCGTTTGGGCTTAAATTACGCAAACTGCCCAAACAGGAAATCAAGCAACGCGTGGAAAAATCCGCCAAAATACTCGGAATTGAAAACCTATTAAAACGCAAACCGCGTGAACTTTCTGGCGGGCAACGACAGCGTGTGGCGCTCGGCAGGGCAATTGTGCGCGAACCGAAGGTTTTCCTCCTGGATGAACCGCTTTCTAACTTGGACGCCAAACTGAGGGTACAAACCCGCGCGGAAATCAGCAAGATTCACAACAAACTGCGCACCACTTTTGTGTACGTAACCCATGATCAGACCGAAGCCATGACGATGGCGAGCCGCATCGCGGTGATGAACAAGGGCAGGCTGCAGCAAATCGACACACCGCAAACGCTTTATGATCAACCCGCGAATATGTTTGTTGCCGGGTTCATTGGCACCCCAGCGATGAACTTCTTTACGATGCGCCTGATTAAGGATGGTGATTCTCTACTCGTGGATAACGGAGAATTCAAGATTAAAATCCCTGAGGATCGGAATAAGCTCTTGATGCACCTGGTTGATAAGGAAGTGGTATTCGGTATCCGGCCAGACGATATTCATAACCCCGATTATTCACCCTTGAACATTCATGGTGAGCGTGTTAAAGCCAAGGTTGACGTGGTGGAATTGATGGGAAACGAGATCCTGGTCTACCTGGTATCTGACAAGGGAAATAATTTTGTTGGCAGAGTTGACCCTCGCTCCAAGTATGTCATTGGTGAAACAGCCGAAGTGGTCTTCAACATGGATAACAGCCACATCTTTGATCCTTCACAGGACCCAGATAATCCCGTGGCTGTACGATAATGTGATTTTGAGTAAATAGATGTAGCGCAAGTACCAACCTTGCGCTACTTTTTAAATAAACAAGAAAGAGGATAAGCGATGTACAAGATTGTTTTGCTTCGGCATGGAGAAAGTACCTGGAATAAGGAAAATCGCTTCACTGGCTGGACGGATGTTGACCTGACTGAAAAAGGCGAGGAAGAAGCGCGCACGGCGGGCGTTTTGATGAAGGCGGCAGGATTAGAATTCGACCTGGCTTTCACTTCTGTGTTGACACGGGCGGTACGCACACTGTGGATCGCGCTGCAGACCATGGATATGGTGTGGATTCCCATCCTTAACTCATGGCGTCTCAATGAGCGGCATTATGGCGCCCTTCAAGGTCTGAATAAAGCCGAGACGGCGGAGAAGTATGGCGATGAACAGGTGCTGATCTGGCGCAGAAGTTATGACACCCAGCCGCCAAAACTCACGAAAGACGATGAGCGCTACCCTGGAAACGATCGACGCTACGCGAACCTGACGCCTGAGGAACTCCCGTTGAGCGAATGCCTGAAAGATACTGTTGCCCGTTTTCTTCCATACTGGCATGGTGAGATTGTACCTGTCATAAAATCGGGAAAACGCGTGCTCATCGTAGCGCATGGCAACAGCCTGAGAGCGCTGGTGAAATACCTCGATCATGTTTCGGATGAAGAGATCGTTGGGTTGAACATACCCACCGGTGCACCGTTGGTTTATGAGCTGGATGATGAGCTGAAACCAATCAGGAGTTATTACCTGGGCGACCCCGAGGAGGTCAAGCGGAAAGCTGAAGCCGTGGCCAACCAGGCAAAGAAAAAATGAACACAAACCGGCAGGGAACTGCCGGTTATTATTTTCTTTGAGCCAGCCTTCGGCCTGCGCAAGCGCACACCAGCGCGCTGATGAGAGTGAACACCCCCAAATAGATGAATGCGTCGGACCAAAGCTTTTCAGGGAAAAGACGGATCAGCGTGTCGTTGGTGAAGAACAACCAGGTGTCGCCCTCGAAGAAGATGGCGTGGAAACCGGCGAAAAGTTGATAGAAATCGATGAACACCCCGGCGATCATTAACACGATAAGCCCGAGAGTCAACCAGCCACCGGTGGATACCGCTTGCCAGTACCGCTTAATATTGTTTGTTCGCCAAAAAAGTGCCAACGACAGGAAGAGGAATAGCCCCACGCCATACCAGGCCTTCAAAGCTGCTTTCACCAAAACACGGACATCTAACATGTGGCTCAACTCGCGCTGATTGAACAAGGGCGAACCATCATCCAGTTTTAACGTACCAAGATAATCATCGCTTTCATTATTTGTGAGGTACAAGAGGGAAATTTTCCCCCACTTCAGGCGGTCAGGTGTGGTGAATCCAAAATCGTCGGCGGGAAAATTTGGCAGGTTATACTCATAATCAAGGAAAAAAGGGTTGAGCAGCATCCGGATGGAGCACATCAATAAGAAAAATGGCAGGACAACAGAAATTAATATAGAGATAAATCTGATCAGCACTTTCATTCGAGGTTTTTTGTCCCTCCTGAAAACAAAAAGTTAAGCACGATAGAATTGGTAATCTGCTCAACAGGAGCGTGGTCATCTGTGAAGACCAAACCCTCGTCTTCTGGCAAGGGCTGCAAGCCTTCGTATGTTGCTGCCAACACTTCCAATAAAAGCGGTGGAGTGTTTGGATTCTCCATTAAGTGAACATAATTTGCCAGGTAGTTTTCCAGGCTGGTCTCCTGCACTGTGGCAAAAAGGAGGGTGTTGAAAGAACCTGAGAGATCGGAAATATAGATGGAGGGGAATACCTGGCGAATGGTTGCAGCCAGAGCGTCTACCAACCGCCTGTCCGTTGGTCCGCGACCGATATTGATGATCATCACGCCATCCTCAGCGAGGTGTGCGCGAACGGATTGAAAAAACTCCACAGTGGTCATGTGCCAGGGGATGTAGGGAGGGCGGTAGGCATCGATACTGACCACCTGGTATTTTTCGGCGCTCCTTTCCAGCGCCCAACGACCGTCTTGGACAATCACATTCAGGTTGGGGTTCTCCATATGAAAGTAGCGCTTTCCCACATCGACAATGAGAGGGTCTATCTCAACGCCGTCAATTTTCACGTGTGGAAAAACCGCGAACAATTCACGGCTGGTGGTACCGGCAGCCAACCCAATGATGGCGGCGCTTTTAATAGATGCGGGCTCAACCGGCGCGGGATTGAAAAAAGGAGCGCTCATTACCTGTTCCCAGGGGCCGTTAAAATTGAGAATTGTTGGATGGTAAATAGAATGAACGCCCTGTCCTTCATTCAGACGCAGCAAACGGAAATCGTCTTCATCGAGCACCTGGATGTAATTGTAAGCAGATTCTCCTTCGAAAATGAGGCCCTGGGTTGATTTGTCTGACCCAGGCGTACCCCAAAGGAATAACGCGATGAGCACCAGGGGCATCCAGGCGTAACGCACCAGCCATTTCCACCTGCCATCCAGGTAGATACCGATGAGAGAAAAAGTCATTAAGACCGTTGAGATAACCAGGAAAGTTCTGTAAGTGCCGATAAGAGGGATCAGAACCAACACGGGTAGAAATGTTCCGATAAACGAGCCTAATGTTGAGATCGCGTAAATGCGGCCGGAAATCTTGCCGGCGTTCTCTTTGTCTTGGATGGAAAGACGGATGGCAAAGGGCGATGCCATACCCAGCAGGCTGACGGGGATAATGAATAAAATCATCACCGCGGTAAAAGATCCAGCCAGCACGCCAATTTGCAGGTTGTCAAATGCAGTGGAAGCCAGGCGGAGAATTGGGCGAGAGGCAAGGGGGATAAGCGCGATTGCTAATGAAGACCAGGCGAGGACGCCAAAAAAGGTCAGGTAACGAGGAGAGCGATCCGCCCAGGCGCCGCCAATGAAATAACCCGCTGTGAGGTAAATGAGGATCAGCCCGATGATGCTTGCCCAGACAAGGTTGCTGGTGCCGAAATAATTCCCGAGCAGTCTTGACGCGGACATTTCCACAGCCAACGAAGCCAGGCCAGAAATAAAAACCACCACATAAACATAACGCCGCATGCGCATCATTATACTTGAGATGAGGTAGGCAACCCTCGTTGTATAATAATTGTGTTCAGGGAGCTGAGATGAAATTGATCAGTGTCGCGGCTATGCGTGATTTGGAACAGCGTGCAAACGCGGCTGGATTCACATTTATGGCGATGATGCAAACAGCGGGTGAGAGAATCGCACTTTATGTTGACCAAAAACATCGCCGAGGCGTTCAACCTTACGCATTGGGGTTAATAGGGGGAGGAAATAATGGCGGAGATACACTAATTGCGCTTTCGCTTTTGCAATCAAGAGGCTGGAATACGCGCGCGATTCTCGCCCGAGATCGAAAGCCACATGATGTTCTATTACAGGAATATTGTCGGAGCGGTGGGGCAGTAGTTGATGCGGCGAAAATGAATGAATTGCAGCACCTTGAAGGCATAGTGCTGGATGGGATTTATGGCACAGGCTTCAGAAGCCCATTACCTGAGCCAATCCAAAATCTCTTAAGTGATGTTTCTGAATCCTTGCCGGGGTTTGCCTGGATCGCTGTGGATTGCCCATCAGGGATGGATTGTGAGAGCGGCGAGGTGAGCCGCGGCACGGTAAAGGCAGCCGAAACCGTGTGCCTTGAAGCGGTTAAGCGAGGGATGCTCACTTATTCAGCCTTCCCTTATCTTGGAGAGCTTATCACGGTTGACCTAGGTATTGCTCGTTCTCTTGGCAGGGCAGGTGAACCTGGAGATATGGTCATTACCGATGAGCTTGTTCACGCCCTCCTGCCAAAAAGAGAAGCATTTTCTCATAAGGGGAGTTACGGTAAGGCGCTTGTGATCGGCGGATCTGCGAATTATCCTGGCGCACCAGTACTTGCAGGGCGCGGAGCGTATGCTGTGGGAACCGGTCTGGTGCAGGTCGCCGTACCAGCTTCGGTTTATCCAACGGGAGTGACCTCTTGCCCGGAACTGACCTGGGTGCTTCTTGAGGACGCTGGAGGTTGCATTTCGGAAATCGCGGCTGAAACAGTCATCCTTTATTGGATGGGCTGCGATAGTGCGGTCCTTGGTCCAGGGTTAGGCAGGCATGATTCTACCAGGCGTTTTGTGTTTAACCTGCTCCTGCGTGAAAATCTGGCTCAAGGTGAGGTTGCCGGGTTTCATGGAGTTGCACGCCGACAAAAAACGAAATACAGAGATTCTGGGCGACCTCCTTTGGTAATAGACGCTGACGGGCTTACCCTGCTGGGAGAAGACTCCGCGTGGTTTGAAAAAAGCAATCTCACAGCGGTGCTCACCCCACACCCCGGAGAAATGGCGCACCTCACAGGGCTTTCGGTTGAGGAAGTCCAAAGCGACCGAATGGAAGTAGCCCGGCGATTTGCCCTGCAATGGGGGCAGACAGTCGTGCTTAAAGGCCCTTTGACTGTGGTTGCCGGAACAGAAGGTCACATTGCGGTATTGCCTGTGGCGACTTCCAGCCTTGCCAAGGCGGGCACAGGAGATGTGTTGGCGGGAATGATCGCTGGTTTTCTCGCTCAGGGTCTTTCTACGTGGGAGGCAGCTTTGGTTGGAGCCTGGATGCACGCGCAGGCCGGACTGGCTACCAGGAAAATTGTGGGTTGTGATGAATCGGTATTGGCGGGTGATGTGATAAGAGCAATCCCAGAAGTGTATAAACTTATAGAATAGAAAACAACCTCCTGTGAGGGAGGTTGTTTTGATAACATATTCAGCTTCAGGCTGCTTTTTTGGCTTTTACTACGACTTTTTCTTCTTCCAAAACCACCGGGGCTTTCTTGAGCACTTCCGCTGCTTTTGACTGGGCGGTCTTCAACAGTTCCTGCGCTTTCGCGGCGGCTTCATTGGCAGCCTGCTCGGCTTTGCGATAAGCTTCTTCTGCGGTCACGGCGGTCTTATCTTTTAATTCGATCGCTTTTTCTTTGATCACGGTGCGCGTCTCATCACCAGATTTTGGGGCATAAAGCAGGCTCACCACGGCACCCGTGATTCCACCAATCAGAAAACCAACCAGGAACGCGCCAAAATTATCTCTTTCTTCCATGTCATATCTCCTTTTTATTAAGAATCGTTATTTTCTAAATAGACCGATGAGATTGAGTAATTTTCTCAATCCTGCGACAGAACTATTGAGCTTAATTACCGGTGTGGCCAGGTTGTCACTTAAAAAAGTGGTGGTTCCTTTCAAAGTATTCACTGTATCACTGGTGTTCTGTAAGATCGGTTTAATCTCATTTTGGAGCAGATTGATGAGCGAGGAAAGTTGAATCACCAGGATGACCAAAGCCACACCAATCACGATGGATTCAAGCGCCATGAGGATGATGAAAATATCCCTTACCATGGTAGTAGTGGTATTACCAGCTGTAGCCAGCAGAACGATTCCGGTAACGAGAAGCCCTATGATGACCACCGCGATGAGAATATAAAGCCAGGTCTTATTTTTCTTGACCGGGATGCTTTCAACCATTTCCCCTTCATTCATTGGGGGTGTGTAAACATGGTCTTCTGTCATAGTGAGGTGATTATAGCATACCCTTCATAACATTGCTGTATTTATTGGGATATTAGAGGTGAGAAAAAAAACAAGGGCTCGTTCGTTAATGGCTGCCTATGAAAAAAAGTGTTTGATTCCTGTAAGTCTTCGTGTTAGACTTAAAAGTTGCCATGTTTAACCAAGCTTTGCTTCAGCCGATCATGTCTTTTTTCCTGGTTATGCTCTTGGGGATGACAATTACACCCGGATTGTATATCACTGCGCCCACAACCGGCGAGGTGGTAGAAGGGATTGTAGAAATCCGGGGCAGTGTACCGGAAGAAGGATTTTTATCAGCAGAAGTTCTGTACGCGTATGCGCAAACGGGTAAAGAAACCTGGTTTCTAATCAAGCGACTGGACAAAGTGGTTCAGGATGATGTTCTGGCTGCCTGGGATACAACCACCATCACCGACGGCGTCTACCATATCAAACTTGTGGTAACAAAGGTGGGGGATCGTCGAAATGAGGTGGTGGTTGAGAACATACAGGTTTCCAACTACTCTCGTGCTCCGGGTCAGAATGAAATGGGTGTAAATACGCAGACGGAGAAACGATCAGCAGCGGTTGAGATCAGAGCACCTGTTTCGACCGTGATTGAAAAAAAGGTCAACCCGGCTTCCATCCAACGGCAGGAAATTCAACGAACGATCATTATTGCCATTCTTGCTGTCTGTGTTGCGCTGTCTTCAATTGCCATCTATTCAGCGATACAATCCCGTCGACGGCGATAAGAGGGAATATGTCATTACTCAAAATATTCTACAAAAAAACCTCTGCTATTAAGGAATCGACAGAAGCGGTATACCTGCTTGCCGGGCTTGGAAACCCGGGTAGAGAGTACCGCGAAACCCGACACAATATCGGTTTCATGATGATTGACTCATTCGCAGCGCGGCACAATATCAAGTTGAATAAAGTACAGAATAAAGCCATCGTTGGCGTGGGTCGCGTCAACGGCGTCAGGGTAATCTTAGCCAAGCCGCAAACCTATATGAATCAGTCGGGTCAGGCGATCGCTGGATTGGTACGGTACTACAAGGTTTCGTTGGAGAACTTAATTGTTGGGCATGATGATGTGGACCTTCCTTTCCAGACCATCCGAATACGCCCTGCTGGCGGTTCAGCCGGGCAAAAGGGCATGACTTCGATCATTGAACAACTGGGAACACAAAATTTTGCCCGACTGCGCATGGGCATCGGCCGACCCCCTGGCCAGATGGACGCAGCGGCATACGTGCTGCAGACCTTCACGAAAGCAGAAAAAGAGATGCTTGGGTCATTTCTGGACCGGGCAGTGGAGGCGCTTCAGTGTTATTTGAATGAAGGGTTGGAGACTGCCATGAATCGCTTCAACCCAACAGAGAAGGATTAAATTGCTTAGCACATTACGCCAACAGGCGGCATACCTGCAGTGCCTTGATTCTATCAAGGTGGGGACACAGCCAGCCAGCCTGGGTTTGCTGCGTTCAGCCAGGCTGCCTGTAGTGGCAGCCCTGTGCATCGATCTTCAAGTGCCAGTCCTGCTATTAACGGATAGAGCAGATCGCGCCTCCATGCTGTTTGATGAATTACGCTTTTGGCTGCCTGACTTCCCGCGCCTGTATTTTCCTGAACCTACACCCATGTTTTACGAAAAAGCCGCCTGGGGCAGCCTGACCCGGCGGGACCGGCTGCAAACGATGGCGGTACTGGTGAATTATTTTAAACTGGGCAGCCAGAAACCCGATAAACCCTGTGTGGTTATCGCCCCACTGCGGGCAGTGATGACGCGAACGCTGCCGAGGCGCGATTATATTATTGCGAGTAAGGTATTAAAAATCAACGGACATGCCAATCCAGACACGTTGTTGCGGGAATGGGCGCGCCTGGGGTATGAAAACACCGAGGTGGTCGTTGACCACGGTCAATTTTCCAAACGAGGGGGTATCCTGGACATCTGGACGCCTGCTGAACCATACCCGGTAAGACTGGAGTTTTTTGGCGAGGAGATCGACACCTTACGATTCTTTGACCCGGCCACGCAACGAACTGTGAGCAACATCGATCAGATACAAATTACCCCTGCGAGAGAATTCATCCCTAACGGCGACCTGAAGTTTTCGGGTGAGGACGGTTTTGTTGATGAGTTCCAAATTCCCATGATTCATCCGCTTTCATCCACGATCCTGGATTATTTGCCACCGGATGCGTTGATTTTGGTTGATAGCCTTTCGAATATTCAAAGTTTTGGCGAAGAAATAGAAGAGCAGGCTTTAAAGAATAGGGCTGAGGTTGTGCGAGAAGGGATCATTCCTGCTGATTTCCCGGTTCCGTATATATCCTGGTCAGAAGTGCTTGAAATGATCTCCAACCGGCGCTGGATGGAGCTGTTACGCCCGAACAATGAAGATATGGGTTCTCTTGGCTCGAAATTTTCACCCGGTATGCGCTTTGCGGGGCAAATCAGTCACTTCGTCAACTATCTTGAAGCCTGTTGTCGTGAAGGCGATGAGATGGTGATTGTTACCAGGCAACTTTCACGGTTAAAAGAGATCTGGGAAGAGCAAAGCGACGCTTGTGCTCATTCAGGAAATTTGAAATTCATCGAATCTGCATTGGGTGAAGGCTGGGATCTCGAACTTGATAGCGGGAAAACACTACATTGCATTACAGATGGCGAAATATTTGGATGGGAACGACCCCAACCCAGGGCGCGGTTAACCGCGCGTTATCTCTCCCCGGAAGCAGATTATGCTGACCTTAAGAAGGGTGACTGGGTGGTGCATGTTGATTATGGCATTGGCCGGTTTGCCGGGTTGGTGAGCCGAATTCTGGATGGTATGGAGAAAGAATTCCTGCTGGTGGAGTACGAAAATGGAGATCAAATTTACGTTCCTATCCACCAGGCAGATCGGATCAGCCGCTACATAGGTACGGGTGGTGAACCACCTCAGCCCTCAAGTTTAAACGGACATGAGTGGAATCAAACCAAGCAGGGTGTACGCGAAGCGGTGGCGCAGGTTGCCAGTGAATTGTTAGAACTATACGCCAAGCGCCAATCTGCGGTTGGGCACGCTTACAAGCCTGATACCGCCTGGCAGCAAGAACTGGAAGCAAGCTTTCCCTACATTGAAACAGAAGACCAAATGAAAGCGATTTTATCTGTGAAGCAAGACATGGAAACGCCAAAGCCTATGGACCGTTTGCTTTGCGGCGATGTTGGGTATGGCAAGACAGAAGTCGCATTACGGGCGGCCTTCAAAGCGGTGATGGACGGAAAGCAGGTAGCGATGCTTGTTCCAACCACCGTGCTTGCACAACAACATTTTGAGACCTTCCGGCAGAGGCTGTCTCCTTACCCGGTTTCTGTTGAAATGCTTTCCAGGTTTCGAACCCCAAAAGAGCAGGAAGAAATTGTTTTAAGGATCATGCTGGGGCAGGTTGACATTGTAATTGGCACACACCGTCTGCTTACCAGCGATGTGGTTTTTAAAGACCTGGGTTTGGTGGTCATCGATGAGGAGCAGCGGTTTGGCGTTACTCATAAGGAACATTTTAAAAAATTACGTACCGAAGTTGATGTACTCACGCTTACTGCCACACCGATCCCGCGAACCCTGTATATGGCGCTCACTGGAGTGCGTGATATATCCACCATTAATACCCCCCCCGCAGAGCGCCTGCCCATCGTAACTCATATTGGTCCTTATTCGCCGCGGATCGTTCGGCAGGCGGTGCTACGTGAAATTGGGCGGGGCGGGCAGGTGTTTTTTGTGCATAACCGCGTGCAAACAATTGAGGCGATGAAAGCTCACCTTGAGAGTTTAGTGCCAGAAGCGCGGGTCTCGATCGCACATGGCCAAATGCGTGAAGAGGAGCTTTCTCGCGTGATGACCTGTTTTACCAAAGGCGAGGTGGACGTGTTACTGTGCACTTCGATTATCGAATCTGGCTTGGATATCCCCAACGCCAATACTTTGATCGTAGACCGGGGAGACGCCTTTGGGCTGGCGCAGTTGTATCAGTTGAGGGGCAGGGTAGGCAGGGGCGGGCAACGGGCTTTCGCTTATTTTTTCAAACACCGCAAGAAAGCCCCAACCCCTGAAGGGCAAGAACGCCTAGAAACAATCGCGGAAAACATCCAGTTGGGGGCGGGCTATTCCATCGCCATGCGTGACCTTGAAATCCGTGGAGCGGGTGAAATGCTCGGTACCCGCCAATCGGGTTATATCGCTTCAGTTGGTTTTCACCTCTACACCAGGATGCTGGCACAGGCAGTAAGGGAGCTACGCCTTGAACAGGGGCAAAATGAAGGAGAATCTGAAAACGCAATTCCTTCCTCCGGGTATATCCCCGTCAGTGTGGATCTGCCGATTAGCGTGGGTATTCCTGTTGATTACGTTCCGGATCAGGCTTTACGATTGCAGTTATACCGGCGACTGGCTCACCTGGAGGAAGTCTCTGAACTGGACGCTTTGGCAGCAGAATTCCGAGACCGTTTTGGACAACCTGTTCAGCAAGTTAAGGACCTCTTCTTCCAATTGCGCGTAAAACTACTGGCAGCGAAAGCCGGGTTGACCTCGATTAACGTTGAAGCAGATCAACTCGTGCTGCGTTTTCCGCAACTGCCAGAAGGCGCGGTAAAACGTGAACTTGCGCCGCTTGGTTACCAAACCAGGTTTGGTAAAAATGCTTACTGGATGAAGTTCAGCCCGGAAGAGAACGAGTGGCGGGAAAACTTGCTGAAGGTTCTGGGTGCTATAATCGCATCATGACAACCATATTAATAATTGAAGACGAAGTTACCCTGGCGCGCATTTTGCAATCATATCTTGAGCGCGAAGGCTACCATGTGCTTTCTGCTCAACGCGGGGATACAGGTTTGGACCTCTGCCTGAGCGAGAATGTGGACCTGGTCCTGTTGGACTTAAATCTACCTGGGATGGATGGTGTAGATGTAGCCACCGAGGTGTTGAGGGAAAAAGATATCCCGATCATCATGGTTACTGCTCGGGTAGAAGAAATAGACCGTTTAAAGGGCTTGGAGCTCGGGGCTGATGATTACATTACCAAGCCGTTCTCACCCCGGGAGGTCCTAGCGCGGGTTAAAACAGTTCTGCGTAGAGTGAATCGCAGCAGGGTGGAGGAGGACCGTTTCTTAATTCCACCGTTTGAGATTGATATAGATGCGCACCTTGTCAAAAAAGCAGGTCAAGAAATCGACTTGACGCCATCTGAATTCGCCATACTGGTGACACTCGCGCGTCATCCTGGTCGCGTGTTTTCGCGTCTTCAGTTATTGGAAGCTACGCAAGGACAGAGCTTTGAAGGTTACGAAAGAACCGTGGACGCCCATATAAAAAATTTACGGGCAAAAATTGAAGAGGATGCAAGAAAACCCGCTTTTATAAAGACAGTGTTTGGAGTTGGCTACAAGTTCTACCGAGAGGATGAGTAAATAATGAAGTTTTCGCTCCAGCAAAAAATGATTCTGGCGTTTTCAGTTGTGGTCATCGTTTCAATTGGCGGGGTGGTGATTTTTGCCAACCTGGATAGCCAGCGCCAGGTGAACCGGTATCTGACAAGGGGAGGGCAGTATGGTGTGATGGGGCTTGTTGAAGCCCTGGAAGACTACTATGAATACAAGGGGACATGGAGTATGGTGGGGGAAGTTGCCGATGCTTATTCGCAACGGCACGGGAGGAAAAACGCTCACGGTAAAGCCTCAGAACTGACATTGACTGACCAAAACCACGTTATCGTATGGAGTAACGCTGGGCAGGTGAAAGGTGAAAAACTCACTGGCGAAATGACGTCAAGGTCACTTGAAATTCATAGCGGCGGACAGACTGTGGGATACCTGGTCGTTGAAAATGGAGTCTTACAGGCACCTGATGACATAGCGCCATTTGTCAACAGGCTGCGCCGAGCGATATTTCTCGCGGGGGGATTTGGAATCTTATTGGCTATTGGGCTGGCAGTGCTCGTTTCAAAATATCTATTAGAACCCATAAAAGTGATCACTTCAGCATCTACTCAACTCTCTACAGGCGATTTTTCTACCCGGGTGGATATCAAAGGCAACGATGAAATTGCCATGCTTGCCAAAACCTTCAACCAGTTGGCCAGAAACCTGGAGCTGGCTGAAGAGCGAAAGCAGTCGCTTACTGCGGATGCGGCGCATGAGTTACGAACCCCCATCGCTGTACAAAAAGCGCAGCTCGAAGGAATGCTTGATGGCGTGCTGCCGCTAACACAAAAAAATGTTCTGATCGCATTACAGCAGACCAATTTTCTCTCACGCCTGGTGGAAGACCTCAGATTGTTAGCGATGGCTGATGCGGGCGAAGTTCGTCTCGAAATGAGAATTCTGAATATTGTGAACCTTGTGCAACAGGTGGTTGCTGGTTTTCAGGCACAGGCAGCGCTCGAAGGAACCAATCTGGTGACCGTATTTCGTCCAGATGGTGAAGAATTGTGGATTCACACGGATGCCGACCGGGTTTCGCAAATTTTACAGAACCTGATCTCCAATGCGCTGCGCTATGGACAAAAAGGAGGGCGCATCCTCATAAGCACCAGGAAAGAAAGCGCCAAACTGGTTATCTCCGTCCAGGATGATGGAAGCGGTATACCGACCACCGCGCTTCCCCATCTTTTTGAAAGGTTCTATCGTCACGAACGCGCGCGAACCAGAGAAAATGGAGGTTCAGGGCTGGGACTGGCGATCAGCAAAAAACTGGCGCTTTTATTGGGGGGTGATTTAAGTGGCGCGAATAGCCCCGAAGGAGGGGCGGTGTTTTCACTGGAGCTGCCCATCCGAAACACTTAGACACGCATAGAAGAACAAATGTGCTATAATCAATGTAAATAAAACCAGGAAAAGAGAATGCAGTTTCACCTTCAGGCACCATACCAGGCTACCGGTGACCAACCGGAAGCGATTAAGCAGCTTGTCAAAGGCATCCGACAGGGAATGCGTAACCAGGTGTTGCTCGGAGCTACGGGCACCGGTAAAACTTTCACTATTGCCAAAGTCATCCAAGAGCTGCAGATGCCGGCGCTGGTGATGGCGCATAACAAGACTCTGGCTGCTCAGCTTTACGCCGAGTTTCGCGAGTTCTTCCCGCAAAACGCAGTGGAATACTTCGTCTCCTATTATGATTATTACCAGCCTGAAGCATATGTTCCGCGCCACGATCTTTATATTGAAAAAGAGACGGATATCAATGATGAAATTGAACGTCTTCGCCTGGCGGCTACTACTGCCTTAATGTCGCGGAAAGACGTGATCATTGTGGCCTCTGTATCCTGCATCTACGGTCTCGGCAATCCTGAAGAATACAGCAATGTGGTGGTTCACCTTGCGGTTGGTGAAATATTTAGGCGAAATGCGCTGCTGCGACGGCTAATTGAAAGCCAGTACCAGCGCAATGACCTTGAATTGCGGCCTGGGGCTTTCAGGGTGCGCGGAGATACGATGGAGATTTTCCCCGCTTACGAGGAAAAACAGGCTGTTAGAATCACTTTTTTCGGTGACGAAGTAGAGAAAATCGTTGAGTTTAACCCAATGACCGGCGAGATCATTGCGGAACCTTCTGCCATTGATATTTACCCCGCCAAGCATTACATCGCCAGCGAAGCGCGCCTGAAAGTGGCGCTGGATGATATTGAAAAAGAACTGAACGACCAGATCCATTATTTCAAAGCCAACGGCAGGGTGCTGGAAGCGCAGCGCATTGAGCAGCGCTGCCGTTATGACCTGGAGATGCTGAGGGAGGTTGGCTATTGTTCGGGGATTGAGAATTATTCACGCCATCTTGACCAGCGCTTAGCGGGCTCTCCTCCCTGGACCTTGATGGATTATCTGCCCAGTGAGTACCTATTAGTACTGGACGAGTCACACATGACGGTTCCGCAGATCAGGGGCATGTACAACGGCGACCAATCGCGGAAATCAACCCTGGTAGAATACGGCTTCAGATTGCCTTCAGCATTGGATAACCGCCCATTAACCTTCAAGGAATTCGAGAGGGTGATGGGGTATACCATTTACACCTCAGCCACGCCGGCTGATTTTGAGTTGAGCCGTTCTGACCAGATCGTTGAGCAAATTATCCGTCCCACGGGATTGGTCGACCCTGAGGTAGAAGTGAGACCGACAAAAGGGCAGGTGGATGACCTGTATGGCGAGATCAAGAAGCGCGTTGAACAGGGCGAGCGCGTTTTAGTAACAACCCTGACAAAGCGGATGGCAGAGGATCTTTCAGATTACCTGTTGGAGTTGGGTTTAAAAGTGAATTATCTCCATTCAGAGGTTGAAACGCTGGAACGGGTTGGCATTTTAAGGGACCTGCGCATGGGTGTGTTTGATGTGATCGTGGGAATCAACCTGCTGCGTGAAGGGCTTGACCTGCCAGAGGTTTCGCTGGTGGCAATCCTAGACGCCGATAAGGAAGGATTTTTGCGTTCCGCAACTGCGTTGATTCAGACGATCGGCCGGGCGGCGCGTAATGTGAACGGCAAGGTCATCATGTACGCTGATACGATAACCGGCGCGATGAAAACCGCCATTGACGAAACAAACCGCAGACGGAAAAAGCAAATGGATTACAACAAAGCCAACGGCATTGAACCCTTCACGGTGGTGAAGGCTGTTCACGACCTGACAGAGCGCCTTTCTGCTTCATCAGTGATCGCTGAAGCGAAAGGTCGCTACTCAGCCGGCGAAGAGAAACCACGCATGCCGATCAGTGATCTGAAACGCATGATCCTTGAACTGGAAAAGCAAATGAAACAGGCAGCCAGCGAGCTGCAGTTTGAACAGGCTGCGGTCATCAGAGATCGCCTGATTGACCTAAAGACATACCTGGCTGAAGAATCTGATCTGCCACCCTGGAAAAAAGCCCGCTTGATGGCAGGTGAAATCGAGTAGTAAGGATTGGATTGGGCGAAACGTTTACCCACTGGGGGCAATCGAGAAACGCTTATAGAAAACCACAGGGTTTGACCATTCCACTGTTACTTGGGTTACATGGGCCATTGGCGGACCGACCCGCACGGTGGCCAGTAGTCGGGTCAGTTTGTTCTCATCCCCCTGGGCGAGAATTTCCACCTTATCATCCATAAGGTTGCGCACCCAGCCTGTGAGGGCGAGGGCGTTTGCCTGTTGCTGCACAAAAACACGAAAGCCTACTCCCTGAACGGTGCCTTCAACCAGCAAATGAATGCATTTAATCTCAGCCATTTCCATTATTGGGTCACGCTGATGATTGAAAAAAACAGGATGGCTGCGTGGTGAATCGCTCGGGCAGAGGATCAACCTGCGGGGAGCTACTCATCTTCTTCTTCCTCATCTTCAGCGTTGAAATCATCCAGCTCTAAATCGCCAAGGAAATCTTCTTCCTCGTCATCCTCTTCATCGCCAGGTGAGAAATCCAGCAGATTCATATCGCCAGGCGTGGAGATGTCGAGATTCTCCATGGCTTTCTCCAACCATTCTGCTTCGTCTTCGTTGGAAGGGTTTTCCAGCAATTCGTTCAATTTTTCCCTGACCGCGTCTCCACCGATTTGTGAAAGAGCCCAGATCAACGCCAGGCGCATTTCTTCGTCTTCGGTTTCCTCTTCAAGCAATGCGAGCAGTGGCTCGCGTGCGGTGCGTAATTCCAGCTCGCCGGCGGCGCGAATTGCTTCAAACTGGATTTCGGGCTCAGGGGAGGTGAGCATGGCTACTACCTGAGGACCCCAGGCATCATCGGCTGAACGTCCCATAGCACAAATCGCCGACGTGACCCAATGCAGATCGTTCGTTTGGTATGCGTTGCGGATGAGGTCAGGCACGGCTGGGTGACTGGAATAACCCAGCGATTCAAGCGCGCGTTGTTTGACTCGCGTTTTGTCCTTCCCCCGGACGATGTTCACCAGGTGTTGGTTCAGCCCTTCTTTCGCGCTGTCTTTCAGAGAATCCAGTTCACCCAGCAGTACGAACTTGCCGAGCAATGAAATCGCGGTCTCGCGGGTCGTTTCATCTTCGTCTTTGATAGAAATATCGACCAAGATGGGAAGGATGGATTTTTCTTCGCACTCCCATAACAGGCGCAGGGCGCAGGTGCGCACATGGGGGTCGGGGTCGGCGAGCAAAGCCCTGGCCAGGTTATCAAAATTCACCAGGGTGTCCTCTTCCAACACGGCTTCAAGGTCCTCTAATAAAGATACCTTGCGCCTGGCAGGGATGGATGGCCAGCAGTTGAGCAGGACCTTCAGGTTGGCAGGCGGGAGGTCTGAGAAACTGCGCAGATAGCGCGCCGGGAAGGGAACTGAAGCATTTTGTAATGCTGAAAGAACCGAAGAAAATGGTATGGGTTCGCCTGATTCTTTATTCATCGGTCGCCTATTTAGGAATGATCACCGGGTTAACGATATCGTTGATGACCAGTAAGACCATTAAAGTCAGCAGCAGGGCATAAAAAATCATGTGTACTTTCCCCTCTAGCGCGGGGGGGATCTTTTTCTTGAAGAACAGTTCTGGCAACAGGAACAGGATTCGACCGCCATCCAGAGCGGGGATGGGCAGTAAATTGGTGAACCCCAGGGCGATGGAAATGATGGCGAAAAAGTAAAGCGTGTTCAGCCCGGCCATCGCGGGATTCTCCACAGCCTCCTGCTTGTCCAGGGTTTGAACCTGCGCGTAGATATCGTATATCCCTTTTACGCTCACCATGCGCGCTTCAGAAGGGGCAATCTGCCCGCTGATAAGCCTGACCGGGACCATCAACAACTGGTAACCCTGGTCAAGGGTGGCGATAAACGCTCTTGGCAGCGCCTGAATGAAGCTGACTTTTTGGGAAGGGTTCATTATCGTTATACCGAGAGGACCCTGTTTTTCAGGCCATTCAGCGCGCGGGGTTACCTTGATCGTCAGCGCAACACCTTCACGCAGCAGCACGATCTCAACCTCCTGACCGAGGTGGGACGAAATAACCTTGGAGAGAGCGTCCATGCTGGTGATTTGGACATTGTTTACTGATTGGATGAGGTCACCTGGGAGAATACCGGCGGCGGCTGCAGGAGTTTCATCAGTGACAGCGGCGACCATAACCGAAGAGGGATCAGGCGAGCCGATACGGGTGAAGAGAAAAGAGATGATGAGCATCCCCACGAGCAGGTTGGTCAACGGCCCGCCCAACAAGGTCAATAAACGCCTGGAAGGTCTGGCTGCCAAAAAACTGCCTGGTTCGGACACTTCTCCGTTCTCGCCTTTCATGCGGCAGAAACCGCCAAAGGGAATCCAGTTTATGGTGAAATCCGTACCACCGGCGCGGAACAGGCGGAACATCTTGGGCGGGTAACCCAGACCAAACTCCTCGACTTCGATCTTGCTCAGGCGCGCAGCGAAAAAGTGACCAAGTTCATGTAACAGCACCAGCGCGCCGAAGGCGAGGATAAATTCAAGAATGGTGATTGCGGTGCTACCGATTGCGTTCATAGAAGTCCAATCAATGTTTTCAATATTAAACCAATTATAAACAAGAACAGATATGAAAAACATAAGAAAAAAGAGCGGGATTGCTCCTCGCTCTTTCTATTTGTAGAAAATGAGGTGTCATTCTCGATGTTTGTTACGGCGAGTATAGATAGCGATGCCGATAATTCCAAGAATGAACCCGAGTATTTGGAAGAAATAGGCAACGAAGTTTAAGATCAAATAAATGGTTGAATTCCATCTCAATAGCGGGTCCAGAACGTGGATGACCATGAGAAACGGAATTGCTACACCCATAACCATCAAAATGATGGCTGACCAGATCAATTTCCTGGGATTTAGGCGGTCAATGATCATCTAAGCAGCCAACAGGCAACACTATGCTCAGGTTCTGGTTCAAATTCTGGCGGAGCCTCTACTTCACAAAGCCCTCTAATGATCTTTGGGCACCTTGGGTGGAAACGGCATCCTTTGGGCGGATTGATCAGGTTAGGAGGTTCACCTGGTGGAACTTCTTTCAGCTTATGTGCGTTGGCACCATCAGGGTCTGAGGTGCCGGTGAGCAACGCCTGAGTATACGGGTGTCCGGCGTTGTTCAGCAAGTCTTGAACCAATGCTTTCTCTACGATTTGACCGGCGTACATCACAAAAATCCGACGTGAAAAGTAACTGACCGTAGAAAGGTCGTGGGTGATATAGATAACCGCGAGATTCCTGGATTCTTGCAGGCTGCGGAGCAACCGGAGGATTTCAACCCTGACGGAGGCGTCCAGCATGGAAACAGGTTCGTCTGCCACCAGGAAGTTGGGGTTTAAGATCATGGAACGGGCAATAACGATGCGTTGTTGCTGGCCACCGCTTAACATGTGCGGAAATTTATTCAAGTAATCTTCAACTGGAAAAACTTTAACTTCTTCCAACGCTTTGTGAACCATGTCTTGAATCTGCTGATGGTCCTTAATCCCGTTGATACTCAATGGTTCTGTCAGAATACGTTGAACCGACATGAACGGCGCCATCGCACCATAGGGGTCTTGCTGGATGTAACCGATGTGCGAACGATACTGTTTGATTTCTTTCGACTTCATTTCGCCTATAGACTCACCCCTGAAAAAGATCTCTCCTTCCGTGGGGCGGTGAAGGCCCAGAATTCCTTTCATCAAGGTGGACTTTCCACATCCTGATTCACCCACGACAGCGATTGATTCTCCATTGTGGAGGTCAAAACTGACGCCATCAACCGCGTGAACATACCCTGCGTGACCAAAACCAAATTTTCTTAGTTCGAACCAAATCTTTAAATCTCTGATGGAGAGAAGGACACCTCTCTCGCGGATGTCTTGTTGGAGGAACGGTTCTGCCTTCTCGTTTTTGTCAATTATGTGATCCATGACATCTCCTACCTTTATTGGTAAAGCCAACATTTAACAATATGATTTTCAATTGTTACTGCAGGCGGTTCTTCTTCGCACTTTTCAAAGCGTTTGTGGCAGCGATCCTTAAAGCGACACCCGGTTGGCGGGTTGATCAAGGATGGCGGTTGGCCGGTGATGAAGTCCGGTTCTTTCACCTGGCGTAAGCGTGGGACGCTATCCATCAGCGCGATTGAGTATGGATGGAAAGGTTTATCAAAGAAACGGGTCGCATCACAGACTTCTACGATCTGTCCAGCGTACATCACCGCAACCCGATCAGCCAATTCACTTGAGGTTGCGATATCATGGGTGATGAGGATAAAGCTGATCTCAAGGTCTTTCTTGAGCGTTTTCAACACATTGAAAATATTCGCCTGGGTTAAAACATCCAATGCGGATGTGGGTTCATCCAGGATGATCAAATCAGGCATTGTCACCAACGCCATGGCAATCGCTGAACGCTGCCTCATGCCACCACTGAGTTCGAAAGCGTAGCGATCGAGGAAGCTATTCGGCACACCGACGTGCGCGAACATCTTCTTGGCTTGCGCAATTGCTTCTGTTTTTGAAGCACCTGTATGGATGATAAAGGGTTCTGTAACCTGGTCGCCAACCTTCAACACCGGGTTCAGCGAGTTCATAGCCGCCTGTGGAACCATCGAAATGGAACGCCACCTGACTTTTCGGCGAAACTCTTCATCGGAGTACTGCATGGTATCTGTGCCATTCAATAAAACCTTGCCCGAATACTTGTCGATGTTTCTGGGTAATAGACGGAGTATGGCCTTCGCCAGCGAGCTTTTACCGCAACCAGATTCGCCCAATATCACAATGGCTTCATTGTTTTTGAGGTCAAGGTCAATATGGTCAACCGCCTGCACTGGACCGCGCATAGTCTTAAAATAGAGAACAAGGTCTTCGATTTTGAGCAGTGTAGGTGAGTTCGCCATTATTGACCTCGCAAACGCGGATTAAAAACGCGATCAAGAGCATAGCCGACAACAGCAAATGCCAGCCCGGTGACAACTAAGAGAAACGACGGTTCGAGAACCCAATAATAATACCCATTGAACAGCGCGCCACTGTTATAAGATTCATCGATGACTTTACCCCAGGTGGGAATGGTTGGATCTCCCAGCCCAAGAATCGCCAGAGAAGATTCTAAGAAAACATAGGACGGAATCAATGACACAAACCCAGGTATGAGCATGGGAATTAGGCGCGGCACCATATATTTGAAGATGATGCGTGAGTTACTCGCGCCGTAGGATCGTGACGCTTCGATATAGGGTGACTCCTTGATTTGCATGAACATCGCTCGATAGGTCAGTATTCCAGCGCCAAAGATACTTAATAGGATGACGCAGGTTAGAATGACAAAAATACTGCGCGAATAGAACGTGCCGATCATGATTAAGATGGGCAAGAATGGAAGCACCATATTGACATTGGTAATGCGTTGGATGAGCACATCGATCCAACCTCCGAACCAGGTACTGATAGCCGAGATAATCAGTTGTGTCAAAGAGGTGCCAACTGCGGCCACCAGGCCGAACATCAACGCGATTGGTGTTCCCCATAAGAGGGCAATGCTCAAGTCTCGCCTTTTATGGTCAGTTCCGGCAATTCCAGAAACTTTGCCATAGAAAACGGCTTCAGCGCTGACTGTCGAACCTTCATCAAAGGTAACGCCTTCTATTATGAGTTTATAGGTGCCTTTGAGTGGCTTACGCGGTTTGCTGTCAGGCTGCATTAACAAGGCTTCCTGGATTGGGATATCTTTATACTTTTTTACTAACTTCTGATCCTGGCTCAGGTAATAGGCCAGAGAGCGTTCTACCTTGAAATTCCCCAGTTTAATTTCTCGTTCATCAGGCGTGATTATAGATAAACCAACAAAAGGTGGGCTGCTTGTATAGGTGGACTTAAAAAACACGTTTATCTCAGAAGGGAAGGCGTCTGCTGTGAATACAAAGGGCATCTCGTAAATGACCGTTGCTTTTTCTTCGGTCTTGACCACACTGGGATCATCCGTTTTTAAAATGATGGTGGTCGGAAGCTTATTTTTGCGAAAACTATTAATCCAGGCCGGCATGGCGTACTTCGGACTGGCGTACCAGTCCTTTGATTCACCGCGCCAAAGGCTGATCGCTCGATCGTATGGTAGCGCAATCAGCGTGTAAATGGATAGCGCGATTAACAAGAGGATGATGATCAACCCCGCAACAGCGGAGGGATATTTGAAAAGTTCATTAAAAGTACGTTTAATTGAGTTCATGCTCTGGGTCCCTCATTTCCAACCTGAACACGGGGATCTACCAGAGCGTAAACGATCTCTAATAGAAAAACCGTGATACCCAGCAGGTAAGAAAAAATGACTGCTTCAGCAACGATGACCGGGGTATCAAACAATCCGATTGCCTGGTAAAGCGCCCGTCCCAAACCCGGCCATTGGAAAACCGTTTCGAAAATTGGTGCTCCTACCCACATACCAATAACCAGAAGGGCAAAGTTGGTGATGATGGTTGGGAGAGTAGGGCGAAGGATGTATTTTTGGGTAACGTCTCTTTCGGTTAATCCTTTTGCCTTTGCCATTTCGACATAATCTTCGCTGGAATAAATCAAGAAAAATGTGCGCCAGGAAAATACGCTAAGAAAAATCGAACTGATGGTGATGGCTGCCACAGGCAGCAGCATATGCCGTAATAAACTCAAAATATATGCCATGGTTTCTTTAGGCGGAGGAGCATCAACCATTCCTCCAAACGGCAAGACACGCAGAACAGCTGCAAAAATTAAAATGAGAAAGATGCCGTAAAACCAGCCGGGAGCAGAAGAAAGCGGCGTGAGAGCGATCACAATTTTATCCATAACACTCCCGTAGTGCCGCGATAAACTCAAAGCAATCATCAATGCCAGGAAGAATAAAACCAGATCGGATGTACCGAACAACAATAAAGTAGGTGGCAGTCGTTCGATGATGATATTCCGTACAGATGAAGAACCGCTATTGCTGGTCATCGACATGGCCCTGCCAAGGTCCAGCGTGAGCGCCTGCTTCAGGTAAAGGAAACTTCTCACAAGGAAAGGTTTATCAAGGCCATAAATACTTTCCTGGTCGCGAACCATTTCGGCTATTCGAATATTCCGAACCTCAGGAGACAGCTTTCGTAATACAGGATCGTTGGCTACAATAAGACCGACCTGTTCACGGATTTGCGCCTTTCTTATCGTGTCAACATATCCACCCATGTTCGCAATCAGTACGGTCAGGTAGACACCGATGGTAACAGTGATCACCATCATGACCATGCGACTGGCGGTGTATTTTAAAATCCGCAAGGCTGTGCTGGATCTTTTTTCTTTAATTACTTCTTGTTCTAAACTATTAAAGCTGTCTATGGTTGGGCTCGCATCTACCATAATGAACTTACTCCTTAAATAGGCAAAACTCGGTAGGGGGTTTTATACCCCTACCGAGTAATGTATTAGTTTTGTTTATTGGACAACAAATTCATATTCAGAGAAGGTTGGGATGCTCACAACCTTGGATGAGACTGCTGTTAGAAGTTTGGCTCCGCCTACTTCTAGCTTCCCAGTCGTCTCAGCTGAGAGCGACACTGCGTAAAGTCCTTCTTCTGTCATCGTGGCGTTACCTTTTTCGACCAGTTTACCTGTCGCGTCAAAGAGCATGTATGAGACAAAGTTCAATTTCGCGCTCGGGTAAGCCTCGTCATCATAGGTTACCGCAACTGTAAAGTCAGCAGCTTCGCCCTTGGTAATTGCCAGAGGTCCGTCAATTTCAGCATCCGCGATCATCGGCGCGCCAAACCCGCTGAATTCATCTGATGGGAAGATGTAATCAGCGTAGCGGCTTAATGTCACGGTACCTTCGGTCGGGTAAACCTCGTCGACGTAGAAGACGCCGGTCCCGATCATCAGGTGACCTTTATCCTGGAACCATCCCAACAGGTTGGCGTACCTGGCAGCAGCTTCATCTGCAGTGATGTATTCACTTAGAGTTGGGGCGAAGGGGATTGTACCAGCAGCAGCGGCTTCATCCAGGTATTTCTTTTGGATTGCCAGAGTTTCTCCAGCGATGAGGCTGGTCTGGTCAACTCCAAGCTGAGTTGCTTTGGCTTTGCTGAAGGCGATCTTCTCATCACTCTCGGCGAGCACCGCAGGGGTGAGATCATGCCAGGCAACTGGTCCATAGCTGAACGAAGGATACCAGGCAGAAACGCTGTTCTCCGCATCCAGGGCAAAGGCATTGTCGTAGGTCTCGATGGTCAACGGGTCGACTGATGTAATCTTGACGCCCCTGAAGTGAGACAGGTAGGCATCTACTGGGCCTTTCATCGTGGAGTCGAAGATGGGGCTGCCTTCTTTGCCGGGCGCGAAGTTCATGATCATGCCGTAGACAACATCACCGATGGTGAAGGGGCTGCCGTCATGCCAGGTGGTATCCCACAATTCGGGCCGGTAGATAACCACGGATTTGGTTACGGCCGTGCTGTAATCACGTCCGGCCAGGTCAACAACCGATACAGAAGGATCCGTGGATTCTGCTACGTAACCCAACCACCAGTCAAGTTCACCCTGGCGGTCAGCCACAGCATCCGCAGCCAGGTTGCCATCGATCCATTCAACTTCACCGGGAAGTTCAGCATCAACGAATGCGGATGCGTCCCAGGGAAGGCCATATTTCTCCGCGGCAAAATCGGTGAATTCTTTTGTTACTGCTGCCATGGTTTCAACCGTCATGTTCGTGGTGTCAAACGCGGCAACTAATTCTGCGCGTTTAGCCTCTACCTCAGCCTTGACTGCTTCGATTTCTGCGGCTTTTGCCTTGGCTTCTTCAACTTTAACCTTCATCTCAGCTACAGTAAGCCACTTTTCATTGACAGGATCCCAGTCAGCCCAGGCGTCCTCAGGTACTTCCACCGCGTCCTGGAAGGAAAGCTTGAACCAGTCTTCACCATTTTCGATAATGGGTGTGCCGGTCTTGGCGACCAGTTCGGCTTTTTCAACCAGTTTAGGCATATTCAGCCCGGTGAACGGGTTGGGGACCAAACCCCAGTCCATGATGCCGCGATAAACCATCGAGTCATCTGTCCAGTTGGAACCATTGATGGGGTTAAACGGCTGAACCAGAATACCAGACTGGGCAACTCGAACCACGCCGCCCACTTTATCTGCCCAACGCATAGTGTATGGCCAAAGCGGGGCTGAGGCGAAACCACCAGCGAGGTCATACGCGCCCTCTAAGGGTTTCCGATAAGGCGAGATGGCAGTATTGTCATTTACCCAGACGCCCCACCAGGATTCTTTCATCGCCAGGTTAAGACCGTCTCGAATGAGCTGGTCTCTTTCTTCCATGCTGGTGAATTCGTTGTAGAGCAGTTTCTGGTTGATCACATCAAATTCTGGTGAAGGATCGTATTTGCTAAAGATAGGCAGGGTGGTTTGTACCAGACCCGTGTTGAATTGCGGAATCTGATAGCCGTCATCCCGGCTGATAGCGGTGCTGATCCAGCCGCCGGTGTAAACGTGCCATTCGCAAAGTTCGGGGGTAGCGCTCCACACGATCGGACTGGCTTCCGTTCTGGTTTTCTCTAGCCGCTCAACTTTAAATCCTAAGGCTTCCAGCTGGGAGGCAAAGTACTGACCGATGCCAAGGCGCTGGTCTTCGGTTCTAATGACGACTTTAATCGTTACGGGTGCGCCGTTAAATTCCCAAACACCGCTGGCGTTCTTGGTGGCGCCGAGGGCGGTCATGCGGGCGTCAACCGCTGCCTGTGCTTTTTCCATATCGTAGGCATAGGTGCTGGTAATGGCGGCCATCACATCCGCGTAACGAGCGTAATCAGGAAAAGCGCCAGTGAAAGAGGTGAACTTCGGAATTGCCAATCCTCCAAAGAACTCCTGAACCACGTAATCGCGGTCAAAGGCCCAGTTCATTGCCTCACGGAATTCCATGTCAGTGAAGGGATTGAGTGAACCGTCGTCGCATTTCACCACGTTCACCATCAACTGGTTGCTGGAACCATAGACGGTAGCATAGCCCAGGTTTTCATCCGCTTTTACTTTAGCGAATACCTCAGGATCTTCAACGCTCACCGGGTAGATATCAATCGCGCCAGCCTGCAGTTGAGCTACGGCTGAGTCGGCATCGGCAACGGCGGTAAAGATCACTTTGTCCAGCCAGGCGCCTTTGCCATTGTGAGGAATGGCCGTTTCAACCACGGGGGCTTCTGTGGCGGCCGGAACCTCAGGGGCTGCGGTTGGGGCTGCGGTTGGCTTGGCGCAGGCGCTCAATACCATGGTCGCAGCAATCAAAACTCCTAGAATTGCATATAACTTGCGCATGTAGTTTCTCCTCCTAATTTGAATTTTGGGCTTGCTTGGTACTAACAAAGCGAGATCCTTAAGTGGCACCTCCTTTTTAAATGATTACTTTACCTGTCTGCTTCGGACAGCTTAACTTTATGACATTTGATGAAAAAAGTCAAGGAAAGTGACCTGAAGGACGAAACAAGGGGCATATTAAATAAGTACCGTCCCACCTCCAGCTCCACTGGTGAGTACTTCGCTTACGCCGGGGATCGCCCCTAACCTTTCTTTTACAATGCTCGTGGCGCTTGATTCACAGATAACATGCACGTTGGGTCCGGCGTCGATAGTGAAGGCGCAGGGTATGCCTGCTCGCCGCCAGTCTTTCACTGCTTGCATAAGCACCAGCGTCTGCGGCAGCCAATAAGTGATGGGCGGGTTGGAGGTGAAAGCGACCGCGTGAAGAAGGTTGCTGTCAAGCTCGATGAGCTGTGAAAGCAGGTCAAAGTCCTTTTTTTGAATGGCGTTGCGGCAAAGGTCAATGCGTCGACCTGCGTCCGCGACCCTCGCGCTTTGGAGCGGGCTTGTGCGGGCGAGGAGATGACCTTCGCTTGAACCTGTCTTTTTATGCGCGTCTTCAACGATGGCGATACAATCAGTCAGGGGCCAATGCTCAGGCGGGGCGATTGAAACCGCGTACGAATCGATATCGGAGGAACCCGGCAGCCATTCCACGTAACCTGGGGGAATCGAACGCGCAGCGGAACCGGAACCGCGCCTGGCCAGGCGCGAGAGGTCTTTCTCGCTCATCTCCATGCCCGCGGTGCGCACCGCGGCAACAGTGAGAGCGGCGAAGGCGGCGGCTGAAGAAGCCAAGCCTGCGCCAACCGGGAAGTTGGATTCGCTCAAGATGTGGGCGGGGACTGAAAAACCGCGGATACCTCGAATCAGGTTCAAATGCTGGCTGACCCTTTCAAGGGAGGGACCGCTCTGCCTTACGCCATTCAAATCAAAAATATCCCGCGGCAGTGAACTGTCAAAGGTGACCATTGTGCGGGTGGTCAGTTCCGCGAGGTTCATCGAAATCGAGCCGTTTTGAGGAAGCCTGAGGGCATCATCGGTGTTTCCCCAGTATTTAATAAAGGCGATGTTGGGGTGAGAGACCGCGGTTGCTGTGGAGAAAATCATCGGCATGATCCTTTGAAATCGGCGTTTCTAATAGGCAAATGGCAACAATTGAATTTTACCTGAAACTGATTGATAATACCTGAAGAGCAATGATATCCCTTTTTTCTTTGGGCGGTCTAACTTGAGCGGTTGGTCTTTTCATGCGGAAAGGTTACCATAATACAAGAATGCGCCAGGCTCGACATTCTCCTTCTTTTTTTATGCAGGCGAAGGTCATCAAGGGAGCTAGCCGGAGAGGGAAATCGAGTACTCACGGGCAACCGCGCTCAAACGTTTTGAACACGAGGAGGATAGATGATGGAGAAGGTGATTCGCTTCAACCTGACGATTGAACCTGGTCAGCAGGGGTCCTATTTTACCGTTCCCTTCGAGGTCCCCCAGGGGATTGAATCGCTCGAATTGACCTATGAATATCCTCGGCGCTTGAAAAGAAAAGAAGAACAGCCAGGAGAGATATTTACAGCCACTCCTGAAACGAATATCGTGGATCTTGGATTGATCGCGCCAGACGGACGGCAGGTGGGGGCTTCTGGCTCTGAAAAAACCAGGATCTTGGTGAGCGAGCAGTACGCCACTCCCGGGTACGGCGCGCGTACCGTTTCAGCGGGGCGATGGCAGGTTATTGTTGGTGCATATCAGGTTGCGCCAGAAGGAGTTGAGGTGCTTTATGAGATCACGCTCAAAGAAAAATCGCTGCGCCTGCTCAAAGGAGATACGCATGTGCACTCGATCGCTTCAGACGGCGTACACACGTTTGAAGAGCTGGCGCTGAAAGCCAAGGCTAATGGGTTAGATTTTTTGGCGGTCACTGACCACAATGTGTTTCTGCCCGCTGCGTCCATTCCGTATGTTCCCGGGATAACGATGATTCCTGGCGTGGAGTGGACCCATTACCAGGGTCACGCCAATTTTCTGGGCATCGACGCGCCCTATGATGAACCGTTCTTTACAAATTCAGTGGAAGAAGCCAGGTCGCGCTTCACCTGTGCCCATGAGCGCGGCGCGCTGATCACCATCAACCATCCCTTCGAAGGCAACAGCCGTTTCTTGTTTGATTTCCGCCAGCTGCCTTTTGATTGCCTGGAGGTGTGGAACGGGCCGATGCGGGAATCCAACCTGAAAGCAGTTGGCTTGTGGCAACAGATGCTCAGCAGTGGTATGCGCGTGGCCATCACTGGCGGCAGCGATTATCACCGCGACACACCGTTTATTTTCTTGGGCGGGCCGACGATGGGTGTATATGCCCTGTCTGCTGGGATGAGCGATATTCTGAGCGCGCTGCGGAAGGGGCATAGTTACATCACCTTCGCGCCTGATGGACCATCCATCGAGATGCGCGCGGGAGAAGGGATTATGGGCGACCAGGTTGACTGGCAGGAGGAAAAGGAGCTGCGCGTACGCCTGCAAGGGCTACAGGCGGGAGATGTGGTGCTCGTGGTCACCGCGCAGGAAAACGCGGCGGTGTTTACCGCCACATCAGAGGGCGAGCTGGATTTTGCCTACGAGATGAGGGAACCGGGTTTTGCCCGCGTGGAGGTGCTGCGTGCCTTCCTTCCAGGCTTGCCGTTATTGCCAGCGCTGATGAGCAACCCGATTTATTTTAAGGCTTGAGCAAAGACAATCGAGTGGCGATATCCTGCAACAGGTAACCTGGCTCCAGCCACAATCCATAGATGACCTCGCTGGTCTGGTTGGGGGTGAGCGAACGCGCCGGGTTGATCCAAAGGAAGTTCGCCAACAGGGTAAGGGCCAACAGCAGCCAGAGTTGCCCTGGATGGTTGGGCAATGCCTTGCCAATCAGAATTAATGCAAAAGGTAACAGGGGGAGAAGATATTCCATTTCGATGGGAATGCGCAGGAACATGATCTCCACGCTTAAGATAACCGCTAAAGAAAGCCAGCTCAAACTGTCTGGGCGGGGCAAAGTTGGTTTTTGCTTGTGAAACAAGGCGGACAGGCATAGAAAACATGCCCAAAGGACGACCGGAAGGCTGAAAAACATCAGGTTCTTGTAAAGAAAGCGTCCCACACGCAGCACAGGCGTCCACAGAGCTGGATCACCGGTGCTCAACACCAGCCAGCGACGAAAGTCCCATTCCAGAAAGTCCAATGGGGGGAGGAAAAAAACGATCGACATTAACGCGGCGCAAAAAGAGGTGAGCAGGATCCAGCGGCGTTGTGGCACACTGGTTAGAAAAAGAAAACACAGGAACAGTCCCACCGGTAAGACGGTGGATAAACGGCAGCCTACAGACAGCGCCAGTGAAATTGCAGCAGGTAAATTACGTTGGTGAAGCAACAGATTGAAACCGAGGAAGCAGAAGCCCAAAGCCCAAAGATAATCGATGGTGCTGGCAGCGCTCACCCAGAAGAAAGGCTGCACCATGAGCACAGCGCTGAGCAAAGTGGGGTGGGGAACGGCGTAATGACGGCATACTTGCCGGAAAGAATGAAGCATCACAAGAGACATGCAAACAGAACCCAGGTTCGTCAGCACGCTGCCGCCTAATTGATTTAAGAAAAACACGAAAAACTCGTGCACAAAAAAGCCTGGCAGACGCGAGGGCAGGTAATCAAAAGTGGCGATGAAATATTGGCCGGTGCGCACCACTCCAAGAGAATCGCTATCGCTGCCGTAACCAAAGAAAACCAATGGTATGTAAAGCACTGAAGCCACTACCAGCAATACCCAGGAAGGCAACGCCTCTACTTTTTCAGTCCAGTTACGAAGTGTAAACCCGGATTTCATTGTATTCGTCACATCCTGTTCGGCTTTGGCAGTGAGGGGAATTAAGGTTAATAGGGGTCAAAAACGCGCGGCACACGCTGATTGATCTGGCAGGTAACTTCGTAAGTAATGGTCTTGAGCTTTTCAGCCCACTCGTAAGAGCTGATCTCTTCAGCTCCGCTGCGACCGATGAGAACAACTTCATCGCCTACTTTTACATGGGTTTCAGCGCCCAGGTTAATCATTGACTGATCCATGCAAACCCGGCCAACGACGGGATAAGAAACACCGTCAATGAGCACTCGACCTGTGTTCGAGAATAAACGGTTGAACCCATCAGCGTAGCCGGCCGGGATGGTGGCAATCCAGGTATCTTGTGGCGCAAACCAGGTGCGTCCGTAACCGATGGAAGTGCCTTTTTCCACCTTCTTGATGAATGAAACGCGGGTGCGCAGGCTGAGACCGGGTTTGAGGTCAACGCGATGAGAAGATGGTTCACCGGGGTAGAACCCGTAAATCATGATGCCGGGGCGCACCATGTCCATCCAGCTTTGTGGATAATCGAGCACACCGCCTGAGTTGGCGCAGTGCGCCAGAGGAACTTTTGCGCCGATGGCGTCTTCTATGGTCAGGACGACTGATTTGAACCGGTCGATCTGGTCTTGCGTGTAGTCATTACCCATCGAATCGCTCACCGGCAGATGGGTAAAGACGCCTTCAAGCAAGAGGTTGGAGCAGCGCGAGTGGATGAATTTTGCCAGTTTGGGCGCCTCACCTGGGGTGACGCCGATGCGGCCCATGCCGCTATCGATTTTAAGGTGCACCCTGGCAGTCAGTTTTAGTCGCTGACAAACGCGCTGCAGTGCCTGAATATTCGCTTTATCGCAAACCGTCAGCGTAAGCTCATTTTCAATAGCACATTCCATTTCTTCAGGGAACGCCGGGCTAAACTTGAGAATCGGGAGGTAGATACCGGCCTCGCGTAATTGCATGCCTTCCGGAACGGTTGCCACACCCAGCCAGTTCACGCCGATGTTTTGAGCCATGCGCGATACCTCCACCGCGCCGTGACCGTAGGCGTTGGCTTTGACGGCAATCAGAATCTTGCATTGCTGCCCGATCGCATGGCGAATTCCTTCTATGTTGTGGCGGATATTCGCCAGGTGGATTTGCGCGTGAGTTTGGTAAAGCATGCACTTCTCTATCAGGAGGATATCCCGTTAATCATGGTTTTTCGAACATAAGGCGAGGTACTGGCAGCAAGCAGGGCGCCATACCCCGGGTAAAAGGCTACCTCATCACCCACAGCGAGCGGTTGTTGTGCGTCCTGCACATCTAATAGAAGATGGTCGCTGCTTCCGCCAAGAACGATGATGCCGGGATCCTCTGGAGTCAGGTTGTCAATCACTACATCCTGCCGGCCAATGTTGCAGATGGCGCGCAGACGCACCCCGCGGTCGACGAATTCAGGGGTTCCTCCAAAAGCATCCTGTCCTCGTTCACCGATGGGGACGGAAGGTTTTCTTTCCAGTTCGATGATCTCGGCGACCAAACGAGCGGTATCCTGCCGTGTTCCAGGAAAAGGAGAACGGTCGAGCACGTTGCGCCCAAGCAGGATGGTTTCGCCAATACGCAGCATATTGATCTGAAGTGGCATTTTATCAGCCAATAACAAAGGCAGGTTAGCGCTGTTGCCGGCGCATAACACCGGCAACCGTATACCCAGGCTGGTTTCAGACTGGTCGCGCAGATCAATAAGCTGCTGCATCTTTTCCGTGGTGGGAATGACACCGCCATAGCAGGCCAGGTTGCAGCCCAAACCGTTGACCTCGATGCCTGGAAGGCGAATGATAGCCCTTAAAACTTCATCCAGCCTTGAAGGCCAAATCCCTTCGCGCAGGTCGCCCAGGTCGACCATCAGGATGACTTTATGCGTACTGTGAGCTGCCATTGCCGCCGCGGATATTTTTTTTATGGTTTCCAGGTCGGAGACAAGCGAGATGTCTGCTGCGTGGATAACCTCTTCCACCTGGCTGGGGGTTGGGATGCGCAGCAACATGAGTGGAAGAGTGGTACCGTTTTGCCGTAACGACCTAAGGTTTTCCAGGCGAGAATCGGCCAGCAGGTCAGCGCCGCTCTCTTCGAGCGCGCGCATAATCACTGGATGAGCGCAAACGACTTTGCCCACACAGGCAACCTGGATACCATGGTCATGGCATAAATGGATGATCGCGCGGGCGTTTTCAGCGATGCGTTCTGGGAAAAGTTCCAAACGAGGTGTGAACAACTTACTCAAATCTCCTTCCTGACCCAATCAACAAAAGTGGATTTCACTTCATCGGGGTATTTTTGCGCGATGGTACCCAGCGCTGAAAAACGGTAGGCGTCATCCAGCAGGATGGGTGTGCCGGGCTGGGGAAGCAGGTATTTGCCGGCGCCGGTGCAGACGCGTTGTAGAATCTCAACTCCCCCTGTGACCCTGGTAAGCGCTCCTCCGGTGCCAATCACCCTTTTCACCGCGGTCAGGTCTTTTCCTTTGACCACCTGTTTGCGACCAGATGGCGTATAAAGGTCAGTTACCTGGGCAGCGTGACGCCTGGCGCTGATTTCTACGGCTTTGGTGCATAACCAGTGCGTCAGTTCCAGCTGTTTATCGGTTACGGGGATGGCCTGCAAATCAGCCAGCCTATCTTCACTTTCCCAATCCTGGACAATTTCAATGATGTGTTTCGCGTTGACATAAACACCCAGGTCTCCTTCAACCGTCCTTTTTGCGCGGGGCTCTGGTTCCAGCAATTTCAACGACCATTCCTGACTGCCGTCAGTGACGCTATGCACATCGGTGGTTGCCCCACCGACATCGAATACCACGCAATCACCAACCTCTTCTGCGAAAAGCTCGCTGGCAAGCAGCACCGCGCCGGGAGTAGGCAGGATGCCATGGCGGGTCAATTCACCAAGGCGGGCCATCCCGGGAGCGTGGATAATATGTCGGTTAAACACTTCATGAATGATACGCCTCAAAGGTTCGATATTCAAGACGTCCACTTCTGGAAACACATTATCTGCGATGAGCAAGTCGATATCTTGCGTTTTGAATATTTCAGTAATTGGCTGGCGCAAAACGCGGTTACCGGCGTAAACCACCGGCACCTGAAGCCCAAGGTTGGCGATACGACGGGCGTTTTCAAGCACAGTCTCTTTTTCCCCATAATCCACCCCTCCCGCGAGAAGGATAATGTTGGGGTGGATTTGGCGGATCTCTGACAGTTCGAATTCATCCAGCAGGCCGGCGGTTACTTTTTTTACGATTGCACCTGCCCCCAGGGCGGCTTCACGCGCAGCGCGAGCGGTCATGTTGTAGGTTAAGCCGTGCACGGTCATACGCAATCCACCAGCGGCTGAGCTATTGATAAAAATTTCAACCTCAGGGTCGAGTGGGTTTGCGCCGTCTTTCACCTGCTGCATGGCCAGCTCAACTCCGGGCATTACGTCTCCCTGGGTGATACTGGTGGGCGCGAACCCCTGCGCCGCCTGGACGAGAGCCCCATGTTGAGAACGATAAAAACCGTTCACCTTGGTGATCGTCGAACCCACTTCGATGGTGAGAATACAGATAGGTTCAGGCAATGGGCACCTTAATTGAGGGGATTAAGCCAGCCCACGTTTCTGCAGGTTCTTGACCATGGCATTGACCACGTGGATACCCTTGGTGCCTCTGCCGAAGGTGGCATCCAGGCCGGTTTCAGCCGCCATTTCGGCGTTGACCTGTGTGCCGCCAGCGATGAGAATGAGACGGTCTCGAACCCCTCGCTCCACACACAAATCCGCCAGCTTCTTCATTTGAGAGCGGTGAACATCATTGTGGCTGATGATGGTTGAAATCAAGATCGCCTGAGCGCCTGTCTCGATCGCAGCGTCGACCAGTTTACTCACCGGCACAGAAGTACCGAGGTAATGGTATTTGACGCCATATTTTTCGATACCGCCGTGTTTGATATCAAGGATTTCTCGTAAACCTACCGAGTGTTCGTCTTCTCCGACCGTACCTGCCACAACGGTCAACCCGACTTTTTTCACTACCTGGCGCAAGGTTTCTTCTTCGAGCATGATCTCTTTGGCAGGGATTTTAAGGTCAGTGAGATTAAGCTCAAAATTCACTTTCCCTTTGACCTCAACGAAGCAACCTTCAGCCGGATGCATGACCTGAATGTTGATGACCTCAGGGTCGATCAGCCCCAGTTTTTTCGCCATTTCAACGCCATATACCCTGGCGTAGTCTTCAGGCAAGGGGACAAAGAACTGAGTTAGGATGGTGCCGTCTCCAGCCCATTCGGCTTCGGGTTTGATCTTTCCCCCTTTACGGTAGGGATAGGTCTCCTGTAAACGCTTTTCACAATTGTCCTCGGGGTCGAGCTCATCGATGTAGACGATTTTTTCAGGTTTGCACAACGTGCAGCCCTGAATGGCATCACAGGGGCGTTGCAACTCAGCCGGGACGTTGTTGTAACCAAAATGGTCGCATACTGGGGCAAAGTAATCCGCGTCACGCTCCACGATGGTATCTGCGGCCACGCCGCCTTTTCCATCTCTGGCGATACCGTCACCGTTGCGTTCCGGGTACTTGGCAGAATCAACGAAGAACCCTTTTTCAACCGCAGCAAAATAGCCGCCTGTCTCAATGACTTCCTCCAGAAAAGCCACTGCGCGCACTTTCAGGTCACGCACCATTTCCTTCATCGGACCATTGGTTTTTAACGCGACCAGATCCTTGATGCCGTCTAACGCGGCCCAGGTCTGTTTGACCGTTTGGACGCCGCGGATGTTA
The DNA here is from genome assembly GCA_035342915.1 of Anaerolineaceae bacterium. GTDB lineage: Bacteria > Chloroflexota > Anaerolineae > Anaerolineales > Anaerolineaceae > UBA6107. Next base: position 46,796 of record DAOQYB010000001.1, read on the forward strand.
TTGTAATGCCAGGGCACATTGCGACCCTCATCCGGTGTGATGGTACTCTGGATATCCGCGCTGGTAAGCATGGAGATCAGTGTGTCAATGGTATGCGTACGGATGGCTTCTTCAATATCCGCCTCGATATAGCGGGTGTTCTGCTGTGCGCGCATCTTGAAATCTGAAAAGAAATCACGCAACGCCACGGCGTAAGGCAGGTCATACCATAACTTGGGAGCTGGCGGCGCGTTGGGCGGGACAGTGGAAAGACCGATAAGGTCCTTATCCATGCCTACCGCTACTGAGAAGGAACAATTGATGCCGTGCTGCACCATTAATTCGGGCATTACCAACCAACCGGCTTTGGCAGTGGCGTTGGCATTGTGCGCGCCATCAATTTGGAAGATACGGGCGCCGTTCATCACCTTTTTGGCTTCTGCAGCGTCCACAAAAGAACGGTACATATTGACGTTGCGATAGAGCACGTTGTATTGAGGATCTTGATGGGCGCCATTAATGCCTTCTTCGGCAAAAAGCACCGCCACTTCAGGACCAGCCACGCCCGAGACGTAGCTGTGGAAGTTGATAGGGCGTCCGACTTCTTCTTCGATTTGGTCGCAAGCCTTGCGGCTGGCGCGAATCTGTTTACGGGTGATGGGAACCCCGCCCACTCCTTCAGGCGTGCCTTCCATCAATCCATCAATGTGACTTTGACCAGTGGTGCGGATGACCATCAGGTGGTCTGCCCCGTGCCAGGCAGCCATGCGCATACGGCGGATATCATCTTCGAACCGCCCGGAGGCGATCTCAGTGGTCACCACACAACTTGGCTGCGGGTCGATATGGTCGAAGTACTTGGAAGCAGGCAAGCCAATGCTGTTCTTCAGCGGTTTAGACATATCGTGGTAATGGAAAGGACCCATCTCTACACCCTCCTGGGGTATTTCACGCCAGGTCCAGCCTTTACGGCGAGGGTGGTAATGCTCCAGTCCTTCAAGGATATGTTCAATATCCATTTTTTGGTTGGGGTCGAGTTTTTCGGGTGTGTTGGTCATTTTTATCCCTTTCAAAACAATTCCGAGAGGATTTCTTTCTTTTCATTGATTAAAGCCGCGGCGGTGGGGATGTTCACACCCTGCTTTTCGGCAACCTTCAGTACGACGTGACCAGCGCCTTTTCCCAAAAGACCGGCTTCAAGCACACGGTCCACTACGCCATGGGCGGTGATGCTATCGATTCCCATGCGTAACAATACTGAGCGCTCAATCGAAGGGGATGTATGCGTTCGGGCTAGTTCCACAATTGGTTCCACCAGCCTGTCGCATAATTGCCAGAACTGGTTTTTTAACTCCTCGTCGCTGAGTTTATTCAATTCTTTCTGACGCTCTGTAAATCGTTTGATACGGTCTTCAGCCATTGGTCCTCTCCAGGTGTTCGTTATTTTGCGGAAGGGATAGGAAGTTCTCCCTGATCCAATCGGGGGTTTTCTTAATATCCAGTGCCAAAAATGAGATATCACTTTCTGACCAGAGAGACGGGGCAAGTTGTTTGCCCGCGTTTTGCAGGTATTCAAGGCGCAGGCGGTCAATATCCTGGCTTTTGCCCTGTACCTGCTCAAGTTTTTCGGGGATGATGATGGTTTTACCAGGAATGTCATCCAGCGGGTCACCACGGCGGATCTCAATCCCATTTTCGCGGGCAAAGGATAACTGGCTGTTCTGGTGTTTCCCTGCGCCTGTGTATTCGGTCTCCTGAACCACCACAACCTGTTCGCGCTCCATTTGGCGAGCCAGCGCGACCGCGGCGGTGAGGCTGATATTCCCGGCTGGACCGCGTTCAAGACCTTCGATCTTGGTGAGCAGTTCGGTGATGTAAAACACCTCACCCTGCGTTACCAGTTGGTACTCGTCCATGTAGCGCAGGCTCCTCGCAGCGTTACGGGGAACATCCACGCGGTCAGGCCAGGTGGCAAATGGCACCCCGAAACCAGTGTGACCTGTCGTGAAAGATTTTCGATTGAAATCATGGTCGGATGCCATGTGCAGCCCTTGAAGATTGACTGAGCAAGCGACAATGCGCGTTGAGCGGCTGCCAGCGTGCAGTAAACCGCGAGCGGTTCCGGTGAGGTTACCGCCGCCAGCGTGCGTGATGATGACCGCGTCAGGGTCACGGTGGTACCTAGCGCGGGTTTGTTCTGCGATTTCCACCCCCAGGCTTTCAACCCCGCGGATACCAAATGGGGTATACAGGCTGGCGTTGAAAAAACCGGTTTCTTCAAGGGTGCGTAAAAGCATATAAAAAAGCTCAGGGCCGACCGTCAACTTGAGCACTTCCGCGCCGTAGGCTTCACAGGCACGGCCTTTTTCAACAATTTCCGGCTGACCGATACCGCGGCTATCGTATACTTCCTGAACGATGATGCATTTCAGCTTGCGCTGGGCAGCCTGAGAGGCAACCGCGGCGCCGTAATTGCCGCTGGTAGCAGCGACCATGCCCGCATAACCTTTATGTGCCGCTTCATACGCGCTGATTGACGCGCGGCGGGCTTTGAAGCTTCCTGATGCGTTAGCTGCTTCGTCCTTGACCAGGATGGTGGCGCCTTTGCCAGGCGGAGAGATCTGGCGTACCGCTTCTGTCAGGTTCCGCAATTCGTAAAGCGGGGTATTTCCCACTTTGGTTTCTTGTTGGATGCGAAAAATCTCATCCATCGTGTAGCCAGTATCGCGCATCATGGCTTCGTAATCAAAGGCAACCGGGCTGGAAATGTATTTCTCGTAATCCATGCCCATGGAAGACTTCATGATGTCATTTTTTCGTGCCATCACGGCAGCGTAGGACATGTCCCTTTGGCTCATTTTTCATACTCCGTTCCGATGGTAAGCAGTTCGGGTACGATTGTGCCAAAGCTATGATGGTAGCTCGGATTCACCACTTTTAGCTCCCCGCTCAATTCACGGCCGATAATGGTTTTTACACGCACTTTTTGCTCGATTTCCGCGTCTTCAAGCAGAAACCCTGATACCCAGAGGAGATAGGGCACCTTCTTTGTATCCTCCGGGAGCGATGCCGCTCGTTCTTCAGGTTTTAATACCACCTGCTCAATCTCGACCCAGGTTCCTTTAGGAATGATGTTCATTGTGATTGCTCCAAGTAGTTCAGCGCTCGGCTCAAACCTGGCGCCGATACGCTGTTTCTCCCATCAACGCAGCGGGGGCTGGCAGGTCGATCATGCGTTTGAGGCCTGCTGTGGCAGCGACCACATGTGGGATCATATTGACCGCAAGACCCATGGTGGCGATACCTCCAGCAATTTCGGGCTTGATCGCCATATTGATCTCCGGTTTACCAAAAATATGGATGTAATCTCCGGTATCCTGTCCTTCAAGTTGAGGGTGAATCTGTTGAGGGTGGATAAGACGGATAACCTCTTTATCTCCCCGGTAACCAATGCCGGTATGGGCGCACCCGGCTACCATTCCCGGTTGAACCTTAACATGAGGGGTTTCTCGGTACACGTTGCTGATGATGGGCTCCCGCGCCTGTTCTATACGGTCAACGCCCAGACCCAGCGCATCACTGATCATATGGATGGACTCAGGAAAGCCTACATGCCCGACGATGGAACCATCTTCAATGCCTGCTTTAAAGGCAGCGGGAGTGATGCCCACACCCTGGGATTTCATCACCGTTGGACCGTATGGGCTTAAGTCATTCACCCGCGAAGCTTCGATGCGCTCGACAGTGTGACTCCCACCTGATAGCATCACGACCAGCAGGTCAAGGACGAACCCGGGATTGACGCCGGTCCCCAATAAGGTGACCTGGTTGGCTTTACACAACACGTCTAATTGCGCCGCCAATTCGGGGTTCTGCGCGTAAGGGTCAGACATTTCTTCAGCGATGGAGATACAATTAATCCCGGCTTGAATGATCTTTTTAAGGTCATGCATCTGTTCAGACAGCCAGGATGTTGTGGCGATGACCACGATATCAACCCGCTCTTTGTTTAGGACGGAATCAGGATTGGAAGTGACGGTTACACCCAGGCTGCGATCGAGCTTCAACACTTCTCCAAGGTCCTTCCCTGCATAATCGGTGCGGGAATCAACTGCAGCGACGATTTGCAGCCCTGATTTTTCCAGTATCAGGCGCGTCATGCCGCTACCCATTGCACCCAGACCCCATTGAAGAACACGAATAGGCTTCATTTTGACTCCTGTGAGTTTTTTTAATTTTTTTTGACAAGCAAATTTTAGCATAGAAGACGCGAAGGGGGTGCGCAAGGGATGGTAGGCACCTTGAGAGCAGGTGGAATGTGCTCAAAATGCGAACACATTGAAATCTACGGGCAAGCCTCCGTTGGTGAAATGGTAAGATGCTTGCTGTGGAGGTAAACCAAGGTTGGCTGTAAGCTTTTTATCGTAACAAAGGATGCCTGCCTGCCATTGTGAAAAAGCCGTAGTAAGGAGATTGCCAAAACGGGCATACAAATTGCGTAAGTCTTTGCTGCCGCTGATGCGTACGCCATAAGGCGGATTGGTGATCAGCCAGCCAGGGTTTGAGCGAGGGGGAGATAATTCTGAAATGGATTGACGCTGGAAATGAATGACCTCGTTTAAACCAGCGCGCGAAGCATTTGAAATCGCAGATTGAACCGCCCCCTGGTCGCGGTCATAGCCAAAAATATGTGAATCCTGCCGGATAATCCCATCCCTGGCAGAGTGAAGGACTCTCTCCCACTCATGCGGAACAAAACCTGGCCAGTGCATGAAGGCAAAATCGCGGGCGACCCCGGGCGGGATATTCCTGGCCAGCAGGGCAGCTTCGATAGGGATGGTGCCTGAACCGCAGAAAGGGTCGATCAAGGTCATTTCTCCGCTCCAACCTGACAGCAACAGCAAAGCCGCAGCCAGCGTTTCGCGTAAGGGCGCTTTGGTGCTCTCCAGTCGGTAACCGCGTTTGTGCAACAGAGCACCTGAACTGTCAATGCTGATGGTGCACAGATCATTCACCAACCTGACAAGCACGAGCTGCCCATTCTTGCTGGGTTGAGTCTCTTTTTTAGAGTTGGAAAAGCGGTCATTGATGGCGCCCACGACCCTTTCAGCTACCGCATCAGAATGATAAAGGCGTGATTTGTGGCAGGTAACCGAAAGATGAACAGGCTGCCCAGGGCTCAGATAACGCTCCCACTCCAGGCGTGAGGCTTTCTTCCGCAATTCAGAAAATGCAGCGGCGTAGAATTCCCCGAGCCTGACGCTTACACGGCTGGCGGTGCGTAAATACAGGTTGGAGCGGTATACATCCTCCAAAGAGCCTGAAAGGAGCCATCCCCCTGGATCATCTGGTAAAACACGATTTTTTGATGCTGCCGTCGCAGGCTCAGGTTCCAAGATGGTCAGGTTGAGCGCCTTGAGTTCTTGGGCGAGGATCATCTCCAGTCCGGGCGCACAAGACACAAAGAAACGGAGCGACTCAGGCGACCTAATCATGGCTTCCGATTACGGGAGAGGGGGTGTTTTTCAAATGGCTTTTGTGTGCCGCCCGTCTTTGATCGGCCGGGGTTGGTGATGATTTGCTTCTGCAGCGCTTTGCGGTGCAGGTTTTTTTCAACAAAGAGCTTTTTACCACTGAAGGGGTCTTTTTCTGTGTAATACATCACGCTGGCGTAAGTCGATGGGGTAGGGGTAAAAATTTGAACCTGTTCCGGTTGGACTCTTAATTCCTTGGTGACGAATTCACGGAGCTTTTTCATTTCCCGCTCGCTGCTTCCAGGATAGGCTGCAATAAGATAGTAGCTGAGAAACTGTTTTTTACCGGCCTGGCGGGAAAATTCGAGGAATTTTTCACGGAACAGCCGCAGCGATTCATGAGACGGTTTGCCCATCAGGTTCAACACAACTGGATCAGTGTGCTCGGGGGCAACCTTTAGTTGCCCTGAAGTGTGATAGCAGGTGATATCTTTTAGATATTGCATTCCAGACCGGCGGTCAGCCAGTACCAAGTCATAACGAATGCCGGAACCAACGCTCACTTTTTTTACTCCTGGCAGGTTCCGTAATTTACGTAAAAGGGCAACCTGCCTGGAATGATCAACTGGCAACGCAGGGCAGATATTGGGAAAAACACAGCGTTTATCCTCGCAGGCACCGGAGACCAGCTTTTTGCGGCATTCAAACCCGTACATATTCGCAGTCGGCCCGCTCATGTCAGTGATCATTCCTTTGAAATCAGGGTGATGAGAGAGCTTCTCAGCTTCCTTCAGAATCGAAGCTTCGCTGCGTGATACCACCGTCCTCCCTTCGTGAACGGCTATGGCGCAAAAATTACATTCGCCGTAGCAGCCCCGATGTGTGGGAATGGAGAACTGGATGGTTTGTAAGGCTTTTACCTCGCCCTGCAATTCGTAATAAGGATGATGTAACCGTTCAAAGCCCAGGTCGTAAATGGTGTCGAGCGCTTGGGTTGATGGGGTTGGAGGAGGGGGATTTTGCACTAGGTAGCGGTCGCCTTTCTTTTGCACCAGACCTCGCGCGGTGAGGGGGTCATTGTTGCGATAAAAAAGGTCGAACATATGAATGAACGCGTCAGGGTCAGCGGATACTTCCTCAAAAGATGGCAGTTCCAGATAGGTTGAGGGGGCTTCAGCAGCCAGGTAGCATAAACCGCGTATTTCACGCGGCGAACGCTTTTGTCGTAAGGCGAGGGCCAGCTCCACAATGCTGCCATCTGCCATCCCGTACAGCAGATAATCCGCTTTTGAGTCGAACAGGATCGGCGCGCGCAGGCGGTCAGACCAGTAATCGTAATGTGTGATGCGCCTCAGACTGGCTTCGATCCCTCCCAGGACAATGGGTACGGTATTTTTGTGATAACGCTTGATGAGGTTGGTGTAAGCGATGACTGCACGATCGGGCCGGCGAATATTGGCTCCACCAGGGGTAAAATCATCCGTACGGCGTTTGCGCAACGTGGCTGTGTAATTTGCGACCATGGAATCCACTGTACCCGCGCTGACCCCCCAAAAAAGGAGCGGTTCACCCAGCCTGCGGATGTCTTCCGAGCCGGACATATCCGGTTGGGCAATGATCGCCACCCTATAACCTTGTGAAATTAAAATTTTCCCGATTACCGCCAGGCCGCTGTACGGGGTGTCGATATAGGAATCGCCGGAAACCAGGATCACATCCGGTTGTTCCCAGCCCAAATGGACGAGTTCTTCACGCGTGGTTGGAATGAACACGATAGTTCCCTGTTGTCGAACAAACTGAGTATAACATCTCAAACGCGAAGTAAAAAAAAGCAGCCGATAGGCTGCCTTGATCATTCATCTTCAAGTTGTTCGTGTTCGTCCAGGTGGACATGATCGTGGTTCAGCTCTTCGCTGGTTGGCAGGCGGAGGGCGATAATCTTCACCTCGAATTCCAAATCGCGGCCGGCAAGCGGATGGTTGAAATCCAATGTTACAGAATCGGCAGTAATTTCTTCAATAAACGCTGAGGATTCAATTCCTTCATCATCCTCGACGGTGACTTCCATATCTACTTCGAGTGGAAAATCCTCTGGGAATTCACTGCGGGGGATTTCAATAATATCCTCTTCCGAATAGACGCCGTAGCCATCCTCTGGCTTTACACTCACATGTTTCGATTCACCAATGTTCATTCCTTCGATGGCAGATTCTAGCCCGGTAATAATATGCCCGTGCCCCTGGATAAACTGCAGCGGGTCGTCTTCTGTGGCTTGATCGATGAGCTCACCTTCGATTTTCAACTCATAAGCCATACTGACAACCAGGTCTTTGGATACTTTGCGTAGATCGTTTGATGGGTTCAAGTTAGCTCACTTTCTTTTTCGTAGAATGAATGAGCCATGATTATATCACCCGGGGGTATAAAAAAAACACCGATTGGAATGTGAAAACAGGTGAGGAGGTTTACTGCCCGATAAAAACTTCGCAGCTGCCTATTTTCTCGAAACTGGCCAATTTGTTCACTGCCTGCAGCCACAATTCGGTAGACACGTTCGTAGAAAAGTGCTCTGGCAGCAGGTCGGCCCAATGAATTTGATTGATTACCTGGTCAATTCCATTTTGGCTGATTTGAGCGCAAAATTGAGAGATTACCTTCTGACCATGCGAGAGAATTGTCTGGCGCTCTAATGGGGTGAGAGGTGGTTGAGAAGGGGAAGAGGGGTTTTCCAGCCCCAGCCAGGTTTCAATTGAAGAAGCCGAAAAATTGTCAACCAGAAAATAGCCGTTTGTTTTTATGTGGAACTTGCGCTCGATCTTCCTGATCACCCGGTCAGGTATTTTGGCGTCACGGGTCAAACGGAAAAAGGAGAATGAGTCGTCTTCTTGCTCTGTATCTGCGGGTGGGTAGAGCGAGACAAACGCCAGGTGAGGGGGGGTGGCATCACGCACGAACAACCCCCATACAGATACCAGCATAGGTGAATCCCCACCCAGTTCTGAAACTTGAAAGATTAAATAATTTTGCTGGGCTGATATAGGCTCAAGGCTGTTGTTGGGGGCTGTCTTTTTCAGGTGACCATCCAAGTGAGCAGCTGCCTGGAATCCAAAATAGACAGACACCAAAAAGAGAAGGGCGATCAATGCCAGGGCGATTTTCTTCATGTGAAGACAGGCTTTCAAATAAGTGACAGATGATAAGATTCTATCATCTGTTTGACAGATACATCCCTAATCAACCAAGGCGATGGATTAACGGTCACATGACCAGCAGGGTAACAGAGTAAATCAGCAGCCCGCTGGCGAAACCCACGCAAAAAACGAGAAGCACGATGGCAATTTTTCGCATCATCCCTTTATCCTGTGAAGCCAGATAGGTTGATCGCACAATGGTGCGCAGCAGGCTTGATTTGGTCAACAACGTGATGATGAGGTTCCAGAAACTCAGTTCAATCGAATTGATAATCTCAGCAATCATCGCACCCTCTATCTTGAAGTGGTGAGCTTCAGGATCTTGCCATTTTCATCTGAAACAACCCGAACCGTACGTGAAAGTGTTTTACCATCGGCTGTTTTTGCCTGCCCATGGAAGATCAACTGATATTTATCAGCAGGTAAGGCTTTCACCCGTGGAGGAGCCCCTTTTAATTCGGGGAACTGCCTGTAAACGGAAGTGCAAACGGCGTTTTTTATCCTGGCGTCCATGGCGCTCCTTTCACCTGGCTTTGCGCCGCATAAAGGCCGGAACGTCGAGCTCCGATTGGGCGGCTGCCAGCTCGGGGTGAACATCCGGAATATTCTCCTGGTAAGAATTACCGGGAGAGAGAGAGGTTTCTTTGTCTGTGTCTTCAGCAGGTGTCATCACAGGTACAGGGCGCTTCATCCGTTGTGGGTCGAGCGCAGTGGTGCCAATGCCGGTTAATACCAGGATGACCTGAACCCGGTCTTCCATCCTGTCATCACAGATGATGCCAGGGACAATCTCGGCCATTCCACCGCTCTTTTCCTGCAAGGTGTTGAGCGCTTCCGTGACCTCAAAGAAGGGAAGGTCGTTACCACCAGTGAAGTTGGCAATGATCCCGCTGGCGTCTTCCAAATCAATAGATTCAAGCATGGGGTGGTGCAAGGCGTGTTCGAGCGCGTCACTTACGCGGTTTTCACCTTTCCCTGTTCCAATTGCCAGCAGCGAGCCACCACCATTCAGCATCATGTTCTTGATATGCGAAAAGTCCACATTGATCAAACCTGGCTGGGTGATTAGTTCGGAAATTCCCTGGATGCCCTGCCGCAGGATATCATCTGCGAGACGGAACGCCATTTCAATAGGCAGGTTACGTGGAGCCACCTGCAACAGGCGGTCATTGGGGACTGTGATGAGCGTATCTGTGTGCTGCTGCAGCATTAATAACCCATTGCGAGCGTTCGTTTGCCTGCGCCCAATTTCAAAGGAAAAAGGCAGGCTGACAACCGCAACCACTACCGCCCCCACGGACTTGGCCACCCGGGCAGCGACGGGAATGGCGCCGGTACCCGTTCCGCCACCCATACCAGCTGTTAGGAAGACCATATCAGCGCCCGTAAGCGCGCTAGTGAGTTCAGCGATGCTCTCTTCTGCGGCAGCCTGACCCACCGCCGGGTCGCCGCCTGCACCGAGACCGCGGGTGATTTTTCGACCCAACTGGATCTTGAGGTCAGCCTGGCTGTGTTGCAGCACCTGAGCATCAGAATTAGCGGCGATAAATTGCACTCCTTCAAGCCCAAGTTCGATCATACGGTCGACCGCGTTTTGACCGCCACCTCCCAGTCCGATTACTTTTAGAACTGGCGGATTGGCTTTGATGGGAGTGCGCGCAACGTGGGAGTGGAAGGTTGAGTAATCCATGTTTACCTCTCTGCGAGTTGAGTTGCAATACTTGTACCATCCCCACTGATACGCTCAACGACAGAACCGGAACGGCGTAATTCCTCAAGAGAGGTTTCAGGGAAGGACTGTTCACCGCCTATTACGGTAACGCGTCTGGCAAGAGCTGCTTCTCGGATTGAAAAGCCAATCGTAGGGCGGTGTTTCTGAACGAAGGCGCGGGTAACATCGAGATGAAAGTCAGCGACGCCCCATTCATACACAGGGATAAGCAGGTAATGATCGATCGGGTGGCCTGTGAAGGATTTAATTGGCGTGGATTCTGCTTCAACAAGGAGGTCTGCTTTTTCTAAGGGTACGTTCGCATGGTTGGAAGCTCCAGGCACTTGAGCCTGCATCAACAGGTCAGCCACGGGCAAATAGTCTTCAGGAGATTTATACCAGGCGCAGGCAAACTCCTCCGAGTCTGGTTCTGCGGAGAGTAAATAAAAACTACAACTTATCACATAATCAGGAATGGCGGTTTTCGAAGAATTCTCTTTAAGCATTTCCATGATGCTTAAGCAGATTCCGGCATGCACCTCGGGAGAGTAGGGTTGACCTGGTTCTCGAATTCCTGCGCCCAACATGAAAATCGGTAAATCCTGGTCACAAACTGTTCGAGCCGTGGCCTGCAGCCATTCAAAATTAAAGAATCCACGTTGATCCTGTCCTTGCGCATCAGTGATATAGGGTAATGATTTTGGCCATTTCTGCGGCCCGCCCGCGCCGTAATCCAACTCGTGATTAAAGGTGAAAGCGTAAGAAGCCAAACCCATTTGCTTGATCAAAGATGAATGACCGCGTCTTTGTATTGACTGAAGAGATTGCTTGAGGAAGGAAAGGTCCCAGTAACTTCCTCCGGGTTGGAGGGGTGGGAAAATGGGCATCATTTCGGCTTTGACTGTTGCCGTGGCTAAAGGTAAAAAGCGGTCGACGAACCTTTCAACAAGGTTTTGTTGTACCCATCCGGCAGCGGACCAGTTCGCCATATCATTCGGGCGATCAAAAAGAATTATGTGTTTCACACCCCAACGCGCGTAGGCCGCCAGAATGGCTTTCAGGTCTGCGGGTGAAGGGGTGTTGGGCAGCGGCAAGGGAATGTGAACCAATGGGGTAATACCGGCTTTGATTAATGCGGTGATGAACTGTTCGGGGATGGCGCGGGAGGTATCAGAGAGGAGCACCAACCAGGCGCACTTGAGCCGCTGCAGCACAGGCAGCCAGTTGGAAAGGTCTTTATTCGTATAATGGGAAGTATCCGGGAAGTAGTGGATTCCGACCCGGCCAGTGACGAGTTCCCTGGTTTTCTTGCTTTTCAATATCATGCGGCACCTCGCCAACCCTACGTTTTACGTAACCGGAAAGTTGCAAGAAATGAGCCAGAGCAATTGGCACAACCCTAATTCTGCTATAATTCCCTCGTTATGATCCTTGTCACGGGCGGTACTGGATTTATCGGGCGGTCACTTATTCAGGCGCTGGTATCTTCAGGCGAACAAGTACGAGTTTTATTGCGCCCTTCGAAAACATCTCCCAACTTCCCTAAAGGCATCTCCGTTGAGGTAGCGGTGAGCAGCTTTTCAGACCAGCGCAGTTTGCGCGCTGCGTTGAAAGGGGTCGATTTTTTGTATCATTTCGCAGGGGCTGAACGTCAAGGACTCAACGCGAATTTGAATCAGATCGATGTGGAAGGCACCGCCACATTGATGCGCGCTGCCAAAGACACCAACCTCAAACGGGTCTTTTATTTGAGCCATCACGGCGCTGATCGGGGGTCGGCTTACCCGGTGATGAAGGCCAAGGGCATCGCTGAGAATTGGATTATGGATAGCGGTATCCCTTACACGATTTTGAGAACAGGAGCAGTATTTGGACCCGGGGACCAATTTACCATCCCGCTCACCAGGCTGCTGCGCATTTCACCCTATTTCACCTTGATGCCGGGAGATGGTTCCAACCTTCTGCAACCCATCTGGATTGAAGATTTGGTGACCTGTATCTTGTTGGCTGCGGCAGACGATAATAAGCGAAACCGGGTTATTCCCGTAGGTGGAATAGAGTATCTGACTTATCTTGAAATTCTCAAGCTGGTGATGAAGCAAACTGGTATCCAAAGGAAACCGCTCGGCGTGACGCCTGAATTTCTGCGCGGGTTAACCTTGTGGATCGCCCAGGTTTACCCGAAATTACCAGTATCCATCTTCTGGCTGGATTATCTGGCGGTTGACCGCATTACCAGCCTGGATTCAGTTCCACGTGAGTTCGGTTTGATTCCAGCCAGGTTTAAAAACAAGATCGATTATCTGAATAAGAAGATTTAACACCGCATGCCTGAAAATCGAGCGTTCTGCATCCATGCCCATTTTTACCAACCCCCGCGCGAGGATCCTTTCACGGGGAAGATCCCTGAAGAAGCGGGTGCGGCGCCATTTGCCAATTGGAATGAACGCATTCTGGCGACCTGCTACCAGCCAAATGTGGAGGAGCGTAACTTCAGTCAGTTGAGCTTTAATCTTGGCCCAACACTCGTCGAATGGATGAGCCAACACGCGCCAGATGTACTCGATAGGATTGTCCAGGAAGACGCGCTTAATGCCACCCTTTATGGCACTGGGAACGCGATCGCTCAACCATACCATCACACCATCCTCCCACTGGCGAGCAATGAAGATAAACGCACCCAGGTGTTATGGGGGATTGCGGCTTTTAATCATGTTTTTGTCAGGGCTCCCCTGGGAATGTGGTTACCTGAAACAGCCGTAGATTATGAGTCGTTGCGTGTGTTGGCATCTGCTGGTATTCAATTTACCATGCTGGCTCCCTGGCAGGTTGAGGTGATTGAAGGAGAATCACCCTATTTAGTCGAACTGGGTGCGGGAAAATCAATCATCGTGTTTGTGTATCATGGTGGGCTGAGCTCCACTGTCAGTTTTGATGCCTTTGCGACGAGCAATGCGGATGCTTTTGCTGAGTTCTACTTGAAACCGGAAATCGACCGATTCAACCCCAATCAATTTTTATTGATAGCCACTGATGGTGAATTGTATGGTCACCATCAACCCTATCGCGAAAAATTTCTCTCCAGGCTGTTGGATGGATCATCCAACGGCATTGGATTGCGGGCGACATATCCCGCTTTGTGGATGAAAAATCACCAGGTAACGGGAAGGGCGCGCATTGTAGAAAACACGTCTTGGAGTTGTTTTCACGGTATTGACCGCTGGCGGACTGAGTGCGATTGCACGGCTGGGAGTACCTGGAAAGCGGGTTTACGTGAAGGGCTCTCCCTGATTGCGGCACGCATCGACGACGCCTTTAGCGAAATTTGTGCAGCGCATGGGTTGGACCCCATTACCGCGAGAAATGACTATATCCAAGTAATGCTTGGAATGGACACTTTCGAACAGTGGCTGTCAAAAACAAGCGGCAAAGAGGTCTCATCCATTGGTAAACGCAAGCTGGCCACGTTGTTTAGTGCCCAAAGGTTGCGTCAGCAAATGTTTAGCTCGTGCGGCTGGTTTTTTGACGAATTAGCACGTATTGAACCGCGCAACAACCTGGCCTACGCCGCGCACGCGGTCGTTTTGATGGAGTCACTGACCAGCATGGACTTTCACAGCGTGGCGCAGCCCGCATTACGCGAAGCGGTCAGTCATACAAGCGGTGAAACCGCCTTTGACTTTTTTATTTTTGCCTACCAACGGTTCAAGAATTTACAGAAGACTGCCCAGGCGAATGTTGGTTGAAATCGAATAGTCGGTCGAACTGATAGCCTGATTTTGCTTCTAACTTCTTCAACTTGCCCAAGAGCTGATTAAGATTCAAGACAACCTCGGTGATGGTGGAAGCATCCGCGCCTGGGTTTGCTATATACTGGTAAAGTGCGATGAGAGACAGCCACCAGACAAGGGTTTCAAATGATTCACGGTTGTACCACAGCACATCCTGGTAACGGTTCACGCGCAACAGGGTTTGCACCTGCGGGTCTGTAAACCAGCGGACGATTATTTCCTCCATTGGTTCATTTTTCGTCGCGTTGTACCATCCCTGGTGGGTGATGCCGATTCGTAAAAGAAGGGCGCTGTTTTGGATCTCCTGGCTGGTAACGCCCATTGATTGCAGTACCTCAATGAAAGTTTTATTCAGGCGGAATTCGTCAAGCCAAGCGAGGGACTGTTCTGAAAAATCTTCCTGGCTGGCAACTTTGCCCAGCCGGCTTGTGAGTGACAGCATCAACAAAGTTACCCGCAGGGCAGGGCTTTGCTCCAAATGGTTTTCAAGCGCGTCAAGAAACGTCGAGGTTGAAGGGGAGAGTCTAGTGACGCGTTTTTTCAACTCTTGAGAAAACATGAGAGCAGTCAAGAAGAGAGAGCTGGTTTCCTGTTGGAGACTGCGTAATTCACCTGAGTTACCAGTGTAAAGCGCCACGCCCTGCAAAAATTTGCCTATCCTTTCCTGTATTTCCCGGGCTTCAGTACTGTCCAACGTCGGGCTGGTGGAATATTTTTGCAGTAAATACCCCAGGTAACCTTGATTGACAATCACCTGGAAGGGTTCCAATACTGGTTTAAGGGTCAGTTCGTTCAACGCCTGGGCTATATCCGGCACGCCCTGTCTACCAATCAGTCCGTATAAAGATGCGTAATCATGAGCAGAATCAGCATGAACAACCTGAAAATCTAGCAGGGTTTGGTAATGATAAGCGTGAAGCCGGAAGAAAAAACCACGATCTAACACTTCATCCAAGGGGCGAAGGTATTGAAGTTGTGAGATCTGGTCACGAAAGACCAGCCAGCCGTTACGGTCAGCCGGCAAATGCAGCGCTTGGGCGATTGAGACCTGTTCCAGTTTTTTTTCCTGTCCATAACAGCGAAGCTGAGGAACGGAAGTATGCACCCAACCTTCCGTGTCTTCATACCGATTATTAAATACGATGAGTGCGGCATTTCCAGCGTCATAGTTCGTATAGGCGTACACATTCTCGTTCACGTTGCCATTGTTCGTGAAAAAGTCATACAGGTTGAAGTGATCAACCCCGGCGAACAGGCGGCGTTGGTGTAATAAGGGAAAAATTTCTCGTTCATGCCTGGAGACCAAATCGTTATCTACCGGTTCATCCCAGTAGGCTTTACGGTATTCCATACCGTATTTCTCCGAGAACCCTTCAATTTGGCCGTGACCCAGCATAGGCAGACCGGGCATGGTTGCCATGAGCATGCAGATGCCGAAATACTTATCACTTTTTCCGAATTGCTCGACGGCAGTACGCTCATCGGGATTGTTCATAAAATTGACATAACGTTTGAGAATTTCCGGGTCAAATTCCAAAGTGTTGCGCATTAGCCGGCGGTAGCCGGCATTGTCTTCATTGCGCAGCATATTCATGAAAGCGCTGTTATACACCCGGTGCATCCCGAGCGTACGCACAAAATAGCCTTCCATAAGCCAGAAGGCTTCGGCGAGCAGCAGGGTATCGGGGGCTTCTACTGCCACCCGGTCTACCACTTCACGCCAAAATTCAACCGGGAACAAACGGTTGAACTCTTCAGCAGTAAGGCTATGCTCGGAACGTGATGGGATCGCCCCTCCGGAGCCAGGCACCGGGAACCAGAGGCGCTGGTAATGTTTTTTCGCCAACGTCATCGCCGCGTCAAACCGGATAATTGGGAACCTGTGGGCAACTTCTAAAATAGTTTGAATGACAGCCTCGCGGACCTCAGGGTTGAGATAGTTTAACTGGGCGGTGTCATTCCAGGGCATCGAGGTGCCATCGTTTCCATGGTACACATAGTCCACCTGTCCATTACGCAAATCCTGGCGTTTGAACACCACAGCGGCGTCTGTACGGTCATAGTAATGATCTTCTATCTGTATCCTCACATCAGGATGCGAGGAAAGATTTTCCCCATTGAAACTGTAAGAAGGATAGGGGCTGTAATCTAAAGAAAGGAAGCGGTCAGGATGATGGATTACCCAGTCGGAATCAATGCCCATGTGATTTGGAACCATGTCGCTGGCCAGACGGATGCCAAAGCGGGCAGCATTTTCTTTTAGCGCTAAATACGCGTTTTCTCCACCCAGGTCAGCCGCGATCTGGTAAGAATGCAGCGAATACGCCGAAGAAATGGCTTCTGGGTTGCCGCATAATTTTTTAATGCGGGCAGAAGCCGGGCTGCGTTCCCATAAACCGATCAGCCATAGACCTGTTATTCCCCAACGAGATAAAGTCTCGAGCTCATCAAGGGGAATCTGGTCAAGGCGGTTTATCTCGCGCTGATATTTTTTGCTCAACTGGTCGAGCCACACATAGCTATTCTTCGCCATCAGCACCAGCCGTGGCATCCATTCACGGTCTTTGCTGAACGCCTCAATCTCAGAAGAACCGCCTGCCTGAAAAAATCCATCACGGTCATAAACCGGGATGGCCGTGACGCCTGGCCCGGTGATGCCAAGCTTGTTTTCTTCCTTGATAAGGTCAAGGCTGGAAAGCAAACGGTACAGGTAATCTCCCAGTAACATAGCCCAATGTTCGCGAATGTACTCTAATTGCCCTGTGATGGAATCAGGGACTGCAATCGCCGGGCTGCGCAACATATTCGTCAATGGAAAGTTGGAAGGCCCAAAATATGGTTGCAGAGCAAAAAAGTGATTAATCTCAGATATAAACAGGGCGTAACGGGAATCGTTGATAAAGGTTTTTTCGGCAAATAATTCTCTATATGAGTCAAGGGCGGGGTTTTCGAGAGAAAGCCAGAGCATGATTAATTCTTCAATTAACAGTTCCCGATTAGAAACGCCGTCAGTGTTCCCAAGCAAATATTCATGGGCGCCAACCTGTTTTTGATAAACTGGCGAGGGAGGAAATTCCCGTACAAACAACTCAAGGAATGCATTCAAAGCGGTTGGGGTTGATTGCTGTTCGAGATAGGCGAGCGCTTGTTTTAATACCTGTGGATTTTTCTGTTCTTTATATAGTTTGAAGATGTGGTGGAATATCTCATCAATCAAACCCATGGCGTTCACCTGGCTGGCTTTGGCAGCCTGTTCGGGGAATGTGACCAGGTCCCTTTTGGAGTTCAGTTTGTGCACAAACTTGCGGACAGCGTGAAAGTTGGCAAAAATGGCGTTTCCGTCATACCTGAAGAGGGTGTCGTCAAATTCGTATTTTTCACGGGTTCGTCTGGAGATATGAAATTCCATACCTGCGCTCCGTTCTCAATCAATAGAGATAGCTGAATTATATACACAGCCGCAATAACGCGTTGCTTTCATTATTCAATTCACGCTTCAAATAATTCAACCAGGCAATAATGGTTTTCAGGGCTGCCTTCAATCTTCACATCTTTCATCAAATAGCCCTCTTGAACCATCCGTTCGATGGCTTTGATGGTCAACCCAGCATCCCACCTGAAAGTATGAATTACCTGGCGTAAACTGGCTACACCAAGCGATTTGAAAAACAGGCGCAACAGGTAGTCCATCGCCTGGTTTTCGGTGATGAACCGCGCGCTTTCAGAGAGTTGCGGGTAATAACGGTGCGTCAGGTCATATACAAAAGCGTACTTCCAGGCGCCGGCTTCGCTTACCGCCACTGGCAGAACGCGAAGCTGAGCCTGAAGGATATCCAGCGCGCGGTTGAACGGCGATTGCGAATTGATACCAGCAAGCCGGGCTTCTTTCCGAAGGGAAAGTGTATCCAGAGGGCCATTCTTACTGAGCGCTTCGAAAATCAGTTTTGCTTCAAGGGGCAACTCCCCCTGGTTGTACTGGTCGAGAAGGTCCAGTTCCGGTTCGCCATAATTGGGCGAAAGCGCATAAAAGTATTTTAGAGCGTCCAATGAGATAAGCGTGTTCTTGCGCCTGAGCACCCTGGCATAATACCAGACTCTCTGGTCGAGAAGAGAGTCCTTCCAGTGCCAGGTGATATGCCCGGGATCATCGTGCCCGTCGGTGACCGGCCTGTCGCCTGCTACCGCTCCCCAAAGGTTAGGGAAGGTGAAACCTTTCACAGGCCAAAAAAAGATAAAACCCCGTTCTTTCACATATTCAACTGCCTGTTCAGGGGTAGAGAGGGAAAAGCCTGGCGAAAACCGAAAAGTCAGCGCCCGGTAATCAGTCAGACGGGAAGCAGAAACAATTGCCATTCTCAATCCAGCTCCAATCATATCAGGTTTCATGAAAGGAGCTGTATTGAGCGACGCAACTAATCAGTAACTGCAAAAATGTGAGAAATGATATTTGAACCGCTGCCGCCGATGTTTTGTGTCATGCCAATCCTGGCGTTTTCCACCTGGGTACCAGCAGCTTCGCCGCGCAGTTGTTCTACAACTTCAACAATCTGGTACATACCTGTGGCGCCTACTGGATGACCACGGGCTTTTAACCCGCCGCGAGTGGCAATTGGGATCCTGCCATTGGTGAGGATCTCGCCATCGAGCGCAAGTTGGGGGCCTTTCCCTTTTTCTGCAAAACCATTGGCCTCAAGGGAAAGCGTCGCCATGATCGAAAACGCGTCATGGAGTTCAAAAAGGTCAATATCCTGCGGCGTGAGGGAAGACTGCGCGTATGCTTTGGTCGCTGCGTTGTATGCGGCTTTGAGGAAAAGGGCGTCTTTGCGGTGATGGACAGCCATGGTATCCGTTGCTGCTGAAGAAGCTGCTACCCTGATGACTTTGCGTCCATTGGTCTGATGTAGTTTCTCCAAAGGTACAACCAGGGCCGCGGCGGCGCCATCACCAGTGGGAGAAGCGTCCATCAGGTTGATGGGGTCGGTGATCATGGGCGCTTTCAAATAACCTTCCACTGTCACTGGTTCATGAAAACGGGCGTAAGGATTATGCATGGCGTTTGCATGGGCGTTGACCGCGAAAGGCGCGAAGTGCTCTTTCTCCCAGCCATACTCGTACATATAGCGTTTCATCAAAAGGGCGTTCAAAGACACAAATGAAAGCCCATTACCCGCTTCCCATTCCGCGTCCGCAGCTGTGGCAAGGGCGGCGGTAATCTCATTCAGGGGAGAATCCGTCATCTTTTCAACCCCGACAGCGAGGGCAGAGTCCACCAGACCAGAGGCAACAGCCATTACCGCGGAGCGAAAACTGGCCGCTCCTGAACTGCACGCGGCTTCGGTACGAATCGCTTCCGCCCCGCGCATACCAATCCAATCTGCCAAATACGCTCCCAGGTGTTGCTGGTGGTTGGCAGAGCCAGACATCATGTTGCCGACGTAAACAGCTTCCACCCGCTCCAGACCGGAATCCTTCAGCGCCGCCAGGGCGGCATCGCCCGCCAGTTCACGAAGCGATTTATCCCAATGCTCATCAATTTTTGTTTGGCCAATTCCAATAACAGCAACCTGTCTCATCTTCACCTCGTTGTTCGTTCTAATGAGATTATACCCATGCAACCTATCAGGAACTATCAGTTTACCTGGTTTTACAAGAAGACCGGGACTGCCTTATAATTTGGGAAGCCATCGTCCAGGAGAAATATCTGTGCACATCGCTCAACGCTTAAAAATATCGCTAGTTCTCTTCTTTTTCGTTCTCTGTGCTTCTTGCGCGGGTATTCCCACGCAGAGTCAGGAAATTACCTCTACGCCTACTTTTTTTCAACCCGCCCCGTTACAGCCGACGCCCATTCCAGAAGAACCGGTATTGTTTGTTTCTAATGGAGTTCCAGAAGACTGGCTGAAGAAGATAGACGGCTTTCCGCACATCTCGAAAACGGAACAAAAAGAGCAAGCCAACCTTTTCTTCACTGTTCATATTGGAAAATTTATAGAACCCCAGGTGTTCAGCAGCACCAGGGTTTACGGGGTGGTGGAGCCATTTTTCACCATCCGTGATGAAATCAGTTCGAATGAGCTCAAAGACCTGTGGTCAGGCAAGGCTGTGGAAGGTCAACATCAAACTCTTGTGGTCACTGAAGAGACAGCACAAGTGATTGGTGCTGTGTGGGGAAAACCGGCAGGAGAGGTGCAGATCATCCCTTCAGATGGGCTGCTGGCGTATTGCGAAGAGCACCCGGAGGCGCTGGCTATTCTCCCGTTTGAGGATTTAAGCCCCCGCTGGAAAGTGCTTAGGCTTGATGGGTTGAGTCCGCTCGACAAATTCCTGGCGGTTGACCGGTATCCATTGACCATCCACTATACACTTCAATCACACTTGAGTAATCCATCAATGGTCAGCGAGATCGTTGAATTATTTTCAGACGCACTGCCGCTGACGAATCGAGACGAATCCAAAATGACCGTGCTCATGATGACCGGAACTACCGCCATCACCCGGGTTTTGGCTTATAAGATCAGTATTAAGGGAATGGAGTATCCGATTGCTGCGGTTCAAGATTGGTTCGTGAATGCTGACTTGAAGCATGTGAGCAATGAATCTCCTCTGGTGGAAGGCTGCCTGGTACCGGATGAGTTTTCTTCCAGCCTTGTATTTTGCACCCCGCCGGACATGATTGAAGTACTTGAACTTTTGGGTGTGAACATTATCGAACTCACCGGGAACCATATCAACGACCACGGGCCGGAAAACCTGGAGTACACTCTCAAGGCTTACCGTGACCGGGGATGGCATGTATACGCCGCGGGGAATACAGTTGAAGAAGCGCGCAGCCCTCTGCTCATCGAAAGTAATGGCAACAAAGTGGCCTTCATCGGCTGCAATGCTGTGGGTCCCGCGACTGTTTTCGCCAAGGAGGGACGGGCAGGCGCGGCTGAATGCGATTTTGAATATTTATTCAGTGAGATCCGCGAGCTGAAACAAAAGGGGTATATCGTTGTGACGACTTACCAGCACGAAGAAGAAGAAAACTTGATGTATTTTGAAAAAATCAGCAAGGATTTTCAACTCGCAGCAGAAGCAGGCGCTGATATTGTACAGGGCTCGCAGGCGCACAGCCCGATGGGTTTTGAATTTGTAGGAGATCACCTAATCCATTATGGTTTAGGAAATTTCCTGTTTGACCAGATGGTAGAATGGAACCGGCGCGAATTCATTGACCGCCATATCCTATACAATGGAAAATACATCAACACTGAGTTATTGACCGCCACTCTGGTGGACTGGTCGCGTCCGACACCGATGACGGAAGAGGAGAGAACCCAACTCCTGAAGGAAATATTCACCGTAAGTTTGAAGAGGAAAAATGAAAATAAATGATGTAACACTCACAATACGAGAAGGCATGGTCGTTTGGCCAGGAGAACCCGAAGTTGATTTACACCGGGTCAAGAAACTCGAAGAAGGCGCCAACGCCAACGTTACTTATATGGGTTTCGCCGTGCATACTGGCACCCATGTAGACGCTCCCCGCCATTTTATCGCTGACGGCAATTCAGTTGACCTGTTGGATCTGAACATGTTGATCGGCGAGGTAACTGTGGTTGAAATCCCTCAAGACGTTGATCATATTTCGGCTGCTGTAATTGCCCGATCAGGTTTAGCGGTCGGTACTGAGAGAGTGTTATTCAAAACTCGTAACTCCAATTACTGGGTTGAAAACAGGGGAGATTTTCAGCCTGGCTTTGTGGGAATCACTGAAGATGGAGCGCAGGCGCTGGTGGAATTGGGTGTAAAGCTGGTTGGGATTGACTATCTCTCCATCGCGCCATACAAAATGAGCCGTCCAACCCACCTAGTCTTGTTGAAAGAAAAAATGGTGGTTATCGAAGGGTTGGACCTTTCAAAGGTAAAACCAGGGAAGTACACGCTTTATTGCCTGCCGCTGAAACTGGCGAATGCTGACGGTGCACCGGCACGGGTGATTCTGATCGAAGATTGAGCTGAGCGGCTCAATCCTCAGGTTGACGATAGCGCAGCGTGAATCTATCAGTCAAAGATGAACCAGATTCGTGCTGCCCGGATTCTATTCGCGCCCGCAAATCATTGAGGTCAGACACCAGTCTTGGAATATCCAGTGTAGTAGCTGCGCCCACAAAGGGCGTGAGATTGAGCAGGGCTTTTTTTAATAGCTTCAATGCGCCTTTCGTATTTCCTCTTGCAAGATGATATAACAACACGCTGACCTGAACCAGCCCCTGGTACAACTGTCGTTGTTTTTTTTGCTCGTTCCTCCAGGCAAGCTCAAGAACCTCATGCGCCTGGAAATAATCTCCCTGGTTGATTAAGTTGATCCCTAAATCAACTTCTCTTGGAAAAGTCAGGTCACCTGGTGGCATAGGATTACTCTACCACGAAATAGATTCCAGGAAACACGATTTATGATAGGATAATAGTGGATTGTCTCATCTCTTTTGGCAACAGAGGGAAAAATGATAGAAATGGCTGATGCAGATATACTGCCGTATTCGCTTGAGCATAACTTCTGGACCTGGTCCGCGCAAGCAAAAGTCAAGCCCATCCCAATAAAATCCGCTAAAGGGGTTTATTTTTGGGACGTGAATGGCAAAAAATACCTTGATCTGAACTCAATGGTGATGTGCGCCAACATTGGCCATGGCGACGAACGGGTCATCCAGGCGATGATTGACCAGGCAAGAGAACTGCCTTTCGCGGGTCCGCAATTTGCCACCAAACCGCGGGCGATGTTGGGAAAAAAACTGGCTGAGATATTGCCAGAGGGGTTGACCAAATACCTCTACACATTGGGCGGAGCCGACGCCAATGAAAACGCGGTGAAACTGGCACGCGCCTACACCGGAAGGCATAAAATACTCACCCGCTATCGCTCATACCATGGCGCAACATTTGGGGCGGCTGCTTTGACCGGCGACCCCCGACGGACGGCCTGGGAGCCGGCTGTGATGCCGGGAGTGGTGCATTTTCTTGACCCGTTTCGATATCGTTCCACTTTCCATCAACGCTACCCAGATGTCGATGAAGACGAGTTCTCGCGTGATTACCTGGGGCACCTGGAAGAAATCATCCAATACGAGGGACCGCAGACCATCGCTGCCATTTTGATCGAAAGCGTGACAGGTACGAACGGTATTATTGTTCCGCCAGAAGGTTACATCCAGGGGGTTCGTGATATTTGCAATCGCCATCACATCCTTATGATCGCTGACGAGGTGATGAGTGGATTTGGACGGACGGGTGAATGGTTTGCTGTGAACCATTGGGGCGTTGTGCCGGATATCATGACCATGGCCAAGGGGTTGACCTCGGGTTATGCCCCGTTGGGCGTGGTGGCTATGAAACCTGAAATCGCGGCGGCGTTTAACGAGAAAGTGTATGAAGGCGGACTAACGTATAATGGACACCCTATCTCACTGGCGGCTGCCATTGCAGTAATCGAGGTGATGCAGCAAGATCGACTGGTTGAAAAAGCCAAATTAAGTGGCGAGATATTGAAAAATATGCTTCAAAATTTGAAAGCCAGGCACCCATCTGTCGGTGACGTAAGGTCAATAGGCTTGTTTGCGGCAATTGAAGTGGTAAAAAACCAGCAAACCAAAGAACCGGCTGCGCCGTTTGGAGGTTCCAGCCCTGAAATGAGCGCGTTACGCCAGTATTTGCTGGATCATGGCGTTTACCTTTACACGCATTGGAACACCATCCTGATCATTCCTCCTTTGATTATCACCCAGTCGGAACTTGAACAAGGGCTGAGCGTTATCGATCAGTCTTTATACGAAATGGATAAGGTGGTCAATCACTGATGGAAAAGATGAAAGAAGAGCGGAAAATTGAATCTGTGGTTATCCTGGGGGCAGGGCCGGCTGGTTTAACAGCGGCGCTCTATGCAGCCCGGGCCGAACTGACGCCGCTGGTTATTACCGGTATGCAATTGGGAGGGCAGGCTTCTTTAACACACCAAATAGAGAATTATCCCGGGTTCCCGGAAGGAATTGGCGGAGCAGATTTGGGTGACCTTTTTAAACAACAAGCCGAACGGTTTGGCGCCAGGTTGGCGTTTGATGTGGTGACTGAGGTTGATTTAAGCCAGCTCCCTTTCCGCATTAAGACGTACGGTCAAGAGATTTTTTCAAAAACGGTGATTGTCGCGACAGGCGCTGACCCCGTACATTTGAGCGTACCTGGCGAAAAAGAACTGACCGGGAAGGGCGTTTCTTATTGCGCGACCTGTGATGGATATTTCTTTAAAAATAAGCATGTAGTAGTGGTAGGAGGAGGGGACAGCGCGCTGGAAGAGGCGATCTTCCTCACCAAATTTGCCGATAAAGTGAGTTTGATTCATCGCAGGGACACTTTTCGCGCGGGTGCGATTTTGCAATCACGCGTACGTGAAAATCACAAAATCGAATGCATTATGGATTCGGTCGTTAAGGAAATTAAAGGGATTGACAAAGTCAACGCGGTGATCATTCAGCATGTGAAAACCGCTGCGCTAACAGAGTTACCAGCCGATGGTGTTTTTATATTTATTGGTCACGCGCCCAATAATGGCATTTATCAAGGTCAATTGGCGCTGGATGAAAAAGGATATATCCGGGTTGATGAAAAAATGAAAACCAGTGTGGATGGAGTGTTCGCCTGCGGCGAGGCAGCAGATGCAAATTTCAAACAGGTGGTTGTTTCAGCAGGAATGGGAGCCATCGCTGCAATTTCTGCCGGCAGGTATCTTGAAAGCCTGGAATAAAAAATACTCCCCTCTGAAGAGAAGCAGAGGGGAGCTCTTTTTATGGTGTAGGTATGACCGCGCCACCTGCTCCAGACCAACCGAACACCCGGAATTGGCTCAAGGTACCATGAGGGGTGTATTCTGCCTGACCGTCAGCAGTGGTGCCGGTTTGCCGTACTGCCACTACTGACCAGCGGTAAATATGGAACGTGTTGTCCAAGGGGCGCAGCGTGCTGGGGATGGTCAGTTTGGTTTCCCGCGTATAAGAAGTCAGCCTATTCGCGCCACCTGTAGTCACATCTTCAATTGTAACGGCGTAGGCTTCTCCTTCCAACAAAGTGCCAACGGAAGACCATTGCAGGGTGATGGACTCATTGACGTTGGTAAAAACCGCGCCATCTTCAGGCAGCAACAGGCTGGCCGCTGGGTAAGGGGGCAGCAGGGTGGCGGTGGGTGTGGGGCCCTGAGTGGGCATGCGCTCGCAAAGCGGTAGGCTCAGGTTCATACCAACCCAAACGGTGTCAGAGGTGAGACCATTAAAGGTCTTGATCGATTCAATGCTGATGTTGTAATTAGCCGAAATAGAGCTGAGGGTGTCATTTTCCGTTACCTGGTAAGGAACGGTGCCGCAGGCTTGCTGAGTGGCTTCAGCAGCGCTGAGAGTGGCGGTCGGTAACGCGGTAGGGGTTGGTGTTGGCCAGGGGATTTTCAATGTCGTGTTGGGGTAAAGGATGCCGCAGTCAGGCGGTAAACCATTCAGGCTTGCGATACTTTGAATAGATACGCCGAATGACAAAGCGATCGAACTGCACAGGTCACCCTCTTTTACCACATACTCACGCGGAGGAACCGGTGTCGGGGTTGGCCCCAGGGTTGGCTCCAGGGTGGCTGTGGGGGTAAGCGTGAGGGTAGGGGTATTCGTGACGGTGGGGGTGGCGGTAGGTGTGGTAACGCGACCGGTTGTCTGAAGGATCACGAAAATTAGCGCCGCTCCAAGCCCAAGAATCAATACAATGAGGGCGATGGCTGCCGGAAGGCTGACCTTTAACTCGGGTAGTTTAGGGTTTTGCACCGGGCTGGTTTCGGTCTTCTTCGTTGCGGCAGGGGTGAAGGTGCGCCCGCAAACCAGGCAGCGGGTGGCATTTTCACTCAACCTTGAGCCACAGGTTGGACAGGTTTTTGAAGTGGAAGATACATTTTCTGGTGTCATATGAATTATCTCTTCATGGAGCGTAATCGGAAAAACCGATCACGGGCCGCTTCCTTTGCATCAATTCAAGATTGTGTTATTCTAACCTGAAAATTATGGAAATCAGTATTTATTTTCACATCCCTTTTTGTAATCGCCGATGCGATTATTGTGATTTTAACACATATGCTGGCCTGGAAAGACAAATCCCTGAATATGTCAAGGCGCTCAATCGCGAGCTGGAAATGGTGCTTAACAATGCCCCAACGGATTTTAAGGTGACCACCATTTACTTTGGCGGCGGTACGCCGTCACTACTGAACAGTGCGGATTACGCGACCTTATTTACCACAATAGGGAATAGCGCAGTGGTTTCGCCAGATGCGGAAATTTCTCTCGAAGCCAACCCGGATTCATTATCGGATGAAAAAATCACCGCTTATCGACAGGTGGGTTTTAACCGCATCAGTATCGGCATGCAATCGGCGTCAAGGTTCGATTTGAAGGCGCTTGGCAGGGCGCATACGAATCCATCTCTGCTCGCGAGTGTGGATGGATGCAGACGCGCAGGCTTTCAACATATTAACCTGGATCTGATCTTCGGCATTCCGGGGCAAACGCTTGAGAGCTGGCAGCGAACCCTGCGGTTGGCGCTTGAATTAAGCGCTGACCATCTGTCGTTGTATTCACTGGTCATTGAGGAGGGTACAAGGCTAAGGCGTTTATATGATAAAGGATTGCTGGTTGAAGTGAATGACGACCTCGCCGCGGATATGTATGAAACAGCCATGGAGGAGCTCGCACAGGCTGGTTACAGCCAGTATGAAATTTCCAACTGGGCCAAAAATAGCGATGCACGCTGCCGGCATAACCTGCAGTACTGGCGTTACGCTCCTTATCTCGGGTTTGGCGCTGGAGCACATGGCTTTTGGGGTTCTACCAGGACCGAGAATTTGCACACGATTCAGGAATATATGCAGGCTGTGAATTTGAAATCCCCGGCAGCTTTCCCTGCGGGATGTGCTTGCCAGTCCACGATCACCATGAACCGTTGGGAAATGATGCAAGAAAACTTGATGGTTTCATTACGCCTTACGGAAGAAGGGGTATCTTTATCCAGGTTTGCTGAGCGTTATGGTGTGGAATTAATGGAAGTTTTTCCCCATCAACTGGAAAAAAACTTACGTGAGGGGTTAATCGAATACGACGAAGAAAAAGACCGCTTGAGGTTAACCTACAGAGGGAGGCTATTCGGCAATCGCGTTTTCTCCCAATTTGTTTCGAATAAGGTTCCGAAAGGATACGAACACCTGTTGGCTCAGTAGACATACACCTGGGTGCCGAAGCCGATGGTGGTCATTTTACTCATATCGCCTTCAGGTGTGACCCAGCGGTACAACCACCGCGCTTCTTCGGTTTTCATGTTGATACAGCCATGACTCATCGGCATACCGAAGTTCTGGTGCCAGTAAGTGCCGTGAAAAGCGATTCCGTTTTCTGGTTCGAAAAACGTTGTCCAAGGGACCCCGGGCAGGACGTAGGCTGACAGGTCATCAGTAAGTTCAGCGCCGCCCATGTGTTTGGAGGGCATTTTGGTCTGCACGTGAAAGAGACCAGTGGGCGTCTTCCAGGGGATTTCACCAGGAGGGCTGTAATCAAGCCCTGATGAAATCTTCGTTTTAAGTACAACCCGTCCTTCTTCATAAGCGGTCAATTCCTGTTTCTCCAGTGATACCTCGATGAATTTTTTATCCGGGTTTACATCAGGAGAAATAGGTGAAGTTTCTTCTGGTAAGATCAATCGCGCCTGCCGGGCGGGAATATAATAATTCAGATTCTCATAGCCAATGAGTTCATC
Organism: Anaerolineaceae bacterium; assembly: GCA_035342915.1. Classification (GTDB taxonomy): domain Bacteria; phylum Chloroflexota; class Anaerolineae; order Anaerolineales; family Anaerolineaceae; genus UBA6107. Next base: position 74,751 of record DAOQYB010000001.1, read on the forward strand.
TTTTATCCGATACCAAGGCAGCCCGTCGAATCCTTCTACAATTTCTGAAACCCAGTGCATGCTGCCATAATACAAGCGGTAGATAGGCGTCCATTCGCCGGGTTTTCGCTGCAAATAACTTTGCGCGTAGGGCACGGTTATTTCGACGAGATGAATGCCTTCATTCAGCTTTTCAGGAATGGGATTGATTTGGACTTTTACACGCTGCAGGTGTGCGCAGTGAATGTAACCACCCCACACCCGGTACCATAACGGGTTGTATTTTGGGCTTTTATCAGAGATAACCTCGTAGTAAACGTTCAATATTTCATCGCGATAACGTTGGAATTTGATTGTGCTTTTGTCATCGGGCTGGCTGTGGACACTGACAGACTCATCCGCGTCTATGGCAACTCTGGCAAGGCTTTCAGCATCTGCCAACTCGCCATGCTCATAATCGGGTCTGAATGCCACGCTGGTTAACCCCAACGCGGCCAGTTTGAGAAAATCTCTGCGGGAGACTCTACTACTCTTCATAAATAGGCATTATAACAATGAAAACCCAGCGTTAAATCAACTCGTTCACAAGTTTTTGCAGGTTAACGTGCAACAGGTAATTGGAAAATGAATGCAATTCGGCGAAAGAATGCTTCAACTCCTTCTGTAGATGCTCCTTCAGCCTGGCATCCGGCACGCCACCTGAAACAAGGTGGTAACTTGAGGGCGATTCTTCGAGGATAGAAATATGTCCGGAGCTGGCCAACCATTTTAGACCGAGGGCAACCATATCCACGGTAGTGGCGCTTTTGTGAGCCATATCGGAAAGGAGATAATGCTGCTGCTTCAAGCGCAACCCCTCTTTTACCCATTTGCCCAGGGTGTGCAGAAAGCCAGGAATCTGATGCTCAGCAGGGGCGACCAGGAACCAACATACCTGGCGAGGGTGAGCAGAGAGGAATAGATGGCGTAACACACGAATATCAGGCGGTATGGACCAAACTGCCAGCGTTTCGCCCTGTTGGATGTTCAGCCGATCAACCCCAGCCACTTTCTGGTTGTAAGAGCCTTCTTTCCAAATTGAGAGACCTGGGGTTGCAGCGTATTGAGCCAGGTCTTCGAGCGGCGTTTTTGAATCTCGGTAATCGAAATGGAGGATTGAGTGGTTGTCTTGTTGAATTTCAATCGTGCCGTTCTGGCGCGTCTGCCTGAAATCGACCCACTCGAACTGCACCTGTTCAACACCTTGATAATTATTTTCGCGAAAGGTATACGCGAGATCAAATTCGCCGTCAGGCAGAGGTAAATCCGCGCCATTCCACCACATAAAACGTGAGGTTTCACCCTGCCGATCTTCCAGGTCCATTAGCAGATGCTCGTTCATTTTTCCGACAGCCCGGCTGTTCACCAGTCGCATCTTTTCAGCCATAAAGAGCAAAGCAGGATTTCCAGGGCCGAACGGCGCCAGAACATCCAAAGCGCGGGCAAAATCAAGCGTTACTGCAGAAGGCGGTATCACCGCATCGATCATCAGCTCGGCGCCTGCTGTTAGAGTTGAGCCTGATTCGCTGAGGGTCTTGTACATTCGACGTTTGAAGGCTTCCAGGTTTTCCGGTTGGAGGGATAATCCGGCTGCAATGGCGTGACCGCCATAGCTAAGGAGCATGTCCTTATTCTTCGTCAGCGCAGAGAGGATATCCAAGCCAACGATCGAACGCACGGAGCCGTGAATGGCCTTACCAGGAGGAGCAACCAGCAGGATAACAGGGCGGTGGAAAATTTCCACCAACCGGCTGGCAACAATACCCACAACCCCGGCAGGCCATTCCTGGTGGTGGAGAATGAGTATTGGTTGATCGAGCAAAGAGCGCTCTTGTTCCAATTGGGTCAAAGCACCCTGGAAAACCTGGTCGCTTAGATATTTTCGCTGTGTATTCAGTCCCTCGATTTGGTTAACCATCACCGCGATTTCTACCGGGTTCTCTGAAAGCAAGAAATTAACGATGGGGTTGGCATCGCTGAGCCTTCCTACTGCGTTCAGGCGTGGAGCCAGAGCAAAGGAGATGTGTTCTTCTGAGGTTCTCATTATATCGACAGAAGAAGACTGGAGCAGCGCTGCCAGCGCTGGGCGCGGGTTGGTACGCAATTGATTCAAACCCGATTGCACCAGGTAACGGGTTTCACCAGTGAGGGAAGCCAGGTCTGCCACACAACCAAGCGCGGCAAGGTCGAACAAATGACGGGCTTTTTCTGCCATTTGCCGTTCGGTCAACAAGGCTTCAGCCAGTTTGAAAGCGGTCCCGGCGCCAGGTAAACTGCTTAATCGGTGCCCCTCTGGGAGGCGGTGCGGATTCACCAAGGCGTAAGCCGGTGGGAGCGTTTCAGGCAGTTCGTGATGGTCGGTGATGATGACATCGACGCCGCGTGATTGGGCGTATTTGACGGCGTCATAAGATGAAACACCTGTGTCGCAGGTGAGGATCAATTCTGGGCCTTGGTCTAAAAAGGTTTGCAGTGGAGCCATTCCAATTCCGTGTGTTTCAATTCCTCGCACCGGAATGTGGAAGACAGGATCAGTGCCAAGCGTTCTCAATGCTGAAATCAGAATGGCGGTTGAAGTTTGCCCGTCCACATCGAAGTCTCCCCAAACACCAATTCTTTGGGCAGAATCGACAGCGTGCAAGATACGCAAGACGGCTTTTTCCATGTCCGGTAATTCAGCAGGCGGACTCGGCACGTAGGCAGCGGGGTCTATAAATTGCCGGGCGAGATGAATGTCATTAAAACCCCTGCGTGTCAACGTTTGAAAAACAATATCAGGGTAATCCCCCAGCGAAGTCAAGGCCCTGGGAACCGGTACTGGCTCTTGAAATACCCAACTGCGGTCAATATGGAGTGGTCGGTACATACTGGTTTTATAAGGAGTCGAAATCCAGGTAGAAATCTGAATCAGGTGAATCTACCTCTGAACCGGGTGTGAGCGCGCCGGCGGAAATCCCCCGGTCACACAAAGAACGATATTGGCAATACGCGCAACGCTTTACGTCCGTTGTGCGGGTGAAGTCTTCCTCCTTCATTTCTTGTATCTCGTCGATTAAATGTGTCAGGTAATCCAAATCTTGTTCATAGTTAGAATGCGTGTACTCAAACCGGAGCGATACCTCCGGGAAGGCTGGGAACCAGTAGACCATTTCGATCTCGGGTAAATTCTGGGGTGGGGTCACGCTGTTTGTAACAGAAAGCCACAGCACCAGAGGGTAAACACGGCTCTGCAACCGTCCTTGGAGATGTCGTATGGAGGGCGCTTGAGTGCTGGTTTTCCAGTCGTAAATCGTATAAGACGATGAAGATCTCTGCAGCAGCAGGTCGAATTTTGCTACCAGACGATGCCCATTTAAGGAAACGGATAACATTTTCTCGGCCTGCGTCGTGCCTGGCTGTTCATTGATTTTAAGAGAAAGAAAAGCCTGCCACCAATCTGCCAGTTCTGAGGTTTGAATGGAATTGGACAGGACCCCTGGCTCAACCCCGATGAAGTACTGTTGTATCAGGCGGTGAAATTGCTGTCCAAGCTCCATACGCGCTTCCTGCAATAATAAAGGTTCGCTTTCAATCGCCGGCCATGCCAATTGGTGGATGTGCTTTAACAAGAAGCGGAATTTGCAGTCCACATAATCCTGCAGGTTATATTGAGAAAATGAAAAATGGTCAGGCAGCTTCATCAGTGCCTCTCCAGATGGCGTGAAGGGCTTCCAGGGGAAGCGCCATCGTCTTGTCTTTATTTTTGCCGGAGTTCCAGGTGACCACCAGCGATTGACGGGCACGGGTGATGCCAACAAAGAGCAGGCGCAGCCGTTCAGCAGCGTAATCCACTCGGGCGGCTGCAGTGGCTTGACCATCGGGGGCAAAAATCAGGGCTTCATCCCCATCCAGTAGTCCTGTAAGGCGAGACAACATCTCCGCCTGTGGGTTGAAATTGTCGCGAATGAACCATTTTTCACCAATATAAGTATCGTATGGTTGGGCAGAAGGAAAATCATAGTTATTGACCGACATCAGGTAAACCCGGTCCCACTCGAGCCCTTTAGCTTTGTGATAAGTTGAAATAAACACTTTGCCCTTGTGAGCGTCGGGGTCAAAAAGCAGTTCTTCATCACTGAAACCGCTGAACTTTCGAAAATTACCAGAAATCACCGCGAGCTCTTGGGCATAATCTTTTAGTTCGTAGGCTGGGTGAAGGTGAGTGCTGAACTCCAATAGCAAAGCAAACTTGTGCGCCAGCGCCAAATCAGAAGGCACAGAGAAAAGATCGTTAGCGATAGTAAGCACCAGTTGGTCAATTGGAAGGAAAGATGCCTTTTGCCAACGGGTGAATTTCAAGCGCAAATCCTCAAATTCTTGCAGCCGCTCTTCCGAAACCTCAAAAGGCTCAATGGCTTCTCTCCAGGTTTTACCAGGTTGAGGGAAGAAGAAATCCTCCGGTCGGGAGCATTTCTTGAGTAATGGTAGTAGCGACTTGATTTCATTAAGTTTATCGCCCTCTACAGTATCCCAGGTCCATACAGACTGGATTGCCTCAGTGAATTTCTTGCTGCTGTTGGGGTCATCCAGCGCAAGCAGAATTTTTTCAATCAACCCGGCGACACGGCGTGTTGACTGGCTGCTTTTCAGCAATTCCACCATCGGCACGCCGGCAGCGTGCAGCGCTTCTGCCATTTTTTCACCATACCAGCCGATAGGTGTGAGCACGGCCACTGTCTTATCCTGGTTGCCTGGAAGCCAATTCAGGATGTTTTCGACTACTTTTTTAATTTCTTCATCCGCAGTGGCTTTCATTTTACTGATGTAAACCGCGTTTGGATGATCGGGAGGATTTGGTTGAGGGTCTCCGGGAGGAGTGTGTTCGATGAGCGGATAATCGAGCGCGCTGCGCAGCGAGGGAAGCGGGTGAGATTCCCTGGTCCACTGGACGAGTGAGTTGGCCAGTGTAATAATGCTGAGGTTTGATCTGCCCGAGTGAGGCAGGGTCATTTCTTGCACGCCTTGCTCTTTGAGAAAGGCTTTAAGAAATTTCGGATTGGCGGTAGTAAACGTTTCGTAAATAGCCTGGTTGGGGTCGCCCACACGCACCCAGTTCCCCTGAGGACCGACGAGCAGGCGCAACATTTTTTCCTGCAAGTTAGAAGAATCCTGCGCTTCATCTTCCAGAATATATGGCCAGCGTTGACGCAGGCGCTGAAGATATCCATCGTCATTGAGTAGGGCAGTATACGCCAGGCGGATGAGGTCTGAGAAGTCGAGTGCGTTGCGGTAACGCAACCCGCGTTGATATTGTTGGTACACCTCGATCCCCATCTGAAGCAGCGGGTCGGAACAATTGTAGCGTTGCACGCGGTTGAGAATGGTCTCAGGTTCGGCCTGCAGGTCTTTCGCCTGGCTGATGAAATCCTGGTTCAGTTTTGAAACCAGTGAGGAAAAATCGTTCCGCGCACGGCCGGCTGAAGAAAGGTCGGCCTCTGGATTTTGAAGGTGAGAAACGATTTCAGGATGTAAACCGATGTACGCAGCTGATAACTGCGCAATCATACGCTCAGATTCAATCTCATCGAGGATTGAAAACTGGTTGGCTACACCAGCGAGGTCAGGTCTTTCCTGGATGATATCGTGAGCCAAACCGTGCAGTGTCCTCACACGGTAACCGATGTTTTCCAATAACTGCGCTTCTCGAATAAAACCACCAATGCGGTTGAGAAAATTATCAACTGCGGAATTGACCAGGGTCACGATGAGGATTTCCTGATCGTTTTGCAGCTCCCCCTTGAGAATCAGCTGGGAAGCCAGGTAGGATAGGGTGTGCGTCTTGCCGCTGCCGGGAACAGCAGAGATCCCCATTTTTCCGCGCTGGTACTGCAAAATACGAACCTGGTTCTCGCGTGGTTTAAACATCTGCACTACCTTCTAAACGCGCGCTTGAACGCAAAACAGTTTGCAGTGCTAACAGCAATTGACCGCGTTCTTCGAAGCCATGCTCATTATAGGTAACGCTGCACATATAGATGTGAGCACTGCAGCGCCTGACCAATCCGGTGACAACACGAGCAAGCGTCAATTGATTATTGAGATACTCGTGCTCATCAGTCCATTTTTGATTGATAGACCAGTTACGATTGAGCACATAGGGTTGGGTCAAGGGCTGGTCTAACCTGGACCACCAACCGCTTGAACCAATATCGACCCAGAACTGATACTTAATTGGCTGGTTGCGCATTAAAAAAGAGTAGGCGGGAGAAAGGAAAACCACGTCCGTATTGGTTTCAAAAAGAGAACGCGGGTTGGACTGAGAGGAGAGCAAGCCATTCTGCAACACACGGGTGAATTCTTCACCAGCGCCAGAAACCGCAGTCTTCGCGCTCGGCTGATAAATTTTGCGAAATTCCCGGCAGGATTCAATCAGACGGTTAATCGACGACGCGGCATCATAATCTTGATGAAAGTCAAAGCCGGGCTGGGAAAGGCATTCGCCAAAAAGCCGGCTGATCCAATGGTCGAGCTCATGTGCGCCCTGTTCCAGATTCTCGTTCAGCCAAGCGCGCAGGCGTTCGTAATACTCGCCCACCTGGAAGGAAATTCGAGATTGCATCTCGAGGTTGAGCCCCTGGAAAGAAAGAAGAGGAAAGAGGTTGTCCCTGTTTTTAAAAAGCGTACGGGAAATGAGATCTGCCCGTACAAAATCACACGCGGCAATGACCATGGCAAACGCTGATCTGGCCTGCTGTGGGGAGGGTTTGCTCTGCCATGAAGGATGCGCCATTTGGGCGAGGGTAAGGACCGCCTGCACCGCGGGCTCTGCATATAAACTGCGCGAAGGACGGTAGGTCGTGAAAGGGATGTTCGCGCTCGACAAACGATTGGCGAATGAAAAACGCAAGGCATCACTGAGGTACGGAGTGAGGATCGCGATGTCGCCAGGCTGTGTGGTACTGTCTTTTAGCAGTTTAACAATTTCACCTGTGACCCAATCGAGCGCCTCGGGGTAAAAACGAAAGGAATGGATGGTATAGCTGCTACGCGCGTCCGAGGAGTCGTACTTCAACAATCGATGTTCAAGGATGCTTTCACGTAACGCCGTTTCAAGGTTTGCCAACGCATTGGTTTGCACCAGCGATGAGGTCAGGCGGATCTGACTGGAACATTTGCCCGATAGGCGCTGGGCGCTGGTGGCATCCGCGCCAAGAAATGAGCGATAACCCCCGCCTTCATCTTGTATCAACAGCGCGGAATCAAGGTTGGGAAGGATCTCCTCTACAAAATCGTGGGCAACAGGGAAATCTTCTTCTATGTTATCGTAGATAAGGTGACGGAAGGTCTGGTTCAGGTGTTGCCTGCAGAGCAGCGAGGGCCACAGTTTTTCGCGGAAAACGGATAATTGCAGTGAAAAGTCGAGGAAGTTGTTCTCCAGGCAAAACTGCCGGAACTTTAAGGCACATTCCTGAGCCTGTTGATAGATATTGGATTTGGAGGTTTTACCAGACCAGGCAGATGTAAGCCGCTCAGCGATTTCACCAGGAGGGAATCCTACTACGGCAGATTTGTTCAGGTTGTCAAGTATCTGGCTGTAAAGTCGGTTCGGGTCAATTGTCAGGCTTTCAAAGTTTCCCTGCAGCAACAACGGCTCAACAATACCTGCCAGGTAATACTGGGCATTTTCCATGTTGAGAAACCGTGGAGGTTCTGCCGCGCGAAAACCAGCATCTGTGGCGATAAGCGGCCAGAATAAGGAAAGCATGCGTTGAGCCAGCCCATTGAAAGTAAGTAACTGTGGCTGACTGCCGGCTGGGAAATCTGGTGAATGGATTGCCTTGTAATACTCAAATGCCAGACGGCGCTGCGGCACAAGGACAAGGATGCTGTCGCCATCGATACCGTTTTCCACCATCTGGCGCATGCGCAGCACTGCCGCGGTAGATTTGCCTGTACCGGCTTTCCCCGTCACAAGGAGGCTGCCACGTGCTGGGGCAGTAATCACCGCGGATTGTTTTTCTGTGAGTGAAGCATTTACAACAAGTACGAGATGTGTTGGATTCAATACGGCAACCCGGCAATCGAGTGAAGTACAGCCCTGGTGAGCAGGGCGTCAGCGGAAGAGCGGTGGGCGTTGAGTAAGTCAATCTGAAAAAATGCGCCTGCTTCGGCAAGTTTAAAGTAACGGTAGGTTTTTCGGAAAGGGTCCCACACAGCGCGGAAATCAGAGAACAATTGCATCACATCCAGGAAATTCAGCCTCTCGCGCCAGGGCAGGCGGTAACGCGAGTGAGTTTGTTCCATTAGCCTGGCATCAAAAGACGAATTGTAAGCCGCGATGGTTCTTCCATATAGAATCGACCTGAGCTCCGGCCAAAGGATAGGCCAGGGTTGGGCGTCAGCCACTTGACGATTGGAAATCCCATGTATTCTTTCCGCTCCTGGCGGAATGGGCCTGGTAGGTTTCACCAGTTTTGAGAAAAGTTGAGCGCCGTCATGGTCGATCACGGATATCTCCACAATTTCATCCACGCTGCCTATGCCGGTTGTTTCAGTATCCAGGTAGACGGGTTTGAGCGCCAGAATTTGGCGCGCAGATTCACGTATTTGTTGTTGATTGTCTGTCAACGATGTCAATACGCAGGTCCTTATTTGAGCTTTTTAGATTATTGTAGAGGCCAAAGAGAGATCTCATCTAACAACACGGTGAAGTTGGGGTCCTCAAACGCGGATGCGAAAGCGCCAATATAGCCTTTTTCAGTGATTCCCTGATCAGAAATTTCTTTCACCAGCGAACCATTGATGTAAAAGCGGAATGTATCATCATTCGCCATCACTCCTAAACGGTTCGTTTGGTTGCTGCCCGCGTTGATCTTGGATTCCGGTGTCCAGTTCACAAGAGTAGTGGGGCCTGAATTATCCCAGCGCAAGAAATAATACTGCCCGTTGCAAGACACGCCAAAATAATAACCGATACCATCACCGTAAGTGGGCGCACGAAACACCAGCCCGTATTGGTCGGTTCCACTACAGGAGGAAGTGCGGAAGGTGCCTTCCAGGTACAGGTTTTTGGGATTTCTGGACGTCAACCGCCACCTTTTTCCCGCTTTGAGGGCAAGGCTTTTAAAGACCATGGAGCCGCTTTCTACTTTTATTATCATGCCCTCGTCCTCGTAGGGGGTCGCCAGGCCAAAAGAAACTCCGTTATTAAAGGTGTCAAAAAAGCCAGGAGTGCCAAGGGTAAGGGCTGGATCATTTGCGGGGGCGGTGATAGTGACTGTGGGCGTTAACGTATCGGTGGGCGATGGGGTCAGGGTAGGCCCTTCTGTCGGTAGCACGATTGCGATGGTCTCGAGCGAGGAAGGGGTGGGAATAGCGGCGGTTTGCGCCGCGGACAATGTCGCTGCGACTCTCGTGGCGATCTGACTTTGGTCGTTGGGAAGTTTACCCAGAGGGAAATTACAGGCGGTAAGCACGATACCCATGAAACCAAGTACGATGGCAAGTTTTTTCATCTTTACCTCACTTTTCTTTTTCTATTATAAACTCTGTCAATGTGAATAGAACAGTGAGGGGCGGATTAATTTCAACCAGCCCTACAGTATAATTCTGTAAACCCTATGAAAACGGTGATTTTGCAAATTGAAGCCTACGATACTGTCGCTTCGATCCGCGATAAAATCAAAGGCTGCCGGTCAAAAAGAATCTTACTGGTTCATCCTCGTCAAAAACGGGCATTCCCAGGCAGGCTCGAACTGGACCTGATTGCTCGCTATGCGCGAGAAAACGGCGCCGCCTTTGCGCTTGTCAGCCGTAACGATATTACGCGTGAACACGCCGAGAGTTTAGGCATTTCTGTTTTTGGTTCTATCCCAGAGGCGCAGAAGGGAGAATGGCACGAAGCCGACAACCCGCTGGGTCAGACAACTCCATTCCGTGGGCATGATGAACTAATTAGAATGAGGAATAATCTGCCAAAAACCGCTGCAACACGCGAAATTCGCCCTCTTGTTCGCTACCTGCTGGTTGGGATTTCTTTCCTTGCTTTGGCGGCATTGATGGTCTTTTCGCTTCCGTCTGCTACTTTGGTAGTATCCCCTGTACCAGAAGTGCAAACAATGACAATTGATATTCGTGCATCTACAGAAATCGCCCAAGCAAACCTTACCGGTCTTTTACCTGCAAAAGAAGAGAGTTTGTCTGTATCGGGGCAGAAAACGATTCCTGCTACAGGCAGCATCACGGTGGGCGTTGAAAAAGCCCACGGAGAAGTTTTGGTGCGCAATTTGTTCACAGAAGCGCAAGAAATACCTGAAGGCGCGATCTTTGAAACTGGCGGAGAACCGAATATACGATTTCGCGCACTTGATGAAGTTAACCTGCCCGCAGATGGTAAGGGGGTTCTCGTGAAAGTAGAAGCGGTATTGCCTGGGGCAGAGGGAAACGTAGAACCCGGTATGGTCAGATATCTGGCAGGTGGTAATGGCTTGCAGGTGGCTGTAATGAACAATGAACCGATAACAGGAGGGAAATCAATCAACGTTAATTCGCCAACCGAAGCGGACTATCAAAACGCGCGACTTCAATTGCTGCGTGAACTGGAAGAAAAGGCATTGAAGGAGATCAAGGCCACCGTTTCTCAAGACATCACCGCAATACCAAACAGCCTGAAATTCACCCGCGTGGAAACTGAAGAGCGAGAAAACCCGATTGGTGAACCTTCAGACATGCTCACGATAAACATGACGGCGACTTTTAAAATGCTTGTTTACGACACTGTTGCACTCTTTTCACTGGGTGAAGAAGTAATGGATCTTTCACTGCCTGAGGGTTACCATGCTGCGAAAGACCCACTTAAAATGATTCAGCAAGGCGAAGCTGTTCTCGACCAGTCGGGAGAAGCTTCCTGGCAAGTCACTTTTTCACGACAGATCTATAGAAACCTTCAATGGCAACAACTTATTCCCTCTTTTAGAGGGCGAGAGAAGAGAGACGTCGTAAAGGTACTCGATGAAGAAATACCTCATGTAAAAGGAGCGGAAGTTCTGACTTTCCCTGAATGGTGGCCCTGGCTGCCTTTGATTTCAGATCGAATATACCTGGTTGAAAGGGCAAGCGGCAATGGGTAGGGTTTTGGCAGTAGACCCTGGTGAAAAGCGCTTGGGAATTGCCATCAGCGACCCTTATGGCGTTCTGGCAACGCCCCTGACCGTGATCAGACATGAAAGCATGACCGTTGATTGCCTTAAGATCATCGAGCTATGCGCGCAAAATGATGTCAGCCTGATCGTAATCGGGCAGGCGCTTTCAGCAAGCGGTGAAGAGAGCCCGCAAGTCAGGCACACACACAAATTAGCGCAAACGATCCGCTCTTTGTCTCCTTTACCGGTTCTCTTTTGGGATGAAAGCGAAAGCACCAACCTGGCTAAAAAAGCAGCTATCGAAATGGGAGTGAAGAAGAAAAAGCGCGCCGGTCACCTGGATGAGCACGCCGCCGCGGTAATTTTACAATCGTACCTCGAGGCGCAGAAAGGCAGGCAGGCGAATGAAGCCTAAGCGACATCCGGTTTTTCCAGGTTGCGTATTACTGGTATTGCTCTTCGGTATATTTTTGTCCATTTTATGGGTGGGTATCCCGATAATAGCCAGGTGGCAATTCGGGGCGCCGGCAGAACAACTGACCGGTTTTTCGCTCAGGAACTTCGGGCTGCAAACCCTGCTTCATCGAAGTGATCTGACTCAAGCCTCCTCAAAGGCAGGCGGAGAGATCGACTTTACGATTGAAAGCTCAGAATCCATTAATAGCATCAGCCACCGGTTGGCCGCAGCGGGGCTGATTAAAGACGCAGGCGGGTTTAGAGCTTACCTGGTTTACAAAGGGTTGGATTCACGCCTTAAAGCCGGCGCTTATAAATTGGATCCAGCGATGACCAGTATCGAAATTGCCGAGAGGTTACAGGCTATTTATTCGCCAATCGTCCCCTTCTTTATTTACCCTGGCTGGCGGGCTGAAGAAATCGCAGCAGCGTTGCCATCTTCGGGTATTGAAGTGTCGCCGGAGGAATTTCTTGCCATTGTTCACAACCCATCTTCTCTTGCAGAATTAACCCCGCTGAGCGAACAGAGTTCTTTGAATGGCTTTCTCTTTCCTGGAGCGTATCAGATTGAGCGAAAGATCAGCCCGGATGCGCTTGTACTAACATTTGTCAATCGGTTTTTTGAAAGCGTGAACCCTGGTATTGTGAGCGCTATTCACCAACAGGGAATAAGTCTTTATGAAGGAATCACACTGGCGTCCATCATCCAACGGGAGACCTTTGAAGATGAGGAACGCGCACTGATGGCATCCGTTTTTTATAATCGGTTGCGCGACGGGATTAAACTCGAGACTGATCCTACCGTGCAGTACGCGTTGGGATATTCAGCCAAATGGGGCGGGTGGTGGAAAACACCTTTGCAAACGAAAGACCTGGAGGTTGATTCGCCTTATAACACCTATGTCATACAGGGGTTGCCGCCGACGCCGATTTCAAACCCTGGACTGTCCTCTATCATGGCTGTCGCTTACCCTGAAGACAGCCCATTCTATTTCTTCAGGGCAAAGTGCGACAATTCAGGGTATCATGATTTTTCTATTACTTTCGCAGAGCATCTCTCAAAAGAGTGCCAATAAAAAGGAGACCCGCGGGTCTCCTTTTTATTGGCAGTTGATACAAAACGTCAGGCGTTGTAACCAGGGCCAGATTTGAAAAACTCGGCATTGGTTTCGATGCAGAAGGTCAGGTCAACTGTTTCACCAGCGGCGAGTGTGCGGGTTCCTTCAAGATGAACTGGCTCGCCGTTATGGTTCTTGCCATCGTAAACTTCAGCGAATCCTGCGGTTCCCACGGGCATAGAAAGTTTTTCACCGCCCTTCGCCTTATAGGCTGCGGGAACTTCGCTTTCGGGGAAGATCGCCTCAAAAGGACACTCTGCAACACAGGCGCCGCAGTCGATGCAGGTATCTGCATCAATGTAGAACCACGGCCATTTATCTTCTGGCTTTCCAGGAATGATACATTCCACAGGGCAAACTGTTGCACAACCACCATCACGCAAACATAAACTGGTAATTACATGAGTCATCTGATTCCTCCGTTTGAAAATGGGTTATGGTTATTTTATCGCAGAAAAGCGATTGTCTACCTCATTCCAGTTAATGATATCCCAAAAACCAGCCAAATAATCCGCGCGGCGATTTTGATACTTAAGGTAATAAGCATGTTCCCAAACATCCACAACCAAAATAGGTTCGAGCCCTTCTTGAAGAGGGGAATCCTGGTTGGCTGTAGAATGGATGACAAGTTCACCACCTGGTTTGGCGCTCAACCAGGCATACCCGCTGCCAAAACGGGTTAGCCCGGCTTTTTCAAACTCAGACTTGAAAGTGGCAAAATCACCGAACTTTTTTTCCAATGCTTCCTTTAATTTGCCAGCAGGCGCGCTGGAGCCGCCAGGTGATAGGCAGAACCAGTAGACATTATGATTATATACTCCACCACCGTTGTTTCTGACGGCGGTACGAATCTCTTCAGGAATCTGGTCAAGGCTGCCAAGAATCTTTTTAAGCGGCCATTCATAAAATTGAGGATATTTCTCCAGCGCGGCGTTGAGGTTTTTCAAGTAGGTCGCATGGTGTTTACTGTAATGTATTTCTACGGTTCTGGCATCAATTACGGGTTCAAGCGCGTCGTACGCATACGGAAGTGCGGGCAGTTCGAACGGCATTTTTCCCTCCCATCGGTTGGTTTCGTATGTATTTTGCGAGCATTTCAGTTAAAATTCTAGCCATCAGATGAAGGATTGTCAAGCAGAAGTGAAGAAAACACACTGTAACTGGAAAACGTATTTCTTGACAGGGTATGAGAGAAGTGATTCCTGATAAACAGGTTGACAACCGCGCCAAATACCTGGCGGGTTTATTCGCTGGCATTTTGGCAGTTTCAACTGCTTCTATCTTTATTCGTTTCGCACAGCAGGAAGTACCCTCTCTTGTCATCGCGGCAGGAAGGATGACCTTCGCTACGCTGTTGATGCTGCCCTTCGGACTGGCAGAATTAAAACGAAACCCGACAGCCTTCAATAAAAAGCAAATTTTCCACCTTGGTTTTGCCGGAGCCGCGCTGGGAATGCACTTTGCCGCCTGGATCACGTCGCTTGAATATACGTCAATCGCCAGTTCAGTTGTGTTGGTCACAACTGCGCCGTTATGGGTAGCGCTGGTTTCACCAGCGCTCCTAAAAGAGAGATTAACCAAACCAGTGGTTATTGGGTTATTGATCGCTCTTGTCGGTGGGATCATTGTGGGCGGCAGTGGCAGCTGTTCAACGGTTCAAGGAAAATTCACCTGCAGCGGCATCGGTGACCTTTTTGCTGGTTCGCATTCACTTGGCAATCTATTGGCTTTTGCCGGAGCGCTGCTTTCAGGCGCTTACCTGATTGCGGGCAGAAAGGTTAGAAATACAATTTCGCTGCCTCTTTATACTTTGATTGTCTATGGTATCGCCGCGTTCCTTTTAAGCATGATGGTGGTGCTCAAAGGAGACAAGGTGACAGGTTATGCGACTATTAGTTATGTATGGGTTCTGGCATTGGCGCTTATTCCACAGGCGGTTGGGCACACGGCCTTCAACTGGGCGCTCAAGTATCTGCCTGCCGCATTTGTTTCTATTGCGCTGCTTGGAGAACCGGTGGGAACGATAATCCTGGCAGCCCTGCTGCTGCACGAAGCGCCGACCTTTTTGGAAATGATGGGTGGGCTACTGGTGCTAACTGGAATTGCCGTGGCAACCCGGAAAGCAGCACCCAAGAAAATTGAATATGAGAAAAGCCAGTAGATTGAGCTGTTAACGGCTGTAAAGGAAGTTTAATTCTTTTACCCAGCGTTGCAACTCGGGGCTCAGTTGGCAAGGCAGGTAACGCCAGCTCCAGTTACCTGCGGGGCGGCCAGGATAGTTCATGCGGGATTCGCTGCCCAACCCTAGAAAATCCTGAAGAGGACCGATAGCGAATGCCGCTGGTGATTTCCATAGCTCGCGTATCATGTCTATATGAATATGTTCTCCAGAGCTGGCCAGGTATCTGCGGCACAGGTTTTTTTCAATTTCTGGGGCGCTTTCATACCAACCTCTTGTGGTATCGTTGTCATGGGTTCCGGTGTAAGCCACGCAGTTGAACGGGTAGTTGTGTGGCAAAAAGGGGTCTTCAGGCGTGCTACCAAAAGCAAACTGGAGAATTTTCATCCCTGGAAGATGGAAGGAGTCACGCAGGTCGATCACGTCAGGCGTGATCAGCCCCAGGTCTTCGGCGATGATAGGTAAGCCTTTTAAAGTCCTGTTAATGGCTGATAGGAAGTTTTTCCCAGGGCCTTTTACCCAACGCCCAATTTCAGCGGTTGGCATGCCGGCAGGTATTTCCCAAAAACCCGCGAACCCGCGAAAATGATCCAGGCGGGCGAAATCCACTGTTCTCAGCACCGACATAAAGCGTTTGATCCACCAGGCGTAGCCCTGGCGTTTGTGAGCAGACCATCTGTATAGTGGGTTGCCCCACAGCTGACCGGTAGGAGAAAAATAATCAGGCGGGACACCTGCGACGACAGTCGGGCGGCTATCTTTGCCCAGAAAGAAAAGTTCGGGGTTTGCCCAGGCATCCGCGCTGTCGTAGGCAATAAAAATGGGGATATCACCGATGATTTGAATTCCGCGCGCGTGCGCGTATTCAAAAATTCGCTGCCATTGAGAAAAGAAAATGAATTGCCTGAACTTGTGCTTTTCCACAACAGGCGTATTTTCGGCAGAGAATTTTGAAAGGGCTTCGGGAAGGCGCAAGCGGAGTTCTACGGGCCAGCCATCCCACGAGCCTCCGCCATGAACTTCCTTGATCGCCATGAAAAGACCAAAGTCGTCAAGCCAGCCCGCTTCTTGCCTGCAGAAATCTTGATATTGCTGGTGCAGCTTCGTTGAACGTGATTTCTTAAATCTGCTAAAAGCCCGGTCAAGGATGGTGGTTTTCCAGGTGATGGCAGCGCCGAAATCTACCTGCTCAACTGGGAAATTGGGTCTGTCGAGAAAATCATCCCGGTTAAGAAGGCGCTCTTCAAGCAATAAAGTTGGTGAAATTAAATAAGGGTTACCGGCGAAGGCGCTGAAGCACTGGTAAGGTGAATCGCCAAAACCTGTAGGGCCAAGGGGGAGAATCTGCCATAGGGAACAACCACAGCCGTGCAGGAAATCCATCCAGCGATAACACTCCGGCCCCAGATCACCAATACCGTCAGGGCCTGGCAGACTGGTTGGGTGCAGCAAGATACCAGATTTTCGCGAAAGGGTCATGGCTCACTCATAATAGATGAATTTTCGGACAATTGCGTGTAGAGATCAAGATAGTTACGCGCAGAGACAGACCAGGAGAAGTCACGCGACATCGCGTTGAACTGCATTGCCTGCCAGAAAGCGCGTTTCTTATACAGGCGCAAGGCGCGTTTTAAGGCCGTGATGAAAGAACTGGCGTCAGCGTTAGGGAAGAGAAAACCTGTTGGTGCTGTAGATGAAAGCGGGTCAGAAACCGTGTCAGCCAGCCCGCCGGTGGCTCTGGCAATTGGCAGGCAGCCATAGCGCATGGCATACATTTGTGAAAGGCCGCAGGGTTCATAACGGGAGGGCATGAGTAAAAGATCAGCGCCCGCATAAATACGCCTGGAGAGCTGGACATCAAAAAGAATGGCAGCGCGAACTTTCCCCGGCATTTCATCTTCAAGGTCTCGGCAGGCCTGTTCAAGGTTGCGCTCCCCGGTTCCAAGTAAAATGACGCGCCAGGCGAAATTTTTCATGGCGCGAAGACCGGCGATAATGATATCTATCCCTTTTTGCCAGTCAAATCTGCTGACGAGAGCCAGCAGGGGGACATCGCTTTCAACAGGAAAACCGAATTCAGCCAGCAAGGCCCGTTTATTTTGGCTGCGTGTGGTGAAATTACTGACAGCAAAGTTGAATTTAAGTGCGGGGTCTGTCGCCGGATCCCAGGATTCGACATCAATGCCGTTAAGAATACCAGTGAGATGGCCGGATCTTTTTCTAAGAAAGTCCTGTAAATCACAACCATACTCCGGCGTGAGGATTTCTTTTGCGTAGGTCGGGGAGACCGCCACGATTCGGTCAGCGGCGGCCAAACCCATTGGAAGAGGTTGGGTTTTCCCCCAATTTGGCAGGTTGTCATCATTGGATGGGGAAATTTTGTATTTCACCAGGGCTTCATCCACCCCGCTTCCCATAAAAGGCAGGTTGTGTATTGTCAGCACCGAGCGCGTTGTTTGCAGGGAGGCGTTTTTCTTCTTCGCTGTGGCTAGGTGATGTATTGCCACTGCTGTATGCCAATCATTGGCGTGCAGTATGTCACACTTCCAACCGATCAAGGAAGGGATTTTTAAGCAGGCGAGAGAGAAAAAGACGAACTTTTCAGCGTCCTCTTTAAAGTCCTTTCCATAGATCGAAGCGGATTCGCTCACCGGTGCGCCGGAAACCAGATAGGTGACCACTCCTGAAAGGGAGGTTTCAAATAATCCGGCTTCCACTGCGCCATTCAAGGTGCTGACTTTGAATTTTCGAATGAAGGTTGCTGAAATATTACTGGTCTTGATCGAATTGTAGAAAGGGATCACCAGGCGCACTTCTGCTGATGCTCCCCCCACAACTGCACCCAGACGATTGAGCGCGGCTGGTAAAGCGCCAGCCACATCTCCTAGCCCCCCGGCTTTAACAAGTGGAGCAGCCTCAGAAGCGATGAAAAGCACTCGGATCACTTTTTTCGATCGACTCTCACCGCCCATTTATCTGTTTACCTGACCATCTCAATATAATCGTCAGAAGTGACTTCGTCCAGGTTGGCGCCTAAAAAGCTGATCAGTTCAGTAATGAGGTGAGACTTCATCTCAGCGTCCTGACGGCTCCAGGTGCGACTTTTCACCTCAACAAATTGACCAATGGGTGGTTTGGTGATTTCATCAAAATTGATAAAGAATTCTACATCCTTGAATTTCACCAGATAGCGGATTCGGTCTTTTTCAATCTCTTTGGCCAGGTGCGGTTTGAAATACTCCCGGTAAAAGCGCGGACTTTGTGTGGCTGGAGCCAGGTAGCGGCTGCGTGACAGTAAAACTTCCTGTTCGAACTTATCTTCACTGGTTGGACCGATCAAGGTAAGCCTGGATCGAACCTGCTCGATCTTTCCCATTTCGTTAAGGAACTCGTCTTCACGGTAGCGCAGTATTCCCTGGTTGATATCCGCGAAGAAGAAGTAAATATCAAATTCACGGTAATGGCGTTTTCGAAGAATCTCCATGTCTGAATGCAGTAATTTTTCAATCAATTTGTTGCGGTCGTCGACGCGAATTTTTAACTGAATTTCAAAGCTTTCTTCTTCAGATGTACCACCGATGGCAACCAGCTTGGAGAGGACAGAAGACTCTCGTTGGATGAGAAATTGGTCGATCTTGCGCGAATAATCGCGGCTGTGCTTCAATAAATCTTCTTCATCCAGACCGATGATCTGTTGATCGCGCATCAGCCATTTGCCGTTAACCATCACATCTTTCACATCTGTGGCTTTAGCCGCGTAGACGATCTGCGCGTAGGTGCCGTTCGGGTCATGTTGAAATCTGGGGCTGTTATGCAGCGGCTCAATATCGATCAGGATAAGGTCTGCTCGTTTTCCTTGCTCCAGAGAACCCGTCAGATGACCGATGTGCATGGCCTGGGCTCCAAGGCGTGTTGCCATCAGCAGCGTGGTCCTGGCGGGCAAGGTTGTTGGGTCTCCACTAAACCCTTTTTGCAGAAAAGAAGCCAGGCGCATTTCTTCAAACATGTCCAGGTCATTGTTGGAAGCTGGACCATCGGTGCCAATACCCACATTAAGGCCAATCTCCAGCATGCGGGTGATTGGGGCAACGCCTGAAGACAACTTCATGTTAGAGGAAGGGTTGTGCGCCACACCCGCGTTCACATGCAGCAGGGTGTGCATTTCACCGTCGTCCACATGCACACAATGGGCAGCAAGGACCTTCGCTTCGAAAAGACCTTGTTTTTTTACATAAGGAATAACCGGCATTCGGTTCTCTCGGCGCATGTTTTCAACTTCAACAGCCGTTTCAGACAGGTGCGTATGCAAAGGGACATCAAATTCGGCAGCCAGGGCGGCGGTGGCTTTAAGGATTTCGGCCGTACAGGTGTACGGAGCGTGAGGTGCCACGGAAGGAATGATCAGATCATGGCTTTTCCAACGTTGGATAAAATCGCGTGACAATTCAAGAGATTCTTCGTAAAACTGAGCATCAGGGGTTGGAAATTTAAGCACGGTTTGAGCGCAAAGCGCGCGCAAGCCAAACTCGGCGGTCGCTTTGGCTACTTCTTCTTCAAAGTAATACATATCGGCGAATGTCGTGATTCCTGAACGGGTCATTTCGACGCAAGCGAGCTGTGTACCTAAACGCACGAAGTCAGGAGAAACAAATTCTCGCTCAACAGGCATCATGTACCCCATGAGCCAAACATCCAAACGCAGGTCATCCGCAAGCCCACGCAGCAGGGTCATAGGTACATGCGTGTGCGCGTTAACCAGACCGGGCATTAAAATTTTACCCGCGCAATCTACTATTTGCGGGGCTGTATACTGGGCGAGAATTTCTTTTTCGTCGCCAACAGCTTCGATAATCTTTCCGTTGATGGCGAGCGCTCCGCATTCATAACGGCGAAATTCATGGTCCATGGTGAGCACTTCGGCATTGCGAAGCAGGATATCGACTGTCTTCATGTTATTCTCCATTCTCGACCTCAGAAAGTTGCCTTCTGATGAAATCCAGGCAGGTGTTTTCCATCCATTTTTGCAGTTGCGGTAAAGCGTTGTTGAACAGTTTCTTTTTTTCCGCATGTTTTTGAGGGCTGGTAAAAAACATGTCCAGGGTTGCTATATCATCCTGGCAATAGATGTTTACGGCAAATAATAACGCGCGCCTTTCCAAGTTGAGGTCTTGTTGAGGGGTATAAGGGCGGTCAAGTTTCTTAACTTCAAAAACGTTATTGTTGGTGTGGTTTGAAAATAAAATCAATTCGTTGATCGCGCAAAAAACGAATAAAGTAACCGTTACCCCACGGTTGGCTGCGAGTTCAATGACTTTCTCCAAAAGTGTATCCTGATCAAAACCGTAAATGTGCGGTTGAAGCAGAGAGATGACCTTCTGCTCGACGACATCAATCATCCTATCCGCTTCTTGGGATGAATTTGCTTTGGCAGTGATGCGAATATCCACACATCCAGGATGAGCGGAAAGGCCCACTGTTGGGTTACTGGATGTTTCCAGATCGGCAATCTGAGCGTCAACCACCGATTCACCAATCCCGCTGGTGCGGATGACGTGGGTCTTGATGAGTTGGTGAAGTTCGAAGTGCCCGCGCAGGAGCGGTATCACTTCATGCTGAAAAATCGTTTTCATTTCTGCGGGCACTCCCGGCAGGCAAACCAGCAGTTTCTTTTGCTCCGCGATATAAAACGCAGGTGCGGTTCCAACCGGGTTGTGAATGGCGACTGCGTTCGCCGGGAGGAACGCCTGTTTCTGGTTATTGTCAGAGGGAATGGCACCTCTAACCTGGAATTTCCGGTAGATTTCTTTCCATAAGTCTGCGTGAAAATCCATCTCCACGTTAAAAGCAATCGCCGCGGCATTACGGGTAGGATCGTCAATGGTCGGGCCGAGACCGCCGGTGGTGATGACGATTTCCGCCCGCGAAAGGCTTTCTCGTATCATTTCAGCGATGCGCAGCGGGTTATCGCCAATCGATGTTGCGCGAAATAAATCAACGCCAAGATGGCGCAACTGCTGCGCCAGGTACCGTGTATTGGTGTCCAGGGTTTCGCCCAGCAAGAGTTCGGTTCCAATCGTGATGATTTCAGCCTGTGTCATCTCACTCCGTTGAATAAATCATTTTATCAGGTTTTAACCAGCGGGAGTTCCAAGCAGGGAAAGTCGCTGACGAAATTGCAATAGGAATAAGGTAGAATCAATTGGGTGATTGATAAGGATGGCGCAGAAGTGGTGAAAGAAAAGAGCCTACGATTAGAAATCGGAAAATGGGGTGAAAGCGCAGCGCTCAATTATCTTGAAGGCGAAGGGTATACTTTGGTGCAGCGAAATTTCAGGTCGCCTGATGGTGAAATTGATTTAATAATGAGGAAGAATGAAGAGCTTGTTTTTGTTGAAGTGAAAACAAGGACCTCGGTAGATTTCGGTTTCCCGGAAGAGGCGGTAGATGACCAAAAACTTGATCACCTTGAAGCCACGGCAGGATGGTTCCTTGTTGAACACGCAGAATTTGAAGAAAACTGGCGGCTGGATATTGTCGCCGTAACTGGCAAGTTGGGTTCTTCATCTCCTGAAATCAAGTGGTTTGTCAATGTTGGAAACGCCTGACCACAAAACGGTCCTCGTCATTGTCGGACCGACCGGAATAGGGAAATCAGACCTGGCAATTGAACTGGCAAGGCAGGTCAATGGAGAAATCATCTCCGCGGATTCGCGTTATTTGTACCGGGGGATGAATATCGGCACTGCCAAACCTACATTCGACCAGTTGGGTTCTGTAATCCATCACCTGGTCGATGTCGCTGAACCAGATGAATGCTGGTCTTTAGCCCGTTTTTTAAAAGAAACGCGAAAAAAGGTCAATGAAATTCATCGCCGCAAGCGCATTCCGATCCTTACTGGCGGGACTGGGCAATATATCCGCGCCTTAACCGAAGGGTGGAGAGTACCTGAATTTGAAACTGACCAAAAATTAAGGCGAGTATTAAATCAATGGGGGCAAAGTATTGGCGCCATTGGTTTACATGAAAAACTAAGGTTGCTCGATAAAGAAGCGGCTGGTTTCATCGATGCGAGCAACATGCGCAGAACGGTACGGGCGCTTGAGGTCATTTTTACGACTGGGAAAAGGTTCTCAGACTGTCGAAGAAAAGACGGACCAGCCTATGACTTTTGGATCATTGGGTTGCGCATGGAAAGAGAAAAATTGTACGAAAGAATTGATGCGAGGATCGATCACATGATAGCGGCTGGTTTGGAAGAAGAAGTAAGAAACCTGCTCATAAAAGGCTATGGGGCCGATTTGCCTGCGATGTCTGCCATTGGTTACCGCGAAATGGCCCGCTTTATCAATGGCGAAATCGATTTGGAAAGTGCCAAGGCGCTTATGCGCAAAAATACGCGCAACCTGGTGAGGCGCCAGGCGAATTGGTTTAAATCAAGTAACCCTGAGATACGCTGGTATGAGACTGGTGAGCAGACAACAATTCAGGTTCTGGATGATCTGGCTGCCGCGGGTATTTGGAAGAAGCAATGATCATAAATAAACCCTGGCTATCAAGTTATGACACGGGAGTGCCTTTTTCCCTTCAGTATCCGGATATTTGCGTCCATGAGTATCTCGCTGCGCAGGCTCATGCCTACCCAAAAAGGACCGCGATCATCTGTGGCGAAAGCCGTTTCGATTACCAAACGCTGCATCAAAAAGCGATCGTCTTTTCCAGGCAGTTGATCAGAGTTGGACTGAAACCTGGAGACAGGGTGGGGTTGTGCCTGCCAAATTCTACCGGCTTCATTGTCGCCTTCTTTGGTGTGTTGATGTGCGGTGGAGTAGTGGCTGCGATGAACCCGTTATTTCCAAAAAGGGAACTTGAATTCCAGGTGAAGACTGCGGAAGTTCGTTTTATTATTACAGATGAAAAAAAAGAGGACGAATTCCTGACTATGGAACTTCCTCAACCTGTGAGCATCTTTCGAATTTTGGAATCGATTGAGCTGCTTGACCGTCGAACTGGTGCATCTTTTACCAGTCAGTCGCTCTACTCACCAGAGAGACACATAATCAGTCATTTTTCTGATCCGCATGCTCCCGCTGTGCTGCAATTCAGCGGAGGGACAACGGGAGTTCCCAAGGCGGCGATTGGGACACATCGAAACCTTGTTGCCAATGTTACCCAATTCAAGAACTGGTTGGTGAATCTCGATGACGGCAAGGAAACCTACCTGGTCGCCATTCCTTTGTATCACGTGTATGGACTGGTATTGGGTTTATTACTGGGAATCGCCACTGGAGCAACGCTGGTGCTCTTGCAAAAACCGGGCGATGTGGATGAAATGTTACACGCAATTACGAAGTATCCAGTCAGTTATTTCCCTGCGGTGCCGTCCATTTTTAACCTGATCAATAACCATCCCGGCGTAAAAAGGGGAGATTATCAATTAAACCGCATCAAAGCCTGTATCTCTGGTTCTGCGCCACTGATGGAGGCGGTTCGCGAAAATTTTGAAAAACTAACCGGGGCGTCTCTCGTGGAAGGATACGGCTTATCAGAGGCACCGACAGCCACCCACTGTAATCCTATTTTGGGCGAAAAGCGCGCTGGTTCAATTGGACTACCCTTGCCTGATGTGGATTGCCGGATTGTAAGCCTGGCAAACAACCAGGCGGACATGCCCATCGGAGAAGAAGGCGAGCTTTTAATTCGCGGCCCGCAGGTGATGCCAGGATATTTCAATCACCAAGAAGAAAGCAGCGCATTGCTCGAGAGTGGTTGGCTGCGCACCGGTGACATTGCCAGAATGGACGCTGAGGGGTATTTTTATCTTTCAGGGAGAATCAAGGATCTGATTAAAGTACACGGTATGCAAGTTTGGCCGACAGAAGTTGAACAGGTAATGAGTGAACACCCAGCAATTAAAGAATGCGCTGTTGCCGGAGTGCCAGATGAAAAAAGCGGGGAACGCGTGAAAGCCTGGTTGGTTTTACAAGAAGGCCATGGAATGGCGCTTGATAACCTGCGGCAACATTGCCAGGGAAAGCTGGCAGCTTATAAGATACCTGTTGAAATATCCATTTGTGCTTCATTACCCAAAACGCCAGTTGGAAAAGTGCTGAGGCGAGAACTGGTCAGAGAACACATGGAGCGAAAATAAAAGAGAGCAGACGCTCCCTTTTATCAATTGAGGGTTATCTCCGGAGTTCCGGAATGATGTGGAACGGGTGGCGGGAAGATTTTTTCAAACTCTTCTCGCGAGAGCGTTTCCACTTCAAGCAGACGATTGGCGATGTCATCGAGCTCTTTACGGTAAGTGGTTAGAATCGATTTTGCCTGCGAATAGGCGTTATTGACCAATGAACGCACTTCCTTATCGATCTTTTCGGCTACAGATTCAGAGTAATCACGCTGTTCTGAGATCTCTCTGCCGAGGAAGATCAATTCCTCTTTCTGTCCGTAGACCATGGGGCCTAGCTCAGCGCTCATTCCCAATCGCGTAACCATGTTACGGGCGAGCTGGGTAACCCGTTCAATATCATTCGAGGCACCAGAAGTGATATCGTCAAAAACGAGTTCTTCCGCTGCACGACCACCAAGCAGGCCAACCATTTCAGCGATCAATTTCTTACGGGGCATCAAGGTACGGTCGTCCATGGGTAACGCGATAGTATAGCCGGCTGCCATGCCGCGTGCGATGATGGAAACTTTTTGTACCGGGTCGGCCTCAGGCAGAGCATTCATTACCACGGCGTGACCAGCTTCGTGGAAGGCGACAATACGTTTTTCTTCTTGGCTGATCAGGCGGCTCTTACGTTCAGGCCCTGCGATGACCCGTTCAATCGATTCCTCAAACTCGCTCTGCCCAATACTTTTCTTATTACGGCGTGCGGCTAAAATGGCTGCCTCGTTTACCAGGTTTTCAATATCGGCACCCACAAATCCAGGTGTTGCTTTTCCTAATAGTGAAAGGTCCACCTCTGGGTCAACTGGTTTGCCTTTAATATGAACGCGAAGAATCGCTTCGCGACCTCGTACGTCGGGTCGGTCAAGCACCACACGCCGGTCAAAACGGCCAGGGCGAAGTAACGCGGGGTCCAGAATGTCGGGTCGGTTGGTAGCAGCCATGATGATGATGTTAGTGTCAGTATCGAATCCATCCATTTCGACCAGCATCTGGTTTAGCGTTTGTTCGCGCTCATCGTGCGAGCCACCCAGGCCAGCGCCGCGTTGACGACCAACAGCATCAATTTCATCTACAAACACAATGCAAGGAGAATTCTTTTTTGCCTGGTCGAAAAGATCTCTTACGCGGCTGGCACCCACACCGACGAACATTTCAACGAATTCGGAGCCAGAGATGGAGAAGAAGGGCACCCCGGCTTCACCGGAAACGGCTTTGGCTAGAAGAGTCTTGCCTGTCCCTGGAGGACCGACCAGTAAAACGCCTTTGGGAATACGCGCACCCAAAGCGACAAATTTCTGTGGTTCCCGTAAAAATTCGACTACTTCTTTCAACTCCTCCAGAGACTCCTCGATGCCTGCCACATCTGCAAAAGTCACCGTGGGGTGGTCGCCGGTAAACATACGCGCCCGTGATTTACCGAACGACATGGCAGCGTTATTACTCCCTTGCGCCTGCCGGAAGATAAAGAAAAAAGCACCGCCTAATAACAGGAAGGGCAGAATGTAAAACAATGCATTTAGAATACCGGCGAATGCTCCGGGCGGTTTGATCTCTATCTTGATCCCTTTTTGGGGATTGAGCTCTTCAGGTGTGACACCAAGGGCAAGCAATTGTTCCACTAAGGTGGTCTCAGTTTCCTTGGTGGAAGTTTTTTCAGCGCCGGAGGTCATGATGATTTTTAAATCATTTTTCTCTTCAACAATTTTTGCGACGCTGCCTTTTTTCACTTCATCAGCCAGCTGGTTGATAGTGAGAACACTATCTGCGGTGTTTCCGCGATTCAAAGAAAACACCACCAATACGATGATTGAGGCAAAGAGGAGTAGATAGACGATATACGATGGACTCCTAGGTTTCACAAGCTCCTCCAAAAGATGCGAATAAACTACAACGATTATACCAACCCTTGATCAACTATTCGGTGTGGGGAAGACAAAAAGGGAAAGATTAATAGATTTCTAATAAATAATTTCAAGCGTGAGTAAGTTAATGCCACTCTTTCGGCAACCCAGTGTTGGTTAAGAAAAATCATCCTTGGCGGATTCTACGAATTCCAAACGGTGGCATTGACCGCAACCAATATGCGGTTGTTGAACTATCTCTTTCGCAAGGTGGCAATAGGCTGTTACCAGTACATAGCGTTTGAATAATCGAAACCGTCTTTTAATAACCGCGGATAATTGCATATTTTCACAAGCATTAGCGCGTTTGATGGAAGGAACAGGGCAGGAACGGCAGAGATCAGCAGTCCAATTATTAGGGGGAGGTTGATTGCCAATCAAACGGCATTCTTCGATATTTCTCCCTCGGTAATAGTCACCATAAAAAAACGGGCATTCTGTTCCGGCAGGGGTGCGCATAGTCTCTCAAATGAACTTGCCCTTCACAGGCTTAAACGGGGCTGAAAAGAAGCCTTATACTCTGGTAACGTATTCGCCGGTGCGGGTATCTACGCGGATCGTATCACCCGTTTGAACAAAATACGGCACGCCGACTTCCAAACCTGTTTCAGTGACTACCTTTTTCGTCACCCCGGTAGCCGTATCCCCTTTGACGGCAGGCTCAGCGAAAGTAACCGTAAGGTCGACAGTGGTGGGAAGTTCGATGTCGATGGGTTCATTTTCAAAGAAAGTTAATTTCACTTCCATTTCAGGTTTTAGAAACCCAGCGAGCTCCCCAATTACAGACCCTGAAATGGCAGGCTGTTCGTAGGTTTCCAGGTCCATGAAGTGGTAAATTTCACCATCGTTATACAGATACTGAACATTGTGAAAGTCCAATCTCACGTCTTTAATGCGCTCTCCGGAGGTGAAGGTTTTCTCCAGGGTGTTTCCTTTTCTCAGGTCACGGGCTTTGATACGGATTGTGGCGTTGCCGCGTCCGGGTTTATTAAATGAGTATTCCAACACCCGGTATAAATTTCCATCGAGTTCAAAAATCACACCTTTTCGTAGATCATTAACATCGATCATTAACAAGCCCTCTTTTCAATTTCGGATATAACCTTGAGATTATAGCCCAGCCAATGATCAATGACAAGGAAAATCAGTGAGATTAAAGATAAATTAAAAATTTTAGTGAGGTTTTTTCATGCGTTTGAGCAAAAGTGGACCTGCCAGGTCGATGAGTGAAGAAAACAAGACTTCGAGCAGCGGGGATAGAAACATATAAAAAGGCACATAAATGACTTTGCGCGGAAACTTCACGGCGCTCCATACTGCTTTTGCCACACGCGCTGAAGGAATGGCAAACCTCTCGGCGGGAATAGCTCCTCCGTTTGGCAGCTTACGAGCGGTGTCAAAGAACTCCGTTTTTACCGGACCGGCGCGGACGACTGAAATGTGCACGCCAGAGTGTTTTAATTCGCGATGAGTGCAAGTGGTAAATGCATCCAGGTAGGCTTTAGAAGCGGAATAAATAGCGATGCCCTGCTCATTCAGTTTTCCGGCGATGGAGCCGATATTGATAATAAATCCATATTTATTCCTGACCATGGCAGGAAGGAAAAGCAGTGCCATGTGTGTTGAAGCAGCGATATTCAGGTCGATGATGTCTCTGGAGATTGTCCAGGGCATCTCGTGGAAGTAGCCGTACCAGGCCAGCCCGGCATTGTTCACTAGAACATCAGGGAATAATTGGGATTGATTTAGTTCATCCAGCAAACGCAGGCGCTCATCTTCCTGTGACAGGTCTGCCTGGATGATTGTGGCTTTGCCGCCTGCAGAAGCGATTTTTGCTTCAATCTCCCGCAATCTTTCAAGGCGGCGTGCGGTCAGGATTACGTGCACCCCATTTTTGGCAAAAAGCAGGGCAACGTCAGCGCCTATGCCGCTTGAAGCACCCGTGATCAAGGCGATTCTGGGTTTCTTCTGGCTCGGTGGCATAAGTTGGGTCAACGCTTGACTGGGTGCTGCTTCCACCAATTGATCGTATCGCGAATGGTATCTCTGATGGTTCGCGGAGAATAACCAAGTGATTGGCGGGCTTTCGCATTGTCGATAACCGCGTTGCTTTGCAATGTTTCGATGCTGTACTGGGTAAATTTCGGCTTGGTGCGGGTAATTTTATAGTACAGCTCAGAAAAGTTGGCAAAAAATCGCGCCAATCGAAGGGGGATATTAACCAATCGTGATTTGATGACAAATAACTCTTTTACGATGTGCCACAGATCAGAAACCCGGATGAGCTCGCCGGAAAGGATATAGAGTTGTCCAATCGTCCCTTTATCCCGAGCCTGGATCATGCCTTGCACGACATCGCGGACGTCGACGAAATCGTAGCTGCCGTTGATCATATAATTGACCTTCTTCAACATCCAGCTGTTCATCAACTCGCCAAGTTCAGATCCTTTGTAGTCGTAAGGGCCGAGCACACCCGTAGGACAAACGATGATTGCAGGCAATCCTTCCTTGACTTTCTCTTGCACCAGAAGTGTGGCTTCGGCTTTTGATCTGTCGTAAGCGCCGACGCTGAAGTCGGGGTCGATCGGGGTTGTTTCATCAATGACCATCCCATGCGGCACGCGTTTAAAGGCGTGAATAGAACTGGTGTAAATAAACCTGCGCACGCCGGCCTTCATGGCGGCGTCAACCATGTTACGGGTACCTTCGACATTTACTTTATGCACGATCTCAACATGACTTGAAGAGATTGAAATGATCCCTGCAAGATGGAATACAGTATCAATTCCTGTCACGGCATTTACCAGGCATTGAGGGTCTAAAATGTTGCCGTAATGAATTTCTACATTGAGACCCTTGATGGGCGTCAGGTCTTCATCAGGGAGAACCAGAACGCGTACTGATTCGCCGCGATTGAGAAGTTCTCTCACCAGAACATTGCCTATGTGACCAGTCGCGCCAGTAACTAAATTCATTTATAACCTCCAAAAATACAACTCAGCTTTGATTTCAGGCATGTTACAAGCGAATACAGCAATAAGCAGCGTTGACATGTCTTTGTTTTCAAAACCAGTCGCAATGATTTTCTTCCATTTTATTCACACAACCCAACTTATGGATGTGACGTAAGTTAGATAACAGGTCACATTTAAATAAAAACAGGGCCGCTTTCAACGGCCCTGTGAAAAAAAGAGATCGTATTTAGCCTATCTTCGGTTCAATTAACCCGTAATTACCATCCCGGCGCTGATACAGCACATTGATCGAATTGGTGTTGACATTGTAGAAAATAAAGAAATCTTCATGGTCAAGGAGCGCCATCTGTTCGATCGCTTCGTTTTCGTCCATTGGCACCAGGGTGAAAGTTTTTCTGCGCACAATGGCGGTCTTGCGATCCGGCTCATTTTCCACCGGCAGTGGGATTACCTCAGAAGCAGGCGTACCATCACCCCGTCCGCGGGTGCGTTTCCCCTTGAAACGCTCTATCTGCCGCTGCATTTTGTCAGCCGCCTTGTCGATGGCTGCTAACAGGTCCACATCGCGTTCCTCGGTGCGGAGCACGAATCCTTTTCCGGTAATGGTGATTTGAGCGATCTCCCGGTCAGAGCGGTTTCGGGCGTTTTTTGCATAGGAGAGGTCAAATTTCATGGATTCAATAACGGGCAAGAGTCTTTCTAAACGTGGGGTTTTCTTCTCAACGTACTCTTTGATTCGGTCTGTCAACTCCATGTTCTTTACCGTGATCACAATTTTTTCGTCCATCTTTACCTCCAAAAGAATTAAGATTTGTTCGTTTCATCGCTGCACCGGTGGTCTTTTTTCAAGGTTTTTGCAATTGAAAGGGCATACACTTCAGAGGTGCCAGCTTCTTTAAGCGCTTTTGCACAATGATTGATCGTTGAGCCGGTAGTGATAATATCATCCACCAGCAGCACTTTTCTTCCATTAAGTTTATCAGGATTTGCGTAAAATGTATCTTTCAGCATTAAATCACGCTCAATTTTTGTATGGTTCACCTGAGTCCCGGTGTCTTTAATTCTTATTAATGCCATCGATGAATGTGGAACCTGGAAATAGAAAGCGATGGGTCTCGAAAGCAATTCTGATTGGTTGTAACCTCGTTCTTTCATCCGGTCTGGAGAAAGAGGAATAGGAATTACAAGGTCGAAATTCCAACCCTGTTTTTCTATTGTGGCGATAAGGAAGGTCGCAAAAAAAGCCCCGAGTGCCATATCCTGCCGGTATTTGAGCGCATGAATCGCTTTTCGCAGCTCTCCTCCATACACCGCCCAGGAAGCGGCAGCATTAAAAGATACACTGTTTCTGTTACATTTCATGCATACGGAAGAACCGTCACTCGTTTTATCCCCACAAAAGGCGCAGCGGGCATCAGTAATCAGGACCACTTGAGCGAGGCAACTGGCACAGAACCGTTCTCCGTGATGCCCGCAACCAGCGCAGTGCGGAGGGTAGAGCCAGTCCGCAGCAGCCCAGAAAAGACGGTGCAGGGCGAATAAAATATTCACATGTTCATTTTACAGAAAAACCGCTCAGCCGCCAAATATACCTGACTTGATGATTTGCAGCACCGCCGGGGCAAGCAGGATGATCAAGAGCGAGGGGAACATGAGGAACGCCATCGGGATTAACATTTTAATTGGAGCCTTATGGGCTTCTTCTTCAGCCAGCTGGCGTCGCCTTACGCGCATCTGATCTGCCTGCACGCGCAGCACCTTGGACATACTGACGCCGAGCTGTTCACTTTGAATGATAGCCGCCACGAAACTGGTCAACTCACTGATACCGATATTATCTTGCATGTCGTGCAGAGCCTCACGGCGCAATTTGCCCAACTGAACCTCCTGGATGACGCGGGCGAACGCCATTGAGAGGGGTGAGTTCCATTTTTCAGCCACGCGGGCCATCGCCGCATCAAAGCCCAGCCCTGCTTCCACGCAAATCGTTAACAGGTCAAGCGCGTCCGGCATGTCCTTGCGCACCTGTTTTTGCCGGTTCGTGATGGAGCTTGATAACTGGAAATGAGGTAAGTAAAAGCCGAGCAGCGTCATCACCAGCGTAAAAAGAAAGACCCTGCCGGCGGGAATATTATTCCCCAGCAGTTTTAATAGCGTGAAAGTGAAACCGCCAATGAGGAGGCCAAAGATGAATTGCAGGGTGAGGAAAACGGTGGCGTCGACTTTGGAGGACCTGCCTGCCAGCTCCAACCTTCGGTTGATACGGCTGATCCAGTTTTGCGGTGTGAAGCGCAGGGTAATCTCGCCAAGTTTGCGCGCCAGCGGGTAGATGACGCGTTCTGTAAAAGGCAATGAGAGTTCCAATTTTTCAAGGTCAACTTGCTCACCGCTTTTACTGAAATCTCCCAGGCGTTCAAACAACCTCATATCATTTTCAGAATACGGATTGCGGATTCCGATCACCACCAACACAACCGCGATGGCTAAAATGACGCCCAGCAAAGCCAGTATCACCCACATATCAGGTTCCTCTTAAACTTCGATCTTCGTGAAACGATTCATGACGAAGTATCCGATAATCGATAGCAATATCGCAACCGCGATTGCGATAAAACCACAAGGTAAAGGTGTATTAGCTTCAGGGTCAATCAGAATCAACAGGTATTCGCGGTTAATTACCAGGATGGCCACAAAGACAAACGCAGGCAGCAAAGCCAAAAATTGAGCAGAAAACTTCATCTGAGCGGTCAACACGCGAATTTCACCCTTGATGCGCACGCGTTCGCGGATGGTATGCGAGATGGTATCCAGGATTTCAGCGAGATTACCGCCTACCTCTCGCTGCACTTTGATGGCGGTGATCACCAGATCAAGGTCTTCACTAGGAATTCTTCGCAACAAGTTGTCCAGCGCTTTTTCTGTTGACACGCCAAGAGAGACCTCTTGAACAACACGGCGAAACTCTTCGCTGATAGGCGGGGGCATTTCTTTGGCGACTGATTCCATGGCTTGCAAAGTGGAAAACCCAGCCCTAAGACCGTTAACCATCAGGCTGAGCATATCACCCAACTGGTTGTTAAACTTGATCAACCGGCGGTTTTTTTGTGAACGGATGTAGATACCGGGCAACAGAAAACCCACGAATCCGCCAATAAGGGCGAGCAAGAATGACTTTGATCCTATAAAGAAGCCAAAGGCTGCCACAACCAGCACTGAAACGATAAGAATGAGCAGGTATTCGCCAGGCTTCATCTTGAGGTCTGCCTGCACAAGCTCCTTTGATACCTTATCCGCCCAGGAGGTTTTTGCCACTTTACGTGACAGCCATTCAGAGACGACGGAGCCTCCCTTGGTGCTGAGGTTTTCATCAACTGAGATGCCACGTTCCGCAAACGCATCCAGTCTGGCTTCTTCGGCAGAGCGCTGCCCGGAGATGGTCAGATACACGCTCAGACCAATCACACCGGCAACCAACACGCCTGCTATCCATAAAAAGATCACTGGATTCATGCTTTACCTTCTCACGCCAATTCCAAAAACCGCCGGTGGCAGGTGAATTCCGGATGCTTCGATTTTTTCAATGAACTTAGGGCGCAGACCAGTGGGGCGAAGCTTGCCAATCACGCGGTTATTTTCAAATCCAAGTTGTTCAAATACAAAAATATCCGTCATCGTGATGATATCGCCTTCCATACCAGAAACTTCGGTGATATTCACCACTTTACGCGAGCCATCTCGCAGGCGCTCTTGATGAACTACCAGGTCGATGGCAGAGCTCACCTGTTCCCGGATGGCGCGCACGGGCAGGTCCATGCCCGCCATCATGGTCATGGTTTCAATTCTCGCCAGGCTATCGCGCGGTGTGTTGGAATGGCAGGTGGTCATTGAACCGTCATGACCGGTATTCATCGCCTGCAGCATGTCAAGCGCGGCTTCATCGCGGATCTCGCCGACGATAATGCGGTCAGGGCGCATGCGCAATGCGTTAATGACCAGGTTGCGGATGGTGATTTCGCCCCTGTTTTCAATATTCGGCGGTCGTGATTCAAGCGTAACCACGTGTTCCTGACGCAGCTGGAGCTCGGCGGCGTTTTCGATGGTGATAATACGCTCATCCGAGGGAATGAAGGCGGAAAGGACGTTGAGCAGGGTCGTCTTCCCAGAGCCGGTACCGCCGGAGATAACAATATTCATGCGTGCTTTCACACAGGCATCCAAAAACTGAATGGCTTCAGGCGTGATGGAGCCCAACTGAACAAGTTGATCAACTGAAAGCGGGATGCGGGCGAATTTTCGAATGGTCAATACTGGGCCCACCAGTGAAATTGGCGGGATGATGGCGTTCACACGCGAGCCATCCGGCAGACGCGCGTCTACGTAAGGGCTGGATTCGTCAATGCGTCTGCCGAGCGGAGACACGATCCTTTCGATGATGCGCATCACATGTTCATCATTTTCAAAAGTAAGAGGGACCTTTGAAATCTTACCGCGCCGCTCGATGTAGATATTTCGCGCGCCGTTGACCATAATTTCAGTGATGGTGTCATCCTCCAGTAAGGACTGCAGCGGTCCCAGACCGAGGATCTCTGCCGCGATTTGTTCAAATAAGCGACTTTTCTCTGCACGGGAAAGAACGAAGTTCTCTTCCGCTAGTATCTGCTCATACAAATCTTGTATCGTCCGGCGCACCTCGTGGACTCTGGAAACATCCACACTGGGATCCAATTCAGACAGCAATTTGTTCTGAACGCGGGTTTTTAAGTCCTGGTAGGTATCCTGGCTGGCTTGAACGGTAGAGGGTAGAACGCGCCTCGCCTGTAAGGGCGGGGTAGAAGAAGAATCGGCGACGCCATTTTGAGCCGAGGTGTTTTGGCTGTCAGTTGATTGGATGCGCCTTAAAATGGACATTGATCTAGCTCCTCAAATCAGGAAGCGATTTCCTCTTTGACAAGGGTCACGCTTTCTTTTACCTGGTCTGCCAGGGTGACCATGGCTTTTGACGCGAGAAGGTTCTTGTTTTCGAGAATAAATGGAACACCGCGATTCACCGCGTTGCTGATAATGCGATCTTCAAAGGGGATACTCACCCTGACAGGTTGTTTAAGGGTTGCACCGACCTTTTCAGGGGTGATGGCCACGCGGCGGTCATAGCGATTCATCACAAAGAGGATCCGCTCGCGTTCAATTCCCGAAGCATCCGCCAAAGAAAGAAACTGGTGGGCATTCTTGATTGCAGGAATATCTTGAGTGGTTACAAGAATGATCAAATCAGCGATGTCGAGGCAGGTCTGAACGACTTCTGTAAGATAAGTGGAGGAATCGACAACGATAAAGTTGTACAACTGGCGCATATAGGTCAGAATGCGTGAAATGGATTGACCTTTTCCGCCATCCCCAAATTCTGGCTGCTTGGGGGCAGTCATAATATGGATGCCCGTTTTCTGGTTAACCGCCATGACATCTTCAATGATCTCAGGGTCAAGTTCGTGTGAATGTTCAAGCAGTTCAAGGAAAGAATTACGGGCATGTTCGTTGAAGAAAACCGCCACGTCGCCAAAAAGGAGATTGGCATCCACCAGCGCCACCTTGTTCTGCTCTGTTTTGAGAAGGGTTGCGAGGTTGGTGGCCACAGTTGTGGTGCCGACGCCGCCTTTGGGGCTGTAAACGACGATGATTTTTCCCGATGGCGGGTTGGGTAGAACCATGCCCAGCGGTATGGCGCCTGGAGCGCCGTTGATATTAAAGGGCGCCACCACAAACTTGGATTTCTCCTCAAGGGCTAAATCTCCCGCGCGCCTGACGGCTGTGGTTAATTCATCGATCAAAGGTGGTTTTGAAAGAAAATCCCTCGCGCCTGCCAGCATGGCGCGGCGCATGTAATTGGGGTCATTTTGCACCGAAAGGATGACCACCTGGATGAACGGTACCTTCTTGCGGATGGCCTCTGTGGCGGTGATACCGTCCATATCCGGCATGTTAATATCCATGACCATCACATCCGGCTTTAACTGCTCCGCCAATTCAAGCGCCTGCCTGCCAGAACGGGCAGACCCGATCACTTCAATCGCAGGCTCGAATTGCAGCATGCGCAGGATTATCTCACGAGATTCGTCGATGTCGTCTACTATTACAACAGTGATTTTTTCCTGCTCGGCCATATTCTCTCCAGGATCATGCTGGTGCAGAATCAGATTTCGCTTTTGTCAAGGCTGATTCAGAATGTAATTATCAAAAGCGGGGTAGAGCAGCGTATCCACCCTCGGTTCAACACCATAGGGCAGCTTGACCGGCGCGGGAATGTTCTTTTGATCCATGATGTACTGCAGGGTAACCGGATCAGTGGAGAACTGCGCGCCATCCCCGGCGCTCTTCAGCGCAAGTGAGAGCTTGGCCCCGGCGAGCGCGAGATAATTCAGGATGAGCGTATCCTGCGGAGAAACAACGATGGTGATCGAGCCCGGGTAAGCCGGGCCTGTGGGCGCAGGCGCTTCTTCTGTTGCCACTGGCTCAGCGGGCGCCGCGGCCGGTGCCGCCGGTGAATCATCCAGAGCGAACATGCCCACGTTCAACACCATGGCGTCCTGGATGACCGTCTGGCAGACCAGCCTGGGGCGTTGAACTTCTGAGGGGACAACGTAAATGGGTTGGTTCACGGTGCTGTCCAGTTCATAACGCCCGCGGGAGATGGCATCACCATCGTTGTAGGGGGCGCCAGGGGGCATTACGCC
The DNA here is from genome assembly GCA_035342915.1 of Anaerolineaceae bacterium. Classification (GTDB taxonomy): domain Bacteria; phylum Chloroflexota; class Anaerolineae; order Anaerolineales; family Anaerolineaceae; genus UBA6107. The sequence continues at coordinate 110,422 of DAOQYB010000001.1, forward strand.
AAGCGAGATGGCGCCGCTGGGCTCTTCAACCGTGGATTGCACACCGAAAGTGATGACCGTGTCGTTAGGCAAGCGGGTTTGGTAACTGGTATCCACGTCTGAGATCAACATGCAGCCGACCACCAGCACATGATCACCCTGGCGGGGCGCGTAAGCCACCGCGGTTTCAGGGCTGACGGCGAGCGAATAAGCCGTCATGCCGGCGGGGATATCAAAAGCCGCTAGTGAGCCGCCGCCTTCGTGGATGACCATGCTGGAAGTGAGGGGAACGGCAGGGTCGATGTTGTACTTGGCCTTGGTGCCGACGGCGTCTTCGATGGAGGTAAAGAAGGTGCCCTGGACAAGCTGGTTCTTGGGGTAGGCCAGGGTTGTCAACACCTCCGAGGTGATGATTTGCCCGCGGGGGATGAACTGGGAAGCCACCACGATATCGACGATTTCAAACGCAGGCGTGGGCGCGACCGCGGTTTCACCTCTGCTGGCACCGCGCCCCCTGGAAAGCAGGAGAAACGCCAGTATAGACGCTGCGATCAGTATCAGCAGGATATAAATGATAATTCTTCCCGAGCGTTTTTTTAATGCAGACATCGAGCCCTCCTGGACACAGTTGTTTAAGGGGAAAACCAGACTTAATTATACGGCAAATCAAACAGAATGAGCTTTTATTACGGTTAAATCATAGATTGCCTTGCTTAACAAATAAGAAAGGCTCAAATTGCAGAGCCTTTCTTACGAAACAAAAAACAAAATGTTACGAACATACACTTGGATTACGGTTGTGCCAGTCGATTGTTAATACGATTGAACACATTACCAATTTGCGGTCCTAGAAGAGAGAGTGCAGCGATCACAACGATGGCAATTAAAACGATGATCAATGCGTACTCAACTAAACCCTGACCTTTCTCTTTCGCTGCGAATAACATTGGATACTTCCTCCTTTCTTGAAAATTCTAACTTCAACTTACACTACTATATAACAAAAACGACTAACTTTACATTACAAAAAACTTACAGGAAAAGAGTCTAATCTCGATTTTCAAGCATTTGGAATGTTGTTAGTAATAAAGTTGAAGGTATTGCTCAACGTCGTGCCAAAAAATGAGACTGCCAGAATGACCACCAGTGCAATAAGAATGATGATCAAGGCATATTCCACAAGACCTTGTCCTTTTTCTACTGTGAAATTAAACATGATATAAATCCTTTTCGCAATAAGATGAAAAATGATACTTACAGTATAACAACCTTTTTAATATTTATTCATAATAATTTTGCAAAGAATACAGAAAGCAAAACAATAGCCGGAAGAAAAGAAAGCATTATTCAAAGGACTGCTTGTGTTGATCAAAGGGCGGTGAATTACAAAAAGCGCAAGACCTCCTGGGAAAAAGCTATCTGGAAATCCTTTTTATAAGGAAGAGGGGAAAGAAAAATCCTTTTAGAAAAAGATATTAGGTGTATTACTAGGCTTCTCTCTTTGCAACATTCTTTACAAACAAATTGATCGTATCCATAGGACGGCGGCCCATATTGCGATAACCTTGGTGCGGCCGTTCCGTGTTGTAATGGACCAGCCATTTATCCAGGTCCTCCTGAAGAGATTCAACTGATTCATAGAACTTGGTTCGAAAAGTAGTTCTGAAGAATTCATCCAGAACTGTCCTGTTGAAACGCTCAACAAACCCATTGGTCTGTGGATGTCGCACTCTGGTTGTTCGATGCTCAATGTCGTTGAGGGATAAGTAAAGTTCATAGGGGTGTGTTTCTTTTCCACAGAACTCCCTGCCATTATCAGTGATTACAGCAGTAACCTCAAAACCAAGATCTTCATAAAAAGGTAAGGCATTATTATGCAAAACCGCCACAGCAGCTTCTGGTTGCTTGGAAGTGTGTAAAAACCCAAAAGCATAACTACCGTACGTGTCCACCACGGTATGCAAGTAGACTCTGCCAACCCCTTTGAGCACCCCCACGTAAAAAGTATCCTGTGAGAGCAATTCCCCTGGTTTATTGCTCTCAATATGCCTTTCCCTGAAGCATGGATTGGCCTTTTCAATTTGTGCAACTTGTTCAGGAGTTAATTCAATGGCGTGTTGCGCTGCTTTTTCTTCCAGTTTCAACAATCTTTCATAGCGGCTGGCCATGCCATGCTTGATCAAAATGTTCTGGATTGTAGGTGAACTGATTGTGATCCCCTCAAGTTTGAGCATACTGCTCAATTTCACACACCCCCAGGTTGGGTGGTCAAGGCTAACCGCAAGTAGTCGCTCTACCTCCTCTGGTGGGGTTGTGAAAGGGTGATTTTTATGGATTGGTGGGAGGTCTTTCAATCCTTCCAGTCCATGTGTCTGAAAACGTCGCTTGTATTCGTAGAACTGTGTTCTAGATACGTCCTTGATCCTGCACGCCTCGCTCACGTTTCCCAGGGTCTGTGCCAGCTCCAGAACACTCAACTTCTGCCGTGCTACTTTCTCGTCTGCATTCATGTTCACTCTCCTTGGTCATTCTATCATTCTTTAAGAATAGTTAGGAGAGATACCTAGTAGTACAAATTAGGCGCCAAACAATGGAAGTTAGCTTGTCTTCAGTGCATTCTTGTGTATCATCTTGTCTTTTTCTTTTGCTCAATTAGCCCAATCTAACACTTTTCTCATAAATATCCGTATAATATATGGTATATCTACCTGCGATATGGTTATTTACCAATCATCAGAACACGGAGGAATATGATGGGTGATTTATTGGAAAGAGTGATGGCGCAACGGGACGCGTTAAAAAAGTTGATCGCCAAGCTGCCGGGCTTTAAGGGCTACTATGAAAGAGCGGACCGACGCTCTGCAGATAAGTTGTTGCGGGAGACCATTTCAGACAAGTTTCAGGCGCAGTGGGCGCGGCTTTCAAGCATTCAAAGGGAACTCATCGCTGGTGGGCACATTGAGGTGATGGATGAAATCGAAACTGGCGCCATCCGCTTACGCCAGTTCATCGACCGGGTCAAGACAGCGGCCTACGGGTATTCAGGCTTGTTTGACGCGACGAAAATTAACGAAGCAGAGCTGGATAAGGTCTATCAATATGACCTGACGCTTTTGGAGCTGGCAGATGAGATTGCCAGCGCTATTGATAATCTTGAAGCATCGATTGGCAGTGATGGGTTACCAGCCGCGATCCGCAATGTCAATCAAAAGGCTCAGGACTGCCTGGACGCGTTCAATCAGCGCTCGGAGCTGTTCAAATTTGGCGGGTAAAAAACACCCGGTTGTATCCAATTATTTTGATAAGGGAGTAATCACATGGCTAGAATTTTTGATGTAGTTGAATACCCGAGCGAGATGACCGATGAACTGGTGCATCGCTTCCCAGAAACCGGTGTAGCCGACCTGCGCATCGGTTCACAGATCATCGTACGCGAATCGCAGCGCGTTGTGTTCATGCGTGACGGGCACGCGCTGGATGTTTTCGGCCCCGGCCGGCACACCATCGTGACAGCCAATATCCCGCTGCTGATCAACCTTGTGGGGAAGGTCTTTAACGACCGCACGCCATTTACAGCAGAGGTGTATTTCGTTTCAATGCGCGAGTTCGTTGACCGCAAGTGGGGCACCCCGCAGCCCATTTTAGTGCGCAACGCCGGCGTGGGTCTTGGCATCGCTCTGCTGCAGGGCTTTGGCACCTACAGCTTCCAGGTCGCGGATGCGCAGCAGTTCGTTACCCAGGTGGTAGGGGCGCAGGGCACTTATCGCATGACCGATATCGAGAACCGCTTGCGCACGATGCTGCTTTCAAAGATCCAGGACCTGCTGGGAGAGACCGGCGACAAGAAGAATGTGCTTGAAATGATCGGTCTTACTGAAGAACTCGGCACTGGTGTGCGCGTGAAAGCGCAGGAGGACTTCGCCGCATTAGGTTTACTGCTCAAGAGCTTCTATATCGGCAGCCTGAAACCCTCTGATAAATCCGCTGAAGAATTGCGCGCCATGGGTATGCTGGATATGGCAACCTATGCACAACTGCAGGCTTCTGACGCGATGCGCGAAGCTGCCCGCAATGAAGGCGGCGGCGCTGGGTTGACCGCGGGCATCGGCGCCGGGTTGGGAATCGGTAACGTGCTCTCGCAATCGCTGCAGGGAATTGGTACCACCCAGGCGGCTGGGGCTGCCGGAGCGGCGCAAGGTGCAGCTCCATCCATACCTTCAGTCATGACACCGGCTGAAGCCGCGAATGTGTTGAAAGTAGCTGAAGCGGATGTACTGGCTGCGATCACCGCCGGAGACCTCAAAGCCAAGAAGATCGGTGAATCCTACCGCATCAGCAAAGAGTCGTTGGAAGAATTCCTCAAAGGTTAATGTAGATCGATAGCCTTCAAAGCCCGGGTTAACCTCCGGGCTTTTTTCATTACGTGTATAATTCTATGGGTTAAATCTCAAACATCCGGGTGGTGGAATGAAACTTCACGAATACCAGGCGAAAAACCTGTACGCGAAATACAACATCCCGATTCCTAGGGGAAGGATCGCCGCGTCTGCCAGTGAAGCCAGGCGTCTTTGTGAAGAACTTGGCGGTAAAGTGGTGATAAAGGCGCAGGTGCTGGTCGGCGGTAGGGGAAAAGCAGGCGGGGTGCGGTTGGTAAAATCACCTGAAGAAGCTGAAGAGGTGACAACCCAGATCCTTTCAATGAAGATCAAGGATCTGCCTGTGCGCAAGGTTCTTGTCGACGAAGCGGTTTCGATCAGCAAAGAGATCTACCTCGGCATTACGAATGACCGCGTCGCACAGAGACCGGTGCTCATCGCTTCAGGCGCAGGCGGGGTTGATATTGAGGAGGTAGCCCGCAAATCACCAGGCAAGATCGCGCGCATGGAGATCGACCCCTTGCTGGGGTTGAGGGATTACCAGGTGCGGGATATCGCGCTGAGCATCGATCTGCCGCGGCAGTTCTGGCGGCCTTTCGGCGAGATCATTTATGCGCTCTGGAAAGTTTACACAGATTGCGACGCTACTTTGGCTGAGATCAACCCGCTGGTCATCACCGCTGAAAACCACCTGGTGGCTCTGGATGCCAAGATCGACCTGGATGAAAACGCACTTTTCCGGCACCCTGACCTATCAGACCTGCGGGATATTGACGGCGAAGACTGGGCTGAAACCCAGGGAAGAAAATTCGGGGTTTCTTTTGTAAAAATGGAAGGTGATATTGGCTGCATGGTCAACGGCGCGGGTCTGGCGATGGCAACGATGGACATCATCACGCATTTTGGCGGCAAGCCGGCCAATTTCCTGGATATAGGAGGGGGGGCATCATCGGAAAAAGTGGCAGCGGCCATCCGCTTGATACTGGCGGATAAAAATGTCAAGGCGATCCTGATCAACGTTTTCGGTGGTATTACCCGCTGTGATGAAGTGGCGGAGGGACTTGTGAACGCCTGTGCCAGGGTGGATTCTGATGTGCCGATGGTGGTGCGGCTTGTAGGCACGAACGAGGATAAAGCCCGTCGAATTCTCTCAGGTGCTTCTCTTGTTTACGCTGACTCACTCGTTGAAGGCGCTCAAAAGGCGATCGCCATGGTTAAGCCGGAGGTAGCATGAGCATCCTGGCTACGAATAAAGTACGCCTGCTGGTGCAGGGGATCACAGGTAATGAAGGCCTTTTCCATACACAACAAATGATGTCCTACAACACGAATGTGGTGGGGGGAGTCAGCCCCGGTAAGGGCGGCGACTGGGTGCTCGATGGAAAAGTGCCGGTTTTTGATACGGTGAAGAATGCCGTGGAGGTAACCGGCGCGAATGCTTCTGTAATATTTGTGCCTGCGCGCTACACAGCTGACGCGATTTTCGAGGCTGTGGATGCTTGTATGGAACTTGTCATTTGTATTACTGAAGGTGTCCCAGTGCTGGACATGATGCGGGTGAAGGAATACCTCAAGGGTAAGAAAACACGCTTGATCGGCCCGAATTGCCCGGGCATGTTAACACCTGGAGAGGTCAAAATAGGCATCATCCCCGGAAACATATCACGCCCGGGTAACATCGGGGTGGTTTCACGATCCGGAACGCTTACCTATGAAGTGCTTTACTCGCTCTACAAAGAAAAAAAGGGGGTTTCAACCTGCGTGGGCATCGGCGGCGATCCGGTCAAGGGTATGGGCTTTGTAGACGTGCTCGAATTATTTGAAGCTGACGCAAAAACCGACGCGGTGGTTATGATCGGTGAGATCGGCGGGAATGATGAGGAGGTGGCCGCGGAGTTCATCAGCAGGCAGATGACAAAACCGGTAGCTGCATTCATCGCCGGAATTTCCGCTCCGCCAGGCAAACGCATGGGACATGCCGGCGCCATAATAGAAGGCGGCAGCGGCAGCGCAGAAAGTAAAATTGAAAAGTTGAAATCTGTGGGTGTCAGGCTGGCAGATTACCCTGAGCAGATCGCGTCTTTAATATAAAACAGGAAGAGTCAGGTAAGCTCTTCCTGTTTCTGATTCCTATTTCTTGTGGGAGTCGATGTAATTTACAGCGTCCGCCACAGTCTTGATCGACCTGGCATCTTCGTCGTTGATATTGAGTTCAAATTTCTCACAAAAACCGTCAATCAGGAAGAACTGGTCCATTGAATCCGCTTTCAGATCCTCAACAAAGCGGGTATCTTCCTTAACTTCAGATGCGTCAACTTTTAAAACTTCGACGATCACTTCACGAACTTTTTCATATGTGTCACTCATCTCTTGAACCTCCAGGAAAGATTAAAGCGAATATGCTTGAATTGTAACTGACCTCAACTTTCTGTCAAGTACACAAGCAATCTCCTTTTTTGATGGATTTGGTATACTCATGATGATGAATATCACAGGAAAACGTAAAGATGAACACATTTCGATCAACCTGGAAAAGGATGTTCAATCTAACCGAACCACAGGTTTCGAATATTTCACATTTAAACACAATTCACTCCCGGAACTGGACCTGAGGGATGTGAGCACCCGGACCTCATTCCTCGGTAAAGAGCTTAAACTTCCTCTGATGATCTCATCGATGACTGGCGGAACGACGCGAGGCGACTTCATTAACCTGAGACTCGCTGAGGCAGCCCAGACCGCGGGGATCGCGATGGGAGTTGGCTCACAACGCGCGCAGCTGGAGACTATTGACTTATCAGAAAAGCCGGGGTTGAGGAAAATCGCCCCAGGAATCCCTCTTTACGCGAATATTGGAGCTGTCCAACTTAATTATGGTTATTCGATCAAAGAGTGCCAGCGTGCAGTTGACCTGTTGGAAGCGGACGCTTTAATACTGCATCTCAATCCTTTACAGGAAGCGCTGCAGCCTGAAGGACAGACGAATTTTTCGGGATTAGAAAGCAAGATTGAATCCATCTGTAAAGCGATCCCCGTTCCGGTGATCGTGAAAGAAGTGGGTTGGGGGATTAACCTTGAGACCGCGAAAAGATTTGTGAATGCGGGTGTCACTGCGATCGATGTTGCTGGTGCAGGGGGAACTTCCTGGTCTGAGGTGGAGAAACACCGCAGCACTGGAGAGCGCTATTATCGCATCGCGGCAAAATTCCGCGATTGGGGGAATTCAACCGCCGACTGCATCCACCAGGTGAGAGAAGGCTTACCCGAAATCCCATTGATCGCCTCTGGAGGACTTGAAGGTGGAATGGATCTGGCGAAAGCCATCGCGCTGGGAGCAGACATCTGCGGCATCGCCAGGCCTTTTCTGCTTGCCGCCAATCACTCTATAGAAGCTGTTATGGCTCTAATTGGAGAAATCAGCCTGGAGTTGCGCATCACCATGTTTGCAGCAGGGGCTGCCGATATTTTCACACTGGCTGATACACCTGTAGTTCACAAAAGTCATTCCGCATGAACGAATCCACATTGATAGTTGAGTGCTGGGAAGCGCTGGATTTTGAATTAGATTCCTGCATCAGCAGATACACAGACGGTTATGCGCCAGTATTCGGCGATATGATCCGGTACCAGCTTGGATGGAATGGGGCATCATTTGATAAAAGATTGAGCGGAAAGAGGATCAGGCCGATGATTTTACTGCTCACCACCCATGCTTTGGGCGGTGAGTGGGAGCAGGTCATTCCTGCCGCGGCTGCCGTGGAACTGGTGCATAACTTCTCGCTCGTTCACGATGATATTCAGGACAAAAGCGAAAAGCGGCGCGGGAGAGATACAGTTTGGGTCAGGTGGGGAGATGCGCAGGCTATCAATACTGGTGATGCCATGCTCGCGATCGCCAACCTTGAGATCACATCGCTGAAATTACCTCACGATCCAATAATTGTGACGAACGCGGCACGCATCCTGAGCCAGGCGACATTCGACCTGACTAAAGGACAATTCCTTGACCTGGCTAATGAAAAAACTGAAGATGCAACGATGCAGGATTACTTCAGGATGGTGGAAGGGAAAACAGGCGCTTTGTTCTCTGGTTGCTTCGCGCTGGGAGCGCTGCTCGCAGGCATCAAACAGAATGAAATTAAGCGATTTAGTGCTTTAGGGTCAAAATTAGGTTTGGCATTTCAAATCCAGGATGATTACCTGGGCATTTGGGGTCAGAAAAGGATAACCGGAAAATCAATTGAAAGCGACCTGGTAAGTAAGAAGAAAACCTATCCTGCAAATTATGCTCTGGAAAATCTGCCGGAAGTGCGAGCGTACTGGCAGGAGCACTCTGTTTTCTCGCCGGAAGATGTGAATTGGATAAAAGGACGCCTGGAAAGCACTGGTGTGGATAAAATCACACTGGCAGCGGTTGCTGATTATTATGAAGAGAGCATTGAAGAATTCGAAGATTTATTCACAGAACATGAAAGTTCTGCGGAATTAAGATCTATGATCAAAAACCTGTTTTTTAGAAACAGGTGATCACGAGTTATAAACGCACAGCGCTGGTGAGTTTTATTCTTTCCGCTGAAGCCTCTGCCAGGTTGGTGGTTGAGCCTGGCAGAAACAGGTCAGGGGCGATTTCTGACAACGGCAGCAGCAGGTGGTCAAATTTTTCGACTTCCGGATCAGTGATGCGGTCATTCACAGCTACGATATCCAGGTCGATGGTGCGTGGGGCATTCTTGTCTTCGGTCCGAACCCGACCTAATTTGGATTCTATCCGGGCAAGGATTTCTTTTTTTACAGTAGATGCATCGAGTGAGGTTTCTATCAAAGCTGCTGAATTTAGAAAATCGGTGCAACAACTGCCGATCGGTTTTGTGCGCCAAATCCCGGATGATTTTATGAAATCTAAGGAAGGATTGCTTTTCAACAATTCCAGCGCCGACGGAATATTGGTTTCAGGGTTGATATTCGAACCAAAAATCAGGTAAATCTTGTTCATATCCGTTCACATTTTTGAGCGTGTAATCATTACTCCAACTGATTTAGAGAAACGGACTGCGCCTGGTTTTTCTACTCGAACCTTCACGCTTTTTACACCTTTTTCATTCAGGCAGAGATTCGCGATATCCTCTGCCAGGGCTTCAACCGTGTAGCGGTTGACCGTTTCGGTGTGCGCCAGAATCTTTTTTGCCACGGTGCGGTAGTTGACACTTTCATCAACGTTATCCGATTTTCCTGCGATTGAGGTATCAGTGAAAATCGTGACGTTCACCAGAATGTCCTGAGGTTGTTCGCGTTCCCGATCAGAGATACCAATGACACCACGAATCAGAAGGTCTTCGATAAAAATTTCGTCCATTATGGCTCCTTACACAAGATGACGGCCGCCATCCAGATGGATGACCTCGCCGGTAATGTACTCCGGTCCTTCAAGGAGGAATATCGCTGTACGTGTAAACTCATCCAGTTCAGCCCACCTTTTTTGTGGAACATTCTTGACCAGGTTTGGATCTTCAGATTCACCAACTGGCGGAAGAATTGCCCCAAGCGCAATGGCATTGACGTTGATTCGAGGTGCAAGCTGCAGAGCGGTAGATTGTGTGAGCGCCACAAGACCAGCCTTGCTGATCGTATACGGGAAGTGATCCCGGCCAGGCCTCAAGGCACGCCAATCCACCAGGTTCAGCACCCGACCGGTTTCAGCGAGAGTGTAGGAGCGTGCAAAACTCTGGGTCAACAGAAAAGGCGCGGTCAGGTTTATCCTCAGGTGTTCATTCCAATCAGGCAAAGAGGTGTCCAGGAATCCCATAGATTTGAAAATGGACGCGTTATTGACCAGCGCGTAAAAATTCGGGATCGAGGCCGCTGTTTCTATCAGTGTTTCAACCTGATCCGGGTCACCCAGGTCAGCTTTTACCTGCCAGGTTTTACAGCCTAATGAGCCGATTTGCCTGGATAATTCATCAACTTCAGATGAAGATGAGTTGTAATGCAAAAGAAGGTCAGCACCTTCTTGAGCGCAGGCAAGTGCCAAAGCTTTACCCAGGCGGCGTGCAGCACCGGTAATCAGAATGGTTTTTCCGGATAGTTTCATATTATGTATATCCTATGAGGAAAAGTTAGGCTTGTCAAGCACATTGTGCATGGTTATAAGTGGACAAATATTATCCTAAATGATAAAATTACAGCAAAAGAGGAAAAAATGGAAAAAATCAACTTTATTGTACCTGCGATAAATTGCGGACATTGTGTACAAACTATAAAAACGGAATTGCTTGATCTGGAGGGCGTGTCTGAGGTGACTGCAGATGCTGAAACGAAGCAGGTAAAGGTCGTTTATGATAACCCTGCAACTGAGGCTTCAATAAAAAACCTGTTGAAGGAAATCAATTATCCTGTTCAAGAATAATTCAACAGAGCGAGCTTTGTCATGTCAAAAAACAGGCAAGTAATCCTTCCCATCACCGGTATGACCTGTGCCAATTGCGTTGCGACGGTAGAACGCAATGTAAAAAAACTGGATGGCATTGATGAGGCAGTTGTCAACCTGGTAACGGAAAAGGCGACAATTTCTTTTGACCCCGAAAAGATTGATCTTAACAAGATCTCTGATCGGGTCACCAAAAGCGGTTATGGGATCGCAACCAGCGAGATTTTATTACTAGTTCCCGGATTGACTGATCCTGGAGAGGCCGCGTCGCTTGAAGAAAAAATTAAAAGGTTGGAGGGGGTCAGAAACGCGACTGTCAATCTATCCAGTTCTCGGCTTCTTGTATCTCTTATCCCCACAGTACTTTCACGAAACGAACTGAACCAGTTGATCAAAGGTTGGGGTGTAGATGCTACAGATTTGAATGATGAAGGCGGAGAAGATGAATTAGCCGCGAGACAACGTGAAACCAACCATCAAAAACGATTGTTAGTAACTGGCTTGGTATTGACCATCCCGATATTTATCATCTCAATGGCGCGTGATTTCGGTCTCTTACCGCAAGCAATCGCTGGAGCTGGTTGGCTAAATTACCTGCTGCTTGCATTAGCGGCACCCGTGCAATTTGTGGTAGGTTGGCAGTATTACCAGGGTGCTTATCGGGCACTGCGCAGTGGTTCGGCTAACATGGATGTTTTGATCGCACTGGGTTCATCAGTGGCCTTTTTTTACTCGATTCCAATCGTTCTTGGCATCCTGCAAGGGCACCCATACCTTGAAACTTCAGCGGTTATCATCACCCTCGTTAGGCTTGGCAAATACCTGGAAACGAAAGCCAAGGGGAACACCAGTGCAGCTATAAAGAAACTACAGGCGTTGAGAGTAAAAACCGCAAGGGTAGTGCGTGAGGGCATTGAGACTGAGATTCCGTTTGAAGATGTACGCGTGGGTGATGCGCTGCTGGTAAAACCGGGCGAACGAATACCGGTAGATGGCGTAATAATTGATGGCTTGAGTTCTGTGGACGAATCCATGTTGAGCGGTGAATCTCTACCTGTTGAAAAGCGCACAGGTGACGAGATCAGCGGGTCAACACTCAATAAGTATGGATTGATAAAAATGAAGGCACTTCGTGTAGGAAAAGATACAATGCTTTCACAGATCATCAGGCTGGTTGAACACGCCCAGGAAACAAAAGCACCTATTCAAAAACTGGCGGATCAAATTTCAAAGGTATTTGTACCTGTTGTAATTGGATTAGCGCTTCTTACTTTTATATTATGGATGATCGCAAATCCACAGAGCAACGACATGCACGAGGTGAACAGCACCACCCGGGCATTGATCAATATGGTGGCTGTGCTGGTAATCGCCTGTCCATGCGCCATGGGGCTGGCCACACCGACCGCGATCATGGTCGGAACGGGTAGAGGTGCTGAGATGGGGGTATTGTTCAGGTCAGGAGAAGCACTTGAAAGAGCTGGGAAAACCGATGTCGTAGTTCTGGACAAGACTGGAACCATCACCCGAGGACAGCCACAGGTTACTGATATTTATCCGATTGAGGAGGGAACTACAAAAGAAGAACTGCTGAGACTAGCCGCCAGTGTGGAGAAAGGCAGCGAACACCCGGTTGGTGAAGCTCTGATCGCAGCTGCCGGGGAAATGGGGCTGGTTCTCTCAGATCCAGCGAACTTTATCGCAGTTCCCGGAAAAGGTGTGGCAGCGGAAGTTAACGGAGAGCGTGTACTTGTTGGAACAACTGATTTTGTTCAGGAAAATGGCTTCGAGGTTGAGCGGTTTACGCGGCAGTTTGAATTATTCAGACAGCAAGGCAAGACAATAATGGTTGTGGCGCATCAAAAAAAGATCATTGGCGTGATTGCTGCCGCGGATACGATCAGAAACGGATCAAGGGAAGCAGTAGATGAATTGAAGCGGATGGGATTGCAGGTGATCATGTTGACGGGGGATAACATTCAGACAGCTGCAGAGATCGCGAGGCAGTCCGGGATCGAGCATGTAGTTGCAGGGGTTCTTCCGGAAGGAAAAATCGACGAAATACGCAAGCTGCAAACCGAAGGTAAAGTTGTTACCATGGTTGGCGATGGAATTAATGATGCGCCATCCCTGGCACAGGCCGACCTGGGAATAGCGATCGGGACAGGAACTGATGTGGCAGTAGCGGCCGCACCTGTAACATTGATTGGAAGCGACCTGGCAGGTGTTGTAAAAGCGATTTCACTCTCGCGAAAAATTCTCAAGACAATCCGGCAAAACCTGTTTTGGGCGTTCTTCTACAATGTGGTTTTAATTCCTGCAGCAGCTTTGGGGTTATTAAATCCGATGCTGGCAGCCGGTGCGATGGCTTTCAGCAGTGTTTTTGTTGTCACGAACAGCCTGCGATTAAAAAAATCAAGAATCTAGCAGGTAAGCATTAACAACGAATATCTCCGGACTCGACCGATCCGGAGGTTTTTTGTTGAGATGGTAAAATACAATATTGAGTCCTGGAGGGAAGATGTCTACCATTGAACAAAAAGCTATCAATACCATCAGGTTTTTATCAGCAGATGGTGTGCAAAAAGCGAATTCAGGTCACCCGGGGTTGCCAATGGGAACCGCGGCTATCGCTTACACCATTTGGAACAGGCATCTTAAGTTTGATGTTAAAGACCCGAAATGGTGGAACCGTGACCGGTTCATCCTCTCGGGCGGGCACGGGTCAATGCTTTTATACAGCCTGCTGCACTTGTACGGTTTTGACCTGTCAATACAGGAATTGAAGAGTTTCAGGCAATGGGGTTCAAAAACCCCGGGTCACCCGGAGTTCGGACATACCGTTGGTGTAGAAACGACCACCGGTCCTTTGGGGCAGGGATTTGCCAATGGTGTGGGTATGGCGCTGGCTGAAGCCATGCTTGCTGAAAGGTACAACAAACCCAACAGGAAACTGATAGACCACTACGTTTATGGGATCGTTACTGATGGAGATTTGATGGAAGGGGTAAGCTCAGAAGCTGCTTCCCTTGCCGGGCATTGGCGATTGGGTAAGATCATCTATTGTTACGACGACAACCGAATCAGTATTGATGGTTCCACCGACCTGGCCTTTACTGAAAAGCGTGGAGAAAGATTTGAGGCATACGGCTGGCATGTGCTGCATGTTGACGATGGTAATGATGTCACAAAGGTCGATCATGCAATCAAACTGGCGAAAAAAGATCCACGGCCATCGTTGATCGTTTGCAGGACGCATATTGGTTATGGTCTGCCAACCCGGCAGGACACCGCAAAAGCACATGGAGAACCGCCGGGAGTAGATGAACTCCGCGGAGCGAAAGAAAAACTCGGCTGGCCTCTCGAACCCGATTTTTACATACCAGATGATGTCCGCGAGTTCTTTATGGCGGTTTCTGCGAATAAATCAGCGCAGGTGCAGGCATGGCGCGCGTTGGCCGATGAATACGCGATCACTTATCCTGACCAATGGAGTGAGCTCGAAAACCGGATGAACCAAAAGCTACCCCGGTCATGGGCAGCGAAACTACCGGTGTTTCAAGCTGATGCAAAGGGATTGGCTACGAGAGCGGTATCCGGTCAGATTTTGAATGCGATTGCAGATCAACTTCCCCAGCTAACGGGAGGTTCCGCGGACCTGACACCTTCAAATAATACCTGGATCAAGAATAGTCATGCCTTCCAGAAGGAAAATCACGGCGGACGTTACCTGCATTTTGGCGTGCGTGAACACGGTATGGGTGCCATTATCAACGGATTGGCGTATCACGGTGGATTCCTGCCTTACGGCGCTACTTTCCTTGTTTTTACGGATTACATGCGCGGTGCCATTCGCATCTCGGCACTTTCCAATCTACAAAGTATCTGGGTGATGACCCATGACAGCATCGGTTTGGGTGAGGATGGTCCGACCCACCAGCCGGTAGAGCAGTTGGCCGCTTTACGTGCAATACCCAACCTTGTCGTCATTCGACCGGCGGATGCCAATGAAACCAGAGAGGCGTGGCGGGTAGCGATAAACAGGAAGAATGGCCCAACTTTACTGGCTTTGACCCGGCAGGCGGTGCCTACGCTGGATAGAGCAACATTCGCCTTAGCCGAAGGATTGCATAAAGGTGCATATATTCTGGCGGATCTCGGGAAAGGTGTGGAACCGGAACTCATTCTGATGGCTTCAGGTTCTGAAGTGAGCCTGATAATCGAGGCGGGGTTAAAGCTGGCGGCTCAAAACCGACGCGTCAGATTGGTCTCATTCCCCAGCTGGGAGTTATTTGAGAACACAGCAAAGGATTACCAGGAATCCGTACTTCCGCCGCACATCAAGACACGCCTGGCGGTGGAGATGGGTGTAGAGATGGGGTGGCATAAATGGGTGGGGGATGAAGGCAAAGTAATCAGCATTGATCAGTATGGTGCTTCAGCGCCGTACAAAATCCTAATGGAGAAATACGGCTTTACTGTGGAAAACATCATCAATTCGGCTGAAAAAATATTGGAGAAAAAGAGGTAGATATGCGTATAGCGATAGCAGCAGACCACGCGGGTTATCTAATAAAAGACGAAGTGATCAATCTTGTTCAGGCTGCTGGTCATGATGTGATTGACCTGGGGACCTATAATCAGGAACCTGTCGATTATCCGGATTTTGCGGCTAAGGTCGGGAAAGCCATCCAGGATAAGCAATCGGATAGAGGCATTGTGATTTGCGGTTCGGGTGTAGGTGCGACGATCGCGGCAAACAAAGTAAAAGGGGTGTATGCCTGTGTGTGCCACGATACTTACTCCGCGCACCAGGGTGTTGAACATGATAATATGAATGTTTTATGCTTGGGGAGCAGGATCGTGGGAATTGAACTCGTTAAGGAAATCGTAACTGCGTTTTTAAATGCCAATTTCATTAATCACGGAAGATTCCTCAGGCGGGTTGAAAAGATCTATTCCCTGGAAAAAGCCCGTTAATTTTCACTTCAGAGATTTGTAAAGGTTCACACACATGAAAATTATTGATGAAATCCGAATCGCTGGGCAATCACTATGGTACGACAATATCGAGCGAAAAAAATTGCAGGATGGAAGCCTGGCGCAATTGATCAACATAGGCTTGATCCGGGGAATTACCTCCAATCCCAGTATTTTCCAAAAAGCGATTTCAACATCATCGATTTACGATATTACGCTTAAACCAATGGCCTGGTCAGGTCTGGATGGCGAAGCTATCTTCTGGCAATTAGTTGTCGAGGACATCCAGAAGGCAGCGCAATTGTTCCTGCCTCTTTATCAACAATCAAATGGGGCGGATGGATATGTCAGTCTGGAAGTTAATCCGCTCATAGCACAGGATAGCACAAGAACCATCGAAGAAGCCATCGGGTTATGGAAACGTGTTGACATGCCCAACCTGATGATCAAGATCCCTGCGACTAAAGAAGGAATTCCAGCGATCCGAAAGTGCATTAGCGAGGGGCTCAATATTAATGTCACTTTGATTTTCTCGATTCACCGATACAACGAGGTTATGGAAGCCTACCTGGCGGGGCTGGAAGATAGAATTCATCGGGGAGAGCCTGTCGACCGTATCGCATCAGTCGCATCCTTTTTTATCTCCCGCATCGATACCAGTATCGATAACCTATTACAAAAAAAGCTGGCAAATAATGAAATCAATGCAAATCAGTTCGAGCAGATGGCCGGTAAAGCGGCGATCGCCAATGCACGGTTGGCTTACACTCGTTTTAAAGAGGTTTTCAATTCCGACAGGTTTAGTAAGCTGCAAAAGTATGGGGCGAAGCTGCAAAGACCCTTGTGGGCTTCCACAAGCACCAAGAACCCTGCCTACCGTGATGTCATCTATGTGGAAGAGTTGATCGCACCAGATTCAGTAAACACAGTACCACCAGCGACATTAGATGCTTTTGTTGATCATGGTTCAGTGACAATCAGAATCCACGAGAATCTCGATGGAGCCCGAAACCTGTTCAACCGGCTGGCAGAAATCGGTATATTGATAGACCAGGTGACCGGCCAGCTGGAAACCGAAGGAGTGAAAGCTTTCGCAGAGGCATATACCTCATTACTGCAAGCAGTTGATGTGAGAAGGCTGGAAGCAGTACGGGAGATCGCGCCGATTTTTTCACCTGTGAAAGAAAAAATCCGCGAACTTGAGGGTGCGGATTTCAGACGAAGATTACACGAAAAAGATCCGTCCTTATGGAGTTCTGATCCAAAAGGTCAGGCGGAGATCAAGATTCGAATGAATTGGCTGAAAACGCCATTTGAAACCAAGGCGAATCCGCCTGAATACACTGGGTTTGGCAGGGAGTTGCGGGAAGCAGGGTTTACACACGCTGTTCTTTTGGGTATGGGTGGTTCATCACTTGCTCCGGAGGTGATGAGCAAAATACTTGTTTCAGAAAGAGTAGAAGATGCTGGTTTGAACCTTACAATTCTCGATTCAACCGACCCACTGCAGGTGAAGATGGTTAACGAAAACACACCGCCATTAAATACCATCTACATCGTGGCAAGCAAATCCGGGACTACAGGGGAGATCAACGCGTTCTTTGATTATTTTTGGAACAGAACCATAGAAGCTGGCAGCACAAACCCGGGGATGCAATTCATCGCAGTGACGGACCCTGGGACAAAACTGGATATTACGGCGAAGGATATGGGTTTTCGAGCAGTATTTAACGCCGATCCCCAGGTGGGTGGAAGGAATTCTGCTCTCACCGCCTTTGGGCTTGTCCCCGCAGCAGTTATGGGATTGAATATTGAGACACTAAATGAACACGCAATTAACATCGCGCATTTATGCCGAGCCGAACAGCCGATAGAAGCCAATCCCGGCATCGTTCTTGGCACTATTCTTGGCACAGCAGCGTTACAGGGCAGAGACAAAGTTACGCTCATCACCGAAGACGAATGGGAAGCTTTCGGCGATTGGCTAGAACAACTTATCGCCGAAAGCAGCGGCAAGGATGGAAAAGGGATTGTGCCGGTAACTGGAGAACCCCAACTGGATGTAAATGAGTATTCACCAGACCGGCTTTTTGTGTATCTTGAAAAGGACCAATCACGAAAACATTTCGTCAAAGCGCTAATGGATTCAGGTCACGCAGTCATTTCCTTTCCCATAACCCAGGATTATGATCTCGCCGGGCAGTTCTACATTTGGGAAGTGGCAGTGGCAACAGCCTGCAGCATTATCGGCGTCAATTCATTTGACCAACCGGATGTGCAGGATGCGAAATTGCGCACTCTTGCGGGCCTCGAAGCATACCGAAAAACTGGTTCCCTGTTGCAGGAAAGAATCGCAGCACGATTTACCAAAGCAAGCATCCTTGGAGATACACTTGTGGGTAAACTCGAGCATGAAAACTTGATCTCATACATAGAAAGAACTATAGAGATTCAGAACAACAAAATCGAATACATTGCTATCAATGCATTTTTACCAAAAAATGCGCAAAACGAAGAGATTCTGCAGACATTACGAAAAAAGATCGGTAAAAAATTTCAGCTCTCCACCACACTTGGATTTGGACCCAGGTATTTGCATTCGACCGGTCAACTGCACAAAGGCGGCGCAAACAATGGATTCTTCCTGTTGATCACTGCCAGGCGGCAGAAAGACCTGGAGATACCGGATCAAGGTTTGAGCTTTGGTGTGATGCAACGCGCTCAGGCGATCGGTGACCTGCAGGCACTGCAGGCAAAAACCCGGCGAGTGTTGAGGGTCGACCTGGATGAACCCGATCCGGCGATTTTGCTAGAAAAGTAGGAAATCAAAAAAACTAGTGGGGCAGGAAGGAAAATTTTACACTTTATTCAGTTCGAACTCCAATAAGTAAACGGAGCAAGGTTTAAGTAATACTGAATAACCTTTTTGTTCTTTCTTAACATATGGTGCATCAGAAATACGGATCCTGTTAGGATGAGTCTGTTCGTTGAATGATCCCGGCGAACCCGCGCTGACGTGCAGCGCGTTAGTGAATCTGCTGATGGCATGATCTATCTGAATGTTAACCCTCAAGCGGTTGATCGGATAACGATTGACAAGTACCAGCGTCAACCGCCTGCCGTCATCGCTGATTGTGGCCAGTTCGTCAAGATAGGGCACATTTTGATGTGCAGTCATGTTGATGGATAACTTATCGGTGTCAAAGGTCTCGCAAGTAACATCCGTATGGATAACATTGGGCTGCATCTGATTGAAAAGCACAAAGGGGAAGAATAGCGCAGTCGCAAACGCATTCTTGTCGTTAGTGTAAATTAGCGGCAGAACATTTACCAGCTGAGCCAGGTTTGCCATTCCCACCGTGTGAGAGCGTTTGTAGAATGTAATCAAAACTGAAGCGACATACAAAGCATCTCTCAGGGTGTAACTCACATTATGCATGCTCACATTCTTAGCCCGCGGGGGCAGCCACAAGTTCCATTCATCTACAGCCTGGAGGATCGTGCGTTCTGGAGAGATGCCGGTAATTTGCTTCTCAACGCGCTCAAGGATCAATCCAATATCCAGGGGAGCCGCGCAGACAGCCAAATACAACTCAAGCGGGTCATAGGATTCACGCCAATCTTCTTTGTCAGGTTGGTAGATGTGCCAGGATAGGTAGTCGATCTCACCGGCAAGATTCTCCAGAACGATCCTGTTCCAAACCGCCGCTTCATCCTCAGGATCGTCAGTGAGAGGGCTATTCCCCACGGCAACGATCTTGATAGATGGATCGACTGCTTTCATTGCGGTAATGAATTTATTGGCGCGTCTGGCATATTCCTGAGCGCTGGTAGTGCCGATCTGCCATGGACCCCAAACCTCGTTTCCGATGCCCCAATACCTGACATTATAAGGTTCAGGGTGACCATTGGCAGCGCGGCGTGCTCCCTGTTCAGTATGTACCGGGTTGTTGCAGTAGGCTACCCACCGGGCAGCTTCTTCTGAAGTGCCAGATCCATCGTTGACAACAAGCAGCGGTTCTGTACCGATCAATTCACAAAAGGCGAGGAATTCATCCGTTCCCACTTTGTTGGATTCTTCTGCCTGCCAGGCTGCGTCATGGCGGTGTGGTCTTTTCTCAACTGCACCAATCCCATCTTCCCAGTGATACCCGCTGGCGAAATTTCCGCCTGGGTAACGTATCAAAGGCGGATTCAACTGCCTGATGAGATCAAGTGTATCCTCCCGCAGCTTATTACCGTCAGCAGTCCAGATCCCGTCGTAAACACAACGCTCAAGGTGTTCAACAAACTGACCCAGAACAAAAGGAGACACTGATTTCTTCACCTGATCTGGATGGATCAATAAATCAGCGTTTTTTGTTTTATGAAGATAGGAGAAGATAAGTGGTTTAAGCTCTTTTGACTTTACATTCTTTTTACCGTCCAACAGGCAGAAATCGATCTCACCAACTTCTTTTGTCATAGCGTTCAAAAAAACTGGTGCAATATTAGTTGAAACAATCGATTCAACAGTGATTTCGACTCCCACTGGCAAAAGCATTGGATGATCGGGTGTCACATTATTACCAGAAAACCTGTTTTGTCCTTCAATGGCTATTGAAATATTGCCTGGCGGGATAATTTGATTACCAATGCGCAGACTAAACCGGGTAATTGTTGCTGGGGCAAAACTATTCATGATCTTAAACCTGAAACCACCGCTGGTTTCTTTAAAGCTTCCAGGGACGATCAATTTTTTCAAAATGAAATCAGGGATTGCCATTTAAACCTCAGGGAGTTTTGGATTGGATGATTTGATCTTAAGGATTGGTATTAAGGCCAGAAGGGTAGCGATACCAGCCACCTGGAAGATCAACGAGGTGGGAATAAAGGCTTCTTTGCCATCCAGAATGGTGTGAATTCCAAATGTAGTGGTCAACCAGCTGCCAAGCAACGGACCCGGCACCATAGTAAAAGCAACGGAGAATAAGATCACATACCCTCCAAACTGACCTCTTTTGTCTTCAGGGAAAAGGTCCTTGCTCCATGCAGAAACCGCGATGGTCCACGCGCTGATAGGCGCAAGCCAGAGAATGCCGGTAAGGATCAACGCAAGAAAGGACCGTGAAAGAGAAAACGCGATCAAACCGATCATTTCAGCAATGATCGCAATAATGGCAACTTTGCGGCGCCCCCAACGGTCAGTGAGCAATCCCAAGGGATAAGCGGTAGCGATTCCGCCAAGAAGTATGGCAAGGAAAATTATGATCGATGCCTGGACAGTCTCGATTTTTAGGTAATGAGTAATGTAAATGAGAAGATAGGGGAAAAATATTTGCTGAGCTACTCCCCATAATGTGATAGCGATAAGCAACAAGAGCAGGTTATGCTGTTGGCGCAGCGAGTCCCATTTGAAGGTGTTCAAGATGCTGCGGAAATATCCCCCGGAAGGTGCAGTTGACGGCGATTTTTGTTCCTGGAGCAGAAGCGAAGAAATTAGACCTAAAACGAAAACCAATCCACCGACGATGTAGAAAAATGGGAAGTACCCAACAGCGTCGATCACCAAACCGGCACCACCGTAGACAAAAAGAAGCGCCACCCAGGTGAGAATTTCGAGAACACCCATGACTTTTCCGCGATTGTCAATGGTCGTTATATCAGCGACGTAGGCGTGGAAGACAGAATCGTTGGCGCTTGAGCCGAAGAAAGTCATGATACAGTCGAATAAAATGGCCATAAAAACAGCGATCCCGATAGGGTGAAAGAAAGCCGCCGTCGGGAAAAGGGCTGTGGTGATCCCCCAACCCAGATAACCCACTAGGAGGAATGGTTTCCGTCCCCAACGGTACCTCACCCGGTCGCTCAGGGCACCCATAAAGATCGAAGCCAGGGTGGCAGTGATCGCGCTCGCTGCCACCATCCAGGAAATTGGCCTGGGATCTGGTGTAATGTTGTTATAGATGAAAGTGTTAAAGAACTGGTTTTCAACACCCCAGGCGAGAGAACCGAGGAACCCCAGGATGATGATCGCGGTCCATGTACGTTTAGTCAACATTGTTCCTCCTGAGGTTGGGCGTGCCGGTTGGATTGTTGAAGATCCTTGTTCAGTGTCCGGTCTCTTTATTTTGATTATTTTATATCTACTTTAACAATCCCGTGTTAATAATAACAGTGCACTTAATCTAATAGAAGGTATAATAGCAAATTCTACCGTCTAGTAATGAGAAAAATGAACTCCAAGAGTGAAATCACAATATTGTAGAGGTAAAGATGGATATTTTTGAAAAGTGTTATGCATTTACCGCCGCAAAAGAGGCAATCGCATCAGGGTTTTATCCATATTTCATCCCTTTGAACGAAAATGAAGGTACCGAGGTGATCTATCAGGGCAAGCGGTTGATCATGATTGGATCGAACAACTATCTCGGGTTGACGACTCACCCGAAGGTGCGGGAAGCCGCGATTGATGCGGTCAAACGTTTTGGAACCAGCTGCACCGGGTCCCGGTTCCTGAATGGAACACTCGCGCTGCACGAGCAGCTGGAAGCGGAACTGGCAGAATGGGTCGGGAAGGAAGCCGCGCTGGTGTTCTCAACGGGTATGCAAACGAACCTGGGAACGATAAGCGCACTGGTGGGGCGCGATGATGTGGTTATTCTTGATAAAGATGACCACGCCAGCATCGTGGACGGGGCACGCCTCGGGTATGGAAAAATTGAACGCTTCCGCCACAACGATCTGGAACACCTTGAACGTGTTTTACGCTCTATACCGGATACGGCCGGTAAATTACTGGTTGTTGATGGATTGTTTAGTATGGAAGGAGACCTGGCACCTCTTCCGGAAATGGCAAAACTAGCAAAGAAGTATGGCGCCCGGTTAATGGTGGATGATGCACATGGGATGGGAGTAATGGGAGATGGACGCGGTACCGCCCATCATTTTGGTGTTACTGATCAAGTTGACCTGATTATGTCAACATTCAGTAAATCTTTCGCATCACTGGGTGGGTTCATCGCAGGTGATGAACAAACCATACATTACATCAAACACTCCGCGAGAGCTCTGATATTTAGCGCCAGTATACCGCCAGCCAACGCTGCCGCTGCGCTGGCGGCGCTGCATGTGATGAGAGATGAGCCGGAATTGAGCCGGCGCGTGCGCGCTGTAGCGGATCGCATGCGAAAAGGGTTTACGGAACTTGGCTTCAATATTGGTAATTCCATCACACCGGTTGTTCCAATAATTATCGGCAGTGATGAGAAGACTTTTATCACCTGGAAAATGCTCTTTGAAAATGGCGTTTTTGTTAACCCTGTGATATCCCCTGCTGTTACACCAGGTCGCCAGCTGCTCAGAACCAGCTACATGGCCACCCATACTGATGAACAGATGGACAAAGTCCTGGAGATTTTTTCGAAAGTGGGTAAAACTGTAGGATTGATATAGAGAACAGAGGCCTGATTCAGGCCTCTGTTTTTTCAAGGTACAAGATCCCTATAGTATTGGGGCCACAGTGACTGGCAATGGTGGATCCTGCTACCGTGATCAGGGTCTCATCGATTTGCGTAATCGTTGCAAGCTGTCCTCGTAAATATAGGGCATCTTCCAGACATAAAGTGTGAGTAATAAAAATTCGCCGGGTGTCAATAACATTCAGATTACAAGCGAATTCCATGATCATAGAATCCAATGCTTTTTTTCTGCTGCCATTGATCTTCTTCTGGATGCCGAGAGTGCCGTCAGATCTGACCGCAATTACCGGGCGTATTTTTAATAAACTTCCAACCACCATTTCAATAGCGGTGCATCTACCACCTTTGAATATGTAATCTAATGTGTCAATTACGAAGGAAGTACGGACTGACGGGATCATTCGCTCGATCATGTCAACTATGTCAACTGCACGAGCGCCCTGTAAGGCTAGTTCAGCAGCGGTTAGAACCAGTAAACCAATACCTGTGGAAAGATTCAGCGAATCGATGATATGGATATCTGATTTCCCAAGGCTTTCTTTGGCGAGATGGGCATTCGAGTAGCTGGCTGACAACCTTGAACTTATGCTGATGTAGATAACTTCATCAGATGTGTTGAAATGCTGCATGAATGAATCAATCGAAGGCGCGGCTGTTTTGGGCAGCTCTCCGGTTTCTGAAACCAGTTGAAATAACCTTGGTGTGGTGATGGTAACACCGTCGAGATAATTTGTCCCACCAATCAAAACATCCAACGGGATGATATCTACATGGTATTTGTCGATCAGTTCAGGACTGAGGTCAGAACAGCTATCGGCGATTATTTTAACCATCGATGCCTCCCAGGGGGTAGGTTCAATTGTATTTGATTAAAACCAGTGTCTTTTCCGGAAATACAGAAGCATAGCCACGCCAAGTCCAACCAAAATGGCACAGGTAATGAAAAATCCGTTGATTGATTGGGCGCCGGGAATGTGTAAGAAATTCATGCCAAAAGCACCCGTTATAAAAGATAGCGGAAGGAAAACGGTCGAAACGATCGTGAGTGCTTTCATGATTTCATTTAAACGCAAGCTGGTGGAATTCAGGTAGATATCCAGCGCTCCTGAGACGATGTCGCGGATGATATCTGCCAGATCTTGTATACGCACCAGATGATCGTAAATATCACGGAAATAGATCAGGCTTTGTGTATCGATCTGTGAGAATTCATCACGAGAGAGCCGGTTCATCACCTCGCGCTGCGGTGCTATGATCCGTCTGAGCGACATAATGGAATGTTTCAAAGAGAGCAGGCGCTGAAGCGTCGCCGGTGTCGGTTTTTCCATCGCGCTATCTTCTATCCATTCCACTTCTGATTCCATCTGATCGATCAAAGGCATGTACTCATCCACGATTGCATCCAGGATCGTGTGGCAGAGGAAATCAGCGCCATTTTTAGAAATACGGTCGTCCCGTTTGAGCAGTCTCCAGGTATTCTCGACTGCCGGCATTTCAGAGTCGGTATAACAGGTTACCAGGTAGTTCCTACCGAGGAAAAGGTCTAATTCGAGAGGAGTAAGCGAATCAAGATGTTCATCTGTTTTAATGGCGTGGGTAATAAGAAAAATGTAATCCGTGAAATCATCTATCTTGGCAACTTGATAGCCGGGGCTGAGGCAATCTTCAATGGCAAGCGGATGAAAACCAAACAATCCACCCAGGATGGAATTGATTTCCGATTCATCTGCTGACTCCAGGCTGACCCATAAAAAGCCATCCTGAATAGAATGAATTCGATTAATCTCGTCAATTGCGTCAAGGATGATCGGTTCATTACCAGGTTTTAGTTGAACTGCCCGAAGCATGAACTAAATTTTACTCTATTTGTGTACTCAGGACAAAGGTTACGCATTCTCAATGCTAATCAGAATAATCCCCAATCCCCTCCTAAACCTTCCTCCATCATCGAGAAATCCCAGGCCTCAAGACAAAAATCAATGCCAACTTCTCTTTCCAAAACCTGTTCAGCCTTCTGCCGGGTTGATTCAAGCATGGCAGGTCCGTAAGGGCAGAAAGGCGTTGTCAGAATCATTTTAATTATGGCTCCCTCATCATCGATCTTCACATTGCGAATCAGGCCCAACTGCATAATATTCAGACCGAGTTCCGGGTCTAATATCTCGCTCAACCCCTTTTTTAATTGTTCACTCAACTCAGGGTGGGTGGTTTCTGATTCCCAAACTGGTCTGTTCGTTCCTGGGATGGGCTTATCGGTCATTTTGTTGTCTCCAATTCATTTTGTGTGATCATATATGAACAGTGATTGTCCCCGGAAAGGATACATTTGATCTTGTCAACTGGTGTTGCCAGAAGATTACTAAAAATCGTACGGTCAATCGTGCATAATTCAGGGTGTTTTTTACTGATATGGTAGAAAGGGCAGGCGATTTCGTTGATCAGATAATCTGATCCCTGTTTTTCCCACTCGATCACATATCCCTCATTCGCCAGGTAATCCTGGATGGAGTCAAGTTTTTTTTCGATTGGAAGGCTCTTAATCTTCGCTGCGTGGTCTGAACTGATTTCAAGCGCCACGTGAATCATGATTTTTTCAAAGTCTTTTTTGGGGAGGGTATTTTTAAGTTGGCCGAGCAGCTGGTTGACAAGCCTTAGGTACCTCGTTGGAAAGAGTTCGGCTCCCCGATCGGTTAATGAGTAAACCAGGCGCGGACGTCCCACACCGTGCCTCTCTTCCAACGCTTGAACAAGGTTATCTGCCTGCAGGCTGGTCAGGTGATGGCGTACAGAGACCGAATTGATATCTACGGCTTCAGCGAGGTCGCTAATCGTGGAGTTGGGATTC
The DNA here is from genome assembly GCA_035342915.1 of Anaerolineaceae bacterium. Classification (GTDB taxonomy): domain Bacteria; phylum Chloroflexota; class Anaerolineae; order Anaerolineales; family Anaerolineaceae; genus UBA6107. Next base: position 136,486 of record DAOQYB010000001.1, read on the forward strand.
ATCAGCAGGGTTTGTAAGATTTTTTCTCTTGTACTTTTCATGTCTACCTTTTATCTCCTGAACCCAACAATTTGAGCGAAAATAATTATAAATATCTTTAATATTATACCTCAATAATTAGAATATATAAGAAAAATATGCTAAATATTGACTCGGTAACTTGAGTGTGCTATAATCACGGCGGTAAGCGAATAATTAAGAATTACATTAAAAATATCTAAAATAATACCACCTCTGGAGAGCGTGAAATGGTTGAGCTAAACATTACGGACCTGCATGTAAGTATCGGGGATAAGGAAATCCTTAAGGGAGTAACCCTTTCCGTAGAACAAGGGCAGGTGCATGCCATTATGGGACCAAATGGAACTGGAAAATCCACATTGGCATATACACTAATGGGACATCCGAGTTATGAAGTGACCAGCGGGACAGCCACTTTTAAAGGGCAGAACCTTTTTGACATGGCTACGGATGAACGATCGAGGTCAGGACTGTTCCTGGCATTCCAGTATCCTGTTGCCATTCCGGGTGTAACGGTCGCTAATTTTCTGCGCACTGCTGTAAATGCCAGGCGTAAAGCGCTAAATCCAGCTGACAAAGGGATACCCATTCTCGAATTCAGGAATTTATTGAAAGAAAAAATGAACTTATTGAAAATGGATCATTCTTTTGCGGGAAGGTACCTGAACGAAGGATTCTCAGGAGGCGAGAAGAAAAGAGCAGAGGTATTGCAAATGGCAGTACTGCAGCCTGAGATCGCGATACTCGATGAAACAGACTCCGGATTGGACATCGATGCATTAAAAATCGTTTCAGAAGGTGTCAACCTTCTAAAAGAACAGAATGTAGGTGTTTTATTGATCACTCATTATCAACGTATGTTGAATTATGTGAAACCGGATTTCGTTCACGTGATGATGGGAGGCAGGATCGTCGAATCGGGTGGGGCAGAGCTGGCGCTGCACCTTGAAGAACACGGATACGACTGGATACGGGAAAAAGTAGAAAATGGCAGGAACGGCAGTTAATTATTGGTTATTTACAGGAGACTGCTATGAGTGACGCGCAGAAGCACGATTTTCTGGATAAGTTGGGTGAGTATCAGTATGGATTTAAAGATCCGGATACTTATGTTTATCGATCTGAAAAAGGGCTTAGCGAGGATGTTGTTCGCAAGATCTCGGCCATGAAGCAGGAGCCCGGCTGGATGCTGGAATTCAGGCTACGGGCATTGGAGCATTATTATCACCGTCCTATGCCTACATGGGGAGCTGACCTTTCCAACCTGGACTTGAATGATATTTATTACTACGTCAGACCTTCAGAATCCAGCGGCCGAAACTGGGATGAAGTACCGGAGACGATCAAGAACACTTTTGATAAATTGGGCATTCCAGAAGCTGAGCAGAAATTTCTTGCCGGTGTAGGCGCGCAATATGAATCAGAAATGGTTTATCACAGCATCCAGGAAAACCTGGCAAAACAGGGCGTGATCTTCCTGTCCATCGAGGATGGATTAAAACAATATCCTGATCTGTTCAAAGAATACTTTAGCACTGTAATCCCAATTGAAGACAATAAATTCGCAGCCTTAAACTCAGCGGTCTGGTCAGGCGGTTCCTTCGTATACGTGCCAAAAGGAATAACCGTTGAATTACCCCTCCAGGCTTACTTCAGGCTAAATGTGGCAAATATCGGGCAGTTTGAACGCTCATTGATCATTGCCGATGAAGGGGCACAGGTACACTACGTTGAAGGCTGCACTGCCCCTCAGTATTCAACAAATTCTTTTCACAGCGGTGTAATTGAGATCGTTGTGAAAAAAGGCGCCAGGGTACGTTACACAACCATCCAAAACTGGTCGACCAATGTATACAATCTGGTGACACAAAGGGCCAAGGTCGAAGAAAACGGCACCATGGAATGGGTGGACTGCAACCTGGGTTCGAAAGTCACGATGAAATACCCATCGACTTACCTGATGGGACCGGGTGCTCACGGGGAGATCCTTTCAGTGGCCTTCGCGAGCAAGGGACAGCAGCAGGACGCCGGCGGAAAAGTGATCCATTTTGCCCCGAATACGAGTTCGAAAATAACCTCAAAATCCATCAGCAAGGATGGGGGGCGGTCTTCATACCGGGGATTACTGAAGGTATATAAAGGGGCAACCAATGTGAGATCAAATGTCGCCTGCGACGCTCTCCTGTTGGATCCAGCGTCACGGTCCGATACTTATCCGACGATCGAAGTTGACGAAGAGGATGTATCCATCGGGCATGAAGCTTCAGTATCAAAAATCGGTGAAGAACAGCTGTTTTACCTGATGAGCCGAGGAATGAGCCAGGAGGACGCTACAACGATGGTAGTTTCAGGTTTCATAGAGCCGTTGGTCAAGGAACTGCCGATGGAATACGCTGTTGAGATGAACCGCTTGATCCAGCTTCAAATGGAAGGTTCTGTAGGGTAACCACGAGTGGTAAATGGAAAAGACCAATGACAGAAAATAACATACTTATCAAGAGAATTTCCAGGCAAAGCGGCGACACTCAACCCGACCTGAGTATTTCACCTGTAATACGTGAATCCAGCCTTCTTGTTCAGCAGTATCGAACAAGAGCGTGGGATAAGTACCAATCCATCAAAATTCCAGATAATTCACAAGAGGATTGGAAAAGAACCAGCTTACGCGCAGTGGATTTTTCTAGTTTCGAGCTGATCGATCCATCGGGATACCTGTACCGGGGATTTCCTGTTTACTTTGATTCTCCCGTGGCTGGTACAAAAAACGGCGGAATGATTTTGCTCTCGCCTGTTGAAAATAAGGTTACGGTAAGCACAGCATTAACAGAAAAAGGTGTTGTTTTTGATACGCTCGCGAATGTAGTCAAGACACAACCCCATCTTATTGAAAAATTGTTATCACGGATCGATATCGATAAATTGCCAAAATTCTCAGCACTTGCCGGGGCGATAGATTTTCAGGGTGTTCTACTCTATGTACCACGGAACGTTGACATTGATTTACCTTTACAGAGCGTCTACTGGGCACCTGGTGAGGGTTATTCACATTCATTGCACATATTTGTTTACCTGGAAGAGGGATCAAATGTTACTTATGTACATGAATCCTCCTCACCGCAAAAAGCTATTAAAGATTCAATGCATACGGCGATGATAGATGTGTATGTCGGTGCCGGCGCCCACTTGAATTTTGTTGAATTGCAATCTTGGGGAGAAAACATTATTAATTTCACCACCGAGAATGTACAGGTCGACCTTGACGGCAGTGTAGATTGGATCTTTGGAGCGCTCGGCAGCAAAATTACCAAAAATTACTCGAATTTAAGCATGGTTGGTAAGGGCGCGTCGGGTAAGATGTCTGGTTTTTACTTCACTGATAATTCACAGCACCTTGATCATGATACACAGCAGAATCACCTGGCCCCGAGTACCACTAGCGATTTGCTTTTCAAAGGAGCCCTGTTGGATAACAGCCGTTCCGTTTGGCAGGGGATGATCTATGTTGCACCTGATGCGGCCAAAACAGATGGTTACCAGGCAAACCGCAACCTCGTATTGAGCAAGTCAGCGCGAGCTGATTCAATACCTGGATTGGAGATACTGACCGACGACGTACGTTGCACTCACGGCGCAATAGTAGGAAAGATCGATGAAGAGCAGGTCTTTTATCTGTTGAGTCGAGGTATGCAGCGGGAAGATGCGGAAAGATTGATTGTTGAAGGATTTTTCGACCCTATTATGCAGAGGATCCCTTTTGAGGGAGTAAGGCAACGTTTTCAAAGCGCAATCAAAGAAAAAATGGAGCATATCCGGTAGTCGGTCATTTTTAACCGGTATGATAGAATGATATGATAAATTCAATTCGGAAAGGCAAGGATGGTCAAAAAATGCGCGCAGTGCCATTCATGAAACCACCGGAAGATGAATACGAATACCAGGTTGGCGACACCGTCGAGGTTCTCTGTGACCATGAAAAAAGCGGCGAACGGATCAGAGGCTGGTTGAAAGGCATTGTTGTCCAGGTTGATCCAAAGATGGTAGCAGTGCAATTCAGGTCCAATGTTTTCCTCACGGATGGGTGGATGGTACCTGATCATATTCTCTGGTATCCACAAAAATCGACCAATATACGGGTTCCTTCTAAAAAGAACACTAGACTGGATCTGTTTAAGAACCTCTAAACTGGGCAGCGATGACCGATTCAACTTCGGGGGAATCTTCCCTAAACTGCTGGAAAAATGATTTCCCGGTTCTGAAACGTGAAGTCAGACCGGGAGTACCTCTCGTCTACCTGGACTCAGCTGCGACCTCCCAGAAACCCGAGAGCGTTTTGACCGCGATGGATACTTATTACCGGCTCATGAATGCCAATATTCATCGCGGTGTACACACGCTTGCTGAAGAGGCAACTGCTGAGTATGAGAGCGCACGGAGCAGGATCGCATCATTTATTGGCGCCCGTGACCCCTCGGAACTGATCTTCACCCGTAACACGACGGAGTCTATCAACCTTGTGGCGCAAACCTGGGGCAGGGCAAAATTACAAGACGGTGATGTCATCATCCTGACAGAGATGGAACATCATTCCAACCTGGTACCCTGGCAGATGCTGGCTGCTGAAAAGAACCTACGGCTGGAATTTATCCCGGTGAATGACAAAGGCGAATTGGACCTGGATGTCTATCAAAAACTGTTGCTTTTGGAACCTAAGCTGGTGAGTTTTATTCAAATGTCCAATGTACTGGGCACAATCAATCCTGCTAAAGAGATCATTCAGATGGCAAAGAAGAGCGGCGCTTTAACACTTCTGGATGCGGCTCAATCGGTACCCCATTTTTCAGTCAACATTCAAGACCTTGGTCCAGACTTTTTGGCGTTTTCTGCTCACAAGATGATCGGTCCGACAGGCATTGGAGCCCTTTGGGGAAGAAAAACAATTCTTGAAAACATGCCGCCTTTCCTGGGCGGCGGCGATATGATCAAAAAAGTGCTCCTACGATCTTTCATTGCCAATGACCTCCCTCACAAATTTGAAGCGGGTACTCCCGCTATCGCAGAAGCCATCGGTTTTGGCGCCGCAGTGGATTACTTAAGCGCTGTGGGGATGGAAAATATCCGGAAGCACGAACAAAGAATAGTCTCTTACGCCATGGAAAGGCTTAGCCGGGTACCAGGAATTCACATGATGGGTCCTGATCAGCCGGATAGGAAAGGCGGAGTGATTTCATTCACAATTGAAGGCATTCACCCGCACGATATTGCCCAAATCCTGGACTCTGATGGTGTAGCTGTGCGCGCGGGACACCACTGCGCAATGCCGCTGCATGACAAGCTAGGCATCAATGCTACTACGCGTGCCAGTTTTTACCTGTATAACGATGAAAGCGACATTGATCGGCTTGTAAAAGGGCTGGATAAAGCTATAAACCTGTTTGGATAATATATGGATGACCTATATCGAGAGATTATCATAGAACGTTATAAGAACCCGGCCTACAGGGGTGAATTAGAACCAAACGATATCACGTTTGAAGATGAGAATCCCTTGTGCGGCGATCACATTCGTATTGATCTCAGGGTGAACACAGAAGGTGTTGTAAGTGAAGCAGCGTTCAGCGGACATGGTTGCGCGATATCTCAAGCTTCGGCGGACTTGTTGTTGGAATCGATCATCGGAAAAACGCTTGATCACGTACGCCAACTCAACAAGGAAGATCTGCTTGACATGCTTGGAATTGAGCTTGGTCCAGTAAGATTGAAGTGTGCCCTGTTACCCCTGAAGATCCTGAAAGCAGGGGTTTACGGGTTGGGCGAAGCAACAGACGAGCTACTAGAGGAGAAATAACGATGGAGAGCAGCCAATCCGGTTTTAAATTTTTCCGCATTGCCCCGATCAGCGAGTTTCCTGCAGGCGAGAGATTATTTCTTGAAATTGAAGGAAATCCGATAGTGGTTTTCAACCTGGAGGGGGAGTTCATTGCGACGGGAGACCTTTGCTCTCACGATGGGGGCGCCATCGGTGAGGGGGACGTGATAGGCGAAGCTATCATCTGCCCGCGCCATGGAGCACGTTTTAATATCCGAACCGGAAAAGCTTTGTCTTTGCCAGCGGTGGAAGGAATACCTGTCTACCCGGTCAGGGTGAAAGAGGGTTATGTCGAAGTTGGTGTGCCACAAAAACCCAGGACCTCCGAATAAGAGGTCTTTTTACTGGACGCAACCGAATGCACCGATAATTCTTAATATATCAAAGCCTTCCGCGAATTTTCGCTCGGCCAGCGCTCCATTTTTTACCAGGATGGAGCGGGTTAGTTCCGGGTCAAAATAGTACTTATCATCGTAAGTGTGGTATTCAGCCAAGGCGCGAATCTTCTTCTCAACATCGGCTTCATTCACTTCAACGAGAAAATGCGGAAAAAAACCATAACTGCTGCGGATCACATCGTAACCCAGCACCGTGGTACCACGGAAAGCGCGTAGACCTTCCTCGGTGATCGTGGAATGATCCTGATGCAGGTCAGCCCTGGTATGAACAAAAACGATATCCGGGTTGAACGAGTTTCTCATTTCAAGCATGTATTCCAATATTTCCTGGCGGAACTGCTGGAAGCGGCGTGTTTCGAAAGCACCCACGACGACTTTCTCCGGGGGAACACCAAGTATCTGCATGCTGCGGTAGTGTTCGTCTACCACCTGTTTAAGAAGTGGGTTTTTCTGGTTATCTGAAAGGGTTACACAACGTAAGTCTGTTTGTGAGGCGATGTGTGCTATCAAGGCGCCGCATCCAATTTCAATATCATCAGGATGTGCTCCGAAGAAGCAGACACGTTTGCCATAGAAAGTCATATCATGATTCATAAATACCTACTTCGTTGCCAGGATTCCACCGACAACTTTGGTCATAATCAGTTTTCCGTCTCGTTCAAGACGTTTCGTCGCGACCTCGGTGATCTTGGACATGATTTTTTCAAAATCATCCTTTTCCACAAAGAGGCTGCTCCATAATTTACGATCTTCTGACATGGAAGCACGCGTATATGCGATGTAAGGTTCGACGGAATCAAAGGTCAGAGGATTTTCAAATATGTGAAGATCCACGTGAGAATAGACACCCTTGATCGTAGATAAGAATTCAGTCGAAAAACGGGAACTGCCCGGCATTGGAGGGATAGGCTTGTCGGTAGCTTCTTTAATAATTTCGTAAAAAAGCTGCTTATTCTGAGGCATTGGTCCTGTGGTAAATAATCTGCCGCCAGGTTTTGTTACCCGGTGCATCTCGCTTATGGTATGTGGGACATCCTCTGCATAGTATATGGCAAAACAGCAGGAGACAAAATCAAATTGATCGTCGGGGTAGGGGAATGCCCTGTTGAAATCAAGGTAATCGAAGCGGATGTTCAGACCGCGGCGGTCATTTTCAGTTCTGGCCTGATTTAATAATTCCTCTGAAACATCTCCTCCGGTGATAATGGCATCGCCGCCAAGTGAGTCATGATACGAAAAACATTGTTTACCCGAACCGCAACCCACATCCAGAATGCGATTGTTTTTTTGTAAATTGATCAGATCAAGCATCCATTTGTCGATGTTTCTTGCTCCAAATTTTGAATGGATGTCAATGCGTACGGCAAGATCTTTGGTGGTTTCCTGAAAATTGATTTTCATTGTTACCTCAAAAATAAGATTTTCTAAGTATACAGGCTGGTGCAGCACTGTCAAGGCAGGTCAACAGATTCGCGGGAGCAGCTCACCGCTAAGTTTACCAAGGAGCCTTGTTCCACCGATGCGGGTTCTGAGTAAAACGCTACCAGGTGAATCGCGCTGCACTCTCCCGATCAAACAGGCTTTTTTACCATGATCGTCGTGCCTCATCACATTGAGAACCTTTAAGGATAGGAAATCAGGCAGAATCACAATGATCTTTCCTTCGTTCGCCACATAGAGCGGGTCAAAACCGAGCAGTTCACATGCCGAGCTTACGCTTGGTTGCACTGGTATCTGATCCTCAAAGATCGTGATCCCAACCTTACTTTGTTGGGCAATCTCATTCAATGTTGTCGCAACACCGCCGCGTGTTGGATCCCGCAGCACGTGGATTTCCTGCGTGACTTCTGTAATTTTCTTAATCAGATGGTTAAGAGGAGCCACATCTGAACATATGTCAGCTGCAAGCCCAAGTTCGCCGCGGGCAGTGAGCACGGCCATACCGTGATCACCGAGTGTACCGGAAATTAACACGGCATCACCGGGGTGCGCATTCGCACCAGAAATAGCCAGTCCCTCCTGTACGGAAGCAACCCCGGTAGTGGAAATGAAGATCCCATCCGCTTTTCCTCTTTCAACCACTTTTGTGTCACCCGCGACGATGGGTACGCCGGCTTCAAACGCGGTCTCAGCCATCGATCTGACTATCTTTTCAAGATCAGATATCTTTAACCCTTCTTCAAGAATGAAGCTGGCAGTAAGACAAAGTGGTGTACCGCCGGAGACCGCGATGTCATTAACCGTACCAGAGACCGCCAGGCGGCCGATATCGCCGCCAGGGAAGAAAAGGGGGCTCACGATGTGCGCATCTGTACTGACGACAAGCCGGCCAGATAAATCTCCCGGGATATCTGCAAAATCGTCACCTGCAAGCAGGGCTGGATTTGAAAAATACGGCAAAAAAACCTTTTCGACAAGTTCGCTTGTCAATGTTCCCCCTGATCCATGACCCAATACGATTCTGTCATAGTGGTTATACGGAAGGGGGCATAATGGTCCCTGCATGTCAGGTAATTTGTGGTCAGTCATAATTCATTCCTGTTTGACGCTGGCATAACGAAAATAAGCAGCGCAAGTGCCTTCAGATGATACCATTGTCGCGCCCAGAGGATGTTGCGGTGTGCAGAGCGAACCAAAAGCGGGGCATTGAGTAGGTTTCTTGATCCCCTTGAGGATATGACCTGCAATACAAATCTCGGATTCTTTCGTAGTGATATCAGCGAGTTCAAAGTGTTCTTCAGCATTAAATCGGGCGAACTTTTTTCTAAGACATAAGCCGCTGGCGGGGATCATCCCAATACCGCGCCAATTACGATCACAGGGTTCAAACACATCATTAAGCATTTTCTGAGCAGGAATATTTCCGGCTTCATTAACCAAGCGAGAATAAGCATTTTCAACTTGAGAACTGCCATTTTCGAGTTGAACCACTGCCATCAGTATTCCCTGAAGGAGGTCAAGAGGTTCGAAACCGGTGACTACAATGGGAACGCCATATCTCTTGCTGATGGCGTGATATTGGTGGTAACCCATGATCGTGCAAACATGCCCGGCGGCAAGGAAACCCTGGACACGATTGTCTGTAGATCCGAGGATGGCGTGCATGGCAGCTGGAACGGTTACCTGAGAGACAAGCAGGGAGAAGTTCTGTAATCCCAGTTTATTCGCATAGAGTACGCTGGATGCGTTGACCGGAGCAGTGGTTTCAAAACCGATAGCGAAAAAGACCACCTGTTTATCTGGATTCTGCTGCGCAATACGAACCGCATCCAATGGGGAATAGACGATTTTTACCTGGGCGCCCTGAGACCTGAGCTTTAGTAGATCGGTTGAAGAGCCAGGTACACGCAGCATGTCGCCAAAGGAGCAGAAAATGACCCCTGGAAGAGAGGCGATCGCCAGCGCTTTGTCGATCAATTCAAGAGGGGTTACACAGACAGGGCAGCCGGGACCGTGAACTAACTCAATGTTGTCTGGAAGGAGTTGGTCAATACCATTCTGCATGATGGAGTGCGTCTGTCCACCGCAAACTTCCATGATGACCCATGGGTTTTTCACGGTGTTGTGGATCCTGGAAAGGACCTTTTGGACTAAGTCAGCATCACGAAATTCTTCGAGGTAGCGCATCAGGAGTCAGAATCCAGATCAGTATTGTAAGTAAGGTTGTTTTCTATCTCGTCTAGTTCTCGAAAAGCCTGTAATGATTCCTGAGCCTCCTGCTCACTTAAAACATTCAGAGCAAAACCTGCGTGAACGATCACATAATCGCCAAGCTTAACTTCCGGTACGGCTTCGAGGCAAACCTCTCTAATTACGCCGTCGAAATCGATTTTTCCCATCAGGATGGGTTCTTTTTCAGAAATTTCAACTACTTTACCAGGGACAGCTAGACACATGTTTACCTCTATTGTTTTCTAAGCATCGCATCTGCGATAAGGGTTTGACCGAGCGAGATACCGCCGTCATTTGTTGGAACCCTGCGATGTGTGTACGTTTCAAAAGAATCCGCCCTCAGGAGATCGAGGGTTTTTGTCAACAAGGTGATATTCTGCCATACACCCCCTGACAGGGCAACCTTATTTATGCCTTTGGTCATTCTGATTTGTTGACATAATGCCAGGCAGCAACTGGCAACACTGTTGTGAAAACGGGCTGATATTACGGAATTTGGTATTCCATTGCGTATATCCATTAGAATCTGTGGAAAGACATTAACCGCATTGACCTTTGAACCCTCAAGGGGAATTGAATACAGGCTGGTTTCTGCCGGATCGCAAATATTTTCCAGTTCTATGGCTGCCTGACCTTCATAGGTTATGTGTTGCCGAAGCCCAAGCAGGGAGGAGACGGCATCAAAAAGCCTACCCATGCTTGTGGTTAAAGCGCAGTTGATGCCGAGCGCGAGTTGTTTTGAAAGGACTTCAAGATCCTCTGGTCGGTAAGCATTGACCGGTGGAAATTCTTCAGACCATTCAATTCCTGCTGCTTTTAGATAGGCGAGAGCGATTTTTGACGGATTGCGTATAGCAGTATCTGCACCCGCAAGCGGAATTTCAGAGAGGTGATACACGCGCTCAAAGGATTGGTAACCGCCGATAAGAACTTCTCCACCCCAAATAACACCATCTGTTCCATAACCTGTACCATCAAAAATCAGACCGATCACAGGCTCATCAGTGTGATAATCATTATCAGCCAAGCAAGCGCAGAGGTGCGCGTGATGATGCTGTATTCTGAACAAGGGCAAACCGGAGGCATCTGCAAGATCCTCTCCATACCGGGTAGATAAATAATCGGGATGAAGATCAACTGCAATTGCTTCGGGATTGAGATGGAATAGTAACTTGTAATGTTCTATCGCCTGTCTGTAAGATGTCAAAGTTTCAAAATTTTCCAGATCACCGATGTGGTGACTCAAAAATACATAGGGTCCCCTGGATAAAGCGAAAGTATTCTTTAATTCAGCGCCGCAGGACAAAACCTGACGCAACTGCTGATTGACTTTAACCGGTTCAGGGGCGTACCCGCGTGCACGCCTGATCAGGTGAACCTGTTTATCCAGTATACGTGTCACCGAATCGTCAACGCGCATGTGGATTGGGCGGTTGTGGACCAGGAATCCATCAGCCAGTGCTGATAACCTGGTTTTGGCATCATCGTCCTGGTAGGCGATCGGTTCTTCACTCATGTTACCACTGGTCATCACCAGAACATCAGGGAAATCCGGTGCAGGTTCGAGCATAAGCAGATGAAGCGGGGTATACGGAAGCATAATACCCAAATGGTTTTGGTTTGGTGCTGTATGGTCAAGCGTGTGGACTTCTGACTCTTTTTTTAGAAGAACGATTGGATGCTGTGGAGATTCCAGCAGCAGGGATTCAGCATCTGAAACCTGTACGTACCTGCTTAGCGTTTCAAGGTCATAGCACATCAAGGCGAATGGTTTTTCGCTGCGCTGCTTTCGATCGTGCAATCTTTCTACCGCTTCCACATTCGCGGCATCGCAAGCCAGGTGATAACCTCCCAGACCTTTTAACGCCAGTATCCTGCCTTCACGAATCAAATTCCTGGCTGCCTGTATGGCTTCTTCAGCGTAAATCTCAGGCTCTCCCGGAGAAAAAAACGCCACCTCTGGTCCACACACACCGCAGGCGATGGGTTGGGCATGGTACCTCCTATCAGAGGGTGTTGCATATTCTCCTGCACAATTTGAGCACATCGCGAAAGCTGACATGGTGGTAAGCGGCCGGTCGTACGGTACCTCTTGGATGATTGTAAAGCGGGGTCCACAATTTGTGCAATTAATAAAGGGGTATCTGTAGCGCCGGTCTGCCGGGTCAAACAATTCTCTGCGGCAATCTTCACAGATGCTCATGTCAGGCGAGATCGGGATGAACTCACCAGGATTCGCAAGACTTTCACGGATCTCAAAACTGTTGAATTGTTCAGTATCAACCGGTTCGACTATGAGATTGTCCACCTTGGAGAGTAGTGGAGGATCGTTTCGTAATACGGCGATAAATTTCTCAATTATCGATGGATCACCGGTCGCCTTTATTTCTACACCCCCGGAAGTATTCCTGACCCATCCTGTTATACCCAGTCGAGTTGCCAGGTTATAGACGAAAGGACGAAACCCGACTCCCTGGACGATTCCTGATATCTTGATTCTGTTCGAGATCAGAGTTTGAGTCATCAAGCGCTTTTGACCGCTTCAACCTTATCTTTCAACCAGTCTATCCAGGCGGTGAACCCATCTCCGGTTCTGCAGGAGACTGGAAAAGTTACCAGACCGGGATTAAGCATTTCTACTCCCTGGCGAAAATAATCCATGTTGAAATCTACATAATCAAGCAGGTCAGTTTTGTTAATTACCAGTACATTTAAACCACGGTATATGTTGGGATACTTGTAAGGTTTGTCATCACCCTCGGGGACACTAGCCACGAGCAGTTTAAGGTCTGTACCCAGGTCCCAGGCAGCCGGACAAATTAAATTACCGACGTTTTCGATAATGAGAATATCAATTGTATCTAGAGGTAGCTGATCTAACCCATCACTGACCATTGAGGCATCCAGGTGACAATCGCCGCCTGTGTTGATTTGTACAGCCGGCATACCGGATTCAATGATCTTGTCGGCATCAATGGTCACCGGAGCTGTATCACCTTCTATTACACCGATCCTGTACACAGCACTTAAGTGTTTAATGGTTTCAAGAATGAAACTGGTCTTACCGGCGCCGGGAGACGCCATAAGATTTATGGAAAACATCTTCTTATTATGCAGTCTGATCCGGTTAATATCTGCCATACGATCATTGGCACTGAAAATCTTTTCAACTACAGGTACACGAATTGCACTCATGCATTACCCTCATTTTTCTATTTCGATACTATCCAGGAAGAATTCCTCACCTGCAATAATCTCATTTCTCAAACTGCCGCAACTAGGGCATGGTGAAAGAAGCGTATCCAATTGGTATTCGTGTTTGCAATCATTGCAGCGAAAAGTTGCGGGAATTCTGTTGAAATGCAGCACGGAACCTGAGCATATCGTGTTTTCACTAATCATGTCCCAGTAAAACTGCACGGAGTCATCGACGATACTGGAAAGTTGTCCGATGACCAAATTGATCGCCGTAACTCGAGTCGCACCGGATTCTTGAGCGTGTTTACTGGCAATTGCCAGGATGTTTTCAGTGACTGACAACTCGTGCATAGTTTCAGAATTATACCGTCGAATAGGATGAAAATTGTTGAAATTATAAAGCGATATTAATCTATTGCTCAAGCCTAAAGATATGACTATTTAGCAGATGCGATCAAGTTCATTAATTGCAGTCGTGTCGTCAAGAAACTACGGGCAACAACATTTGATATCCGGCGATAGATAACAAAACCGATATCATGGTCATCTTCGCATAATTTACTGAGTAATCTGCTATCAACCCGGAGCAACCAGCAGTGCGTAGTGGCTGTAACCGTGCCGGTACGTTGACGAACGATCGGTGTCATCCCCGACCAACCAAGGATGTCCAGCGGACCCAAAATGCTTGTTTCCACCATTCCCAATGTTGGGATATGAGCAGTAACCTTCACTTCACCCTCGAGAAGGATATAAGATGAAATCCAGCGTTCTACCTTCTACAATTGGTTGGTCGCCTGGATCAATCTCGACCAGGTCAGAAATTCTGGCAACACTCTCCAACTGAGAGGATTTCAGGTCAAAAAAGAGCGGAATGGATTTTAGGATTGATGTAATGTCGATGTTGACGTCCATGTGAAGTTCCAATTTTCTATTAGCATAACATTTTATTGAGAGTGAAAAAAGTGTGTTACATCACAAGGTTCATTGTTCTCTGTCACGAACGTCAGGATGATTTTGGTAGATATAGAAATAGGTCAAAGCGACAAAAATCACTCCGCCAATGATATTGCCCAGGGTAACAGGAATAAGGTTCTTCTGCAAGAAGGCCAGCCAACCAGGCATTGACGAGGATAGGCTTATGGTAGAGGAAAAGATTGGATCAAAGGAACGAATCATAAAAGCAACCGGAATTAAATACATATTCGCTACGCTATGCTCAAATCCCGCAGCAATGAATGCTGATATTGGGAACAGAACAGCAAGTACTTTATCAGTTGTGTTCCTGGCAGAATACGACAACCACACTGCCAGGCATACAAGGATGTTGCAAAGGATCCCGAGCGCAAGTGCTTGTGCAAATGAATAGCCAAGCTTGGTATTCGCGATCGCGAACATAGTATTTCCCAGCTCACCATTTGAAAAAGTGTATATACGGGCAAGAATCACCAAACCTGCAACCATCAGTGATCCAAGGAAATTTCCCGCATATACCAGTCCCCAATTACGTAGCAGGTCCATCAGAGAAATTTTCCGGCTGGCCAGCGGGATCACCATCAGCATATTGCCGGTGAATAATTCTGCGCCGCCAACGACCACCAGGATCAATCCCAATGAAAAAACCAATCCCTGGAGTACTTTAATGACACCGTATGGGCTATGTCCCATCATACCTGTGGCCGCAACTGTTGAAAATACCCCGCCAAAAGCGATGTACATACCCGCGAGAATTGAGAGCAACAAAAGTGGAAGTGCGCGCAGCTTGGCTTTGGCTTTACCAATGTCGCTGGCTTTCAATAATAATTGCGGAGGCGTTAGTACCGAATTGGAATCTGTGTTTGCCATGATACCTCGCTTACGTATTTGCCTTATCTTTAAGCCAATCGAGAATCAGGGTCACTGCATGGGGAACCAATTGTTGAGTTCTCTCCGATAAGGATTGCGAAAATTGGAATTCATACCCTCGAATGGAGAGTAATACACATTCAGGATTCTTATTATAGATGGTATCCGTGATAGCAAGCAATGATTCAGGAGATAGGTGATGTGTTAGAGGAGAACTATGGAAATGCTGAGATAACGGTTGCCAGTGAATTTCCTCGGCAATCGCTCCCGTGTGGGCATCAATAAAACAAACATGGTCAAACGCGGATAAAAATTCAGATTGCTCAGGCATCAATTGCAGTTGAAACACCATTGAAAGATTTGAGCTCAATGTGAACTCTTCTTCGATGTCTCCCGGATCAGGCAAATTGAGGGCTTGCTTTAAGGCTGAAATCACATGCCAGGCAACACCATCATCCTGCCTATCCTTATTTCCATATCCCAAAATCAAAGTTGACACAAAGTCCTCCAAAGAAAAGGCGATGCCATTTGTTTGAAACGGCATCGCCTTCTGTTCATAAAACCAGTATCACTCCCTTGTAATGGTTTGAACCAGGTTGCCTGTGTGATCGATCATCTCGACGATCATCGGCATCTGGCCGATCGCATGAGTGGAACAGGAGAGGCAAGGATCATGAGCACGAATAGCTGCCTCAACACGGTTTAGAAGTCCTTCATGGATTTCTGGACCAGTAATGTAGGTTTTGGCGACGCTGTCGACCGCTTCACACATTGACCAGTTATTGTGACCAGTTGAGACAATGAGGTTAACCCTTTCAATCTGGCCGTTGTCCTTGACCCAGTAATTGTGAATCAACGTGCCGCGAGGGGCTTCGATCACACCAATACCTTGTGGTTTTGGATCGCGGCAGGTGTTTAGAATGTCTTTGCTGTGGATGTCAGGGTCATCCAGCAGAACCTTGACGTTTTCAGCCGCATAAAGCGTCTCAATAAGACGGGCTGTGTGGTAATGAAGTGTGTTTTCTACTGGTTTTCCGCCGTTGAGCGCCTTGAATTTTTTCAATTCAGCATCTGCCAAAGGGGTGGCAATGCGATCAGAGGCATTACAACGACCCAAAGGACCTACCCGATAAACACCACCAGGATATCCGAGCTTTTTATAGTAGGGGAATTTCAGGTAAGACCAGTTTTCAACATGTTCAGCGATGTATTGAAGGTAATCATGCGGGTTGAATTTTTCCAGCTCTTTCCCTTCAGAGGACACGAGCCGTATTTCACCATCGTACAATTCCAGGGTATTGCCGGGTTTAACCAGGCCAAAATAACCGGTCTTGAAGACACCGAATTTATTGATGTCTTCGATGTTCTTTTCAGCCCAATCAGTGTATATAGCGATACCGGTTTGAATGGTCTTGATGGCATCATCGTAACCCGAGAGAATCTTTTCACGGTCTTCTTTTGAGAGCGCCTTATTAACTCCACCTGGCACTGCGAAAGAGGGATGAATCCGGCGGCCGCCTAGAATGGCGATTATTTCCTGACCCCACTTGCGCAAGTTCACTGCTTTTATTGTTAATTCAGGATTCGCCTGGAGCAATCCAATCGCATTGCGAACAGCGGGATCAGCATCAAATCCCAAAAGCAAGTCAGGACCGGCAAGTTCGAAGAAATGCATACCGTGGCTTTGAACAACCTGTCCCATGTGCATTAATTCTCGTAACAGTGAAGCCGGGCGCGGGGGAGGTGCACCGAACGCGTCATCTCCCGCTTTTGCGGATGCGAGGTGATGACTCACCGGACAGATACCGCAAATCCTGGGCGTAATCAAAGGCATTTCAAAGACCATGCGGCCTTCACAGAATTTTTCAAAACCACGGAATTCGTTCACATGCATGTAAGCATGGTCAACCGTTCCGTCTTCATTCATTCGGATCGTGACCTTGGCATGGCCTTCGATCCTGGTTACTGGTTCAATTGTAATTTTTTGTGCAACCATTTTTCCTCCTCTAGATCAATACCAGGACAGTTTGTCACCTTTAAGGTCGGGAATGCGCCCCTGCGCCAGTTCACTGAGAACATAGAATATGGTATCAGCATCTGGAGGACATCCAGGAACAAATACTTCCACCGGAACTACCTCGCTCAATGCGCGCACTTTGGTGGGAACTGCGAGTTCCGGATCGCTGGGAATCTTTCCGCTTTCATCAGTGCTTTCCGTCTCAACATAAGCCCGGCGCAAAGACTCTTCAATTGTGAAAAAATTCCGCATGGCAGGAACACCGCCAAAAACTGCACAGTCGCCCAGTGCCACCAGTATTTTGCAGCGTGAACGCATGAGTCGAGCAACTTCTTCGTTGGATGAATTGTTTATGCCGCCTTCGAGGATGCCAACATCAACTCCTGTGGCGTCAGGGTGTTTCAGGTCAGTGATCGGAGTAGACCTGAGTTCAGCGAGTTCGGCGATGGTAGCAATGCGTTCATCCATGTCAAGCAGGGACATGTGGCAACCTGCGCATCCCGCCATCCAATCTGATGATATTTTCGGTTTTGTCATTAGTTCTCCTTATTACTTAAAAGGATATCCAGTCATTTATTGATCTGAACTGGAGAAACTCGATCATGCACAAGCTTGCTCCAGTTGTCATCAAGCCGTATTCCTAGTATATCAGCGAGTTTATGGAGTGTTTCACTGATGGATAAGACATCTTCCGCTGGTTTTATTGATTGAATCGCTTCCTGCACGTAACCATCCGCGCTGATGTAATGTCCGCTTTGTTCCAGCCAATTGGTGGATGGCAACAGCACATCGGCCCCTGCCGTGAGTGCAGAGGTGTAACTTGCCTGGACTACTTTAAATGGTATCTTTTCAATTTCCTTAACCAATTTTTGCGTGATCCCGCCGTCACCAAGGGCGATAAATACAGCCTTCAAATCTGTCGAGCGGAATGGTTTATCCAGGTGCAGCTGCGATGCAGCCAGGCTGTTTGCCTCACCTTTGAGACTTACCAGTTTCGCGTTGATGGAGGCGGCAAATTCACGTAGAACAGATGAGTTTGTTTTATCGGAGTAAACAATTACCGGGTTGGAAGATGATGCCAGAAGGAACGCCGCATCCAGGAAGTCATCTGTCTGTAAACCGGTTTTTGCAGCAGCTTTCGCGAGGTCGTCTGCGGTTACAGATTTTTTGGCTTTGATAAGGCCAAGTTTTACGGCTGCCGCGTAAAGACCAACGACGACATCATCGTAAGACCCTGATGACGGTGTTAAGACCTTGTTCGCAAGTTTACTGAGTTCATTCGAGTTTGCATCAACGACGACAAGGTTTGATCCTTTTGGCAGGTTGCGCTTCACGAAGAAACCTGCAACCTGGTGATCATTAACGAGGTCATCATCCAAAACCAGAACGGCGTCGCTCTTTTTCAATTCGTCAAGTTTGCTTTCAAAAGGTTTACCCAATTCATCTGCAGATGCAGCCAGTGAATTTGTCGACATACCTTCTTCGAGTGATGTAACCAACTCAGCGGTCAGCTTTTCAGAGAAAAGTTGTTTAAATTGAGCCAGAGCCTCTACCGGTTGACGGGTTGAAATTAACGCAGCTACTTTGGATTTAGATTCCTTGAGTCCTGCTGCAGCAGCGGTCAAGGCTTCTTGCCAGGTTGCCGCTTTGAGAGACCCATTTTTCCGGATCATAGGGGTGAAGACGCGGTCGCATTTTTCAGCCATGGGTTTAAAACGGCCGATTTCGCAAAGGACACCTGCGTTGATTGGCTTGTCCCAATCTCCGTCAATTCTTACCAGGTTGTTGTCGCGGGTAAAGACCTCAATTCCACAACCTACGGAACAACCAACGCAAATGGTTTTTGTTGAATCAAACTTGACCTCGTGCCCGAGGTAGGAACTCCAGCGGTCGATCAACGCACCTGTGGGGCAGACCTGAACACAAGCACCGCATGAAATACAGGAACTTTCGCCGAGAGGAACACCGGTATCCGCCACGAGGATGCTGCGAGCTCCTCGCTCTTCGAAACCGAGTGTGAAATTACCGATGAGCTCATCACAAGCGCGCACGCAGCGGCGGCAGAGGATGCAGCGGTTGTTTTCAAGGATGATGTAAGGGTGGGATGCGTCAACCGGGTACGGCTGCCAGTTTGGTTGCAGCGGCCAGTGTGTCATGCCTTCGTGATAAGCGGCATTTTGCAGTTCACAATCTCCGCCGCTGACCTGGCAGTAAGGGCAGAAGTGATTGCGCTCGCTGAATATCAACGTCAGCACGAATTTACGGGCATCAAGGACCTTCTTGGTGCTGGTCTTGATCACCATGTTGTTGCTGACCGGCAGGGTGCAGGACGGTTGAAGCGTGCGGTAACCTTCTACTTCCACCAGACATAGTCTGCAACCTCCGTAAGGGGTGAGGTGAGGGTGATCACACAGGGTGGGAATGTCAATCCCCGCGCTTTGTGCAGCACGCAGAACAGTCGTCCCTTCGGGAATTTCCAGCGCTTTTCCATCGATAGTAACAGTGACCATAATCAAATATCTCCTGTTAATTGATCTAGATTCTTTTTCCGCTCATCGGGCAAATTCCCGTTGGGCAAACTTTTAATCGTACATGGGCTTCAACTTCAGCCCTGAAATGATTCAAGACATCGCGAATTGGCGCGCCAGCGGTCTGACCCAGGCCGCAGTTGGATAACTGGTAAAGGTTATCGCTCAAAAGCATTAGATCATCCAGGTCTTTCATTGTTCCGGTACCCTCGGATATATTTGTGAGGATTTCGTAAGCGCGTTGATTGCCTATCCGGCAGGGATTGCATTTTCCGCAGGACTCCTTGCGGAAAAAGTTTAACAATACCCTGGCAAGGTCAATCACACAAGTATCTTCGTCACAAATGAGGAGGGCGCCGGAGCCAAGCGCGACTCCCGCTTTGGCAAAGGAATCGAAATCCATGGGTGTATCTTGAAGGACTGCCGGAATTATCGATCCTGATGAACCGCCTGTCTGAGCCAGTTTGAAAGGCTTGTTGTTTTTCATGCCTTTCGCGTAGATCGCTATGACTTCACGCAGGGTGATGCCCATAGGCACCTCGATCAATCCGGTTTGATTGACATTCCCCATGATCGTGTAGACCTTTGTTCCCGGGCTGCCAGCGGGTCCAAACCCGCGGTACCAATCCGCACCATGCCTGATAATCGGAGGAACATTCGCGAGCGTCTCTACGTTATTGACAAGCGTGGGCTTACCCCACAGACCGTTTGTGGTTGGATAAGGCGGTCGGGCGCGAGGTTCACCGCGTTTTCCCTCGATCGATTCGATCAGTGCGGTTTCTTCTCCACAGATATACGCGCCGGCACCACTGTGTACGTGAAGTTTGAATTTGAATTCTGTGCCGAAGATATTTTCACCCAGAAAACCCATCTCTTCGGCCTGCAAAATGGCTTGTTTTACTCTTTCCTGGGCAATAGTGTACTCACCACGTATATACAGGTAGCCTTCATCTGCTCCAACCGCGTAGGCAGCGATAGCCATGGCCTCAATAATGGAATGGGGATCGCCCTCAAGGATCAGGCGGTCTTTGAAGGTACCAGGTTCACTTTCATCCGCGTTGCAGATGACATATTTCTTGCTCGAATTTGCTTTACATACAAAGCGCCACTTTGTTCCGGTCGGAAAGCCCGCTCCACCCCTGCCGCGTAATCCCGATTTCTCGAGAGTGGTGAAAATATCCTCAGGAGACATCTCGGTGACGGCTTTAGCCAATGCCTGGTAACCATCGTGAATAATGTAGTCATCGATCGATTCCGGGTCGATGATACCCGCGCGCTCCAAAACGATGCGCTGTTCAGCGGGGAGCGTGCCCTTACGGGTACTGAGCCAGGCGATTTTGCCCGAAAGTTCCTTTACTGGTGCCTGCAGGTTAGTAGCGATGCGACCTTTGTAGAGATGTTCCTCCACCAGGTGATGAACGTTCTCCTTACCAACAGGCCCGTAAATTACCGCTTCGGGATACACAATAACCAGCGGCACCGCGTCGTGGCGGCCAACATCGCCAACCATGGTTAGTGAGATTTCATTTTCCAATCCAAAGGCGTTGATCTCTGTTTGCAGCGCCTGGTAAACCTCATTTGCGCCCTTATCAATACTCGCGGGATCACTTGAGACCAGGACCATTGATCTGTATGCTTTCATCTGTCACTCCTTAATCAGCGATACTTCTCAAGTATTGTCGGCACTTGAGCGGGATCAACGTTACCGTAGATATCATCATCCACGACCATAACGGGTCCGACAGAGCAGAGACCAAGACAGCTGGTTGTTACCAAGGTCCATTTTCCATCGGAAGTGGTCTCATCCTCTTCAATCTTCAGAAAATCCTTTATCGCCTGCCAGACTTCCCGGCCGCCAACGACGTGGCAGGGGGCGCTTTCGCAAAACTGGATCACATGTTTACCTCGCGGTTTAGTGGACAGCATGCGGTAAAAACTGGCAACCGAGAACAATCGACTGCGCGGAACCCGCAACAGACGGCTGATCTCATCAAAAGCTTCACTTGGCAGGTAGCCGACTTCTCGATTGACCTCGTTTAATATCGGGATCAATTCATCCTGACTTGCTCCGTAATGGTCAACCGCTGCCTGGACAGCTTTTATTACCAATTTGCCATCTTTTTCATTTACAGCCATTTACTTCCTCCTGGTCATTGAGAGTATGAGTGAAGTATTAATTGATGACAATCGCGTTAAAATTACACACCTGCATACAGATACCACACCGGATGCATACATCAGGATCGATGACATGGGTTGTTCTGCGCTCACCAGAAATGGCGTTTACAGGGCAATTACGGGCGCAGACGGTGCAACCGGTACACACACCATCAATGATCTCGTAGCGAATGAGGGCTTTGCAGACCTTTGATGGGCAGCGTTTTTCAACTATATGAGCTTCGTACTCATCCCTAAAATGTTTTAAAGTGCTGATGACAGGAGTCGGAGCTCCCTGTCCCAGACCGCACAAGGAATTTTCTTTAATTTGAGCACACAGGTAATCCAGTGTATCAAGATCGTCCGGTTGACCTTTACCCGCACAAATCCGTTCAAGAATTTCCAGAATTCTGCGGGTACCGACACGGCAGGGGGTGCATTTTCCACAGGATTCATCCTGGGTAAAGTCCATGAAGAAGCGCGCGATATCAACCATGCAGGTTTCTTCATCCATGATTACCAGACCGCCTGAACCCATCATGGAACCGGCCTGGGTGAGGGCTTCGTAATCAACTGGAAGGTCAAGGTAACCTTCGGGCAGGCAACCACCCATTGGGCCGCCGGTTTGAATGGCTTTGAATTTCTTGTCATCCTTGATGCCGCCGCCCACGTCATAGACGATTTCACGCAGAGTCAGACCAAAAGGAATCTCGATCAAACCGGTGTGCTTCACATCACCCGCAAGAGCGAAAGTCTTGGTTCCTTTGGATTTCTCAGTACCCATGCCGGCGTACCATTCAGCCCCGCGGAAGATGATCTGAGGAATGTTGGCGTAAGTTTCTACGTTATTGATGTTAGAGGGTTTGGCGAAAAGGCCTTTGACAGCCGGGAATGGGGGTCTGGGCCTGGGTTCACCACGTTGTCCTTCGATGGAAGCCATGAGGGCGGTTTCTTCACCACAAACGAACGCACCTGCACCCATGCGGACCTCAAGATTAAAGCTGAATTCACTTCCTAGGATATTTTTCCCAAGCAATCCCATGTTACGCGCCTGCTCAATCGCAATGCGCAGGGTTTTGACAGCGATCGGGTATTCAGCACGGCAGTAAATATATCCCTGGCTGGATCCGATGGCGTAGGCGGCGATGATCATTCCTTCGATTACAGAATGAGGATCACCTTCGAGAACCCGGCGGTTCATGAAAGCTCCTGGATCGCCTTCGTCTGCATTGCAGATTACATATTTGGGTGAACCCTGGCTGGCGCGGGCGAACTGCCACTTCTTGCCTGTCGGGAAACCTGCTCCGCCGCGACCTCTGAGCCCGGATTTCAGCACTTCGTCTATGACCTGTTCGGGTGTGCTTTCGAACAAAACTTTACCGAGAGCCTGGTAACCGTCCTCGGCAATGTAATCCTCAATGTTTTCCGGATCGATTTTGCCGCAATTCCGTAATACAACACGGATTTCCTTGGCGGTAGGAGCGCTTAATTCCTCATCCGTAAACACTTTTTCTTCTGTTACGAATTTTTGCGCCACCCGACCTTTAAGGAAGTGTTCTTCGACCAGAAATGCCATATCATCAGGCGTCAAGTTGGAATAATGGACACCCTCAGGGTAAACCATTAACTCGGGTCCCTGGTCGCAACCGCCAATCCGTGATGTTTCGAGCACCTGAACTTCTTCGATCAAACCCTGGGCTACAAGTTCATCCTGAAGGGCATCCATAACGTCGTGGGCGCCCTTATTCAAGCACTCCGGATCTACACAAACTAAAACGTGAGAGCGATAAAACTTCATAAATCTACCTTTGAGTGTAATTTTTCCTGTTAGAGATTGATCTTGTTGCTATCAAGAATTTTTCCACCGCCGACGTGCTCTTTCATGATGCGGCGGGCAACTTCCGCGGTGACTTTGCCGTAGGTAACCTTGGGTTGTTCTCCGATCACCACCTGAACAATTGGTTCCTTTTCACACAGGCCAATACAGCCTGTTTGGGTGACGATAACTCCGCTCATGGTCTCTTTTTCGATGGTATCGAGAATGGCTTTCATCGCGTCACGCGCCCCTGCGGCAATTCCGCAGGTACCCATACCGACGATAACCTGAACAGCTCCAGACGTGGCTTTTAATTCACGTTTTTTGAGGGCTTCTTCACGTGCTTTTTTCAGATCTTCCAAGCTTTTGATGCCAGGCATTTTTGGTCTCCTTGTAATTAGTTGAATAGCATTACAGTATCTTGTGAAAAATCAGGATTAACTCCTGAAATTGTCTCTTCGATCATCGACCGGATGCAGGAAAGCACCTCCGGTTCTGACATCGATATATCACCCAGGGTGTTCTTGACCGGCTCATCATCAAATATCGCGTTCTTCTCATTGAACCGGTATTCAAAAACCCAGTGAACTTGCGGGTTTGAAACGAGAAGGTTCAATATTGTGGTTACAAGATCACCGATTGGCATGCGGTCGATATGACTGCGTTTAAAACTGACAGCCAATGATGTTCCTGCGCCAAGTGCTGAGGTTATATTGAGTGAACCATCGCATGCTTCGGCCGCAGCTTTCAGCAAGGGGATCCCAAGGCCGACCTTTCTGGTGGTGCGGCTGGTAATGAAAGGATCAGTAACCTGTGCGACCATTTCGGGGCTCATTCCTTTCCCGTTATCTTTAATCATCATTTGTAAAAGATCAATAGAGCTATCTTCGATCAGGGTAATTTCGATACGGTCTGCACCAGCTGAGATGCTGTTTTCGGCAATATCAAGCAGGTGTAGCGACAGTTCCCTCAATGATTATTCTTTCCCGTCCAAAAAAGGTTTCATGATCTGAGGGAGCTTGTTGGGTCTTACCCTGCCTAGAACATCCTCATCGACCACGATCACAGGCGCCTGTGAACAAGCGCCAACACAGCGGCATACTTCAAAAGTTATGTTTCCGTCAGCGGTCGTCTGCCCCGGTTCAACACCCAGCAATTGCTTGGTTTTTTCGATCAACATCGGAGTTCCGCCCACATAACACGCGGTTCCCATGCAGAATTTTACGGTGTGTTTACCTCGTGGCGTGGTAGTGAAAAAGGAGTAGAAGGACACAACACCATGAACACGGGAATAGGGGACTCGCAGGCGTGTGGCAACGTATTGCTGCATGGGTTCACTGACAAAACCAATAGCGGACTGCAACTCGTTAAGCACCACCATTGTGGCACCGGGAATATCTTTATACTGATCGATAATGGTATCGATGACAGCCTTTTTTGTTTCATCGCCTAATGGTTCATTTTTTTCGTATGTTTTGTTGACAACAGAGGATTGCATTTGTTTCTCCATAGTGTTATTTATTGGCGCGCCTGAAAATTCCCACTGTGTTAGTTTACTCGTACACAGGTCTCTTCACAATTTACAAATGTCATTTTTCCAGACGTAAGTTGTCTGATTACTGGTATTGAAAGGAATTCGTGTAATTTTACATTACATATCTAAAATTCATTAAACGATTTTGTAACTTCGACCAAATTCGCCCTTTAATGCGTACGAAATTTCTGTGACGGATATTTTTTCCATTTCAAGAAGCAATGTTCCTAAAAAATCGTCCAATCGATGGACATCTCCATTTTGAATTATTGGTGTGTTTCCAATACTTGGAATCTGAATTCGCGCCTGCTGTGGTGTGATATGGCGGGAAATTTCAACCGCGCAGAAATTAAGATCAGGCGGTAGAAAGCCGAGGTTCTCAATCAGCCCGAATGTTTTGCGGTTTATGTGTGCTGGTATAAAGAGTCCTCCCATCTCGTGTACGATCGCAAAGGTTTCATTGATTGAAAGCGAGGAAGAGGTGATCAACAGTCGTTCTTCATTGCGAATGTACTCACCGGTAGCGTCCACTACAAACTGGGAGCCAAACATATCATCGTTATTTTTGATATCGGGTAATGTGGAATCGACAATATTTTGAAATTCAGCCGCCTGATCCAGAGTGTCGAACAGGCAAAGTGAGTGAACATCTTCTTTAGTTTGCAGTTCCATGCCCGGCAGTACAACAAGCGAGGTTGAACGGGCTGCCTTTTGGACAGCGGCGATATTCGCGGTGGAATTGTGATCAGTGATGGCGATAAGGTCTATGCCCAACTCCAGGGCGGTTTCGACGATCAACGGTGGGATCATCTCCACTTCAGCACACGGCGAGAGAACCGTATGAACATGAAGGTCAGCCCGGAACTGGCGAATGGACATTATTCAGGTCGTTCAGGTTTGCGCGCATCGCAACGCAAGCCTAATTCCCATAATTTACCGATCACGTAAAATGATGGAGCCTCGGTGCCGAGGAGAATGACATTCTCCTCACGCGCTTTATCGATGGTTGTCTGGTCAGGCATTGCCCCTTCAGTGATGATGACCGCTGAAAGGTCCAGAAGTGTGGCAACCGCAATGATATTTCCATGAGCTTGCAGGGTTACCCAAAGAGACTTTTTAGGCGCGCCGGCCATAACGCAGCTGAGCAGGTCGGAGGCATAACCACAGGTCGGTTCAATTTCTTCGAAATTCTGGTTGTCTGTTATTGGTCTTAGCGCTAGCGCTTCGATGATCTGTTGTAAATTCATTTTGTCTCCTTATTAGGTTCTTTCGTTCCTTCGCCAACGGCGTCTTCTTCAGGTAGAAATATCTTCAATCGCAGGTTTGTCCCTCTGGAATATACTGATTCAAGGCGCATGGAATCCACGCATCTTTGGATATTTACCAGTCCCATACCCGCGCCAAATCCCAACTCGCGAACTTTTTCTGTGGCAGTGGAGTAACCCGGGCGCATGGCGAGATTCACATCCTGAATGCCGGGACCGTCATCCGAGATATTGATAGATATCTGTTTGGGTTCGATTTCCACACGGATAATACCGCCGTTGGTCGTGTGGATGATCAGGTTCATCTCGGCTTCGTAAACCGCGATCCCTACGCGACGGGCTATCTGCGGTTCAGCCCCGAGACGTAGAAGCGCACGCTTGATCGCGGATGAAGCCGCACCGCCGTGAGTGAAATCTCCCTGTTTTATGTTGTATCTAAGGATTAAACTGGACCGGTCTGATTCGATGTCTTCAAACAAATGACTCGCGCGATAGCGGCGAACCTCTTCCTCCTGGTAATCATGTTGTATTGCCTTAAGGATGCCGCTGGTGATATCCCCTTTGGTGAGAATTCCGCTCAATTTACCAGCGGTATTGACGACAGGCAGACGGCCAAAGTGTGAGCTCACAAAGAGCTTTAATCCTTCTATGACAGGGTCTGTATCTCTAATGGTTAATACATTCTGACTCATATATAATCGAGTCTCGGTATCGAGATCTGATTTTTGAAGACAACGAAGCAGATCTTCAATACTTACGAGACCTACCAGATCATTGTTTTCAACAACCGGGGCACCTGAAATCCTCTTTTGACGGAAGAGTTCCAGAACTTCACTCATGGGGGTTTCGGGAGAGACTGTCGCGGGGTCGGGGGTCATGACCTCACCGACTTTAAGTTCATACGCGAGTTCCTCTACACGGGTGATGTTTTCTGCTTCAGCATCAGACACGATCTTGCCATGAAAAAGAGTATTTGAGTTCATCTAACCGCCAATTTATTCACAGGAGCAATCACTGCCGTCCACCGGGCGTTCAAGACTCTTCAAACCGGCGACATAAAGCCGGCCACAAAGTTCGAACATCCCGAAAGGAGAAGATACGAGCGCGATTCGTTCCTGTTCTGCCAACGCCACCGTTTCAGGAGGTGGTGTTTTACCTCTGACCAGTATTATGGCAGAAACGTCAGCCATAACTGAAGTGCGAACTACCTGTGGGTTGCACAAACCAGTCAGGAGCACGGCTTCCGGTTGAATTGAAGCAAGCACATCGCTCATAAGATCTGCTCCGCAACCTCCCAGAACCTCACGAGAAAGGTCAGCAGACTCATTGTAAAGATGGCCGTCTATGAGTTCAATTAATTCCTGCACATTCATTCTTACCTGCACTTTTGGACTGTAATAAAATACCTGCGATATGATAACGTAAACTAAACTAAAAGAGCAAGTGGAAAACGTCACATATCCGATAATGATTGTATGCTCCGTGTGTTAAAATGAATTATCTAGTTCCTGGAAGGAAAATACTTATGAAGAACATCATTCAAGGCGTGCGGGGTGCGCGGGATTTTTATCCACAGCAGATGAAGCTCAGACGCTGGTTATACAAGCTTATTGAGGAAGTATCTGTCTCTTTCGGGTATGAAGAATATGATGGTCCATTTATCGAGAAAATTGATCTTTACGCAGCAAAATCCGGTGAGGAGCTTGTCAAGGAGCAGGCATTTGTGTTTGCTGATCGAGGTGGAGACCTGGTGACACTCAGACCGGAACTGACCCCTTCGCTGGCTCGCATGGTCGCGCTCAAACAGAATGAACTGGTTTTTCCAATTCGCTGGTGGTCCTTTGGACCGTTCTGGCGTTACGAAAAACCACAAAAAGGACGCGCAAGGGAATTTTTCCAATGGAATATTGACCTGATAGGAATTGACTCCGCTGAAGCAGATGCAGAGTTATTAGCTATTTGCGCGACATTTTTAAAAAGAGCTGGTATTACACCAGAACAGATTACCATCAAGGTAAATCACCGGAAATTCATGGAAGCGCAGTTAGTTCAGGCCGGGATCCCATTAACACTCAAGAAAAGTGTTTTCCAGCTTATTGATCGTATCGATAAGCTTTCGCGAACTGACTGGATTGAGCATGGAAGACAAATCGGGCTCGACGAAGAACAATTAGACCGGTTGTTGAAGATATTCGATGACGAAAACCTCTGGCGGGAGTCTAAGGAGTTATCGAAAATTTTCGAAGTGTTACAGGTTATGAACCTGGATAATTACGTTAGTTTCGATGCACGCATCATTAGAGGGTTAGATTATTACACCGGGACAGTTTTTGAAGCATGGGATATTGGCGGGGATGGCCGTGCTGTACTTGGCGGGGGACATTATGACAACCTGGTCGCCGATGTAGGAGGAACTCCTTTACCAGGAGTCGGTTTTGCCATGGGAGATGTCATGATCACTCTGCTCCTGGATAAGTACGGATGTATACCTGAGATTAGTCAATTTAAGGAGAATATCCTGGTGACCGTTTTCGATCAGGATTGTACTTTAGCTTCCAATGCTCTTGCTAGTAGATTGCGAGATGAAAACCTTAGCGTCACCTGCTATCAGGAGGTAAGCAAATTGCAGAAGCAATTTAAGTTTGCTGATCGCCAGGGCATTCGATTTGTGCTGGTGTTAGGTCCTGATGAGATGGAAGCTGGAAAAGTAACGATCAAGGATCTTGAGCAGCATTCACAGGT
Organism: Anaerolineaceae bacterium; assembly: GCA_035342915.1. Classification (GTDB taxonomy): domain Bacteria; phylum Chloroflexota; class Anaerolineae; order Anaerolineales; family Anaerolineaceae; genus UBA6107. The sequence goes on from DAOQYB010000001.1 coordinate 165,542, forward strand.
AACCGTATCTCAGGAAGTTGCCGGGGCAACCATCAAAGGCCTTCTTGCAGCTCAATAAAGGGTATGATAAAATCTTTTCGTTCGTGGTGGCTGTAGCTCAATGGCAGAGCATCGCACTGTGGATGCGAGGGTTGTGGGTTCAACCCCCATCAGCCACCCTGAAATACAAGACCCTTAAACAGGGTCTTTTTGTTTCGAAAATATTCATCAGGATCCTTACAAAGAGGGCGGACGAAGCCAATGCAAGAAGCCTTTACCAGTCATTTTTTTGACCGTACTTTTTTCAAAAACGACTAAAACAAGACTGCACAGTATCACGAACGTGCCAATCCATTGAAGTGGAGATAACCTTTCTCCAAGATAAATTTGTGCAATGATTACGGTAATCAGGATCTCCCCCAGCCCAAGCAGCGCGGTTTGAATTCCACCCAAATGCTTCACTCCATAAAAAAGTGTGACACGAGATAGAAATGTGACCACAGAAAGTACGAGCAAAGGCCACCAGGGTGTACCAATTTGGGGTAAAGCTGGTGAGAAAAGTAGAAACGAACTCACAACTATTACGCTCATCGCAGCTAATGTATAAAATGTGACAGTTGGTGCAGGAACATCATATAAAACTCGTTGGTTGATCAACAAATGTAATGAGTACAAAATTGCTGCTATTAACATGAATAAAGCGCCAAGATAGTCGATACTGTGATAAGAATTGTTGAGCAGTAAGTAAACACCCGGCAAAATAATGATCAACCGGAAGAGGGTAATCTTGGTAACCGACTGCCGATCAAGCAGGAGCCAGAAGATCATGAAAAGGGGATAAAAAGAATAGATCAATTGACCGATACCGGCATCTATGCGAGCCAGCGATGTGTAGTAAAAAATGGACCCGATACCATTGATAAATCCAGCAATGAGACAACCGGTTAAACCCATTGGATAAATGTAGAAGAATTTTCGATTGTAAATAAGCAGAAAGCAAAGCAGCAGCAGTAAAGCAAGTGTAGTGCGAAAAGCAACTACCGCAAATGGCGAGAACCCCAACAGGATCGCTTTTTTTCCAAAAATTGGTGAAAGACCCAGGAAAAGTGCGGAAGCGGCTGCCGAAATAAGCCCCTGATCTTGCAAACGGATGATTTTCATTTGACCAAAGTTTTTACTTCTGCCAATAACTTCTCGCTCACGAAATTCCCTTTGCGTATCAAAGATTGAATTTGACCGCGCAGGCGAATTTTTTCCTGATTTGTGAGGTCTTTTGCGGTCATCACAATAATTGGAATTTCACGGGTCTCCCGTTGCGAGTGGATGGTACTTATTACCGAAAAACCGTCCAGATCCGGCATCATAAGATCAAGAATTATTAAATCTGGTTTTTCACGGAGGATAAGTTCTATCGCGGACCTTCCATCAGAAGCCTCATACAACGTGTAATCACCTTGCGATTTCAGGATACGGCTGATCAACCGTCTAACATTCGGGTCATCGTCAACGATGGCTATGCGGGGGTATCTGGTTGTGTTGAGATTGCTTAAAGCAGCGAGAAGCCCTTCCTCACGGCTAAGCCCGGAATTGATCTCTCCCGCGTCGATTTGTTGGTCGCTAACTGCACCAAGAATATGGTGTTCGATTGGAAAGGTGTGACCGGTGCAGTTGACCACAACCACGTCTTCAGGACGAAATGTGCCTTTCCGCACCTCCTGGAACAACCCGGCAAATGCTACCGCAGCAGCAGGTTCAACTGAAATCCCCTCCATTTTTGCTAATAAATGCATCGCCCGGTAGGCTTCTTCATCAGTGACGCTGCTGAAAGATCCGCCTGAACCTTGTTCAAGTCGTGTGACCAGTTCAGAATACGTTCTGCCTGGATCGCCGGTAGCCAGGGTGGCGATCATTGTCTGTGGAGAAGACACCGGTGTTGCGGTCGTTTTCCCTTCGCGCCAGGCATTAACCATTGGTGCGCATCCGGATACCTGAACCACACCAATTTTCGGAATATTTTTGATGAGTGACATTTTCGAGAGCTCGAGAAATCCTTTTGCCACCCCAAGCGGTCCCATTCCGCCGCTAACAGATTGAAAATACCAGTCTGGTGAACACCAGGGGCTTTTATTACCCTGGTTTCTATCGAAAAATCCTAAGTTCATAACGGTAAGCTGCTCGCAAATTTCAAAGGCAAGGGTTTTCATTGCCTCAATACATGCGATGCTCCTCGAGCCAAGATCCAGGGTAATCTTCCGATCAATGGCAAACTGTTCTGCCAGTTGTTTGGTTTGATCATATGTTCCTGTCACCTTGATCACATTTGTACCGTAGGAGGCGACTTCACGCATTTTTTCCGGAGGAACCAGGCTGGTCAGAAATGCCCATAATCTGATGCCGGCACGGGCTGCGTATGCAGAATAGGAAATGGCTACATTACCGGTTGAGGCACAAACCAGCTCTGAAACTCCTTTTTCTTTATACGCATTTATGGCTACAGCCGCCTGGCGGTCTTTAAAAGATGAGGTGGGGTTTTGACGTTCGTCCTTGATATAAATATTTCTCATACCAAGCATTGACCCGATGTTGGCAGCATGTAAAAGAGGAGTACCGCCTTCTCCAAGTTGAAGAGATGGTGGAGGTTCATCCAGAGGCAGCAGCTCCGCGTACCTCCAAAGATTGAAGGGACGATTTGATAAGGCGGAAATGAAACTAGAACTTATTGTGTTGTAGTCATAGAGCGCTTCACGCCAGAATGAGCCACATACAGGACAGGCCGGGAAGTTAAGATCATAGGTGTCTTCATGAAGGCAATCAAGACACCTGGCAATGACCACTTTTGCCATTTAGGACTCTGTATCTTCAGCTTTTATTTGACCCAGTGCCTCATGAAGATTGGCAAGAAGCTCGTCTTTCGTTATAGACCACTTGTCGAAAATTTGATCCTTGTAATCGCCTAATGCATCAAGTTGTTCTGAATCAAGCTCCGAGCCGGTGAGAATGATGACCGGAACGTGATTAATGCGAGGTTCAGATTTAAATTTGTTGAGGAGTTCAAATCCGTTGATGTCTTCAAGCACCAGATCCATAAGGATCACATCCGGAGTGAAATCTTCCAGAAGTGTAAGGGCAGTAAGTCCGCCTTCAGCCAGGACGGGCAAATAATTCCCTTCCTCCTCAATCATTTTCTGCAACAGGTGCAAGTATTGAGGATCGTCGTCGATGATCAGGATGTCATGCACATCACCGTTTTTGTTAAGCCGTTTGATCGCGCTGACCAGTTCATCATGCAGGAATGGCTTGACAAGGTAATCGGATGCTCCTAGGTTGAATCCTTTCTCTTCCTCTTCCAGAATAGAACAAATCATCACGGGAATATGACGGGTTTCTTCGTTGTTCTTCAATTCACTTAGAACCTGCCAGCCATCCTTTTCAGGCATCATGACATCCAGAGTGATAGCAAAAGGTTTTAGCTCCATCGCGGTGGATACTGCCTGAAGTGGGTCGGTCAATGGAACAACACTGTAACCATATGGTTCCAGGAAACGCTCATACAGTGTGATCACCTGCGGGTCATCATCAATCGCCAGAACAACGTTGGTGCCGGCGGGATGAACCTCAGTATCAATGAGTTGGGGTTCAGCAGTAAGAGGTAAAGTAAAGTAAAAAGTACTGCCTTTGCCAATCTCGCTGTTTAGCAAGCCGATCGTACCACCGTGAAGTTCAATAAGCGACCGGCAAATTGAAAGACCCAGGCCTGTTCCGCCGGTACGCCTCGTAGGTGAATCATCCACCTGTGAAAACTGCTGGAAGAGCTTAGGTTGGTCTTCATAGGCAATACCGATACCGGTGTCTGCCACCTTGACAATGATTTCTTCGCGATTATGTTCTGTAGTTTCCAGTTCCGCGCTGACAGTAATGGTGCCTTTTTCAGTAAACTTGGCTGCATTTGAAATCAGGTTTGCCAGTACCTGTTCGATTCGGACCTCATCACCTTTGATCAAGGGGAGGTCAGGCTGCATTTGGGTAAGTAGTTGTATTGGTTTATCCTTGACCAATCCTGAAGATGTTTCCACTGCTTTCGTAATAACATCCGCGATGCTCATTTCCTCCACCTGGAGTTCCATCTTTCCGGCTTCAATTTTTGACATGTCCAGGATTTCGTTGATCATATTTAACAGATGCATTCCAGAATTGTAGATGGCCGTGATATCCTGAGCCTGCGTTTCATTTATCGGACCATCAATCCCTTTGAGTATGACTCGCGAAAAGCCAATTACCGAGTTAAGAGGGGTGCGTAATTCATGCGACATGTTGGCGAGAAATTGACTTTTGACCCGATCCAACTCTTTCATTTCTTCAAGATTTTGCTGCGATACTTCATAGGCATTGGCGTTTTCAATGGCTACGGAGATCTGGTCCGCGAGGGTGGTGAATAGGGCGATATCCTCCTGGGTGAAAGCATCAGGTTCAATTGATTGAACATCCAGAGCGCCGATGATCAAATCACCTAATTTTAGGGGTAATGCCATCTCAGATCTTGTTTCCGGGAGGTCCGGGTTGTTGAAAAAGACGGCGTCAGCGCCTACATCAGTGGCGATGCGGGGTTCCCCTGTGCCGGTAACGTAACCGACAATACCCACCTGTCCGACCCTGAGCTTGTGTTTTCTCTCAAGCATTTTTATGCCACCCGGCGAACTGGCCGCGCGTAGAACTGCGTACTCACTGGCTTCATCAAGCAGGAAAATACCCGAGTGATAGAAACCAAACCTTTCGCTAACCAGGCGGGTGACAAGTTCAAGCAGCGAATCCACCTGGCGGGTTGATACAATGTTCCTCGCTACATCAGCGACGGTTTGAAGCTGGCGAGATCTGAGTTGAAGCGCTTCGTTTTGCTCTGCCAACTGCCTGGTTCTTTCACGCACACGGCTTTCAAGGGTTTCAACCAGGTCTCTCAACTGCAGGGTCATGGTATTGAAAGATTTACCAAGAGTACCGATCTCATCGTCAGTGGTTACTCTGGCCTGAACAGCCAGGTCACCTTCTGCAACCTTACCCGCAGCCTTGGTTAACTCAATGATCGGTTTTGTAAATTGACTGGCAGCCAGCACCACAAAAAGGCTGATGATACCCGCGACAAGAAGACCTATGGTTGTGGATAAGCGGTTCTGGTCGGTAACGGCAGAGGTGAGAATTGACCTGTCTTGAAGATACAACACAGACCAGGGCTGGCTCTGGGTGGATACAACAACCCCTGAGTGGGGTTGAGCTTCTTGTTGGTTTGTGACATTTGCTGTAAAAAACCGATTCGATTCGCGGTTATTGAGAGAAAGGGCCAGGTCATTCTGAGGAATCGTGATATCTGAAAGCGGTATTGTATCGGGAAGTCGCAAATCATTGACCAGTTCATCGTATCTTGCCTGGGGTATTGTAGAAATTAAACGATGTATCGAATCCGGAGAAAATCCATCAGCAAGGCGAAATCCATTTTCGTCTAGTAATATCGGGTAAGATCCTTCGCCTAAGAGACTGGTATTAGAACTGATCAAATCCTGCAGTATTCGGGCGTCATATCTCGCGCGCAGGTAACCAATTACACGATCACTTTCGTTTTTTACAGGAGCGATGAAGTAAATGTAGGCTTCATTGCTCCTGGGTCTAAACTCGACAGGGCTGGCAAAACTTGTTCCAGATGCAGACGCCGCTTTGAAATAACTGGTAGACCCCTCAAAAACACCCGATTTTGTGATATCGGTATCATAGAGATTGAGTCCGTTGCGATCAAGAATGGCATAGGATGGAACATAGATTTTTTCTTTGGCTTGAAAAGACTTCAGTGTTGAAACAGCTTCAAGTTTTTCACGAGAATTGTAGCGGTCGAGTTCCGGTAGATTAATGAAACGGATGATGGTTCCCAGTGACGACTCGATTTCCAGCGTTTCCAGGTTATTCTCGATGAAATTATCGATGGTGAGCCGGGTTTGTTCAGCTGCAACATCCAATGATTCATTGGTACGTGTCTGTATGGATTGTTGGAGGAATCTGCTGCTGATGATCGATAGGACTATAAGGGGAAGGAGGGTAAGAGCGAGGGAAATTAATAACAGCTTGGTCCTGATGGACGCAATAACCCGGCGTTCGCCAAACATCTCACTGACCTTGATCAGGAGCAGGGCAGCAAGGATCACAATGACGCTGGATATTGCCTGGTTTTCAACACGCGGAAGCAAGGCGAGCAGGGTAAGTTGAATTGAAGCAATAGCCCCGATAACGCCGATGGTAACAACCCAATCACTGATCCCGCTCCTCGGGATCGCGGATGAGATGATCAAAGCCAACGCTATTGCTAAAATCGCATACGGAATTCCCTGAAAAGAAGGAAGTACGCTCGCTAGGAGAACGATCAGTAGTTGATAAGAGGCTGAAAGGAGGAACACAAAAAATGGCCTAACATCTCTTGTGCCACGGGGAAGGGCCATGACCCCAAATAGCACTGTAATCAGGGAACTAATGGCGAGCAGGTAATAACCAACCTCACGATTTATGAAGGACAGCGCCAAAAAAACTATTGATGAAAAGATGCTGATCAGAAATAGAATTCGGATAATAATGATCTGACCGCGATGTTCATCGGTTGTGATGGGCTCATTTGCAGGATTCTCATTCTTGTTTATCACTGCCATAATTCCTCCAAAATATTCGCTTCTCGCTTACAAAAAATAATTACCCTGCTTACTCAAATTCCCAAACTGGTTGTCCTGAAAGCAGGCGCAATATTTGGTCTGGAAAACGATCAGGGTCTAGTGGTTTTCCGATAAACCCGGTAAAACCGGCCAACTTTGCTGAATGCATCTGTTCCACGCCGGTTATTGCTGTTATTGCAACAACGGGTGTGTTTTTAAATCTCTCGCTTGATCTTAATTTTCTGAAAGCAGCATAACCATCCTCATAAGGCAACCGAATATCCATCAACACCAGATCAAGCTCAGGAAGGCTCTCTGCAAATTCAACCACCTCGTATCCAGAGGTTTTCCATTCAAACCTGTATCCTTCACTGTCCAGCAACCGTGCTATGAGCATAAAGTTACCGGCATTGTCCTCAACTACCAGGATGATCTTGGGTGATGGAGGGATGGATTTATTCGAGAGGGAGGGATCAACATTATTCATCTATAGATTGATTACCATTATTTAGATAAAGTGCTATCTGATCGAGGAATGTGTCTATGTCAATGGGTTTTTCTATGTGTCCATCACAACCGGCGAGGAGGGATTTTTCGCGATCGCCACGCATCGCATTGGCTGTAATCGCCACAATAGGTATCTTCCTGACACTGGCGACAGTTTTTAATTTTGAAGTCAGCGTGTAGCCATCAACTCCGGGAAGGTTGATGTCCATTAGAATCAGATCAGGTCGATATTTGTACAGTGCAGCAATCGCCTGGCGGGCATTTTCTGCTTCCAGTACGCTGTAGGACGCAGCGTGAAGTAACCTTCGAACGAGGATTCGATTGTCAAAATTATCTTCTATATGAAGGATTAATTTTGCAGACTGCATTGGGGTACCTATTCGTCTATTTATTCTAGCATAGTTAGCTTTTAGTAAGCTTACAATTATGCTAATCCACGCAATGCTTGGTTTGACACAGGGAAAAAAGTTAAAAAAAATAGAGCGGGTGATGGGATTCGAACCCACGAATACCACCTTGGGAAGGTGGTGCCTTACCACTTGGCGACACCCGCTGACGAATTGCATTATAGCGATTAGCAAATGCACTGTCAAGAAAAATCATGCAAAAAGACTTGACAGACCGCTATGGTATAATTTTTTGTTAGATACCTAGACTGTTATCAGGAGTTACTATTGGCAACCAATCCAATAAGTTGGTTGATGGGTTTTTTTTCACTCGACATAGGAATCGATCTTGGGACCGCGAACACCTTGGTCAATGTACGCGGTAAAGGTATTGTTATCAATGAACCTTCCTGGGTCGTAGTCAATAAACGTACTCGCGAGACGATTGCAGTAGGAAATGCCGCAAAAGAGATGGTCGGCAGGACTCCCATGAACTACGTAGCCATACGACCGTTACGAGATGGGGTGATTTCTGAGTTCGAAATTACCAAATCGATGCTTGAATACTTCATTGGAAAGGTTCATCAACAGGCGATTGTGCCAATGCCAAGACCCCGCGTGGCCATCGGTATTCCTTCTGGCGCAACCGAGGTAGAAAAACGGGCGGTATATGATGCTTCGATGGCAGCGGGAGCCAGAGAAACCTACCTAGTCGAAGAACCCCGTGCCGCTGCTATTGGAGCGGGTCTGCCGATCAATGATGTAAAAGGAACGATGATCGTTGACATCGGCGGAGGAACGACAGAGGTCGCTGTAATCTCAATGGGTGAGATCGTTATTTCACGGTCACTGAGAATTGCCGGAGATGAAATTGACGAAGACATTCTTCAGTACATAAGGAAAAAGTACAACCTGCTGATAGGGGAAAGAATGGCTGAACAGATCAAAATTGCCATCGGTTCCGCTTTTCCTCTGCAGACTGAATTGACATTTTCAGCGCGCGGGAGAAATCTTATCACGGGCTTACCGGGTTCAGTTGATGTTTCTTCCGTTGAAATCAGGGAAGCCATCAACCCATCATTGCAGGTGATCATTGACACCATCAAAGACGCTCTTGATGAAGTACCACCCGAGTTAATTTCTGACCTTCTGGATTCGGGAGTATGCCTGGCAGGCGGCGGCGCCCAGATACTGGGACTGGTACCGCGGTTAAAAGATGAACTTAACCTGCGTGTGTGGGTGGCAGATGACCCGATGACTTGTGTTGCCAGAGGCGCGGGCTTGGTTCTTGAAAACCTCTCCAGGTACAAGAGGTTCCTGGTTAGCTTAGAGAGAAGCCCCTCAAGAGGATAGTTGTAAGTCAACAAGAATGAAAAAAATCCCGATACGAACATGGCAAACACTGGCGATCATTTTGGTCGTAGGCGGAGTTCTTGTGTTGGCAATCAGCGGAATGCTCGGCAGGATCGTTGGCAAAGCCATTGATCCATTGATCGGCACCCAAAGCTGGTTTTCCACCAGGGTAAATGCTGTTGTCGATTTTTTTACAGTACCACGTGATGTGCTGACGCTGCGGGAACAAAATGCAGCTCTACAGAATGAAGTATCACGACTTCAATCAGAAATTCTTGAGTTACAGCAACAGCTCGTCGAAACAGATATCCTTTATGCGCTGCTTGATTTTGCACGGGAAAACCCTGACAACACCTACATCGCCGCATCCGTGATCGGGAAAGACCCAAGTCCCTTTCTCAATTACGTTATCCTGGATCATGGTTCTGATGACGGTATCTTCAAGGGAATGCCGGTCGTCACTGAACAGGGACTGGTAGGCAGTATAGATGCTGTTACAGCTTCAGCAGCCCGTGTTAAATTGATTACTGACCAGAGTTCAGTAGTAAATGTTAAACTACAGAAAAGTAAGACTGAAGCGCAAGTGCAAGGTTCCATCACAGGTGATGTTACACTTGAGATGGTAAGCCCTTCTGTACAATTAGCTGAAGGGGACCTGGTATTCACTTCTGGGATGGGTGGCTCTTACCCGCCGGAAATATTTATCGGTCAGGTTTTATCACCTCAATTGAAAGAAAATGCACTTTTTCAGACTGCAGCCATTCAACCTTCAGTGGATTTTAACAATTTACGTGCGGTACTGGTGATCACTAACTTCAAATCGGTGGATATAGCACCACTTGTTCCGACTCCTATGCAGTGAAAAATGACTGTCCTGGCTGTAATTCCCGTCTTGATCATATTGCTATTGCTGCAAACAACCATCGCCAAAGAAATGACACTTCTGGATGGAACTGTAGATCTTGTGCTGGTTTGGCTGGCAGCCTGGGGGCTTAGTACAAGGGATCGATCAGGTTACATCCTGGCCGTCGTATCGGGAGCACTTGTTGCATACATCACGGCATTACCATGGTATATCTATCTTTCAGTGTACATTGCTGTGATCATTCTGGCGAAATTCGTTTTTAACAAGCTCTGGGAATCACCTTTGTTGGCTATGTTCGCGATAACCATGGTTTCGAGTATTCTTCTTTACACATTGACTTACGCTGGTTTACGACTAAACGGGGTTAGTTATCCGTTCGGTATTACGCTGAATAGAGTTATTATCCCTTCAGTTTTTCTTAATCTATTCTTAGCCATGCCCGTATACGCAATCGTAAAAGATTTCTCTGGGTGGTTAAATCGCTCGGAGGAAAGCGCATGAAAAGCGAAAGGGAAGTTCAGTCGGGTCTGGAAAGATGGAGATTCAGGGTCATCTATATCCTGCTTGCAGTGGTTTTTTCAATATACGTGGTTCGATTATTCAGCCTTCAGATCATCAATGGAGAAGCCTATCTGACGCAATCAGAAGAAAACCGTATTAAGAACATCAGCGTGCAGACACAACGTGGAAATATATATGATAGAAATGGATTTGTACTAGCGCAAAACGCAGCATCGTTCAATATTGCCATTACCCCCGCATTCTTACCAGCTGATGAAGGAACTAAGGAAGAAATCTATAGAGAATTATCCGTTCTTATTGATATTCCGGTAACAAATGGAATCGTTACAGATGAATCCGTCCGGTTGTTCACACCTTGTCAGACCGATTTTGGGATTAAAGAAGTAGTACTAATCGGAGATACAAACGCGCCTTTTTCACCGGTCAATGTTAAGTGCAATGTCAATAAAGAAATCGCAATGGTCATTAGCGAGAAAAAAGGTACCTGGCCTGGAGTGACTGTTGAAATTGAACCGGTCAGGCAGTACCCCACAGGCTACCTGACGGCTGAAATCGTCGGATTTCTGGGTCCCATTACAGCTGAAAATAAAGAATACTATGAAGATCTCGGATTCGTGGCCGGGAGAGACAAAGTTGGTTTTGGCGGGGCTGAATACTCACTTGATGAAATTCTATTGGGCAAAAACGGACAACGGGTTGTTGAAGTGGACGCAGCGGGTATGGAAATAAGGGATGTACAACCTCCAGACGCCCCTGTACCTGGTAACAGCATCAGATTGACGATCGACACAAGGCTGCAGGCGGCAGCCAAGACCGCTTTAAAAGATGAAATGAATTTTTGGAACACTTATCTTAATCGCATCCAGTCACAAAATGGCGTGGTCATAGCTATGAACCCGAAGACCGGCGAAATTCTGGCAATGGTTTCAGAACCAACTTACGAAAACAACAGGCTTGAAAGGATAATCCCTGAGTATTATTACAATCAATTAAGCCAGGATCCATTAAAACCTTTGCTAAACCATGGTATCTCTGCGATGCATCCACCGGGTTCGGTATATAAAATGGTGGCTGCCATCGCCGCGCTAAACGAACGGGTCGTAACGCCTGAGCAGGAAATTCCCTGCCCCGGTACCATCTCTGTGATTCAAAAATATTCCGCCAACGACCCCGGCATTCCCAGAGAATACGTGGGATATGACCGGAACGGTCATGGTATGTGCGATTTCGTGAAAGCCGTGGGGTTGTCGGACGATATTTATTTTTACAAAATTGGCGGAGGCTTTGAAAACGATGTACCGGATGGGGGAGTGGGGGTATGGAGATTGAAGGAATATGCTGAAGCGCTTGGTTATAACCGGCCTACCGGCATAGAACTGCCCGGAGAAGTAGACGGGTTAGTACCCGATCCAACCTGGAAGCGCATATACCGCGCCGAAAACTGGTCTACAGGAGATACTTACATAACCACGATCGGACAGGGGTACGTTCTCGCGACTCCTTTGCAGGTATTGCAGTCTTTTTCGATCCTGGCAAATGACGGAAAGTACATGCAACCTACCATCATAAAGGAAATTCTCGACTCAGAAGGAAATGTCATAAAAGAATTCGAACCCAGGCTTGTCTGGGATATTACCCTGGATCCTTTGATCGATATTTTGGATGAAAACAACAAGCCAACGGGAGAAAAACGTGTGGTTGAACCCTGGGTAGTGGAATACGCTCAAATGGGGATGAGACGGGTTGTAGAAGATGGCACAGCCACAGAGGCACTGGCAGCATTGGAGATACCATCCGCTGGAAAAACCGGTACTGCGGAATACTGCGACAATGTTGCTCAGGAGAAGAACCTTTGCCAGCCTGAAGCCTGGCCGGCGCATTCCTGGTATGTGGGATACGCTCCTTTCGATGATCCGGAAATTGCCGTGGTTGCCTTTGTTTATAATGGTTTGGAAGGGGCTAGCGTAGCTGCTCCTATAGTGCAAAGAGTACTGGAAACATATTTCGATCTAAAATCGATTGATGCGACAGGAGGGACTGAATAATTTATCGGATACGGTCCTGCGCTTATGTTTAGACGAGAATTCTGGCGTAACTTTGACTTCTTTCTGTTCGGCGCGGTTTTATTCCTGTGCGTATTCGGATTGATGATGATCCGTTCGACCATTGCCGGCAATATTGAACTGGCGAATTATGTCAACCGACAGGCAACATTTTTTGGCATCGGGATGGCTGTACTTCTGGGCGTGACCGTGCTGGATTATCACTACTGGAAAAGCCTTTCGCGGCTGATGTACATTTTCATTTTGGCATTCCTCGGCATTATTCTGGTGATCGGAACTACCAGTTTTGGCGCGCAGCGCTGGCTGGAAGTCGGGCTGGTGAACATCCAACCGGCGGAGATTTCAAAAATTGTGGTGATCCTGGTACTCGCGCACTATTTCTCGAACAATGAAAAAAAACCGAAGAACCTGCGCTGGATGATGATCAGCTTTTTAATTGTAGCCGGCGTCATTGTCCCCATTTTTCTGCAGCCGAATCTGAGTACCACAATATTATTGGCAGTAATCTGGTTTTCAATGCTTTGGATCAGCGGTTTACCCACAAAATATGTGGTTATCTTTGGGCTGGCGGGTGTCGCCCTGGGATTGATCGCGTTCCCATTCCTCGAACCCTACCAGCAGGAACGAATCCTGACCTTTATCAATCCTGATGAAGAAGCCAGGCATGGAAACACTTATAACGTCGAACAGGCGTTGATCACAATCGGCAGCGGGGGGCTGCTGGGGCAGGGCTACAATTCTGGAACACAGGTACAGTTGCGCTTCTTGAAGGTAAGATCTACGGATTATATATTTTCAGCGATAGCAGAGGAATTTGGTTTTATCGGCACCATCCTATTGATGGCAATTCTTGTTTTTGTAATCATACGCTGTATTCGAGCTGCAAGGCTGGCTACCGACATGTACGGCGCGATGATCGCGTATGGATTTGCCACACTCATCGCTTTTCAAACCATGGTCAATATTGGTGTAAACTTAAGAGTCATTCCCGTCACGGGTCAGACGCTGCCTTTTATCAGCTACGGCGGAAGCTCCTTATTATCGTTAATGCTCGGTATTGGACTGATCGAGAGTGTACTACTGCACCGAAAAACATAAAAGTGGAGTCATATGAAAACCAGTAATTCCCCAGTGAGAGTCCGTTTCGCGCCATCCCCAACCGGGCACATGCACCTCGGAAGTGCCAGAACAGCACTATATGATTACCTCATCGCAAAGAAAACGGGCGGACAATTCATACTTCGAATTGAAGACACAGATTTCAAACGGTACATCCCGGGCGCGGAGCAGGAGCTGATTGATGGTCTGCGATGGCTGGGAATTGATTTTGATGAGGGACCGGACATTGGGGGTCCATATGGCCCTTACAGGCAATCAGAAAGAAAAGAGATCTACCTGACTTATGCAAATAAGTTGGTTGAATCCGGAAATGCTTATTACTGTTTTTGCTCTCCTGAAAGATTATCAAGAGTGCGTGAAGAACAGCAAAAACGCAAAGAAGCCCCTCATTACGACGGTACCTGTAGAAATTTACGCGCAGAGGAAGCCAGTAAACGAATTGAAAGCGGGGAAAAATTTGTCATTCGCTTCAAGTCACCCAAAGAGGGTTCAACCACAGTCACAGACCTGCTTAGGGGTGATATTACAGTAGAAAACCGCACGCTAGACGACTATATCCTGGTGAAGTCTGACGGCTGGGCTTTATATCACCTGGCTGCCATGGTTGATGACCAGCTGATGAAGATCACGCATGTGATCAGAGGATCTGAATGGCTGCCATCGCTTCCTCTTCACAGCCTCATTATCCGAGCGTTGAATTGGCAGGAACCGGTTTGGGTTCACCTTTCCGTCTTTCTAAAACCAAGCGGAAAAGGCAAGATGAGCAAGCGTGAAAAAGACGATTTACTCAAGGATGGGTATTCGATTTTTATCAAAGACCTGAAAGACCTGGGTTATACGCCTGAAGCGGTGGTGAACTGGGTAGCCTTAATGGGTTGGAGTTATGACGACCACACCGAGTTCTTTACCCTGGAAGACCTGGTTGAGAAATTCAACCTCGAACATCTTAATCCTTCGCCGGCAGCGATAAATTTCACCAAGTTGGATCATTTTAACGGGCTTCACATTCGACACCTGGATGATGTTGAATTGGCAGAGAGAATTGCGCCATACTTTCTTGCGAAAGGGATCAAGGCTGACACATCAACCTTGAAAAAAATCGCTCCAATCCTCAAAGAAAGGATCGCCACTCTTGACGAGGCTGTTGAGATGGCTGGATTCTTCTTTGAAGATAATGTAAAGCCACAAGTCGATGAATTAACACCAAAGGGATTGTCAGCAGTTCAAGCTAAAGAAATCCTTACAGAAAGTTACACCCTCCTTGAAGGAGTGGCTGCTTTCGATCAAACAAAAACCGAAACGCCGATGCGGGCGTATGTTGAGAGGAGCGGTCTTTCTGCCGGGCAGGTTTTTGGGGTGTTGAGGGTGGCGGTCACAGGTCAAAAAGTGAGTCCTCCGCTTTTTGAAAGCATGGAGATCATAGGAAAGACAAAGGTCCTTGAACGGATCAATCGGGCAATTCAATTATTGGAATGAGGCTGCACTATTATCGTGCAAATACTGCAAGCCAGGTGATAGTCTTGGTAAAAAAACCGCAGATCAAAAGATCTGCGGTTTTTAGTCGGGGCGAGAGGATTTGAACCTCCGACCTCTTGCACCCCATGCAAGCGCGCTAGCCGGGCTGCGCCACGCCCCGAACAGGTGAGCATTATAATGCAAAATTCCCTTTCTTACAATAAAGAAATTGCCAGGGAATTAAAAAATAGAAGAGCGAGAAAATTGGCTTCGTTGCATGCCACGATGATCTTCCCACCCTTCTGAGGAGGAATACAAAATATTCTAAAATAATTTTGAAGTGACAAACCTCATAAATTCCTAGTTAGTTACTTCCGTTTTCTACATAATGTATAGTAAGTAGGGATGTATAGAACCCGATCACCGATCAACCAATGTTTCCGGTCCAACTCTTGAAGCTGGTGTAATTCATCAGTTGAAAACTTGACAGCCAGGTCATGATTGAGAACCTGCCACTCAGATTCCCACCATGGGGGAATACCCGGTTCGGGATGTTCATAACCCTGCACGCCAAATTTTAAGAGTTGAAATCCGCTTTTGGAGATCATCCCGACAATTTCTCTTCCTGCTCCTGGATGCGCACCTTGAGCCTTGAGGGATTTATTTTGTAATTTCCCCAGCATGGTAAGCAGCGAGGGAGCATCAACGCGATGGTAATAATCAGGTTCTGCAAAAACAGCAAAATAACCCCCGGGTTTTAAGACTCGATAAACCTCTTTCAAAGATACTTCAGGAGCTTCAAGCCAAAGGAGAAAATAATGACAAAACACAAGATCAAAGGTATCTGCAGAAAACGGGAGCGCGTTCGCATCGCTAGTATTTATCATTAAATAATCGTAATTGCGCGTAGCGAATAAAGTACGATCAAAATCCAGGTCAATTCCAAACCCTTTTACCGGGTACCGGGTGGCTACATCTGATAATACGGCGCCAGTTCCGCAACCGATCTCGAGCACAGATGTGTTGTTGTGGAATTCCAGGTTTTGAAAAAGATATTCACGAATCGACTTTGTCCAGCCAGACTGCTGAACAAAACGTTCATGCCAGTTAATTGCCATTTATTTTGCCAGGTAAATTTTTCGGTTGGCTGAAATATTGATCCATGATTCTGTGGAAATATTGCCCAATTTGTGCAGCAATCCCTGACCCGGAAGGACATCGCCGTCAGGTTCCACATACAGCCAGGTCCTTCCATAACCTTCGATCGCTGTTCTATCTTTCTCTAGTTCAAGGCTAACCGGATTTACTTCTGAATACGGAACCGGAAGGTCATATATGAGCCCCAACCCTTTTTCGGCTGCGATTCGGCTTGCGACTGCGAGATCCGGTTCATATTCTTTGTTCGGAGCACTGATTGAAATGTGTTCAACGCCAATGTCGGTCAATTTTTCGAGCAATTCAACAAGTTTCTCCCTGTTCTTATTGTTTAATGTCAAATGAACGGTCAAATGAATGTCCTCACTGAGAATATCACGTATCGACTCCCAGGAGAGTTCTTCATTTTCCAATAATACGATCATCAGATGATCCAGGCCAGCATTTAACAGGTCATCGAGATAATCCTTTTCAGCAAGGCGTAATCCGTTGGTGATAAGACCAGTCACCTGACCAAGGTGTTCAGCATATTGTATCAACTCAGTAAGGTCCGGGCGCATTGTGGGTTCACCACCAGTAAAGACCACGTGGGGAATACCCCAGTCCCACGCCTGGGCAAGAATATGCTTCCACTCAGATGTATCCAGAGAACGATCAACACGTTGTACAGGCGTAAACGAATCTGCAGCACCGGAAGGGATCTGGTAGGTCAAAGCGCAATCCAGCCTGAGGGGGGCGTTCTGGTCTGAAGAATGACGGATAGCGCGCTCCATATCGAGAAAAGTCTCCGGGTCGAGATCCGGGGTCTCCATCAATGTATTGACCCGGACTTTCAAATCTTCAATATCCTGGCGGGCGGTCTCAATCGAAACCTGGTAACGCTTTACAAGCTCGTTTGAAATTTCTTCAACTGACATTTTCTTGATCAGATAGAAGGCAATTTCTGCGGCGGTAGGATTAAGATGAAGCACCGTGGATGCGTTCACGACCAGAATGCCGCTTCCCTCATGATCAATGCGGAGAAACAAGCGGTTATTTTGCCCGTCGATGTCAACGATTGAACTGCAGCTTCCGGCTGGAAGAGGTTGTGGTGTGTAGAAAATTTTGTTAAACAGATTTTTCACTCGCGCTTTCATCATACCCTCCGAATTAGTCATGTTTTCATGAGCAATCAAATTTCAACGGACAACCCCCGCCACATTGCTGCCGAATCTGGCAATCTGAGCATTTCTCGGGAAGATTTTTACGTTCACGAAGCTCAATACATAGTTCATGGTTCCAAATTTCATTCCAGGCAAGTTCCTGGATCTTACCCAGTGAGCGATAGTAAGATTGGCACGGCAGAACTGAGCCATCAGGTTCAAGGCACATGTTGTAGAGAGCGGCTGTGCAGCCCTTTACCCCCAAACCTGTATCAACCGGATCAAAATTGCAGTACTGGGTCGGTGTATACCAGATTAATTTCTGTCCATTCGCGCTGGTTATCTCTTTAGCGCTGTACAACAAAGGTTCCAATTCGTTTTCGCTCAAACCTGTCCCGACGGATTTACCCAATCCACTATAGATCAATGCGTTCAATCCGACGGTAGGTACACCCAGTTCCGCGAGGAAGGACAGAGTTTGCGGGATGCTCTGACGGTTATGCGTGAGCATGGTGGTGTTCGTCATCACGTACAACCTGGTCTTGAGCACATTACGAATTCCAGCCACTGTTTGCGACCAGGCGCCGCGATGGCAAACCATTGTGTCGTGTATTTCTGGGTCATGCGACTCCAACGTGATCTGCACATGATCTAAACCTGCGTCAAGTAATGCTTGAACAAAAGCGGGATCTGAAAGCTTTCTCCCATTGGTATTTACACCTGTGATTTGTCCGTTTTTTTCAGCATGTTGGATGAGCAATGGAAGGTCCTCACGCAATGTGGGTTCACCTCCTGTAAATACAATGTGCGGTATACCTAATGACCAAAGATGATCAAGGATCTTGAACCATTCGGTTGTGGTCAATTCCGGGTAATTTCGTGGACGATCGTTGTAACAGTGCGAGCAGGAATTATTACAGCGATAGGTCAGGGCGATATCCATCCGGTATGGAGCGGTTGGTTTGGCAGTGAAAGGCAGTGAGGTTTCGAGTTCCAGGTCGCAAATTGGGCAAACCTGGTCGTCAACCAGGTTTACCAGCGTTTTTTGATAATCAAGGTAATCCTGAAGCAGGTCTTTTCTGGATGCGGAAAATTCTCTCGAGAGTTTTGAAACCGCCGTTTCAACGGGGGTTTTATTCAGAGCATAATATGCCATGTGCGTGGCACTCGGGTTTAAATGGAAAACCCTATTGGCGTTGATGATGAGCAGGCCGGAGTCATCCGGATCGATCCTCAAATGCACCCTGGATTTCTCACCGCCATGATCCCATTGAAAATGATGAAGACCGTGAGTGAATGAGGGCACCACGTTATTTGATGAACGGGTTAAAAACCTGCCGAATAGGCTCATGCTGCAAGTGCTAGCGGCCGCCGCCAGCGCAGGCGCAGGCACAGCCCGCACAGGCACAGGCACACGCGCAGGTATGACCACCGCCGCCGCCTCTGCTTGATCCACTGCTACGATAAGTGGATGGAGGCGGGGGTGGATTGGTCACATTGGTGACGGCGCCACTGAACCCGGTCAATCCACCAAGGACATTCGCAGAGAAGGATGAGACGCTGTTTACGACTGAAGCAGCAAAAGAGGAACCGGGGATTTTTGGCATTGAGATTGTGGGAGGAGGACCGCCGACTGTAGAAGCGGTTGGCATAGCTGTAGGTTTGATCGTTGATGTAGTCGGCCTGGGAATTGCTGGATCGTAACGCCACCACCAGGAGGGCGCGGGATAAAGAACCGGACCGCTGAAGACTTCCTGGGTGTGATCTTCGTATTTTTTATCCAGCATCGTCCAATCCATAACCTCTTCGTAAACCTGGGCTTTAACTTCTGGCGTGGCGGATTGCTCCACCTGCTGCCAGGCTTTTTGCATAATCTGCTCGTAATAGGCGACTGTTTCTTTACGGCTGAAACCTTTCATTTTTTCGGTCACGCTCTTGATCAAATTCACCATGGTGAGTTGAAGCGCTTTCTTTCTGGGGCTGTCTTTTTGTTTGAAAGCTTCGAGAAACTCTTTCTCATAGAGGTACAGGTCCTCAGGGATTGGATCGATCGGTTTTATTTCCAATGGTTCTTTTGTAACCACTTCAGCCGCGTTCTTCTTCAGTACGGAGAAAAGAATCATGGTAAATATCTTGTCCATCGGCTGTTCCATTAAAATTGCAGCCTCAACTGCTGTCAGACCACGTTTTACACCGTTGCCTTCTATGAGAATCTTAGGAGGCAGGTACTTCAGTTTGCGCTTTTCTGCCCCTTTGATTCCTGAATAAATGATCAATCCAAAGAAAAGAACAAATCCGAGGCAAAAGATGATCGGGCAAATCGCGCTTAGGTCTATGCCTGAAGAGGGGCGATCTTCTGCGGTAGGAGGAACGTAGGGTTCCGTAACAATGACGCCTGCGTTTAATAATCTCGATGGGAAACTCGCGCCGAATGAATATTGGGTATACGAATTTGCCTGATCAGAAACCCAGGTGTAAAAGATGCGGCCGTCATCCATCAGCAGGGATTCAGGTTCAGAAGAACCCGGCCAGTTTTCCGGAATGTAGTATCTTCCTTCGCTCTCGCTCACTCCTGGCGGAAGCAGGATCGTCATCTGGTAATTTGTGTTGCCATAGCAATTCTGCCGGTCGTACCAGTGCGGCCAGAAGACCATTGAGGCGTATTCTTCGGTTTCTTCTTGAGAAGCAGGAAAAACCGAATCACCAACAGCGGGAATGTACGCGTGGACGGTTCCCCGACCACCCGGGGGAATGGTGTTTTCCTGGAGATATAGTGATATGCCAGGCTGGACGATATCGGATTGGGTTATTCGTTTGATGGGTACGCCGTTTATGTCCGCGGTAATAGATTTGACATCGTAGTTATAGTTTGGCAAGCCAATGTCTACAATGTCGATTTCGTGGGCATTCGCATCATTGAGAAATGTCATTGTGTAATCGATGGAGATGGAGCCATCGACATTAACCGTGACCACCACAGCTTTTTCCGGTACTTGAAATATGTAATCTTGCGCGAAAACCGGTGTAGTGCTTCCGGCGAGCATGATAAAAACAAGAAATACACTAAAAAACCGAAGTACCTTCATCAAAACCTCCGTCAGGAAATCCTTCTCACCACTTGGGCTCTTCAGTCAATTGATAGGCGGTATGGCAGAAAGGACACGTTACCATGGGGGCACCGGCAACCATGGTGATATTTTCAGCAGTCAAAACGCCGCCACAAGATTTGCATTTTAATGAATCCAGGTTTACGTCACCGGGAAGGTCGACATTCAATGTGACATTGGTAGTTGGGGCGACAGGTTTTCTGCGGGCCGCGAAGAAAACAATCACCAGGCCCGCGCCGATCAGGATCAATCCAACGAAAAGCCATGCGGGGCTGCCGCTAGGATCAGTGGCGCCGATAACCATCAATGCTCCAAACAGGATCAAGAGACCCGCGCCAATAAAAGCTACTGTTTTCATCTGTCCTCCAATTGGTTATTGCTTGGATATTATTATATATTGAAAGTGAATGTAATTCTCAGTGGAATTTTATATTAGAATTTCCTATATAGAGAGCAAGAGGTCTGATATGAAACAAGAAGAAGAACGGTCTGAGATTCGGCGCTTACAAAAAGAGATCCATTACCACAACTACCGTTACCATGTGCTGGAAGATCCGATCATCAGCGATTATGAATACGACATGATGATCAAAAGGTTGCGAGAGTTGGAGGAAACCCATCCAGACTTGGTGACTCCGGATTCACCAACCCGGCGCATTGGCTCATCTCCTATGGAGAAGTTCATAAAAGTGTCTCATCCCGCGCCGATACTATCCTTGGCAAACGCGTTTAATAAAAATGATCTGATCGCGTGGTTTGACCGTATCAAGAAACTTGATCCAAGGGTAGCAAATTCCGGATTTGTGCTGGAGCCAAAAATTGACGGTCTTACCGTGGTACTGCATTATGAAAATGGGATTTTTTCAAAGGGAGCTACTCGCGGAGATGGGGATATCGGTGAAGACATCACCGCCAACCTTATCACCATCAGGTCATTGCCGTTGAACATCCCGATTGTAGAAGGCGTTATTGATATCCCTGAACACCTTGTAGTGAGAGGAGAGGTTTACATCAACCTTGCTGATTTCGATAGGTTAAATGAATCACTAAGTCAGAAAGGTGAAAAGACTTATCAAAATCCGCGTAATACTTCCTCCGGTTCGCTCCGGCAGCTGGACCCTGCTGTAACAAGAGAGAGACCTTTAAATCTGCTAACCTATGCGATCGTAGAATGTTCCGATGGATTTCCCCCGACTCAGTGGGAAACGTTGGAATTCTTGAAGCAGGCAGGTTTTCCAGTGAGCCCCCTTTCAGAGAAAGTTCCAACCATCAAAGATGTGCTTGAACGTGTTGATGGATGGATGACGAACAGAGACAACATACCTTTCGAGGTGGACGGCGTGGTGATCAAACTCGATGATCTTGTTGCAGCCCGCGTTCTGGGGGTAGCCGGGAAAGACCCGAGGGGTGCAATCGCTCTAAAATATCCGGCTCGTGAAATATCAACAACGCTGCTGGATATCGGGGTCAATGTGGGACGAACAGGCGTGTTGACTCCTTACGCGATCCTAGAACCTGTTGAATTGGGTGGTGTCATTATCAAACAGGCAACACTTCACAATTTTGATTTCATCCAGGAGAAGGACATCCGGATCAATGACCGGGTATTGATCAAACGCGCAGGAGATGTAATTCCTTACGTGATCGGTCCGCTGACAGGAACACGTAAAGGTGACGAAAAAGCATTCAAGATCCCTGAAATTTGTCCTTCATGCGGGCAGAAAGTCGAAAATCTGCCTGGAGAAGTGGCTTTTTACTGCGTGAATACATCCTGCCCGGCGCAACTCATACGCAACATCGAGCATTTTGTGAGTCGCCAGGCTATGGATATCGAAGGGATGGGAATCAAGATTGTTGAACAGCTGGTGGAAAGTGGTTTCATCAAGGATCTCGCCGATCTATACCTGCTAAAAGCGCAGGATTTATTAACGTTGGAAGGCTTTGCGGATAAAAAGACAGAGAACCTGTTGGAGGCTATCAAGAATACAAGGGGTCGATCGCTGGCAAGGTTTATAAATTCACTTGGTATTCATGGAGTAGGCGAGGTAACCTCACAGGATTTGGCGCGCAACTTCCTCAACCTGGATAACATAAACAATGCCAGTCTCGAAGAATTGACGAGTATCAGCGGAATTGGTCCGAATATCGCTTTGGGTATAAAGGATTGGTTCGAGCGACCGGCAAATCAGCTGCTTCTCGAAAAATTTAAACGGTTAGGGATATGGCCGCAAGACCAAGCGAAAAAGACCAGCTTTAGTGAGGGTATCCTGAGTGATAAAGTTTTTGTGATCACCGGAACACTACCCACATTATCAAGAGACGAGGCTAAGAAGCTGATTGAGGAGCACGGGGGAAAAACGACTGATAGTATCAGCCGTAATACATCCTATTTACTACTTGGAGAAAACCCGGGATCAAAACTAGAAAAAGCCATTACTTTAGGTGTCCTGGTGATTGGAGAAACAGAACTCCTCGAAATGATCGGTTCGAGGAGTTGAAAAAAGTGGAGATGGCGGGAATCGAACCCGCGTCCGAACGATTAGACCTCAGACTTCTACAAGCTTAGTTCTTTTTGGGTTTCGTACCGTTGCGATAAAAGAACAAAAATGCTCCGGTACCAGCTGTTTGAGCCCGAAAGCCCTCTTTCATACATCCCACAGCGTGATGCACGGCACCTCAACCTTGTGACGCCCGCTCTGCTACCGGTTGAGGAACGGAGCAGGAAGACGTGACGCTGATTAGAGCGTCATTTGCGCGTTGCGCTCGTCGCTAGGCGGCGAGGGGCATTGCGGCAAAGTTTGTGCGATTGGCACTTGTTTTTTGTACTGATTTTACGAGGTCGGTACCTCTCGGCTTGCCGTCCGGGATCAGCTTCGCCCGTCGAAGCCTGTCATCCCCGGTGCAAAAATATTATAACCCAAAAGGGTTAACCACAAAGATAAGTCGGAGTAAAATAAAGCAGACCAATCACCCGGAGGTCCTGCATGAAGATCATCTACAAAGGGAATGAAAACACCGGGATTACCCGAATTGATACTCCAGTAGAAGGCTGCTGGATCAATTTGATCGATCCAACAACAGACGAGATCGATTCGATCAAGGCGCTTGGGATACCTTCAGACTTTTTAACCTACGCTCTCGATCTGGATGAAAGACCGCGCACAGAGAAAGAAGATGACGGCACCACTTTGATCATGCTGCGCATTCCTTTCTTCCAGGGTGAAAAATTGGATGTTCCATATACATCGATACCTTTGGGAATTATTCTCACTGAGAATATGATCATTACTGTCTGT
Source organism: Anaerolineaceae bacterium (assembly GCA_035342915.1). GTDB lineage: Bacteria > Chloroflexota > Anaerolineae > Anaerolineales > Anaerolineaceae > UBA6107. The sequence continues at coordinate 189,171 of DAOQYB010000001.1, forward strand.
AAAAAACACAACGTCATTTTGGAAGAGTTGCTCAGAACCAGAGGAAGAGGCATATCAACAGCCAAGCGAGTGAGACTGGTATTGCGCATACTGCTACTAACCGCAAACCAGTTCCTGGCGTACCTGCGTGAGATCAATCACACTGTCGAGATGGTTGAGGATAAATTGCAGGCATCGATGCGCAATAATGAAGTAATGGAATTACTCAAATATCAAAAAAGCCTGGTTTACTTTACAACTGCGCTGAGATCCAATGAGCTCATGATGGAGAGACTGCAGAAAACCCCCCTCTTCCACAAGTTTCCTGAAGATGAAGACCTGCTGGAAGATGTTTTGACAGAAAACCAGCAGGCGATTGAAATGGTTGCCATCGCCGGGAACATTCTCAGTTCCATGATGGATGCATTTGCCTCGATCATTTCTAACAACCTCAACGTGGTCATGAAATTCCTGGCGTCAATGACGATCATCTTAAGCATTCCAACCATTATCACCAGTTATTTTGGCATGAATGTGAATTTACCGATGCAGCAGAATCCACTGGCCTTTCTGTGGATCATCATAATCTTCCTGATATTCTGCACTGCGACAATATTATTCTTTATAAAAAAGGACTGGTTCTAAGGGTTGGAGCAATTGTAGTTGTGTGGGCGGAACAGGACTCGAACCTGCGGCCTCTTCTGTGTAAGAGAAGCGCTCTAACCAACTGAGCTATCCACCCGGTGAATAAGATCAGGCACAAATATACTTGATGATGAGGCTTCTGTAAAGAATCATTTTCTGAAGGAAATTATTTGCAATGAAAATCGCCAGGTTTACCTCTTCAAAATACCAGGAACAGCATGGTTGGATTCTTGATGACGAGATCGGTTTGGTCGAAGGGAATATTTTTGGAGAATACCGCAGGTTGGAAACAGAAATTTCTTTGGAAAGAATCCAATTGCTTGCACCAGTCATTCCAGGGAAGATTATATGTGTGGCGCGTAATTACCTGGAACATGCCCGCGAAAGAAATGTAGAAGTTCCAGAAACGCCGATGATCTTTTTAAAACCTCCTTCGGCGATTGTCGCTCACCTTGAAAAGATACAAATTCCCCCGCAATCAAACCAGGTGGAACATGAAGCCGAGCTGGCTGTGATCATCGGTAAGCCGGGAAGATGGATAGATATTGATAATGCGAACGATTACATTTTTGGGTTCTCGATTGGTAATGACGTGACCGCAAGAGATTTGCAGAGAAACGAAAGCCAGTGGACACGCGCAAAAGGCTTCGATACATTCTGTCCACTGGGACCGTGGGTTGAAACTGAGCTGGATGTGACTGACCTATTGATCACATGCCGGGTCAACAACCAATTACGGCAAATGGCTTCAACAAAAGAAATGATCTTCCCGGTAACACAATTGGTGTCTTATGTATCAAATATTATGACATTATTACCTGGAGATATCATTATGACAGGTACTCCAGCCGGAGTTGGTCCCCTCGAAAAAGGGGATACAGTCGACATTACCATTGAGGGAATTGGCACATTATCCAACTGGGTGGAATAAAAACTGGGTATTGACTTTCTTTCTATTTTCTTTATAATAAGACAAATAAGATAAAAAAGGTCTTATATAGGAGATAGAATGAAAACCATAATTTCAAAGATTCATGTTTCCAGTTTGTTAAGGGTGCTGGGCGCAGCATTGATCATTAGTGGTATGTTAATCTCAAGCATGGTTCAAAACGTAAGCGCCACACCTGAAGGTATGGTAACCATCTGCCATGCAGCAGGGTTGGACGGGACAGATCAATTTGTTACGCTAACTCTAAATGCCAATGCTGTTTATGGGCAGGCGGGTCACTTTTTAGAGCGGGGAACTCCCAACGCAGGTCATGAAGATGATTATGAGGGTCCATGTGAGGTAAACGATCCTGAAATCACCATTTGTTATAACGGAGAAACCTTAACTGTAAAGCAATCTGAGTTGGGTGAATACGTTGACTACATCGAAGGAGAATGCGATACGGAAGAAAAGCTTACCATATGCATCAACGGAGAGTCTATTGAGGTAGAAAAGTCAGATCTTAAAAATTATGATAACTACACATTAGGACAGTGTGCTGTTCCGGACCTGGTTACCATCTGCTATTTTGGAGAATCTTTGCAAATTGACCGTTCTGAATTAGGCAATTATCCAGGTTACAATCTGGACGTCTGCCCAAGTCCTGAAACAGTTCAGATATGCTACAGAGGGATGGCAATGACGGTGTTGGTAGCTGATCTTGGTAATTACCCGGGTTACAACCTGGACAAATGCCAGGTGAAAGAAGAAGACCCACGGGATGAACCTGAAGAAGAAGTAGAGCCTTTGGATGTGCCTGAAGAAACGGAAACAGTCCTGCTGATTCCTGTAACTGGTGGAGATCGCAGCCGTAAAGTGTTCGACAGCAAAGCCGGTTTCTCAATGGTTGGTTTTGGGCTTGTTCTATCCGGATTAGGATTCGCATACAAAGGTTTTAGAAAACAGATGTAAGTAAAACAATGATAACAGGGCAGGCCTCAATGTCCTGCCCTGAAAGTTTATATAAAGATGAACAAGGAAAAAATTTCAAAGTCAACAGCTTACAAAATATTCGGGGGAATTTTATTTATTTCCGGACTCATAATCATGACTTTGCTGCCGGTAGTACTACCCCGGGAAGCAAGTAAACCATCAACACTCGTTTTAACGGAGGTTGTCACAACTCATATCACAGATATGAATTCACTTACGGATACCAGGAACATTGTAACTATTGAGACTCCGCTAGCGGGGTTAATATCCAACGAGGGAGAGGATGAAATCGCAGAACAGGTTGGTACAGGAGAGCAGATGTTGTTCCTCGATACAGCTGTTAATTACATACGTTCTCTTGAGAAGCCTGAATATGAAAGACCATTAATCCCAGATAGGATTGTAATTTCGGCCATCGAACTCGATGCACCCGTCATCAGTGCTGATTTTGATCGAGCGGATGTTGATGGTATAACATTCGGACAATGGCAAGCCCCTACAGAATATGCCGCGGGATGGCATCCGGATTCAGCCCTGTTAGGTGAGGAGGGGAACACGGTAATTAATGGGCATCACAATCTACACGGAGAGGTGTTTAAAAATCTCTTAGATTTGGAAATCGGCGATACTGTTGACATATATGCCAAAGATCAGAGGATGAGCTTCGTTGTTGCCAACAAGTTAATCGTACCCGAGCTTTATGCTGACCTGGAGACCAGGAAGCAGAACGCGCGCTGGTTGGGAACAAGTGAAGATGTACGGCTAACATTGATCACGTGCTGGCCTGAAAACACCAATACACATCGCCTGATACTGGTTGCGAGACCGTTAGAGGATAAACGGACGAATTGATCTAGTAATTTTTTGTGGCAATTACGAATAAACGCCCCCAGGCATCATCATCATCATTGCTGATACACGTTTGCAGGATCAATCTATCCGGAACACCATAAGTTTCCATAAAAAGTTGGTCTGAGGAAATTATTTGATTTGGTTGACTTGTCGATTGGAAAGAGGAGTATGGACTGGATGGGTCTAAAGCCTGATATGAACGAACTTCATTCACTGTGTATTCAATAGAAATGCCATCACTATATATAAGGATTACTTTACTGCCGATGTCCAGTTCATCAAGATGATCGCCAGCAAGTGTGTTGTGCGCCAAAAGACCGATCGAACCAAAACGACTCGCCAAAACAAATTCTGTAACAGCATCAGGTTTGCTCGATACGAAAGCCGGATTATCAGACGGTTGGGGTGTAATTGAGTAATCGAATTTGTCTTTTACATAAATACCAACAAGTGAGGATTCAGCGTAATCATCTGAGTGGTATTGGACAAAGCGCGCCAATGCGCGATCAAAGAATTCGTCATCATATGCATCTTCCGAAACAAAACGAAAAAGATGGGTCCGGGGATTCGGATTGTTTAGAAAAGCTGTGATGTTGAAAAAAAATATTACCAGCAAAAAGGAGGAGAAATTCGGCCTCACAGCACCATCTTAGGGTAAAAAACAAAATCCTGCAAGGTGAAAAACATTACACTTGTGAAAGTTGATTGCCGCAAAAATTCGACGACGAACTCAGCAATGCTGAAAAATGTAACATGGTATAATTTTTTCACTCTTTTTTCAATCCGACATAGTAAGGAGATTAACATGTCTGGTCATTCCAAGTGGGCTACGATCAAAAGAAAAAAAGGCGCTGCTGATGCAAAGCGAGGTCAACTTTTTACACGTTTGACCCGTGAGATCCTTTTAGCAGCAAGAGAGGGCGGCGCTGACGCGGATTCGAACTTTAGATTGAGACTGGCAATCGATAAAGCCAGATCGCAAAGCATGCCCAAGGAAAATATTGACCGCGCGATCAAAAGAGCGGCCGGTGAGGGCAAAGAGGGGGAGAATTTTGAGGAAGTTTTCTACGAAGGGTACGCACCGAATGGGGTAGCGGTGATCATAGAATGTGTTACTGAAAATCGCAATCGGACCGTTTCTGAAGTAAGGCACGCGCTGACCCGGACTGGCGGCAGCATGGGGGAAGTAGGATCGGTTGCCTGGCAGTTTAAAAAGGCAGCTGTTTTCACCTTTGATGGCAAGTGCAACGATTTTGACTCTATATTTGAACTTGCTGTTGAAGGCGGAGCAGACGATGTGAACCAGGATGAAGAAGAGATAGAAGTAGTGGCTACTGTAGAGTCATTTAAAACGCTGAGTGACCGTTTCAGAGCTGCGGGACTCATGCCGACAGAAGCAGGGTTAAGGATGATCCCAAACCAGGAAATGGAATTGGGAATCGAGGATACATTGCAGGTCATACGTGCCATTGAAAGTATCGAAGAGTTGGATGATGTGCAGAATGTCTATTCCAACCTCAAGATATCGGATGAAGCCATGGCTGCAATGGAATCTGAGTAAGTTCCGGAGTTCGCATGATCGTCATCGGTATAGATCCAGGAACCGCATCAACTGGTTATGGAGTAATTTACGATGATGAGGCCGGTAACATACATTTATTAGATTATGGTGTTATCAAGACCACTGCCGAGCAATCCGTTGAATTAAGATTAAAGACCATTTACGACAATTTGCTAGCTCTGATACAACTGCACAAACCGCAGAGTGGTGCAGTAGAGAAATTGTTCTTCAAGAAAAACGTTACTAATGCCATTTCTGTGGGACAGGCCAGGGGGGTCATCCTGCTGGCTTTTGCAGATACAGGTGTTGAATTCCATGAATATGCACCAACAGAAGTGAAAACCGCGGTAACCGGATACGGCAACGCGAGTAAATCTCAGATACAGGCGATGACAAAAGCACTCCTGCAGATGGCAGAAATCCCTAGACCAGATGATGCGGCAGATGCGCTGGCCATCGCGATATGTCACATGAATTCATCTGCAGTCGCCCGGCTGGCGAACAATCTGGATGATGCATGATCACCAGTTCCTCTAATGAATTCGTAAAATTCATTCGCAAATTGCGTGAGAAAAAATTCCGGGATCTAAACGGTTTGGCATTTATCGAGGGAACAAAACTGGTCATTGATGCTCAACAACAGGGGGCTGTTATTGAAAAGTTGATCATTACAGATTCATACGAACAATCAATCAAACGGCAAGACATCAATCATCGGTTGAGTAGCCTTACGGCAGAAAAGATTTCTGTATCAGATGAGGTATTTAAGACGATCTCCAGCAAAAAAAATCCCCAGGGAATAGGAGCGCTCATCAAACAGGATTGGCTGCCTTTTGAAACATTGCGGAATAAATTTTCCGGATTATGGGTGGCTTTATGGGAGATCGCGGATCCGGGTAACCTGGGATCGATCATGCGTACGGTCGATGCTGTAGGAGCCAGGGGAATAATTCTTATAGGGAACTGCACTGATCCATACGATCCAGGAGCTGTTAGAGGAAGTATGGGGGCAATATTTTCTAACATTCTAGTAAAATCAAATATGCAGAAATTTGTTGGCTGGGTAAGCACTCAAAATATTGCTGTGTACGGTACGTCAGATGCAGCAAAAACATATTATCGTGCAACGCGTTATCCTCAGGATATGATTCTGGCAATGGGAAGTGAAAGACAGGGCTTACCAGAGGAAGTGATCATAAGTTGCAGGAGTCTTGTGCAGATACCCATGGGTGGTACTTCAGATTCCTTAAACCTAGCTGTGGCAACCGGTATCGTTCTTTACGAGATTTATGATCAAAATTTCAGGAAAGGAAGCGATGATCGCATCTCTTGAAGGGGTTGTGACAGAAAAACTTACAGATAGCATCGTCATATCCGTAGGGGGGGTTGGGTTCCTTGTGTTTGCGTCTCTGGTAACGATAAATAAATTCGAACTTCACAAGATGGCTGCCTTGCACACGCACATGGTTGTTCGTGAAGACGCCCTGACGCTGTACGGTTTTGAAACCCTGGAAGAAAAAGAGATGTTCCTGATGTTGCTTGCGGTTTCCGGTGTGGGTCCTAGAACTGCGATGGCGGTAGTCTCTTCTGCACCTCTAGACATGATAAAAAAAGCAGTATTGACCGAACAACCGGAATTACTTGCCAGGATACCAGGCATCGGCAAAAAGACAGCTCAAGCCATTGTTTTACACATGCAGGGCAAGATTAAAGGCGAGATCACCGGTGGAAGAGGATTGGAATCAAATATCGATAGCGATGTGATTGCTGCATTAACGGGCCTTGGATATAGTCTTATTGAAGCACAGTCGGCTCTGCAAATGATTCCAAAAGAAACCCCTGAAGATCTGGAGACCAGGGTTAGAACAGCCTTGAGATACTTCTCTTGAGAAAAAAAAGAGATTCTTTTCCAACTGGGATGAAGTAAAATTAGAACTTGCAGAATATACCACTGGCTTCTGGAGGATTGATGTCAGATAACTTAAGTCAATACACAACAGATCTCTCACAAAAAATTGACAGCTACAAACCCGAGTATTCAATAAAGAATATTGGAATTGTCGAAGAGGCCGGAGACGGTATTGCACGCGTTTCGGGGTTAACTGGCGTCAGATCGCAGGAGCTGGTGGAATTCGAAAATGGGATCAAAGGCATTGCGTTCAGTATCGAAAAATCACTGATAGGTGTCATTATTCTTGGGGAGTACGCCCACGTAGGCCAGGGAATGCGTGTTGAAACCACTGGGCGTATTGCATCTATACAGGTGGGAGATGAATTAATAAGCAGGGTCGTAAACGCGGTTGGTGAACCGATCGATGGGAAAGGACCTATCAAGTCAAATCAGTTCCGGGCGCTTGAAAGGGTAGCTCCTGGTGTGATCGACCGACGCGATGTAGATTCACCGGTACAGACCGGGATTAAGGCCATAGATTCGATGATCCCAATTGGGCGTGGACAGCGCGAATTGATTATTGGTGACCGTCAAACAGGAAAAACCGCGTTAGCGATCGACACCATCATAAATCAAAAGGGCAAAGACCTTATCTGTATTTACGTGGCCATTGGGCAAAAAAAGGCGGCGATCGCCCGTACCATGGCTCTGCTGGCCAGTTATGGTGCCATGGAGCATACAATCATAGTCTCTGCCTCGGCGGATGAGTCCGCGGCAATGCAATACATTGCGCCATACGCTGGGTGCGCGATCGGTGAAGCCATCATGGAAAACGGTGGACATGCGCTGGTGATCTACGATGACTTATCAAAACATGCGTGGGCATATCGTCAATTATCCTTGCTATTGAGAAGACCCCCCGGTCGCGAGGCTTATCCCGGTGATGTTTTCTACCTGCATTCAAGGCTGCTTGAACGCGCTTCTTGCATGGCTAATTCTTACGTCCTGTTACCAAAAAACTACGATAAAGATGCTATCTCAAAGGCCGAAATCGCAGATAAAACAGTGTACACAGGACCAATGGCAAAGGCATTGGCAGAAGAGGTTCTAGAAGCGAGCAATGAGAAGAACGATTACAAGATAGTAAAGGTCAGTGAAAGCGGAGGCACACTAACCGCTTTGCCAATCATTGAGACACTGCTAGGGGATGTATCCGCTTACATTCCCACAAACGTTATATCAATTACGGATGGACAGATCTACCTCGAAGGAAACCTCTTCAACGCTGGCATCCGACCGGCGGTAAACGTAGGAATATCTGTATCAAGAGTCGGCGGTTCAGCACAGACAAAAGCCATGAAGCAGGTGGCGGGTAGGTTGCGGCTGGATATGGCCAGCTTCAGAGAACTCGCTGCATTTGCACAATTCGGGTCCGACCTGGATAAAGCCACTTTAGGACAACTCAATCGTGGTCTACGGTTACAGGAAATATTAAAACAACCTCAATACGAGCCTGTTCCACTCGCTGAACAGGTTATCGTCCTTTTCGCGGCATTAAATGGTTACGCTGACAAGGTCAATGTAGACCGGATTAAGGATTGGGAATCAGCCTTGATCCGGCACATCAATGGAGTTGCTTCAGACATCAGTAAAACGATCGAATTAGAGAAGGTCTTGTCAAAAGACACTGAAGAAAAGCTGCGTAAAACACTCGATGTGTTTACAACCAGCTGGGCATAAAGACACAGGATTAATCGATGCCATCTGCACGTGAAATGCGATTGCGAATAAGGAGTGTAAAGGACCTTTCACAGGTGACTCGTGCATTAAAGACCGTCAGCGCGAGCAAAGTGCGAAAAGCTGTCACTGCAAATGCTGCTTCACTGCCTTATTCTCAAAAAGCCTGGCAGGTATTGATCGATCTGGCGAAGCAACCAGGACATACCAGTCTGCACCCGCTCCTTTGCGATCGGAAAAAAATTGATAGGGTTATGGTCATCATGGTGAGCAGCGATAAAGGTCTTGCTGGCTCGTACAACATGAATGTTCTCAGAAACACACTTGAGTATTTTGATACTTTTGAACAACCAGTAGATTATATTTGTATCGGAAAGAAAGGCCGCGACCTGTTATTGCGCAGGAAAATTCGTGTCATAGCAGACTTTTCTGAACTGAATGATCCTGTAAGCTTCCTAGATATATCACCGATTTCCAGGCTCGTGGTGGATGAGTTTCTCTCAGGTATTTATGATCAGGTGTACGTTTCTTTTACCAGGTTCAAATCCATGACCAGGCAGGACCCCGAAATCCGCAAACTTCTACCGTTAGAGGTTTATCATCGTGACGGATCAGACGAACAACAGCGAACTTCTGCTTCTTCTGTGTTTACTTACGAACCTGATCAGAAACAAATCCTGGATGAGATCATTCCCAGGTTTACCGGAATTCAGATTTTTCAGGCCACTTTATCTTCACAGGCGTCTGAGCACGCAGCGCGCACGCTGGCAATGGCAAATGCGACTGATAATGCCAATGAGCTTGTTGGTGTACTTCAACTCGAATATAACAAAATGAGGCAGCAAACCATCACCAATGATATTCTGGACATTGTTGGTGGAGCGGCTGCTCATAGTAATTAATGGGAAGGAACGCGGAGGAAAAGGAATGACGATTACTCAAGGTAAGATCCTGCAGATTCAAGGAAGTGTTGTTGACGTAATATTCAACGAGGGTGATATCCCTTCGATTTATGAAGCATTAATGGTGGATAAGAATATAAACGAGAAACTGGTTTTGGAGGTTGAGAAACTCCTTGAGGGAAAAATCGCGCGTTGTGTGGCAATGGACACCACAGATGGCTTACAGAGAGAGATGACAGTTACCAGAACCCACAGCCCAATCAAGGTACCTGTAGGGGAAGGAACATTGGGACGAGTACTGAACGTTTTGGGCGAACCAGTGGATAACAAGGGGCCAATCATATCCAGAGATTATTACCCGATTCACCGCACAGCTCCAAGTTTCGCAGAACAATCCACCAGGGTGGAAGTCTTCGAGACAGGTCTAAAAGTTATTGACCTGATCGCGCCCTTTACCAAAGGCGGAAAAACCGGCATTTTTGGGGGTGCTGGAGTTGGGAAAACTGTCATTATCCAGGAGCTGATCCGATCGATTGCAACAGTGCATAAGGGGAAATCAGTGTTTGCAGGCGTGGGCGAAAGGACGCGTGAAGGAACACAGTTGTATCGCGAGATGCTCGAGTCGGGAGTAATGAAAGACACGGTCATGGTCTTTGGTCAGATGAACGAGACTTCAGGGGTCAGGCTGCGCGTTGCGCTATCAGCCTTATCCGTGGCTGAGTATTTCCGTGATCAGGGAATGGATGTACTGCTTTTTATTGACAATATCTTCAGATTCACCATGTCCGGTTCGGAAGTATCCGCTTTGCTCGGCCGTATGCCATCGGCTGTGGGTTACCAACCAACACTAAGCACGGAAATGGGAGAGCTGCAGGAAAGGATCACATCCACGCACCAGGGTTCGATCACCTCGATGCAAGCCGTTTACGTTCCGGCAGATGACTACTCTGACCCGGCTCCGGTCGCTACTTTTACGCATCTTGATGCAACTATCGCACTGGAACGAGCGATATCTGAAAAGGGTATTTACCCGGCAGTGGATCCTCTCGTCTCCACATCTCGAATTCTCGATCCAAAGATCGTCGGTGAAGAACATTATGAAACCGCAAGAGAAGTTCAGAGGTTGTTACAGCGGTACAAAGATTTGCAGGACATTATCGCGATTTTAGGAATTGACGAGCTCAGCGAAGACGACAAGATTATTGTTTCTCGCGCGCGTAAGATCGAAAGGTTTTTCTCTCAACCCATGTATGTAGCGGAACAATTTACCAGTATTCCAGGTAAGTACGTGCCTTTAAAAGACACCGTTGAAAGCTTCAAAGAAATCCTCGATGGAAAATGTGATCAGCTTCCAGAACAAGCTTTTCTCATGGTAGGATCCATAGAGGACGCATACGAAAAAGCAAAAACCTTGATGTAATGGATTTATGACAATTACATGCGAGATCGTTTCACAGGATAGAATGGTTTACAGCGGCGAGGCAGAAATCGTTGTACTGCCGGGTATGGCCGGGCAGATGGGGATTCTCCCGCATCACTCGCCTGTACTAACTGCCTTGAATTATGGAATTATCACAGTCAGGAATAAATCAGAAGAACTGCACTTCACGGTTGCTGGAGGGGTTGCTGAAGTTTTGCCTGAGAAAATTACCATACTCGCCGATGCAGCGGAGAATGTGGAAGAAATTGATATTGAGCGGGCGGTAAAAGCCAAAGAACGTGCTGAAGAACGGTTGAAACTTACCCTCGCTTCTGATACAGACCGTTACATGAGAGTCACCTCTGCCTTAAAGAGATCAAATCTCAGGTTACAGGCAGCACAGAAATACCGGAAAAATATAAAGTCCAGATTGTAGGACAGAGAGACAAGAGTATGGCGGTTTTAACTAGAGAATTAGGCATCGACCTTGGTACAAGCAACACCGTTTTTGCCGAAGGGAACCAGGTTTTGCTACAGGAACCCACAGTGGTGGCTATTCTCATTGACGAGGAAAAGATGGTTGAATGGGGACAGGCTGCCAAAGAAATGATCGGCAGAGTACCCGATAATATTGAGGTGATCTCTCCTTTGCACCATGGGGTGATTGCGGAATACGAAATTACGGAGACCTTATTAGGATATCTAACACGTAAAGTCGTTGGACCGATGAGGGTTTTCCGCCCAAAGATGATGATCGCTGTTCCATATGGTGTGACGAGTGTGGAAGGTAGAGCAGTTCATGAGGCAGGCATTGGGGCAGGTAGTAGAGAAGTGTATCTGGTCCCGCAGCCGCTTGCCGCAGCTCTTGGTATGGATCTGCCCGTCTCCACTCCATCAGGAAATATGATCATCTCACTTGGCGGGGGAGTCAACCAGGTCGCGATCATCAGTATTAATGGTATCGTCGCGGGAGAGTCCTCACGATCAGGCGGGCAGATTCTTGATGAAGCAATTGTGCAGTATGTTCGTAAAAGATTTGGTGTGATCATTGGGGGACAGACTGCTGAATTAATCAAGATCAAGGTAGGAGCGGCTGTTCCACAAGATCAACAGTTATCAATTGAAGTACAGGGACAGGATCAGATCACCAGCTTTCCAAGACCGGTGATCCTGACGACAGACGATGTCGTGGAAGCGCTTCAGGAAGCTTTGGAAGATATCGTAAAAATGACCCGTAAAGTGATGGAGAAAACACCTCCTGAATTGATTTCAGATATTATTGATCGCGGCGCCGCGATGTGCGGAGGCGGTTCGTTACTGCGAGGGATCGATAAATTCTTAACAAAATCAATCGGGATACCAATTTACATGGTGGACAATCCCTTGACCTGTACAGCTGAAGGGGCAGTTAAAGCGCTGGAAATCAGGGAACAACTCGGAAAGAGTATCAGTAGTGGATAACAATAGCTGCCCTACTTAAGGCAGCTAAGTTTACACGACTAATGCTCTTGATTTTTGATACTAATCGCGGTTTGAACGCCCCATCAACAACAACGCGTAATACAGAACAGTAGAAATCGCCTGCGCGGCTCCAGCCACATACGTAAGTGCTGCAGCATCTAGAACTTTGCTGACACCTTCAGATTCGGTACTGTATATGATCCCGGAGTCTGCGAGCCAGGCTTTGGCGCGTTTACTGGCGTCAAATTCTACCGGAAGTGTCACGAGAGCAAACAGAGCTGTCGCAGAAAAGAGCAGCAAACCAATCATGGCCATATTGGTTCCAGTTTGTCCGCTTATAGCCAACCCGATAACAAAGAGAACCGGTCCAAACCAGCTACCAATTTTCACCGACGGCACCATGAGAGAGCGGATCTTCAAAGGTCCGTATTTTACGTGATCCTGTACTGCATGACCGCTCTCGTGCGCGGCCACTCCAGCCGCGGCAATACTGGGGCTATTGTATACACCCTGGCTTAACCTCAAAACTTTCGCGCCAGGATCATAATGATCGGTAAGGTTTCCGCTGACCTGTTCAATCCGAACATTTGAGAGTCCATTCTGGTCAAGCATCCGCCTGGCTACTTCCGCGCCGGTAAGGCCGGTAGTTGTGCGCACCCTGGAAAACTTCGCAAAGGATGAGCGAATTTTGCTTTGCGCCCATAAACCCAATAACAAGGCTGGCAAGCTCAACAAGATGTAAAGTAAATATCCACCACCGAAACCAGTTTCGTACATAGAAAAAATCTCCTTTTCTTTTTTCCCCGATGCAGTTTACGTAATGATGTCCTCTTGTTTCAAAGACTGTTCATGTAAACAGGTGTCCCTGGAGAGATTCGAACTCTCACCTTCGGCTCCGGAGGCCGGCACGCTGTCCATTGCGCTACAGGGACTCGAAGCGTATTTTACCATGTTAGGACTGCAGTAAGTTTATGAAAAAGAAGGAAATCGAAACCTACCATCTTGCCCCCTGGTGAACGGAAGTGACTCGACAACGGCAGCCACGGGTAGCGATCCGTACAAATGCGGGAATAACTCCGCATTTCCTTCCAGGTTTTCAAAAACCAGTGGTGAAGTTAATCGGCTGGGGTCGATCTTTAATAGAACCAGACCGTTTTTAGACCTGTAAAAATTTTCAGCTACCGGCAAAACCTGGTCTTCAGTAGAGCAATGGATAAATCCATCCTTATCAAATCCTGAAGGCAGGTAAACTCCAGATTCATTAGCTTCTTTCCAGGTTGACTCTTCCGTAATGTGGTAAATGTGCATATTATTCTCCTGGACTGTGTAGATCAGGGAATTGTTACTAAAATTTCAACAAACCCCATGTAGGTGCCTTTTTCATACCAGGGAGTCTCATGGACGAACAATTTTTCGGTTGAGGTTTCACTGATATAAGTATTTGCACGGGGATTTTTCAACAGGTCAAGTAGCTTTGAACGGGAAGGTTCTGGATGGCAATCGATCAATGATCTGCCGAGAAGATCAATACCGCCATCATCTTTAAAGTATTCAATCGATTTTTTGTTCATCCCAACGATAAGTCCTTCTTTGTCACATATGGTGACAGGAAAATCCACTTCATCACTCCAAATGCATAGAGGTTCCATTGTATTCTCCTTTTCTCGATAAAAGTTCACTGATGGTTGCCATTAGGGTACTTGGATCATCCATGGAAAATACTTTTTTCCTGATCTCGGAAGTCGTCAAATAACCGGTGAGATATCGTGATAGATGTTTTCTGAATAGCAGTGTACCAATTCTTTCAGAATACAAGGACAGCATAAGAGATAAATGCTTTTTGATGGTCAGAAATAGAGCATCAGGCGCAATTTTTGAGCGCTCTTCACCAGAGAAAACCCATGGATTACCCAGCGCAGCCCGGCCTACCATTACGGCCTCACACCCGCTATGATCCATTAACTTCTTCGCGTCCTCCAGGGATTTCACATCACCGTTGCCTATCACTGGAACGGGAGAAACCAGTTTTACCGCTGCGATTGCATCCCAATCTGCCAGACCGGAATACCCCTGTTTACGCGTACGGGCGTGAACTGTAATGGCGCTGATTCCACAATCCACTAATATTGCGACGATATCGAGATAATTTCTTGTTTCATCATCCCAGCCCAGTCGGATTTTTGCCGTGATTGGAACTCGAAGGGTGGATACCAGGGACGACGCGATTATTTTTATCTTTTCAGGATGCTTCAATAGGCCAGCACCGGCACCACGGTTGCTGACACTCTTCGCGGAGCAGCCCATGTTGATGTCGATGAGATCCGGCGCAAGTTCTTGCAGCTTTAAAGCAGAAGATAATAAGCGCTCAGGTTCGTCATCAAATACCTGGAAAGCAAAAGGTCTTTCTGAGGCATGAAAGAAAGTTTTGTACTTAAGATGCGGATGACCGTACATGAGGTCAATGCCATTTATGAATTCTGATGTGAGAAGAGAAGCGCCGAATTCTCTACAAATCCTGCGGAAAGGAGAGTCTGTAAACCCATCCATGGGGGCCAGTAATAATCTACCTGGAATATCAAGCTCACGGATACGGAAGGGTGAAGACAGAAAATTAAAAGTACCCATAATTTGCACAATTATAGTACTAAACAAGACGGATAAAGTTAAGATATTGCGCATAGCAATATACCAGGACAGTATTTTCGCAGAATTAATAAGGGCTAATACTTGACAAAGAACAAATGTTCTATATAATAAGAATATGAAGATAACACGGGCTTTTGATACGGGTGGTTCCCCGGGTTTTCCTTACGCCAGCGGTTTGCTGCTGGTCTTTGGCGCTCACGGCGGGGCGCCTCTGATGCTGGATCTGGCAGCCAGGCTTTCGCTGCGCGGTCCCGTGTATTTATTGGATTGCGGAAACCGCAGCAATATGTACCGGGTTGCACGGATACTGCGAACATTGACTACCGACCCGGTGGCGGTGATGCGCAATATCCGCCTTTCGCGCGCTTTCACCTGTTACCAGGTGGCGGCGCTGTTAGAGAAGGCTGCTTCGGGTAAGGGAGTGCCGGTACTGGTGCTTGACCTGTTGACTACTTTTATGGATGAGAGTGTTCAGGCCGGGGAAAGCGGCATGCTTTTTGAAAGGGCGCTGCAGTGCCTGTTGACGATAAGTGCTCATTCCCCGGTGGTGGCGAGCGTCAAGCCGCTCCTGTCGCTCTCAGAGCCGCGCTTCGGCCTGCTGGAGCAGCTAAAGCAGGCCGCCTCCGAGGTTTGGGAGGAAAGCACGGGCCTGCCCGCACAGCCGGCTGGCGTTCAGCTACCGCTGCTCGCTGATTATTGATGAGGGTGTCATGGGGCGAACTATTCTTTCTGCCACACAAACCTGGGTTGAGGAAGAGAAAGCGCTGCGGCGTTTCGTGCGGGCGCTGCGCAAAAGCGACCAGGCGTTGATCCAGGAACTTCTGGCATTATCGCGCAAGCATGTCGCCGAGGCTTCTTACGCCAGCAATCTTTACCCGATGGACATTTACCTGGTTTCAATGCTGCTGGAGATGTACCGCAAGGTGCGGCGCCTGGAAGACCAGCTGGAGCGGCTGGGGGTTGATACGGGAGAGCGCCTGACCGTGGTGGACGCGGCTATTCCCGCGCTTCCCTCTCTTGTGAGCCTGGTGAGCCCTGAGGGAGATGACCCGGCGGAACCCGTGGAAAAGCCCGCGGACGGGATCGAGTACGTGGAGCTGCAGGATGGGGCGTGATGAAAAGCCATCTGCACGCTTGGCTGCTTGATCTCTACGAGGATACGGTTGATGGTTTGCGGTTATGGTTTATCGCGGAGGACGGCGCGCGCCTTTGCCTTCACCAGAAACTGGAGGTGGTATTCTACGCCAGCGGGGTTAACGAACAGCTTCGCGCTCTTTGGAAAGCGCTGCGGCGGTACCCTGAGGTGGTTTCACTGCAACGCGAGGCGCGGCGTGACGCGTTCATCCCGGAGCCCATTCCCGTCTTGAAAGCTGTCATTGACAGCCCGCTGAATGAAACACGGATCTTTCGCGAGATTCAGCAGGGCTTCCCGCACCTGGTTTATTACGATACTGATATTCCCGTCACGATTCGCCACGCGGCCAGGTATGGTACTTTCCCCATGGCGTTTTGTGAGATTGAGAATGACGAGAATGGCGAAATCCTGTCGCTGCGAGTGCTGAATTCGCGCTGGGATCTGGCGCCCGTGCACCCGGTTTTTCGTGTGCTCACGATTGAGCCGGATTGTGATCCGGGGCGCGGTAAGCCCGCTACCCTGAGGGTGCAGTTTGGGCGCAGGAAGCAGACAATCGCGCTCAATTCGCCCGAATTCTTGTTGCACAAGTTGAACCAGCTGCTGGAGGAGGTTGATCCGGATTTTGTCCTGTCGCATTGGGGTGATACCTGGCTGATCCCCATGCTACTTGAACTCTCGCGGCAGGCAGGTGTGCCGCTTCGCTTCAATCGGGATATGTCCCGGGAGGTCGCCTGGAAAAAGGAGATGACCTACTTTTCTTATGGACAGATCGTTTATCGCGCGGAAGAGGCTCATCTGTTTGGGCGCTGCCATATTGACCAGCGCAGCGCGATGATGTGGCGTGATTATGGGCTGGATGGCGTGCTGGAATCAGCGCGCGTGACCACGCTCCCTATTGAGAATGCTGCCCGCGTTTCGCCGGGTTCCGGTATTTCGGCCATGCAGATGCTCACTGCACTGGAGCATGGCATATTGGTTCCCTGGCATAAGCAGCAGGTTGAGCAATTCAAGGACGGTGTAGACCTGATACAGCGCGATCGCGGCGGCCTGATCTACCAGCCGATCGTTGGGCTGCATGCCAACGTGGCGCAGGTCGATTTCATTTCCATGTACCCGGCGATCATTATTAAGGGCAATATTTCACCGGAAGTGCCGCTGCCGGATGGCATTATACCCGCCAGCACCGAGCTGGGGGTTGTACCGCTGACGCTGAAACCGCTTTATGAAAAGCGTGTTGCCCTCAAACTGCGCGGCGCCGGTCTGGCAAAGGAAAGCCGGCTTTCAAAGCGGGATAGCGCGCGTGCCTCTGCTTTAAAGTGGCTGCTGGTGGTCTGTTTTGGTTTTCTGGGCTACAAAAACGCCCGTTTTGGCCGTATCGAGGCGCACGAGGCGGTGACCAACGGCGGGCGCGAGGTGCTGCTGCGCGCCAAAGAGGTAGCGGAGTCGCTCGGGTTTGAGGTACTGCACCTGTACGTGGACGCTTTGTGGCTTAAAAAAGACGGGGCTTCAAAAAAAGCGGATTTCCAGGCGGTGCTGGACGAGATCTCTGCGCAGACCGGGCTGGGAGTTTCATTGGACGGCATCTACCGCTGGGTTGCCTTTCTGCCTTCACGGATGGATGAGAGAGTGCCTGTGGCCAACCGGTACTTCGGGGTTTTCCAGGATGGTTCGATGAAAGTGCGTGGAATTGAGGCGCGGCGCCGCGACACGCCCGCCTGGGTCGCTGAAACGCAAACACGCATGCTTGAACGCCTGAGCCGCGCCGGCAGTGTGCGCGACCTCACCGTTTATGTGCGGGAAGCGTTTGATATTTTTCGCAGCGCGCTCGTGGATTTGAATTGCGGACGGGTTTCTCTTGAAAAACTGGTGGTCACTTCGCGTGTCAGTCATGAACTTGAGGATTACCGGTCTCCCACGCCCGCTGCCCGGGCTGCTTTGCAGTTATTCGAGCAAACCGGAAAGCGCGCCCGCCCGGGACAGAAGATGCGATTCATCTTCACGTGCGGTGAACCAGATGTGCGGCCGTGGGAACTGCCCGGTAAAATTGACCCAGCGGCAGTGGACAGGGTAAAATATACTGAATTACTGGCGCGCGCCGCTGCGAGTATCTTTCATCCTTTCGGGATTGATGACGCGCAGTTGAAACAGTGGGCTCATACCAGATCGATAGCGTTGGACCTGAATCTAAGCAGGGATGTGAATCATGTGTGGAAGATTTACAATCATGCTCCAGGTGGACGATTTGCGGGAGCAGCTGGCATTGGGAGAGCTGCCCGTTGACTTTTCACCCAACAGGAATATCTCTCCGGGTCAATTGATACCGGCCGTTACTGACCCCGTGTCCCGGGATGTAGGTCTGTTTAAGTGGGGATTGATCCCGGGTTGGGCGAAGGATCCAAAAATCGGCTATCGCATGTTCAACGCGCGGGCTGAAACATTGGCTGAAAAACCCTCTTTTCGGGTTCCGTTCGTTCGCCGCAGGTGTTTGATCCCGGCTGATGGCTTTTATGAATGGAAGCTGGTTGGTTCCCGTAAGTACCCCTTCTTGTTTACGTTGAAAGAACGAAAAGCTTTTACTTTTGCCGGATTGTGGGAATCATGGCGGGATCAAGATGGTAAAGAAATACGAAGTTGCACGATCATTACGACAGAACCAAACGATTTGATCAGACAGTATCATGATCGTATGCCGGTTATACTTGATAACGACAATCGCTGGAAATGGTTGGAGGAAACGCAGCCATCAATACTGCAGTCAATGCTTAGACCATTAGCAGCAGACCTGATGGCGGCACCGGAACAGATCTACCAGTTGTCTGCATAAACGATCTACCAGGTGAGAAAGAAATCCATATAACGAGGTGAGCAATGAAGCGTCAAGAAATTCTTGAAAGACTTGATAAGGATCCTGAAGTTGATGTGTTGATCGTGGGAGCCGGTATTAATGGAGCTGGTGCTTTTCTGGATCTTGCGATCAATGGTGTAAAGGTACTGCTGGTAGATAGGGGGGATTTCTGTTCAGGCACTTCTGCTACATCTTCGCACATGGCTCACGGGGGAATTCGCTACCTGGAAAATGGCGAATTCAGGCTGGTGCGCGAGGCGGTTGCCGAGAGAAATCGAATGATCCAGAATTCGCCGCATATGGTAAAACCACTACCCACCGTGATACCGATGTTCAAAGTCTGGTCAGGATTGCTTAATGCGCCTTTTAAATTTTTAAACCTGCTTGATAAACCAGCGGAGCGTGGAGCACTGGTAATCAAAATCGGGTTAATATTCTATGACTCATTCACAGGTAAAAACAGGGTTGTTCCCGCGCACAGGTTCTTCAACCGTAAAGAATCGCTGACACGTTATCCGTTACTAAACAAAGAAGTAAAGTTTACAGCAGAGTATTATGACGGGTTGTTGATATCTCCCGAAAGGTTGAACACGGAGATCATACTGGACGCGGAAAAAGCTCACTCGAATGCCATGGCTTTGAACTATGCATCACTGGAAGGAATTGATGGAACGCAAATCGTTTTAAGAGACCAGGAATCCGGTAAAAACGTAAAGATAAAAGCCAGGACAATTATCAACGCGGCTGGACCATGGATTGACGATGTCAATAAACGCCTAGGGGTCAACACCAGATATATCCTTGGAACCAAGGGATCGCATATTATCGTCAAAAATCCATTATTAAAGCAGGCGATCGGCAACCGGGAGTTCTTCTTTGAGAATAAAGACGGCAGGATCGTATTGCTGCTGCCGTTTTTCGATAAGGTAATTATCGGGACATCAGATCTGCCTATAGAGGAGGCTGATGAAGCGAAATGTACCCCGGAAGAAGAAACTTACTTTATCGACCTTGTAAAACGTGTTTTCCCGGATATTCCGATCACTCCTGAGCAGATCGTTTTCCGTTTTTCAGGTGTGCGTCCGCTGGAGTACCAGGAAGCGAAAACTACAGGTCAGATAACCCGGGATCACAGTATAAAGGAAAATTATCTAGATAACTTACAGATTTACAGCCTGGTCGGTGGAAAATGGACCAGCTACCGTGCATTTGGGGAACAGATCACGGACAAGGTATTGGAACAATTAGGAATCACAAGGACAGTAAATACAACTGAGATCAAAATCGGTGGAGGGAAAAACTACCCTTCAACTGATGAAAAAGCTGCAAAATTCACAAAAGAATTGGCTGCAACAACAGAAAGCGGTTTGGAGATGGTGGAATTGCTCTTTGAGCGTTATGGAACATTGATCACAGAGTTCCTTGCCAAGGATAAACCTTTAGTCTTTCTAAAAGCGAATTCGATCTTAACCGTTAACGAAATCGCCTATATTACCGAGAACGAAAAGATAGTTCATCTGGATGATCTGTTGCTGCGACGTACATCGATAGGTTGGCTGGGTCAAGTGGATGAAGATTCCCTCAATGAAATTACGGGAATTTGCCAAAAGTTGTTAGGATGGGATGATGATAAAAAGAACCAAGAAATTAATCGTACCAAAGAGATATTCCAGCGAAATCACAACGTGATCATCTAGAAAAGCGATCTATTGTGTCAAGAAAAGAAAAACCATCATCACTAAGATGATGGTTTTTTCTGGCGGGAGCGACGGGGTTCGAACCCGCGATCTCGGCCTTGACAGGGCCGCATGTTAGCCGCTACACCACGCCCCCGAACGCCCAAAAGTTTACCATACGCGAATTATCGCGTCAAGGAAGAAAACTTGATTTTAATTATCCCCGGTAAGCCAATCCTCGTTAGTGTGTAACCATGTTGTTAATTCGTCGGGTCTAAACCAGAGGGAAATTTCAGCTTCCGCAGTCTCGGGGGAATCAGAAGCATGGGTTAAGTTTCTACCGGTCATTAACGCATAATCATGTCTAACGGTTCCCGGTTCAGCTTGAAGCGGGTTTGTGGCACCCATTGTCTGCCTGACAGCTTTAATCGCATTCGGTCCTTCCCATACCATTGCCATGACCGGTGATTTGGTAATGTAATTGATCAAACCTTCGTAAAATGGTTTTCCCACGTGAATTTTGTAGTGCTCTCGCGCCAATTCATTCGTAACTAGAATGAATTTTGCAGCAATAATCCTTAATCCACGCTGCTCAAGGCGGGTGATAATGCTGCCAACAAGATTTCTCTGCACACCATCAGGTTTTATAAGTACTAATGTTCGCTCCAAGATCTTCTCCAACTATTAGTGAAATAGTAATTCTTCAGCTTTTTTGTAGGCTTCAAGCGCATTCTTAATATCAGAATTCTTTAATCCCACATCTCCAATGGTTTTCCATAGATCGAAGGTTTCAGGATTATCCTGTGGGATTGTTAGAACTTTTTCATGAACCTGCTGCAGTAAATCTTTTGAAAATCCCTTGGTTAATATCAATTCCGAAAGCTCCTGATATCTCTGTCCAGAAAGCAGCTTATCGATCTCTTCATCTGTCTTTTCGGAGATTTCTGTTTCACGGAAGGTGGTTTTTTCAACAGGCTGTGGAATTGACTGCAGAGGAGTCAAAATTTCGACTGCTTGTATTTCATCAGGGGTCGGGAGAGAATCTTTATCGAGCAATGACGATAATCTTTCATGAATCTCTTCTGCTGCGTTCTCTTCCATTACCGGTATTTGATCTCTTTCAGTTTCGCTGGCATTTTCCCAGGCAATCTCGCTTTCCGTTAACTGTGATGGTTCAGTCAAATTATCAAAAGTTATTTCAGGAACTTCGGCAGCTGTTGGGGATTTGATCGCTTCTGAGGGCTGCTCAATTTGATCAACAGAAATATCCAGAGATGGTTTTTCCATGGCATCATCCGGATTAATATCCTCGAGCCAGGACATCAATTCGATGTTTACATCATCTGATATTGCGCCTTCTTCAGGGATTTCTCCTGGCAGTTCAGTGATCAAAGGTTCCAGATCTTCTGTGGTTTCTGGTAATCGTATTTCATTTGCGGGTGATTTGAATGGTGCATCAACCTCAGCCGTGCCAAGGATTTTCCTTACCCAGGAGGGAACCTCAATTTTATTGGGTTTTTCTTCAAAGGAAATTGGCGGGGGCATAATATCTGAAGGAAGTTCAGGGGGTTCTTTGACTGTTTGATCCATTTCCTGAATTAGATCATCAAGGGAACTTTCGGCTGAATGAAGAGCGGCTTCAGTAGATCCGGTTTCAGTATAAACGATCGCTTCAATCGGGCTAACCCCCGGGGTTGCAATTTCCGGCGGTGCGAGAGGGGCGTTTTCCATCAATTCAGGAACTTCCTGGTTTGCTGGAGTCTCAGCTGGGACCCAAGCGGAAGGTGAATCCGTGAGACTAACGACTTCGGAATCGCTGGTTTCAATTTCCCTCAGCCAGTCAGGAAGCTCGGGAATTTCTACTTCGCTATCAGAAGAAGCTATTTCACCATGGAATTCCTCTGGTTCAATTTCTTCTGAAAAAAATTCGCTGCTTTCAGTACGCGGTTGAATAATCTCGATTTCGGATTCAGGTTCTTCGCCAAGAATTCGATCTATATCTTCTGAAGAAAGGGAAGAGATTTTCTCGAGATCATTGTCACTAAGCCCCGATATAACACCCTCAGTTTCGGAAGGTACCTCTGACCGCGACAAATCAGGGCTTAGAGACTTCAACCAATCAGGCAATTCTTCAGCAGGCGAGGCGAGTCCTTCGTCTTCCTTAAGTGATTCGATAGTGGCGATCTCTTCTATGACAGGCAGGGATTCCTCTTCGACGGCTCTGATCCAACCTGCTTTCGCAATCCAATCTGGCAGTTCATCATCTGGTGCCTTAAGCTGTTCTGAAACATCTTTATCGTCTGACTCAATATTCGGTAATTCAGAATTAAGTTCATCGCCAGGATCAATAAAAGCTTCTTCAGCAGAAATCAATTCCTCGGTTTCGGAAAAATCAGTTTCTGCTGTACCCGGTGCAGGAGAGGTCAATGGCCATTCAAGACCAATATGATGAGCCCAGGCGGGGATGCCCTCTTCCGTTTCTAAACCTCGATATTCAGGTTTATCCAGTAGGATCGAATCTGATGGAACTGTTTGAGGGGTCAGGAACTCATTGTTAACCAGGCCGGAATACGGATCAACTTCTGCCATCCTTTGTGAATATGGAGAGAAATCAGATGTTTCGCCTTGCGAGAACTCAATTTCATGCATAATTAGATTGGCATCGTAACAATAAGGCGATTTTTCAAGAATTGCTGAACAGGTTTCAGCTGCCTCAACAGGATAACCTGAGGAATGATACATCTTTGCCAGTAACAACCTGATATCCTGGCGTTCATTATCCCCGTCGAGTACTGATTGTGCTTCTGAAATCGCCTGCTGGTAAAGCTCGCCTTTCGCGTACATCCTGATCAATGCGCCACGAGTTAATCTGATTTTTGCAGGTGGTATACCATCCCTGGCGGTAAAGAGCTTTCTCAGTTCTTCTTGAACCACCAAATTTGAAGGTTGAGATTCAAAGGCTCTTTCCATGTGCCAGATCGCTTTGTCTAAATTCTGATCCAATTCATAAATCTCACTTAGACCTGCGTGGGCAGTAAAATCGTCGGGGATCACTGAGAGCAACTTGGCAAAGACATCCTTTGCCTCGGAAGTTTTACCTGCTTCGAGAAGTGATTTCCCTAGTAGCCGGTATACATCAGCGCATTTGGGGTAAGAATTTAATATGTTTGTGCAATGAAAAACTGCCTCTTTACCATTACCATTTTCGATAAGAGAATCGATAGCCTGCAGGTATTCGCGAAGCGAAATTGTCGTCATATTCTGTTCCTCCGCATATCAAACGATTGAATAAATTATACATGAGTTGGATAAAAAGCGATGGCATGACCGCCGTCATGCCATGTTTGTTATTCACCGAGATAATCTCGTAATTTTCTCCTGATGGATGGATGCCGCAATCTGCTGAGTGCTTGCGCTTCAATCTGGCGGACTCTTTCTCGAGTTACACCCATCTTTCTGCCAACTTCCTCAAGAGTATACGCCTGCCCATCCAGTAAACCGTAGCGCAGCTGCAGTATTCTGACCTCTCTGGGCGGGAGACCGTTCAGCACGTCTTCAAGGTGTTCACGGAGAAGATTGTATGTGGCGGATTCATCAGGAGGGGGTGCTTCATCATCCTCGATAAAATCACCAAGGACAGAATCCTCCTCGTCGTCTGTGGGTGTTTCAAGCGAAAGCGGTCTGCGGGCAACCTGGATCATATTTTCAACTTTTTTCGGTGGCACATCCAGGGCAATCGCCAATTCTTCAACGGTTGGTTCACGGCCTAATCTCTGGGTCAGCTGATGTTGAACCCGGAGGAGTTTATTTATTTGATCACCCATGTGAACAGGAACACGAATA
This sequence comes from Anaerolineaceae bacterium, assembly GCA_035342915.1. Taxonomy (GTDB): domain Bacteria; phylum Chloroflexota; class Anaerolineae; order Anaerolineales; family Anaerolineaceae; genus UBA6107. The sequence goes on from DAOQYB010000001.1 coordinate 213,685, forward strand.
GTTCTACCCTGGTCAGCGATGGCGCGGGTGACCGCCTGTCTGATCCACCAGGTCGCGTAGGTACTGAACTTATGGCCGCGACGATAATCAAACTTTTTCGTTGCCCGAATGAGACCGATGTTTCCTTCCTGGATGAGATCAAGGAAGGGAACACCGCGCCCCATGTATTTCTTGGCGACACTGATCACGAGGCGTGAGTTTGCTGTGATCAAGTGCTCTCTAGCAGCCCAACCATCTTCGATCAACTTGCGAAGTTCAAGGCGGCGGCGATTGTTGACATTGCCTTTAGCCAGTTCCTCACGAGCCATACGACCGCGTTCGATTCTTTGGGCGAGCTCCACCTCTTCTTCAGCGTTTAGAAGAGGAACACGGCTAACTTCTTTAAGGTATAAACCAATCGTGTCATCAGTATCGATGTTTTCAAGATCATCCGCGACTGCTACCTTGACTTCTGCTGTTTCTTCATCAACGACAGTCAGGTCTTCATCTGAAGGTTCTTCGTGAGCGATCTCGTCTTCAACGTAGGAAATACCAGCGCTCATCAGAGCGGCGAATGTTTCTTCCAGCTGTTCGACATCCTGTTCAGCTTCAGGAAAGAACTGAAGAATGTCATCGATCGTGACATATGATTTTTGACGACCCAGTTCGATCAGACGGGCAATCGCTGGAAAATCATCGTCATCATCAATCAGGCTAATAATCGGTTTGTCCATTTACTTACAAAGCACCTCAAAAATACGATAGCTTGCCGCTTTTCATTACAGAATACACTCGTTTTATTAGAATTACAATAGCAAATGATATGGGAAAAATCCCAACTGAATGATGTATGTGACCAAAAGCCAAAAGCACGAAATTATACAGCATTTCGTGATGTATGTGTCACATATTAATCAGAAAATAAAATTACATTTATCAAAAATATGTAAGTGGAATTGCATTCCATTAATCCAATTCATCATATATAATATCGAAATATTAAACCTATTTATGGAGGAGAAATGAATATTCTAGGTTTGGCTCGACACGGTTTGAACAATTTCGAGCAGATAGCTATCCTGGCGGTTCTTATCATCGCGTTTATCAGCCTGATCTACGCCTGGTTGCTCCGAGGAACTGTCCTAAAAAAGGATAAGGGCTCCGAAAAAATGCAGGAAGTCTGGGATGCTATACGGATTGGGGCAGATTCCTATCTGCGCAGGCAGTTGAAGACGATCCTGCCGGCGATTGGAATATTATTCATTGCCCTTTTCCTATCCGTGTACGTGGTTCCGCCCAGCCACGAAGCGCTATTGGAATTTCCCCCTGAGAAATACAATACCCAGCTGATCATTTCAATTGGACGCGCAGTCGCATTTGTTCTGGGCGCGTCATTTTCTTTGATCGTCGGACAGCTGGGTATGCGTATGGCGATCCAGGCCAGCGTCCGTTCAGCTTCCGCCGCTCGCAGAAATTTCAACGAGTCACTTTCTATTGCCTACTATGCTGGTACGATCACTGGCATGCTCACTGACGGTCTCGGGCTTCTTGGTGGTACTGTAATCTTCATCATTTTTGGTAAAGCTTCACCGGATGCTCTGCTCGGGTTTGGTTTTGGCGGTACGCTATTGGCTTTGTTCATGCGTGTCGGCGGAGGAATCTACACTAAGGCTGCTGATGTAGGCGCAGACCTGGTCGGAAAAGTTGAAAAAGACATCCCGGAAGATGATCCGCGCAACGCTGCGGTTGTAGCAGACCTGGTAGGTGATAATGTTGGCGACTGCGCGGGTATGGCAGCGGACATTTTCGAAAGCTACGAAGTAACCATTGTGTCAGCTTTGATCCTTGGTATTGCCTTGTGGTCGCAAGATCCAGTCAACGGGCTCAAGTGGATCGTTTATCCTTTGATCATTCGTGGAATTGGCGTGTTGAGCTCAATCCTGGGAACTTTTACAGTGCCTATTTGGGAGAAATTCCCGATCAAATTCCTGCGCGCCCACGATGCCGAAGAATCAATGTTCCGGTCCTATGAAGTTTCCAGTGTGAATACAATTGTTTGGTCGTTCGTAGTAGCCATACTTTACGCCAATGACTGGAAACTGGCCATGCTGACAACCATCGGCGTGGGTTTGGCAGTGGCCTTCAACCCTCTGACATCTTACTTTACATCAACAAAATCAGCCCCAGTGAAAGAGATAGTGGAATCAACCAAATTTGGACCCGCCACGACCATCCTTTCAGGCCTCGGTCTTGGAATGGAATCAAGTGTTTGGGCGTTGGTAGTGATTGCTGCCAGTTTTGTTGCTGCATTACTCCTTTACGGTGGTATGGACAAACTATACGTGCTGTACGGCGTGGCCATGGTAGGTATTGGTATGCTGAGTCACACCGGAAATAATGTGGCGATGGATTCCTACGGTCCCATCTCTGACAATGCCAATGGTATCGGTGAGATGGCCTGGCATGATCTTAAGGACGAGGAGACCAAGAAAGCCCGCCAGATCATGGCAGACCTGGATGCAGTAGGAAACACCACTAAAGCGATTACCAAGGGTGTAGCAATCGCCTCGGCGGTTATCGCAGCCGTCAGCCTGTTTTCTTCGTACATCACAGACGTAAGCCGGGTGCAGATGGGATTGATTGAAAGCGGTATGGACATTGAGATACTGGATGCCATTCGCGTTTCTGACACGAAGGTGTTCGTCGGTTTCCTCCTCGGAGGAGCACTGCCCTGGCTATTCTCGTCACTTTCGATCAAAGCTGTTACACGAGCAGCCGGCAAGATCGTAGAAGAAGTGCGCCGCCAATTTAGAATTCCAGGAATCATGGAAGGAACAAAGAAACCGGATTACGCACAGGTGGTTGGTATTTCAACAGCTTCAGCCCAGAAGGAATTGATCCCGCTGGCTACAATTTCTGTATTAATGCCGTTGATCGTAGGGCTAGTTTTACAGGTCGAGGCATTAGGTGGTTTCCTGGCGGGTGTCATCCTTAGCGGCCAGCTTCTGGCTGTGTTTATGGCGAATTCAGGCGGAGCCTGGGATAATGCGAAGAAGACAATCGAAGATGAACCCAGGAACCTGGTCGAAAACACTGGAAAAGGTTCCGAACGCCACAAAGCCGGCGTGGTGGGTGATACAGTTGGAGATCCGCTAAAGGATACTGCGGGACCTGCGTTGAACCCTATGATCAAAGTGGTCAATCTGGTCAGCCTGCTTGCAGCGCCAGTGATCGTACGGGTGCAGAACCTCGGTGTAATTGGCTGGGTGGTCGTGGCTGTTTTATTCGCCGCTGTTGTATGGTCGATCGCTGTCAGTAAAAAGACCGTTGTGATTAAGTAACAGTCTTTTTCTAATGAATTCAGGAACCGGTAAATAGCCGGTTCCTGTTTTTTTAGATAAAAAATTCCACAGGTGAGGGGGATTCAACAAGCATTGTCTCATTGCGAACCGGATGTGTAAAAGATATGCTTAGAGCGTGCAGCATGAGACGTTTTGCAGCGAAATTGCACTCCGGCGGTAATGATGTAAAACCGTAAAGTATGTCATTTACGACAGGATAACCGGCATGCTTCAGATGCGCTCTTATCTGGTGCAGGTATCCTGTTTTAGGATACGCCTTAACCAGGGAGAAAAAGCGAAAAGCTTTTATTAAACTTACATCTGTTTGAGCAGGTTTACCCTTGAAAGCATCTGGAATTGTTCTATGCCTGCGATCTCCATTCACCTTGAGAGGAATGTTGATTGTAAAAGTAGAATAGGGCAAAACGCCTGTCACAAGCGCCAGGTAAGTTTTGTCGATAACCCTTTTTTCAAATTGGATCGAAAGGCTTCTATGAGCCGCAGCGTTGAGTGCGAAAAGCACAACACCACTGGTTTCTTTATCCAGTCGGTGAACGGTCCATACTTTCGAAAATTCAGATTCAAGAAGCTGTTTTAGATTGGGAAGCTCCTTGTGATAACCGTCCGGAATCGATAGTAAACCGGCCGGTTTATTCACGGCTAGAATGTGCTCATCCTTGTATAGGAATTCCATTGTACGTTAATTAGATTTCAAAAAAACTGGCGGCAACAACCCCTGGTCCGGCGTGCACAATGATCGCAGGAGGAAGGTCTGCAATCCTTATGGCGTTTATATTTAATTTACTCTGAAACTGGTTTCTTAGCGCAACCGCATCATCCATCGCATCTGCTTCAAGGATTGCCAGGTTAGATTCAGCTACTGGTGGACATTCCTGTAATACTAATTCGACGATTCGGTCGAGGGCTTTTTTCTTTGTCCTTTGTTTTTCGAAAGGATTCACCTGGCCATCTTTAAACAGAAGAATTGGTTTGACCTGTAGCAGACTTCCCAGCAGAGCTGTCGCTCCTCCAATTCGGCCACCTTTGTGAAGGTATTCCAGCGTATCGACGTAGAAATAGATCTTCGCTTTTTTCCCTAATGCTTCAAGTTGATTCACTATATATTCAGCCGTTTTTCCTTCATGAGCCAATTCAAGTGCTTTCAGCACAAGAGTACCAAGGGCTGGACCAATGGTCTGAGTATCGACAACACGGATATCAGCATCGGGGAATTCAAGCGCGGCTTCAGCAGCACTTCGATAAGTACCGCTTACTTTTTGTGATGGGCAGATTACAATGATGGTGTGTCCATTGTCGATTAGTTCACGAAAAATGGGAAGATACAAAGCAGGCGGAGGCGCTGCTGTTTTTGGCAACACAGCAGAGGAGCGTAATTTCGTCAGAAATTCACTAGAAGTAAGTTCCTTATCGTCACGGTATGAGTTTTCTCCAAAAATGATAATCTGGGGAAGATAGTAAATCCCTAATTCCTCTGCCTGTGCCGGGGGTATTGTAGAAGTAGTATCTGCAACAATCTTAATCATGAATACCTCCTATTTGACCGCTTTGCCACAATTAGGACATACTTTTTCGGTTTTCGAAATGATAAATCCACAATTAGAGCAAGTTGCAGGTTGAATATTTCCTAAAGGAGCACCGCAAGCGATGCAACTGGGTTCACCAGGTGGATTGGCTGTATTGCAATAATCACAGATGTATCTACTGAGACGTTCAGAAAGTTCAAAACCTGATCCCATTGAGCGGGCGGTTTTATCAATGATTGACCAAACATTATCCACAAGTTGCACATATTCAATATCCTGGGCTATGTCGTCAAGGCGATTGAGCAGGCTGAATGGATTCCGTAAGGCGGCAATGGTCGAAACACCCAGGCTTGCGGCTATACCGAACCATGCCTGTTTGCTTAAGGATACGGAAACGCCATCTTCGACATTTTGAAGAAGAACACTCAATGCGGTTGTTCCACCAGATCTTGCATATGGTGATGAAGCCAGTTGAACGACAAGGTTATCACCACTGCCGAATTGCTGTACCAGAAGGTTTCCACGGCTGAAATGTGCAATGATCGACTTGGCCAGGTCATTGTTCGTTAGTTTCCCATGATAAATTCGCTGAGGCATATTTGAATTATAATCAAAAAACGCAGCAAATTTACCTGGAGATACGATGGCTTTTAGAAAGATTAAATGGATTCTATTGGTGGCAACCTTAATCACCACAATTTACTTATTATTTTCACAATCTTTATCTTATAGTGTTTCTGCACAACAGCCGACTGGTTCCATTCCTACAGTAACAGGGACCCCAAAAGGTGTGACTGCAAAAGTAAAGATCGGATTGACAGAGGACCGTGTCAATGTACGATCCGGTCCAAGCGTTCTGTACCCGCAGGTTGGAGTTATTTTACTCGGTGCCGAGGTACCTGTTGTCGGCAGATCAGCAGGGGGTGACTGGTTAGTTGTGGAATACCCGGGGGCTCAAGGTGGCATAGGTTGGGTATGGTCACTATACATGGACGTTAGCCCAGGAGAACTTGCGGTTATTGAAAATCCACCCTCACCCGTACCGATTACAACGATCACCATTGACCCGACGATGGCGGCACAATTCATCACCACGCCCAGGGCGACCAGAATGCCCACATTTACCGAACCTGCGCCGCTCCAGATTCCGACCTTTGAATCATCGACAGGGCAGATACTGGCAGGAATTCCAGTAGGATTGATCATTGTTCTTCTCAGTGTATTAGGATTACTGCTGGGATTGTTTTCTTATTTCCAATCACGATAAAAATGCGTGTAGGCATATTCCATGGGATTAAAAATAGTTTCAAAAAATCGTAAGGCACAATTCGAATATTTTTTACTTGAAAAGTTCGAAGCCGGAATTTCACTTATGGGCAGCGAAATTAAATCGGTGCGAGCAGGGCAGGTTAGTCTTCAGGAAGCCTACATAAAGCTTGACGGTCAACAAGCATGGCTCGTCAATTCACACATAGCCTCTTACCAGGCTGCCAGTTATTCAGATCATGATCCGAAGAGACCAAGACGCTTATTGCTTCATAAGAAACAGATAAGGCAATTATGGAACGAAGTACGACAGAAGGGAGTCACAATCATCCCGGTGAGCATGTACCTCAAAGATGGACGGGCAAAGCTGGAAATTGCCATCGCAAAAGGAAAAAAGCTTTATGATAAACGTCGGGACATTGCTGATAAGGATATGAAACGCGATATTGAACGATCATCGGCAGACAGGAGCTAATGATGCTGAACAACCCATGGATTGCCATGGTTATTACACTGATCCTATGCGTCATTTGGATGCGATTTATAAATTTTCTAGCATCCAAAAAAGTGTTGGACAGTGGAATTTCGCGGAAATTGATACATATCGGTACGGGACCATTATTTTTGTTGTGCTGGTTGTTGTTTCCTGATCAAGAAATATCCCGATATCTGGCAGCAATTGTGCCATTTCTTATTGTGATCCAGGTTTTATTCGTAGGACTGGGCATCATAAAAGACTACACCTCTGTCCAATCAATGGCGCGTTCAGGAAAAAAACGTGAATTACTCAGAGGTCCATTTTTTTACGGAATGGTATTTGTGGTATTAACGATTTTTTTCTGGAATAAAATCGATGCCGTGATCGCTCTGATGATTCTGTGTGGAGGAGATGGAGCTGCAGATCTGATTGGTAGCCGTGTTAATTCACCCGTTTTACCCTGGACGAAAAAGAAGACCATAATTGGTTCTCTCTCCATGATAATTGTTGGGACTTTGCTGTCGTTCTTTATGATACTGATTCTCAGAAACCAAATTCCAACAGAAATCGGTACCACAGAACTTCTACTAAAAGTAACTTTAATCACTTTTGTTGCAGCCATCGTCGAATCTGTCACACCCTCCGATTATGATAATCTCTCTGTACCGGCAGTATCATTGCTGCTTTCAATGCTCTTTTTCTAAGGCAGGATTATGAATATTAATCTTGAAGATTCGATCACAATTGAAGAGGTACGTGAAATAGCTTTGGGCAAAGAACACGTTTACCTGGATAAAGAAGTCGACCAAGCCATAGTGAACTCCAGGGCACGTGTTAATCAATTAATTAAGAATGGGAAACCTGTGTATGGTGTCAATACAGGTTTCGGGATATTCGCAAATAAAAAGATCGATCTCGAACAGATCTCAATACTCAATCGTAATTTGATCTTAAGCCATGCTGTGGGCATTGGAGACCCTTTGCCAGACGAAATTGTGCGTGCAGCTATGTTCATCAGGGCTGTTTCGCTATCAAAAGGTTTTTCGGGTGTAAGACCGGAAATTGTAAAAACACTTCTGGATATGCTGAACAATCAGGTTACCCCCATAATCCCAAGTAAAGGTTCTCTTGGCTCTTCAGGTGATCTTTGCCAACTTTCTCATCTAGCACTTGTTTTATCGAAGGATGTTCGCGATCTAGATGAAGAATCAGGGAAGGCAAAATTCAAAGGACAAGAAAGTTCCGGAAAAGAAGCAATGGCGAAAGCGGGAATTGAACGGTCTATACTGAGCGCAAAAGAAGGACTGGCCTTGAACAATGGCGCTACATTCACAGCTGCGATTGCTGCGTTAAGTGTAAGTGAGGCAGAATACCTTTTACAAATCGCGGAAACGAGTGCAGCGTTAGCCATGGAAGCTTTATGTGCTCGAGCAGATCCGTTTGATCACAGGATACAACTGGTCAGAAACCAAAAAGGTCAAATTGAGACTGCCAGAAATATCCTTAAGTTAATCAAGGGCAGCTCGTACATCAACTCTGTCGATCAAGTACAGGATGCTTATTCTATCCGGTGTATCCCACAGGTTCATGGAGCGGTTAGAGATTCAGTGGGTTATGTCAAGAAGGTCGTAGAAAGAGAAATAAATGCTGTTACTGATAACCCGCTAATCTTTGAGACAGGAGAAGCAATTTCGGGCGGCAATTTTCACGGCGAACCTTTAGGATTAGGCATGGATTTTTTGGCGGTAGCTCTGTGTGAACTTGGAGCGATATCAGAACGGCGAATAAACCTTATGCTAGACGCGAAATTTAACCATGGATTAACACAAATGCTGGTAGACGACAGCAGTAGTGAGGGTCTGAATTCCGGATTAATGATGCCGCATTACACCGCTGCCTCACTCGTATTGGAAAACCAGACATTGGCGACGCCGGATTCCATACGATCGCTGCCAACCTCGGCCGGACAGGAGGATCACAATGCCAATGCGATGACCGCTGCCAGGCATGCTTATGAGATCATTAATAATTTACGCCAAATATTAAGCATCGAGATTTATACCGCTGTAAGGGCGATCGATCTTAGAAAAAGACAATCACAATTAAGCCTGGGAAAAGGAACTGGTAAAATTTACGCTCAGATCAAGAATATGATCCAATATTTCTCTGAAGATACATTGTGGGGAAGAGAAATAGGCTATATCAATGAGATTATCGAACAAAGGAAGTTATAGTCAAAACAGGTACTCAATGAGAAAGATTTCTAGAAGAGAATTTTTGCGAATTGGATTCACAGGGTTAGGCGCAACCGTATGGGCTACAAGACCCGTTTCGACTTCCGCGTACTTGCCTGATTTTCCATTAGACACGAGATTGGGAAGAACCTTTTACACGGTAGAAATCAAATCAAAACCGGACCCGGACAGCTCCACCGTGAGAACGGTGTATGATGACACAATTCTAAGCCTTCAAAGAGAGATAATCGGTAAACCCAGTACTGCTTATTGGAAAAATCGCAAATGGTACGAAACTCCTGAGGGTTACATTCCATCTATTAGTGTTCAACCCGTAAAGAACAAACAGAATTTTCCAATGGATATTCTGCCTGATTACGGCGAAAAGCCGGGTACTTGGGCGGAAGTTACAGTACCATATGTTGATATTTACCTCGATGGAACAGAACCAAAATCACCACGTTTACAAGAAACCGTAAATCCCAGGTTTTATTATTCACAGGTATTATGGATTGATGGCATTCAGCAAGTATCTGAGAATGAAATACTATATCATGTGATTGAAAAACATGGATCGTACGGTGATGCATTCTGGGCGGACGCGCGCGCATTTAAACCCATCACACCTGAGGATATCTCGCCAATTTCACCAGACGTAAAGAACAAATATATCTCTATTGACCTGAATCACCAAACAATTTCCTGTTTTGAAAATGAACGTGAAATTCTATTCGCAAGGGTATCAACAGGAGCAAAGTACAACTCAGAAGGTAAACCCGTCGACAAATGGTCCACACCGCCTGGCGATTATCACTCTGTGAACCGTAAATATGTCTCATTACACATGGCCGGTGGAGAGACAAAGGCTTCTGGTTACGAAGAATTCGCGGTGTCATGGACATCGATTTTTGCTTCCGGTGGTGTAGCGATTCATTCAACTTACTGGCACAATAACTATGGTGAGATGTTGTCGCATGGTTGTGTCAATGTTGAACCTGAAGTAGCCAAGTTTGTTTTTCGGTGGACATTACCAGAAACTCCTTATTATGACGGAAAAATCGAAGTCCAGGGATTTGATAACGGTACCAATGTAAAAGTTAAAGAATTTAAAACCGAATAACCCACTTTAGAATTAGATGGATTGGTCAGTAATGCGATCATTGACATACTATTATTCAAAGAATTCCGAACCGTACACACTTTATAACCAGGTCAAATATCTTTGTGAACAAAAAGGATTGTTATTCGTCGATATTAGTGTCGACGGCGACACCCAACTGGAGCAGAGATTTGGAAAGGACGTTCCGGTTATCCTTGTCGGTCCTTACCGCATCAATCATCCATTTACCATATCAGAAATTGAAGTTGCAGCGGCAGCAACTTTAGAACGGGACCTGGTTAATCACAACAATTTCAACGAGAAGAACCGTTTTCGTATGACCGGTATGGAAAAGTTCTCATTATGGTTTGCCAAAAGTTACGTATGGGTGATTACTTCCTTTATTCTTGCTTTTATCGGGTTTTCCTTTCTACCGCCAATCCTGTTGAATGTTGGTAAACCTGGATTGGCACATGGTTTTTATGGGTTCTATAGATTATTATGCCACCAGCTCTTTTACAGATCTTTTTTTATTGATGGTGAGCAGTTTTTTTATCCAAGAGAATTGGCCGGCATCTCTAGCTATAAAACCTATGAAGAAGTCACCGGAAAGCCGGCTGACGACCTTGAGTTTGCCAGAGATTTTCACGGGAACGAAATTCTCGGTTATAAAGTAGCGTTATGTCAACGCGATATAGCGATCTATCTTTCCCTTGCGTTTTCAGGAGTAATCTTTGAGCTTTCAAAGAAACAAGTAAAACCATTACGATGGTTTATGTGGGTGATCATCTCGGTGATTCCAATAGGACTAGATGGATTTTCTCAATTACCGGGTCTAGCCGAAGGATGGCCGGCATGGCTGCCGATAAGGGAAAGTACACCATTTCTGCGCATTTTGACGGGAACCTTATTCGGCTTGGGAACTGGGTGGTATGTATTTCCAATGATGGAAGAAGGAATGAAAGAATCCAGATTCCAGCTCAATCGAAAAAAGCAAATCAGTAAAAGGGTCGAAAGTTTGTAATGGAAATTATTAAAGCTGTTAATGGACTTGAATACTGCGCTTTCAGGAATTCTGAATTTGAGAGAACGATTCATGGTTTTTTTACTCGTACAGGTGGGGTAAGTAAAAATCAATACACGTCACTAAATCTGGGTGGATCTATCGGGGATGAACCCGATTGTGTCAACGAAAACAAGCGGCGAGTCTTTCATGCAATGAATCGTTCAATACATTCAGCGTACGAAGTTTGGCAAATCCACAGCAGTGATATTGTTTGCTCAGATCGTCCGTTATTCACAGGCGAGCAAAGGGCAAAAGCAGATGGGATTTTCACATCAAATCCTGATGTTACCTTGATAATGCGGTTTGCCGATTGTGTCCCAATCCTGTTATTTAACCCCGTAAATAGTATCGTTGGAATCATTCACGCTGGTTGGTTGGGTACAGTGAATCGTATTGTTGAGAAAGCAATCGAAAGAGCTCAAGAGTTTTATAAAGCCAATCCTGAAGATTTTGTGGCGGGTCTCGGCCCCAGCATTGGTCCAGATCACTACGAAATTGGAAATGATGTAACTGCGCGAGTAAAAAATACCTTCAATTTCAAAGAAAATGAGATTTTAATTCACAAAGATGGGCGAGTTTTTCTCGATTTGTGGAAAGCAAATAGCATTCTTTTAAGAAATGCGGGAGTTACAAGAATTTACAATAGCAAAATTTGTACTGCATGTGATACCAGACACTGGTACAGTCACCGTGCTGAAAAAGGTAACACAGGCCGGTTCGGCGCCATCATTGGATTGAAGCAAGGATGATATGAGTACAATTCGGGATCGATTTCTGTGTGTGTACGAAAAGATCTTTAATACCTGTATTAAATATGGAAGAGACCCGAATTCTATCAAATTAGTTGTGGTAACCAAAAAGCAGCCAGTAGAAAAAATTCTGCAACTGTTACAGGCTGGTGCTTCAGTCTTAGGGGAAAACTACCCCGAAGAAATTCAGGGTAAACGGTTGATGATTCCTGACGAGTTTGTCTTTCAATGGCACATGATCGGGCATATTCAAAGCAGAAAAATCAAATATGTGGTGAAATTTTGTGATTTTGTGCATTCAATTGACAGCCTCGATTTAGGGTTAAAACTAGATCAGGCGTGTGTGACTGCTAAAACGACAATCCCCGCTTTTATTGAAATCAATATTTCAGGTGAGCAAAGTAAACAGGGTTTCAATTTACAAAATTCAGAGGGGAAAAGTTTGTTTTTTCGAAATTTTGATAAATTACTTCAATCTCAGGGGATACAGTTAATTGGGTTAATGACCATGCCTCCTTACTCAAAGGTTGCAGAAGACAGTAGGCAGGTATTTCGTACTTGCCGTGTGCTGCTCGAAGAAATCCAGGCAGAATTCAAACTCACATCCTTTACTCAGCTGTCTATGGGAACAAGCCAGGATTTTGAGGTGGCTATACAAGAGGGCGCTACGTACTTACGAATAGGCGAGGCGATTATGGGAGAAAGGACCAGTGTGTAGGGTATAATCGGCTTCATGGCTTACTCAATTGTTCAGTTGATTTTTAGACTTTTATCTTTCGTGATCATTATCGATATTCTACTATCGTTCTTTGTCCCTCCGCAAAACAGGATCAAACAAATTCTGGATAGTGTAGTAAATCCGATGCTTGAACCAATCAGGCGCATTGTCCCACCAATAAACAACCTTGATTTTAGCCCTGTGATATTGTTAGTAGTAATCCAGGTGATTGAATACATTATTCTCCGTTTTTTGTGAAATGACCCAAAAAAAGCTTGAAAAAATTCATGAAGGCAAATGTGAGGCTGTAATTTCAGTTCGGGTTACGCCTCGTTCAGCAAAAAACGAAATTTTTGCTTTGTTAGCCGATGGCACTGTGAAGATCAGGCTTACTTCTCCTCCGGTTCAAGGCAAAGCCAACACAGCTTTGATCAAGTTACTGTCAGAAATACTTGAAGTTCCGGGTTCAAAAATTGAGATCGTAACTGGTCAAACCGGCCATAACAAACTGGTATCGATTAGCGGGATGAATTATGAGCTAATACAGACCAAATTGATAAAACACCTATCTCCATAACGACTAATTAGCATACTCGATCTCGCGGAGAGCAAGTAACGCGGTTTCTCGATTGGGGTTAGCCGAAGACACTAATTTACTCAGCATCTTTATACTTTCTATAGTTGGTTTTGAGAATAGGTACCTGATAGCAAGCAGTTGTTTCTGAATGTCGGTTGTGTCAATCAGCGCTGAAAAATTCTCAGAATGGAACCCGGTGGGCGAACTGACCGCATGGTTCTCTCTAATAATCCGTAACATCTCTGGGTTGTTCTCATGAGTTGGCATACCAGAAGGAATAAAGCTGTTATATGGCTGCCAGTGGTTTTCGATAGCCTGAGAGGCGGCGTCGCGTACCATCCAGGTATTGTCTGTGCGATTCAAGCGAAGAAGTTCGTTGTTAGACCAGTTTTCATTATAAGTATGTAGACCAAAAACAGCATTCCGACGGCAATTAGGGTTGTCACTCTGTGCATAATCCAGCAAACGCTGCCTGCCTTCAACACCGGCAAGGGATAACAAGATCGCTGTATTTTTTCCTCCCAAACCTAGCATTTCTGAATCGATTACGCCAAACCGATCCATTTCCGGATGCCTTGCAAGTGCCAGGATTGATAGGTGCTTGAGAATTATTCGCTCGCTGCTACAGAATTCAGTGAGAAGATCGAATGAAAGATCTACATGGGTTTTACCGGTAAACAAGATGACAAGGGTCAAGGAATCCAAATTGGTAGTATTCGAAAGTTTTCTAAGGATATGAAATAATATTTGAGGATGCGCATAGTATAATATTCTTGAGGCGATATAGCGAATAGAGAGGGCTAGATTATCCGCGATCACCATCCTTCCTAGCTTTTCGATACTCGAATCGCGAAAATTTACTCTGTTGGGTTTCGTACTCAGGTGATCAAGCGAGAGCAATAAAATGGGATCGTAACCTTTATCTACGTTTTCGAGCCAGGATGGCAGATAACTAATTTCATCTGATAATTGTGTGATCCGATTCTTAACAGGGGAGTGCAATAATTCTGATGCATCTGTGCATACAGCGTGAACTTTTGATTGTGACAATAGGCGACAAAATAATTCTGCGGATGAGAATGAGAGCGTGGTATCAGAGTTTACTCGAAGTACCTTTTTTTCAATTAGAGATGTGAGAATTGATCTTGCTAATGGAGCGGGTGATGCATTATCTCTACCTGCTAAAATTACCTGGATCAATTTCTCAAGAGAAGTTAAAGATATTCCATTATCTGGATACATGAATAATTCATCTGCAATGCAACCCATTTCTTTTGTTGATAGATGACCGTTGGTGGTATAACGCACAAAAGGATCAAGAATATTGCTGTTTGCTTTTAAAGGTGTAGTAAAGTAAGAAATGAGTCGCAAAGTTGCAGTGAAGAAATCGTCAGCAGGCTCAGAGTTTTTTAGCCATCCACGAAAGACATCAATTTCAATATTTGAGGATGTAGTTTTGAGTACAGAAAGGAATTTGCGACCGATTTCCCGTATTTCCTCCGGAGCAGCTGGTTTCAGGTAGAAAGGAAGAAATCCAGATTCTAAGAGTTTTCCAGTGTAAAAAGGACCAGAAGTGGTAATCATGCGAATGGAAGGGTATTTATTAAGGTAACTCGAAATGGAAAAAACGATATTGTCGAAAGATTTAACCGGCAGCTCATCCAACCCGTCAACACAGATTAGGAGTTGATGATTATCCCTGTAGTTTTTTAGAATTGTGACAATATCATTGTATTTACATTGATCGAGTCTCTGAACAAGATAATTTATGATCGCACTTTCAAGATCATCCTCATGATTCGTTAATCCAAGGTCACTTGCGTAAATATAAAGGGGTAAAAAATTATTCAATTCAGAAACAGGGCATCTTTTTTCAAGCAACTCAATCACCAGGTTGGATATGGCAGTGGTTTTTCCTGCCCCTATACGCCCTTTTATGACAATATTGCATCCGCCCGATAAGGCATTACTTAATGTTAGAAGAGGAAATGGATAATCGCGTGATAATTCAGGAATTTCGAGAATTGCAAGAGGATTCAAGTAAAGCGGTGGTATGTCATCGAGATCGATTTTTTCGTCCAGGTATAGAGGGGTGCTGATCAATTTTTGCGAGATATAGAGATCGCTTAAGCGGCAGAAAGATGGAATTAGATGCCGGCTTTCAACTTCCCGCAATAAGTACTTTCTAAGAAGGAGATCAGTCCCATTTTTTGAGATTGTTCTTTTGTTATTAAGTTGATCAATTTGCTTCATGAGCGCATGTAAAAAAAGTATGAAAAAGTACGCAATAAAGATGCCTGCTTTGAGGTCCAAGTCGTGAGGTGGTCAATAGGCATCTATTAATACCCTCCTAATCGGCGTAGAGAATTCTTCCGCATGTTGGGCAAGTAATATTTCCATTATTTGACCTGGCAGCCTGGCATTCCGCGGGAGTCAGAGTGGAGCCGCAAACAGAGCATGTTTGGTCCTCAATTTGTGATACTGCAATACCTTTTTTCTTAATTCTTAATCCATTGTATTCCTCAAGCAAAGCGTAGTTCACCTGGGATATCACCAGGCTCCTCTCTTCACTCAAGAGATGATTATCAAGGGTAATTTGTTGTTTTTCTTGAATGAGGATAGCATTTTCATTTTCGAATTCATTAATGGCAATCTGCAGCTTGTTTTGAATATCGGTTAGAAGATTTTCTGAAGACTCAATCTTTATCATAGTATCAAGCTGTTCGTCTTCGAGCTTTGATGTGGCTTCCTTGATCAAGGCTATTTCTCTTTGAAGATCCTGCAATTCTTTTGGATATTTAATCGTGCCTGAATACAGGGATGATTCTGCCTGTTCCTGTTTATTCCGGCGGTTGATAATCTTTTCATCGCGCTCAACAAACTCCTTCCGAAGAGTGTCAAGTTCATCGGCCACACGATCTACATCTAGTTTTGCATGCTTTACTTTTGTGTCTTGTAATAATAACTGCTCAATCGTGTGAAGACGATCTGCATTTCCAGATAAACGGGAATCCAACTTTTGTAGTTGGAACAAATGGAATACTGGGTTCATTGGTTACCCTTCAAATTGATTTTAGTTATTATACAAAAAACTGGAAGTAAAAAACTCCCAGTTTCAAAAAGGCAATAAGGATTTTGAGATTATTCCTCTTCTTTGAGGAATAATCTCCATTGTCCATGGATGCCATCAGGTGTAACCCCAAAGAAAAATCTGTATCCCTCATCTGATCGCAATATCAAATCAAATAGTATGTTTTTCCCCTGTGAATATTGCCTGATCATCCCAAAATCACCCTGCCAGTTAATATCCATATCCTGTAAATGGTTAATGATCTCGTTGTAGCGGGTAATGGCATAATGCCAGAGTCGACGCGCTGAAGCCACTGTGACATTTTTTACAATGTTACCGTTGCGAAGATCACGCATCGTAAAGAAGCTCTTACCACCGCGGATAACCGGTGTGATGACCTCGACACCAGTTCTAGGTTCGATCCGTTCGTGAAGTACCTCATCTGCAGAGGGGAGGGCAACAGTGGGTTTTATCGGGTTAAGGCTTGGTGTTTGAGGTTGGATATCTGCCGCGTGTTCTCTTCCCCTAATCACAAGCGTAACAATCTCATCTCGTACAGCTATGTTGGTTTCGTCTTCATCCCGGATATAGATCTTGTTTTCATCAAGCGCGTACGGTGCATCATCCCCACGCGGGATCAGGATTCTGATGATGGTCTGATTTTTGAGCTTTTGTAAATCAAGCGCCAGGTGAACTGGTGGACTTATCCTGTTCTGGATTTCCTTTTCAAGTTGTTTAACTGCCTGTTCGGGATTATTGATGCCCGCAACCGGTTTTGAGGCATCACTCGAAACGCCTACGTATAAAGTACCGCCATTGGTGTTGAGGAAGGCGCAAATATCCGCCAGTACACCATGAAGGTTACCACCTCTGACGTTGATATTTTCGTGAAAATCCTGAATAATATTAGGTCCTTCATCCCTGGCAAGTTGTATGAAATCAGTAGCGGGTTCCAGAGAAGGCCGATGAGGTCGGGTTCGGGAAAAATCGTTAGAATTGAACAGTTCCAAAAGGCTGTCAAAGGACAAATCACTCAGGAAAACCTCAGTGGCGCGATCACCAATGCCGGGATTCTTTTTCCTGATTGTGTCAGTAGTAAGGCGATGAGCATCAGACCCTTGAATGCAATGCATGCGACGGGGATATTCCGGTTTGGTACCGTTGAAAAACGCTGCTGTAGTACGCGGTCCTTTCTGATCAAGATCAGTGACTTCCAACGCATGCAAGTGCTTATCTTGTGTATAAGCGATGCGGGTTTGTCCGCCGAAAGTCAAACCGCGCATTGCTACCCCATTTGTCGAATTGGCATGAGCCGCAATGACTATTCCCCCCGCCTCGTTGATAATTCGGTAAGCTGTTAGTACGTCGACGGAGGCACCGATGGCAGGATTACCATCATCCAAGTTGTCAGTAGGAATACCAAGATCCAGGAGCACGTGCTCGATCTCACGAACGGTCTTTTCCGGGGAGAAAATTCCGAGAATATGAAAACCGAAAGTTGCGGTGAATTCAATACCAGGCAGCAGCAGTATTTTTTTCAAAAGCCGGCGGTACTCCTGAAGATGTTTGGATTCTTCAGGGAGGAGACGGCCTAATTTCTCAAGCAGTTCCAGTTGTTCGATTTCTGATCGAAGTCTGCTGTAGCCAGCGATAGTGTTGTGGTCCGTAAAGGAAATGATGTCAAGGCCCCGATTTTCTGCTCTTTGAAGTATGTCAATAAATGTGGCATCTGGTTGCTGGAAATCTAACGAGGCTGGTGTGTGTGTGTGCACATCCATTACAAACCATTGTTTCTGTTTTTTTGATGAATTTGTATTTAATTTCATATTTATGTCTCGCCTTTAAACAAAAGAGCGCCCTCGGTGGGAGTCGAACCCACAACCATCGGATTAGAAGTCCGGTGCTCTGTCCATTGAGCTACGAGGGCAGTTTTTATCGACAGGGGCGAATTCCCTTATATACCTGGGGACCCGATAAGGTGCGCAGGATTGTCTCTGCGGGTTTTCCAATTTTATCAGACAATTCAATGGAGGATAGCGGAGAATTGCCGTTTGCGAGGAAGACGCGAAAAATCGCATCTACGAGTGCTGTCTGAATCGAATAAAAGCCCTCTAGTTTTGCGCAATGATCCATTAGTGTTGATTGGAGTCCATCGACCTGGTGAATTTCAGCTGTTTCTGGATCTATCCAATCAATAAAGAAATCACTACTCTGTTCTGAAAACAATGCTTGGTGTTCAGGGCACAAGCAGGAAAATAGAAATACACGCCAGTTGGAATCATGGGTTTTCCACCAATCAAAATCAACGTGGTAAGGAGTGGTGAGCGAGGGTTTTACAAAACTAAATGTTTTTTGATCCGTCATGGCGCTGCATTTTCTTCAAGCTTAAAGTATAGGTCACCGAGATGTGTTGCCCATGGCTGTGAATGTAGCACTGAAAGTATGACACTGGGAGGTGTACGCCTGATGATATTTACAGCTGAATATAATTCCTGGGCATGTATTTGATTTTGAAGGTTTAACTTACCAATTTCACGCATGATTATAAGGATCACCTTTTCAATTGGCTGCTTGAATTTATTGGATGCCCAGATTTGATCCAAACTGCTTACATCAGGTATCATGATTGCCATACGTTCATCATATGTACAACTTATCACCTGCTTTAGCAAAGCGAAAACAATCCCTCCATCGGCTCCAATCAATACTGTTCTGATCCAATCCCGGGAATTCTTGTTCTTGGCTGTTTGCACGATTACTTCTCCGGGCGTTGGGCTCTTTTTTACAGTAACAAAACTGCCTGGAAAAACCCCTTGCTGGGTGTACCAATCTTTTAGACCGTAGATATACTTATTCGGTCTCACAACCCATCCAGAAAATTTCGTGTGGGAGGAAGTGTCATTGAATTCGAACTTGACCCTCGGTGTTTCATAGGCAGTTGGAAAAATATCTTTGTTACGATCAGTCAACGGAAGGGTGCCTGCTCTCCAGTGAGGATAGGAGAGACTGATGGTCATTTCATCAGAGCGTAAATCGGGTATGATCTGCTCGAGCTCGTCATCCACCATGCGATTTAATTCATTGAGGCCATGGATAGATTCAGGAGTTTCAGGTATATGACCTGAAAACTCGAGGGTGAAAGGAGGATTTTGAACCTCTTTGGGTTCAAGACGTTTCAAAAACCACAGTGTTATTCCAGCAGGACCGACCTCATCGAACCTACCATCCTCTTCCAAAGCAAAATTTAGAGAAAACTCTGTTAATTTTGAATTATTGCTGATCGGTAAATCGATCTGGGTCATGAGTTCAGTAGTCGAAAAAGGACCGCCGCCAGCCATTTCAAGAACGGCTTCACAGAGATTAAGTGGTCCGATTCCAATATCGAACAAAAGCGCACGGGGAAAATACTGCCTAGCAATGCATACGAGGTCTGGATTATTTTCTAAAGCAAGGGATACTTTTTCTGAGATAACCTGTCCGAATTCATTGTAAATATGTGTGGAATCAAGGAGGTAATTTTTTTCAGCAGGTAAAGGATTGTTTAATTTGTGTGCCTTGAGATTAGAGGCGAAGGAAACGTGCACACCGGTGATCATTTCGACTTCAATCACCTGTAAATCCGGGTAATCAGGGTTTATTCCTTTCCTTACACTAACAACTCGACCCTTAGACGAATCCTTGGCTGGAAAAACCAGCACATCATTTTCTGAATAAGTCTTCTCGGGGAGATAATGATCCCCCGCTTCTGAAGCTTCAATAAGCAGGATATTTTCCTGTTCGGATATTTTTTGTTGGATCAGTAGTTTAGTGATTTCAAACTTGTCTAACGGAGATTCTGTTTCAAGTAAAAAACTATAAATGTCTTCCAGATCTTTATCTGTAATTTGAATATTTTCCCAAAAATCTTTGCTAATTGTCATGCGTTATTACCAATCCTATAATAAAAATGCCTAATGATTATACCTTAGGTTACAGTGAATTATGGATATTTCTCAGTCAACCAATTTAGCGGGTCTACTTGAACTTTATTGACCCATAACTCCCAATGTAAATGTGCACCGGCACCGTAATAATCACCGGCCCCGTTTACCCGACCGGTATTCCCGACAGTACCGATTGCCTGGCCTGTCTCCACCCTGTCTCCGACTTTAACATAAAGTGTGTCCTGGTGAAAGAAGCCGCTGAAGACCCCCCAACCGTGATCAATGAACACCGTGTTACCTCTTACAGTCAAGGGGCCTGCAAAAACAACAAGACCTGGGGCTGGTGAGGATACTGGTAATGTTAACCCGCCGGCAAAATCGACGCCGGAGTGAAAACGGACTTCTGGATCATCGTTATACCACCTGCGAGTACCAAAGAGAGAATTGTATTCCTGGTAAACAGCCGGACTGCTGAAGATATCTACCCAATACTTATTTGGCGAGATTGAAGAGATGAGGGAAAAGACCAATTCGTTTTCCGGTTCAGTAACGCTTGGTTCAATTGTTTTTGGATCCACGGATAAAGGCGGGTCTTCTTCGAAGATACCTGGAGAGAGCAAAACCATCTGACTGAAGGAATGCGTGGATCCATCTTCAAATGTGGCGCTTAGTTTAAATTCAACCAGTCCTGGATCAGCTAGCGCGTGGATACCCTGGAGAGAGTAATACTGACTTGCTGTGTCGTTGAAAAATGTCAACTCATACTCACCGAGCGTACCTTTCAAAATCAAAGGAGAATCCGATTTAACCGATACAACCTCTGTAGCACCCTGTACAAGCGGCAACGGGTAAAGTTTGACCTCGTCGATCAATGGGGCGAAGAGGTCAATCAATTTGCTCCCCCTTGTTGAATCAGAAAATATTATCATACCGGGGATTTCAAGATTTACATTGTTAATCTGGTTTTGAAGGTTAAGCACATGAGGATTTTTTCCATTGCCTACAGCACATTCCAGGCCAGTTTCGTTTTGGATGATATTGTCAACAGGGATTAATGACCCAACACTTTTTTGCGTTGGGATAATCAATGTCGATCCCGGAAAAATCCGTGTAGGTGCCAGAACGCGATTTATCCTGGTAATTTCCGCAACATCAGCTGAATACTTAACCGAAAGGATTGAATAGTTTTCTCCTAGTTGCGTTGTAACTAACTCAAGAGTACCGGTTGTTCCTGGAAGACTCGGGATCTTTATTATCTGTCCTGGACTTATGAAATCAGGGTTGCTGATGTTGTTTAGTTCGATGATTTCGTTGATTGTAGTATCAAATAAACTTGCGATGTAACCGAGTGAATCACCCTGGCGAATAACATAATCAGGGTAATCAACAGAGTTTTGTGCTTCTACAACCACTGGGTTTGATAATAAGATCAATAAGACGATCAAAAATATAGATAAGAACTTATTCAACATATGTCACATTCAACCTGTCGCCGATAGCAAAGGCATCAATTCTATTTTCATGCAACTCCAGGATGTGCCGGGCGGGTTTACAAGGCATGTAGAGCGGGCGCCATCTCTCTGCCATAGCTTTGTCAACAACAACATTATTCTTATCAAGCCAGTATACTGCGAGCCTAAAATTGACAAAAAACATGTGGATCGCCGTATTGATCCTGGAGTCAGAGCTGCCAGGAAAGAAAAGACCATAGTTTTGACCAGGAGATTTCCTGAACATAAAACCTAAAAACCTGGATTGAAATGTTTCACAAAGGCCTGCAGATATTTCCAATGTTGGATTTGAAGCCGAGATTATTTTGACCGATTTCATTGGATGTATTATCATTATTAAATTATACTTTGTGTAGTTTACCACAAGGACAACGACGCATGATAATTACGACGTGGAATGTAAATGGTTTTAGGGCGGTCTTAAAGAAGCAATTTAAGGAGAGCATTACCAAATTATCACCGGATATTCTTTGCATTCAGGAAACCAAAGCCAAACCTGACCAGGTTACTGAGCAAGACCGCGAAATACCTGGGTACAAAGTAATTTGGAACGCCGCGGAAAGACCAGGCTATAGCGGGGTCGCTACATACTGTAAAGAAGGCATAAATTACCAATCACCAGCACTTGGAATCGGGAATGAAGAGTTCGATGTAGAAGGCCGAACGATAAAAATCGATTTAGGCAATCTCGTTTTATACAATATCTACTTCCCGAATGGACAGCGAGGAATGGATCGTGTTGATTTTAAATTGAGATTTTACGAAAAGCTATTAAATAACTGCATAAAGTTGCATGAAGAAGGCAGGCAGATCATAATTACCGGGGACTTTAACACTGCGCATACTGAAATAGACCTCGCAAACCCGAAAGAAAACAGTAAAACTTCGGGCTTTTTACCTGAAGAACGTGAATGGATTACCACTTATTTGAATAACGGATTCACAGATGCATTCAGAGTACTTTATCCAGAAAAGGTTCAATATACATGGTGGACCTATCGATTCAACGCCAGGCCAAGAAACATAGGGTGGCGGCTTGATTATTTTCTGGTTTCTGAATCCTTACTAAATAACGTTGTAGATGTGGTCATTCACGACGAAGTAGATGGATCAGACCATTGTCCTGTATCATTAGTACTGAATATATAGGCAGCAATATCACGCTGAGAAGAGGTTTTTAATGACAAAACAAAGGATCCTCATTGTAGATGACCACGAGGTTGTTCGATTGGGGCTGAAAGCCTTATTGGAGCAGCATCCTCATTTTGAAGTTATAGCAGAAGCCGGTAGCGCGAAAGAAGCGATAGAGAAAGTCGAAAGGTACATACCTGATGTAGTATTGATGGACATAAGATTACCTGGTGCATCAGGGATTGAGGCTTGTGAGGAGATCACTGAAAATTTCCCGGATACCAAGGTGATCATGTTGACTTCGTATGCTGAAGATGAAATGCTTTTTTCAGCCATCCGTTCTGGTGCCTCTGGTTATGTTCTCAAGCAAATCGCAGCTGAAGATCTGATTAAAGCCATCGAAGCAGTGGGAAGGGGAGAAGGATTATTGGATCCAGCTGTGACGCAAAGGGTCTTCCAGGAAGTGAAAAGGGCAGTCCGGGAAGAAGAGGCTTCTGCCTTTGCCAATTTATCGCAACAGGAAAAACACGTTTTGCTTCTTGTTTCTGAGGGAAGAACCAACCGGGAAATTGCGAAATCATTATTCTTGGGGGAAGGCACTGTTAGAAACTATGTGAGCAGCATTTTATCAAAATTAGGGGTCAGCAACCGCGCAGAAGCGGCAGCTTATGCTGTGGAGCATAGTTTAAGAGATTACCTATAAATCTAGAATTTTGGAAATATAAGCCTAAGAATTGGGGGGCCAAGGATTAACAACCCAATTATTACACTCAGGACTGCCGCAAATAGGACTGCTCCTGCTGAAATATCTTTTCCTGCTTTTACCAACCCATTTTTACCAGGTTCAACCAAGTCGAATAGTTGTTCAAGTGCTGTATTAAAGGCTTCAGCAATCCACACGAAAAAGATCGCAAAAATTATGAGAGCCCACTCTTGAATACTGATTTTTATAAATGCCGAAACAAGAATAACGATTATCGTTGCCGCAAGGTGAAACCTGGCATTTCTCTCATTTTTTAATAATCTGGCAATCCCTGAAATCGCGTATGTCATTGATTCTGTAAATGACTTGTTTTTGTACATGAAACCCCCTCAAGAAATTATTGATCCAGGTAATCCATAGAGCTTAATATGGTTTCCTGCAGGCGCCACATTTTTTTCTCTTCTTCAATGGTGGCATGGTCGTACCCCAGGAGATGTAAAACACCATGCACACTAAGAAGAGCCATTTCATGACTAACCGGGTGCTCGTGTTTAACGGATTGCCTTAAGGCAGTCGGATAGGAGATTACAACATCACCCAGGTATATCGTTTTCGAATCCGGGAATTGATCTCCGGATGAGAAGGATAGGACATCTGTGGTTTTGTCAATCCCGCGATAGGTTTTGTTAAGCTCTCTAATTTTTTCGTCATCGCTAATTAAGATTGATATTGAATAGTTTTCATTGACCGAGGCTTGATCTAATGTTATCTGTACCGCCTGTTTAACAACGGAAAGTAATGATTTATCAAAATCCTTTACCTTGGAGGATACTGTCAATTGATTCTTTTTCATCGTTAATTAAGGCTTAGGTGGATTGGAGAGCTGTACTTCTGGGTATTGAATCCGTGGATGGTATGTGTTCATGAGTGTTGTTTGAAATGACTCGCGGATTAATTTCAAATCGTGAAGGGTTAGATTCGTGTTTTCAAGACTGCCATCATTGATCAGGTTTTCAACTACACTCTTTAATATAGAATCAAGTTCCGAATCGTTTTTAGGCGGTTTGGAGCGCGCGCGCGCTTCACTGATGTCGGCCAGCATTAAAATACCTGTTTCTTTGGACTGAGGTTTAGGACCTGGATATCTAAATAACTCCGCGTCAACCTTTTTAGGATCATTTCCCTGTTGTTCAATTGCACGGTTGTATTGATAACGTGTTAACAATGTACCGTGATGTTCGCGCATAAAGTCCTGCAACCTGGGCGGTAAGTGATACTTTTCAGCTAAAGCAACACCATCAGCGACATGTGCAATAATCGTCTGGGCCGCAATTATTGGATCCATGTCATCATGAGGGTTCAAATTGCCAGGAAGCTGGTTTTCAATAAAAAACGTTGGATTCGCTGATTTTCCTGCATCATGATAATATGCGCCGACCCTCGTAAGCAGTGCGTCTGCGCCAATAGCAGTAGCTGCCTGTTCAGCCAAATTTGATACTTGAAGAGAATGCTGGTACGTACCTGGCGCAGATTGAAGTATCTTTCTGAGAAGCGGATGGTCAGACCGGGAAAGTTCAATAAGATATAAAGGAGTGGCGAGTTGAAGCAGCTGAGCGAGGAAAAACTGTAAAAGTAAAGCCAGGCTGGCGGAGGCCAAACCATTCAGAACAATGACACCATAAAGTGTCATCATTCCAATAATATCAGTCTGTGGATTCACCAATCGATATGCTGTAATGACCAAAATTCCCGATATTATGATCGCAATCGCGGCGTAAAGAAAATTGACAAATTTTTTCCCTTTTCCTAATACTACAGCACCAGTAAGACTGGTGACGATATAAAAGAGCGTTAGTTCCACGGAATTCGTGACGCCATAGGTGACCAGGATACTCAGAATGAGTGGTAAAACAATACTAAGTTCCAGATTGAAGAGGGTAACAAGGATCAGTGCAAATGCCGGCAGCGGAAAAAAATAAGGAAGAATCGCACGGTTTGGAATGATCACTTTCGCTGCGAAAAGAAATAGTAGGAAACAAATCGCGATAACACTCAATGAACGAATATCCGTCAGAGTGGCGTTCTTCCTGCGGGAAAAGTAGAGTACTACGAATCCTGCAAGAACCAGCACAATTGCTGCAGAAGAGATAAGGTTTTCAGCTAAATTCTCAACACGGATAAGTCCAAAGTAGTCAAGCGCTTCCCATTGTTCCGGCGTGATGATCTGACCGCGTAACACGATGACCTGGTTTTCTGCGAATGTCTTAACCACAGGTTCGACTTGATCAGATGCCGATTTCCGCGCGTTTTCTGTTTCAGATTCGGAATAGAGGGAATTGGGTACAATCAAATTAGAAACGAGCATGAAAACGATGTCATTTTCGTTTTGTGTCAAAGAGTAATTGATCATTCCAGGCAAAGCATTGATGTTTTCCTGAATCTGGTAATCGCGGATGTTCTTCCGCATGGTTTGTTCAAGTATATTGCGTGATTCATCCTGGACCATTTGCCATTGTTCATCTGAGAGACGTAGTACTTCCAATGCTTGTGTGTCAGGTAAATTCAGACCAGTAATCGACATAAGATCGTTGATTTTTTGGGTTTCGTTTGAGAATTCGTCTGCTCTGACGGAATTGATAAATTGAAGCGTGTTCTGTAATTTTTCCAGTTGCGAGCGGTTAATGGCAGGATCGGAAGCGAGGTATCTTGGGGTAATAGAATTCCGGGCTTCTTCCAATGCTTTTGAGGTCAAATAATTGCTTTGATACGAAGCGCCACGAGGGGCAACGATGTCTGCGGGCGCGACTCCGCCTATTTGCATGGGCATTGAATCAGGCCTGGAAGCGATAGGTAATAATAATGCTGCAAACACCATGAAGATGCAAATAATCAACAGGACGATCCGATAGAAAATCCGCCCTTTTTGACTCTTCGTGGACTGCGCAATTTCAGTTGACATTATGATTGTGCGAGCAGATTTCGTACGAGCTGACTAATGCGCTCTGGTGCGGCTTGACCCGTCAACTTTGGAACGAGAATACCCATTACTTTTCCCATGTCAGACATACTTTTGGCGGAAGTGCTTTCAATTACCTCACGCGCGAGTGCTTCAATTTCATGATCTGATAATTGCGCGGGAAGATAATGAATAAGGATGTCCAATTCCTTTTGTGCTTTATCGATCAGGTCCATTCGATTAGTATTTTTCAGTTCATTGATCGTTTCTCTACGAATCTTGACTTCTTTCTGGATGATTGAGAGGATACCATTATCATCGAGCTGTCTTCCAATTTCAATCTCAGCGAATTTTACCGATGACAAAACGACACGCAAAGTATCGCGCGTGATTTCATTCTTATTACGCATTGCCTCATGTAGGTTATTTTCAAGATCGACTTTTATGCTCATTTGCGTCCTCTTGTTAAGGTATTGAGAGTAATGGCGCGATGACTATTAACTGATCCTTACCAATTCCAGGGATGTAAAGAAGCTCTTCGATTTCTGTAAACGGTCCATATTTATCCCGGAATTCAATAATCGCTTTTGCCTTTACCGGACCGATCCCTGGCAGTGAAATAAGCTCCTCCATTGTTGCCCTGTTTAAGTTAATTTTACCCTCAAAGGGTTCGAGATTTTCTTGTTTAGTAATATTAAAATCTGAAGATAATGGAGCGAAAATGACTTTGCCGGCTTGATGAGATGATGGATTTAATACCAGTACCAGTATGATTCCAGATATGAAAAGACCTGTCAAAATCCCAAGCAAAAAGAAGAGCCATTTATTTTCAAGCTTGTTCATTTTCAAGATTATACATAGTAGTGAATGCTTTCAACGCAACCTCGACCATTTTTTCATCAGGCTCAACTGTTGTTAATCTCTGCATGGACAAATTGATAAAAGACAAAGCCCGAAAAATTGGGTGATTGCTGTGGTTGGCTGAAAAACGCATGTACTCATAAGCCAGCATGACCAATAACGGAAGCAATAATACACGGCTTCCGAGTTTAAGGAACACATTCTCTATCGGACCGATCAAAACAAACAGGATTATTGAAAAAATTACCAGGATCACAATGAACCCGGTACCACAACGAGGATGATAAAGAGAAAACTTTTTGACAGCAGGTACATCGAGATCTGATGAGGATTCAAAAGCGTTGATGGTTTTGTGTTCAGCGCCATGGTAAGAGAACACTCTTTTGATATCTTTCATTCGACCAATGCCCCAAATATAAGCAATGATCAACAGTAACCTGACCATACCCTCAATAAGATTACCGACAAAAGGAGAGATCTTAACCCATTTTTCGAGCAGGGACGCCAATCCAGCCGGGGCGATAAAGAAAAGCGCAATCGCGATCGAAAATGAGAGAATTAACGAAAGCGCCATGGCCGGTCCCTCAATCTTTTCCTCCTCTCCGGTTTGAATATTGGCAGAACGGGTTAGATATTTAGTGCCAAGCCCAATCGCATCCCAAAGGATCACCAGTCCGCGCAAAAAGGGGATACGTGCAATTTTTGATGTGTAGATACCTGTGAGTTTTTCAGTCTCAACGATGATCTCGTCGTTTGGCGCGCGGTAAGCTGCCGCGAGATAACGGGATCCGCGCATCAAAACCCCTTCAATAAGAGCCTGGCCGCCATATGACGGGAGTTTTAGTTCTGCATCTGTCTTATCGGACAATTTACTCTCTCTTCGCGTTGTAAAAGAAATGGATCAGAGCTTGTATCCCTTTTCGCCATGTGGGAAGGTCAAGTTTCTCATTCGGAGAGTGGATTCGGTCATCCGGCAAACCAAATCCTGTGAGCACCGAATCAATTCCAAGATGTTTTTGCATGTCTGCTACCACGGGAACACTACCACCCTCCCGCTTTAGTGCGGGTTTTACCCCCCAGACTTCCTCGTAAGCCTTCATAAGCGCACGCGTCTCTGGTAGATTGGTATCTGAGATGCTTGGCGCGCCAGTGCTCAATTGTTCAACTTCCCATCGTACGGTTTTTGGCGCATTCTTTTTCATGAAGTCGACAAGTTTGCCATAAATTAATAGCGGATCCTGGTTTGGAACCAGCCTTGTTGAAATTTTCGCCATGGCTTTTGACGGAATAATGGTTTTGGAACCCTGACCAGTGAATCCCGAGAGAAAGCCGTTCACTTCCAGTGTAGGTCTTGCTCCCAGACGTTCAATAGGTGAATATTCTTTTTCCCCCCAAAGAGCAGGCACTCCTACCTGGGAGCAGTATTCGTCCTCAGATAATCCATAAAGTGACATATTTTCACGTTCTTCAGCAGTTAACGGCAAAACATCATCATAAAAACCATCCAGGGTTACCCGTCCATCTTGGTCATGAAGTTGGCTGATGAGTTCAGAGAGAACCTGGGCAGGATTATGGACAATGCCTCCATAGCTGCCTGAGTGAAGGTCGCGATCTGGACCAAAGACGCGGACCTCAAAATATGCCAAACCCCTTAATCCATAGCTGATGGCGGGAGTATCTTTATTGACCATCCCCGCATCCGTGTTGAGAGCGCAATCTGATTTGAGTAAATCAGCGTACTCGATTAGGAACTGGTTCAAGTTCGGCGAACCTATTTCTTCTTCCCCTTCAAAGATGAATTTTACATTAACGGGTAAATGATCTGTCTTGATGATCGATTCAATTGCAGCTACACACGCATAGATCTGACCCTTCATGTCTGATGCACCGCGAGCATAGAGTATTTCATCACGTATCGTTGGTGTAAATGGAGGCGTGCTCCATAAATCTATTGGATCATCAGGTTGAACATCATAATGCCCGTAAATCAATAAGGTCGGCTGAGATGGACCGGCTTTAAGATACTCACCATACACGATTGGGTGCCTGCGGGTTGGAAAAATCCTGACATTCTCGACGCCGATAGCACTTAACTTATCAGCAATGTGTACAGCAGCACTCTGTACATCCTGTTGATGGGCTGGATCAGTTGAAATTGATGGGATTGCTAAGAATTGGATAAGCTCTTGTAAAAATTGATTGTAATGTTGGTCAAAATAAAGAAGCGATTCTTTTTTCATTTATATGGAATCTCCATTAAAAATTTCGTCAATTGTAACACCTAAAGCTAACCAAAACCGATTTAGCGCCTTTATGCTACAATAATTTCGGCTAACAGAGGAAAAATGATTATCTACAATTGCCGAATCATCACATGGAACAAGCCGCATATAATCTTGGAAGGGCACGCGGTACGGGTGGTTAAGGACCGAATTGAGAGAATAGACAAAGAAGGTTCTCTTCTCAATCAATTTCCGAGTGATGAAAAGATTAATGCGAACGGACAGCTGCTCATGCCCGGGATCATTTGCGCCCATACACATTTTTACGGTGTTTTTTCAAGAGGGATGGCTATACCAGGAAAGCCCCCAGAAAATTTTCTGCAAATCCTGCAAAAACTTTGGTGGCCTTTAGATGAATCGCTGCAGGCAGACGATATCTATTATTCTGCACTTGTTTGTTTGATTGATGCAATCAAACACGGAACCACAACTGTTTTTGACCACCACGCATCTCCAAATTGTATTGATGGTTCTTTAGACCTTATCGAAAAAGCTGTGAAGCAAGCAGGGATTCGCGCAAATCTATGTTATGAGGTGACTGACAGGGGCGGTGAAGAAAAAACGATTGCGGGTATAAAAGAAAACATCAGAATGATCAGGAAACTTCTTGATAAAGAAAATAATCGGTTGATTACCTCTTGTTTTGGATTACATGCGGGTATAACACTTTCTGATCAGACGCTGGAAAAATGTGCAAGAGAAATACCGGAGGGGTATGGTTTTCATATCCACGTGGCTGAAGATGCCATCGATGAGACTGATAGCGTTTCAAAACATGGAATGAGGGTGGTTGATCGACTGGAAAAATTTGGGATTACTGGTACAAATTCAATTTTTGTGCATGGAGTCCATTTGGATGTGCGCGAGACAGAGATCATCAAAACCACAGGAACATGGTTGACCCATCAACCTAGATCAAATATGAACAACGCAGTGGGTATGACAGATGTTGAAAGTATGTTAACCAATGGTATTCCAGTGTGCATGGGTAATGATGGTTTTTCATTTTCAATGTGGGATGAATGGAGGACCTGTTACCTGGCTCATAAATCATGGAATAAGGATCCGAGACGTATGGGAGCAGACAAAGTCATTGACATGGCTGTCTATAATAACTCGGCGATGGTCTCGCAATTCTTCGGTGATAAGATTGGTATCCTTCAAGAGGGAGCCAAAGCCGATCTAATTCTGGTTGACTATCAACCAATTACATGTATGGATACCGGCAATCTTCCCTGGCATATTGTTTTCGGATTCAGGGATTCGATGGTAACCATGACCATGGTGGATGGAATTATCCTCATGAAAGACCGGAATTTGATTGGTCTTGACGAAATCGCCATAGCTTCAAAAGCGCAGGAATTATCATCAATGGTTTGGGAACGATATAAGCGGCATTTCTGAAAGGAAAAACGATGAGAAAAATCGCGATTATTGGCGGTACCGGAAAAGAAGGGAAGGGATTGGCATACAGGTGGGCAAAATTTGGTCATGATGTGGTGATCGGTTCTCGCGCAGTGGAAAAAGCACAAATCGCAGCAGATGAGGTAAACGAACTATTAGGTGAGCGGAATAAGGGCAGGGTAGATGGATTGGAGAATTCACAAGCCGCGAACTGGTGTGATATTGTGGTAATGACAGTTCCTTTTGAGGTTCATGTAGACATGCTAAACAAACTGAAAGAAATCGTGAGGGGAAAAATTTTTATTGATGTTACAGTTCCACTGGTGCCGCCAAAAGTTCACCTGGCCCAAATGCCTAAAGCCGGAAGTGCAGGCAAGGAGGCGCAAGGAATCTTGGGTGAAGAGACTCCTGTGGTTATGGCATTTCAAAATATTTCATATGAAAGACTTATGAAAGAAGGCGATATAGATTGCGATGTATTGGTGTGCGGTACTTCTAAACAGGCGCGCGAGATCGTAGTGGAACTTGTTGGAGATGCTGGTATGACAGGCTGGGACGCTGGACCAATGGCTAACGCAATTGTTGTGGAAGGCCTTACATCAGTTCTTATAAATATCAACAAGACATATGGCAGTAGGGAAGCGGGGATAAAGATTACGGGAGTAAAGAAGAATTAATTAATGACAAGAAAAATTGAATTATTCGCACTTGAGGGGTTGCCGATTATAAACGAGGGGGATGACCTTGCGGATATGTTCATTACAAATGCGCGTAGACATAATCTTAATTTTTTTGACAGAGATATTTTCATCATAACTCAAAAAATAATATCAAAATCCGAAGGGCGTCTTGTAGACCTGCGTTCCATTGTCCCAACTGCAGAGGCTCAAAGAATTTCTCAAATTACAGAAAAAAGACCCCAATTGGTACAACTCATTCTTGATGAATCAAAAGAACTTATACGAATCAGGAAAGGTTTAATCATTGTCCGTCACAGGTTGGGTTTTGTTTGCGCCAACGCAGGCATTGATCATTCGAATGCCATAGCTGAAGACCAGGATTGTAACTATGTTTTGCTGCTACCTGAAAATCCAGACAAGTCCGCTTGTGAAATCAGGAAAGCCATCAAAAGGAAAACCGGTAAGAAAATTGGAGTTCTGGTTATCGATTCACACGGGCGCGCATGGAGGAACGGGACTGTCGGAACAACAATAGGCATGTCAGGTGTTCCCGGAGTAGTTGACCTGCGTGGAAATACAGATCTTTTTGGTTATACCCTCCGAGCCACACAGGTAGCAGCCGCAGACGAACTGGCCGCGGCGGCATCTCTGCTCATGGGACAAGCGGATGAATCTATCCCATGTGTTATTGCCAGGGGTTTTCCATATGCCATGCGTGAATCAAAAACACAAGAATTGCTTCGTTCTCCCAAATATGACTTATTCAAGTAATCAATTCTTCAGCGGCTCGATAAGAGGATGAAAGTCACAGCGCTCGCTGGCGGGGTCGGCGGTGCCAAGCTGGCAAACGGTCTCGCGAAGATACTGTCTCCTGAAGATCTCGGTATCATTGTTAATACTGGCGATGATTTTAGTTACCTTGATTTCTATATCTGCCCCGACATGGATACTGTCATTTACAACCTTGCAGGGATAAATAATCCAATCACAGGATATGGCATCAAGGACGATACTTTTAATGTCATAGCGGGTCTCGAGAGATTGGGACATGAGATTTGGTTCCGTATTGGTGACTATGATATTGCAATGCAAATCGAACGGAAAAGATTACTAAACGAGAGTGTTTCACTAAGCGAAATTATCGCCGTGATGGCAACAAAATTGGGTGTCCACCATAAGGTCTTTCCGATGTGTGACACTCCTGTTCAAACACTTATCATCACCGACCAAGATCAGATACTCACTTTTCAGGAATACTTTGTTAAGTTTCACTTTCAACCAATTGTAAAAAAAATCGTCTTTGATGGGGCATTGAAGAGCCGATTACCAAAACATGCTCAAAACCACCTTGAAAAATCAGATCTTGTGATCATTTGCCCCTCGAATCCATATGTGAGTATTGATCCAATCCTTTCTGTTCCTGGCATCCGCGAGATCCTGGAACAAAAACCAGTTTTTGCAGTCAGTCCATTAATAAGTGGTAAAACGATAAAAGGACCCGCTGCAAAGATCATGCATGAACTAGGGATAGAGGTAAATTCGGTAAATATCGCCAGACATTACGGCGGTCTGATAAACGGCATTGTTATCGATACGAAGGACCTGAATGAAACAGCGCTTATAAACCACTGCGGTATAATTTCATATGCGACAGATATATTAATGCCTGATGTTCCAGCCCAAGTACGACTGGCGCAGCAGGTGCTGGACTTATGTAAAAATTATATCTAGGGAACAACAGCATGACATTATGGGCTATCGTACCGGTAAAACCTCTGCGCAGGGGAAAAAGCAGGCTTTCAAACGTATTAAGTGAAAATGAGCGGACAATCCTCAATCAAAATATGCTGGTAAACACCTTGAAGATCTTATCCTCTGTCGACCGCATCGATAACATACTTGTAGTCAGCCGAGATCCTGCTGCTTTGACATTGGCGCGAGATTATGGCGCACGAACCGTTTTGGAAGACGGCAACCCCGAATTAAACACAGCTTTGAGCCGGGCAGCGCTGGTAGCGAAAACTTACAGAGTGAATGAAATTTTAATTCTCCCGGCTGACTTGCCATTACTTACCAAGGAAGAATTGGAGAATGTCCTTGAGCATTCCGGGAATCCTCCCGAAATTCTCATAAGTCCGGATAGACGGAAAGATGGTACGAACCTTCTATATATTAATCCTGAAGGATTGATCGATTTCCATTATGGCAGCGGCTCATTTAGTAAACACTATGAACTTGCGAAAAAATCGGGCTCACGCATTGAGGTCATTGAATCTACTTCATTAGGATTGGATCTGGATACACCCCAAGACCTGGAACTATTGAAAGTTCTCCAGGAAAAAAGCAAAATGCCAATTGAAAATTAACGGAGGTAACAATGAAAGAACGAATGGCATTGTATCTGCAAGACGCACATGAGCTCAGAGATGGTCTTGAATATGTGAAATACGCAGAATCAAAAGGTTTTGAGGCAGTATGGCAGGCAGAGAGCAGGCTGGTTCGTGATGCAATCGTTCCTATGGCAGCATATGCCGCTGTTACAGATAAACTCAAAGTAGGTTCCGGCGTTATTAACAACTGGACAAGAAATATCGGTTTGCTGGCCTCAACATTTCTCACACTAGATGATCTCGCCCCCGGACGAATTATTTGCGGCATCGGCGCCTGGTGGGATCCGCTCGCCAGAAACGTTGGGATTGATCGAAAAAAGCCCCTCACTGCCATGCGTGAAACCGTTACCATATTGAAAAGATTGTTGAATATGGAGCGAGTTTCCTATGTAGGTGAGTTTATCCAGGTCAATGGAATAGAACTTGATGTTGTACACGGACGCAGAGAACCCCGTGATGTTCCGGTTTATATTGGAGCCACGGGCGACAATATGATGGAGATGACTGGTGAGATAGCCGAGGGTGTGGTATTGAACTATTGTGTACCACCCGAATACAATCTAAGAGCCCTGGACCTGTTACAGATGGGTGCAAAAAAAGCAGGAAAGACTCTTGAAAATATCGACCGCCCCCAACTGATCGTCTGCTCCGTTGATAATGATCATGACCAGGCAATCGATTACACAAGAGAATTATTGACACAATACCTCGCACAACAACCACACATCGCCAAAGCCTCGGGAGTTTCAGCGGATGTTGTTGCGGAGATTCAATCCATCCTGGGCTGGCCGGCTACCCATGAACAGATTCAGAAGGCCAAGCATCTTGTTCCGGAAGATCTGATCCTGCGAATTTCAGCATCAGGCACACCCTCAGAAGCGCGAGCCAAGGTGGCTGAGTACATCCATAATGGGTGTACATGCCCGATCCTTTATCCTGTTGGCGGAGATGTACATCTCCTGATTGATACATTTGCGCAGAGCTAAGATTGCCTGTAACGAGTTGTAATAGTCGTTGTCTATAATAATCAATAACTGGAGCAGTTAATGGCGAATTCTCCAATCTATGTTGTCGGTCACGTCAATCCAGATACGGATTCTATTGCCGCGGCGGTAGGCTATGCCTGGCTTATTCGCGAGAGGGACGGTGTTGAAGCAATCGCTGCCCGGGCAGGCGCAGTGAACTCACAAACGGCCTGGGTACTAAAAACCCTGGGGCTTGAACCACCAGTATTGATCACCGATGCCTCACCACGTTTTTCCTCTGTGGTAAGGAGGTTGGATACAAACACGCCAGATGTTCCTTTGCGGGTTGCATGGACTTTGGCCAACCGCACTGGCGGGATAGCTCCCGTACTCAACGAGGACGGAACTCCTTACGGATTGATCACAGGCAGAAGTCTCTTCAATTACCTTGGCAAACTTGTCGGAAACAGTCTGAAAAACCAGGACATCGCCATAAACAAGATATTGGAATTGCCATGCCGAGAAGCCGCGGATACGAATGTTTCTAAATATTCTGTTAACACCAAGATTCGTGATGTCATCAACCGAATATTACGAGAAGAAGGGGATGAGGTCTGGGTTGTCGATGAAAATGGACGTTATGTTGGTATTTGCCGACAAAAAGACCTGCTAAATCCACCGAGATTGAGGATTGTCCTTGTAGACCACAACGAACCATCGCAAAGCGTAGCATCGCTCGAAGAAGCAGAGCTTCTGGAAATCCTCGACCACCACCGCTTGGGCAATCCTTCAACTCACTATCCGATAAGAATGACGGTTGATATCGTCGGCAGCACAAGCACGCTGGTTTCAGAACGTATTGAAGAATCTGGGTTAAGCGCGATTCCCACCATAGCGGGGATCATGCTGGCAGGATTGCTCTCAGATACACTGATCCTTACTTCCCCCACAACCACTGAAAGGGATAAAGAAGCCGCGCAAAGGCTCGCCCGGTGGACCTTTGTGCCAGGCTCGCCTTTAGTAAATGAAACCATTCGATCATATGGTGAGAAGATCCTTTCTTCCAGCGCTGGACTCGGCAACCGGTCACCTGAAGAGATCGTATCAAGTGATATGAAGATCTACACGGCCGGCGGACTGGACTTTGCTATCGCACAAGCCGAAGTTAGTGATCTCAACGAGGTAACGAAACAGCTGGACCCGCTCAACGACGCCCTCGAAAACCTGCGTAAAACGAAAAATGTGGATTTTGCCATGCTCATGGTCACAGATGTGGTTCGGGGTTCAAGCAGAATATTGTTTTCAAACGCCCCCGCCGTACTGGATGACCTTCCTTATCTCCCTCAACCCGACAATACAAGACTTGCAGAAGGTGTCGTTTCCCGCAAGAAGCAATTATTACCGGTTGTTTTGGGCTTGTTGGAAGAATGAGAAGGAAAAACAAAAGAACTCTTGATTTTATTTGCCTACATTGAACTACAACAGTGAGAAAAGGTAAATTATGTGGAATAAATATATCCTGGCTGCTTCATTACCTGATGCGCTTATGTTCCTGGACCAAGACCCTGATGCAAGTAAGGTAGTTTCCGGAGGGACTGATCTTATACTCGAAATCAAACGAGGTCAGCGTAAGGAAAAGACGAAGATAATCGATATTTCGCGAATTTCTGACCTCAACACGATAACCAGGGATGAAAATGGGGATATTCATATCGGAGCGCTTGTCACACATAACCAGGTGGCCAGTTCCTCAATTATTCGCTCACAAGCGCGCTGCCTGGCTGAAGCTGCTTTTCAAGTAGGTTCACCTCAGATACGCAATAGAGGGACCATAGCCGGGAACCTTATCACAGCTTCTCCGGCAAATGACACGATACCCGCCTTGATAGCCCTTGATGCTGAACTTGTTTTGGCTTCTTCAGATGGAGACAGGCGGGTTTTTCTTGAAAGTTTCTATACTGGTGTCAGGAAAACCGTTATTAAAAACAACGAAATCCTAAAAGAAATCGTGATAAAAGCCAAGTTTTCTGAGTATATCTCTACATTTTATAAATTCGCTTTAAGGAATGCCCAGGCTATATCGGTGGTGAATGCTGCGATCGCTTTGAAAATTTCAAATTCACAAGTTGTGGATGTGGTTATAGCGGTAGGGGCAGTAGCACCGACTGTTGTGAGACTGCGCGGCCTTGAAAACCAGGTTACGGGTTTATCAATCCATCAACTGGAGAATTTTTCGTTGCCCGATGATTTTAAGGAAATTTCACCAATTTCAGATATCCGTGGATCTGAGTTATTCAGGCGCGAAATGGTCAGGGTCATCATCATGAGATGTTTTGAGTCCCTCCTGTACCCAGAGAGATCCAACAACCTGGTTCCAGAGGATCCGGTGACTTTATCCAACAAACTCAATAATAATGGCAGGCCGGAACTTTTACAAAGCGAGATAATCGACGACGATAACCCGATTCGCACCACGATCAATGGCAAGAATTACGTTTTTACAGCTGCTTACCAAAAGACGCTTTTAGACCTGATCCGTGAGGATGCTTCTCTGATCGGCAGTAAGGAAGGATGCGCCGAGGGTGAGTGTGGGGCTTGTACAGTTCATCTTGATGGTGAAGCCGTAATGTCGTGCCTGGTTCCGGCTCCTAGGGCACACCTTGCTGAGATCACGACGATCGAAGGGATCTCAGATGATGATACTCTGCATCCTGTTCAATACGCATTCGTTGAAGAAGGGGCAGTTCAATGCGGTTACTGTACCCCCGGGTTCATCATGTCGGCTGTAAAACTACTGGAGCAAAAACCACACCCCGGCGAATCTGAAATAAAAGAAGCGTTAACCGGAAACCTTTGTCGATGCACAGGTTATTACAAGATCATCAGGGCGATTGAAAAGGCTGCATCAGAAGGAGGGATCCTTGGCCAAGCATAATATGTTTCGTTCTGAACTCCCACCCAAGCCATCAAGACTCCCTGTCCATCCCATATGGCGGGGAATAGGCTGCTTATTGATTGTATTTTTACCTTTTGCCTCTTATTACATCGCTACAATACTCATCGAAAATAAAGACAAATTTCCTTGGGTGATAATACCGGAAGATGTCATTCTAAAGAACTATCCGAGAGACCCGTTGATCGCTGTAAGGTTCATCTACGCATTGATCATTTTTATCGCGGTTATAGCAGTTCTGTCATTGCTTACTTCTATTGTGATGAGATTATTTTCGCCTTCAAAATACGATCCTGTAGATATTCCGCCAGAAAAAATCTATAAACCATAGGTTTTTTTTAGTCATGGAGAATACGATATGGGCGCAATTGGTATAAACACAAATAGAATTGACGCGCGCGCAAAAGTAAAGGGAGAGTCTCTTTATCCGGGGGATTTCAACCTGCTTGATTCACTTGTTATGAAGGTGCTGTTTGCTCACAAAGCGCACGCCATCATTGAGCACATTGACATCGGTAAGGCAGAAAATGTGCCTGGTGTTGTGATGATCCTCACAGCGAAAGACGTGCCGAACAATGAATATGGATTAATTCAGCCTGACCAACCTGTATTATGCGGTCCGGGATCTAATAAACCACATGCCGATCATGTCAGGTTTGTTGGAGACCAGGTTGCCCTCGTCATCGCCGAAACAGCAACCGCAGCCGAAACAGCCAGGGATCTCATCAAGGTGAGTTATGTTGACCTACCACTCATCACCAGCATCGAACAAGCGCTATCACCTGATACGACACTCCTGCACCCTGAGAAGGGATCGAACATCTTCGTACACAATAAGATCAGAAAAGGAAATGTTGATACAGCATTTTCTAAAGCCGATGTGATCGTGGAAGGGGTTTACAAAACCCCGGTTCAGGAACACGCATACCTGCAGCCTGAATCTGGAGTAGCTTACATCGATGAAAGTGGTCGCATCGCCGTCATTGTCGGAGGGCAGTGGATCCATGAAGACCAGGAACAGATTGCTCACGCTCTAAAAATCGAGCCGGAGGATGTGCGCGTCATTTATCCTGCAATCGGCGGTGCCTTTGGCGGTAGAGAGGATATGTCTGTACAGATCATTCTCGCGTTGGCAGTCAGCAAATTAAAAGAAAAAGGGATCCTGCGACCTGTCAAGATCGTCTGGTCAAGAGAAGAATCCATTATTGGTCACCATAAAAGACATTATTACGAGATAAAAACCAGATGGGGAGCCTCAAAATCCGGAAAATTACTGGCAGCAGAGGTAGATATTGTCGCTGATGGCGGCGCTTACATGTACACGTCGACCAAAGTTCTGGCAAACGCCACTTTGATGTGTACAGGACCGTATAATATTCCTGATGTGCGCGTAGATAGCAAAGCTGTATATACAAACAATATACCCGGCGGCGCATTCAGAGGTTTTGGGGGGCCACAAGGCGCATTTGCAGCAGAATGCCAGATGAACAAACTTGCTGAAAAATTAAACCTGGATCCGGTTGAATTCAGGTTAATGAATCTTATTGGAGAAGGTGACACCCTATCGGTAGGCACCCTTCTTCCGCCTGGTGTCTCACTTGATAAAGTGATCAAAGAGTGTGCGCAAAAAGCTGGTTGGGTATCGCCCGATGGTGAAGGGTACAAGAGGCCGATTTCCTCAAGTTCGGGCTCAGTAAAACGAGGTTGGGGATTCTCCTGCGGTTTTAAGAATGTAGGTTTTTCATTCGGCGCAAAGGAAAATTGCTGGGCTATTGTCGAACTACATGGAAAAGACAAAATCGAAAAAGTCAGGCTAAGACACGCTGGCGCGGAAGTAGGACAGGGCTCACATACCGTTTTTTCACAGATGGTCGCGCACGCACTCAACGTGCCAATGGAGATCGTAGAATTAATTCCATCAGACACTGCCACCAGTCGAAATTCAGGCAGTGTTAGCGCATCGCGCATGACGTTCATGGCTGGTAACGCGATAAAAGGCGCGGCTGATCTTGCTCTGAAGAAATGGAATGATGAAGAACGCCCTGCCATCGCAGAATATCAATATTTTGCTCCAAAAACCACGGCCTTTGATCCCGAGACCGGTGAATGTATGCCTAATTTTGCTTACGGATACACAGCCGAAGCTATTCAATGTGAAATTGATACCGAAACGGGTAAAATTACTCTGCAAAAAGTCATATGTGCGGACGATGTGGGCAAAGCAATCAACCCAAACCTGGTTGAAGGTCAGATTGAAGGAGCAATCGTACAGGCTGAAGGGTACACTTTGTTGGAAAATTTTATACAAGTTGACGGCAGCGTACTAACCGACCGGTTATCCACTTATCTGATTCCAACAATACTGGATATCCCTCTTGCGGTAGAGTCAATTATCCTAGAATATGGCGATCACGAAGGTCCCTGGGGTGCCAAAGGCATGGGTGAAATGCCTTACCTGCCTTTCCCCCCTGCAGTGATCGATGCAGTACACGATGCTTCAGGAATCTGGTTTGATGAATTCCCATTAACCCCTGAAAGGGTGTATTTTGGCATAAAAAAAAACAACAAACCTTGTGATCTGCTTTGCTAATTAATCATTATCTTTGATCTCGAGATTGCCGGCTTTCATCTCCGCGATGATCTTTTTCGCGTCAGGAATAAATTCTGGTGGAACAATAACTTCAACTTCACCGAGCGGTCCGACAGTCAAACCATAAACAGTGCCCGCTGATTCCTGGTTTGTATAAGCAGGTATGCCAAAAGACTCCAATAAGATCCTGACAGACTCAGCTTCAAGCATACCGTTTGCCACATATACAACCTCCTTGCGAACGGTCTTTTTAAACATCATTCCTCCTCTTTTGCTGCAACCGTTTTATCCGTTTGTGCAGATCCATGATATATTTTGCATTATTCGCGTTGTTCTCGCCGGTGTTGCAAAAAACCAGGGCTTTTTCACACCATTCCAAGGCCATTGACGGATCTTTCTTCGTGTGTTCATAATACATGGCCAGTTCAATGCCCGCTGTTATGTCTCCGTTTTCAGCAGCAAATTTCCAATGGTTTTGAGATCGTTGCAGGTCTCCGATTTTTTTATAATATTTTCCTAACAATGAATTGACCGATATCTGTTGTTTTGCATCTACAGCATGTAACAAGGTTGACTGAAGTATTGATGCACTTGTCTCATATGAACCCAGGTCCCAGTAGATGCGGCTGATAGCGATGAGGTCATCAATTGGAACAGTTTCTATAGCAACATTTTTTTCCAATAGAGTCGTGATATGGATGAACAGCGCAGCCAGAGAGACAATATCCTGGGCATTGTGATAAACGACTTCCTTTAAACCTGAAGGGTCTCCTGTTCGCAAAAATGCGAAATAAATATCCGGGATCATCCAACCGGGGACATCTTCACTGGTTCTTTCAAACTTCAAAATTGCACTTTCCAGGTC
The DNA here is from genome assembly GCA_035342915.1 of Anaerolineaceae bacterium. Lineage (GTDB taxonomy): Bacteria > Chloroflexota > Anaerolineae > Anaerolineales > Anaerolineaceae > UBA6107. Next base: position 255,020 of record DAOQYB010000001.1, read on the forward strand.
TTTGAGTGCGCAGGAATCCAGGCTGCGGCGCCATAGTTTACGTGATATATGCAGCAAATCCAGGTGTTGAATTTCCCGCAGCTTCATTGGTAATCTGTTCATGACCAGGCGGTTTTGAAGCAAGGGAATATCAAATGACTTTCCATTGAATGAGACAAAAATATACTCGCGGCCGATCTGGTTCATCAGGTGCAGCAACATAGCCGGTTCTTCAACCGGATCACGCATGATCACCTGTGAAAGTAAGAAGCCTTCCTTCGTGAACCTTCCATATCCCACCAGGAAAGCGAAAGTCCCCGCACCACCGGATAAACCTGAAGTCTCAGTATCAATAAACAACAGCTTCTCCAGCGCTGGTCTCTCGGTATTGATTCTTGCCGCTCTATTGATTGTACCTGTTTCAACTTCTGTATCCAGCGAGATGATTCCATGCTGATAATCGAGTGGATAAAGCGTATCCTTGAGGACAAATTCACCTAAAGAATTCTGAACAACTTGCCCGCCGACCACGTTTTCAAGAGTTAATTGGTCGATATGATCCTTCTTCGGAATGTATCCAGCCTTTCTAAATCCCAGTGATCTCAGACGATCAGACATTGAATCCATACTTTTATGACTCCAGGAGATATTTTACCAGTTCCAACGTTTCGATCTTCCCTCCATAAGCCCCTTCCAGCGCTGGACCAACGCAGGATGGACAGCCATCCGCGCAATCACAGCCAGTCACAATTTCCTGCGCCTTCTGAAGAAGTTCGCAGTAACGCCGGTAGATTCCTTCGGCTAATCCAATCCCGGCAGGGACATTGTCATAAATGATGATTGCGGGTTTATTTTCTGCAAATTTTGCTCCCGCTTCAAAGAAACTCCCTAAATCCCCGGTATCACTCATTACCAGCAAAGGTGCAAGCGAGACCAACAGGTGATTTAAACCAGATAAAGCGCTGCGAACCCGCACCTGGCTTTCTACCAACGAGTGGCAATCTGCACACAAGGTGACCAGGTTTTCAGGTGCATTTGCCTTTTCGAGTGAGGTAAACAACCTGAAAGGCACCTTGTGGTGAACATGGTGCTCAGCAGAAACCTCATGCTTACCACAAACCTTGCATGAGTAACGATCACGGGCTCGAATAAATTCCCGTGTTTCCTTCCAGTGTGGTCCGTAATCATTCCTGTCACTGCCCCACATCCCGGCATCTCTTAACCTTGACACACAAATATCACTCAAAACAATCCACACACCAACTGTTTCCAGCGTGGTTTCAGGCATTTCCAGTTCGATTGTGTCGATCACTTCCCGGCTGGACCATTTGATACGTTTAAACCCCTTTACGATCGATCGGACTTTGACCCTTCCGCAAAAAAGGTCGAAATTCACCTTCTCCTCGGACTTATCGAGGGAGAGAATATCAATTTCCGCCGAAATAATCGGTTCGGTAACATAATCCTCGTTGCAGAGAGTCAATGAAGCCAGGTTGTTTTCTAAATCCAGTTCCTCCACCCGATAGGTTTCACCATCGTGGATGTAGATCGCACCAGGGTGAACCATCCACAACCCGCTGTTGTAATCAACCTCACCGATCACTTCCACCTGTCCATTTAGGACACGACGCAAAAGGATTGAGTTGGACGCAGTGTTTCGAAGTGAGACATGTTGGGTCGGGTAATCATCAGATACCCAGTAATATCGTGTTCCTTTGTGATGCAATACACCCAGTGATTCAAGATAGTCAAGGTAAGGTTTTAGACTCTCTGGCGCTAGATTTCCAAAATGATCAGATTCAACGAGTGGCAATTCTGCCGCTGCACATTGAAGATGCTCCAACAAAATCAAGGGATTATCCGGATTTATTAAAGCCTCCTCAGGATCGCGCGACATAAGGTATTCAGGATTCCGCGCGAGATATTGATCCAGCGGGTTCATTGAAGCGATAAAAACAGCCAACGCAGGATTAAATTTCCTGCCGGCCCTGCCAGCCCGCTGGCGAAAACTCGCAATTGTACCTGGGTACCCGGGCAAGATCACGCAATCGACACCGCCAATATCCACGCCGAGCTCCAGCGCGTTGGTCGCGATCCCGATGCGAATTTCACCGCTTTTTAACCCGTTTTCAATGTCTCTTCTTTCGGATTTCAGGTAGCCGCTGCGATATCCGCGAATCCTGTTTTCAGGAATATTTTGTACATTTTTTACTTCTCGCAGAAGCAATTCAACAAAACGCCGCGTGCGACAGAAGACAAGCGTTTGGATGTGAGTTTTGTAGAGTTGGGCGAGAAATTTTCCAGCGGAAACAAGTAATCCTTCACGAATTCCCAGCTCTTCGTTGATCAACGGAGGGTTATAGAAAATGTAAAACTTCTGACCCTGTGGGGAACCATCTTTTTCAATTAAATCAACTTCAGCTTCTAACAGATTTTCGGCTAAAAATTTGGGATTCCTGATCGTGGCTGAGGTCAATATGAATTTGGGTTTTGAACCATAGAATCCGGTGATTCTCTTAAGACGGCGGATCAAATTGGCGATGTGTGAACCGAATACTCCCCGGTAAATGTGGATTTCATCGATTATCACATACTCAAGGTTTTCAAAAAACCTTGCCCACAATGGATGGTGAGGTAGAATCCCCAAGTTTAACATATCCGGATTGGTCAGGACAATGCTGGCTTTTTCACGGATCATAGCCCTTTCTCGTTGGGGAGTATCACCATCGTATACTGCGTACTTCACTAAGTCTTTGACTTCAGTTGGTATCAGTTCATTCAGTGAATTCAACTGGTCGTTGGTCAGCGCTTTTGTTGGGAAGATCATTAAACCGGTTCTGCCATGCATATTTAGCATGCCATCGATCATGGGCAGTTGATAGCACAAACTCTTTCCACTAGAAGTACCCGTTGAGATTACCAGGTTCCTGCCGGCATTAGTCAATTCATATGATTGGACCTGGTGGGAATACAGGTTTTCGATCCCCATGGAATGCAGTGAAATCTTCAACAACGGATGAATTGTGGAAGGAAAAGGCAGATATTCAGCGCGTCTTTCTTGATACTCTCGCAAGAAAGCGATTTCATTCTTGAACTCAATAGATCCCGTGAGATTGGCAATGAAAGTTAACAAGTTTGAAGGCTGGTAATTGTGCATTTTTCAGAACCTTGCTTTGCATTATACTATTTCAGGTAACTCGAATTCATTATTCTGTTTATTGTGGAACGAGGGCTAAATGTCTGTATTTTTAAGCGTGATCATAGGTGGAATCGCAGCTGTTTTGATCAACTACCTTTCTGATGTGCTTCCAGTAACCCGTAAGCTCACCCGACCTATTTGCCTGAATTGTGGAAAACCCTTCAGTCTCAGAGAATACCTATTTTCATTCAAATGCTCAAAATGCAAAAACAAAACACCTTTGAGAGTGATCCTTGTCTCAATCTTTTCAATTCTGGCTTCGATTTTACTTAATTACTTTCCGTTAGCCGGTTTGGGGTATTGGGCGACACTCCCGATAATGGTGTTCTTAGGTGTCGTACTGGTCATCGATATAGAGTACCGTGTTGTTTTGATCCAGACCAGTATTGTGGGATTGGCGCTTTTCTTTGTTTACGGCTTGCTGATGCACAATCTATGGATAACACTGGCGGGTGGGCTGGCAGGTTTTTTGATCATGCTGGGGTTGTATTACCTCGGCATAGTATTTAACAAGATTATGGGACGTATCCGAGGGCAGGAAATAGAAGAAGTGGCATTAGGCTTTGGAGATGTTTATGTCTGCGCGTTTATTGGACTTTTCAACGGTTGGCCGGCCATATTCGCGACGATCCTTATCGCGATTCTGGCGAGCGGTGCATTTTCGTTGATTTACATCATCATCAAGCTGATAACGAAGCGTTATCGCTCTTTCTCCGCTATCCCATACGCTCCTTTTCTTATATTTGCCGGAGTCGCGGTATTCTACATATTCCGTTGATCCGGGCATTGTGTCAGGGTAGATCGGGTGTAACCGGACCGCTATTCATAATCGCTGCATCCAGGTTTTCCGAAAATACCTTCATTCTCTCCTGCATTTTAATGATCAGATCACCTGCTGTTTTGTAGAAAAGGGCGGTATCCTTCCAGCAGTTGACCGGATCAAGGATTCCTTCTGGTACGCCAGCGACATGCGTCGGGATTCGTAGACCAAAAGCGGAATCTCGATGTAAATCATGTTCTGGAATGCCTTTTTCTAGAGCGGTTTTGATCATCGCCCTGGAGTACGGTAATTTGATGCGGCTTCCGGTGCCAAATGCACCACCGCTCCAACCAGTATTGATCAACCACACCTTTGGATGGTGTGTGTCAATCCTTTGTAGCAACAGGTTCGCGTAAACCGCGGGGGATAACGGCAAAAAAGGTTCACCAAAACAGGTAGAGAAGGTTGCTTCCGGTTCCGCGCCCAAACCTTTTTCGGTACCAGCCAGCTTGGCTGTATAACCCAACAAAAAGTAATAGACCGCCTGCTCCCTGGTGAGCAAGGATATTGGTGGGAGCACACCAAACGCATCTGCGCTCAAGAAAAAGATATTGGTCGGGTGCTTCCCAATCCCTGCTTCTACATGTCCATCGATATAGGAAATCGGATAAGCTGCCCTCGTATTTTCAGTTTTAGACCCATCATAAAAATCTATTTCCCGGGTCTTCAGATCAAAGCCAACATTTTCCAACACAGCACCAAACCTCTGCGAAGCATCCCAAATCAGCGGTTCAAGTTTCTTGTCAAGGTTGATGGTCTTCGCGTAACAACCATTTTCGAAGTTGAATATCCCTTTGTCACTCCAGCCGTGTTCATCATCACCGATGAGAAAACGATCAGAACTGGAAGACAGGGTGGTTTTACCGGTGCCGGATAACCCAAAGAAAAGCGCTGTGTCACCATTTTTGCCAATATTCGCTGAACAATGCATTGGAAAGACACCAGCATCGGGTAATACTCTATTCATCACAGTAAATACTGATTTTTTTATCTCACCTGCATAAGAAGTTCCACCAATCAGGATCAAATTTTGCGCAAAATTGATGATGATAAATGTGCCTGTTCTAGTGCCATCGGCAACTGGATCCGCGTAGAGATCGGGTGCGTGCAGAATTGTGAAATCTGGTGTCTGATTTATGACCTGATCGAGCGGGTAAAGCAGATCCCGGGTAAATAATGCCGCCCAGGCTTTTTCTGAGACCAGTCGAAATTGCTTTTCGTAGTACGGGTCCCTGCCGGCGATTGCATCCTGGATATACAGATCCTGATTTTCCAGGTATTGCGTAACCTTCCCATACAGCTGATTGAACTTATCGATAGAGATCGATCGGTTGATCTTACCCCAGGCGATCTGCCTGTCACTATCTGAGTTATTGTCAACGATAAATTTATCATTTGGAGATCGGCCGGTATGTTCTCCGGTTTCGACAATCATCGCCCCATGCCTGGCGAGAACACACTCCTGATTGATCACTGCGCGTTCAACCAACTCAGCACTGCCGGCATTAACAATTACTTTTTTTCTGGGTTGTATTCCTATACGCGCGAGTAGATCCATATTTTCAATTTCAGCTGGCAATTTTCCCTCCAAAATTATTCGTTCGGTGATTTATTAAGCAGGTAATGGAACCAGAACCAGAGTATTTCTGAAGCAGGTTTGCGATAGATCGTTGCCGAAGAATCCTGCAGCTCAATATACGGGTTGTAGCCTCTGGAGATGAAACCGCTGATCCAGTCTTGCGAAGCTACGCTCAGGATTGCCGCACTGTAAGCCTTGGCCTGTCCTTCCAGGTTAACAGTCCCGTCATTATTGCTTGAATCGTACTTAAAACCAAGAATCACTGGCTTATTGTATTGTGCATAAAAGGCACGAGCCGGCTCCAATAATTCTGAATCAAATAATTGTAGAAAATCTGCAACAGATAATTCACTATTTAATGATGTAGGTGAGTACACCAGATATAAGATATCTACCTGGTTCAACCAGTCAGGCATTTCTGATCCACTTGAATCCAAAGAAACCGCGGCGATTATCCTTCCGGAATAACGCTGGCGGATTCCTGGTATCAATTCCTGCCATGGAATATCTAATGTTGAAGGAATGGCAGACTCCAATCCGCTTGCGGGAGAATTGATTTGAGTACCGATGATCAGGCCTTCAATTGACAACAATTGTGCCAGATCTGCGTAGTGGTAAATGAAGCGCTCGTACTGCTCACTGAAGGCCTTTTTCCATTCATCACTCTTATTCATGGAGTTCTGGAAATTACCTGATTGCGTATAGGTTATTTTTGGGTAGATAATCGTCTTTTGTCCGCTCATCATCACATGGCTGTTCAGGTTCATCAATTCCATCCAGAGCGGATCCTTACCAGGGGAGGGGAATACTTGTGGCACATTCCCAATCTCTGTGAATGACCATGTCGGCGTGATTATTACCCAATCACCGCCAATGCCCTTTGCATACTGTAAACCTTCATCAATCGAATTCCGCCAGGAGGGTGGTTTTCCATCCGTTAATTCAACACCAGCGATGAATCCCTGCCTGGGTTGCACAGATTCGAGTGAAAGAAACTGAGTGGTATCGATGGTGTATTTTTCCAGATTTTCCCATGAAAAAATGACATCGCTTAATGTTTGTTCCCTACTATCTGGGGTCAATACCCGGTTCGTATCAGCTCTTTCAGGAGCAAGTTCACAGAATCCGTGACGGCAGTAACGGTATTCAATGTTATCAAAGTATTGAAGCGGTGCATAAAGCGTGTATTTCCAGACATTGATACCTGCAGATACCATCGGTAGGGGTTCCATCCACCCAAAAGGATTAAGCTGCAAAAATACTGATTCCTGTACCGGTGTCTCAGCTGGAACTTGAACCAGCAAATGAACAGGTTTAAATCCTTTTGCGATGAAGGTCACTACACGGTCTTTCCTTTGCAGGTTTTCAGTGACCAACAAATCCCGCACTCGAAATTTTGAGTTACCGTCCAGTTCTGCATTCCAGAAACCATCACCCAGTGAGTATTTATAACGCAGGTAAAACCCTACCGGCAGTTCGAGTGTGATCGTGTAGCGGTTTGCTGCCACCCGTTGCATTACCGGGTAATTAACTGCGCTTCCTGGTGATCCTCCGGCAAGATCCGCATAAGCGTTGCCAAGAGGAAATAAGTTGCTGACAAATCTAACCGGCAGTGATTTATCAATGCCGGCGGGAAGAGTAACTTCAAAATCAACCTTTGTGGTAACTCTTGGTGCTATTGAAACCTGAACAGGAGTATTCGCATTCTCTGCAACAACTGCTCCCTGTTGAAAGGTTTCAAAGGCACCGTCCATACTGTAGATCACAAGATTATGCTGTCCAGGTGCGAGTCCTTGCAGCACAAAAGTTCCATTCGAGGAAGAGATGGCCTGCAATCCGCCGGCGGCAATAAGCAGGTCAGGGATGGGAGCGTTTGTGGATTCATTAAGGATCTGGCCGCTGATGCGTCCGACTGGACCTGAATAAGGTGTGTCTACCCAGGCGGAGATGAGGTCATCAATGATCTCCGGACCATTAATGCGTGCGATCCTGTACCGTACCTGTTGATTCTGTGAATTGAACTCGTATGATGACCCATTTGAAACCATCACATAACGGTATTTGATGTCAGCAGCTATTAATAATGGGATTCTTATTGAATAATTAAGGGCGTCCTCTCCTGAAAGCTCAAAGCGCGAGGAATTAAAATAAATTCCTGTAACATCATCCAGGATTTCCACCATCAGACGGGTATCTTCAGATAACGGGGCGGGTACGTGAACCCTGAAAAGCACCTCGGCTTTTGGCTGTTGAGCTTGAATTCCGGACTGGAATAATCCACGAAAACTCGTTCCGCAGGACACAAGAAGTAGAAAAGAACAGGCGGCGGCTAGTGCAATGTGGAAAGGGCGTGTCGATCTCATTTTGCGGGTCTCGTCAATACTACTATAGGCTTCGGGTATATCGAATTCACGATCTATTAAGAATATTTTGAATTTCCCCTGAGTGATTTACTAAACTGCCTAGAACCCCATTAATAAATCTTGATGAACTGTCGGAACCGTAAATCTTTGCCAATTCGATAGCTTCGTTAATAGCCACTTTAATCGGAGTGCATTTTGCGACAGCGAATTCCCATAAAGCAATTCGCAAAATATTGCGGTCAATAACTGCCACTTGGTCTAGCGGCCATTCTGGGGCGTGTTCAGTTATGATTTCATCCAGTTTGGCGACGATCGGGGTTACACCATAAACGATATCTCGGGTGAAATCCTCAAGATTAGGTTCGAGTTTTTCATCCTCCAGCCTGGCTGTGATAACATCGCCAAGCACATGGCCGGCGATGTCACATTCATACAAAACTTGAAGCGCAATCCCGCGCGCCCTTGTCCGCGATTTCATGAATAGCTACGCTTCTCCGAAATCGATGTCTTCCACGTGTATATTGATCCGGCCGATCTCCATGCCAACCATTTCAGAGATCGATCTTGCTACCTGGCTTTGAATGTTGTGGCTGACTTCACGGACGTTGTAACTCCTTTTCAGGACTACGTAAAGATCGACATAGACAACATTATCTTCGACAGAGATATTGACCCCTTCATTGATCCCTTTTTTAAAGAGAGTATTGACATCCCTGGAGCCAGCAGTGAGGTGGCTGACGCCATCAACTCCCAGGGTGGCGAGCTGGGCAATGGATACCAGCACATCCGGGGCAATGGTGGTTTTTCCATAAGACTTTTTGGTTTTTTCCATTTTTTCTCCGCTTTTTTTTCACTAGTAATCGGTTGTCAAGGTATTATAACCTTAATCCCCTACGGTTTCTCAGAGAGGACCCTCCGGATGAACTCGAGAGTAATCTGTTGAACCTCTGGCATCTGTTTATCAAGAAGAATCAAGTGACAGGAATCACTAAGAAATATCAACTCCTTATCTTTGGAACCGATCATCTCGTTTATGTATACTGCACCTAGTGGGTCGATCGTATCATCATGGCTTCCCTGGAAGATCCTGACCGGGATTCTAATACAATTCAGTTCACCAGTAACAATCTTCTGGAGATGAAGAAGACTGGCAGCAGCCCGAAGAGGGAATTCTGTGTAACTCTGCTGTGGTAGATCATTATCCGGTGGTTTCTTTTTCAGGCTCGGAATGAATGGCCAGATTAATTTAGAAAGCCACAGATTCTTGACCTTAATTGCCGGTGCAAAAATGAGAATTCCTGAGACTGTAGGGTATTGTGAAGCCAGGTGGAGTGCCAATAAACCGCCCATTGATTCACCCAGGATGAACACCTTCTCGTAATTCTTGAATAAGCTTTTCAAATTTGACTCAGCCACACCGTACCAATCCTGCCAGCGGGTTTTGTTCATTTCTGCCGGAGATGTTCCATGCCCGGGAAGGAGAGGGGCCATAACCGTGTAACCCTGTTCAAACAAATAGCTGGCCATCCTTCTTACCTCGACTGTTGTGGCTGTGAAGCCGTGAAGGCACAATACGGCTACATCGCCTGCCGGCCAGAAGAAGGTGGAACCATCAAGGTGAGGATTTCTCAGGTGAAAATTTATATCAGTCATTTTCCTCCTCCTCTACAATCGGTATACATGCGGTCGCATGAGGTAAAATAGCCACGTTTGGGTCGCTGTACTCATTGATTATGTTATGGATTTCGTTGAGTTGAGCGATCGGGGTTAGCAACAAGGAAGCGACCAGATCAGAAGGTATTGAAGAATACAGATAAACCTGATGTTTTTGCAGGATCCTGGCGATTTGAAATGCCTTATGGGGACCTACAGAGAATTCACTTGCACGAAATTTTTCAATAACATCTTTTAGATTACTCAACCCGTGCATAAAATCAAGGAATCCTTTTGATCCGATACCTTCCACGCATTCAGCAAGTAGAATAATACTGCCCCCAGGTTTGCAGAAAAGAGAAGCATGTGTCATTGCTTTTTGCGCCTGGTAGAGATTGATATCCTTGGGATAACCCCCAGCTGAAGCAATGACGACATCGTATCGTTTCCGTAATCTCACACGGCTGATATTATTCACAAGGCGGATCCCTGCTTTCATCACTTCTGCGGGTTTACCAAAGAAAGTACCAAGTATTTCTCTTTGCTCGTTGAGTACCGCGTTAAGCGCGAGATCGATCTTCATCATCGATCCGATTTCCTCGATATCCTGCCTCAGCGGATTTTGATCGAACGATCCAATCGTAGATTTTTCATCCAGCAGAAGCTTATGGTTGGCATTGATCGTGATCCTTCCAGCAAGCCCGATTGCAGCCGATTTGACTCCACCTGAATAACCGGCAAAATGGTGGGGTTCTATATCACCGACAACAATTTTTTGATCATTTTGATAAAAATCACTATTGACAAAGACCGGGGTATTCCTGAAAGTAGAACCTAATGCGTATAGGTTATCGTTATTGTCACAATTGTGGGCTACGATTCGGTATTTTCGTGAAATACCATGTCCAATGACCAGGTGAAATTCTTCATAGGGCATCGGTGCATGCGTACCTGAAGCGATAAAGATAGTGATGTTCTCATGTAAAACGCCAAATGTATGAAGCTTATCCAGCAGGGGAGGGAGCAGCACTGAATTTGGGACCGGCCTGGTCTTATCATTAATCGCTATAGCTACTTTTGAGGAAGGATTAAAACCAGAAAATGGATTAACAATACCAAGAGGGGATTCGAGTGCTCGATTTAGCGCACTTTTTGCGTCGATCACTTTTTGTAGTCGATTTTGAGGGAGAAATATATCAACACTTCCCTGAGCTTCGCTAAAGACAATATCCAATAATCCAACCCCATAAGGAAGATGACATTTTTTTTGTGAGTGATTTTGCACTTTAAGATTCATCTCCTGTAAATTGTATAGCATTCTACAATAAACATATTTATGTAGAGTATATTTTTCGTATAGATGATAGTTTACAAATTACATAAAGCCTTCAACAGGAGAGCAAAAAAAGTGCATACGCATGTTTATGCACTCTCATTACTTTTTTGTAATAGCACGAGAACCAAATAATGAAGGGTGGTTGGAAAGAGCTATATGATGATATAATTTATTATGTTTTCGATAAGTATTATTATCATAAGCATTAATTGACTTTGCATGGAGGCTTAAAATGACAAAAACGATCGCTGACGCGGTTGGTGATTACATACATTCAGTTCAGCTGGCGCGTAGTCCCCGCACAGCTGCAACATACAGAAACGCGATGAAATACTACCTGGGAACTTTATTCGCAAAAAAAATAGAACCAGAGACCACTTCAATAAAAGATGTTTCAGAGGATTCCATACTATGGATGACCAACGCGCTCAAGAACCACGCAGCCACCACAGAACGGCTCTACCTGACTGCAGTTACAGGATTCTTCGAGTTCTTAGTATCGGAGAGACTTGTAGAGATAAACCTGCCTCGTGTCCGGTTGCTCATCCAGCAGCGCGCCAGAAAACCCGGTCAACGCCTGCCGCAATTTCCCGCTTCGCAGATCGACCAGATCCTCGAAAAAGCTGACCAGTTACTCACAAAACCCAGTGATAACCCGGCAGAACATCTGGTTAATCTACGCGACAGAGCTTTTTTATACACACTTGCCGATACCGGATTGCGCGTGCACGAAGCCTGTAACCTGAGGCGTGGTGATCTGGATTGGAACGAGGGCAAAGCGCTCATCATTGGCAAAGGCAACCGGGAAGATATTGTACGCTTCTCCACCCGTTCAACCTCCGCCTTGATGGATTACCTGAAAGAACGCGCTGTTTCTGATGGAAATACTGGCAAACCCTTAGCCTCTCTACCCCTGTTTGCACGCCATGACCGCGGAAGCGGCAAAAAAACCAAATCGATGACCACTACCACAGGGAGAAACATCATTGCTGCCAGAGTCCTGGAATTCATAGGACCTGAAGCGGTTGGAACCATCACACCGCACTCCTTCAGGCACTATTTCGTGACGCGCGTCCTGCGGGCGTCTGGAAACCTCAAACTGGCACAGGAACTCGCCAGGCATAAAAACATATCGGTAACGCAAAGATATGCGCATTTGTCTGACGACGAACTGGATAAGGGCTATTGGACAGCCATTGAAGAGGATTGAACTTTAAAAATAAATCCCGCCGGTTGGGCGGGATTTTTGTGAGCAATAGTGTTGAACTAGCTAACTACAACAACGTTGCTGGCCTGAAGGCCTTTCGGTCCTTTTTCGATTGCGAATTCGACCTGCTGACCTTCTTCGAGGTTACGGTAGCCCTCACCCTGGATCGCGGAAAAATGCACAAAGACATCCTCTCCGCCTTCACGGGAAATGAAGCCATAACCTTTGGTTCCATTGAACCATTTGACTGTACCGACGATACGTTCTGACATTTCTTTTGCCTCCTATAGCAAACTTACAAAATTTCGGATTTGTTTCGTTCTGTCGGAGCAGTCAAATAAAAACAGCCTTGGAGCATTCGCTTCGGGCTGTAGTTTATTACATCCAGCAAGAACTACTTTGCATCCTACAAGGCTTAATTTATCATAATGATTAGTAGATGTCAAGGTTTTTAATTATGTCAAATTACTCGAATTTCTAAATAGAATGGTTAGATATTTTCATTCCTGAAGATATTCCTTGGCTTTTTTCGTTTGTTTTCCCCGTTCTTCAGTATCGAGGATTCTCTTCCGAATACGAAAGTTCACAGGTGTAACTTCTAAAAGCTCATCTTCATTCAAATATTCGATCGCCTGGTCCAGACTCATCTGTTGAGCAGGCGTCAGTCGGATTTCAATATCCTTGTTCGAGGACCTCATATTGGTCAGGTGTTTTTTCTTACAGACATTCACCGTCAGATCATCCGGCCTCTGTGTTTCACCAACTACCATGCCTTCGTAAACATCAACTCCAGGACCTATGAAGAGGACGCCCCGCTCTTCTGCGTTCTTGAGCCCGTATGTGGAGGTTTGTCCGGTTTCCCACGCCACCACCGAGCTCGTTGACCTCGAAGATATCAGACCGCTATATGGCAAATAATCATGGAATATGGTATTGAGCACACCCGCTCCGCGGGTAATTGTCATAAACTGATACCGGAACCCCAACAATCCCCTGGTTGGCACCAGAAAACGCAGATGCACGGTGTTATCCGGATTGTTTTGCATATCCAGCATCTTCCCCCGCCGGTTACCGATCATTTCGACAACTGAACCGACAGTTTCCGGACTGGTGTCGACATGCAACTCTTCGAAGGGTTCAAGCACATCCCCCTTATCATCTTCCTTGAAAATCGCTTCCGGCTTTGAAACTTGAAACTCGTAACCTTCCCGCCGCATGGTTTCGATCAGGATCGCCAGGTGCAGCTCTCCCCTGCCCGAAACCAGGAAGGTATCCGCACTTTCTGTTTCTACTACGCGCAAAGCTACATTATTTCTGAGTTCAGAGAACAACCTCTCTCGCAGTTTACGCGATGTACTCCATTTCCCTTCCCTTCCTGCAAATGGCGATGTATTCACACTGAAAGTCATGCGTACAGTTGGTTCTTCGACATGAATTACCGGTAAGGCTTCAGGTTGATCCGGATCTGCGATCGTTTCCCCAATCTCAATCCCTTCCAGCCCGGCTATCGCAATGATGTCTCCAGCCTCGACGGAATCAGTTTCTACCTTTTCCAGCCCTTGAAAAGTATATAAATAGCGGGCTTTTTCTTTTAGAATCGTCCCGTCTTTTTGTATACGCGCAATAGTCTGACCTGCATTGATCGTACCTGAGTGGATTCGTCCGACAGCCGTGACCCCCCTGTAATCATCATATCCCAGGTTTGTTACCAGTATTTGCAGCGGCGAGTCAGTATCAACCACTGGTGCTGGAATGGTTTCAAGAATGGCATTAAATAATGTTTGCAGGTCACCGTCAAGTTGTGGCGAAATTCCCGCCTGCTGGGTGATCGCATTTGCGTAGATTATCGGGAAATCTGCCTGCTCATCTGTCGCCCCTAATTCGATAAACAGGTCGAAGGTCAGGTTGACCGCTCTTTCAGCATCCGCGTCCCTTCGATCCATCTTGTTGATCACAACAATGGCTTTGTGCCCCATTTCGAGCGCTTTTTTTAATACGAACCTGGTTTGCGGCATTGGCCCTTCTGCAGCATCCACCAGCAGCAAAACGCCATCGACCATGTTCATCACACGTTCCACTTCGCCGCCAAAATCGGCATGACCGGGTGTATCGACGATGTTGATCTTCACCAATTCGTTGGTTTTCGGATCAGGTATGATAATGGCAGTGTTTTTCGCCAATATCGTGATACCGCGTTCGCGTTCCAGGTCATTGGAATCCATCACGCGTTCCATCACCATCTGGTTCTCCCTGAAAACGCGGGCTTGTTTCAAGAGCCCATCCACCAGGGTGGTTTTTCCATGGTCTACATGGGCGATGATGGCTACATTTCTGATGTCTTTTCGAACTTTTTTCACTTTTATTCCGTGTTGCCTGAATTTTCGACAGGGACGAATGTTATCAGACGCTTGACCAATTGAACAGGGATGAATAATTCAACAAATGATATTACAATGGTGGTCATGTTGAATCATAAAGGCAATTCAGAGAAAAATATAGGCCTTGTTCTGGGCGGCGGGGGTGCCAGAGGGCTTGCCCACATTGGAGTTATCAAGGTGCTTGATGAAGAAGGGTACAAAATCTCCCATCTGGCTGGCTGCAGCATGGGCGGTTTAATCTCCTCTCTTCTAGCCACCGGCATGAGCATTTGTGAAATTGAGCGGATTGCACGCAGGTTCAGCAACACCAGGGAAATACTGAAACTTATCGACCGCACCCCAAGCCGCAAGGGTTTGCTTGCGGGGAAAAATATCCGGAAATATCTTTCCAGGTACATTCCTGCCGATATCAAGATCGAGGATGCCCGGATCCCACTTGTTCTCAATGCCGTGGATCTTAAAACTGGATGCGAAATCGAATTACGGGAAGGCAACCTGCTCGATGGCATCATGGCAACTACCGCGGTACCGGGATTCTTCCCGCCAGTCGAGATCGGGCCTTACCGTCTGGTCGATGGCGGAATGCTGGATGATGTTCCAGTAAAATGCATAAAACAGAATAAGCCAGATTTCATCGTTGCAGTTGATGTCCACCAGAATGATGCTGAATGGATCCAATCTGGTAAAGATTTACAGTATGAACACATCCCCCTCCCTCTTCCAGCCTTCATGCAGGATTTCTACAGGGTCGAAATGATCATGACAACAACATTAATTAAGATCAATCTGGAAAAATACCCGCCTGATCTATTGGTCCGTCCTGCAATTCCACCAAATGTTTCTTTATTGTTCGGGTTCTTAAAAGTTCAGGAGATCATCCAGGCAGGTGAAGAGGCAATGAGGGAGAGACTGCCTGTTTTAGAGTCACTATTACAAACGAAATGATCACCGTTTCATCCCAAATTTCAAGAATAACAGATAGACACCGATAAGGATCATGCCTATTGACCCAGTGTTCCCCAGAAAACCGAGTGCATTTTGGGGATTTCCGCCAATATATAAGCCTGATCCTACCATCAGCAGGATCCCGCCCGGGATCAGCGGCCACCAAGTAAAACGTTTGTCAATGATTCTGGATATGACTGTGATTAAAAGCCATCCAAATGCAAACCACACCAGCATAACCCCGGTTTTCTGCAACCCTCCTGGTGATTCAGGGTTACTCCATCCGAAATAAACCCCGGCACCTGTTGTCGCGATGATCGCTCCAGGGATGATCAATGAGATCTTTTTCCGGGCAATTCCCCACACCAATACCACAATTCCAACAGCAAGCGTGAGGAAAAAAACAAAATCTAATAAAGTTTTGCGGTTGCTTGTGAACACGTATGCCAATGCAAAACTTATAGCAGAAACAAGCAACGCCCACCACGACAATTTTTTCAAACTTAATGCCAGAAAAACAACTATCAGCGCCCAGGCAACCCCTTGAGCCAGAAGTGAATACCCGAGCTTGATAGTAATAGCCAAATCCAGAATTGGAGCAAGAAACAGCACCAGGGCTGTTCCGAGCCCGGCAAGGATCAAACCGACTACACTCCACCACACCTGCTTCCTGTAAATACCGAAGAAGATCAGCGCCAGGCTGATGAATGCCGGGATTGAAAGCGACAACCAGCGGGTTTGAAGACGTTGATCAAGCAACAGCAACAAGCCGCTGATAACCAATATGCCACCAGCGACAGGCGCGTACTGAACTAATTTCTCTCTGGTTGAAGTAATGTGTTCCTGTCCCATACCAAATCCATTCAAATGTTGATAATTCCGTATTCCTTGGCTTTTAATATGGCCTGCATTCGATCACGAACGCCCAGTTTGTTTAGAATACTTGAGAGATGATTCTTTACAGTACCTTCAGATATAAACAACTGCTGCGCGATTTCACGATTGCTGGCACCAGTGGCGACAATTTTTAGTATCTCGATCTCTCTAGGTGATAGTGGCTCTGGCATTAAATCGTCGTCAATTTTCCTTGCAGGACGCGATATCTTTGAAAATTCGGAGACAACTTTTGCAGTGATCGATGGCAACAAAAAGTATTCTCCTGCATGAGCTGCTTTGATCGCTTCAACAAGCTTCTCTGATGAGACATCCTTAAGAAGATAACCTACTGCCCCAGCGCGCAAACCCTCAAATACAGTTTCGTCATCATCAAATGTGGTAAGAACGATCACACGCGTCATCAACCCAAGTTGATTCAATCTTCTGGTAGCTTCTACTCCGTCCATGATCGGCATTCTCAAGTCCATCAAGACAATGTCAGGTGAAAGGGTCAACGTAGATCTGAGCGCTTCTTCTCCATTGGAGGCTTCACCGACGACCTCCAGATCGGGAAAAGCACTTAGGAGCGTACGTAAAGCTTCACGGAAAAGCGACTGGTCGTCGCAGATGAGAATTTTTATTGCCATTAACCCACCGGCAGGCTGATCCTGACCTCAAATCCTTTACCTGGTTGATTGTCTATCGTGACTTTCCCATTCATCAATCTTACCCTTTCTTGAATGCCAATAAGACCATATCCTTTGTTTATTTCTTCTGCACCAAGACCATCATCTTTGACTGTGAAGGTTACCATTTGGTCATCCCGGTAATCTAAATGGAGTTCTATCCTCGCGGCACCAGAATGTTTCTGAGCGTTATTCAGGGTTTCCTGGGCTGTTCGATATACTGTAAGATTCGCCTGCGGGCTGAGAGATCGGGGTTCTCCGGAGACTTGAAAAATCACTTCCCGTGTGGGAGTACGGGCTGATTCTGCAAGCTGCTCTATCCTTTGGGGTAACTCATCCAGACTGACGCTTTCCTTGCGTAAAGCGTATACCGAATTACGCACATCATCCAGTGTTTCCGAAGCCATCTTTTTAGCTTTTTCAAGCATCGTTATAGCTCTGGATGGTTCGCTGCTCACCAATGCGCTGGCTGCACTGATCTGCATGTTGATGGTTGTCAGGTAATGTCCGATTCCGTCGTGTATCTCCCGGGCAAAACGGTTCCTTTCCTGCGCGATCGCCAGCTCATGCACCTGTTCGGCATACTCACTAAGATGCCGGTTGGCTTCAGCCAGCTCAGAAGCCAGGATCTCCAACCTCTCGCGCGCTTTTATCTCATTTACCGCCGTCTGTGTGAAGATCAATACTACGATCACACCCGTAAAGAACATGGGGAGACCCTGCCATACCCATTGCAGCTCGCCAGAAAAAGACCAGACCGCGATCACATAAGAAAGAACAATTCCTATGGTGGTAATAAGAGACCAGTTCTGGTCAAGCGCAATCACTGCGTGTGCAACCAGGGGAAGCATGATCAACGGCGTAAATCCGGCACCTTTACCATAATAGACAATTAGTCCGCTAATGATCAACTGCGTGATGAAATAAACCAGCTTGATCCGTTTTACTGGTGTTTTTCTCACATATGAAAAACCATAAATGCCATTGGCAACATAGGCGACACCCAGTACGATGATCACCATGATCAGAAATAGCGAGGTTACCGGTGACGAACTGAACGCTGAAAAGAAAGAGATGAACACTACCAGAGCAAACGCCAGGTCAGTGCCGGTATTCAGATTAAAACTGGTTGAGTTGTTCTTTTCCATCGGTTTTTATTATAGCATCCTGATATTCGGAGTTAATCCCCACAAAGTCATACTTGCCCGTGCGTTTTCAATAATCTTCTCCACAGACTATGCCTTCAGATACATCTCTATTTCCAGTTAGCTGCATACACTATAGATGGTCATTCATTGGAGGAAAAATGCATGTGCTGATGGTTTATCCACAATTTCCAGATACATTTTGGAGTTTCAAGCACGCTTTGAAATTCGTCAACCGGAAGAATAATAATCCGCCGCTTGGATTAATGACGATTTCTTCTTTGTTGCCGGAAAAATGGGAGAAGCGGCTTGTGGACATGAACATCAATCCCTTGAAGGATTCTGATATCCGCTGGGCTGATATGGTTTTTATCAGTGCGATGGATGTTCAACGTGCCTCTGTTCACGACGTCATCTCCCGGGTCAAACCGTTTGACCGGCGGATCATTGCAGGTGGACCATTGTTTACAGGTGAATACGATCAGTTTCCAATGGTTGATACATTTATATTAAACGAAGGTGAGATCACTTTTCCCCATTTTCTGGCAGACCTGAACTCCGACGCTAATGTGAAAAGAGTGTACGAGACAAAAGAATTCGCGGATATGAAAACCAGCCCTCTGCCTGACCTTTCCCTGATTAATATGAGACAGTATGAGTGCATGAGTTTACAGGTGTCGCGGGGATGTCCTTTTCACTGTGAGTTTTGTAATGTAACCGCATTGTTGGGCCATATTCCCAGGACTAAAAGTGTCGCTCAGATCATTGCGGAGCTTGATCAACTCTACAACGCGGGTTGGCGCCATAACGTCTTTATTGTGGACGATAACTTCATCGGAAATAAAAAGTTCCTGAAGGAAGAGCTTCTTCCGGCAATGATCAAGTGGCATCAAGGTAAATCCGGGTTCAACTTCATCACAGAAGCTTCGATAAACCTCGCAGATGACCCGGACCTGATGAGGTTGATGACACGAGCGGGATTTGTGGATGTATTTATTGGAATCGAAACGCCTAATGAATCCAGTCTTTTTGAGTGTAATAAGAAGCAAAACTCAAATCGTGACCTCATAAATAGCATAAATTCAATACAGAATCACGGAATGCAGGTGATGGCAGGTTTTATCGTCGGTTTTGACAATGACCCGCCAGACATCTTTGAGCGCATGATTTCTTTTATACAGGAATCTGGTATTGTGACTGCCATGGTCGGGCTTCTGCAGGCACCTTTTGGAACTAAACTATACGAACGCATGGAAAATGAAGGAAGAATACTGCAGGAAATGTCAGGAGATAACTCTGACGGCACAACAAATATCAAAACTAAAATGCTTCCGGCAAAGTTGAAACAGGGTTACTTTAAGATCATGAAAACCATTTATTCACCGGAAATGCTCTATCCACGCATTAAAACATTTCTCGAACAATTCAATCCCAAAAAGGTTACCGTCAATGTCCGTTTGAACGAAATCACAGCTTTTATCAAATCGTTATTTGTTATGGGGTTCAATCCCCGTGAAAGCCGGCATTACTGGGACCTGGTCTGGTGGACGCTGCGGCGTGATTTCCGGAAATTCCCCACTGCAATCACGATGGTGATTTACGGGTACCATTTTCGCACGATTACTGAACGCAACCTGGAATCTCTTTCAGATGCGTAAGTACGTTTGGGATCTTTATTGTTCCCAAAATTCCAGGTCCAACTCGATCAATACCGGGTCGTGGTCACTTACCTGAAGTTTGTGGTCGTAAACCGAATTCAGGTGGGGTATCACGTATTGCACGATCGCGGCAGGTTCCGAGACCAGGATATAATCTAGTTGGATGGCATTTCCATCCAGAATGTAGGAAAACCGTTCATACTCAGGGATGGTTTTTCCGGCATCGTATAAGCTTCTCGTGGTCAGTACATTGAGCGTATTAGACCAGGGATCATCATTTATGTCACCCGCCAGGATGATGGGAACTGCTGGATTGGCATTCTGAAAATTTGAAAGATATTGACTGATTTGCTGGCCTTGCGCGATGCGTTTTCCTTCCTCAAGTCGCTCGATCGGCTGCACGCTGCCAAAAAGCGGAGAGTCAAGCCCGCGTGACGTAAGATGCACTGCCACGATTAGGAATTGCTTTCCTTCATGCTCAAAAAGCGCAGCGAGCGGCTTTCGTGTCACGCTGAAAGGCCAATTGTTTTGACCGATGATTTCAGGATTGGTGTTTAACCCAAATCTGTTTTCTTCTTCAGCCAGGCTGATCCCTGCATCTGGCCTGAACAAAATCACAGACCGGATGTTACCGCCGGGTATTCCGCCATCCTGGTTATTGCCTGGATCCTTCATAACAACCGAGTAATCCGGTCCTCCCTGCCTGATAACTTCTTCAATCAGGCGCTCAACTGTTCGAAAAGCCTTTGTCGTCCCATCATCCTCTATTCCGGAATCATCCAATACTTCATGAAGCACGACGATGTCCGGTTCGAATAATTCATCGACAATATCTGAAGCAATTGCTCGAAATCTCCCTTTGTCATCCTGAAGCGCCAGATTCTCAACATTGTAGGTAACTATTGTGAGGGCTTGTTCTTGAAATTCCAATAACGGTGCGGCAACATCTACTTCTGAAAAATCAACGATTCCAAAGGCACGGATTTTGTAATTACCATACGAATAATCCATCACTCCAGTAATCGGCTGCAGAAGTTCAGCACCGACATTTACCTTCTGAGTGTTTTCCTGGTTCAAATTGATCATTATTCTTTCAGGATTCGTGTCATTTTCTTTCTGGATCAATGCTCCTAGAGAAGACATGGCATTCGCTTGCTGGTATTCAGGTGAGATGATCACGATCTCGTTGAATGAATTCCTCGGACCAACAACGACACCAGTTTCCACCCGCACCAGCATGGATTCGAGACTCTCATAGAAATCCACACCGTCATCCTCAGGGTTGAAATCCTGTAGATTATCATTATCGATAGTCTTATCTGGTAATTTTCTATTAGAGAATCCAATTTCCACCTCAGCAGGTAACAGGTTCCCGCTGGAAATTTTGCTGATTTCAGGGTTCACCATTTCGGTGATCGAAAGATTCCTGTCCTCTATCTGCCCCGGAGTAAATTCCTGGATCATTCCATCAACCTCAATTTCATCCCCGGGTACTACATCAGGAAATTTCTCTGTAAAAATAAAGATCCCGTCTGAAGTACATTCCAATCCATCCGGAACTTTGCTTTGCATGTAGAATCCGTTATATGCTTTCGCAGTCACAATACCCCTTATGTCATAAACCATTTGACCGTTGAAGGGTGATCTGTGAGTGCATCCCTGGATATCAGAAATTGTCAAATGTTCATTGAGGGGTTTTTCACTTACTCGTGAGCAAGCTGCGAACGAAAAAACAGAAATCATCACCAGCATGCCGCATTTGCAAAGCAGACCTGAAATCCTGAGCATGGCTTATTGTATAATTTTTTTTACTGAACCTGCATTGGAGGCCGTCATGAAAAAATTTGTTGGAGCAATCGACCAGGGAACGAGCAGTACCCGATTTATTGTTTTTGATCACGCAGGTAATATCGTCGCAGTTGACCAGAAAGAACACAAACAATACTATCCGGCTCCCGGGTTGGTGGAACACGATGCGCTGGAGATCTGGAATAACACCAGGGACGTCATCCAGAATTCATTAAGAATATCCGGATTATCACCGGATGACCTCGCGGCTTTGGGAATAACCAATCAACGAGAGACTACCGTTTTATGGCGCCGTTCCACCGGGATCCCGGTAATGCATGCCATCGTTTGGCAGGATACCCGCACAGCAGCTATCTGCGACCAACTTGAAAGGGATGGTCAAAAAGAGCTGTTCCACACCCGAACCGGTCTGCCACTGGCAACTTACTTTTCAGGTCCAAAGATCAAATGGATGCTCGACAATCAACCAGGTTTACACGAACTCGCAGAAGCTGGTGAGGTCCTGTTTGGCAATATCGACACCTGGCTCATCTGGAATCTCACCGGAGGCGTCCATGGGGGCATCCACGTAACAGATGTCACCAACGCTTCGAGGACCATGCTGATGGATCTATCCTCGCTGGATTGGGATGGTGAATTATTGAAGCTCCTCGATATCCCAAAAAAAACATTGCCCAGGATAGTCTCTAGTTCTGAAGTATATGGATATGCTTCTTCTCTCCTTCCCAGGGTGCCCATTTCAGGCGACCTTGGTGATCAGCAGGCAGCCCTGGTGGGACAATGCTGTTTTTCAGCTGGTGAAGCAAAAAATACCTATGGCACAGGGTGTTTTATGCTGCTGAATACTGGAACAGATCCGGTTCACAGCCAGAATGGCTTACTGACGACCGTCGGTTACAAATTCGGTCAAGAACCTGCGGTTTACTGCCTTGAGGGGTCAATTGCGATCACTGGCGCTCTGGTGCAATGGCTCAGGGATAATCTGCAGATTATTGATAAATCCAGCGACATTGAACCATTAGCCAGGACTGTAGCAGACAATGGGGATGTTTACTTTGTTCCAGCCTTTTCCGGACTCTTTGCACCTCACTGGCGCTCTGACGCCAGGGGGATCATTGCCGGTTTGACCCGTTATGCAAATAAAGGTCACATCGCCAGGGCTGTCTTAGAAGCTACCGCGTATCAAACCAGGGAAGTTCTAGATGCGATGCAACTAGATTCGCAGACAACTTTGTCTTCTCTGAAAGTGGATGGCGGTATGGTCGTCAATGAGCTTTTAATGCAGTTTCAATCAGATATCCTTGGCGTCCCAGTGGTTCGCCCAAGGATCACAGAAACAACGGCCCTTGGCGCTGCTTATGCAGCAGGTCTGGCTGTAGGCTTCTGGCAAAACCGGGTTGAACTCATCAACAATTGGGCGCAAGACAAACAATGGACACCTACGATGGATGCTTCTGTACGTGATCGGTATTACAGCAAATGGAAGAAAGCGGTTGAAAAGACAATGAACTGGACGAATTAGAAATACCTGAGCAACCTTGACGCGCTCCTGCATGCAAGCTAAAATTGTGCTTCGCCCGTGAGGGTAAAAACCCCAAATAGAGTGAAGGTAACTGAGAGGTAGTTACTCGGTGAGAGGCACTCGAAGGATAAAAAATGGAACAACTGGTAATTAATGCAACAAAAAGAGAAACAATTGGTAAGAAGGTTAAAGCTCTAAGACGTGAAAGCAAGCTTCCAGGTGTCATTTATGGTCACAAGGTAGATTCAGTACCTGTGATCATGGATCAGAAAGAAGCGACTACCGTTCTGAACAAGGCGACTTCTTCAAGTATCGTAATCGTAAAGCTCGATGGTAAAGACATCGCTACCCTTATCCGCGAGAGACAGCGTGACTACATCCGAAATTCGTACCTTCACGTGGATTTTCAGGCGGTATCACTCACTGAAACGATTCGCACTGAGGTTAATATCGAGCTGACAGGTGTCGCCCCAGCGGTTAAAGATTACAGCGGTATACTGGTTGAAGGTCTTACCTCGATTCACGTTGAGGCGCTTCCAACTGACCTCCCCGAGAAATTTATCATTGATATCTCTGTTTTGAAAGAGATCGGAGATACGATCCTGGTGAAGGACATTGTTGTTTCAGACAAAGTGAGCATCCTCTCACCACTGGAGGATATGGTCGTATTGGTAACTGCTCCCGAAGCTGAAGAAGAAATCACTCCTGAAGCAGAAGGTGAAGAACCTGAAGTGATAGAAAAAGGCAAGAAAGAAGAAGAAGAAGAAGATTAAGTCGGTCTTTTGGACAAAAAAAGAAGCGAGAAAATTCTCGCTTCTTTTTTTATATATAACTGATAGCTGCAAGTGCAAGGCGGGCTGTGATCCCCCAGAGATGTTCACCCTCAAAATCCCGGTAGTGAATGACCTTTTTGGATTTTCCTGGTTCGTAGAAAAAATCATCTTCGTACCAATTGCCGTCGGTTTTCAACCATTCCACTGGTATCAGCAGAATATTCTCAACTTCATCGTGATTAATTTCAAGCATTTGAGGCCATTCGACAATAGAAACCACTGGAAGAACGCAATAATTGGAAACTGTCGGAACAGGATCCAATACCCCCAGTATTTTGATTTTCGACTCGGGAATTCCGATCTCCTCGCAAGTTTCCCGTACTGCAGTTTCGATCAGATCTCGATCTGCTGCTTCAGCTGCTCCACCGGGGAAGGAAATTTCTCCCTGGTGCTTGGCGAGCCCATTAGTTCTTTTTGTGAAAAGCAAATGCCAGACATCATGGACATGAACAAAGGGGATCAAAACTGCGGCTGGTCGCGGTCTAAGTTCATGTGCAAATTGAGGAACTGGATTATCTATCAAAGCCAGGCGGAGTTTCTGCTCCAACAGCTCAACCGACAACTTCATGATTCGGATGCCCCTGTTTCATTTGCCCCTTCCTGATTATCAAGTCCAATCAATCCAATTTCCTTCATGAGTAAAGCGTCAGTAAGATCTGGCTCGAGGATGACCGGTCGGGCAAATATCAAATATCCCGTGTGCGCAATCATTCGATCTGTTGGTCGGAACCTCGTCGGTTCAGGCTTGTAGAAGCGCACGGAAACATCACAGACCTCGATGAATGCAAAATCATTGCGCCGCAGCTCAACCAGCAACTGAATGACCTGGTTGGCGGTGGGTACCAGGCAGCCGAAATGGCCGCCTGGCTTCAAGGCCGCCCTCACCTGTTTGAGGTAATCATATGGATTAGAAACATCCAGAAAAATTGCATCCACGCTGCGTTCATCAAATCCTTCTTGAATGTCTCTTAACTTGAAATCCACCCTTTTTGATAATTCTAGTTTTGACAGCGTCTTTTTCGCTGAAGCCTGTGTTGCTTCTTTTACCTCGTAGGAGTACACGCGGCCTGTCCTGCCGATGGCATGCGCCAGGGCCGTTGTTAAAGAACCGCTGCCCGTACCCGCTTCTATGACGCGGGTACCCGGTCCTATCCCCATATATAAAAGGATGTATCCTATTTCTTTTGGATACATGATTTGGGTTGCCCGCTTGGTACTTCGCAAAATATCGGTGAGCGAGGGCTGCAATATGAAGAACGGGCTGCCATTATGACTGTGAACCTGTATTCCCCATTTTTTTCCAATCAAATCATCATGAGCGATGATGCCCCGATGTGTATGGAACAAATCACCTTGCTTAAGCACGATCATAAATGACTTGTGACTCAAACCCACAAGTTGAACCAGGTCCCCCTCATGAGTGGTCAAGGACAGCCTTTTTGGCAAAGCAACTCCTTATTTAGGTCTGTTCTCCTGGTTGAACATGCTCAACCAGAACCCAAGGAACAAGATTACTACGGTGCCGATGATGGCTGGACCAAAGTTTATTGGACCAAGTATTAAAAATCGGACACGCGTTAGATTTCCTACTATGTGACCTAACCAAAATCCCAGCCAGGATAATAAATTAAAGAAAACAAGCCACTTGAAGCCACCTCCGTGCCAGAAGTGGAAGGCGCAGCCAAAAACTGAAGCGATCACAGTGCCCAGGAAGAAAGAAGCTAAGGTCATGAATTCACTCCTGCAGGTACTCCCGAAATTACCCCACTCCCTACTACCATGTCGCCATCATAGAAAACCGCGTATTGCCCCGGAGTGGGATCTCTGACTAGTTCTTTGAAAGTAATATTATAACTCGAGGATCGATCCCTTGTTATCAGACCCTCAACTGCATCAGCCCGGTAGCGCACTTTGATCTGGAATTGAGATGGAAGTGGAGGTTCCTCGCCGCTGATCCAGTTCACATTTGTGACCCTTATTTGTCTCTTCCCCAGGGCAGACCTGGTGCCGACGACAAGGGAATTGGTTTGCACATCTTTCGATAGGATATAGTAAGGCTCGCGGTGACTGATTTGGATGCCCTTACGTTGTCCGATCGTGTAGAGCGCAAGGCCTTCATGTTTTCCGATCACATCGCCTTCTTCCGTTGTAATTACCCCGGGTGAAAAGAGTTCAGGCGCGTAACGCCTCAAGAAATCTTCCTGACTGCTTCCTTCAAGAAAACACAGGTCTTGAGATTCTTCTTCTTCTTTTATTGGAAAATTGTAACTATGCGCAACGTCCCTTATTTCTTTTTTTGAATATTTTCCTAATGGAAACATTGCGTATCGCAATTGTGATTGTTGTAAAGCAGCCAGCACATATGATTGATCTTTCGTCTTATCCATTGCTCTGTACAGCAGGTAATTTCCGTTCTCTCCCCTCTTCAACTGAGCGTAATGCCCGCTTGCCAATTTATCTGCACCTGAACGCAAGGCATAATCCAGTAACAACCCCCACTTGATGGATCGATTGCACACATAGCACGGGTTCGGCGTTACTCCATTCGAATGGGATTCTATGAAGTAATTTATCACCTGCTTCTTAAACTCAGAAGTTACATTAACAACTTGGAAAGGTATTTGAAGTTGATTGGCAATCTCGCACGCACGCTCTTGTGCAATCCCGTTCATCCCAGGTGTAGTACCATCAGCCCATGTTTGCAGCATCACACCAGTTACACTGAAACCCTTTTCAACGAGCAGAGCTGCGGCGACTGAACTGTCAACTCCGCCGCTCATCGCTACGGTAATGTTGGTGATTAATTCTTCATCCTTTTCCATTTTTTCTCTTCCTCGCATGGATATTACCATATTCATGTGCTCAATCAATCGGAATAGGTATCACTTTACTTAGAAATTCACGAAATCAAAGGCTGATATAATTGGTGCGTTATCACATTCCGATAATAGGAGCATCCAATGACTCAACCGATCATATTTGGCACAGATGGCTGGCGCGGTTCTATTGCTGAAGATTATACGTTTGCCAATGTACGCCGATGCAGCCAGGGTTTTGCCGACTATATGCTAAAACACGGAAAAAAGGGGGAGTGGATCGTGATCGGATACGATAAACGCTTCCTATCAGAATTCTTTGCCCAGGCAGCTGCTGAGGTGCTCGCCGCCAATGGGCTCAATGTTCACCTGACCAATACTGCCACCCCCACGCCGGTAATCGCGTTCGCGGTGGTTGACAAGAAAGCCGCCGGAGCGATCAACATCACCGCTTCACACAATCCACCGACGGATAATGGTTTCAAAGTCCGCAACGAATTTGGCGGTGCTATTGACCCTGCCGGGTTGAAAGAAATCGAACACCTGATTCCCACTTCTGTAGACCAGGTGAAGAGAATGGCTTTTACAGAAGCGGTGACCTTGGGGATGGTAAAGGTTTTCGATGCGGCTGAAAACTACATTACCCACATAAAAAACTTAATTGATCTGGAACCAATAAAACAGGCCGGGCTCACCATCATTGTTGACGCGATGTGGGGGAACGGCGCCGGCTGGTTCACACGATTACTGCAAGGCGGCAAAACTCGTGTGATAGAGATTCACAACACCCGCAACCCGATCTTCCCTGAGATGAAACGGCCGGAACCGATCCAACCGAATATCGATGTAGGCTTGCGGACAACTGTTGAACAAAACGGAGATGTATTGCTTATCACCGATGGTGATGCTGACCGGGTCGGGATTGGTGACGAAAACGGTGTCTTTATCAACCAACTTCAGGTATATGCCTTACTAGCATACTATCTTCTTGAGGTCCGAAAACAACGCGGCCCGATCGTCAAGACTCTTTCAACCACCAGCATGCTCGAAAAACTTGGGAAGTTGTACGATGTGCCGGTTTATGAAACCGGTGTCGGATTCAAATATGTCGCTCCAAAAATGCTGGAAACGGATGCCATGATCGGTGGAGAAGAATCAGGTGGATATGCCTTCAGAGGTAATGTACCCGAGCGGGATGGTATTCTCGCCGGATTGTACATGTTGGACTTTATGGTGAAGTTAAACAAAAAACCTTCACAATTACTCAATATGTTGTTTGAAAGGATCGGTGCCCATTACTACG
Source organism: Anaerolineaceae bacterium (assembly GCA_035342915.1). Taxonomy (GTDB): domain Bacteria; phylum Chloroflexota; class Anaerolineae; order Anaerolineales; family Anaerolineaceae; genus UBA6107. The sequence continues at coordinate 283,127 of DAOQYB010000001.1, forward strand.
ACCGCATCGACACACCTTTCAGCGGGGATCGTAAAACTCGCGAGCAGATGATCCTGGATGCGAAACCTGAACAAATCGGTGGTCTTCAGGTCACCGGGCTAAACACGCTGGATGGATACAAATTCTGTCTGGAAGATGGCGGCTGGTTGTTGATCCGCTTTTCCGGTACCGAACCCATCATGAGGGTTTATTGCGAGACGACCCATCAGGATAAGGTTCAAGCAATACTTAAAGACGGCTTGATGATCGCGGGATTGGCCTGACAGTGGAGTTTGTCGATACACATTGCCACTTGACCTTAGACACGTATGATGAGGACCTGGCTGAGGTTATTGATCGGGCATCTCTGAACGGTATAAGTCACATTATTGTTCCCGGCCTGGACCTTGCTTCCAGTCGTCAGGCTGTGGAGCTGTCTGTCCGATTTAGAGGGGTATATGCAGCCGTAGGTGTTCACCCTGAAGAAGCCGCGGGTTTTACAGAAAATGAGTTGAGGTCTTTTGAAGATCTACTAACTTGTGAAAAAGTTGTCGCTATTGGAGAAATAGGTCTCGATTACTATCACCGCCAGGACCAAATTGAACTACAAAAGGACGTATTAAAGGTATTTCTAAGCTTTGCTGTAAAACACAAAAAACCGGTGATCCTGCACAGCCGGGAATCTTTGGACGATCTATTCGGGATTATTGAAAACGAATTCACATTATCCCATCGTTGTGTGTTCAGAGGGGTTTTTCATGCGTTTGAAGGTGCCCTGCCGGATGCGATTAAGGCTGCCGGGATGGGTTTATCTGTAGGTGCTGGTGGACCCGTCACTTACAAAAATGCCCATAAAAAACACGCGGTTTTTAGTAAAATTGGTCTGAACCACATTGTGCTTGAGACGGATGGTCCCTTCTTATCTCCGCAAGCATATCGAGGAAAGCGCAACGAGCCTTCATTTGTTCCAGTGATCGCCGAAAAAATTGCAGAACTGCAACATTGTGATATAAAAGAGGTAGCAAGCACCACTACAAGTAACGCGAACTCACTCTTCAATTGGATCTGACCCTTGGTTGCTACACCCACTTCACTTCCCTATATTCAAAAAGGTCTCGACTCTGTTGAGCAAATGATGCTGCGCCAGTTGGAGGATTACCACCCTGACCTGAAAACAGCAACATCTCACATACTGGCTTCTGGTGGAAAGCGGATTCGACCAACGATCATCCTGCTGATAGGCAGCATGTTGAACGCTGAATACGAGCGGTTATTGACTCTCGCAACAGCCATTGAGATGTTACACACGGCCACTCTGGTTCATGATGATCTGATCGATGGATCTCTCCTGCGCCGCGGAATTCCTACTCTTAACTCGAAATGGTCGCCTGCTGCAACTGTACTTACTGGTGACTTTCTTTTTGCATCAGCATCTGATATGGCATCAAGGACCAACTCCGTAGAAGTGATGCGGTTGATCGCGGTTACCTTGATGACAATCGTTAATGGTGAAGTTGATCAACTCTTTTCCAACAAATGCATCACCACAGTTGACGAGTATTATCGCCGCATCTACTCAAAAACCGCCTCTCTATTTGAAACCTCCACCCATACAGCCGCAGTGATCAGCAATGTAGACCGTCGTCAGGTTGAAATCCTCAGGAAGTTCGGTTATGAACTTGGTATGGCATTTCAAATTGTTGACGATCTATTGGATTATGTAGGTGATGAATCTACGGTTGGAAAACCTGTTGGAGGAGACCTGCGCCAGGGATTGGTTACCCTGCCCATGTTGTATTTTATGCAAACCAATCCTGAAAACCCAGTGGTTTCAAATATTAAATCAGGTCGTTGCATCGAGGACGAAGCAGATATCCTTCATCTGGTAAAAGAAATCGCTCAAAGCGATGCGATCATCAGGTCACAACAAACCGCAGCTGAATTCGCCAGCAGGGCAGAAAACTATATTTTGGAATTCCCCGATACTCCGGAACGCGCTGCATTGATAGAAATGACCAGATATATCATTGAAAGGCGAAAATAGAGCAATATGAAAAATAAAAAGCCGCGGTTAGCGGCTTGTTGTGTGCGCTGGGTGGGAGTTGAACCCACACGCCTTGCGGCACATGGCCCTCAACCATGCCTGTCTGCCAATTCCAGCACCAGCGCAAATGCTCGGTTATTATAACCGCCAATTTTCCAATGTCAAGCAGGTATTGCTAACAGAAACCGGGAGAGGATTAATATGTCAATCGTACTCGATGCCATGGGCAGTGACCAATTCCCTATTCCTGAAATACAGGCCGCTGCTACATTAGCCGCTGAAGGGGAAAAAGTAATCCTGGTGGGTAAAACCGACCTGATCGAAAAAAAGTCCAATGAACACGCAATCAATCTGTCAGGAATTGAGATTGCGGACGCGCCTGATATCGTGGAAATGGATGACAAACCGGTTGAGTCATTCAAGAAAAAACCCAACAACTCTATGTCAGTGGGAATGACACTGGTAAAGGAAGGTAAAGCGGAGGCTTTTGTCACCGCCGGAAATACTGGCGCTGCATTTTTTAACGCTGTGATGATCTTGCGAAAATTAACCGGAATCTCAAGACCCGCGCTCGCAGCAATAATACCGGTTAAGAATGGCAAATGCGTCTTCATGGATACCGGCGCCAACGCTGATTGCCGCCCGGATTTCCTGCTGGAATTCGCGGTGATGGGAAGTGTGTACGCCGGTATTGTCTTCAGTAAAGAAAATCCGAAAGTTGCCCTACTTTCAAATGGTGAAGAAGCCACAAAGGGGAATCAATTGGTCAAAGATGCTTTTCCATTACTTGCGAAAAGCGGTTTGAACTTTGTCGGAAATGTGGAACCAAAAGAGATTTTTGCAGGAAATGTCGATTGTGTGGTTACGGATGGCTTTTCAGGTAATGTCTTCTTAAAATCAAGTGAAGCTGTCGCAAAACTTATCACTGACACTCTGAAGACCAGCATCATGTCCAGCCTGCGCAACAAGATCGGATATTTCTTCATCAAACCCGCCATTGCCGATTTGAAGAAGATGATGGACCCCTCTGAAACAGGCGCTGCGATTCTACTTGGTGTAAATGGGCTGGCCTTTATCGGGCACGGCCGCTCTGATGCTCGCGCCCTGGTTTCTGCGGTCAAATTGGCGCGCAGAACCGTGGAAGCCAACCTGATGAACGTAATGCAGAATGAAATAAACAGAAAGATCATTAACTCCCATTCTTCGATTGACTAGGAAATCTTCAATGAAAATCTACTCAAATGAAAAATTGATCAAGCGCAATAAAAAAATCGGTAATTTCACATCACTCGGCAGTATCCTGATTCTTGGTGTGGGAATGTTCTTTTCATTCAAGGATAAGGACGGCTCATACCTTGCCTACACCTTTGGAGCTTTGATTGTTGGTTTCCTTCTCTTCCAAATCGGCAACTTCTATATGTCGAAATGGGGTAAATCTCCCCGCCCTGATGAAAGATTGACCGCCGCGTTAAAAGGATTGGATGATAGATATTCCCTTTATCATTACACCACACCGATATCTCATTTACTCATCGGTCCAGCGGGTATCCTATGTCTCATCCCCTATCAGCAGGCAGGGACAATTACATATAACGAAGCCAAGGGAAAGTGGAAACAAACTGGAGGAAATGCCTTCCTGAAAGTGTTCGGCGGTGAAGGTCTAGGTCACCCTGAGCGGGAGGTTAAATTCACGATCGAGGACGCGGCAAAATATTTCGTAAAAAATGAAATTAATACCAGGGATTTGTCGCCTGAACCAGTTATGGTCTTTACCAATGACCGGGTTGTTCTTGAAGCAGAAGGCTCAGAAATTCCCGCGGTAACCGGCGCAAAATTGAAGGAATACATCCGCAAGAAAGCCAAGACCACGGCTCTTCCAGACCAGTTTGTTCGAGAGCTGCAGGAAAAACTGGCTACTTGATCCTTCGCGGGCGCTCAAACAATACTTTTCGATTTTTAGTCTTCGCAACTGAGACCTCAGAAGCTTTTTCCAGGACCTTTTTCACTTCTTCAGGTGTCAGATCGCGGTATTCACCGGGTTTGAGGTTTCCTAATTTCAAATTGCCGATCCTGGTTCTAACCAACTTTACAATAAACAGACCGGTTGAACGTGCCATCTCCCTGATCTGCCGTTTGTGTCCTTCTTTTAGTACGACCGTAACCCACGCACCTTTGCCAGATAAAGACTCGAGATTGACCTGAGCCGCTCTGGTCCGGTATCCATCTTCGAGGACCACACCACGTTTCCATATCTCCAGCTGCTTTTCATCAGGGTGTGTTGAAAGCAAGACCCGGTATTCTTTTTCATGTTCATATCGGGGGTGTGTTAACCGATTGATAAGGAAACCGTCATTGGTAAGCAGCACCAGTCCTTCGCTCTCATAATCCAACCGTCCAACAACTGCAAGCTCCTCGCCATCATCGACCATTCCGAACACGGTTCTGCGAGGATCGTCTGCCGCTTTATCACATAAAACGAACCTGGGCTTGTTCAATAATACGTAACGGTTTGCTTTTAGGGTCGGAAGGGGCTTTCCATCAACAAGTATTTTATCTTTGACCAGGTCAGCCTTTTGACCCAGGATTACTTTTTGCCCGTTAACCTGAACCCTGCCTTGCGTGATCAATTCTTCACAAGACCGTCTGGAGCCATATCCGGCCTGCGCCAGTATCTTTTGCACCCGTTCTTCACTCATCGCTAATCCTTCAACAATCCGTTGGTTTGACGCTCTTCTATTTCTTCAGGAGTATCGTAAGGAGGTAGTTGATCCAGTGAATCCAGGCCAAAATGCTGGAGAAAATCTACCGTCGTTGAAAAAAGGATCGGCCGTCCCGGTCCATCAGCTCTTCCAACTTCCTGTATAAGCCCTCGTGATAAAAGGCTTCTGATGACACCATCACTGCTGACACCCCGGATGGCTTCAATTGCGGGGCGCGTAATCGGCTGCCGGTATGCGATAATGGCCATCGTTTCTACTGCCGCCCTGCTCAACCTTGATGATATTTCTAACCCTAGAAAATTTTCCACATCTGCAGCAAATTCCGCAGCTGTGGTGAATTGATATTTTCCACTGTAATATTGAATGGTGATACCTCTGCCCGTGTAACGGGAAATCAAATCATTCAATAAGGTCTCCACCTCTTTTGTGTTCAATTGCAGCACTTCTGCAATTTGTGAGACTGTGATCGGGTTCGAGGCAACAAATAATAATGCTTCAATACGTGATGAAGCATCGAGATGTTCGTTCTGAGTGTCGTTTTCAGTCATGCTATAATTACCGAGTTAAATTGATAAGTGTAATTATAATCGGTAAACCATCATCAAATGCGATCGATATTCACCTCGCTCTTCTTTTTTTCATTTCTTATACTCCTCCTTACCGGCTGCGTCAGCCCTGAAGTAGGGGATATGGTCTATGTCAGCATACTTGATGGCGGGAAAAGCTCCTCTGTCGAAGTTTTAAGTGGAATCACTGTTGACCAGGTTTTGAAATCAAATGATGTTCAATTAAGTGCACTTGACCGGGTTGATCCACCCGTTTCCTCTGTATTAGTTGGTGGCGAAACGATTCATGTGATTCGTATTCGTGAAGAATATTCGATTGTTGAATCGGTGCTACCTTTTGAGCAACAAACCGTCAAAAATGAATCACTAACTGAAGGCCAATCCGTCTTGATACAATCCGGGGTAAATGGCAAATCTCAGACAACCTACAGGATTCTAACTGAAGACGGTGTCGAGGTTTCAAGAACTGTGATGAGCACTGAAATTATTCAACCGGCAAAACCGGAAATTGTAATGATAGGCGTTCAATCACCCTTTTCGGCTACCCCCATTCAAGGCACAATCGCCTATATTTCAGCATCTAATGCCTGGCTCATGGACATAAACACCAGCAACCGCAAGATATTGGTCTCTTCAGGCGATCTGGACGGCCGGGTATTTGCACTATCACCTGACAGGCAGTGGTTATTATTTTCCCGTTCCTCCGGCGAGAATTATACTGAACAGATAAACAGCCTTTGGATAGTTGATATTACCAAAGATGATCCCCTGCCTGTGGATACCAGGATTCGCAATGTAGTGCACTTTGCAGACTGGGTACCAGGAAAAAGACGCACATTTGCTTACTCTACAGTTGAACCCAGGTCAACCGCTCCCGGATGGCAGGCGAACAACGATCTCCGAATTCATACCTTTGATGATGAAGGAAAACTAGTAGATGACATCGCTCTGATCGAACCAAATTCTGGCGGCCTTTATGGCTGGTGGGGTACGACTTACCGATGGTCTCCGGATGGAAGTCGTATCGCATTCGCGCGTCCTGATGCAATTGGTTTGGTTGATACAAAAAACGGTGAACAAACCACACTTGCTGAATTCTCTCCGTATCAACCTCAAACCGATTGGGCCTGGATTCCATGGATCTCATGGTCAGAAGACAACAGCCTAATCTACACTGTAATAAACTCGCTGGATCAGGGAAATGATAGCTACGATCTTTCAGCAATCATACTGGACGGACAAAGGGTATTGCCTATAGTCAGAAAAGGCGGCCTTTTTGCCTATCCGGTACCCTCCCCGACAAACGAAACAGGTGCCTACTCCGTGGGTTATCTCTCGGCTATCCTTCCCGAACAAAGTGAGACGAGCCGTTACAACCTTAACATTATGGATCGAGATGGTTCCAACCGGAAAAAACTATTTCCGGGCGAAGGTTTGCAGGGTCTTGATCCGCAAACGATCAATTGGTCACCAGGGCCCGATGAGAATGGGAACAATTGGATCGCTTTCATTGCCCAGGGCAACCTGATACTGGTCAATGTTGAAGAAGGCACTATCAAACAAGTGACTGGTGATGGGTCGATCACCAGACTGACATGGAGATGATATGAATATATTGATCACTGGTGCTGCTGGATTCCTGGGTTCACACCTTTGTGAATTTTTGCTCAACGAGGGTCATTCTGTAATAGGAATGGACAACTTTGTTACCGGAAGTCCGGAAAATATCGCTCATCTTTCGGGCAATGATGGTTTTTCTTTCATAAAACACGATGTTTCAGAATATATCTTCATTCCTAATAAAGTCGATGCGGTGCTGCATTTCGCTTCCCCGGCCAGCCCAAACCCAGCCTCCCCTTACAGTTACCCCAGTCTCCCCATCCAGACGATGAAAGCTGGCGCGCTTGGAACACACAACACGCTTGGAGTGGCGAAATCATGCAATGCGCGGTTCCTGCTGGCTTCCACCAGCGAGATCTATGGTGATCCGCTGGAGCACCCTCAAAAGGAATCATACTGGGGTCACGCTGATCCCATTGGTTTTCGCTCGGTTTATGATGAAGCCAAACGTTTTGCTGAAGCGCTGACCATGGCATATCACCGTTTTCACGGATTGGATACACGCATTGTGCGCATTTTCAATACCTATGGTCCTAGAATGCGCCTGGATGATGGCCGGGTAGTACCGAACTTTATTATGCAGGCATTGAAGAACGAGCCTTTAACCATCTACGGCGATGGCAGCCAGACACGCAGTTTTTGTTATGTAAATGACCTGGTTGAAGGGATCTACAAACTGCTGCTATCTGATGAACATTTACCAGTAAATATTGGTAATCCTGCAGAAATTTCGATCCTTGAATTCGCGTCAGTGATCAACGACCTGACTGCCAATAAGTCGGGAATCGTGTTCAAAAAGGACAAACGGCTGGGAGATGATCCGCAGCGCCGCCAACCGGACATCACGCGTGCAAAAACGATCCTAGGCTGGTCACCAAAAACCGAACTACGAAAAGGTCTTGCCCTGACGATTGATTATTTCCGCTCCAGGCTCTCAGCAGAATGACCATCTTCAAAGACCCTTCAGAGCGGAGAAAGTTTATAAGATTTTCCATAGTCGGGGCTATCGGTTCAGTTGTTGATTTTGGAGTGTTCAACCTTTTGGCCTCAGTACTTGGTGTATTGGCAGTCGTCGCCAGTGTCATTTCTTTTTCACTTGCAGTGATCAATAATTTCGTCTGGAATCGGCTTTGGACCTACCCTGAAACAAGGACCGTACCTGTGGCCAAACAACTGACCCAGTTTGCCATTGTCAGTGTCGCCGGACTGGCGATTCGCACGCCGCTTTTCGCGGTTACCGAAAAGTTTTTTATTTCAATGGCAGGAAAGTATGTTCCCAATATACTCACACCAACGATCATTGGTCATAATTTCGCCCTGGCGTTTGTTATCCTGATCGTTCTGTTGTGGAACTTTTTTGTTAATCGCAAATGGACCTTTAAAACGACTCACAACAAAAACGAAGTAAATCATGAATCACCGTCAAAGGCTTGAAGCTTGTATCGCAGGTAAAGCAATCGATCGGCCTCCTGTGGCCTTGTGGCGGCATTTCCCTGTGGATGATCAAGACCCAAAGACTCTCGCGGGCGCTATCCTTGATTTTCAATCATCGTTTGATTTTGATTTCGTTAAAGTCACCCCGGCTTCATCATTCTGCGTAAGAGATTATGGAGTTCTTGACGCGTGGCGGGGAAACCCCGAAGGAACGCGAGACTACCTTGAGTACCCAATTAAAAACCCTGCCGGATGGCTGGATCTTTTCCGGTTGAACACGGGTGAAGGTCATCTGGGTGATCAATTAACAAGCCTTCGAATGATCATGAATGAAATTGATGAAAACACACCGGTTATCCAAACAATTTTCAACCCCATGTCCCAAGCCAAAAACCTGGTGGGTAGAGAACAACTCCTGGTTCACATGCGTCAGAACCCCAGGGAATTATTGGCTGGTCTCGAAGTTCTAACAGACAATACTGTCAGATACGTCCAGGAGTGCACTAAGCTCGGTATCGAGGGAATATTTTTTGCCATCCAGCATGCTCAATCCTCGCTGCTAACGGAAGATGAGATCGATACTTTTCTCCTTCCTTTTGACAATAGGATTATCGAGGCTGCATCACTACTTTGGCTGAACGTGATGCACCTGCACGGCAAGGATATTTACTTCGAAAAAATCCCAAAATCCGGGTTTTCAGTTGTCAATTGGCATGATCAGGAAACACCCCCTACTCTACAAGCTGGTAAGTCATTATTCTCGGGCGCAGTCTGTGGGGGTCTGAAACAATGGGAGACCTTGGTGTATGGTTCGCCTTCGAATGTCTCCACTGAAGCGCAAGAAGCGATTCAAGCGACCGGTGGCGAAAGATTTATCCTTGGCACTGGTTGTGTTCTGCCGATCATTGCACCGCGTTCAAACATCCTGGCAGCCCGAACAGCGGTGGATGGATGAGCAATCCTCGCATCATCGGCGGAACAGCCCGCGGCATCCGTCTTGACCCTGTGCCTGGAGACTCCACCCGCCCGATCACAGACCGGGTGAAAGAAGCGTTATTCAATATTCTCTCTTCAGACATGCAGGAAGCCAGATTTCTCGATCTTTTTGGCGGGACTGGCAGCGTGGGAATAGAGGCCATCAGCAGAGGAGCTTCATCCTGTCTTTTCCTGGAAATAAATGAAAAAGCTTTGAGGACAATCAAGACGAACCTGGAGAAAACTCACACAGTTGACAGGGGACGCGTGTTAAGGATGGATGCCCTCAAATACCTCTCCGCGCTGCCTGAAGAGGCATTTGACTACATCTACATCGCTCCGCCCCAATATAAAGAACTCTGGCTCAAATCATTGAAAATACTGGATAGTAACATCGCCCTGTTGGATGAGGATGGATGGGTGATCACACAAATACACCCTGTTGAGTACCAGACAGTGGACCTACTCAACCTTACTGAGTTTGATCAACGAAAATACGGCTCAACCCTGCTGGTTTTTTTTGAAAGAAAAAAATGCATCAACGCCACTGCCAGGTAGTGATTCTCTCACCAGCATTATTGTAGTGATAATTCCCAAAAAAGATCTTCCCTGTTTGTTTTGAAATCATTGCGTTCTCAATCAGTACGGGTACATCCTCCACAACCTTCAGATCTTTGAGATTCTGGATTTCAACCCAATGCAATGATCCTTCATCTGATTCTTTCATCTCACCGGTTAATTCAGACCCTGTGAATACAAAAAGCAGTATCCCCTCGGTATCAGTTACGTCAATTGTTATGGTACCGGCGATTTTCAGGTCCGAACAGGTTAATCCTGTTTCCTCTTTCAATTCTCTAATGGCACCATTAAGTATGTCTTCACCCCGCTCAACGTGGCCGCCTATCCCGTTATAAAAGCCGGGGAAAACTTTTTTGTCGATCCTGCCCTTTTGCAGTAACACCTTGCCCTGAGAGATAACAAAAATAATAGATCGCGGCACAACCTGGTAGCGACCTTTTAAAATGACCTGTGGGTTTTTTGACATAACCAAAATAATCGTGGTGAAGATCAGCTCAGGAACATTGGTATTCCCATGAAATCACGTATCTTGGGTACATAATTTTCAATATCGTAAAAACTGGGAACATCCACTCGCTTTTTTCCGGCCAGAACCATGTTGATGGGAACGGTAGTATATTTTCCGCCGTGAAGCGCGACAAGTTTACCGGTCTCATTCCTTCGGATCAATTGAACCGCCAGATTGCCAAAGGACATGGCGACCATACGATCCAACGAATCGGGGGCACCGGAGCGCATCAGGTAACCCAACTGCTGGTACATGATATTCTGACCGGTTAGTTTTTTAATCATGGCTGCGGTTTCTTCACCAACACCACCCAGCTTTCTATGGCCATATGCGTCTTCTTCCCCCCTCTCGATAACGTCTCCGCCTTCCATGATCGCGCCTTCGCTGATCGTCATCATGGAGTAATTGGATGGATTATTACGCTTATCTTCTAACAGAAAATCTGCCAGCTTGTGAATCTCGAACGGTACTTCTGAAATGATCGCCCGGTCAACATAACTCAAATACGCGGTGATCAGGCTTGTTTCGCCTGAGTTGCGACCGAATAGCTCGACCACACCAATTCGCTCATGAGAGCCTACGCTGGTGCGCATGTTTGTGATGAAGTCAACGCTTCTTGTCACCGCTGTCGAAAAACCTATGCAGTAATCCGTCCCAAAGACATCGTTGTCCATGGTCTTCGGGATGCCAACAACAGGAAACCCCTCTTTACTTAACCGGACTGAAAAACTTAATGTATCGTCACCCCCGATCGAAACAAGTACATCAATCCCGAGGTGTTCCAGTACGCGTAGAATATGCTGTGTGAAATCTGTAGTCCCTTCACTATCAATTTTCTTACCCAAAGGTGAAGATCTAAGAAAATCAGGTGTGTCGTCAGGTTTTACTTTTTGCGGGTTTGTTCGGGATGTATGTAAAAAGGTTCCACCAGATCGGTCAACAGTGCGCACATCATCACGGGTCAGGTTGCGTACGAACAGGTTATGCTTGGTCGAATCTTCCAAATCGTAATTTAATAAACCGCCCCATCCCCGGCGGATTCCCACCATCTTGTAACCGGCGTCAAATGCGCTCATCGCGACTGATTTGATAGCCGGATTTAAGCCTGGAACATCTCCTCCTCCGGTTAATATTCCAATTGTTTTCGTCATGCAAAACTCCTGCAATAAAAGAATAATTACTTCACAAGTGCTTCAAGCACCGGTATGACAATCATGCATTCCACACCCAATTCTGGAGTGGTCTGTACATCAAATGTGCCCCCAAGCAGTTCAACCCGCTCTTCTATCAGATTTAAGCCTAAACCATCTTCTTCCTTCAACTCGTCTGCCGAAAACTCTTTACCGTTATCCAAAACGGTCAAAAGTATCTTTGAATTCTCCAGAGAAAGCACTACCTCAATTTTCAGGTCAGTGATCGAAGCCTGATTACGCTTTATCGAATTTGCGACCAGCTCCTGGATTGTTCGAAAAATGAACACTTCCAGGTAAGGTTCCAGCTTTTTTTCGCCGCCGTTTATGGTCAAAGTGATTTGTGCGCCTGAGGTTTCCTGGATGTTGGAAACGAACTTACGAAGCGTCGGAATTAAACCGAGATCATCCAACATCATTGGTCGAACTTCTGTCACAAAGTTGCGGACTTTCTGAAAAGCGCTCATGGCAGAGGTTTTCAGCTTATCCAGTTCATCCCTGGCCTTCCCAGGATCGATCTCGAAAAGTTTGGCTGCAATTTCCGCCTGGACAATGAAATTTGATAAAGCCTGGGCAGGACCGTCGTGCATCTGCCGGGATAACCTTTGCCGTTCTGCCTCCTGGGCATTGATCATCATTTCGAGGGTTTCAATGCTTCGATGTCTTGACCTGCGCGCATTACTGGCAAGGTCATCCTTAACATAGATGGTCTTCAGGTTCTCCAGAAAAATCTTTTGCGATTCAAGTTGATTCACCTGTTCTTGAATCTTCTCAACCTGCCCGCGCATAACCAAGAATCTTTGTTGTGAATCCATGGCTTCAGAGTAGGCATCACGAATTTCCTCTTTTGACGAATTGCCCAGAGGATCAACAACCTTTTGCAGCTGAGAGGTAACCAACGAAGCCCTCTGGGTTAGACGATTGATCTCACCCTGGCTTTGTTCAAACGTTATCTCTATCTCTTTTAAGCGTTCATTGGTGGATTCCAGCTGCCTGTCGATTTCAGAAAAGAAATCAGTGTCCTGATCCTGTTTCCCATGCAAATGATTGTCCATGATTTCTCCCGGATTTGCTGCCACGATCTGGGTTTAACTGTTTTAGTATAGCATAATGAATATATTTTTTGTGAATATTTTCACCTTTGTAATGGCTGGCCGATTGGGTCTATGAAGTTCAATATTGAGTATTAACGCTGAATTGCCGAAATTATCCGGCCGTAATGTTGAATTTCTCACTGCGGAGAACCCACCACCTGACCCAATAAAAGAAAACAAGAATTATTAATGGTTGAACAACATACACAATAATGCGGGATAAAACGATCGAGATATCTTTTATATACACTCCAGAAAACGCCCAACCCATGATGAAAATCAAAATAGGAAACAGGAGAATGCTGATGTAGGTTTTTTCTTTCCATGTACTCAAAAAAAGACCGATGATAAGAGTAAGCGCAGGTAAATAGAGAATAGTTTGTTCTATGTGCGTATCCCTGCCAAACCAAGGAAGCATCAGCAACAACAATCCGGCATTCCAGGCAGTTTTCCGTCTACCCTGGAATCTCACCACAATCCACTCAAAAACCAGAAGTATGGCTACTGCAACGTTCTTTACAAGATTCAAGCGAAATGTCATCGCGGTATCATTTGATACCAATAACACCAACGGATTAATACCAGAATATTTCAGGATCACTTGTAGATATGAAATCATCCACCCGGGAATCAGCAGAATACTGAATCCCATAACCAAAGTGAAAGTCCCCAGCAACCACCAGATGATCCGCCATCTCCCGCGGAATGCTGCCCAGGCCAGGATCAACAGAACACCCGGATAAAATAATTCGGCTTTTACCAGGGAAAAACAGAGTACCAACCCGGCTGCTTCATCGTGTTGATTAATTATTAATATGACAGCCAGGACGAAAAGAACCATTGCCAGGATTGTCAGGCTGCCGCTCATTATCGCGCTGATAGAAGGCAGGCAAAAAAGGATAATTACCGACAGGATGGATGTGACGAAAATCTTCTTCTTAACATTATTGAAACTCGATAACATCCACACGGTTGCGACTAATGAAACCTCGAGCAAGGTCATCCATAACGCTCTCGCAATTGTGTAATCCCCCACAAGGCTGAATGGTGTAAGGAAGATGATCGAAAAAAGCGGTGATGCGAAGCGAAAGATCTCATTTTCCCCTGGGTCCAGTTCATCAATCATCGCCTCGGAGATCCTGGCAACAGCGATATCCGAGTACGGATCAATCCCATCCTTGATGTATATACGGCTGGCGTACCAGTTGGTAAAAAAATCGTACCCACCTGGATTTGTTCGGGCTAATGTCAGATTGGCAAAGAATAACAGCACCAGCAGAAGGATTATGAAGCCGATAAACAGGTACAGACGCTTGGTTAGTATTAGCCTGATCATGATTTTCCATTACCTGAGAGCACAGTCAGTAATTATAACTTGTGTAATAGGCGGAAGAATTTCAAATAATTAACACGAGAAAAAATACTTTACAGGCGTTTGTGATAGACCCGGTGGGTTTTGTAAAATTCTCCGCCAGCCATCGTCATATCCTTGCGCATTTGAACCGCAGTCTCTGCTACCTGCGTCAACTCCCAGTGGGTAAAACCAAATTCCTTGATGGTTTTCTGCATCTCGTGATAGAGTAGCGCGTTCCCCCCCCTGCCGTGGTACTCAGGCAACACACCCGCACCGTTCATTGAAACCCAATCGGTGTTATTTAACGAGATCAGCAGGTCTAGAATGCTCAAGGGATTTATCCTGCCATTGTGACGCTGCAGCGCTTTGGAAATATCCGGAAAGGAGACAAAAAAGCCGACAATCTTATCTTCGTATCTGATGATCTTGACCAGTTTGGGGTTGACCACGTCCAGCAGATTCCGCAGTAGTAGATCTATTTCTCCCTGGGTCATTGGATAGTACTCCCAGTTGTTGATGAATGTATTGTTGTAAGCCGCGCCTAATTCATCTGCGATTTCTCTGATTTGCCGTTTATTTTTGAAATCAATGATCTTGAATTTACCTCGTTCAATGACACGCCTTGCAACTTCAGCCATCTTTTCCGGGAACGAGAATTTATCTCGATGCAGATAACAGGAAGCAAAATCTACTTCCTTTTCAAAACCGATGTGTTCCAATAACCTGGGATAGTACGGGTAATTGTAGTTCATCATTGTCATCATTTGATGATGTTCGAAACCCTCATAAAGAATTCCATACCCATCAAAAGCAGATAATCCTTTCGGACCGACAATTTCCTCCATTCCCCGCTCTTTACAATATAAAAAAACCTGCTCTAAAAGTTTATCCGCGGCTTCCTGGTTGTCAATGCAATCAAAAAAGTAGAACTGACCCTTTTTCACTTTGTGATATTCGTTAAATAATGTATTGATGAACACAGCGATTCTGCCCACTACCTTGCCATCATCCATCGCAATAAAAAAATCACCATCCGAATGTTCATAAAACGGGTGCTTTTTTTTATTCAACATCAGTTTTACATCAGCGCGAAATGGCGGGCAAAACTGGGGGCAGTCACGGTATAGATCATATTGGAATTGAACGAAGCGATTAACATCACTTTTTGAATCCAGATTAACCTTCTCAATTGTGATCATGCCGTCCTCTCGATTCTTGAAATTAGGGAATGCCTTGAGTATACAATATTTATCCACTGAAACGATTAAACTTCATTGGTAAAAAACCTTACTTTCATTTATCATTGTCCCTACAAACAAATGAACCTGGAGGAAGACAATGGATAAGTTCATCATCAACGGAGGCATCCCGCTGAGTGGAGAAGTTACTCCTGGAGGAAATAAGAATGCGGCTTTACCATTATTGGCTGCCTGCCTGCTGACTGAAGAACCGGTCATCTTGCACAACGTCCCAGATATCCAGGATGTGAAGATCATGGGAGAATTGATCAAAAGCCTGGGTGTAGAGATCACAAAATTGGCACCCACGACCTGGCAGATCCAGGCAAGGGAAATCCATCCGACTGATCTCGACCCTGACTTGTGCAGAAAGATCCGCGCGTCCATACTGCTTGCAGGGCCAATGGTTGCAAAGAAGGGAGAATTGCAGCTTCCGCCTCCTGGTGGTGATGTTATCGGGAGACGCAGAGTGGATACCCATCTCCTTGCACTTGAAAAACTCGGTGCGGAAATTACTTATGATCGGGCTTTTAAATTCCAGGCGGACGGATTGAGAGGAGCTGACATCCTGCTCGATGAAACCAGTGTTACCGCGACAGAAAACGCGATCATGGCAAGCGTATTAGCCAACGGCAGGTCCACAATCCGAAACGCCGCCAGCGAACCCCACATTCAGGATCTATCTCATCTCTTGAATAAAATGGGGGCGAAGATTCATAATATCGGATCCAATACCTTAAATGTGGAGGGGGTGGATGCGCTGCACGGGACTGAATTTGAAATTGGTCCTGACTATCTGGAGGTGATCAGTTTTGTCGGAGCAGCCGCCGTAACCCACGGTGAAATTACCATCAGGAATGCTGGTGTTCAATACCTCGATATGATAAGGCTGGTTTTTGAACGCCTTGGCGTAGTTTGGGAAGAACGGGGGAATGACCTTTTTGTACCCTCCGAACAGAGACTGACGATCGAATCTGATCTCGGAGGGGCCATTCCCACAATCAATGTAATGCCCTGGCCGGCGTTTCCTACGGACCTGATGAGCATCGCCATTGTCACTGCCACACAATCCCACGGTACAGTCCTGTTCCATGATTGGATGTATCCTTCCCGTATGTTCTTCACAGATAAACTTGTCGCGATGGGTGCACAAATTGTCCTTTGTGATCCGCATCGCTGCATTGTTCAAGGACCAACGCCCCTGGCTGGCGAAAAAATGGAAAGCCCTGATATCCGCGCGGGAATGGCTCTTGTGTTGGCCTCGCTATCAGCTCACGGAAAATCCACGATACGCAACGTTAACCAGATCGATCGGGGTTATGAAAAAGTAGACGAAAAACTCCGAAAACTCGGGGCTGATATCGTCAGATCAACCGAAGAATGAGAGGTCTGGCAGATAATCGCCTGAGCCTACTCTAATTATTGGTATTTACTACCTCTAGGAACTGATCCACCGCCTCGCGAATATTGGGTTCGGGTAACGACCCTACCTGGCGGTGGATAATTTTTCCCCCATGAAAGAATAGCATGGTGGGTATGCTCTGTACCCCATACTTTAATGCATATTCAGAGCTTTCGTCGGTGTTTATCTTCGCAACAAGCAACTTTCCAGCATAATCCTTTGCGATCCTATCCAATATTGGAGCCACCATGCGGCACGGACCACACCACGGTGCCCAGAAGTCCACGATCACAGGTATTGTTGACTGTAATACAGCTTTTTCAAAAGCCTGGTCTGTTACATGTAGGGGCTCGCTAATCATTAATTTCTCCAATCTTTTCTTGGTTTAAAAAAAGGCGATTTTCCTGAATCATTTTCTTTTGTAATCAACAAACCTGTAGCCAACTCCCCGTTCTGTAAGAATATAAACCGGATTAGCAGGGTCTTTTTCCAATTTTTGACGCAGATAATTCACATACAAACGCACATAGTGGGGTTCGTCCCGGTATTCATATCCCCATACTTTCGCCAGTATTTGGTCATATGTCATCACCCAACCTGCGTTTTGCACCAGGTGGTACAGCAAACGATATTCAGTAGGCCGTAACTTCACGAGTTCCTTGTCAAGCCAAACTTCTCTCCGGCCAAAGTCGATCCTGAGATGATCGTCGACTTCGATCATTCCATCCCCGGCTGAGGAACCCTGGTCTGTCCGGCGTAACACGGCCTTTACACGGCTGACCATTTCCCTTGGACTGAACGGTTTAGTGATGTAATCATCCGCCCCCAGCTCCAACCCGCGAACCCTGTCATCCTCCTCACCTTTCGCGGTAAGCATGATCACAGGTACCTGGCTGGTCTCTCTGATCAACTGCAGTACTTCAAAACCGTCAATATCAGGCATCATTACATCGAGAATGACCACATCAGGCATACGATCCCGCTGTAATTGAATGGCTTGCATGCCGCGGTTTGCCTCAACAACTTGAAAACCATCATGCTCCAGGTTTAACCTGATGAAACGCGCCATGCGCTCTTCGTCATCAACGACTAAAATCAGTTTATTCTTGTATACATCATCAGCCATCGTTTTACTCTCTCACAATATTTACAAGATCCTCATTCGATCCTTCTGGCATCACCTCGAAGAAAGAAAGCCGTGATATCGGCCATGCTGCCAGTGTCGCGCTTGGTTCCATGTAATGTAATGCTTTACCGTCTCTCCGCCTCGGCTTGTTGATATAGATGATTGTGTCTGATCTAGATGGTAATTCATCCAGTTCACCTACAACCGGGTCTTCGTTCATCATGTGAAGAATCACTGTCGGCATAATCCCTCTCTTTACCTGATAATTATATCTATCCTCATTGAAGAGGACAAATCTAACCTTTCAGACCCGCGAGGATCACGCTGATATTGTCCGGTCCGCCGTTCTGATTTGCCGCGGTAACTAGGCGCTCGCAGGCCTTGGTGGCATCTTTCTCCTGTAAAACGATATTCGTCATCGTGATTTCGTCAACCACACCCCACAAACCATCGCTGCAGAGCATCAGCTTCGATCCGGGCGGAACACTCAATGTAATCAAGTCAGGTGTTAGAGGATCAGGTTGACCGATAGCACGTAAAAGCACATTCTTCTGTGGATGAGACTCGGCTTCTGATTCTGATATTTCGTTCAGGTCTATCAGTCTTTGCACAAGCGAATGGTCTCTGGTGATTTTTTCAAGCTTTCCTTCAGGTAAAGCAAAATAAGCCCGGCTGTCGCCGACATGCGCGATAATCACCTTTCCGCCTGTCCAAATCGCTGCGGTTACCGTCGTACCTCCTCCTGGAGCAGATTGCAGCACAGCTTTCTGCGACTCGGCGATAGACTGCTGCAAAGTCAGTTGCCATTCTTCAACAGAGAATCCCCCCACTTCTATTTCAGCAGAATCCGCGATTTTCTGTAATATCAACCGGCTGATCACCCTGCAGGTGACACTGGAGGCGACTTCGCCATTACGATGCCCGCCCATTCCATCTGCTATGATAAACAATCCGAATTCGTTTTGGGTTTTACCATCAGCCAGGCCAAATGTCAGGCAAAACAAGGCGTCTTCATTGTGATCGCGATGCATGCCCACTGATTGAGCAGTACCCGCGACCAGTTGTGCCGGGTAAACCAGATTATCCGTATTCGCTTTTGATATTGTGATATTTAAATTCTTCGCATGAGCCGGCAGCCTGGAGCTGGCATTTTCGGAATATACTTTCTTTTTGAAAAGACTGCTTATTCGATTAGCCAAGTATCGGTCCCCTCCCATAAGCTCTCATAGATAGGTTTACGTGGTATTCCACCTATGCTCACTGCTGGTTTTCCTCGGTTAGTGCTTCCAGGTAATCCGCCGCTGCCCAGCCGCTGCGGGTGTCATCATAGGGAGCAGTTAACTGCCACCATAAAAAACCATCCTTCTCAACCGGACCACCCACTACTTTGAATACTTCTGATTCATTGGCCAGAAAAACCACCTCTGTGTTTGTACCGGGATCGCGGCGGATGCGTAAACCAACTCCTTCTGTTCCCTGGATCTTAACAAACAATCCCATCGAAATTCCATTCACCTCGATGTACGGGAGTGCCGTTTGTGTCGGTGTAACCTGAAGGTAATTCATATCCACAGTAGGGATTGTTCCGGCAGCGATAACGGTCAGATTAGCCTTAGGGGTTGATAGTGCACTCTGCCTATACGAAAGGCCATTTAGTAACAGGAAGACATACAACAGGCAAATACCTGCAACTATCATCGCCCCCAGGAGCACTTTCTTGTTTATCATGACACCTATTCTCTCTCAGTTCTATACTGGAAAGATGAAGAACGCCAGCCCGAAGATCACGTACACGGCCAGCAACGCTGCTCCCTCAAGATAATTAGATTCTCCATCCGCTGCAACAAAGTAGCTGATCAACACACCGGCCACCAAAGCCGCGAGTTCAAATGTGTTGAAAACAAGGTTTAAAGGATTTCCCATTAACAAACTGACGAAAACCAGGAAAGGTGCCACAAACAAGGCAATTTGCAGGCTGGATGAGACAGCGATTTCCATGCTCAACTCCATCTTGTTTTTTATGGCCACGGTGATCGCCACAAGATGCTCAGCCACATTGCCTATGATCGGCACCAGGATGATGCCCAGGAAGAACTCCGAGATTCCCGATCCAGCCACAACTGCCTCAACGCTGCCAACCAGGATCTCGCTTAGCCATACAATACCACCTGTTGCCAGGGCTAAAACAATTAGTGATTTTTTCACACTCCACGCAGTGTGGGCGCTGTCAGGTTCAATTGGCGCAGCCATACTCAGGGACTTTTTTTGATTCAATGAAAAAATTATGCCGAGTATATAAAGGCCGATCATCACGCCCGCGACACAAAGGCTTAATACTTCAACTTTCTCATTTATTCCTGAAGCTGTGGAATGACTAAATAATGATGGAATAACCAGCCCAAGGATGGCTATCGATAAAAGGATTGTGTTATTGACCGTGTGCTGTCGGTCAAATTTCTGTACGCCATTCTTAATACCGCCTGCCAGTATCGATAACCCCAGCACAAAGAGAAGATTGCCGATGATCGATCCTGTGATAGAGGCTTTTACCAGTTCCAAAAGTCCTTTGTTGATGGCAAACAAAGTGATGATCAATTCCGCCGCGTTACCCAGCGTGGCGTTGATTAAACCTCCGACTTTAGGACCGGTGTGCGAAGCGAGTCCTTCGGTTCCATCTCCGATCAAACCTGCGAGAGGAATTACACCGGCCGCGGACAGGCTGAAAACCAGGATCGGGTTCCATTCAAGCCATGAGGCGAAAATCGCAAAAGGGATGGCCAGTAAAAGCAGGTAGTAAGGTTTTTGTTTCAGGTATTTGAGTAAGCTTTTCATAACTACCAATTATATCGAATGAATACAAAAACCGACATGTTATAATCCTTTATATGGTTGATTCCACAACTGAACCGGTTATACTCGGAAGTCGTTACCATCTCATCCGTCAGGTAGGAAAAGGGGGTATGGCATACGTCTACAAGGCTTATGACCAGATGCTGGAACGCCCGGTTGCGGTGAAATTATTAAAGCGCGATTTTTCCAACGATGATGATTTCCGCGAGCGATTCAAGCAGGAAGCCAAAGCTGCAGCCAACCTTTCCCATCCCAACATTGTTACCGTGCATGATTTCGGGATTGATCCCAGCGGTGTGTACATTGTAATGGAATACATCGCCGGAACAGACCTGAAAACCAGTATCAGGGACAAAGGTAATTACCCATTCACAGATGGATTGGCATTGATGATACAGGCTTGCGCCGGACTCGGGTACGCTCATCGCGCGGGGATTGTGCATTGTGACGTTAAACCTCACAACATGCTGGTTACTCCTGATGAGAGATTAAAGATTACTGATTTTGGCATCGCCCGTGCGCTTTCTTCTGTTGAGACTCAAGAAAGCCAGGATGTCATCTGGGGATCACCACAGTATTTTGCTCCGGAACAGGCATTAGGCCAGTCACCGACGCCCGCATCAGATGTGTACTCACTCGGGGTTGTGATGTACGAGGTCTTTACCGGGCACCTCCCGTTTGAGGCAAATTCGATAGATGAACTGATCATGCTCCATCAAACACAGCCACCCGTTGAACCTCATCGATTTGTTCCTGGGATCCCTGCCGAGTTGGAGCAGGTGTTACTAAAAGTGCTCTCAAAAGAGCCAACCGCCCGCTATCGCACTGCGGACCAGTTAGGTCATGTCCTCTCTCTACTAACAGGTCGATTGGCTGAAAACCATGAGGATCCTCCGACGATTCAATTTACCTCCTCACCGCCAAAACCAACGATCAAACCGCCTGCAAATCCCCCGCGAGTCGCACAAGAGACACGATTAAAAGGCCGGGTCGATTGGAAACTGATCTGGCTTGAGTTATTGGCAATCCTGCTGGTCGGAGGTTTGATACCGTTTTGGCTTTTTATATGGTTTAAACTGAACAGCATCATCCGGTGAATAGATGAAAAATATTATCGCAGCTTCCATTCTCTCCGCAGACTTTTCAAACCTTGCCGGCGCTATCAAGGAATGTGAAAAGGCTGGAGTTGATTGGATTCACATTGATGTGATGGACGGTCATTTTGTTCCGAACCTCACAATGGGTCCATTTATTGTCGAAACATGCAAACGGATCACCAACCTGCCGTTAGATTGTCACCTGATGGTAGAGAAACCTGAAAGTCTGATCAAATCCTTCGTTGATGCGGGTGCTGATTACCTGACCATCCACCCTGAAAACAACCCGAATGTTTTACGCACACTTGGACTTATCCGCAATTATGGCATTAAAGCTGGTGTGGCAATAAATCCGGGTACCAGTCACCTGGTATTAGAGCCGATGATCTCATTTGTGGATATGGTCCTGGTGATGTCGGTCAATCCCGGCTTTTCCGGCCAGTCTTTTCTTCCTGAGATGAGCAAGAAGGTGGTCGATGTCGCCTGCTTGATTCACGGAGAGGAACATGAGATACGATTGGAAGTCGATGGAGGGATCAACGCCAAAACGATTTTGAGCATGCAACAGGCAGGAGCGGATACTTTCGTCAGCGCTTCGGCAATTTTTAACCACCCAGCTGGTATCGCTGCAGGTGTGGATGCGCTTAAACGGAAGTTGATTTAAACAAAAATACGGCTTGCGCCGTATTCCGGGTGAACACACCTTTTTTATGCGGTTTTTACCAGTGAGCGAATACACTTGGTGCAGAGAACTTTTTTAACCTTTTTGCCAGCTTCTACAATGGTAATATTCTGTAAGTTCGGTTTAAACTTACGGTTTGTAGCTCGTAAAGAGAAGCTGCGATTGTGACCAAAGGTCGTGGTTTTTCCGCAATTATCACACTTTGCCATCAGATGATCCTTTCAAAACACTACTGCTTTTAGGTAAAATTAGTTCATTACTTATCGAACACAGCCACGAATTCTAACACATAGCGTATCTTTTTACAAGAAACAATGTTATAAAACAAGGATATAACCATGACATCTATTGAAAATCCGATCGGCAGCATTTTTATCTCACACCGCGCGCTTGCGACCATCGCCAGCCAGTCCGCCCGTGAATCCTACGGGGTGGTTGGATTGGCGACAAAAAGCCTTGCCACAGGTATTTCTCAACTTCTGGTGAAAGATCCTGTTCAGGGTGTAGACATTTCGTACAAAGACAATGGTGTAATTATCGACATGTATATCGTCATTGAATATGGCACGAGGATCAAATCGGTCGCGGATAACGCGGCAGAATTGATCAAGTACCAGGTCGAAAAAATGACTGGTTTAAGTGTGGAAAAAGTAAATATACATGTTCGAGGTTTAAGGATCAGCAATACCGATTAACAGGAAATTTTGCGCATGATCAATCAAAAGGTAGATTTGGACTCTCAAACTATGACCGGTATTTCAGAAACACATAAGACGATCGATGGAAACCAATTTAAGAAATACATTGAAGCTTCCTTAAGGTGGTTAAAAGCCAACCAGCAGCTGGTGAACTCTCTAAATGTATTCCCGGTTCCTGATGGAGACACCGGCACCAATATGTTGTTGACAATGCAAGCTGCCTATAATGAAATCAGCGCGATAGATGAATCAAATATCGGTAAAGTGGCAAAGAACGTTGCTCAGGGCGCCCTTATGGGTGCCAGGGGAAATTCCGGGGTCATTCTTTCTCAGATTCTTCGTGGTTTTGCACGGGTCCTTGACAATCTGCCTGAGATGGACGCTCAATTATTTTCAAACGCCCTTTCCGAGAGCAGAAACACGGCTTATAAAGGTGTTGTGCGGCCGGTAGAGGGAACCATTCTAACCGTAATCAAAGATGTCTCAATTGCAGTTGAAAACTCAGTGAAGCGAACATCTGACCTTTTAGCAATACTCGAAGACGCCGTTAAAGCTGCCGACGAATCTGTTAGATACACTCCTGAACTTTTGCCTATTTTAAAAACCGCTGGAGTCGTCGATTCAGGCGGCAAAGGACTCTACTTCCTGCTAGATGGCATTCTTCGCTTTCACAAAGGATTAACCCTCGATGAGAGCGCGGTCGTCATTAAGGATCTTTCCGCGATCAAGTTTTCTGAAACCATTGATGAAATTGAAGATGGACAGGATATTGAGGTCGTTATCGATTTTGCCCCGTACCAGACCCTTGACCTGGAATCTTTTTATGATGAATTATCTCTGATCGGCACATCCATCCAGGTGGGTGAAGGTGACGGTCTGTACAGAATGCACATCCATACTGAAACAGAGAAACAGGATGAACCTGAAGCCCTGATCAAGAAATTGGGAGAGATTTACAAGGTCTACAAGGAAGACCTGGTTGAGCAAATGAAACGCATTGAAGCCAAAAAGAACGAGATCACTTTCAATGATTTTGTCCCTGGTTCGATTGCAGTGGTCGCGGTTTCTCCGGGAATCGGCTTATCGCAGATTTTTGCCAGTCAGGGTGCATGCGCCATCGTAGAAGGTGGACAGACAATGAATCCCAGTATCCAGGAGATACTGAAATCATTTGAAGATCTACCGACCGATAAAGTGATCATACTGCCAAACAATAAGAACATCATCCTGGCCGCTAATGCTGCCAAACCCCTGAGTGTGAAGCAGGTAGAGGTAATTCCAACACGCAATATCGCGCAGGGAATTTCCGCCATTCTGCGCTGGAATCCGGACGGCGATTTTCAACAGATCGTGGATGACATGAACGATTCACTTGAAGAAGCCGATTGTGGTGAGATCACCCTGGCCACCCGCAATGTGAACTTGAGTGGTGTAGAAGTGAAAAAAGGAAAAACCATCGGATTGTTGAATGGAAAGCTTGTGGTCGCGGGTGAATCAGTCAGTGAAACGTGTCTGCTACTGTTAGAGAAGATCAACCTTGACGAGAGAGAACGTGTTACCCTGTTTTACGGGTCAGACCTGACCGAAGAAGAAGCCACCGGGATCGCAGACCTTGTGCAGCAGAAGTATCCTGACCATGAAATTGAAGTCCACAATGGGGGGCAACCTCATTATCCCATCATCATGTCCTTAGAGTAAAAAATGGGGTTGAGTTGCATTTTTACCGATAATGCCGCGCAATTTAACAGGCCGAATTTTCCCGGTTACAAGCAGGTTCAATTTTTTTCTCAAGAGATAGAACTGCAAAAAGGAATCATTAAGGATATTCAGAATGTTCGGGTTTCAGAATTTCCCAAAAGAGTAACCCGCGATTTTCCGGTAAGCCTGATTCCATTAAGCATCGAATCCATAACAAACAACATTCTCTCTTATTACCAGAAATTCGACGACATATTCATAATCCTCATTTCATCGGAATTGCACCCGCTATATGGGACAGTCTCTGAAGTTGTTAAGAAACTGCGGGGACGTGCATCAATTCACCTGATAGATTCACGCTCACTGGCAATCGGTCAAGGTCAGATTGTCCAGCTTGCTGCAGAATTGATCAACCGGAACGAGAATGGCGTTGTTATAGAAGAGAAGCTGCGATCAGCCATACCGCACACCTATACTTTATTATGCACACCCAACTTTTCTTACCTTCAGAAATCAGGGTTTATTGACATCGGGCAATCCATCAGCGGTGATCTTTTGGGATTTTTGCCGATTTTTACCCTTGAAGAAGGCCGATTGAATCCAGTGGAAAAAGTAAAAAACCACAGAAATGTAATTGATTACTTCATTGAATTCATAGACGAGTTTGATAAACTGGAGAATATTTCTTTCATTCAACCAAATGCTTTGAATCATAATGAAACCCGATTAATACGTCAACATGTTGACGAATTCCACCCTGATGCCCACTACTCTGAACATACCATTAATCCCCACCTTGCTTCTCTAATCGGACCGCAGGGTATGGGGATCGTCATCGCCGAAAAATCGTCATCCTAAAGTAAACCAGCTCCATATCCAACACACGCTGCAAATCCGATATGGATGCTGTAAAATAGAGCCATGCATAAATCACTGGAAACACTAAAAAAGATACTGCTCCTTGAAAAGCAAAACCACTTTGAGAACAAAGCCATCATCGGCGGTATGGATAAGTTTTTTCCTAACTGGCTGATAGAAGCAAAAAAGGAAGGTATTCCTGAGGATGTCCTTGAGAAGATCGAGTCTTTCTTGCCGCTTTACACTGAAATGAACCCGGGAGATCGTGAAAGAGAAACCAGATTAATCCTGGAACTCATTAATGAACAGGAATCTGAACCCGTTTCTATGGTGAAACAGATTCAAAAATCAACCCCCCCAACTGCGGTCGTACAGAAACCAACTATCTCTGAAAACCCACCGCCCGAAAAAACCATATCCGAATCTGTAGAATTTACAATAAAAAACAAGATCGGCCTCAACGCGCCAGTTAACGTTCTGCAAGGGGTTGGAGATGTAAAAAAAGACATTTTCCAATCGATTGGGGTCAGTAAAGTAGAAGATCTGTTGTATTACTTTCCAAGACGCTATGTTGATTATTCGACCTTAAAAACCATCAATCGCCTTGAATTTGGTGATGAACTGACCATCATCGCGACTGTGCAGAGTTATTTAACCACGCCGATCAGACGCAGGAACCAGGCAAGGGTCGAAGTTGTGGTCAGTGACGGCACCGGTTTTTTGCGCCTGGTTTTCTTCCGCTCGCTCAAGTATGTACAAAGTTTTGAGAATCATTTCAGGCGGGGCACTCAACTGGTCATTTCGGGCAAAGTCTCCATGTACCTCGGCAGGAAACAGATGAATGACCCGTCTTTTGAGTATCTAGATCAATCTCATTTGAATACCAACCGGATCACACCGGTTTATCCACTTACCGCTGGTTTGACCCAAAAAGATATCCGCACAGCAGTGAATTCTGCGATCCGCTTTAATATCACCAAGGTACAGGATCACCTGACATCTGAGTTGAAAAAATCTGCGGGATTAGTCGACCTTTCGGTCGCTTTACACCAGGTTCATTATCCTGACAGCTTTGACCTGCTGCGGGCAGCACGAGATCGATTAGCATTTGACGAAGTGTTTTTCCTGCAGTTGGGTGTTCAGCAGCAAAAACAAACCTGGCAGCAATTTACAGCTGCCATATACCACATCGACGAAGACCAGATCAAACGGATAATCGAACCGCTGCCTTTTTCTCTAACCAACGCCCAAATAAAAGTTATCGACGAAATCCGCGCCGACCTGGCATCAGGGCATCCCATGAACAGGCTAATCCAGGGCGATGTCGGCTCTGGTAAAACCATCGTCGCTGCAATTGCTACTGCCACAGTCAACATTAATGGAGGCCAGACCGCATTTATGGCACCGACCAGCATTCTGGCTGAACAGCATTACCGCTCTCTGCGCGACCTGCTAATTTCTAGTGAAGAGGAACCCTTATTGCTCAGCGATGGCGAGATTCGCTTACTCACCGGTGATACCTCGAACCAGGAAAGGGAAGAAATCAATGCTGGTTGTTTAGATGGGAGTATTAAGATCCTCATCGGAACCCATGCGTTGATCGAAGACCCTGTTAGATTTAGAAATCTGCAGCTGGCGATCATTGATGAACAGCACCGGTTTGGCATTTCACAACGCTCCGCGCTTAGGCAAAAAGGAGAAAACCCGCATTTATTGGTCATGAGCGCCACTCCAATCCCAAGGTCGCTGGCGTTGACGCTTTTCGGAGACCTCGATATATCAATCATTGACGAGATGCCCGTGGGCAGAAAACCCGTGGATACGCGTATCGTGCATCCATTTGCCCGTGAAAAAGCCTATTCTTTGATCAAGGAAGAAATCCAGGCCGGTCACCAGGCATTCATTATTTATCCACTGATCGAAAAAGGCGAAGATGAAGACCAAAAAGCCGCGGTTGAAGAACACGCACATCTGCAAAAAGAAATCTTCTCCAACTTAAAATTAGGATTACTGCACGGGAAAATGCCTGCTGACCAGAAGGACAAAGTGATGCAGGATTTCCGCAGTCGACAATATGATATCCTGGTTTCAACCACTGTAATCGAAGTAGGTGTAGATATACCAAACGCCACCGTCATGTTAATCGAAGGGGCAAACCGCTTTGGTCTGGCGCAATTACACCAGCTGCGCGGACGCGTGGGGCGCGGCGGTGATTCGGCATTTTGTCTCCTCATACCCGAGAATGAGGACGCGCTCGAAAATGAACGTCTCGCTGTGATGACTGAAACCACGGATGGTTTTATCCTCGCAGAAAAAGACCTTGAGCAGAGGGGGCCCGGGGATTTCATTGGTTACCGCCAATCCGGCTACGCGGACCTGCGTATGGCCAGCCTTTCAGATATTCGACTCATTGAAAAGGCAAGGCGTTTTGCCCAGGAGATGTTGAAGGATGACCCGGCGCTTGACAAGCCTGAACACAGCACGATCAGGAGTAAACTAGAAGCTTTATGGAACACAGAGTCTAGTGACATCAGTTAGGAGAATGCGATGATTAAAGCTGTTTTTCCAGGTTCTTTTGACCCGATACACAACGGGCACATTGATATTGCCAGGCGGGCTTCGAGACTGGTGGATGAACTGGTAATTGCTGTTTACGATAAACCTCTGAAAAACTTTCTCTTCAGTCCTGAAGAACGCATCGATTTGGTCAAACAGGTATTCAAGAACGACAGCAAGATCTCAGTAACTGGTTATAGCGGTATCACTGTTCATTTTTGCCGTCAGATAGGCGCTCAGGTGATGATTCGAGGATTGAGAGTGTTTTCAGATTTTGAGTACGAATTCAGAATGGCTCTTGCAAACCATCGACTTGAACCGGATATTGAGGTAATGGCGTTGATCACCAGCGAAGAACACACTTTTCTTTCCTCATCGACAGTACGGGAGATTTCGTCATTGGGTGGTAATGTCTCGACCATGGTTCCGGAACTGGTAAAAACGGCGCTTGATGGAAAATTCAGCACCCCCGGAAACGACCAGAGAGTCATCCCCAGTCAATCGATAAGGGATTAATGCTGAAATTTCGTATACATAATATCGATTTTTCGCTATAATCAGTGGTAGGAGTGTGGGTATGGATATATTACATCTCGTTGACCGGTTGGAAGAATTATTCAATGAAAGCAAACCGATATGGTTTACTCACAGCGTGGTCGTGGACGAAGATCGGATGCTAGATTTGATCGACCAGATGAGGGTCACGATTCCTGAAGAGATCAAGAAAGCGCAACAATTACTGGCACAACGGGATCGTATTCTCGCCCAGGCGCAGGAAGAAGCCAATCGAACCATTGCTCTCGCCAGGGAAAAAGCTGAAAAACTGGTAGAGAATGACCCTGTTACTCAAGCAGCGCAAATTAAAGCTGAACAGATAATCGCCCAGGCTCGGATGGATGGCGAACAAACAAAAAGAGAAACGGATTCCTACATCCTTGATTCTCTCAGCGCGATGCGCGAGGAATTAGAAAAAATTAACTCCCAGGTAAAGAACGGCATCGCCGCTCTACAAAAGGAACAACCTGGCGAGCCAAAATAACGATGATTTATTCATAGATAACGGAGAGAGCGGCAAAAACGCCGCTCTCTCCTTAATTATTTTCCCGTGCTGACTTCCGTTTTTTTCGTTTTTCCCGTTGTAAAGATAGATTTGATCGCTCCTGTTCGGTGTGCAAAGCCAACTTGATCACCTCGTCCATGTGTTTAACAAATTTTATCTGCAATTCATCCCGCACCTTCTTGGGAACTTCTACCAGGTCTTTGGCATTCTTTTCAGGTAAGAGAATGGTTTTCAAACCGCTCCTGTGAGCTGCAAGTATCTTTTCACGAACACCGCCAATGGGTAATACATTCCCTCTAAGGGTGATTTCGCCCGTCATACCTATCTCTTTGAACACCTTTCGTTCAGAAAATGCGGAGAATAACGCGGTAGCGATGGTAATACCGGCGCTAGGTCCATCCTTGGGAATCGCGCCTTCCGGGATGTGCACATGAACATCCACCTCTTCAAAGAGCTCAGGATCCAGTTTTAAGATCGCAGACTTGGATTTCAGGTATGAAAGCGCCGCCTGGGCTGATTCCTGCATTACATCCCCGATCTGACCCGTGATCTGAAGGTTGCCCTTTCCTTCAAGGATCAACACCTCCACGGGCATGATCTCTCCGCCATTTTCCGTCCAGGCGATGGCGGTGGCCACGCCGATCTCATCCTGTCTTTCGGCTTCGGTAAGAAAGAACTGCGGTGGTCCAAGATATTTTTCTATCAACTTGACGCCCAATGTGGCGGGCACTTTCTTTTTCTCAGATCTTAACCTGGCGACCTTGCGGCACAACCGGCCGATCTCCCTTTCCAGGTTCCTTACACCCGCCTCGTAAGTGTATTCACGGATGACCTTTTTGAGCGCATCCTCTTCAATGGCGATTTCACCCGGTTCAAATCCGCTCTCTTCCATCTGGCGGGGAATAAGAAACCTCCTGGATATCTCCACCTTCTCTTCTTCGATGTAACCTGGAAATTCAAGCGTCTCCATGCGATCAAGAAGCGCAGGTGGGATACTCGCCAGGCTGTTGGCCGTGGTAATAAACATCACTTTGGAAAGATCATAAGGCAGTTCCAGGTAGTGATCTGAGAAGGAAAAATTTTGTTCAGGATCCAACACTTCCAGCAGCGCGGAAGACGGGTCTCCCCGAAAATCTGCGCCGAGTTTATCAATTTCATCCAGCATAAAAAGCGGATTGATGGTTCCCGCCCGTTTCATCGTTTGAATGATCCTGCCCGGCAAAGCACCAATATATGTACGCCTGTGTCCGCGAATTTCCGCTTCATCGCGTACGCCGCCGAGTGAGAGGCGCACAAATTTCCGTCCAAGTGCGTCGGCGATTGACCGCCCTAAAGAGGTTTTTCCGGTTCCCGGCGGGCCGATGAAACACAATATTGGCTGTCTCTCCTTCTTAGGTTTCAGGCTCTTCACAGCAATGTATTCCAGAATGCGGTCCTTGGCTTTTCCTAAACCGTAGTGGTTTTCTTCCAGCACCCTTGCGGCGTGCTTTACATCAAGGTTGTCTTCGGTCCTCTCTTCCCAGGGTAATTCCAGTATCCAATCAAGGTAGGTCCGTATGATCCCCACTTCAGGTGCCATGGATGGCATTTGTGAAAGGCGCTCGATCTCTTTGAAGGCCTGCTTTTTTGCCTCATCAGGCATTCGTTTTTTCTCAACCTTCTCTTTTATTTCGGTCAATTCCCGAGACCAAACATCGCCTTCACCCAGTTCTGTCTGGATGGCGCGCAGCTGCTCGCGTAAATAAAACTCACGCTGCGACCGGTCCACTTCGCTCTGAACCCGGTTCTGTATCTCATCTTCCAACTGGAGCACATCCAATTCCTGTGCCAAAAGCCAGTTCACCCGTTTCAATCTTTCCTTGGGGTCCAGAAGCGTGATCAATTTCATTCTTTCTTCAAACGGGAGTGAAATGGCTGTAGCGACCATATCCGCCAGCCAGCCGGGTTCTGTGATATTTACTGAAAACAGATGCGCTTCATCCGGCAAGCTGCGATCAAGCTGAATGCAACGCTCAAACAGGTCGCGCGCAGTGCGCATTAGCGCTTCTGTTTTCCGGTCAACACTCAGTTTTTCAACTATAACCGTTGCCCGCGCCCACATGAAGCTGCCCGATTTTATGATCTCATCCACTTTTATCCTGCGGCGGCCTTGCACCAGCGCAGATGCGTTGCCGTCCTGCAGACTCAACAACCGGCCGACAGCTATTTCTACACCGATCTCCAGGAAATCTTTTGGAGTGGGTTTTTCAATCTCGCTATCCTTCAACACCAGCGATATCATTGTCCCGCCTTTTTGTTGAACATGGTTGATGGCATCCATGTTCGGGCCGGGAGTAATAAAAATCGGAGAAACCATGCGCGGAAATACCACAATGTCGCGCATCACCAACACCGGGCAATAGATCTGTCCGTTCTCATCAGGAACCGCGTCATTTACCTGGTACAGCTCATCCGTGCGCTGGTACAAAGCTGCGTTGAATTCCTCCGGGTTGTCCTGCCTTTTTTTCCAATCTTCTCTCATGGCGTCCTTAGTTCTTTTTGGTTGAGTTTTTGAGCGTTGTCTCCCTGGCGGCTGCGGCAACAAATATACTGCCTGCAACCAGTATTACCGTATCTTTGCCAGCTTGTTGCTTCGCCAGGCTGAGGGCTTCTTCAATGGATTGTGTTGCGACTGCCTTTTTCCCGAACTGGTTGGCTAATTCTACCAGTATATCCGGTTCCATTGCCCTTGGATGTTCGCTTTTCGTCGCGATAACCAACCTTGCCCTTGGGAGCAAATGAGAAAACATCCCCTGAACGTCTTTATCTTCAGAAGAACCAAAGACCAGCAGGATCGGTTTTCCATTCAGGTAATCATCCATTGCTAAACGAAGGCGAAGCGCTGAATCTTTATTATGAGCGGAATCCACTATGGTTAATGGGTTTTCTTGGATCACTTCAAACCTGCCCGGCCAGAAAACCCCGGCAAATCCCTGGTTGATATCCGTCTTTGTTATTTTGATCCCGGTTGACTTTAGCACCTCGACTGCCGCGTAAGCGGTGGCAGCGTTTTCCACCTGGTGAGAGCCCAGTAACGGGATGGTGTAATGCTCTGGCTCCCAATCACTTCTTCCACCGGAAATAATGAACTCATTGATCAGGTCCTGATCCTCTTTTGGCCACACGAAGAAAGTCTGGCTGGAAAGATCATGAGCGTGTTCGCTGTAAAAATAATCTCTGCCGATTACTGTCAGCGGCGCGTCCCTTTCTTCACATATCTTCTCGATGACCTCTCGGGCTTCCCTCCATTGCGGGGCCAGGATAACGGGTTTTCCTTTTTTGATGATCCCGCCTTTCTCGGCAGCAATTTGGGTTATAGAGTCCCCCAGAACATTCATATGATCAAAAGAAAGAGAAGTGATCACCGAAATCAACGGATCAACAATGTTTGTGGCATCCAACCGACCTCCAAGGCCAACCTCTACGACAGCCAGGTCGACCTTTTTCATTGAGAATGCTTTGAAACCAAGTGCCGTGGTTATCTCGAAAGTAGTAAGTTCAGGAACTTTTTTTATCAACGGTTTTAGCTCTTCCAGGTATTCGACCAGTTCATCTTTTGATATCGCGCGGCCATCGACCTGGATGCGTTCAGTAAATTCCTGTAAATGCGGTGATGTGTATAAACCAGTCTTGAATCCCGCCTGCCGTAAAATGCTGGCGATCATGGAAGCCGTTGAGCCTTTTCCTTTGGTCCCCGCTATATGGATGATCGGGTAGTCTGTTTGCGGATTTCCAGCAAGTTCCATGAACGCGTTCATGCGCTCAAGATTGAACTTCTCAGCTGAGTAACGCAGTTGCCGGGTAAGACTGTAATCGACAAAGCTGTACAGATAATCCAGCGCTTGTTGGTATTTTTTTTCGGAATCAGGCATTGTGTTTTTGCCAATCTATATTATATTTACGAGGCATTGTAATCTTGCGGGATGCTAATGACAAGAGGAAGCAATACCATCAAAGAAAATCATACATGCATTACTCACCTGGCAATAAGGTTGAGCTTTCCGGGATGCTCGTCTTTGAAGGAGAAACGCAGCCGCCTGCAACCCATCCTTACCAGGTTAAGAAGAGAGTTTAATACTGGAATCGCAGAAACAGGTCTCCAGGATGTCTGGCAATCCGCGTGGATCTCTTGTGTCGTAGTCTCCAATTCCACTCAGCAAAATGCCAGGGTAACCGCTGAAATGATCAAATACATCGAAACCCATTACCCTGATGAGACCATCGAAATACAGCAAATTGAACAACGTTAATTTAACAATGGAGTTTTACCGGTGAATAAAAAAAATCACAGTTTCAGCAAATTAAAAAAGATCCTCCCGCTTGTTCAAAAACCGGGAAGATATGTCGGGGGCGAATTGAACCAGGTAAGAAAAGACTGGAACAGCGCGGAGACACACGTCGCATTGGTCTTCCCGGATATTTACGATATCGGATTGCCCAACCTTGGGATCATGATCCTTTATGAACAGATTAACAATCGCCAGGATGCCTTGTGTGAACGCGCTTATATGCCCTGGCTGGACATGGAAATTGCTATGCGCAATAACGATATTTCTTTATATTCATTGGAATCCTTTGTTCCGCTTTCGGAATTCGATATCGTTGGATTTACCATCCCTTATGAAACACTTTACACAAATGTGCTTAACGCGCTTGATTTGGCACGCATTCCGATCCATTCCGACCAACGTAATGAGAACCACCCTATAGTCATCGCCGGAGGTCATGCTGTGTTCAACCCGGAACCGGTGGCACCTTTTATTGATGCTTTTGTCATCGGTGAAGGAGAAGAAGTCATACACGAAGTGATCGACTGTGTGCGAGAATCAAAATCCAATAACGCAACCAGAGCAGAAAAAATTCATTCACTCGCGCAAATTCCTGGAGTTTATATCCCTTCTCTCTACCAACCTGAATACAACGATGACAGCACATTCAAAGCGCTTTATCAGGCTGAGAACGATGCGCCGGAAATGATCCTTAAACGCATCTGCAGCAAGCTTCCCCCTCCTCCGACCCGGTTCCTGGTACCCTCGATCGATGTCGTCCACAACCGTGTAGCCCTTGAGGTCATGCGCGGGTGCACCAGGGGCTGCCGGTTCTGCCATGCCGGTATTGTCACCAGGCCGGTCCGCGAACGCGCCGCCGCGGATATACTGAATTCTCTTGAAATCGCGCTCAAAAATACCGGCTATGAAGAGATTGCGCTATTATCTCTTTCGTCAAGTGACTATACGCAAATTCAGGAATTAGTAGAAACTATTGTGGAACGCTTTTCTGAGCGCAACCTGACAATATCACTCCCCTCACTGCGTATTGAATCGTTTTCTGTTGACCTGATGCAGAAGTTAAAGGGTGTGCGCCAGGGCGGGTTTACACTTGCACCAGAAGCTGCATCTGACCGTATGCGCCATATCATCAATAAACCCATTCAGGTGGATCAGCTTCTCAATACTGCCCGTGAGATCTATTCCCGCGGTTGGCAATCTCTAAAACTATATTTCATGATCGGTCAACCCGGTGAGACCATCGAGGATGTGCAAGCAATCGCCGATCTCTGTAAACTGGTCATCGCCGAAGGTAGAAAGGTAATCGGCAAGCGCGCCAACCTGCATGCGGGTATCAGCACCTTCGTACCTAAACCGCACACACCCTTCCAGTGGGCTACTCTCGATCCCCTGCCTGTAGTACTCGAGAAACAGAACCTGCTCAAAGATCAGTTGCGCGGACCGGGAATGAAGATGACCTGGTCAAACCCTCGCGAAACGATCTTGGAAGCAGCCCTCTCGCGCGGCGACCGCAACCTCGCCAGGGTGATCGAGACTGCCTGGCGGAATGGAGCAAAATTTGATGCCTGGCAGGACCAATTCAACTACAATGTGTGGATGGATGCTTTTGATGCCTGTGAGATCGACCCCGAATTCTATACTTCCCGTCTCCGGAAAATTGATGAAGCTTTTCCGTGGGATCACATCCACACCGGGGTTGAAAAACGATACTTGAGGAACGAGTTCCTGAAATCAAAGGATGAAAAACTCACCAGCGACTGCCGCGAGAGCTGCCATGCCTGCGGAATTTTGACCGAATTTAGAGGTCTGCGCCGGAAAGAACCTGCCGATATTTGGCTTTGCCCGGAGCGTGCCTGATGCAGCGTTTAAGGATTACTTACTCCAAGGGTAACGAGTTGATGTTCACTGGCAACCTGGATATGCAAAAGGTCTGGGAGCGAACCTTCCGGCGCGCTGATCTGGAGCTGGCATACTCACAGGGTTTTCACCCGCAACCCAGGATGCACCAGGCTTGCCCGCTGCCACTTGGTTTTACCAGTGAAAATGAATTAGTGGATTTCTGGTTGAATAGTGATGAAAGCATAACCGAGGTTCTGAGAAAGCTGAAATCAGCGCTGCAGCCGGGGATCACGATATTGGACTTAAGACCAGTATCGATGGAAAGAAAAGCGCTGCAGACCCTGGTCACCGCTGCGAAATATCGGGTTTTTTTCGATGAAGAAGTCGATCTAGATGGAATCGAGGCTCTGTTAACAAACCTGAAAAACAAGAAAAACTGTATACGAACCAGGCGCGGAAAAGAGTACGACCTGCTGCCTTTGATCCAGGATATTGTATTTGTGAATGAAAAACC
Organism: Anaerolineaceae bacterium; assembly: GCA_035342915.1. GTDB lineage: Bacteria > Chloroflexota > Anaerolineae > Anaerolineales > Anaerolineaceae > UBA6107. The sequence goes on from DAOQYB010000001.1 coordinate 319,136, forward strand.
CGCCTACCTCGATGTGACCCTATCAGCGGTTGCCGGCGCCACCGGAAGACCGGAGGAAGTGCTTGACGAGTTGGGATTTGATTTTACTGAGACCAGTATCATCAGAACCGGACTTATCCTTTCTGAGTAGCCCCGAATGAACGAACCTCAATTCCAGGTATTTGAATGCACTGACCCGGATTGCCGTTTGCGGTTCCCGAGTGATCTCTCGGTGAAACTCATATCTAACTGCCCGCTCTGTTCTTCACCAATGCAGCCCGTTGGAGAGCCTTTTTCCAATTTCCACCGCCCCTGGTTGGAAGTAGTGGAAAAAACGCCGAAATTATCATTGCTGCTCGACAACTTACGCAGTACCGAAAATGTCGGCTCAATATTCCGGAGCGCTAACGGCGCGGGTGCTTTTCATATCTATTGTTGTGGAACCACCCCTACTCCGCGACACACCAGGGTGAGAAAGGCCAGTCTTGGTGCTGAAATTGACACCTCGTGGAGCTACCACAGGAATTCGATCGACCTCGCCCGTGAATTATCATCATCGGGTTGCAGACTGGTCGCTTTGGAATCCACACCTCTTTCCTCTTCTCTATTCACCTGCTCACCACAAATTACATTAGGGCAAAGTATCATCCTGATGATCGGAAACGAGATTTCAGGGATAGACCCGGAATTACTCAGAATGGCTGATATTCAACTGCATATTCCAATGTCCGGAGGAAAAACATCCTTAAACGCTGCGGTTGCGACCGGGATCGCGGTTTACTACATTTCCTATCAACTAAATCACACCACTGAACATGTGTGAAATGCATTAAAATCGAATTATCTACAAGGAAACTATATGCCAATTTACGAATACCAATGTAATGATTGCCAAACGAAATTTGAAGCTCTGCGCGCAATAAAAGACGCTGACGCGGTGATTGGATGCAAAAACTGCGGTTCTGAACAGACCAAACGTCTGCTTTCGGTTTGCCAGGCGCATATTAGCGGTTCTCAATCCAGTTCCAGGTCGAGCAGCTGCGCAGGCTGCTCTGGCGGCTCCTGCTCCAGCTGCGGCCATTGATCCTCATGAAAAATGCACTGATGGCTTATTACACAGGTAAGTCCGCGCTGATCACTGGTGGATCAAGCGGAATTGGATTGGCACTGGCAAAACAACTGGTTGAGATGAGCTGCAGCGTCGTCATCCTATCCAGGCAGGAAACACTCCTGCAACAAGCCCAAACTACTTTAATTGCTTTGAAATCAAGTGAATCCATAAAGATCACCACCATAAAGTCAGATGTAACACATAGGGAAGAATTAACGCGTTCGTTGTCTGAGTACACACAGGAACATGGTATCCCCGATATTGTGATCAATTGCGCTGGCGTCGCGCATCCCGGCACATTTACCAGCTTAAAACCTGAGATCTTTGATTGGATGATGGATGTCAACTATTTCGGAACGGTGAACGTGTTGAAAAACCTGGTTCCTGCCTTCAAGGAACGACGTTCCGGCGCGATCGTTAATATCTCTTCGATCGCGGGCTTTCTCGGTATTTATGGATACACTGCCTACAGTGCATCAAAGTTCGCGGTAAATGGTTTCACTGACGCTTTGCGAGAAGAATTACACCCATTTGGGATCCAGGTATCCATTGTTTTCCCACCGGATACACGCACACCCCAGCTGGATTATGAAAAGAAATACAAACCATTCATTACAAAAGAGCTATCGGGCTCAGCTAATTTGATGGAAGCTGACCAGGTAGCAAATGAGATCCTGCGTAAAGTTGCTCGCAGGAAATACATCATCCTGCCCGGTTTCGAAGGGAAAATCCTGTTCTTCGCCAAGAATTTCCTCGGACGACAACTTCACCCGATCCTCGACCTGATCGTGAAGAATTCCATCAGAAAGATCAAGTTCGGATAGAATTCATTAGCAAAAAACTGCTATGTTATACTAGATCAACCAATCACAAATATCCAGAGGACAAAATGAAAAAAGACTTTCTTGCTGTGTCAGATTACTCACCTTCCGATCTGCAGGAGATGTTAGATTTAGCCATCGCATTGAAGAAAGAGCATTTCAGCGGCGGAAATAAAGCGCTTTTTAAAGGGAAAGTATTGGCAATGATCTTCCAAAAACCCAGCCTGCGCACCCGCATGAGTTTTGATATGGCAATGCGTCACATGGGCGGCGATGCGTTATACCTTTCGCCGGCTGAAATTGGTCTCGGTCAAAGGGAATCAATTGCTGATGTTTCCAGGGTGATCTCAGGATATGTGGATGCCATTATGGCGCGTGTGTTTGCCCACGACCATGTACTTGAACTCGCCCACTGGTCCAGTATCCCGGTGATCAACGGATTGAGCGACTACAATCATCCCTGCCAGGCGATGGCCGATGCGCTGACAATTATTGAAAAATTTACGTCCATGAAAGGATTGAATGTCACTTTCATAGGCGACGGGAACAATGTAGCGGTTTCGCTTTTACACGTTTGTGCAAAACTGGGTGCGAATTTCACCCTCGCCAGCCCTGAAGGTTATGACATGATTCCTGCCGCCATTGAAGACGGTCGTAAATTCGCGGAAAAATCCGGCAGTAATATTCTCTTCATCCGCGATCCGCACGAAGCGGTGAAGAATGCTCACGTCATCTACACTGATACCTGGACGAGCATGGGACAGGAAGCCGAGACTGAAAAGCGTAAGGCGGTTTTCCCGCCGTACCAGGTAAACAAGAAACTGGTGGGAGAAGCCGATAAAGAAGTGATCGTAATGCACTGCCTGCCCGCCCATCGTGGTCAGGAACTTACCGATGAGGTTGCAGACGGACCGCATTCTGTCATCTTCCCTCAGGCGCATAACCGGCTTCACGCGCAAAAAGCTGTACTGGTTAAACTATTGACCGCATAACAGTTAAAACTGAAAACCGTGTGATCTGGAAAGATCACCCGGTTTTTGTTTTAACCTGATGTGACTATATAATAAACAAAATATCACATAAATGAAAGCCAGGTGTGTTATGAACAGGTTTGCAAAAATCGTTTGCACGCTCGGACCAAGTTCCTCTTCAAAAATTACGATCAAAAAATTGATCAACGCCGGGATGAATGTGGCAAGGTTGAATTTTTCTCACGGAACGCATGAATCGCATCTAGAAATGATCAAAAAGATCCGTGAGTGTTCAACCGAAACCTGTAAACCGGTCGCCATCCTTCAGGACCTTCAGGGTCCAAAGCTCAGGGTGGGAGTTCTGCCATCTGAAGGGGTGCAGTTATCCGCTGGAGACAGGGTTAATCTGTTCATGATGGGAGAACAACACGCTGATTACGAAGGCAATGAAGTATCTTTACCTCTGGATGTTCCAAATCTCACCAGGTCTGTCAAACCTGGAAACCGAATTCTGCTTGACGATGGAAAACTGGAATTACAGGTGGTCTCCATTGATTCGCAGATTGTGAAGACCAGGGTGATCCTCGGCGGGGTGTTGAAATCGCATAAAGGGGTAAACCTTCCGGGTACTGACCTGGGTATTGCACGCTTTACAGAAAAAGATCACGCTGACCTTGTTTTTGGGCTGGAAAATGGTGTAGACCTGGTGGCAATATCCTTTGTGGAGAGCGCAGATGACGTGTTGAACGTCAGGAAGATCATCTCTCAATTGAAACCGGGTCAAAAAACCGTTCCCATCATCGCCAAGCTGGAGAGACCTGCTGCAATCAGGAACCTGCACGAGATCGTGCACGCCGCTGAAGGTGTGATGGTAGCACGTGGTGACCTGGGAGTAGAAACCTCGCCCGCGCTGGTGCCAAATGTTCAAAAAGAGATCATTCGTATCGCCAACCGCCATGCCAAGCTCGTCATTACCGCAACTCAGATGCTCGAATCAATGATCAGTAACCCTCGCCCCACCAGGGCGGAAGCCTCTGATGTAGCCAACGCGGTGTACGACGGTACAGATGCGGTGATGCTTTCTGCGGAGACCGCTTCCGGTCAATACCCTGTGGAAAGTGTCAAAATGATGGCTTCTATCGTCAGCGAAGCTGAAAAACACATGGCGGAATGGAGCCACGTTGAAGGCTTTCCAAAAGCCGCGCTTAAGGACGATGCTTTGGCGATTTCCAATGCTGCAAAAACGCTGGCTCATGACCAGGATGTTTCCAATATTGCGGTATTCACTCAGAGTGGAAAAACCGCATTGTTAATGTCCAAAACCCGACCGAGAGTGCCGATCATCGCTTTCACGCCGGATCCATCCACGTTGTCCTTGATGAGCCTGTATTGGGGGGTGAATCCGATTCTTGTTCCTTTCGCCAACAGCCTTGAGGACATGGTTCGCAGTGTGGACAATTACTTAATAAACCGGAAAAAGCTGAGGATTGGCGAACAGGTTGTACTTGTCTCTGGCTTCCCTGTTGGCGCAATGCGGCTCCCGAATCTGGCATTGCTGCATACCATTGGTGAGAAAGTGTGACCGTTATGAGGGTCCGCCTGCTGGAAAAAGCCAATCCAAAAGACATCAGCAGCTTCAACTCCCTGCCATTTGAATTGTACAAAGGCAACAGGTTTTGGGTGCCGCCATTTCCAGGCTCCATCGAAAAGATAATGACACCCTCCAACCATCCTTTTTACGCCCACTCAGAAGCCGATTTCTTTTTGGTGGAAGCTGGGAATAAAGCAATCGGCAGGATCGCTGTGATTCACAACCGCAATTATTGCAGGCACCACCAGGAGGAGATTGGTTTTTTCTACTTTTTTGAATGCATCAATGAACTTGAAGTCGCGCACTCGTTGTTCAGCGCAATCGAAGAATGGTGTGGAGAACGAAATATAAAAATAATAACCGGCCCACGCGGGTTTTTACGCTCTGATGGAATAGGTTTACTGGTCGATGGTTTTGATTATCTACCCGCGGTTGGGGTTCCATACAACCTCCCGTACTATCAGAACCTCGTTGAAAACTGCGGATTTGTGAAGAGTCATGATCACTATTCCGGTTATTTAGACCGGCATCCCGATCCGGTGATTCACAAGATTGCGGAAAAAGTATTAGCGAGAGGAAATTTCAAGATCGTCAATTTCACCTCGGTCGACCAGATATTGGAATGGATACCCCGGATCGATGAGGTAGAACACCGTGCTTTTTCGAACAATCCGAGTTTTTTTCCGTCCACAGCAGAAGAGTTCGAGTTGCTTTCAAGAAACATTTTGGGAATTGCTGATCCCAGGTTCATTAAAATCATCAAACACAATAATGATGTCGCTGGCTTTATCGTGGCGTATTTGAATATTAACCGGGCAATTCAACGCAGCAAAGGCAAATTACTCCCGTTAGGCTGGCTATACTTCCTGATGGAAAAACGAAATTCCAAGATACTGGATATTAATGGAGTAGGATTATTGCCTGAATACCAGGGTCTTGGCGGCAATGCGCTTCTGTACGCCGAATTGGATAAAGTGACAAGGCTCACCAGGATAAAGAAAGCGGAGATCGTTCAGGTGGACGAGCGCAATCTCCGCAGTAAAGCCGACATGGAAAACCTGGGGGTCAAGTTTTCTAAAACTCACCGGACTTACATAAAAAGCCTGTAGTTGCTTTAGAACATAGATTGGTTTATCAATTCCAATGACTCTGGTGATGGACGCAGTTTTTCTACGGGCAGCCTGTTTAATGGTGTGTCAGGCAGGTTGTATTTATCAAACAGCGTCGGCACATCTGGATCAACGTAGATCAAACCTGTCAATAACCAGTTGTTGTTGGCAGCGTCTTCCAACATGTGTAATGCCTGCCATTTATCGGTAGGATCATATTCACTTTCAAGTTTTTTCAATCGCACAACACTGCCGTCATACAACGTCACTTCTTTTGTCATCCCGCGCTCAAAATCATCGATGGTAATCTCTTCACGTGCCAGCACCAGTGAAATTTCGTGCAACGGCTCTTCGTGAGTTTTGCCGAACGAATATGAGTGGAATGAATTCTCATGGTTATGAAAAGTGACACATGGACTGATGATATCGATAACCGCAATCCCCCTGTGAGCTATGGCTGCTTTGATCAGCTGTTTTACCTGTTTTGGGTCTCCTGCAAAGGAACGCGCCACAAAAGTCGCGTCAGAGATTAAAGCCTCCATGGCCAGGTCAACCGGTGTAAACGGATTTGTACCCTGTCGCTTGAGTGACAAACCCTTTTCAGCTGTTGCTGAGAATTGGCCTTTTGTAAGACCGTAAACACCGTTATTCTCGATTATGTACACAAGCGGCAGGTTTCGCCTGACCAGGTGTTTAAATTGACCAAAACCTATACTGGCTGTGTCACCATCTCCACTGATGCCTATGGCTTCGAGCGTCTTGTCTGCAAAAAGAGCCCCCAGTGCCAGTGAAGGCATTCTGCCATGCAGCCCGTTAAAACAGAAAGAGCGACCTAAGAAATATGTGGGGCTTTTGCTCGAACAACCGATGCCGCTAAACTTAACCAAATTCTCGGGTACGATGTTCATCTCGAAACAAGCCGCGGTGATTTGAGCTGCGATGCTGTTGTGACCGCAACCCTGGCAGAGTGTTGACGGCGCCCCGCGATAATCAGCACGGGAAAGTCCCACCAGGTTGGTATTTTGATTGGTTTGAGATGCAGGTCCGGCCATGTTATTTTTCCTCTCCTGACAAGATCTGTTGCTTCACCCACTTCGCAGGTAACGGTAAACCGTCCATATGCGCGATCTTTCGCAACTTATAGGCCACATCCGGGAAGTCCATGGTTAGTAGCTGTGATAACTGGCCGTCACGGTTCATTTCAACCACATAGGTCACACGGTGAGCCTTGATGAATTTTTTTACTTTTTTAGAGAATGGAATGCCCCTGATACGCAGGTAATCCGTTTTAATGCCTTCTTCACCTAACATATCCCGCGCTTCTTCCACAGCCGGATCCACTGAACCTGAAGCAATGATGCCAATTTCTGCTTCTTCCTGCTGAGAATACACCGGTTCCGGGAGCGATTCTCTGGCTAATTCGATCTTACGTTTGATCCGATTAAAATTCCTGACCCAAACATCGCCTTCTTCTGAGTACCTGGCGAATTCATCATGGCTGGTGCCGCGAACAAAATGCCCGCTCTGTGGGTGTTTGTTACCCGGCACTGTGCGGTAAGGGATACCATCACCGTCGATATCCAGATACCTCCCCCATTCGCCTTTGTTCTTCTCTAAAAGTTCTTCAAGTTCTCTCTCCCAAAGTAATTTGCCGCGATCCATGGGCTGATCAGGGTAGTCGAATTTCTTTGCCATCCATTGGTTCATACCAAAATCAAGGTCTGAAAGCACTACAACAGGGGTTTGGAATCGCTCCGCGATATCAAAAGCCTTCCAGCCAAACTCGAAGCATTCATTAATGGTTCCGGGGATCAGGATCAATATTTGAGAATCCCCATGACTCATAAAGTTGACCATTGTTAGATCACCCTGGGCAGTGCGCGTGGGCATACCCGTACTGGGGCCGACACGCTGTACATCCCAAATAACCACCGGGACTTCAGCATAATATGCCAGACCGATGTATTCGGTCATAAGTGATAAGCCTGGCCCTGAGGTTGAAGTCATCGCCCGTAATCCACCCCAACCCGCGCCAATGGCCATGCCTATTGCAGCCAATTCGTCCTCAGCCTGTACAATGGCAAAAGTGTCTTTTCCGGTTTCCGCGTCACCACGCAATTGGGGTAAGTACTCATGGAGCGTTTCTGCAAGGCTGGTGGCAGGGGTGATCGGATACCAGGCAGCGAATTGAACACCTCCGTAGATCGACCCGAGCGCGGCCGCGGTGTTGCCGTCCGTCATAATGTACCCTTCCGTCCCGTTCATTCTTGAGGCAACATAATGGTCTTTCTTTTCCAGGTTTTGTTCCGCCCACTCAAAAGCCATCTTTACCACTTTATAATTGATCTCTATTGATTTTTCGTTCCCCTTAAAGTGGTAATCCAGGGCTTTGTGGATTGATTCCAATTCAATATTTAACAAGTAAGCCAGTACACCCACATACACCATGTTTGCGATGTAATCACGAAATACGGGGGGAATTTCGGCCTCTTTTACCAGCCTGCGTACTGGCATTGTGTAAATCACAATATCATCGCGGGGATTCACGTACTCAAAATCATCCGGTATCAGCATTACACCGCCAGAAACCAGGCAGGAAATATCTTTATCAATCGTTGCAGGATTCATGACAACGACAATATCGTCATCCTGAACTCTCGAGAGGTACACTTTTTTGCTCAGTCTGAGCGTGAACCAGGTGGGTTGACCCTGTATGTTCGATGGAAAAATGTTTTTTCCTGAAACCGGGATTCCCATTCGAAACAACGCACGCATCAGTGTAATGTTGGCAGTTGCGCTGCCAGAACCGTTGACTGTGCTGAAAGTGATGCAAAAATCATTTTCTATCATTTTTGATTGGGTCATCAGGGTCAGAACTCCATGTTGTAATTTCTATTCAAAGGATAATCTTGGGATTATCTTTTCGCGTTGCGCAACCATTTCCATATGCTCCAATAAGAGCGATAAACCCCGGGAAAATCGTCTTTCACGAATCTCTTCAACGATCCGGGAGTGATACTGCCATATACGTTCGACATAAGCACTGTCGGGGTAAACCTCGAATCCGCTTGAGTGATACACCTCCCAGAAGGCCTCCAGCACGCCTTCCAAATAGGGATTCTGCAGCTTTTTGTAAATGAACATGTGAAATTGTTTATGCTCCTCAACGGGGACCTGACTTGGAGAGGATGCGATCTTCGATTGAGCTGTTGATATCAAATTTTCCAGTACTGAAACATCCGAAATTGATAGCAGCTGAACCGCTTCTATAAAATACGCCGCTTCGAGGTGTTTTCGAAGATCGGCGAAATCATGAAATGAAATTGACCCTGCTGCTACAGCATACTGGATACCGGGTTTGATGGCTCTGCAAAAATCGTACGACAGCTTGCGGATCCCGGCTTTTGGTTTTACTTCAACCACCCCCAGCATGCGGGCAGATTCAAGTTGTTCACGTAATGTTGCCACACTGAGACCAATTTCTTTGCTCAGTTCACTTAATGCAGGAACACGAGGATCAGTTGCATCGGGGATGTTAGCCAAATACCGTAAAAAGTCTGAAAGTTGGTTGTCTGTTTGTACCATATTGATTTTATTAATATGATTATTCAGATGTAATGATTATATCATAGGTCCATAAAACCATCGAACGACTCAATATAGTCGATTTCTTGTTATTTGATGCATTATTAATATGATGATTTATCAATCACGAGAGGATAATTCGGTAAAATTTTTCGCAATAATCTGTATTGCCATTTTCATCTGTGGTAATAGAGAATTTTAAGTATCGTTCTCTTAATTCAGATGCTGTGTTCTTAACCTGTGAGCTATGGCACATCAAAGCACTTATCTTCTTATCCAGGTAAGGGGTCAAAGCAATAACAAAGTTGGGTTGTTTTGTCAGGGTTAACCAAATTTCTTTGACTTGATGGGATTCATTGGCTTCCTGGTCCTTAGCGAACTGATATGCAGGGTTGCCTACCGCAGGAAAGACCGCATCCAACACAGCCTGCCCCGCAGCCCTGTGATCAGGATGATTGATGCGGTTAACTGCAGGAAATAGATTCGTTGGATCACAGCTGACAACGACATCAGGTTTTTGATATCGAATTTCTTTAATTAACTCATCTCTTAACGCAATATCTGCAACCAGCTCACCATCCATGTGATCCAAGAACTTTATTTCAGTCACGCCTAACACTGCAGCGGCCTCAAATTGCTCCTTTGTTCTGATTACAGCCATGGTCTTTGGATCCATATTCTTGTCGTGAAACCCGCGCTGACCTTTCGTCAGCAGGCAATATGAAACCTTGTGTCCCAGGTCCATCCAACGCGCAATCATCCCACCGCAAAAAAATTCCGGATCATCCGGGTGTGCCAGAATAACCAGGATCTTTTTTGGTTTTTTCCAGCCTTCAGCGGTAACAGTGGGTTTCATCACTCATCTTCGGTTGCACTGCCCGCAACCACCTCCCCCGTGTTTTGCAGCAAAAGAACTCGCCGCTTTGTTGATCACTTCCTGTTCATCAGCCGGCCGGATCTCTTCTTTATCAAATTCTTTTCTGCCGATTTCGGGAATTTCCACAAGAACAGCGCCCCGCATCGGGTAGACATCCACAACTTTCCCTTCGCCATTTGGCGTGATCACCTTTTTGTTCTTTTTTGGAAGCATTTTTCGAGCTTCCAGGTAATTCTCGTATTCATAGATCAGACAGCAGCGTAAACGCCCGCACATACCGGTAATTTCTGTCGGCGTGAGCGAGATTCCCTGCTCCTTCGCCATTTTGATGGAAATCGATGAAAACTCAGTGATGAACCGCGTACAGCAGCGTGATTCCAGGCCGCATGCACCCATACCGCCCATAATCTTGGCTCCATCCCGTGGACCGATCTGCCTTAATTCCACCTGTGCCGGAGCAAAATGCCGCTGCATATCCGTGCGCAGCGATTTCAATTCCACCTTATCTTCACTTTCACTGCTGAACAGGATGTTCAAACGGGTTCCATCGAAACTGTATTCGCTGGCAACGATTTTTATCCCCCGAAGCCTCAATTCTTTAACACGGTTGGCGCAAAGCTCGATGACCTCTGGCTCTTTGTTTTGCCAGTATTGACGCTGGATCAGATCTTTCGGGGTTGCCAACCGATCCAGCGGTTTCCATGAACAATCCCCAGCCTGCTGAGAAGGGGAAGAAATCGTGATCACCTCACCCAGCTGCCATCCCCGGCTGGTTTCTACCACAACAATATCGCCCTTTTGTAGGTTCGGGATCCTGGTGGAATCGAAATTGTAGATTTTTCCGACTTTTGAAAACCTGACCCCGACGATCTGCTGGTTGATTGTGGAATCCATCATCCTTTTCCTTGAACTTTATCTTCGAGATTTTTGTTCGTGAGCGCTGCGATACTCACCTGCGCTGCCATCGCTTCTGTGATCCGGTGCATAGATTGTGCTGCCATTGAGGAAGGAGAACTGATAGAAATCGGATTCCCTGAATCCCCACCGATACGTACTTCTGCGTCTATGGGAATTTCTCCCAGGAACGGAACCTTAACACGCTCCGCCAATTTTTTCCCACCACCGCTGCCGAAAAGATCAAGTTTCGAACCATCAGGCATCGCCAGGTAGCTCATATTCTCTACCACTCCCAGTACCGGTACATTCATCTCTGTAAACATCTGCAATCCCCGCTCTGCGTCCTCAATAGAGACCTGCTGCGGCAGCGTAACGATGACTCCACCACTCAAAGGAATATGCTGCATCAAACTCAGCTGCGCGTCTCCTGTTCCAGGCGGAAGATCAATGATCAGGTAATCCAGTTCACCCCAATTAACATCCGCCAGGAACTGACGGATGGCGCTATGAAGCATAGGTCCTCTCCAGATCAACGGCTGCCCCCTTCGGACCATGAACCCGATAGACATCAATTTAACCCCAAACGCAGTGGCAGGAATAAGACGTCCATCTTCCGGCGGCGGCAGTGTATCTACACCCATCATGGTTGGAATGTTCGGTCCATAAATATCAGCGTCGAGCAAACCAACGCTCGCGCCTTTTTGAGCAAGTATTACAGCAACATTGACTGCTACTGTTGATTTGCCCACACCGCCTTTGCCTGACGCGATCGCTACCACATTCTTTACAGGCAGAGACAAAGCCTCCCGATCCTTGCCATCTGAGGGTACCCGAGCGGTCATATTTACCTTCACCGAGTGCACACCTGGAACAGCACTGACAGCCTCCGTTACCTCACGTTCGATTTTTTTACTCAATGGACAGGCTGGGGTCGTAAGCACAACGGTGAGTTCGACGTTGCCATCATTCACTTGAATATTTTCAACCATTTTAAGGCTTACCAGGTCCTTGTGCAGTTCCGGTTCAATGACTGAGCTTAGCGCTTTTGTTACGGCTTCCATTAATTGCATCACAAATCCTCGGTTAAGTCATATTTTGACAAATAATCAGCTACATCATGGCGCGCAGTATTAAACAACAGTAATAGGTCCCCATCCGAACCCTTGAAGCGCTTGATTGTTAACCGCGCGCAGTGAGTACAACCGCGCATGGCGCGAAATGAATCAGCGTTGCAGCCAGCGCACCCACCTAATCTCACCATCATGAGGCTAAAAGCAACGAGCTCAGTTTCTACTGCTTCGGGTGCAGTTATACGGTCGATCAATGCCGCCCATTTCTCACCGCGCAAATCTCGCAATGATGGGATTACCCTGATGGGAAATAAAATTTCAGTGTCCGTGTTCAACATCGTTAATCGGTTCGCACAGGCTGCGCTTTCGCTGCTCTTTCCGCCTCTTCCTGAGAGTAATTACCAGGTCGAATTTTAGCATAGTATTCCAATGGTTTGCCCAAACGCTCCTTGTTGTATATGTGGGTCTCTCCGCGGGTGTAACTGGCAATCCTGTAATCATGGTCCATTTTAATGGCATCGAATGGGCAGAATTCAGCGCAAGACCCACAATTCATGCATTTGTCGATATCAATATAGAATTCTGCGGATTCTGGAACAGGTTTACCGGTGGCTTCGTCCTTTTTCCGTGTTATCCAAATGCACTGGGTCGGACAGACCTTTGCGCAAATCCCGCATGCAGTGCATCGGTATTTTCTTTGACCAGACTCATCCAGTGTATAGACCAGGAATGGAATGACCCTGAATTCCTCCGGTATGTTCACTGATTCTTCAGGGTATTGAACAGTGAACAGTCCCCCTGCTTCCAGCGTGCCGCGCTTCAACTTTTCTGTTTTCGGGCCAAAATGGTCTGCGAAATAAGTGGAAAAGAAGTGCCCGATAGTAACGAACAAACCTTTGACGATGCCAAAACCGTTCATTTTTTCCTCTCTACCTGTCCACTTCACCCAAAACAATGTCCACAGAACCCAGTACGGTGACAGCGTCTGCGATTTTTCCGCCGACGCACATCCGCTCTAAACCGGTGAGATTGATCATGGATGGCGCCCGTACATGATACCGCTTCGGGTTCAATTTACCATCTGAAACCACGTAAAATCCCAATTCTCCCCGCGGACCTTCCACTCTTCCGTAGGCTTCACCCGCGGGTACTTTTCCCTGGTATTGGACCTTCCCGGACATAACCGGTCCTTCGGAAGGCATCTGATCGATAACCTGTTTCAGGATGCGCAGGCTCTGGCGGATCTCATCCAATCGAACGAGGTACCGGTCGTACACATCACCATGATTGCGGTAACAGACGTCAAAATCAAAGCGGTCATAAATGCTGTAGGGATCCGCACGGCGAATATCATAAGGCACACCTGATGCCCGCAGAATTGGACCAGCAGCGGAGAATCCGATGGCGTCTTCGGCTGTCAAGACACCCACACCTTCGCAGCGGGAGCGGACAATTTCATTATCCGTTAAGTATCGATCGAGATCATCGATCTTACGCGGCAGACGTTCCTCTACCATGTATTTTACTTTTGCCAGATCCTCTGAACTTATGTCCCTAACAACGCCTCCGAAACGGAAATAGTTACACATCATGCGCGAACCTGAAACAGATTCAAAAATATCCAGTATCAGTTCCCGCTCCTCCAGCGCATACAAAGAGGGGGTAAAGAAGGCCCCCAGGTCATTAAGAAGGAACCCGATCGACATGGTGTGGCTTGCGATCCTGGTAAGTTCGGCCATCATGACCCGCAAATACTCTGCTCTTTCAGGCGGTTGAACACCCATTAATTTTTCTATTGTAGTAGCGTACCCGAAGTTATTGCTCATGGAAGACAGGTAATCCAACCGGTCAGTGAAGGGCATATTCTGCAGGAAAGTGTTACGTTCGCCGATCTTTTCATGGTTGCGGTGCATGTACCCCAGGACCGGTTTCAAAGCTACAACCGTCTCTCCTTCAAGGACAGCACTCATGCGAAAAACCCCATGCGTTGAAGGATGCTGTGGTCCGATATTCACCACAAGGCGGTCAGTTCCAAGCTCATCATTTTCGATCGGCAAATCTGCAGTCAATGCCTGGTACAAACTCTCATCTGTCTCAGTAGAAAACCCGCTTGGATCGAATTCTTTCGGGTATTGCACGTTATCACTGAAGGGATTGGTGTTTTCCTTGTGAAAGCCCCTGCCTTCCGGCCAGCGATTCTTAAACGGCTTTACATCCTCTTCAAACAGGGGTTCGATCCAATCTTTTCGCAAAGGGTACCCTGCGAATCCTTCCCACATCAACAAACGCCGCAGGTCGTGATGACCCGAGAAATGAATACCATACATGTCCCAGATCTCCCGCTCCTGGAAGTCTGCGCCTGGGTAGAGCGATGTGACACTCGGGACAACTGGATCCTCCCGCGTTGTCAGAACCTTCAGTTCAACACCGTTGCCCCCGATCGTTTTGAAAAGGTGATAGACAATTTCGAATTGATCTTCAGGGTAATCATCGAAAGCAGTTACAGAAGAGAGGTAATCAAAACCGAGCTGGTCTTTCAAATATGAAAAAACATCAACCAGTGCAGAGGTTAATACGATGATCCCGGTGTAACCTGGTCTGGAGTCGAGTTCAACATTCGGTGAAAATCGGGAAATCAAGTCATCAGTTAATGGATCGATAACTGTCATATCGCTCATTTATCCTCCCCGGCAGTCTCCTGCAGCTCAGTTTCGGGTGTATCAAGCCGATGGGTTTCAGTTAATATGGTTTCGGCTTTTCTTGGGTCAAAAATATCCGGACCCAGCACCGGAATGGGTACTTCGGCTCCCGATTGTTTGGCATACCAACCCGTCTCTTTCAGCCGCTCCCGTTTGACCTTTTCCTGCAAGGTGATCAGACCATTCAGTAAAGCCTGGGGGGTTGGGGGGCAACCGGTTATGTAAACATCTACCGGTATGTAGGTATCTATTCCCGGAACAACGTTGTAACCTTCCTTGAAGGGACCTCCGCCTGATGCACATGCCCCCATCGCGATCACATACTTTGGAAGCGACATCTGGTTATACAAGCGGACGATGTTAGGGACCATCTTCTTCGTGACAGTACCCGCCACGATCATCACATCCGCCTGACGCGGGCTTGGCCGCATAACCTCCATACCAAAGCGGGAAAAATCATAACGGCTGGCTGCGGTGCAGATCATTTCGATCGCGCAGCAGGCAAGTCCAAACATCATTGGCCATAATGAATTGCTTCGTCCCCAGTTATAAATGCGCTCCAGTGTAGTGATTGTCACCTGCTGACGCAACTCGGCGGGTATATCGACCTCAGGCTTGTTCAGCAAAGATCTTTCGTCCATTTGTACCTCCGATTGGAATTAATTCCATTGTAGCCTTGTATTTTGTGATGTCAAGCGTATAATTAGTATAAATATTTTTATACTTATTATCGATGAATACTTCTGCCAGGATCAGGCAATATCTTGAAATTAACGGACCCACAACTGGTTTTCAGTTGTGTAGGGCGATGGATCTCACCAAGGCAGATATTTATTACCACATCAGGTTGTTATTGAAACAGGGAATAATCGATGTCGCGCCGGAACCTTACCAGTTTGGCGCGGGAAGGCCTGCGCGACAATTTATCCTGGTCAAACCGGCTCCAGAATCCCTCTCACGGTTAATGATCGCTCTCTTACAAACGTATCATGGTGATATTTCAAACGTAACCTCAAATGAGAATGCTCTAGCAGAGTATTTGTCAACAGAAATTCTAAAAAACTGCAGTCACATCGGAGAAGTCCCCCGTTCCCCTGCCCTGAGGTTAACTAGAATAATCCGGGAACTTTCAACATACGGTATTCACCTGCGCTGGTTGGCGCGTAAAGATGGTCCTTTCATCTACCTGGAACAGGAATACCTTTCCACGTTGATCAAGGACAGCGAGCTGGTCGAGCTTATTATTGAAGGGTTGTTAACAAAAATCAAGAAAATGGTCGCCTGAAATAATAGACGACCATTTTCTTACTATTCAACTGTAACGGATTTTGCCAGGTTTCGCGGTTGGTCCACGTCCAATCCACGCATTGTGGCAATGTGGTATGCCAGTATTTGAAGTGGTATTGATGTGAGCACCGGGCTCAGCATCCAGGGTGATTCCGGAACCCATAAAACGCGATCGACGAGTTTGGCGACACGTTCATCACCTTCTGTGGCGACTGCTACAACCACACCGCCGCGGGCTTTGGCTTGTTCGATCTGCGATATCATCTTTTCGTACCATGGATCCTTGATCGCGATCGCCAAGACGGGCATATTTTCGTCGATCAATGCGATTGGCCCGTGTTTCATCTCACCTGCCGGATAAGCTTCAGCGTGAATATATGAGATTTCTTTCAGTTTCAATGCACCTTCATAAGCAATCGGCATGTTGATACCTCTGCCCAGGTACAGCATATCTTTACTTTCTCTCAACAGGTACGCGGTTTCTTCAACTTCATCCTCTCGATCCAGGCAGCGACCAGCCAGTTCCGGGACCAACCGTAAATCATCGACAAGCTTTTTCCTTTTATCGTAAGGAAGATTACCCCTCAAATCCGCGAGCAGCACAGCCAGCATGTAAAGATCAACGAGTGGTGCAGTAAACGCCTTGGTTGAAGCTACCCCGATTTCAGGGCCGGTTTGCATGGCAATATATCCGTCTGCTATGCGCATCGCCTGAGAACCAATCGCATTAACGATCGACCAGATGACAGCACCTTTTTGCCGGGCTTCCTCCATGGCTGCCAGCGTGTCGGCTGTTTCACCGGATTGGCTGATAGCAACGATGGTGGTTTTCTCATCCACTATTGGATCTGAATACCGGAACTCTGAAGCAATTTCCATCGTAGATGGAATTCGGGCAATCCTTTCGATCAATATCCTGCCAACCATGCCCGCATGAGACGCGGTACCGCACGCGGTCAGAATCACCTTTTCAATTCCCTTAGCCCTTTCAGGGGTCAAGTTCAATTGGGGTAAGCGGATCAAACCCTCCTTGAAATCCACTCGTCCGGCCAATGTATCGGTTAACGATCTGACTTGCTCGTGGATCTCTTTCTGCATGAAATGCCTGTATTCCCCCTTCTCAGCAGAAACTGGATCCCAGGCCACTGAAGAAACCTGCGCTTTAACAGGAGCACCTTCAATTGTTGATATCCTCACGCCTTCCCGTGTCACTACCGCCATCTGCCGGGATTCAAGGAAGACCAATCTTCGCGTGTGTTCAAGTATGGCCGGGATATCTGAGGCGATGTAATTCTCACCCTCACCAAGACCGATTACCACTCCGCCCGCGTTGCCGATTCGGGCAGCGATGATCTTATCGGGTTCCCGAGAGGAAAATACGACAATGCCATGCGCGCCCTTTAACAACTCGAGCGCCTTTCGGGCAGCACTTTCCAATTCGCCGGTTACAGAAAGGTATTTCTCGATCAGGTGAACAATGGTCTCGGTATCTGTGTCGGACTGAAAAACAACCCCCTCTGCCACAAGTTCTTCTTTAAGCTCGATAAAGTTTTCGACTATGCCGTTGTGTACAACCACCACTTCGCCGCTGCTGCTGAGGTGTGGATGCGCATTACGGGCAGTTGGTTCACCGTGAGTCGCCCATCGGGTATGACCGATGCCCATGGTTCCAGCAACAGGTAATTCATTGATACTTGTTTCAAGGTTTACCAGTTTTCCAGCGTTCCGCCGTACTTCGATCTGCCCGTCTCTTAAAATCGCGAGACCAGCTGAATCATATCCCCTGTATTCCAGCTTCTTCAACCCACTCAAAATGATGGGGGTCGCGTTTTTTATTCCAATGTAACCAACAATTCCGCACATCGATTCCTCCAATGACAGTGGTATACCGGGTCAGTCTGACCCGTGTGAAAGGATTTTGTGGTTTATTGGGAAGTTCAGATCTACCTGATCTGGAGGGCATCCGCTGATCTTTCGATTTTCCCGGTTATACCGGTTAACTTTACCCTGCGGTAAAGAACCCTCATCCTCGTCAACCTGCTTGAATTGCAGGTCCATGCGCTACTCTTCCGTTATGATATTCAATATCCTTTCAACAGAATTATACCTTAATCAAGCATTCTCCCATCGCGTATAGATGTGTCGCACGTTGGTATAATCGTTCTATTCGGAAAAAAGAAACCATCGATTACAGTGAAAAACGAATCCACATCCAGTACAAGAACTCTCAATCTCGATGACCGGGACAAACGCAATTTCCGTAATGTTCAGATCGATGCCATAGGGGTCGGACTCGCCAACGCCGCCAGCCCTTTTCTACCGGTATTCCTGACCTATCTAAATGCCACCTCATTCCAGGTTGGGTTGTTATCCTCTATGCCCGCTTTCACAGGGCTGTTACTGGCAATTCCACTTGGAAAATTCTTACAAAGACAGTTAAATATCGTAAAGTGGTTTAGCATCGCCCGCTTGATGGTAATTGCGAGTTATGCCTTGACAGGTTTGATCTCTTTTCTCCTCCCTGAGAATGTCCTTGTTAATTCAATACTCCTCATCTGGGCTATCGCCACGGTTCCACAGTCCCTGGTGTCGATCGCCTTCTCAGTGGTCATGAACGCCGTGGCTGGACCTGACAGACGATTTGAATTGATGTCCCGGCGTTGGTCGACGATGGGATTAACCACCACGCTGGTGGTGCTGGCCATAGGGCAGCTGCTCGATAGGATCATGTTCCCTCTAAACTACCAGTTGATGTTCATCGGGTTATCATTGGGTGGTTTGATCAGTTATTACTACTCGTCGCACATCGTTTTGCCGCCGGCTGCTCCGCCGCCGTTGCAATACGGTCGAAATCTCAAACTACAAATCCAGGAATTCAAAAACCTGGTCTGGAACGAAAAACCATTTGTCGCTTTCATGGCAAAACGCCTGCTGGTGATGAGCGGTATCCAGCTTTCAGCACCACTAATTCCGCTTTACCTGGTGCGCGTGGTTCACGCTTCTGATGGCTGGATTTCCATCATCACCATGACCCAGACCGCGATACTTGTGATCGGATACTTCTTTTGGACAAGACAATCCAGAAGACGCGGTTCCCGAGCTGTTTTGTTGTGGACCACTTTCGGGATTTCACTATACCCGTTATTGATTTCATTGACCGTGCTTCCCTGGCAGATCGCGGTATTTGCGGGCATTGCTGGAATATTCCAGGCTGGCCTTGACCTGGTCTTTTTCGATGAGCTGATGAAAACTGTACCAATTGAATACAGTGCGATATTTGTTTCATTTGCCCAAATGATGCAATTTCTGGCCGCAATATTTTCCCCCATGATCGGAACCTTTATCGCTGACGCTTTTTCAATTCAAACTGGTCTTGTTGTCGCCTCCATCATCAGGTTGTCAGGTTTCCTCGCCTTCTTTTCAAAAAACCTGCTCAGTTTGAGAAAACGAAGACCATCATCAGCAGCAGATAATTCTTGACTTTTTAAGAACTGCTTTATAGAATGAGATTACAATTTACTCAGGTATTTTTATTTACCTGCATGATTCATTCGCATAATATCGTCCATGTTTAACATTCTAAAACTATCCAGGAGGAATGATGAATACACCGAAAGAACTGAAATATGCAAGTTCAGATGAATGGATTATGGTCGAAGGAAACATCGCGACACTGGGGGTCTCTGATTATGCCCAGGACCAGCTCTCTGATGTTGTCTTTTTTGAGGCGAACGTGTCGGTTGGCGAAGTGCTTGAGAAAAATGCCATTGTCGCGACGATCGAATCCGTCAAAGCAGCTGCGGATGTAAAACTGCCCGTTAGCGGAAAAGTCATCGAGGTAAATGACGCGCTGGCTGACACGCCAGAATTGATCAATTCTGATCCGTACGGCGCGGCATGGATGCTCAAAGTGGAATTATCAGATCCTGGCGAGGCAGACGCATTGATGGATGCCGATGCGTACGCAGGTTTTTGCGAAACAAGAGGTCATTAATGTTCATCCCTCATACTGAGGTCGAAAAGGATGCGATGCTTAAAAGCATCGGTGTCAAGGACATCAAAGACCTTTTCACCGATGTTCCTGAAAAGTATCGGTTTCCTAAACTGAATCTTCCTCCCGGTGTGACCGAGCTGGAAGTGATGACTGAATTGAGCGAATATGCAGCCGCCAACGAACTTGTTGGCGACATGGCGTGTTTTCTGGGTGCAGGCGCGTATCATCATTACATCCCGGCTGTTGTTGATTCGCTTTTAAGGCGTGGTGAATTCTATACCGCCTATACGCCTTATCAGCCTGAGATCTCGCAGGGAACACTGCAGGCGGTCTTTGAATTTCAGACACTCATCGCCAACCTCACCGGAATGGAAGTATGCAACGCTTCGCATTATGATGGCGCAACTGCCACCGCAGAAGCAGGTGTAATGGCTTATCACCATTTCCGGGGAAAACGGAAAAAGATCCTGCTCTCCCCTGCGATTCATCCGCATTACCGGGAAGTGCTCTGTTCCTATTTATGCGGTTTTGAAGATATCGAGATCAGTAGCGGTACATTACAGGCGGACCTTTCGGATCAGCCCGATGACCTGATCAAACAAGTCGATGACCAGACAGCTTTGGTGGTTGTTCAATACCCCGATTTCTTCGGGCGCATACAGGATTTTTCAAACCTGGTTAGCAGTGCTCACCAGACTGGCGCTCTGATTGCCTTTGTCACCAACCCCACTGCCTTGGGAGTGCTAAAAACCCCCGGTGAGTTGGGAGCGGATATAGTCGTCGGTGAAGGGCAGCCTCTGGGTATCCCGCTCTCTTACGGAGGCCCGTACTTAGGCTATTTTGCTACTCGCAAAGAGTATGTGCGCAAACTTGCCGGCCGCCTGGTGGGTGAAACCAGTGATGCTCTGGGCAGGCGAGGTTATGTGCTTACATTGACAGCGCGTGAGCAGCACATCAGGCGTGAGAAGGCAACTTCAAATATCTGTTCAAACCAGGGGCTAATGGCGCTTGCTGCTACCATCTACATGAGCCTGGTCGGAAAACATGGCATGCGGCAGGTTGCTGAATTGTGTTACCAAAAAGCCCATTACGCGGCTAGTGAGATCGCCAAATTATCCGGTTTCAAGGTAATCACTCGTGAACCCTTCTTCCATGAATTCGTCGTCAAATGCCCAACTGCTGTCAATGATATCAATCATGAATTGTTGGATATGGGTTTTATTGGTGGCTATGACCTCGGATCGTCTTACAGTGAAATGCAAGACAACATGCTTGTGGCTGTTACCGAGATGAACACCAAAGAAGACATTGATGCCTTCGTCGCGGCATTACAGGAGGTCACAAATGACTGAACCCACGATCTACGAACTTTCGTCAAGCGGTAGAGTGGGATTTCGTTTTCCTGAACCTGATGTACCTCACTTTGACCTGCCTGAAAACCTGAAGCGGGCTGATTTACCGTTCCCGGAAGTATCAGAGGTCGATGTCATCCGCCACTTTACTCACCTCTCCACACTGAATTACAGCATTGACAAAGGGTTCTACCCCCTCGGCTCATGCACGATGAAATATAACCCGAAGGTCAATGAAGCCGCAGCCCGCATCCCTGGTTTTGGTGCCACACACCCGCTTCAACCAATTGAGACTGTACAGGGTAACCTTGCTTTGATGTTCCAGCTGCAGGAGCAACTTAAAGAAATCAGCGGATTCGCCGCGGTGACCCTGCAGCCCTCAGCGGGGGCGCAGGGAGAGTTTGTGGGCGTCAGGATCATCAAGGCGTACCACCAATCCAGGTCAGATGACAAACGCACACGCATCATCGTTCCTGATTCCGCACACGGCACAAATCCGGCTACCTCTTCGATGACCGGTTATGAAGTAGTTCATGTGCCATCCGACGGGCGCGGTAATGTAGACCTCGGCAGCCTCAGAGCCATCTGTGATGAGACCATCGCTGGATTGATGTTGACCAATCCAAACACTCTCGGTCTTTTTGACGAGAATGTTCTGGAAGTGATCGATATTGTCCACCAGGTGGGTGGACTGGTTTATGGAGACGGTGCAAATTTGAACGCGCTGCTTGGCATCGCCCGTCCCGGCGACCTGGGATTCGATGTGATGCACTTCAACCTGCACAAGACCTTCTCCACACCACACGGAGGAGGGGGTCCGGGATCTGGTCCGGTGGCCGTGGTGGAACGGCTGGCAGATTTCCTGCCGGCTCCAATTGTTGGGATCCTCGAAGAGGCAACGGAAGAAATTCCCCCCTTATATGGGCTGGTCACTCCTCCCAGGACTATCGGACGTGTCAAAGCTTTCCACGGTCAATTTGGTGTGCTTGTGCGCGCGTTCACCTATATGCGCATGCATGGTCCTGATGGTCTGCGTAAGATCGCGGAATACGCGGTCTTGAACTCGAATTACCTGCTTTCGCTTCTTCGCCACAGGTACACACTTCCTTACGACCGGATGTATATGCATGAATTTGTGGTTGAAGGAGTCTGGGCTGATGCACCGGATGTTCACGCTCTGGACATCGCGAAACGCCTGATGGATTACGGATTCCACCCGCCCACAAACTACTTCCCGTTGATCGTCCACGAAGCTTTGATGATCGAGCCTACTGAAACTGAAAGCAAACAGGTGCTGGATGCTTTCGCGGAGGCTATGCTGAAAATCGCGGATGAAGCTCACAAGGAACCTGAACTTCTCAAGGAAGCACCGCACTCCACGCCGATCGGCCGCCTTGACGAGGTGAAAGCTGCAAAGGAACTCGTCTTGTGCTGCTGGATACCTGAAAAAGAATGAGGGAATAAGCTGAAAAAGAACTCCTTTCGCAAGGAGTTCTTTTGTTTTACTGCAATTTTTGCTTTAGCAACTCAATGATGCTGGAGAGTGCTTCAGGCAGCCTGGCTGGATCCTTTCCACCTGCCTGTGCCATCACAGGTCGCCCTCCTCCGCTGCCACCTACGATACCCGCAGCGTGCCTGGCAATTTCACCGGCGTTGATTCCACGTTTTACCAGATCTTCGGTAACCGCGCAAATGATCATCGGCTTGTCATTAATGACAGAACCAATCGCCACAATCCCGGAGGGATGCTTTTGGCGGAATATGTCAGTCATCTGGCGCATACTTTCAATATCAGCACCCTTTAGGAACACAGATAGCACAGGGATATCCGCAATAAACTGAATTGTGGCAAATTTTTCCTCAAACTCGGCTTTTACCCATTCCTGCCGTACGCGTGTTAATTCCAAATGCAGTGATTCGATCTCATCCTGGAGTGTATTTATCTTTGCGACCACATCTTCCATGGATGAGTTAGTCAAACGGGCGGCGCGTCGTAATATTTTATTGCGTGCCTGAATGACCTCGTAAGCACCTCGCCCGGTAACCGCTTCGATCCGTCGTATTCCTGCAGCAGCGCTGCCCTCGTTAATGATGAGGAACGTGCCGATGTCACCAGTATCGTCAACATGGGTACCGCCGCATAATTCATAGGATATCGGTGTCTCCTCATCAATCGTCACGGTGCGTACCTTTTCACCGTATTTTTCACCGAATAAAGCCATCGCTCCTTCCGCCATGGCTTCCTGCAACGGCTTTTCTTTCACCAGCAGATGATGCGAAGCGAGAATTTCTTCGTTCACACCACCTTCAATCGCTTCCAGCTGGTCCTGGGTGAGCGCGTCAGGATGGGTGAAATCAAACCGCAACCGGTCAGGGGCAACAAGCGAACCTGCCTGACGGGCATGGCTTCCCAGTACCTTGTGCAGTTGAGCGTGGAGTAAATGGGTTGCGGTATGGTTGCGCATAACATCCATTCGCCTTTGACGGTCTACCCTGAGGATACCCATATCACCACTTCGTACGGTGCCCTTAACCACCTCGCCAATGTGAATTATGATACCCGCAGCTGGCCTGCGCACGTCTTCGATTCTGATCTCCCAACTACCATCCGGTGCTGAAAGCGTGCCGGTATCGCTCACCTGACCGCCAGCCTCGATGTAAAACCCTGTTTTTGGCAGGATAACTTCTACCTCGCTGCCAGTCAGAGCTTCGGTAAGCATTTCTCCTTCAGAAAATAACCCAACGATCTCGGAATCTATCTCAAGATCATGGTACGGATCATATTTCACACCGCTGGCAGGAATTTTCCCTTTTTCTACCAGCGAGGAATAAGCTTTACGATAGAGCTCGACCTGGTCGCCCGCCATGACACCCAACGCCTTGCCCGCGCCGGAACTGAGCTTATGCTCTCCCATTGCTTTCTTGAATCCCGATTCATCAACCTCAAGATTGATCTCTCGGGCGATATCCCTGGTGATCTCCAACGGCAACCCATGTGTGGCATACAGGTCGAAGGCCTTACTGCCATCAAGTACTGTCTTGCCATTCTTCCTCATCTCATCGAGCAGTTCCTCAAGGTGATTCACACCCCCTTCAACTGTGCGTTGGAATCTTTTTTCTTCGCGCGTCAAATTATCCAGAATGGTTTTCCGGTTCTTTTCCAGTTCAGGGTAGGCTGCACCGTACTGGTCAATTACCACATTGGCAACCTGCGCCATGAAAGGTTCATTCAGACCTAATTTGGAAGCAAATCGCGCGGCGCGGCGAATGATCATTCTGCAGACGTAATTCCTGCCGATATTTCCCGGTACGACGCCGTCAGCAATTAGGAAAGCTGCCGCCCGGGTATGATCAGCGATCACCCGGTAGGGGGTGAAGTCGGCATCCATCTCCGCGGCGGTCTTACCTGCAATTTCACGTATCTTATCCATCATTGGCGAAAAAAGATCCGTCCGGTAATTTGAATTTACATCTTGAATAATCGCCACTATCCGATCGAACCCCATTCCCGTATCAACATGCCTGGCAGGCAGCGGGTCAAACCTGTTCTGATCGACGCGGTTGTATTGGATGAAGACAAGGTTCCAGATCTCAAGAAAACGTGCGCAATCACCATTCACCCTGCACACGTGTCCCGGTATATCCTTCTTTTTACAAAAAGCATCACCCCGATCCATGTGGATTTCACTGCATGGTCCGCAGGGGCCGGTATCCGCCATCTCCCAGAAGTTATCTTTTCGACCAAATGATAGGATGTGTTCAGGATTCATCCCCTTCTGCTGCTGCCAATATGAAGCGGCTTCTTCATCCGCTGGAATTTCTCCTTTGTCATCTTTAAAAACAGTGGCGTACAAAAGGTCAGGATTGAGCCCCCAGACTTCTGTCAATAACTCCCAGGCCCATGCAATGGCCTCTTTTTTGTAGTAATCACCGAAAGACCAGTTGCCTAGCATTTCAAAGAAGGTATGGTGTGAATCATCACGCCCGACATCGTCGAGGTCGTTGTGCTTTCCAGCTACGCGCATACATTTCTGAGAATTAACCGCCCGTGAATAGTCTCGCTTATCGACACCAAGAAACACATCCTTAAACTGCACCATTCCGGCGTTGGTGAAGAGGAGCGTCTGATCACCGCCTGGAACGAGAGAAGATGACGGAACAAATGTGTGTCCTTTTTTTATGAAGAAATCAATGAAACCCTGCCTGATTTCTGCTCCTGTCATTTTTTTCATATTCATTTCACCTGTTCATGTATCAGTCTTTTGCGCATGAATTATATTCGATAATTCGGCTCGTTAACAAATAACCGCGGACCGTTACGATCCGCGGTTAAGTAATTATCGATTCTTATCGCGATACCGCCAACTTTATGATCTTTCCCTGTTTGTCCAGGGTGACCCGGGCGTACTGCTTATGCACCCGCTCAGCCTGTTTAAGCTGTTTACTGAAACTCACTACCACCCGCCCGGATGCCTGGGTGGTTTTCTTGCCGTTGCGCTGGTTGTACTGCTGGTCTTTGATGCGCACCTCGGCGTTTTCAATACCGGGAAGGTAATCTTTGGCAATGGATTTTGCCTGGGCGATCATTTTAGGCGCCAGGATCTCTGTCTGCTGATCAAGCGTCATCGAATCGCTGATGGTTCTGATAACCGGATGGGACAGATCGCGCGGCATCATCCTCTTCATCGCTAAGTTCTGATCATACGCCACCAGCGGATCCCCATAAAGAACAAACGATATCAATGTTTTTTGATCCTCGCCATCAAGGTAACCCTGCCGCCGGTTCATCTCCCTAACAAATTCTGCTTTGGCTTTCAACATGGCAGAACCAATGGATAAACCATCACGCAGATTCTTCAATACCAGGTAGCCTATCAAATCTGCCCCGATCAGTGGCGCCGTCACCGAACCATAAGAAATGGTCGTCGAACCGACCATCGCCAGCACACCCTTGCTCAGCATGGTAAGTGCAATGGACTGATCTTCTGATTTCTCGAAAATGTGTCCGCCATAGCAGGCTTCGCAATAGACGATCCGGGGAGTTCTTGAGAGACGCTGTACATCAGCTGGTCGAAGCGCAACAGGGTAATCAGGTCCGCTGACAGCGTCAGTGGGATCTTTTTGACCGTACCATTCACCGGCATCTTCCACACCATGCACGTTGAAGTAGCCTACCTGGGCATTCGCCAGCTTTTTCACATCAAAGCTGGTGTTCGATCCATTGGGTGATAGGTAAAGAAACCTACCCTCCCCAATGGGTCTGAAGGCAACCAGTGACGAGCGTCTCCAAACAGAAGCCGCATATCCAACATTGATGTGATGGTCAGCCAATCCCTTGTTCCAGAAAAACAACAGACGCAGAATGGAATCAATAAGTGATGTTGAATCTACTGTATCTCCATGGTAGCCTGCCAGATTCCTTAGTTGGTCCAGCAGCAGTCCCGCATCTGCACCATGTTCACCCGGGAGCCGGCCAACCGGCCAGTCTGTCACGAAATAATTGGTGTCCAGCGCGCCGTAAGGGCTGTCGGAGGGTACAGAATCGTCTGAATCGTCCGTAGGATTTGGAAGACGATGAAACGGCACAACACCGTCTCCGCCTGCGATCAAAACCGCGCCAATTCTTTCTCCACTCCTGGCGAGTGCTTTGTCGAGGTCAATCAGAGCAAGTTTTATCTTCCAGGGATCCAGCTGATCAACCGGCGTGATATTGTATTTTCCACAACTCTCAAGGTCATCAGGCAGGAACACAATAGATGACCAACCGACCTTTTTTTCAACCGCCTTTGCAAGGGTCCTCATCTCTTCCATCACCATACTGGCGCTCTGTTTACCGTATTGCCGCTCGAGGCCGGTTTTCATGGTGAGGATCACATAAGCCGGAAAGCGCTCATCTGTTCGTCCAAGTGATGGTTGCGAGATATCCAGCGCAACCTTTTTTAAAGCGGTCTCAACTTCAGTAATGAACTTTTTCTTGGAATTGACAATTTCAGGTCTGACCTTGGGATGCTGAGGATAAACTTCATCCTTTGTCGGTAGTACTTTATACCCGTCATATGAAGATACTTCCGGGACTGGATTCAATGAATTTGCCGTTCCGTGGGTTTTTCCGTCACCTGCTCCTAGCTGGTTTAATCCCAGTTTTCCAGAAACCTCAGCCGGTATGGGAAGGTCAAATTCTATCCGCATGCTTTCCGGGTATAAAGGTTTAAATGCATGTTTTTCGCCCCACAACCTGGTGATCACCTGTGCTGCAGGATCGTTGGATGCGCAATAATGCAGCAGCTTAACTGCTTCGTCTATATCCCCTTTTTCAAGCAGCGCTCCGGCGAGAAGGAGGGTTATTTGTATGCTTTCAGGCCACCGCGAATGGTAAAGCCTGGCAAGTGTGATCAAAGTGTCTCTATCGCTAAGCCTTTTTGTGAGCAGCAGGTGGTAGTAACTCACCAGTTCCACGTGCTCAGTTGTGCTGATGATCTCTATCAACTGGTTTTTCGCTTCTTCGTTCTGTTTACGCAGGATCAATTGTCTGATCCTGTTTAGACCAAGTCCCCACTCTGGAACCTTTTCACCATGCTTGGGGGTACCACCAAGTGCTTTTACTGTACCTGAAACCAGAGGTAGAAATGCGGGGTCACTGTGTGAAAAAATTTCCTCGCCTAAAACCGCAGCGTCAAGGTATTCAGGGTCTGAACGCAGGATCTTTTGGATGACCGGCGCGGCATGCGCATATCGCATTTCCTTTACCAATGCAAGCGCATAGATAAGATTGATCTCCAGGTCTCCGGGAAAAGTCGTCATCCAGGAAAGCGCTGCCTGCCGGGTAAACCGGAATGAACCCGTTGCCAGCCCGGCATTCAGAATTTGCAGCATACGGTTGCGGTCAACTGTCATTGTCTTTTTAACTTTGGATTGTGGGATCATGGCTGTGAACTCACTTCCTGTGATTGATGCACCAGGTTCAATGCAAGAACCGCGCCCAATTGCCGGTGAACATTTACATTACGGGGGTCAAGCGATGAGGCTTTACGCAACATTTGTTCTGCTGCCTGGTAATCCTTGGCTTCTTTCAGCAGCGAAGCGCAGGTGAGATAAAGACTGATTTCGCCTGGGAGTTTTTCAATTCCCTGCTCCAAGACCTTGCGGGCTTTTGAATGGTCACGCTGTTTGAGGTAAACCTGGCTCAGGTTAAGGTACCCATCTTTTCTTTTCGGTTCTAGCGCGATCGCTTGACTGAAGTAATTTACAGCCTGGTCAAGGTTACCTACTTTTTCCTGGATCTTCCCCAGGAGCATCTGCAGATCAGTTTCATCCGGATGTATATCCAGGGCTTTCTTCGCAACCATCTCAGCTTTCTTTAAGTTACCGCATTGGTCTTCAGCTTCAGCCAGCAGCCGGAGCAACTCAGGATTTTCAGGGTATTGCTCACTGAACATCGCAATTAGATCACGCGCTGCGGCGGCACCTTTGATGTCTTTCAACAAACTGGCGTGCTCCACCATTGCTCTCACATCGGCATTTTTACTTTGTGATGCTTTTTCAAGCATATTCAAGGCTTTCGCCTTGTCTCCCTGTTCCAATAGCAGTTTTGCCATAAATACATAATTCTCAGCATCTTCCGGGTCAAGCGATATTGCCAGGTTTACCTGGTCCAGGGCTTTTTCAAGTTCTCCCCTGGTCCAACGAACCTTGCTTGCCTGCAGTCTGGCCTTAACCGCAAAAGGATCAACCTGCACCGCCCGCTCTGCTGCCTCCATAGCCAGGTTTAAATCACCCGCCTGCTGATGCGCTTCTGAGATAGACTGCCAGAGATCCTGACTTTCAGGTTGTTTTTCCACCGCTGCCAGCAGGTATTTTAAAGCCTCGTCCGGTTTGGCGTTTCTCAACAACGCTTTTCCGAGCTTTTCCTGAATTACGGGAGTATTCTGCGAGTAAAGGTCAGCCAGACGCAGGTGTTCCACCGGTTTTTCAATATTACCCAGGCTCTGCCACAGCTCAGCAGCTTTGATATGCCAACGGGATTCATTAGGCCACAGGTCGATCGCCTCTGTCAAGCTTTCAGCTGCTTCAGCCAGTTTGCCTGCGCGCTCAAGGTACTCTGCGCGCAATCTGAGCGCCAATGGCTGAACCGGTTGAACAAGCAGGGATTTTTCCAGTAGAGCAATCGCTTTTTGAACATCATTTTCAGAAGTGCACAATGCCTGTTCAAACATCACCAGGGGATGTTCATCAAATTTCTTCGCGACCTGCAGAGCTGTCTTGTGCTGGCCGATTCTTCTTAATCCTGCCATCAAGGCAGCAGCATCTTCTCCAGCGGGAGTTAAAAGCGCAAGAGCGCGGATTCCTTCTCGATTTGGTTCTTTCGCTAATGTACAACGAAGAATCCAATGTTGAGCTTCCCCTTGGGATTGATTATCGGTATTTTGAACCTTTACATCTGGATCAATGGATATCAATAGCGAATCGTTGGTGACCGAGTGCCTTTCAACTCCCAAGGTTTCAGCCCTGTTTTTCATTTCCATGGCTAACGCCAGGTGTTTGATGCGCATTACCTGTATAGAGGCATGTTTTGGTGCGCTGCTGAACGCCCTTTCGCTGAGTTGAATGGCTTCAGGCCAACGATTGAGAACGGCTGCGGATTTCGCCAGGTTTCGCAGTATACCAATTCTCACTACGTAAGGCAGATCGACACCTTCTGAAAAAACACTGATGGCCATATCGAGGGATGTCTCGGCTTCATAAAGATTGCCATCTGCAGCCAGCATGCGGATCAACGAGATCTTTTGTGGTTGCCCGACTGACACTGTTTCGAACAGGTCTGCCGCCATTGGATCATCGCGAACAAGGGTATCAGTATCCAGCTGGTATTCAGACTTTAGTAAAAGAAAATGATTGAGCAAATTATCCCGGGATTCAGAAGCATCAAAGTCAAGGAACCGCTGATAATCATCCATTGCCTGGCAGCCCAGCGCAATTTCAATAGCGTAAAGCCTGGCTTCAAGATTTTCCGGTTCGTTGTTGACCCAATTACAGATTTCATCCATCAATTCTGGCGGTTCTCCCGCGATCAAAACCATGCGTGTTCGCAACGCAATATCAGGTCTCGAGGAATCGATCAGCTCTCTCCAGGCTGCCGGCATAAATTGCTCCGCGATTACTCCATCTGCCAGCTCAAATTTTTCTTCAGATTGGATTCTTGATTCTTCCAGCGTTCCTGACTGATCGAAAGCTGTCTCCGCGAGTAGAAGGTTGATCATTCCAGTCAAGGGGTGAACGGCACTAAGTACAGCAATCGCTTTGTCGTGTTCTTTGGCCATTCGATACAGTCCCGCGAGAGACAAATGCGCCTGCAGGCTGCCGGTCGAGACAGCTTTTTCAAGACAGACGATGGTTTTTTCAGTGTTTTCCAGCGCTGAAAAAACCACAGCAGCTTTGATCAACTCACCAGGGTCTTCTGTTTTATCGATCAGTTTGAGCAACTTTCGCTCAATTTCTTGATTTTCATCATCAGATCCTAACCCGATGCGGTTTTGAGCCTGTATCAACCTCAAACCCAGATGTTCCGGGTGGGTTTCGATTGCATCATTTACCTGTTTTTCGAGATTGCCAGTTTTTCCCATTCCGGTCAGAAACTCAATGAACCACACATGATTTTCTGCAGCTTCAGGAGCCTGATCGAGAGCCAACATTCCCTGTTTTACGGCCGCATCAAGATCACCAGCGAGACGTAAGAACTCAGCTTTGATTCGCTGCAAACCGTACCAATCCGGTTGAATCGAAATCGCCTGCTCCAGGGCAGCCATTGCGACTTCATGCTCTTCTGTTCTCGCAGCTGTTTGTGCCAGCCCCGCATAAAGGCGAGCCGAAGGTAGGTCTCTTCCACCCTGGCTTTCGTCCATGATGGCATCGAATAACTTTCTGGCGGCAACATAATCTTCAGTATGAAGCAACCATTCAGCTTTTAATAATTTCGCGCGCAGATTATCAGGTTCACTGATTAGAACACCCTCCAGCAGACCTCGGGTGAAGGACAGATCTGACTTTGAGATCTTTTCCGGGGGAAATAAGAGATGATAATCCGGTTGCATCATCCCCTCGACATACGCCAGCGACCAGGCTGGATCATCCGCAAGGTTGCCGATGATCGACTTGAGATAATCTAATCCTTTTTGTATCTCACCTTTCCAGATTAGCCTTACACCATACTCGGCAATGAAATGATGATTTCCTGGATAACGGTCAATGAACCTTTCAAGTGTCTCTTCAATATTCTCCATACCAAGGTGTTTCATGGCACCGATCAATAAAAGGTCAATATCAGGCTCGCTGCCTTTCACTGATAGTTCCAGTAAGTACGGAAAAGCTTCAGAGATCAATCCCTCGTCCATCAACTTGTGAGCGTAAACGCTTTGAAGCAGGCTGTTGCCCGGATTGGCAGCTATCCCTTCTTTTAGGGTGGTCAGAGTTGAAGGATGATCTCCTCCTGCCCAGGCGATTTCCGCCAATTCGATCCATGGCGTTGGATCACCTTCAGCGATCGTTATCGCTCTGCGCAGTTCTTCAACCGCTGCTTCATCCAATCCTTTGCGTCGGTGCGCCATACCCGCGAGGGTTAATCCCCTTGAACTTTCTGGATTTCTACCTAGTACTTCTCCGGCTGCCGTGAGGGCTTCATCAGGTTTTTCGATCTGCAAAGCAATCTCCCCGAAGCGAATCAAATCCTTTTCTTCAGCCAGGTCTGCCTGATCGATAATCCTGCGGTAAATCTCGTATGCGGAATTATCAGCTCCGGTTTTGATGTTCATGTCCGCCAGTTTTCGCATTACTTCCTTTGAACCTGGCTCAAGAGCATCCAATACTTCAAGATGCTCCAACGCGGCATGGTAATCACCTTTTCCTTCGTCTGCAGCCGCTGCGGCTTTGTGCACCGCAATACTGGTGGGATTCTGGGCAAGGAGCACTTTTCCAAGACGGTCGGCTTCCTCATGAGCGCCGCTTTCAACAAGCGTATTGAGTAATGAGACAGGATCCCAACCTTGAACATACTCCGGTCCATTGGCTAATACCTGTTTGAATTCATCGTCCGATAGCCGTTTTAGGTTTGTTCTTAATTCCTCCCGGGCGAGATCTGTATTCCCAGCCTTTGCCATTTTCTTGGCTTGAAGAATGATTTTCGTGGCTGAGCTTTCATCAGGCAGTGGTAAATCAAGACTTGCGGTTGTATAAGCGAGTTCTGAAAGTATCTCAGGATCAGTCAATTCGTCATCGCTGAATATTGTGTCCAAGGTTGTTTCTGAGGTTTTTGAATCAAAAACAATGCCGGCTTTCTTGACCTTGTTCATCTTCACAAGGGCTGACAATACATTAAACGATTCGTCGTTAAGTTCGGCAGCAACCTCATTTTGCCCTGCTATTTGCGCGATATCAGCTGCCGCCTGGCATTGAAGGGCAAAATGCATTGACGCGACTGGATTTTTCCACGAATCCTTTGTCTTCCTTTTTCCATTTTCTGATGGATAATACTTTTCCAGGATTCTACCGGCAATATTCGCGGGTAAATCGCTGCCTGCCATTTTTCTTAATATTTTTAAAGCATCAACCTGCGTCTGCGCGTCTAACGGGTAAAGGTAACGACGCAAAGTTTCTGCTTTTTCTTCGTCAGACCATGGCAGACATAAAACCAGGTGGTTTATCACTTCGATACTGAGCTCAGGCGGGTGTAAAACACTGATATCTTTGAAAAATGCTTCTTTTTCTTCTATCAGGTTTACAACAATGACAAGAATTGTCCCCCAGTAGCGGCGGACCTCTTCTCCAGCGATGATTTTCATTCTTGTAACAAAATCCTGGAGGATGTTCACCCAGTTGGGTGAAGCTTTTCGTTTTTCAATCAAAGCCAATGCCAGCATGCCTGCTTGCGCCAAAGATGAGACCGGCTCTTTTGTTTGGACGTAGTTTTCGTATCCAAACATGAGTTTTTCCAACACTTCACGTGAGGTTATCCTGTTGTTCAGCTCTGAAAAATCAAACCCGGGATCATACATCAGGAAGGCTAGCGTACCCGGGTTAAGCGGCATCTTCTGACTGATCAATGATTTAACTTCAGGTGATTGCTCATTGATCGTTTGTAACCCTTCCCAAACCAAAGCGTCCTGGCGTAATGCTTTAAAATTGGCAGCAACCTCATCTTTATTGGCGAGGTTGTTCAACCTGGTTATGAGATCGATGTATTGCATTACGTCTCCTCTCCTGAGATCCCAGGGGTAATACTGCGGTGCATTCTCAATTGATGCGGGTTACAAGAACATAAGCCGCCACAAGTAACAGAGCTCCCAGGACGACCAGGAACACACCAATTCCCGCGGTGGTTTTTACCATCTGGTCGAGTGCTTCAATCAGGGATCGCGCATTGCCAACTAGGCCTGAGATCTCTTCTGTAATCCCTTTTTGTGCAAGTTTTGTGGTCTGGTCGGCGATGGTCCTTATCTCTTTACCATTGAGTTTGCCAATCAACGTCAAAATGCCTATACCCATGACGACAACTCCGCAAAACAGCAGAACGCTCGCCATTGTCAACAGGAAATCACTAACTGTCATAGAAAACATAAAGCCCTCCAGGATAGTATCTCTGGAGGGATTGATGCAAGTATTATGCCATCATTTCTAGACTAAACTGAGGTCACATCCTTGGGCAGGTCCGCCGCGTTGATGGTCATGCCATCACAAAACAGCATCGCCCTTTCGATTGCATTTGATAATTCCCGGATATTCCCCGGCCAGGAATATTTCTGCAGCGCTTCCAATGCCTTAGTTGAAACATCAACCACGTTCATCCCCTGCCTGGCGTTATTCTCTCGAATGAAGAAACCCACCAGTTCAGGGATATCTTCCCGTCTTTCTCGTAATGGCGGCATATCCAGATCTACAACCTTCAGGCGGTAATACAAGTCTTCGCGGAATTCGCCTTTCTTGATCATCTCTTTCAAGTCCCGGTTTGACGCCGCAATAACCTGTACGTCCACATTGATCAAAACCGTTCCCCCCACCCTTCTAAAAGAGTGAGTTTCAATGGCAGTAAGCAGCTTGGCCTGGATATCAACCGGCATTGACGCGATCTCATTGAGAAATAAAACACCGCCATCGGCTATTTCCATCAAGCCCGGTTTTTTGCGGTCTGCGCTGGTAAAAGCCCCCGCTTCGTGACCGAATAATTCTGATTCGAGCATGGTGTTTTGAATGGCTGCGCAGTTAATGGATATAAAAGGTTTGTTGGCACGCGGTCCAATTGAATGGATGTATTTGGCAATAACATCCTTACCTGTTCCGGTTTCGCCGGTAATGAGCACGGAAACCTGTTTTTCTGAGGCTACCAATGCCTGTTGGATGGTAGTTTTCACCACCTCATTTTCTCCGATAACAAAGTTGCCTTTTTGCATCTGAGCTTCGCGGTAGTGTTCCAGTTCCCTGCGCATCGCCACGATCTCACAGGCTCGCTGAAGTGATTTCTCCAGTTGTGCCATATCGAGAGGTTTTGAAAGGAAATCTGTCGCGCCGTTCTTCATTGCGTCAACTGCCATGTCAATATTTCCAAACCCGGTAATGACGATGATCGGGGGGCGCACGGGCATCATGGCGGTTTCATAGAGCAGGTTTAAACCATATTCGCCGTTAAGCTGCACATCCAACAGCACAACATCGCCTTCACCTTTTTTCACTTTGTCACGCGCTTCAGTCAAAGTTCCTGCTTCTAAGACCTCATAGCCCTTCTTTTTTAAAAGGGTTCCCACAAAAGTGCGCGCGTTCTCTTCGTCGTCAACTACTAGAACAGTTAAACTCATTACTCATTCTCCGATGTCTGCTGGCAATTGTACAGTGAAAACCGTTCCTCCGGGGAAGGATTCCACCTTGATACTCCCTTTATGGGCGTTTACGATCTGTTTGGTGATCGCCAATCCAAGTCCAGTTCCCATTTTCCTTGTGGTAACAAATGGTTCAAATATACGGTTTTTTACATCCTGAGGGATACCCGGTCCATTATCTGATACGCTGATCTCAACCGCCGGGTGCCGGTTGATCTCCTGTACTTTTACTGCCTTGATCGCAAGTGTGTCACCACTCTCCGCCATGGCTTCGAGCGCGTTGGAAATAAGGTTTGTAAAAACGTTTTCCAATGAACGTGGATCCCCCATAATTCTGGGTATTTGGTCATCTACATGTAATACGGATTTTACATTTACCCTGGCCATGCGTGGTTGCCAGCGATCGATGATCCGCTTGAGGAAAGGTTCAACTTCAAACGGCTCAAACTTCAACTCCAGCGGACGTGAGAACGCTAAAAATGATTCCATCAGGTGATTCAATCTTGTGCAATCCCCCTGCATGCGATTGATCACATCCTGGTTGGGATCATCTTCTTCAAGTGTGGCTGCGAGCAGCTGTAAGCCTGTAGAGATATTATTGATAGGATTCCTCACATCATGCGCAAAAGCGGCTGTGTAATCACCCAATACTGCCCGGTGCTCTAGCTGCTGGGTCACCGCTTTGCTTTCCTCGTGTTCACTGATGTCTGTCATCAGGATTTCGATAGCGGTCACGTTTTCCCCTATGTTGACCGGTATCACTTTCATCAACAACGGGAAAGCCTGTCCGTTCCTGCGATTAAGAGAAGCCTTTCCAATGCTGAGAGTTTCTTTTCCTTTTTGGGCATCCATCAAGGCTGGAAGAAGCCGGTCGGTACCTATCAGAATGTTTTCGTAGCTTTGTCCCTTGACCTCCCAGGCGGCATAACCCAGCATCAACTCTGCTGCGGGATTGATCTGTTCAATTTTTAATGCGTTGTTCAGGATAATGACACCTTCGTTTATGGCATCGAAGACCTGGTTCTTGAGATTGACCGAGTGCACCGAACGGTCAATTCTTTCATTGAGATTGTTCACCAGTACCTGCTGTTGGAAGAGAGAGAGGAGCATCGCTGCAAGCATTTCCATGCCGTCAAGACTCAAGTTTAGCGGGATTCCGCCTCTCCCTGAGGCGATGAGCAAACCGAAGGCACCCCCCCCTTCCAGCATCGGGGCAGAAGCAACATACTCAATATTCTTTACCCTGGCTTCGCGGTGCAATTCCGTGAGGATGCGGGAACCGGTCACCCAGATGGAAGGCTTTTCAAGCTTGATCAGATCGGTTGAGGGCAGCTTACGTGGAAAATCATCTCCGTTGCCTGAAACCGCGACCCTTTTAAGTTGAGGTAGAGATGAATCCGCCTGGTACAAACAAACAGTTTCACACCCCAATATATCGCGGATAATATTTACACCCTCATAGATCTTTTCAGCGATGTCACCTGAATCAGATAAGCGCGAGAAACGGGTGAGAAGCCGATATGTATCCTCCAGTTGAAGTTTTTTCTCTTGTTCATCGATGGTTCCCGGAAGGATGCGGATGACAGTCCATTTTCCTCCCTGATCGATGAAGTCAAAACGGATGCGCGCTTTTAAAGGCGTCAGATCCCTCCGTCTGATATGCGCTTCACGCAACTCCCCAGAAAAAGCACTGGTTACATCCAGGCCTGGAAAGAGGAAACTAATATTTTGATTGTAGACATCCCGGTGCGAATATGAAACGATCTTCATTAACCGGCTGTTAATGAATAACAGACACCTGGTTTCGTTATCCACCAGGGCGGCTGGGGTATCATCAAAATTTAATAAGGCTGTGATCTCTGCGAGACCGGGTTCCTTCTTTCCTTTAAGCGCATCTGAGAATCTGCTTGAAATTGATCTCATTTTCCTTTGACAGTTACCCTTCTAAGATGCGCCGGTAGTATGCCTTCAATTGCCCGGTATTTGGCTACAGTTCGCCTTGCTACTTCAAAACCTTTTTTATTCAGCATTTCCACTAGTTCAGAATCACTGTATGCTTTCGGCTCTTTCTCGATGATTTCTTTTAATACGCTACGCACATTCAGGCTGCGGTCAAAAAATGATGCCAACGGTACTATCTTTCTGTTTGGTAATTGCACTGCTTTATTCGCGACCGCCCGTGATACGGTTGATTCATGAACCTCAAGTTCCCGTGAAATCTGCGCCCGTGTTACTGGTTTAAGAAATTTGTCGCCTTTGACAATGTATTCCTTCTGCAGGCTCACCACTCGGGTAAGCAACCGCTCCATAGTGTGATTGCGCTGCTGGAGGCATTTAACAAATAATGATGCCTTTTCAAGATCTTTTCGTAGATCCAGCTTGGCTTCTTCATCCGCCTGGCGGATCGCCTGTTTGAATAATGGATTAACCTGAAGTGTACCGCTCATAGGCATGATAATTTCCACAACCAGGGGTTTCTCAGGGTCTTCGTTGAGGAAATTGATGAGGATATCAGGCTGGTGGTACACCTGGGTGGTTTGCGCCCCGGGTTGACGGGTATCCCCCCAGTGTGAGCGAGCAGGGAAAGGATTTAGATTTTCAGCGATAAACCGGGCGGCGGTGATGATCTTCTTCTGAGGCACCTCGTAACGATGCGCCAGTTCTGCGTATTGATGATGACTCAGGTCGTTAAGCCCATCTTTGATCAATTCCTCTGCCAGGTCTGGTACTTCGCCGATCTCACGTAAAGCCTGGAGCTGGATCAATAAGGCGTCAGTGGTTGATGTCGATCCCACACCCACCGGATCGGCCATCTGGATCACCCTTTGGATTTTTTCAACAATTGAAAGAGGAAAATGAGTGTAGCGTGAGACCTCGATCAGGCTGGTGGTTAATAATCCATCATCATCAAGGTGGGTTAACATGAAAGCGGCCAAACCACGCTCTTCCGGCCGCAGATCTGGAGCGATTTGCCTCAGTACGTAAGTCGGGAGTTCCTCCGCGGCGGGAGCAAAGGGTTCATCCTCGATTTCATTATCCACGTAATCTTTCCTGGGAATGAACTCCTCCCGCGGGGATAGAAAAACCACCGGCTCATCGTTCGCCGGGTTGCCCGGGATACTACAGATGGGACATTTTCCTGGATCGGTCAAAATCCTGTGGCAGGTTGGACAGCGCCTCTCCTCAACCAACTCCAGGGCCGGATTGCCGGACAATTCCGAATCGATCTGCTGCCTAAGTTCATCCGCGGTGAGAGCCAGCAGCGACATCGTTTGCGCGAGATGCGCTGTGGTGAGCGGTTTTTGAACCTGTCGTTGTTGCTGTATCATAATTAGCCCCGATCCAAAAAATAGTATAGCTGATAATTGGAAATCGTGCAAGTTTTATGCCAGCACTTTTTAAGATAAAATAGCGATAGATTCACGCGACAACCGTCGGAATCCATAGAAGGATGATTAATTGGACCTGTGAACTATCTTGACAGACAATTACCTGGGCATGCACGAGTGAATTGAACAAAAATATCGGTTATTAAGACACCTCAACACACAATGCTCTGACTGCTGATGGGTTTTGCCAGGTCACATTGGTGCTTATCCGATGCATATTATTTCCGTGAGGTTTACCATTTAAGGATCAATGAAAAATGGAATAGTCCGTTTCGTTGCATTTTGTCTGGTTCTGCTGATGGCGGGTGGTTTTGCCATGGTTTTTTGGGGTAGACCTGCAGTTGAGGAGGGCTTCAACGGTGACCGTGCGTACAGGGATGTTCTCTATCAAACCTCGCTCGGAGCTAGAACTCCCGGTTCCACCGCGCACGAGAGTACCGTCCTGTACATCAGCCGGGAATTGCAGAACGCAGGCTGGCGGGTGGAAATCCAACGCGTAAAGAAAATGGGAAAAACAGTTACCAACCTGATCGCCCGCAGGAGTAACGACCCCGTTCAGATCATTCTAGGTGCCCATTACGACAGCAGAATGACCGCTGACCGTGAACTTGAACTCTCATTGCGGGATTTGCCTGTTCCTGGAGCGAATGACGGAGCATCCGGGACCGCGGTTCTTCTTGAACTCGCACGAACTTTGCCCCAGGATATTAACAAAGAGATTTGGCTGGTATTCTTCGACCTTGAAGACCAGGGCCAGATCAACAACTGGGATTGGATCATCGGATCACGCGCATTTGTGGAACAATTGGAAACAACACCGGCATCAGTAGTCATCATCGATATGATCGGTGATTCAGATCTCAACATTTACCGTGAAAAAAACTCCGATCCTGAATTAACAAGTGAAATTTGGAACCTGGCGGAAGAACTGGGGTATGGTCATGTCTTTTTAGACCAGCCTAAATACAGCATCCTGGATGATCACACTCCTTTCCTTGAAAAAGGCATTCGGGCGGTTGATATCATCGATTTTGATTATCCTTACTGGCACACCCTCAGCGACACAGCAGATAAGGTTTCATCCCGCAGTCTTGAGATTGTCGGCAATGTCCTCCTTGCCTGGCTGACGCAGTGACGGATTTGTCTTTTTGGAACATATGGCTTAAACTACAATTACAACAACAAATCCAAGGACAAATCACAAAAATGAAAATAACTGATGCATTTATGCCTCCTGCCCAACGAATTTCTTCGTTTGAGCCGTACTTTTTTGCTTCATTGGGAAAAAAGATCAACCAATTGAAACAACAAGGCCTGGATGTCATCCGTATCGACATGGGTTCACCTGATCTACCGCCCGCGGATTTTATTATCGAAGAGCTGGTCACCAACAGCCGTAAACCAAATACACACGGATACTCTCCGACGGGTGGAACCCAGGCTTTCAAGCAAGCAGTCGCCGATTATTACATGGATCGCTTCGAGGTCTCCCTCGATCCGTCTAAAGAGATCATCGGATTGATCGGCTCCAAGGAGGGTCTCTTTAATCTCAGTCAAGTCATCCTCAATCCGGGTGATGTCGCGTTGGTGCCCGATCCCGGTTACCCCGTTTACAGCGCCAGCGGCATAATCGCCGGCGGAAAAGTGGTCTACTTCCCCCTGCTCGAGGAAAATAGTTTCCTGCCTGATCTGAAGAATATCCCAATGGATGTGTTGCAGCAGGCCAAAATCCTCTGGTTGAACTATCCCAATAATCCCACAGGTGCGGTCGCCAGCATGTCGTTTTTCGAGGAGGCCATTTCTTTTGCCAAAAAACACAACATACTCATTGCCCATGATGCCCCTTACGTGGATATCTGCTTTGATGGGTATACCGCCCCGAGCATTTTACAGGTTCCCGGTGCGAGAGAGGTGGCCATCGAATTTAATTCCCTCTCAAAAACGTACAATATGGCGGGGTGGCGATTGGGTATGGCAGCTGGAAACGCGGATGTGATTGATTACCTGTTTACCTACAAGAGTCAGATGGATACATCCACATTCGGTCCCATCTTTTCTGCAGGTGTTAAAGCCCTCACTGGAGACCAGGATTGGCTGGTGGAACGCAATCATGTATACCAGGAACGTAGGGATCTGGTTGTTGACGGACTAAAAAACGCCGGTTTCAAACTCGAACCCCCAAAAGCAGCCATTTACGTCTGGGCGCAACTTCCTGACGGAGAAGGAGATTCCATCAAGTTCTGCGCCCGTTTGCTCGAAGAGCTTGGCATTAGCACCACTCCCGGAATTGTTTACGGAAAACATGGAGAAGGCTACCTGCGTGTATCCCTGGGTACAGCGACGGAACGCATACGCGAAGCGATGACCCGACTGGCAGATTGGAAAAGATAAATATGTCGCATAAAACCATGCCAACCAGCCCTCCGGCTGAACGGGCATTTCTCGTCGGGGTGGAACTTCGGAGTGAAAAACCCCTTATCTCGTTGGAAGATTCGCTGGGCGAACTCGCTCTGCTAGCCAGAACAGTGAACCTGGAGATTGTCGGCGAAACTTCCCAAAGGCTGGATGTACCAAATCCCAGCACACTGGTCGGGTCTGGGAAGGTAGAAGAGATCGCCTTGTTAGCTGAAGAATGCCTGGCGGACGTGATAATTTTCGACACGGAACTTTCGCCCAGGCATCAGCGTGACCTGGAAGAGAAATTCGGGTCAAAACTACGTGTTCTAGACCGTACAGCATTGATCCTCGATATTTTTGCACAGCATGCGCATACAAGCGAAGGCATTTTGCAGGTCTCGTTAGCCCAGTACGAGTACCGCCTGCCCAGGTTGACCCGGGCATGGACTCACCTGGCACGACAGGCTGGAGGCGGTGGAGGCCGCGCCGGTT
Organism: Anaerolineaceae bacterium; assembly: GCA_035342915.1. Taxonomy (GTDB): domain Bacteria; phylum Chloroflexota; class Anaerolineae; order Anaerolineales; family Anaerolineaceae; genus UBA6107. The sequence goes on from DAOQYB010000001.1 coordinate 360,616, forward strand.
CTGTAGGCGGCGTTGGCTTGCGCGGTCCGGGCGAGACCCAGCTGGAAGTAGACCGCCGGGAGATACGGAAAAGGATCTCAATGCTCAAGAAAGAGCTTGAAAAAGTACGCGCGCATCGGCAGCGTTACCGCGCGCAGCGCAAGCGCTCGCGCATTCCCCTCATCAGCCTGGTGGGTTACACCAACGCCGGTAAATCCACACTGCTGAACCATCTCACACATGCAGATGTTCTGGTCGCGGATCAGCTCTTTGCCACGCTGGACCCAACCACACGACGCGTGGAATTACCCGGCGGACACCAGGCTCTCATTACTGATACGGTTGGATTTATCCAGAAACTGCCCACCCAGTTGATCGCCGCTTTCCAGGCTACACTGGAAGAGATCAGCGAAGCGGACCTGTTGATACATGTAGTGGATGTAACTCATCCAAATGCCATAGAACAGGCAAGATCGGTTGAGCAAACACTTCGTGAAATCAAGGCTGATCACATACCGGTTATTACTGCGCTCAACAAGATCGATCGGCTGCCGGAACCGGAACTGACCAACGATTTCCTGGTTGACCAGGCCAGATCAGTTGGAATCTCAGCATTAAAGGGGCTGGGAATCGACGTATTGATGAGAGCCATTGAAGAAGAGTTGTTCGAAAACTTCACCCAGGTTTCAGCAGTGATTCCTTATGCCGAAGGGCAGTTGATCTCATTATTTCACGAACAGGGGCAAGTGGTACGCATCGAGCATGGGCGTAAAGGAGTCTTCATTCAGGGGTACATCCCGGGACGGCTCCTGGCGCGTTACCTGCCCTACCAGGGCGCATTAACAAAAGAGGACGATGAACCAGAGGAATTGGACAGTTTGGATTAAATCAAAAACGGGCTGGTGCCCGTTTTTGATTTTTGATCACTTTTTCTTGGCTTCTTTTTCAATGTGGATAACTTCCCGACCCTGGTACTGCCCGCAGTTGGGGCAAACCGTGTGTGGAAGTCTCATTTCACCACAATTGCTGCATTGCACGAGATTCGCGGTCTCGAGCGCGTCATGCGCACGGCGGCGGTCTCTTCGGCCTTTTGAAAGTTTTCTTTTAGGAAGCGGAACCATTTCTATACTCCTGTCAAAAAATCCTCACCCGTCATGATTTTGACAGGCCGAGTGATTATACATAAATAGCTTCATACCGTCAACCTCATAATCGAGACAATATTCGATTTTCAAATCCATCGGATTTACGATGGATGGTATTACAACGAAACCGGTTTTGTTGTAAAATCAGATTATGGAAATCGATATTGCAGTCGCCAAAACCAATAAGTATGCGGTTTCTGAAAGCGGAGACACGCTGGAGATCGTAGAACGCCCGAACGGCGGTGTATCGGTTGTGATGGCAGATGGCCAGACATCTGGGCATGGAGCAAAAGCCATTTCCACCATGGTTGTGCGTAAAGTCATCGGCCTGCTGGCAGATGGTGTGCGCGATGGTGCAGCGGCCCGCGCAGCTTCTGATTCTCTATTCACCGAAAAAGATGGGAAGGTTACAGCCTGCCTGAACATCCTTTCAGTAGACCTGCAGACCGGCACGATCGTCATCACCCGCAACAACCCTACCCCGATCTTCCTCGCCCGCCACGAACAGGTGGAATGCATCAAAGCAGACAGCGTTTCTATCGGGACAAATCGAAATATCCGACCTTCAATCACGGAATTTCCCCTTGAAAGCGGCATCACCATTGTGATGTACACTGATGGGATAAAATTTGCCGGGGAACGAACCGGGCAGCCGTTGGATATTTGTGCGTTATTGGAATCCATGCTGGAAGATGAAGAACCCACAGCGCAGGAAATTGCTGACAGCATCCTGAACCAGGCGATCAGGTTAGACAACAACCGCCCCAATGATGACATGACGGTGGTGGCGTTGCGTTCGACCGCCGCTGAAGCAGACCAGATCAGGCGCATGATGGTCCGGTTGCCGATCCGCGACTTTCAGAGTTACTAAAATGGAGGATCAAACAACGAAACGAGGCTTGCCCTCGTTCGTTTTTTTTATCTAACATGACCCCTTCAAAGCATCTGCTAATCGGGATTGTGGGGGTTTGCGCCTCCGGTAAATCAACTTTGATCAAAGGATTGATCGATAAGGGGTATCAATGCCGGCACATCGCCCAGGAGCACTCCTACGTTCAGGATATGTGGCAGCGTATCACCCGGCCGGACATACTTATCTATCTTCACGTGTCCTTTGAAACAACCCTGAGACGCAAGAACCTCAATTGGACAAAAGAAGAATACGAGATCCAACTGGAGCGTCTGCAGCACGCCAGGCAGAACGCGCACATACATATCGATACTGAGTTGCTGACACCGGAAGAACTTGTCGCAAGAGCTGTTTTCGAAATTGGATCATTGACTGAAAAGGAATAAATTAGGTACGGCTCAGTTTTACCTAGGTTTGAGGTATAATCCCTGAGTTCCCGCCTGTAACCGGGCAGGATTTTATTCGCATCGGAGGTAGCACATCACATGGATCGTCGTTACATAAATCTGATCCTGATCCTCATCCTTGTTGCAGCCATTATCTGGGTGGACCTGCCCCGTGGTGAAGGCCAAAAAGGTTTAAAGATCGGAAGCTTTGAAAGAACCCTTAACCCTGTGCTCGGGTTGGATTTGCGCGGGGGCATGCAGGTACTTCTCAGCCCGCAGCAAGGCATCTCCGCTACGCGCCAGGACCTTGAAGATACGAGTAAGATCCTGGAAAGCCGCGCCAATGGACTGGGTGTGAGCGAAGTCCTCTTTCAGGTTGCCGGTGAAAAATACATACTCGGGCAATTCCCTGGACTGACCAACACGGAAGATGTCATCGCTGCGGTCAAACAAACGGGTCTGCTTGAGTTCATTGATACCGGCAGCACCCAGCTTGAACCGGGCACGGTGGTAGTAACCGATTACACCGGCGCTCAGGTCGATGCAGAGACTCCAGCCTCAAACGAGACCGGACAGGTTTGGCGTACGGTTATGACCGGGGTAGACATAAAAAATGTCGCGGTCGCAGCTGACCAGGGTGTGGGTGGTTATGTAGTGAACTTTGAACTCACCGATACTGGGACGCAGGTCTTTAAAGATCACACCACTGCCAATGTTGGCAACTTCCTGACCATCGTACTGGATAAGCGCGTCATTTCCAGCCCGCGTATCAGCACCGCCATCCCGGACGGACAGGGACAGATCTCCGGCAGCTTCACAGCTGAAACGGCTAATAACCTGGCTGTGACCTTACGCTACGGGCGCCTCTCAGTGCCTGTTGAGGTGGTTGAAAGCCGGGTCGTGGGTCCTACACTGGGTTCAGATTCACTCACCAAGAGCCTCAGAGCGGGCGTGATCGGATTCGCCATTGTAGCCTTATTCATGTTGCTCTATTACCGTGTTCCAGGTGCCATCGCGGTTATCGCCATCGCCATTTACGCCGGGCTTACCTTCGCGCTCTTCAAGTTGATCCCGGTCACTCTCACCCTTCCCAGTATTGCCGGTTTTCTCTTATCCACCGGCAGCGCATTGGATGCCAATATCCTGATATTTGAGAGACTGAAAGAAGAACTGAGAAACGGTCGCACGCTGAGACAGGCCGTCGACCTGGGTTGGAAACGCGCCTGGCCTTCAATCCGCGATTCCAACATCGCCACGATCATTACCAGCATCATTCTGTTCTGGTTCGGGTCTACATTTGGCGCCACGCTTGTGAAGGGCTTCGCGCTTACCCTGGCGCTGGGTGTACTTGTTTCCTTGTTCACCGCCGTGTTCGTGAGCCGAACCTTTCTCGGGATCGTGGTCGATTTCATCAAATCCGATCAGATCAAGAAATCATTTGGTCTGTAGGAGGAAAAACAGTTATGAATATCCTTGGTAAAAGATACCTCTTTTTTGCACTTTCCCTCATCATCATCCTGCCCGGGTTGATCCTGCTTGCGATTAATGGCATGCCGCTTTCAATCGATTTCAAGGGCGGCACCTTGCTAGAAGTAAGTTTTGAAGATGGTTCTCTGCCCTCAACCGAAGCCATCAAAAAGATCTACGACCAGAACGGCATCACTGACCTCCAGGTCCAGGCTACCACTGAAGGTACGCTTTTGCTGCGGTCATCAGAATTGAGCGACAGTTTACGCCAGACAGTGCTGGATGTCTTGGAACAAGAAGCGGGCAGTCCCGTCATCATCCAGAAATCTGATACTGTTGGTCCATCGATTGGCCAGGGTGTAACCCAGCGGGCTATCCAGGCGGTCGCACTCGCCGCTCTCGCGGTCGTTGTTTACATCACTTTCGCGTTCCGCGGTGTACCGCACGCTTTCCGCTACGGTGTGTGCGCGATCATCGCCATGATCCATGATGTGCTCATCGTGCTGGCGCTGACCGGTTATGGGGCAAAATTGTTTGGTTGGCAGATTGACTCCCTTTACCTGACCGCTCTACTGACGGTGATCGGTTTTTCTGTTCAGGATAAGATTGTGGTTTTTGACCGCATCCGCGAGAACAACCGCATCCTTAGAAAACTGGATTTCGAAAAACTGGCGAATCACTCCATCGTACAAACGCTACAGCGTTCGATCAACACACAACTGATGACAGTGGAATTCCTGCTGCTCGCGCTGGCGCTTTTCGGGGGAGTAAGCTTGCGAGAATTCGCAGTGATCCTGCTGGTAGGTTTACTGAGTGGTACCTACTCCTCGATCTTCATCGCGGCTCCGCTTTTGGTGGTCTGGGAGAACAAGGAATGGAAAACCTGGTTCAGCAAGAGACAGGCAACCACTTCATAAGAAGCGAAAAAGTTCTGGAGAAATCCAGAACTTTTTTATATAATCTGTTTGACTATTATATTAACGATCACGGAGATACCTATGCGCAAAGAAGTGGTATTGATCACCGGTGCTAATGGAGAGATCGGGCATGGATTGATCGCACACCTGGGTGAAAAGAAAGAGGTAGGCATCATCGCGTTGGATGTGCAGCCAATTGATGAAAGTCTCAGACCCTTTTGCGATCGCGCCATCCAGGGTGACATTCTGGATAACATGCTTCTCGGCCGGTTGGTCGCTGAATTTGACATCCGCGTGATCTACCATTTAGCCTCCATCTTATCCACCAAGGCTGAGTACAACCCTGAAACCGCCCACCGAGTGAATGTGGAGGGCACCTTGAACCTGCTCAAACTGGCCGTTGAGCAATCTTCATGGCAGGGAAAACCGGTTAAGTTTCTCTACCCCAGTTCCATCGCCGCCTACGGTCTGCCCGACCTTGAAAAGAAGAAAAAGGTGGGCAAGGTCAAAGAGTACGAGTGGAACTCACCTATTACCATGTATGGCTGCAATAAGCTTTACTGTGAACACCTCGGCCGGTATTACCATTTTTACTACCGGCAGCTGGCGGTGGATGAGACGAAACACACAGTGGACTTCCGCTGCTTGCGCTTCCCGGGGTTAATTTCATCAGTCACTGTACCCACCGGGGGTACCAGTGATTATGGACCCGAAATGCTGCATGCAGCCGCTCAGGGTAAGCCCTATAACTGCTTTGTGCGCCCCGATACCAGGCTGCCTTTCATGGTAATGCCCGACGCCATCAAGTCTCTGCTGCAGCTTGCAGAAGCACCCCAGGAGAACTTGAAGCAACTGGTATATAACGTTACCAGTTTCAGCCCGACAGCAGAGGATTTTTACCGCCACGTAAAACAAGCTTTCCCGAGCGCTTTCATAAATTTCGAGCCGCATACCGCGCGCCAGCGGATCGTGGATTCGTGGCCGGAAGATGTAGAGGACGGAGCCGCCTGCCGTGATTGGGATTGGAAACCTGATTATGATGAAATACGCGCTTTTGATGAATACCTGATCCCTCGCATCAGGCAAAGATATGCCGGGGATTAGAAACCGAAAACAAAAGTCAGATCGTTTACATTTGTCCCAGTGGGACCGGTAATCACCAGGTCGCCGAAACGCTCAAAAAAAGCATAAGCATTATTGTTAACCAGGTAGTCATCAGGATCTAACCCTTTGGACGCTGCCCGATCCAAGGTTTTACCAGAGACCACCGCCCCGGCAGCGTCCGTTGGTCCATCCTCACCATCGGTAGCCAGTGTGATCAAGTATGTATCGGCCATCCCTACCATTTCTCTCACCGCTGCCAGCGCCAGCTCCTGATTCCTGCCGCCTTTACCGTTCCCTGCAACCGTTACGGTTGTTTCGCCGCCCCAAACGAGCATGAATGGTCTCTGCAGATCTTTAGCGCGCTTGACCAGGTCGGTAATTTGCACCCCGGCGATTCTGGCTTCCCCTATCAACCCGTTTGTGACCGTCTTCACACAAAAACCCAGTGCCTGCGCCTTTGCTGTGGCAGCGGCACTTGCGTCGATATTACTGGCAATTATCGTATTAAAACCTCGAGCAGCATCAGGTTCATCACTTTTCAACGTTTCCGGAACCTTCCCTTTACACCCCATGTCCACATAATCAACAATTCTGGCTGGAATGTTTCCGTGCGAAGCAGCACCATTGATAATTCGTTTTGCATCGGCAAAAGTTGAAGGATCCGGGTAAGCCGGTCCGGATGCGATCACCTCCAGGTTGTTCCCTACCACATCAGAGAGCACCAGGGTGACCACTTTTGCCGGGGCTGCCAAGCGTACCAAGCCGCCGCCCTTAATGAGGTCCAGATGTTTGCGCACGATATTCAATTCGTTGATACTCGCACCGGAACGCAGCAATGTAGCGGTCAGCTGCTGCATCTCCTGGAGGGTCACGCCGCGAACTGGAAGTGTCGCCAGCGCGGATCCGCCGCCAGACAATAGCAGGAGTACAAAATCATCACGTACGAGTCCACTGATAGAATTCCTGATCTCCTCCCCTGCCTGCAGGCTGCCCACGCCGGGGATTGGATGATTCCCAATAATGAACCGAGTGCCAGGATGTTCCAAACTCGCTGGATCAAGGTGCTTGCATGCACACACCCCTTGCTGATAACGGTCACCAAGCTGCTCCAAAGCGCCAATTAACATCGCAGGCGCTGCTTTACCCAAAGCGATCGTCACGATCCTGGAGTCTTTGTTTAGTTTAAAAGTAAAACCACCCGCCATAAGTTGATCTTTTTCAAGCTGCAGGTGTTTTTTCACCGCCAATTGCGGGTGTACGGCTTGCAGCGCTGCAGTAAGTATCGTGGCAATATCATCACGTCTGGGAATCGGGGAAGCGATTTTGCTTAAAGCGGCAGAAATTTGTTCTGCGTAGAATGTTTTATGATTAATATTCATGGATTTGAGGACTTTTGTTTTTTCAAAAGTGTGTAAAATGAAATCTGAATTATTCTAACATTTTTTAAAGATAGCCCAATAGATCAACCGTATAAGGAGGAGTTTGCTGTGGATAAAACTGGAATTGAAAAGATGCTCAGACCGAAATCTGTTGCGGTGATTGGTGCTTCAGCCACGCCTGGAAAGATCGGCTATACCGTAATCATGAACCTGCTGAAAGATGGATATAAAGGTAAGATCTACCCCATCAATCAAAAGGAAAGCGAGATCCTCGGTTTGAAGTGCTACCCCGAAATCGAACAGGTTCCGGGCGAGATCGATTCAGCGATTATGTGTGTTCCTGCCAAAGTTATGCCTGAAGTAACCGAGGAATGCGGCCGCAAGGGAGTGAAAGGCGCTCTCGTAATTACCTCCGGTTTCAGCGAGATCGGTCGAAAAGACCTGGAAGATGAAGTGGTCCGGATTGCTCGACACTACGGCATGCGCATCCTTGGTCCGAATATCGTGGGCACACTCTCCAATTCTGAAAAATTTAACGGCTCCTTTGCCCCCTGCCTGCCCCTGCCCGGGAAGAACTCCCTCGTTACTCAATCAGGCGCTTTATTGATCGCGATGGATATGGCAACCTACAGCCGCCGTATCGGTTACGAAAAGATGATCTCCATCGGCAACATGGCGGATGTGGATTTCGCTGACCTCATCGAATGGTTCCAGGATGATGATGAGACCTCCTGCGTTTCGCTATATATCGAAGGCCTGCGGGACGGACGCAGGTTTATTGATGTCGCCAAGAAATCCAACAAACCGATCATCGCGCTGAAATCAGGTGTTTCGGCTCACGGTGCAGCAGCAGCGGCTTCTCATACCGGCTCACTCGCCGGCGGCGCAAAAGTATACAACGCGGCTTTCAAACAGGCTGGCGTCATCCAGGCGACCGACCTTGACAACCTTTTCTATCGCGGACTTACCCTTTCGATGCAGCCACCGATGAAAGGCGACAACTTCCTGATCATCACGAATGGCGGCGGCAACGGCGTGCTTGCCACAGATGCTGCAGAACGCTTTGGCATCCCGTTGAAGTTCGCCCCTGAAGACGTTCAGGCAGAGATGAAGAAACACATGCCTGAGTACGGGTCAGCCAAGAATCCTGTGGATATGACTGGTATGGCAGGCAATGATTGGTATTACGAAACCGTGAAGTTTGCCATCATGAACGAATGGACCGATAGTGTGGTTGTGCTTTACTGCGAAACGGCCATCACCAATCCTCCTGAAATTGCCGAAAGTATTAAGCGGGCAATTGATGACAGCGGTGTGAAAGACAAACCGGTAACGGTTTCCTTCGTCGGTGGTGAAAAATCTGATAAAGCCATCGGCTGGATGGTGGAAAACGGCATCCCGGCGTTCTTTGCCCCTGATACAGCAGTCAATGCCATGGCTGCCCTGCGTGAATACGCAAAATTGCAGGAAAGCAAGAAATCTGATGGCGCCAAGTCAGACGAGAAAGCCAAGAAACTGGCGCTTGAAGTGATATCCGGCGCACGCGCTGATGGTCGTACTTCATTGACCGAGATCGAAGCGAAAAAGGTCTTTGAGGCTTACGGCATGCCCACAACTAAGATCGGCCTGGCGAAGACAGAGGAAGAAGCTGTAGAGCTGAGCAAAGAAATCGGCTTCCCCACCGTGATGAAGATCGTATCACCGGATATCCTCCACAAGTCTGATGCCGGCGGTGTTAAGGTCAATATCAAGACTGAAGCCGAAGCCCGTGAAGCTTACAACACAATTCTCAAGAACGCAAAAGCCTATAAAGCAGATGCTGACATTCACGGTATCGCCGTTCAGGAAATGGCTCCCTGGGGTACTGAAGTGATTTTAGGCTCAGTGAATGATCCGTCCTTTGGTCCGACAGTGATGTTCGGTTTGGGTGGAATCTTCGTTGAAGTCCTCAAGGATGTCACATTCCGTGTCACTCCGGTCTCGAAAGCCGAAGCCGAAGAAATGATCGGTGAGATCCGCGGTGCACCGATCCTCTCGGGTGTTCGCGGTGAAGCACCCCGCGACCGTAAGGCGATGGCAGAAACCATCGTCAGGTATTCGAGCATGATCCATGACCTGATGGATGAGATTGCTGAATCTGACGCGAACCCCGTGCTGCTTTACGCACAAGGCGAAGGGCTCAGGATCGCCGACGCCAGGATCATCCTCAAGAAAAAGTAGATCTGGCAAATTATCAAAAGAGCTTCCACTTTCAAGTGGAAGCTCTTTTTTATTTGAGTAGTTTTACCGCACCCACCCAGGGGGTTCCCAGTCGATGACGCTGGGGGATCACCACCTTGTTCAGTTTTTGAGCAACTTGTGCGGCAGTAACGGCAATCGTTCCCCAATCTTCGCTGGCAAATGCCTTGCGCAGCCTGGCGGCGCTGCTTCCTGCCCACTCCCAATCCAGTCGGAAACGGTCTGCTTTGACCCAGTATCCCCTTTTTTCCCAGGCTTCAACTGAGGTATCAATATTGGTGGCGATTTCCTCCAAGGCCAGGATCACGTACGCGGTGATGTCGCGGGTGAGGTCATCCGGTTCTTTCTGTTTCATCAGTTCCCGCAGAGCCAGGATAATGGTCTTTGTAAGCCTGGTGCGTTCTTTGCCGGCGCTATCCGGTGAATAGATCTTTGACAATTTTTTACTCCGTGTTCTTTACTGTATGCAGGTATCGCGCAATCCCTGATTATATTCGATTATTGACGCTCCCCCTGCCAGCGCTTATAATACCAGCGCACCCCGGGGAAATGCTGGAATTGGCAGACAGGCATGACTTAGGATCATGTGCCGAGAGGCGTGCGGGTTCAAGTCCCGCTTTCCCCACTTACATTTTTTCCCTGGTTGATTTTCGTATTTATCATGCTACACTGTAGATTATGAAAAGAGAATTAGGCAAGATCGATATCGCGTTCATCCTGATTTTGCTGGTTATCCTGCTGGTCCTGCTATACATACTCGCGCCGCAGAACATCAGGATCAACGAACCGGGCTTCATGGTGCAGTACTGGCAGAATATCTCACAGGCTTTTTCTGATATTGGCAATTCCCTCTCGAATTTACTCCGATCATTCGGTCAAAGCATAAACAGCTTCTTTTCAAACATCAACCTGCCGTAAGTTCGCGCCTGACCCCTCACAATCCTCCGACCGGTTTTTGTAAGAACCTTATTAGAAATCCCGGTGATGGCTTGATTTCTCTCAAAATTGCCGGATTTTGAGTATAATTGTGACGCGTTTTTGCGTGCTTACACACCAATGCGCCGGGGTTGATTGATTTGTATCATACGAAGAGCTAAACCTCTTTCCCCAAAAGAAAATAACAGAAAAGGATAAAGACTTTGAAACTCAATATTGAAGCGCGCGAAGACCACCAGGCAAAGATCATTGCCGAATTCGAACCTAACGATTTAGATAAATACAAATACAAAGCCGCCCGCCGCATCGCATCCAGGGCGAAAATTCCCGGTTTTCGGCCTGGCAAAGCGCCATACGATGTGGTCTCCAGGATTTACGGTGAACCCGCGATCGAAGAAGATGCCATTGAATTAATGATGGAAGCCGTGTACCCCGAGGTGCTGGCGGAAGCCAAAATTGAACCCGCAGCTCCTGGTACGCTCGAAGATGTTGACAAGGGCGATCCGATCAAGTTCACGTTTATCGTGCCCCTGGAACCGGCTGTGATTTTGGGAGATTACAAGGAAATCCGTAAGAAATATTCACCGAAAGCGGTCACTGACAAACAGGTGGATGAGTTTATCCAACGGCTGCGCCGGACTTACGCTACCGCGGAACCGGTCGAACGCCCCGCTGAAACCGGTGACCTGGTTTACATCAAGGTCGATGCCACCATCACAAAAACCGCCAAAGACGAAAATCCCGAATTGCTCAAAGATCGACCCCTGCAACTGGTCATCGGTGAGAACGATCCGGAAGAAAATGACTATCCTTACCCCGGATTTGGCGACAATCTGATCGGCATGAGCGCAAATGAAGAAAAAAAGGTCAAGTACACCTACCCGAAGGATTCCAAGTTCGAAAAACTTCGTGGTAAAGCTGTAGAATTTCACGTCCTGCTGCAGACTGTGAAGAAACTGACCCTCCCTGAATTGAATGATGAATTCGCGAAAATGTTTGGAGAATACGAGACTTTTGCCCAACTAAAGGAAGCTGTCAAAGAACAGCTGGAAGCGCGTCAGACAAGTGAATATGATGAAATATACTACGAAGAGCTGCTTGACGAGATCGTCAAGACAGCCACGATCAAATATCCACCGCAGGTGCTTGAGCATGAAATGGAACACATCGTCGAGAATGTGACCCATGACCTTTCTCACCAGAAAATGGAATTGGATGTTTACCTTAAGACAATCAACAAGGAAAAAGACGCCTGGATGGAGGAAGAAGTAAAACCGGCGGCTGCCAAAAACTTGGCCAAGTCCCTGGTGATGCAGGAGCTCTCAAAAGCTGAAGAGATCAAGCTCGCCAATGAAGACCTGCAAACCGAAGTAACCGCCATGCTCACCCAGATGCAGCAATCCGCCGACCCCAAGGCGATCAGCAAACAATTAAAGAATAAGAACTATGTAAACGCCCTTACCATGGAAGCCGCCTCTCGGGTGATGAACCGTAAAGTATTCGAACGAATGAAGGATATCGCCACCGGCAAAAAGGAAGAAACCCCTTCTGAAACCAAGAAAAATGTGAAAACAAAGAAAACAACTGACCCCTCAAAACCTGCTCAAACAGCGGAAGATGCAAAAAAAGAGGTGAAAAAAGCTAAAGCACCCACCGGGGATGAACCAAAACTCCCGGCAGCCAAAAAGCCAAAAAAAGTTGAAAACACGACCGAACAGGAGAAAAAATGAACTTACCTGATTTTAAAAACGTCATCCCCATGGTCATTGAATCATCCGGCCGTGGTGAGCGCGCGTATGATATCTACTCACTTCTCTTCCGTGAACGCATCATCTTCGTCGGCACCCCCATTGACGACCAGGTGGCGAATGCGGTAGTAGCCCAGCTGCTGGTGTTGAGCCGTGAAGACCCTGAAGCTGATATCCAGATGTACATAAACTCTCCGGGCGGCCAAATCTATTCCGGCTTGGCCATCTACGACACCATGAAGATGATCCCCAATAAGATCAGCACTGTGGCTGTAGGTGTAACCGCCTCATTTGGGACCGTGCTGCTCGCGGCCGGCTCTAAAGGGAAACGTTACGCACTGCCCCATGCTACCATTCACATGCACCAGCCGCTCGGCGGCGCCGAAGGACAGGCTTCTGATATTGAGATCCAGGCTCGTGAGATACTGCGCCTTAAAGCCAGGTTGATGAACATCCTGGCTGAATCGACAGGTCAGAAACTGGAAGTGATCGAACACGACACGGACAGGAATTTTTACCTGGACGCGCAGCAGGCAGTGGAGTACGGACTGGTCGACCAGGTGCTCACCCCGCCTCAACACTGATAACGGTAAAGATCACGTGAGCCGGGTGGCAGCTGCTATCCGGCTCGTTTTATGAGGGTTTATGCACAAGGCAAAATTGAACCAGGTAAAGGCACTGATACTGGATATGGACGGCGTGCTGTGGCGTGAATCCGCGCCGATCGGCAACCTGCCGCTGATCTTTGAGAAGATCAATGCCCTCGGTCTGAATTACATACTTGCAACCAATAATGCTACACGCACACCGGAGCAGTATGTGAATAAGCTCGCAGCGTTCGGTGCAACAATACCGATTGAAAAAATCATCAACTCCTCCATGGCCGTGGCTCACCTTCTTTCAGCCGTACACCCTGAAGGCGGTCCAGTGTACATCGTTGGTGAGGTTGGCTTGGTTGAAGCCCTCGCTGATGCAGGCTTTTACCAGGCGGAATCCGGATGCCTGGCGGTTATAGCCAGTATGGATCGGTGCATCTCTTTTGAGAAGCTCAAACGTGCAACACTGCTCATTCGCAGCGGGGTTCCGTTCTACGCCACAAATCCCGACCGGACCTACCCCACACCCGCTGGTCTGATACCCGGAGCAGGTGCGCTGATAGGGGCGCTTGAGATCGCCACAGATGTGCAACCCATCATCGCGGGCAAACCTAATCCAACACTTTACGAGTTCGCACTCGAAAAGCTGGGAACTTCCCCCGAAGAAACGCTCGCCGTCGGAGACAGGCTTGAAACTGACATCCTGGGTGGTCAGAGACTGGGATGCCTGACCGCGCTCGTTCTTTCAGGTATCGCTACCCGCGAAGAAGCAGAACGAAACCACCCGCCGGTGGACTTCATTTTTCCAGACCTTGAGAGCTTGATTGACCAACTTCATGGAAACTGAACGGTACCTTTTTAACCTGGATGCTGACCAATTGAAAGCGTACTTTCTATCAATTGGCGAACCAGTCTATCGGGTTGATCAATTACGAATAGCTATCTATGCGCAATTGCATGACGATTTTGACCAGGTCTCGGCTTTCCCCAAGCGGTTGCGGTCACAACTCGCAAAAGACATCCGCTTTTCCAGCTTAACCTTGATAGATAGAATAAGTTCAACAGACGGTGAGACAGTAAAACATCTCTTTACCCTCCCGGATGGCAGTCTTATTGAATCCGTAATGATGCATTACAACGAACGCCAGACATTGTGCATTTCATCACAAGCTGGCTGTGCCATGGGCTGTGTCTTCTGCGCGACCGGTCAAATGGGCTTCAAGCGCAACCTGAGTACGGGTGAGATCATCGAACAGGTGTTGTTCCTCGGCCGGAATCTGGCAACCAGAGGAGAAAAAATTACCAATATTGTTGTAATGGGCATGGGTGAGCCGTTTCACAATTACGAAGCCGTCATGGAAGCGATAGATCGTTTGAATGACCCAAAAGGGTTAAACCTGGGTGCCCGCCGCTTTACAGTTTCCACAGTGGGCATCGTCCCCGGCATACGCAGATTTGCTAATGAAAAACGGCAGGTAAATCTTGCCATCAGCCTGCACGCCGCCAACGACGGCCTGCGCAGCCAGCTCATCCCGGCCAACCGCAAGTACCCGCTCGCAGAGTTATTGGATGCCTGCCGCGAGTACATTGCACTGACCAATCGGCGCCTTACATTTGAGTGGGCGCTGATTAGAGATGTGAATGACACCATCGACCACGCGCGTGAACTCGCCGGACTGATCAAAGGGCTTTTATGCCATGTGAACGTGATCCCTCTCAACCCCACTGTAAATTACACCGGAACGGCCACAACGGAAGAGAGAGCGCGTAAATTTCAGCAGGTTCTTGAAAGCGCCGGAACCCCCTGCACGATAAGGTTGCGCAGAGGCATCGATATACACGCAGGCTGCGGGCAACTGGCAGCCAGGCGCGCGTGACCCTACTTTTCCGCGTGATATAATCTCAACCGATGAGTGCCTTATTCAATAAATGGCGTGAAAGCCTGGAAAAAACCCGTAAAGCCACCTTTGGCAGGATCATAACCGTATTTGGCGGATCAGAGATCAACCAGGACACCTGGGATGAACTAGAAGCCTTGTTGATCCAGGCTGATATTGGTGTCGATACCAGTCAGATAATTATCGAACGTATCATCAAAGCTGTACGCGACCAGGGACTTACCAAAACACCGGATTTTCTTCTTGCGCTGGAAGGCATTTTAATTGATCTGCTTTTACCGCCTGTGCAGCTGGCGCTTGACTCCCACCACCCGGCAGTGGTGACCCTGGTGGGCGTCAATGGATCAGGGAAGACCACAACTGCCGCTAAACTAGGTTATATCTACGCGAAAGAAGGAAAAAAAGTCCTGTTAGCCGCAGCAGATACTTTCAGGGCTGCAGCCATCGATCAGCTCCAGGTTTGGGCTGACCGCTTAAATCTGCCGGTAATCGCCGGGCAGCCCGAGAGCGATCCCGGTGCGGTTGCTTATGACGCCGTTCAATCCGCCGTTGCCCGGGATATGGATATTGTGCTCATCGACACCGCCGGGCGTTTGCATACCCGTTACAACCTCATGGAAGAACTCAAGAAGGTGCACAGGGTTCTCGGTAAAGCGTTGCCGGGCTCTCCGCACGCCACCCTGCTGGTGCTTGATGCCACCACGGGTCAAAACGCGCTCCACCAGGCACGCGCCTTCCAACAGGCGGTCAACGTCAACGGGGTGATCCTATCCAAGCTGGATTCCTCAGCCAGGGGTGGCATGGCCTTCGCCATCCAGAAGGAACTCGGACTGCCCATCTACTTCGCCGGGCTGGGTGAAAAACCTGAAGATCTGCAGCCTTTTGACCGTAATCAATTTGTAAAGAACATACTCGACATGAAGAATTAGGGCATATTACCATGGAAGAATTGATCAATACCCTTCAAACCAGTCTCTCTTCAGTGCATTCCCTCCTGGAGCGTCTTTGACCTGCCATCAAAGGAAAAAGAACTGGCAGCATTAACCATTCAAAGCCAGGATCCAAAACTTTGGGATGATCCCAGGCAGGCTCAAACGATCATGAAGAACCTGGCTGACCTGAGAGACGAGATTTCCACCTGGAATAAACTGGAGAATCGCATACGCGACACGCTGGAACTTGCGCAACTCTCCGACCCTTCCTTGCAGGAGGAACTAGAAGTAGAAATCACCAGCATCGCCAGCGAAGTCTCGAAGCTTGAAATGGCAACCTTGCTTGGGGGAAAATACGACCGCGGCAACGCACTCTTAACGATAAACACTGGTGAAGGCGGAACCGATGCCCAGGATTGGGCTGCCATGCTTGAACGTATGTACCTGCGCTGGTGTGAGCGCCGCGGTTTCACCACGGAGATCCTGGATCAAACCGAAGGGGAAGAAGCCGGCATAAAAACCGTGAGCATCGCCGTTAACGGCGCTTATGCCTACGGCTACCTGAGAGCAGAAAAAGGCGTTCACAGGCTGGTGAGGTTGTCTCCATTTGATTCAGCCCACCGTCGCCATACTTCTTTTGCCCAGGTGGAGGTACTGCCGGAAGCCGTTCAGGAGGATCCGACCGTTGTGATCAACCCGGATGATATAAAGATCGACATCTTCAAGTCATCCGGCGCGGGCGGACAGAACGTGCAAAAAAACGCCACCGCCGTGCGCCTTACTCACCTGCCTACGGGCATTGTGGTCACCTGCCAGAACGAACGCTCGCAGATGCAAAACCGGGAAAATGCCATGCGCGTGCTGCGCGCCCGGCTGCTCGACCTGGCACAGATCGCCGCTGACCAGCACCTATCAGATCTGCGCGGCGCCTATCAGAAAGCCGAATGGGGAAGCCAGATCCGGTCTTATGTGCTTCATCCGTACCAAATGGTCAAGGATCATCGGACCGGTTACGAGGTAGGCAATTCTCTATCGGTACTTGAAGGCGATCTGGACGGGTTTATTGAAGCCTTTTTACGAATGAAGAAAGAATAATTAATTTATTGAAGGAAATAAAATCCAGCCTTTGAAGGCTGGATTTTGATTTCTCATTCCTGTTAATCAAGTAATTTCGCCAGTTCGATCAGGTGACCGTCAACCCGTTTCTTCGTGCCAACCACCTTGGCAAGTGGTGTCGCGGTAATTTCCCCTTTCACCTCTCCCATCAATACACCAAATTTCCCTTTTCTGATCTGCTCGACAGCCGCCGCCCCCAGTTTGCTGGCGAGAATGCGGTCGAAAGCATTGGGGTTGCCGCCGCGCTGCACGTGTCCAAGAATGGTAACGCGCAAATCGAAACCCAGGCGTTCCTTGTGCTTTTCAAAATAATTACTCAACGCAGTAGCATCGTATTTTGCGCCTTCCGCCACCACGATAATGGCATGCGCCTTCCCTTTTTCATAGGCTGTTGTCAGTATCTCTGCGATCTCCTCAGGATCGGTGTCCACTTCAGGCAACACCACGTGCTCTGCACCCCCGGCGATTGCCGCCATTAATGCCAGGTATCCGCAATCTCTCCCCATCACCTCAACAAGAAAGGCTCGTTGATGGGAAGAAGCGGTGGTTTTTAACCGGTCGATCGCTTCAAGGGCAATATTTAACGCGGTATCGACGCCGATGGTTACATCAGACCCGGCAAGGTCGTTATCAATGGTCGAAGCAATCCCCACCACAGGAAAACCATGCTGGTGAAGCGCGTAATTGCCTGCCTGTGTGCCATTACCACCTATCACGATCAATGACTCGATGCCGGCTTCGTTAAGGGATCGAATGGCTTTTATTTGTCCTTTTTCGGTCTTGAATTCCTCCGAACGCGCGCTGCCCAAAACAGTCCCGCCGCGCTGAAGAATACCACCGACATCCCGCGTTCCCAAAGGGATGAAAATACCATTGATCAAACCCTCATACCCGCCTTTAACTCCATAAACCTCCCAGCCATTTTGCACAGCTGAGCGGACGACAGCCCTGATGGCAGCGTTCATGCCTGGCGCGTCTCCCCCGCTGGTGAGTACAGCGATTCGTTTCATATATGTGACCTCCATCTAGCTCAGATATTTTATCACTGCCAAACACTAGGTCTGTGTTTACCTGCAGCAACCTGATTTTTACGATTTGGTACAATTAATGGCGCTAAGGCACGCAGAAGATAATACGGGAAATACACAAATAACTGTAAAACAAGGATATTCCATGACCAGTTACCGTATCACGCAGCATCCGATATTGCCGATCCCCGAAGCAAAAGAAATCGAATTTTACTGGCAGGATACACCGCTTACCGCCAAAGAGGGAGAAACCATTGCCGCGGCATTATTCGCCAACGGTATTCATACCTTCGGGCATCATCACAAGGATGGCTCACCGCTGGGAATTTTCTGCGCCAACGGGCAATGTTCTCAATGCATGGTCATCGCCGATGGCAAGCCCTTAAAATCCTGCATGGAACTGGTCACTCCGGGGATGCGGGTTTACCCTAACGATGGTCACCCGCTTTTACCCGAAGTAAAAAGCGTGCCTGAGCTGAATCCTATCCCAGAAATTGAAATCCCGGTTCTGATCATTGGTGGTGGTCCTGCAGGGCTTTCTGCAGCCATTGAATTAGGAAAACTGGGAGTTGAGGTTATTTTGGTGGACGACAAGCACCGGCTTGGGGGCAAACTCGTGCTGCAGACCCACAGGTTCTTCGGTTCCACAGAAGCTGTTTACGCCGGAACACGCGGTATTGACATCGCCACACGATTAGAAAAAGAAGTACGTGCACATTCATCCATCCAGGTCTGGACGCAAACCACCTGCCTGGCGGTGTTTAGCGATAAAAAAATCGGTGTGTTGAAAGAGGGAAAGCATTATATTCTACTCCATCCGCAGGTGCTGCTCGTCGCGACCGGGGCGCGTGAAAAATTTCTCGCGTTTAAAGGCAACACACTGCCCGGAGTGTACGGAGCGGGAGCTTTTCAGACGCTTGTCAACCGCGACCTGATCCGGCCGGCTGAGAAGTTGTTCATCGTTGGCGGCGGGAACGTGGGATTGATCGCCGGTTATCACGCCCTCCAGGCAGGTATTGGCGTTGTCGGACTGGTTGAAGCTCTTCCGCAATGCGGCGGTTACAAGGTACATAAAGACAAACTGGTGCGCATGGGCGTGCCCATATACACTTCTCACACCATTCTCTCAGCCAACGGCCATGACCATGTGGAATCTGTAACCATCGCCAAAGTCGATGAGCATTTCCAACCCGTCGCGGGCAGCGAGAGATCTTTTGCCTGCGACTCCCTGCTCATAGCCGTAGGATTGGACCCGGTTAACGAATTTTTCCACAAGGCAAAGGATTTCGGTGTCACCGCGTTAGTCGCCGGTGATGCAGAAGAAATCGCCGAAGCTTCCGCCGCCATTTTCAGCGGAAAGATCAAAGGGCTTGAGGTGGCGCAGCAACTGGGACTCAATGTGGGCGAGATTCCCAGTGATTGGTATCGCACAGGTGAGATCCTCAAATCCAAACCAGGCAATGTGCTCAGCGAAGAATTACCTGATCTGCCGGCGGGTGTTGTGCCGGTTTTCCACTGCAACCAGGAAATCCCCTGTGATCCCTGTTCAGCTTTATGTCCTCAACACCTGATATACATAGATAAACAGGATATCCGCTCAACGCCAACATTTACTGAAGATAACTTTGCCTGTAAAGCCTGTATGAAATGCGTTGCTGGCTGCCCGGGTTTAGCCATCACCCTGGTGGATTACAGAACAAGCACCGAGAGACCTCTTGTCTCCATTCCTTACGAATTTTCACGCGAGTCCATAAATATCGGGGACGAGGTGACCATTGAAGACACCCAGGGGGATGAATTGGGAACGACCACCGTCGTGAATGTGCGGGCGTTGAAGGCCAACGACAGGACGATTGTGATACAGGTGGAAGCAGACCGGAATATCGCTGCCCGCATCGCGGGAATCAGGATACAAAATCCAGCCATCACACAACCGATGCTGCAGTACGTAAACCACGTGGCAGATGACACAATTGTTTGCCGCTGCGAACATGTGACAGCAGGTGAAATTAGGGAGTGCATCCGCAAGGGTTACCGGGACATCAATGAGATCAAAACAGTAACCCGCGCCTGCATGGGCGCTTGCGGAGCCAAAACCTGCGCTCCTTTGATCCACCGGATATTCAGGGAAGAAGGTGTACCGTATGATAAGGTTACAGACCCCTCCCGCAGACCGGTATTCATCGAAGTACCTCTCGGCACCTTCGCTGGTGTGAATGAGGAGGATGAGGAATAATGGACACCCACAAAATGTACGATGTGATCATCATCGGCGCCGGTTCACTGGGAACGCCAGCCGCGTATTACCTCGCCAGCTCAGGTTTGAAAGTTCTCGTTCTCGAAACCGTCCCAAGTGTTGGACAGGGATCAAACAAGCGCGCCATCGGCGGGATCCGCGCTACACATTCCGACCCTGCCAAGATTCGACTGTGCTTGAGGAGCATTGAGATATTTTCCACCTTCAAAGAGACTTACGGCAAGGATATCGAATGGGACCAATGCGGTTACTCCTTCGTAGCCTACACGCCGCGTGAAGAAAAGATCCTCAAGGATCTTCTCGACATTCAAAAATCTTATGGACTGGTCAATGACTGGTATGAAAAGAATGACCTGCTCAAGATCGTCCCTGATCTGACACCTCGGGACCTCATCGGCGGTACTTTTTCTCCTAATGACGGCAGTGCTTCTCCGCTCCTCTCAAATCACGCTTACTTCACTCTGGCTTGCGAAAAAGGGGCTGAATTCAGGTTCTGTGAGCCCGTGATCGAAATGGCTGTGCAAAATGGGAAGATTACAACTGTCACTACCAGTTGCGATACCTATTCCGCTGGGGTCGTGTTGAATGCGGCCGGCGCCTCGGCATCAGAGATCGGCCGGATGGCAGGGGTCGAGATCCCGGTGCGGGCTGACAGTCACGAAGCGGCCATCACGGAACCGGTTGCGCGCTTCCTGGGCCCGATGATCGTCGATATTCGGCCCGCCCCCGGGTCATCCAATTACTATTTCTATCAACACACCACTGGTCAGATCATCTTCTGCATCACACCCAGCCCAAACATCTGGGGCGAAGATGTGAACGAGACCAGCAGCTTTTTGCCCATGGTTGCCAGGCGCATGATTTCCATCATGCCCAGGCTCAGGAACATTCGCGTCAGAAGGACCTGGCGCGGTCTATACCCGATGACACCCGATGGCTTTCCGATCATCGGGTGGAGTGAAACGGTTACCAACCTGCTGCTGGGTGTAGGTTTGTGCGGGCAGGGTTTTATGTTGGGTCCGGCGCTCGGTGAACTGTTAACCCGTGCTGTACAGGGAAATTTAATCGCAGAGGATGCCGAAACCCTGCGATACCTTTCCCCTCAGAGGCATTTTGACGGCCAGGAATTGTTAAAATAATCGATTATTCCGACTTCCCTCTCGGTTCAGAGTTAGCTCACGTTAGCCGGTTAATAATCCATTTATGAAGTCCAAAGACTTGAAATCCGTCAGGAAAACCATGTCGGATGATATACTAATTAATTAACACGAGCAGATCATGGTCAGCACAACGAAAACCAGCCCATTATTGGAAAACCTCCTGGAAATCCTGCCGGATAATTATTCGAGGGTGGATAAGGAATTCATTATCCAGGCATACAATTACGCCGAAAACGCCCATTCCCCGCAGAAAAGGGCTTCCGGCGAGCCTTATATCACCCACTGTGTTGCTGTGGCCATCATACTGGCTGAAATGCGCGTACAACCTGTAGTGGTGGCAGCTGGTTTATTACACGACACGGTGGAGGATACAAGTGTCACGCTTCAGGATATTCAACGCAACTTCGGCGACGAGGTAGCCAAACTTGTTGATGGTGTCACCAAGCTGACCCACCTGCCGCGCGTTTCCAGGGCAGACCAGCACGATGCTGAAATATTTGGCAACAACCTGGACAAGAACCAGGCGGAGCAGGAAACTCTGCTGGATTCGCAGCATGCCCGAGACCGCCGCCGTGAACTCGCCAACGAGACCCTGCGCAAGACTTTCCTCGCCATGGGAGAGGATATCCGTGTTATTCTAATCAAACTGGCGGATCGCCTTCATAATATGCGCACGCTTGGTTTCATGCCTGAAGCAAAGCGCCGCCGAATCGCGCAGGAAACCCTTGATATCTTCGCTCCGCTGGCAAACCGGCTTGGCATCTGGCAATTGAAGTGGGAACTGGAGGATCTGGGTTTCCGATACACCAATCCCGAAAAGTACAAAGAGATTGCACAGAACCTGGCTGAAACCCGCATGGAACGCGAACGCCAGATGAAGGCGATCATCGATAAAATGGTGAAATTGATCAGTGATTCCGGTATCATGGTTGAAATTACCGGGCGCAGTAAACACATATACTCGATCTATCGCAAGATGGTCGAAAAAGATAAACCCTTTGAACTGGTTCGCGACCTGCGCGGGGTCAGGTTGATCGTACCCGACATCCCTTCCTGTTACGCTGTATTGGGTATCATTCACACCCACTGGCGGCCGGTTCCCAACGAATTTGATGATTATATCGCCGCGCCAAAGGATAATTTCTATCAGTCTCTGCACACGGCAGTCTTGTACGATGACGGGAAACCTCTTGAGGTACAAATCCGCACTTCTGAAATGAATGAAAACGCGGAATATGGTATCGCCGCGCATTGGCGTTATAAAGAAAAAGGTCCCAGGGATGAACAATACGAGCAGCGTATCAACTGGCTGAAAAAATTGATGGAATGGCGCCAGGAGGTTGAAGACGCCAACGAGTTCGTTGAAGGCATGCGCACGGATGTCTTTCAGGACCGCGTTTACGTCTTTACCCCCCGAGGCGATATTATTGACCTGCCGGCAGGTGCTACCCCGATCGATTTTGCCTACACGGTCCATACTGAGATCGGCAACCGCTGCCGCGGCGCCAAGGTAAACGGAAAACTTGTTAGCCTGGATTACGCGCTGCGCACTGGCGACCAGGTCGAGATCCTGGCTGCAAAACAGGGGGGGCCATCTCGAGATTGGTTGAATCCAACACTTGGACTGGTAAAAACCCAACGCGCCAGGTCCAAGATCCGCGCCTGGTTCAAACATCAGAACAGGGAACAGAATCTCGCCCAGGGGAAGGAGATCCTGGAGCGTGAGCTGCGCCGGCTGGGACTACAGCAATTTGACCTCGAAAAACTCGCCCGCGGTTTTGATTACCGTTCTTTGGATGACCTGTATGTGGCGGTTGGATGTGGTGATGTCTCTCTAGGCCACATCATCAACACTCTCTCAGAGGGAGAGGTTGACGAATCACGCCTGTTCGAAATCAAACCTTCCACCCAGGTTAAAGACATCACAGAAAACGCTGTCTCAGTACTGGGCTTGCGCAATATCCTCACCAATTTCGCGCGCTGCTGCAACCCTGTTCCCGGTGATGCCATTGTCGGGTATATTACGCGCGGCCGCGGCGCCACCATTCACCGGCAGGACTGCCCCAATATCCTGCGCATGAAAGACCGCGACCGCATCGTGAGGGTAGCCTGGGGTGAACCACAGCACACCTTCCCTGTAGAGATCGAGATCAAAGCTTACGACCGTCAGGGTTTGATGGTGGATATATCTTCAGTACTCAGCAACGAGAACATCAATCTGCAGGACATCAAGATCAATGTGTCGCATAACCTGGCATCGATTATGATGGTATTGGAGATCGCAGACATCGCGCAATTATCGCGCGTGCTCACTCGCATTGAAAACCTGCCGAACGTGATGGAAGCGCACCGGTTGAATCCGGGATAAGATCTCCATTGCTTACCACAAATAAACGCAGAGCAATTTCAGATTGACCTTTACTTAATCCGGTATTCATTGTAGAATGCCCGACACCTTATACCCAGATGCCGGAAAAAATGCATACCTCCCCCATAAAGAAAACCACGGTCATCATCAAGATCGCTTCGATCATCGGCCTGCTGGATTCCTTATACCTGGCGTACGTCAAGATCGCAAAAGCTCCCATCTACTGTACTCCAGGATTGGGTGATTGTGATGTGGTAAATGCCAGCCGCTGGTCAGAACTTTTCGGGATTCCATTGGGTATCTACGGTATCGCCGGGTTTGGGCTTATCCTGTTGCTTGTCACCCTGGGAATCCGCAATCAGGTGATCCGCAAGCATGTTGATCTCGCGCTCTTCGGCATCAGCCTGGCAGGGTTCCTTTTCTCTCTGTACCTCACCAGTATTGAGGTTTTCGTCTTAAAAACCTATTGTCAATGGTGCGTTCTTTCAGCAGCGGCGATGAGCGTGATTTTCATCACCACAATTATCAGACTTGTAGTAAAATCGCCCACGAATACAGCATCAGGAGGAAATAAACATGCCAAGAATTAAGTGCCACTATCTGGATTGCTCATTCCTGGATGAAGGTATCTGTACCGCGGGAATGGTCGAACTGGACCCGGATACAGGTTGCAAGACCTACACGGTCAACGCGGAGGCATTGAGCGCTGAAGATTGGGACGCAGATGAGGACGAGCTGGAAGAATGGGATGACATGGAAGAGGAAGGTGAAGAGGACTGGGACGAGTTGGATTATGACGAAGAGAATTGACCCTCCCCTTCTCGACTGAAAAATAAAACCCCGGCCAAACCGGGGTTTTGTAAATCACTAAAATGATAAACGAACGACAGACGGGCAACTTTAAACACAACTTCACCGTTAACCTGCTTGATGGTGGTCTTTTCGGTTTCGGGTTGGGTTTCGCGTCGTTCACCACGATGATCCCGTTATTTGTGGCAACTTTAACCTCCTCAGCCACGCTCATCGGGCTGGTACCGGCAATTCACAATGTCGGCTGGCAGCTGCCCCAGTTGCTGCTGGCAAAACGCATCGCCAAAATGGAACGCGTGAAGCCGTACGTGATGTTCATGACCGTGCAGGAGAGACTGCCGATTTTGGGGTTGGGAATCGTTGGATTACTGATCCCACGTATCGGAACAAAGGCAGCGCTCATCCTCACATTCATCCTGCTCATCTGGCAGGGGCTGGGTGCGGGGTTGACCGCGAACGCCTGGCAGATCATGATCAGCAAGATCATCCCCGGTAACATCCTGGCGACATTCTTCGGCGCGCAATCCGCCGCGTCCAACCTGCTGGCAAGCCTGGGCGCATACCTTGCAGGCATTCTGTTAGTTCTCCTCAAACCACCTTACGATTTCGCCACTTGTTTCTTTATCGCGTCAGGTTTTTTTGCATTGTCGTGGATCTTCCTGAATCTTACCCGTGAAGAAAAGAACGAACTTCCCGCAGGAGGGTTCACACCACAACCTTTATGGCAGGATATTAAATCGATCTTAAGACGTGACCGATCATTTACCAATTTTCTTATCAGCCGCTTCATCGCTCATTTTGGTACGATGGCATTTGCTTTTTACTCCGTTTACGCGGTGAAGATCCTCGGCATGAACACTGTCCAGGTGGGGGTGATGACCAGCATCCTGATGATCACCATGGTGGTGATGAATCCACTGCTGGGAAGACTTTCCGATCAATGGTCTCGCAAGTGGGTTCTGGTGATGGGCAGTGTGTGCGCGGCAGCCAGTGCACTGTTAGCGTTGGTCATTAAAGATTTGAACCTATTCGCTTTCGTCTTTATACTTAACGGCGTGGCAGGCACTGCCTTCTGGACGATCGGTATAACCATGTCACTTGAATTTGGAGAAGAAGTACAAAGGCCGACTTACGTGGGCATGGCCAACACCCTGGTGGCACCAGCTGCCATTATCGCTCCACTGATTGGCGGACTGCTCGCAGACACATTCAACTACGCCACAACCTTCATCACATCCGCAGTGATGGCGTTAATCGCCAGCGTCATCCTGATGCTTCTGGTGAGCGATCCCAGGAAACCAGGCGCCAGTGTCAAACCAGACGCGTTCAATCCGGAGTGATTTCCGCCACTCTTCCGGTGAGGTCATTGATCCATTTTTTCGAAAAATAACGTCTCAAACCAAGAGAAGCTTTTGTTACCTCCTCACTAAGGGTCAGCGCGTAGACGAGATAAATCGGAAGATGGAATAGAAACGCGCCTGCTGCAGTGAATGGAACCCCCACCAGCCAGATCACCAACCCATCCAGCAGCAGCGAAAACCGGGTATCTCCACCTGAGCGCAGAATACCGATAACGATCATGTGGTTCGAAGCGCGCACCCATAATCCCATTCCCAACACCAGCAGCAACCGGCGGGCACTTAGAATGACTTCAGGATCTACCCGGTAAAAACCAAGTATCAGGGGTGCAAAAAGGATAACCAGCAATCCAATCAGCATCGCCCCGGCAACCTGCAGCACCAGGGATCTACCCGCGTAGACGTACGCTTTTTCCGTTTTTCCCTGCCCGATCAGGTTCCCGACCAGGATGGCGGTCGCGTTACCCAAACCCAAGAACACCACAAAAGCAACCTGGTCAATCGTTGAGATGATATTGATCGCCGCGACTGCATTCGTGCCGATGTGCCCGTATATTGCGTTATAGGTGGTGATTCCAAATGACCACAGGATCTCGTTGCCGATTACCGGCAGCACCGGCTTCATCACTCGCTTGATGAACTCCCAATCGAATTCCAACAGGTAACCCGCACCTGCCGCAACAGGGTTATTACGCTTGCGATAAATAAAGTATAAAAGCGCACCGCATTCGATCATCCTGGCAATGATCCCCGCAATGGCCACTCCTACCACGCCCAGTGCCGGAATCCCCAGCATCTTGACCCCGAAAATCAACGGATAGGCGATGAGCACATTGGTGATCAGCGCGGAAGTGCTCACAGCCACCGGCAGGCGTACATTCCCGACCGCACGTGATGCCATGCTGAAAACAGCTGATAGCGCGTAGAATCCGTAGGTCCAACACACCATGCGCAGGTAACGGCTGCCCATGGCGATCACCTCGGGATCACTGCTGTATATCCGCAGCGCCGTCTCCGGGAAGAATCGTGCAATCACAAAGAAAATCGCCGCTGCGATTAATCCCAGCTTTACAGTGAGCCCGACAACGCGGCGGATATTGTGCACATCCTTTTTTCCCCACAATTGGGCGGTAAACATCGCCGAACCACTGGAGATGCCAAAAACCATCAGGTTGAGCAGAAACCATACCTGGTTCGCCAGCCCTACAGAAGCGATGGAGACCTCGCCCAACTGCCCAATCATAACCACTGAAACGAAATTTAACGAAGAGGTGATAAGATTTTGCAGCGCGATCGGCAGCATCAGGCGGAGAATTGCGCGGTAATATTCAGAGTCGCGGAAAAAATCAGTAATTTTTTTCAAAGCCGCAATCATCATCCGTGGGTGAATTTGAATAAAAAAACTTGCTCATGAGCAAGTTTTTCAGGCTGGGGGCAAAGGATTCGAACCTCTACTTACTGATCCAGAGTCAGCTGTCCTGCCGTTAGACGAGCCCCCAACAACGGTCAGAATTTTACCACAAATCAGTTTTTCTGTTTGATATCCGTTGCAACGCAGTTCTACTTTGCTTTATCTACAAGCATTTGCAAAAGCCTGATCACTTCTGATACACCTAACAAGAGCGCACCGATTATCACTGCTGCAGCCCAAACAAGCATCGCAATGAGAAAGGTCTCGCTCCCCGCGGTCACGAACCCTGTAATCAAGCCGGAAGAAAAAACGATCCAACCGACAACATTAATTGTATCCAATCATATTTACTTTTTTCGTTATTTTCTCCTCTCCCTCAAATTTTACCTGCAACCATCGCACCTCTGCGCGGATAAATAAAAAATAGAATCTGAAAAACCTGTGGTAAAATAGTTCGTCTGGTACGCAGCAAGCCACTGCTACCTTTCCGCTCTTGACTTCACCAACGGTGTTGTTCGAGGGCAAACCCGAGGAAAGGAGGAACCACCATGCGCACATACGAACTCGTGTTAATCTTCCATCCGGAACTGGACGAGAATGCTCTTAACGAGGCTCTCGAGAAGGTAAAAGGCTGGATCACAGCGAGCGGCGGCAGCATCTCAAAAGTGGATGCGTGGGGCAAAAAACGCCTCGCGTACGTCATCCGCAAACAGCGTGAAGGGCAGTACTTCCTGCTCACCGCAGAAATCGCCCCCGCGTTCACCGCTGAATTGGATCGCAACCTGCGCTTCCACGAGCCCGTGATCCGTTATATGATCACCGCGGTCGAGTAAAACCGGTTGCAGTAAGAATTAGGAGTTGTGAAATGGGTCGTGATTTAAACAAGGTAATGATCATAGGACATTTGGGGCGCGACCCCGAAATGCGTTTCACCCCCTCCGGCCGGCCGGTGACAACCTTTACCGTCGCCACCAACCGCTCATGGAATACCGGGGATGGAGAACGCCACTCAGAGACTGAATGGTTCAACGTGGTCGCCTGGGGTAACCTGGCTGAGATCTGCAAGCAGTATCTTGCCAAAGGACAGCAGGTTTATGTTGAAGGACGTCTGCAAACCCGCCGCTGGGAGGATTCTGAGGGAGTCAAACACAGCAATGTAGAAATTGTGGCTTCTGAAATGATGATCCTGGGCGAGAAAAAAGAAACGGCTCAACCGACCGGTGATATTCAGGAAACCGATTTTCAAACGGATGATGAGTATCCGTTCTAATGGAGTAAAAAATGTCAGAAGAAATTTCAAATGAAAGCGAACGTTTTTCCGGTCAGCGCCGTTTTGTAGCGCGCCCGAAGATCTGCCAGTTCTGCGCAGATAAAAATATTGCCATCGATTACAAAAATACTGATCTGCTCCGTCGATTCGTAACCGAAGATGGCAAGATTCGCCCGAGAAGGCAAACTGGAACCTGCGCCCGCCATCAGCGCTCCCTTGCTGCGGCTATCAAACGTGCCCGCCACATCGCGCTGCTCCCGTTCACAGGTGAACGCTGGAGCGAAACCATCAGGTAATTCCGGGTCCTATACCAGTTAATTACCGCTTCGCCGCAACCATCTGTTAGGATGTTGCGCAGCTTAAGATATCGAGGCCATATGACTAAGGAACATGAAGTAAAAGCTCCGGCTCCTGCCTCCAGAAAACACGAAGCCAGGCTTCAGAAGGAAAAACGCCAAAAGAAGATCATGATCGCTGTCCTTATCGCGATCGTTGCCGTGGTTGTCGTGCTGGTAGGTTATGGTGTGCTGCAGGGAACCGTACTCAAGAACCGGAAACCTGTGGCGAAAGTTGGCAGTACAACGATCAATGTCAACCAGTTCGTAAAGCGCGTGCAATATGAACGTTTATCCTACGTTGAGACCTTTACCTCTTACGCCGCATCTGGATACGCGATGTTCTTTGAATCACAAATGCTGGATATGCAGAACGCCCTGGATAACTACATCCAATTCGGCAGCGACATACTTGACAAGATGATCAATGAAGCTGTTGTTGCAGAAAAAGCAGCTGAATTAGGAATATCAGTGACAGATGAGGACATCAACAAGGAACTGGAACGAGGTTTCGGGTTCTTTCCTGAAGGCACTCCTACACCTGAACCCACTTACGCCTTTAAACCCACCTCCACCTTGTCTGCACAGCAGTTGGCGATCATCACTATCACTCCAACAGCTTCACCGGAACCGACCGCGACCACTGGACCTACCCAGACTCCCGACCCATCTCTTGTCACACCGACCGCCGAAAATGCTGTTCCTACCGCCACGCAGATCCCCCCCACGCCGACTGCGTATACCCGTGAAGGATTCGAGGGTCTTTACGACCAAATGCTCACCAGTATCAGCGACCAGTTTCCGTATACTGAGGCTGATTTTCGCGAATATGTGAGAAACCTGCTGTTGAATCAAAAGGTTTTTGAGGAAGTTACAAAAGACATCTCCCGTGATCAGGAGATGATCTGGGCGCGGCACATCCTGGTGACAACCGAAGAGGAAGCCAACGCCATTATCGAACGCCTGGAGAAAGGCGAGGATTTCGGTACCATCGCAGCCGAGCTATCAATTGACACTTCAACAGGTGCCAATGGCGGCGACCTGAGCTGGTTTTCGAAAGGTCAAATGGTCGAACCATTTGAAAACGCGGCTTATGCGCTTGAAATTGGCGAGGTCAGCGAACCTGTTCAATCTGATTACGGCTTTCACATCATTCAGCTGTTGGGCAAGGAAATCCGAGCGCTATCTGACCAGCAGTGGGACGCGATGAAGCAAAAAGCTTTCGCCGAGTTCATAGAAAACGCGAAAACCGAGATCTCGATCAAGAAGTTCGACGTTTGGGCATCAGTTGTTCCTAACACTCCAGCCATACCGGCTGAATATCGAATGGCTGCCAGCCAGTAAACACAAAACTGCGGGAGAATTCTCCCGCAGTTTTTCTTTAATTTCACTCTACTTCACCATTTCGTCACTGAGTTCATCCAATCGCAGGCTGATGACCTGGCTGGCTGAATCGCGTCCCATCGTCACACCGTAGATCACATCCGCCACCTGTACTGTGTTGCGGTTGTGAGTAATAACAATGAACTGCGTCTCCTGGCTGAGCTCGCGCAGCAGTTCGGTAAACCTGCCCACGTTGGCTTCGTCGAGCATCGCGTCCACCTCATCGAGGATGCAGAACGGAGTCGGAGAAACCCGCAGCAGCGAGAAGATCAACGCAACAGCTGTAAGTGACCGCTCTCCACCTGATAAAAGCGATAACCCCTGCTCACGCCTGCCCGGCAACCTGGCTTCGATATCAATCCCTGTTTCGGTTGGATTGTCTGTATCTGTCATCACCAGGCGAGCCGAACCTCCGCCAAACAAGCGCGAGAACATCTCTTTGAATTCAGCCGCCACCGCGTTGAAGGTTGTTCGGAACTGCCGGTTCATCAGCTCATCCAGCTCCGCGATGATCTGGCGCAGGTCTCCATCAGCTTTCTGCAGATCAATCATCTGGGTTTTCATGAAGTCGTGGCGTTCCTTGACCTCCTGGTATTCCTTGCGGGCTTCCGGATTGATTGCACCCATCCTTCTCAACAGCGCGCGTTGTCGATTGATCGATTCCTCAAGTCCTTTGGGCAATTCCGCCAAAACCGCCAGTTTACCTACCCCCTCCAGGGGTAAAGGTGTGGGTCCGGTAACTTCTTCGGAGTATTCGAGAGTCATCAACCCGAAATCTTCTTCGATGCGCCTGCGCAAGTTTTCGAGCGCTTCCCGGCTGCGTGAGTACTCCAACTGTGCCTGAGTGTACACCCGGTCTGCATTGGCCTCAAATTGCTGGGTTTGAGAATATTCGTGTTGCAGCGCGGAGTATTCACTTTCAAGTTTTTTTAATTCAACCTCAGATGGATCTATCCTGGCACTGAAGTCGGTAAGTTTTAAATTGATCTGCTCTTCTTCCATCCTGGCATTTTCAACGGCTATTGACACCTCTGCTGAGGCGATAACCAGGTCCGCAATGCGCTGGTTGACGTGTTCAATTTGGCCCTGGTTCTGAGCGATGGTCTGGGCTACTTCAAGCACACGGCCGGATGCTTCTTTAAGCGCCCGTTGCGTTACCGCTTGCGTCGTGTTCCAGTGCACCAGTTGCTGTTGAATCTCATCGATGGGAATCGCCCTTAGCTGCTCGTTTACGCCGCGAATAATGAGATTGAGCTCTTCAATTTTGCCGTCATTTTCCGCAACTTCCGTTCCCGTCTCAACAATATCAGATTGAGCTGATGTGACCTGATTTAATAGGGTGTTTACCTGGTTATTCTGCCACTCCAACTGCTGGTTCAGCCTGGCAAACTCGCGGTCTTTTACCCCAAGATTCGAATTAACCTGCTGAAGAGTGGATTGTACTTCACGGGCGTTTTTTTCGAGTTCATGCTTTTCTTCGAGCAAAGATGATACCTTGCGTTGAATAACCTCGAGTTCCTTCTTTTTCCCGTTCAGCTTATCTGCAAAGGTGTTTACCTGGTCAGCAAGGTCCTTCTTTTCTCTTGGCCGGCTGATGACCCCTGCACGGCGTTCTTTGCCGGCGATGATCACACCATTTCCATCGAAAACTTCGCCTTTCAGCGTAACGATCCTGCCGTCCGGCGGGATCTGTTTGACGAGCTGCCTGGCTGTGGCGCGATCGTTAACAATTAAAACCCGCCCCAATAAGAAGTTGACCAGTCCACGAGCCTGGTCGACAGATTTCACCAGGTCGGAAGCCGCTCCCAGTACTCCAGGATTGCTGAGCTTTTTTACCTTTCCATGAGGACCCTCGACTGTCAGCGGTATCAACATTGCCCGTTCGGATTCGTCCACCTCAAGGAATGTGAGCAGTCTTTCAGTGTCAATCCCCTCCCCGTACAACACAGCGTCCAGCTGGTCGCCAAGGGCAGCGCTGATTGCAGTCTCAAGTTCGTAAGGCACATCCAGGTAACTGCTTAGCGTTCTCAAACCGCCAGGCAGCTTTCCGCTGGACGCGGCTGAAAGGAGGCTTTTGGCGCCTTCACCCAGGCCGGCAAAAGCCCTTTCAGCCTGATTGAGAACTTCCAATTGCGCCTGTGCACGGGCATGCTCAGCTTCGTGCCGGCTGACCTCCCCCGAGATTTTCTTTTCCTGTATTTCCAGATCAGAAAGCTTAGCCGCAATATCCCTGAGATCTTTCGTGTGAGATTCTGAGCTTTCACGCAGTTTGATCTGCTCAGCTTTGATATCTTCCATGTCTTTTTGTGCCGACACAAGATTGCCATTATTTTGTTCAATATTTTTTAAGAGGTTTTCGCGGCTCTCAGCATAAGAATCAATGCGCCCCTGTAATTCGCGCTGATGCGCCTTCAACTGAACCTGCCGGGTTTCAAGATCCACCAGCTTCTTACGCGCTACACCAAGTTCTGATTCCAGCCGTTCTCTTTCCGCTTTTCGTTGATCGAATGCCGCCTGGATCTGCTCCAGCTGCTCCACACATTGAGAAAGTTCGAGCTGGATCCTTTCTTCGTCTTTCATTAATTCAGATAGCTTCTCACGGGTTGAGCGGTCTTGATCTTCATTTCGCAGTAAATCATTTCTGAGCGAAATATCCTGGCTCTGGTGAGAGCGGATGCGTTCTTCCAGCACGGCGATTTCACGGCTGATCTTTTCACGCTGACGATGCAGTTCCGAAGTTTCCATGTGCCAGTTATTGAGCAGCTCACGCAACTCCTGCAACCGCAGGCGGGCTGCATCCACTTTGACCTCGATCTCCCCCCGCCTTGACCTGGCTGCTCCAACCTTTTGCTCCTGGTTTTTTAGTACTTCACGGTTGCGCAGCAGCTCCTTCTGCGTGTTTTGCCAATGAAAACCATACCAATCCTTTAAAAGCTCTTGCAGGTCATCCTTCACATGGTCATATTCTTCAACCTTTTTGGCCTGCCGTTCAAGGCTGCGCAGACGCGGTTCAAGCTCGCCGAGGATATCTGTAACTCTTTCCAGGTTGTGACGCGTGGAATCAAGCCTTGTGAGCGCTTCTTCACGCCGAGACCGGAACAGGCCGATCCCTGCGGCCTCTTCAAAGAATTTCCGGCGTTCTTCAGGTCGCAGCGATAAAGCCGCGTCAACCAGACCCTGCCCAATGATGGTATAGGTTCTTTCTGCCAACCCAGATTGCGCCAGAAGTTCGGTTGTGTCTTTCAACCGCACCCGCTGCCGATTCAGCAGGTATTCATTGCTGCCGTCGCGGTACGCCCGTCGTGAAATCGCTACTTCGCTGTAATCCACTGGAAGCCAGCCGTCTTCATTATCGAAAATGATCGTAGCCGAGGCCATCCCCGCTTTAGGGCGCTGGTCCGAGCCCAAAAAGATCATATCTTCGGTCTTTTTTCCGCGCAGCAGTGTGTAGGATTGTTCACCCAGCACCCAGCGCACTGCATCCGCTATGTTGGATTTTCCTGAGCCGTTCGGGCCTACAACAGCGGTCACGTTTCCCGGGAATTCAAACAAAGCCCTGCCAGCGAAAGTCTTGTAACCATGCAGCTCCAATGATCTTAATTTCGGTTTCATCGCAGGGTCGTTTTCCAATCTTGAATTTGAAGTTTTCCAAGCGCATCAACGGCTGCATGCTTAGCGGCAGCCTGTTTACTTGGACCTGATCCAGTTCCACACACTTTTCCGTTTACTACAACATCCACATCAAAGGATTTCGAATGGTCCGGACCTGAGACATTGCTGGTCAAATACACTGGTGCCGGGTATCCGTTTCCCTGCGCCCATTCCTGCAGCTTGCTCTTTGGGTCTTCGTCCTTGTGGTTGATGAGAATATCTTCAGCGGATGCCTCAAGAATAGGATCGATAAAACGCCTGACACCATCTATATCCATTTCCAGGTAGATCGCACCGATGACTGCCTCGAAAGTATCACACAGCAATCCCGGACGGTCACATCCACCTGCCTGGATTTCTCCCTTGCCCAGGCGCATGGCTTTACCCAGGTTGATGCTGCGGGCAAATTCAGCCAATTGCGCGGTATGCACCAGCGCTGAACGCATTCGCGTCAGATCGCCTTCGGGCATCTCAGGGTACTTGTTGTATAACCAGGCGCCCACCACGAAATCCAGCACAGCGTCACCGAGGAACTCCAGGCGCTCATTATCCTCCAATGCTTCAGGATGTTCATTCAGATAGGAGCGGTGAGTTAACGCCCTGCTCAACAGCAGATAATCGCGCAACTCCGGCAGGATACGGGCAGCCAGTTCTTCAGGGGTTTCTTTATTGCAGTCGTTATTGGAATGTTCCAAAAAGATTCTCCTCGAATAAGGAGAGCGCCAGCCTCCCTTATCAGAGAGGTTCGCGGTCACATTATTCTTTTACAAGATCATATTCGTTTTACTGCCTGACCCTGTTATGATCGCCACAACCGGTTCATTAAACTCTATTTTATCATTTAGCAGCGGTATAAGGGATAGCGATGAGGTCGGTTCGCAAAAAACGCCTGAGCGCGCCAAACGATCATATATCTCAAGTA
Organism: Anaerolineaceae bacterium; assembly: GCA_035342915.1. Classification (GTDB taxonomy): domain Bacteria; phylum Chloroflexota; class Anaerolineae; order Anaerolineales; family Anaerolineaceae; genus UBA6107. The sequence goes on from DAOQYB010000001.1 coordinate 395,320, forward strand.
TTTGCGTTTCAGTTCCCGCAGCCATCTCTCCACCGCCATTCAGTAAACGCCTGAGGATTTGCCCCCCTCTGACCGGCCGGGTGACACTCGTGCCTTCTGCTAGTGTCAATGAAGTCGCCACTTCGATGGGATCCAGCTTACCTTGCTTGTAAGCTTGAAACACAGGTGCGCAATTCTCCGCCTGCACACCGATGTAGTATGGTATTCTGGGGATCAACCCGGCATGTAGAAGTGCTTCAAAACCTAACATCACGCCATAGAGTAATCCCCCATGACCTACGGGTGCGATCAAGGTTCCGGGTTCTCTGCCCAGCTCCTGCCAGATCTCATACGCGATGGTGGCGATACCTGGTAAGCCAGAAGGCATATAAGCGTGACTGGCATAAACTTTTCCGCTATTGACCGCGCTCAATACGGCTTCAGCCGCGTTAACCCTGGGTCCAGGGATACTGTGCACAACCGCTCCAAACATTTCGATCTGCCAGCGCTTGGGACCGGACGCTGATTCCGGAATGTAAACATGCGCGTTCACCCCTGCTCTGGCACAATACGCCGCCAATGAAGCACCGGCGTTCCCCGATGAATCCTCAACGACTTCTTTCACACCACGCGAAAGCAAAAAACTGGTAAGCACTGCCGACCCCCGGTCCTTATATGATCCGGTCGGGTTTTGATTTTCCAGCTTTAAATAAATGCTCCTCCCGTGAAATTGAGCCAGTAAAAGCGGGGTATCTCCTTCCCCAAGCGACACAATCGGCGCGTCAACCGGCAATCCAAGCGAATGAGCGTACCGCCATAAACCGCGGTGGAAATCCGGTCCTGTCGGCAGGGCAAATGGGGGAAGTCGAGAATAATCGTAACTCCCTCCGCAATGGCACCGGTAAGGCGTTCCTTCAACAGGATAAGGCTCGCCGCACAGAATACAGCTTATCATCCCACTTACCATGTATGGATCATCGCTTTCATCATATCTGATTACCTGATTATATAGCATAGAATCGAGCCTGCAATCTGCTATAATAACCGGCGTGGATTTTCAAATAGCAGGTCATCAAACCGAAGGTTACAAGATCGACACCGAGGTCTATTCAGGTCCTCTTGACCTTCTGCTCCAACTGATTGAAAAGGCGGAACTGGATATCACACGCCTCTCACTGGCTCAGGTTACCGATCAATATCTTGAGTACATGCATCACCTGGAGGTACAGGATCCTGCCGAGGTATCAGCCTTCCTGGTGATCGCAGCAAAATTGGTGCAGATCAAATCCTCTGCCCTGCTGCCGCGACCGACCATCCCAAACCTGCAAATTGAAGAAGATCCTGGAGAAGAACTCGCCAGGCAGCTATTGATCTATAAAAAGTTCAAGGACCTGTCGAAATTCCTGGAATCACGGGAGGAAGCGGGATATCATACCTACTTGCGCCTTGATTCGAACCCGGTTGTGCAAATCCCATCCAAACTCGACCTGAGTGAACTTACGCTTGATGCACTGGTCCAGGCCGCGCGCGATGTCTTCTCGAATCCCAATAACTTGCCCCCTTTGAGTGAAGTTGTTTCATCTTCACGTTTTACCATCCGCCAAAAGATCAACATCATCCTGGATACCCTGCACAAGATGGGGGCAACCACTTTCCAAAAGTTCGTGACAACTGAATCAAGCCGGTTGGAGGTTGTGGTCACCTTTCTGGCTTTGCTGGAACTGGTAAAAAGACACATGGTTGGAGCCAATCAAAGCCGGTTGTTTGGCGAAATTGATCTGCAACCAGAAGGTGAATTAACCGCCCTGGATGACCAGGAACTGGAATTTGTAGAATAACCAATTGTCTATCAGGGTTTGGTTACCGCAAGGCTGACCTCGTCCAGAAGCGCGACATCATCCGGTTTTAACTCCCAGCCAATAGATCCGATATTCTGAATAGCCTGAGCCGGATTTTTAACCCCGGGGATTGGTAACGTGTTTTTCCGGATACACCAGTTAATCGCCACCTGCCCTGAGGATTTCCCCTCTGAATCATTGCCGATGCGCACCATCGTTTTTATCAAGGGGTGAATTTTCTCCAGGTACGTCCGGTTGTACTGTGCTGCTCGCGTTCCCTGGGGAGGATTGTCCGGTGTATATTTTCCTGTTAATATTCCCATTGCAAGAGGACTATACGCAATAATCTTTATTCCCTCTTCAGCGCAGTATTCCATCAATCCGTTGTCTTCAATGCGCCTTTCAAGCAGGTGATATTCGAGCTGGTTTGAAGCCAGTCGCAAACCCCGTTTCTTCAGCGCTTCGTTCGCCATTATTGTCTGTTCTAGGTTGTAGTTCGATACACCAATTTCCCTGATCAACCTGGCTTCAACCATTTCTGCCATCCGATCCATCCAGGTATCCACTTTGACCGGGGGTAGAGGCCAGTGCATTTGGTATAGGTCCACCCGCTTCACCTGAAGCCGGCGCAAGCTGTTGTTCAGCGCGAACTTCAATGAACCCTTCAAGACACGCCACGGGAAAGGCATCATCTTGGTTGCGATAATAAATTGCTTATCTTCCCTGGCGCAAAGCTCACCCAGGAGTGTCTCCGCTTTTCCCTGCCCATAAACCTCAGCCGAATCAAAAAACCTGATCCCGCCATCAACGCACTCATTGAATGCCTGCCGGATGTCTTCTTCAGAATAGCCATTGCCATAACCCCATACCAACCTGTCCCCCCATGCCCAGGTGCCTATGCCCAATTCAATGCCTGAAAAGATCGTGCTGGTCACTTGTTTTTCCATCTCTCGCCTCGGAAACAATAAATTGAATTATACACACATTGAAGCAGCCCTGACCAAGTGGGACATAATTTGTAGAACAAATCTTTGTAGCATTAGAGAGTTGGAGGTTTCCATGGTTGAACACCTTGAATTCGTGAACAATTACAAAGACCTTTCCACCGATAGAGGGTTTCAATTCGAGTTTTTCTGCGCGCGATGTGATTCTGGATACCGGACAACCTTCAAGCCTTCACTGACCGGCAAATTAAGCGGGGCTCTTGATGCGGCCAGCAGCCTGTTTGGCGGGATCCTGGGTCAGGCTGCCAATATCGGTGATCGGGTCCATAATGCCGCCTGGGAAAGAGCCCATGATGATAACTTTTCCGATGCGGTAAATGAGATCAAACCTTACTTCATCCAATGCCCTCGCTGCAACGCATGGGTGTGCCGTGAAAAGTGCTGGAACAGGAAAAAAGGTTTGTGTAAAGATTGCGCCCCGGACCTGGGGGTTGAGATGGCCGCTGCGCAGGCTTCAAGATCTGTAGAAGAGGTTTGGGCTCACGCTGCCATGGCAGAGGAGGATAAGAAACTTGGCACAGAATACTGGCGCGAAGGCATCACCGCAACCTGCCCCAACTGTGAAAAACCACTTGCTGCCAATGCCAAGTTCTGTCCGGAGTGCGGCCACGCCTTAAAACCGAAAGACAAGTGCCCGAAATGCGGGGCAAAGACACTTCCGGAAGCGAAATTCTGTCTCGAATGCGGGCAGAAACTGTAACGTTATGCGATATTTACGAATAATCTGACTGCTAACAATCCTGGATAAGGAACGACTTGGATAATTCATGACAGAGGATGTCACCCCCATCCGCCAGCAGTACCTGGACATCAAGAAGCAGTATCCTGACGCGATCTTATTTTTCCGCCTGGGAGACTTCTACGAGACTTTCGATAATGACGCTCAAATTACCTCGCGCGAGCTCGATATTGTTCTCACCTCGCGCAATGTTGCCAGGGGGCAGCGCATCCCAATGGCGGGGATCCCTTACCACGCCGCGGAAAATTACCTCTCCCGTCTGATCGAGAAAGGTTATCACGTTGCCATCTGCGAACAGGTGGGAGACCAACCCGCACGGGGTATCTTCCCGCGCGAAGTGGTGCGAGTTGTCACGCCCGGAACAATCATAGAACCGGGATTACTGAAGAGCAACAGGAACAATTACCTGGCAGCAGCGCGGATTGATGATGGGCATCTAAGCGTGGCCTACGCGGATATTACTACCGGCGAATTTTCCGTTACAGAAATCGAATCACAAGATCCGGTAACGGACCTGAGATCGGAACTCGCGCGCCTGGATCCGGCGGAGATCCTGCTGCCGGATTCAATAAAAATGAACAGCGGATTCTCTGCACACATCACTTCGCTGCCGGAATGGCGTTTTGAAACTGCCCGTTGCCGTGAAACACTATTGCGGGCGTTAGGAATTTCCACACTGGAAGGTTATGGGCTTGAGCATTCCCCGCTGGCAGTTCAAACAAGCGGAGTCATTGTCCAATACCTTGAACAAACCCAGCCCGCGGCTATATCCATGCTAAAGGGCATCACCATATACAGCACCGGCGAATTCATGACACTGGACGCGTCCACTCGTCGAAACCTCGAGCTGACTGAAACCATTCGCCGCGGTGAAACGCAGGGATCCCTGCTTTCTATCGTTGATCACACGCTCACACCCATGGGGCATCGGTGCATTCGTCAATGGGTCAGTAAACCCCTGTTGACGATCGAAAAGATCGAACAACGTTTAGAAATTGTCACCTCTTTTCACCAGAACTCGCTCATCCGCGCTGAATTCCGCTCACAACTGCAGCACCTTGGCGATCTTGAGCGTTTAGGCAACCGCCTGACCGGCAATGCCGCCATTCCGCGTGACCTGACGGGAATCCGTTCGATCCTGCAGAAGCTGCCTGAAATCCTGAATGTCTTATCGCAGGAAGCCCTACACCTAACCGAGCGGTTAACAGGGTTTGATCTCTGCCCCGAGGCTCTCAGTTTGCTTGAAGATGCCATCGCGGATGAACCTCCTGCCACGATGCAAAACACCGGCGTGATCAGGAGCGGCTATTCTGAGGAACTTGACAATGTGTTAGAAATGTCCAGCCACGCGCGCGAATGGATATCTAACCTCGAAGGTGTAGAACGCGAAAGAACCGGCATCAAATCTCTCAAGGTCGGCTACAACAAGGTCTTTGGTTACTACCTCGAAGTCACTCACAGCAATACCAACCAGGTGCCTTCAGAATACATTCGCAAGCAAACACTGGTCAACGCGGAGCGTTATATCACTCCTGAGATGAAAGAATATGAAGCGCTGGTTTTGAACGCTGAAGAGCGCATCAGGGAGATTGAAAACCGTCTTTTCAAAGATATTTGTCAGCGGCTTCTTCCTCATTTGCCCGCTCTACTAAACACTGCCCAGCTGCTGGGTGAACTGGATGTGTTGGCCGGTCTGGCAGAAGTTGCGGCCATACATGGATATACCCGGCCTGCACTGGTAGAAGAACCAATACTAAATATTGCAGATGGGCGGCATCCCGTTGTTGAAACGACATTGCGTGGAGAACGCTTCGTCCCGAACGACGCTGTGATGGAAGAGGGTGAGATCATCCGCATCATTACCGGTCCAAACATGAGCGGTAAATCGACCTTCCTGCGCCAGGTGGCGTTGACCGTTTTAATGGCGCAGATAGGCTCTTATGTTCCAGCCTCAAACGCCACCATCGGGATCGTAGATAGGATCTTTACCCGGATTGGCGCGCAGGACGAGATCCATGCCGGACAATCCACCTTTATGGTTGAGATGATCGAGACCGCCAATATCCTCAATCACGCCAGCAGCCGCAGCCTGCTCATCCTGGATGAGATCGGCCGCGGCACATCCACATATGATGGGCTATCGATCGCCTGGTCAGTCATTGAATACATACACAACCATCCCAGGTTGCGCGCCCGCACCTTGTTTGCCACCCACTATCATGAATTGACACAATTAAGTGAGCTTTTACCCGGCATCCGCAACTACAATGTGGCTGTTGCGGAGAATGGCACCCAGGTGATCTTTTTACACAAAATTGTTTCTGGAGGTACCGACCGGTCTTACGGCATCCATGTGGCTCAGCTGGCGGGAATTCCCCGACCCGTGATCTCACGCGCCAGCGAGATCCTGCACCAGCTTGAAGCGACCTCAGGTTCCACGATCAAAGTGGATGCCCAACCATCGCAGCAACTAACGCTTTTTCCGGAAACAAACCCGTTGCTGCAGGAGTTAAAAGCGATCGATCTTAACACTCTCCCCCCGATTGAAGCGTTGAACACTCTTTACGAGTGGCGTAGACGCTTTTTACCGCCAGATGAACGGACCTGACATCCGGGTTTACCTGGTAAAAGACCAGTTGTTAGCTCCGCGCAGGTAATCAGCGGCATTCATCCAGTTTTTCCCGGCAGGTTTTACCTCCAAGAGCACGAGCTTCCCATCAATCGTATTAATGCAGGGGTACCCTTCACAGGTGTCACGAGTGCCAGGTGAACCTACCCCGTTTTGAACCCTTACCTTGCGAATCTTTAAGACCTCATCTCCCAGCAGCACAAAAGCACCAGGCCAGTCTATGAACGCCCTAACCCTGCGCTCGAGAGCTGCGGCAGGCTGAGAAATGTCCAGCAAGCCGTCTTCCTTGCGAATCATAGGCGCGTAATTAGCGCCTTCCTCCTCCTGCGGATACGGAGTCAGTGTGCCATTCAGGTAACCGTCCAATGCCTGGATCAGCAGGGACGCTCCCACTGAAGCCAATTTTGCGGTCAGCGTGACCGTATCATCAGACGGTTCAATGGGCACCTCTTCGCGCATCAGGATCGGCCCGGTATCAATCCCCGCATCCATTCGCATGATGCTGACACCAGTGGAGCGGTCACCGTGTAAGATCGCCGCCTGGATGGGAGCAGCACCACGCCAGCGCGGCAGGTATGACGCATGCACGTTGATGCAGCCCAGCCGCGGCAGCTCCAGCACATTCTGACGGAGGATCCTGCCAAAAGCGGCCACAACGATGAAATCAGGTGCCCAGTCAACCAGCTGCTCAAAAACACCGGGGTCCTTCATCCTTTCAGGCTGAATAACCGGGTAACCCCTAGCATCCGCCAGAATTTTCACCGGCGGTGAAGTCATCTTTTTTCCACGCCCTGCGGGTTTATCAGGTTGAGTGACCACACCCCGAACTAGGTAATGCTTTCCCAGCTCATGGAGGATGCCTGCCGCAAATTGTGGGGATCCCATAAAAACAGTTTTATAAGTCATAGGGATGATTTTAACATAAGCGGGCATTGTTCAAATACAATCGCACGGAATTGTAATAGAATTGGATTATGGAAACCAGAGAACGGATTGATCCGGAAATGATCCTGGCAAGAAACGCCAGGGCGTCAGGGAATGAAGGGATGGCCAGGGTTTGCGCGCGCCGCGCTGCGGGGATTGTGGTCAGGGATTACCTGGCAAAGCAAGGTGTTGCAGCAGTCGGTTTGAACAATTTTGAAATACTGGCCGATAAGAATATCAGAGAGTTCCTACCCCATGGCATCACCCAATCACTTGAGAACCTGACCATGCGGGTTGATGAAAAATACAACCTGCCGCTGGGAATGGATTTGATCGCTGATGCAGAAAATGTTATACGGACACTTATGGAGGAGACGCAAAATAAAATGGAAGACACCCAGCTAAAAATTAAAATGTACGGCACCACCTGGTGTGGTTCCACCAAACGCGCCAGGCGGGTTTTTGAGGAGGAAAAGATCGAGTATGAGTGGATAGATATTGACCGCGATGAAACTGCTGCCAGATATGTAGAAAGTGTGGCGAATGGTTATCGCAGCGTTCCTACGATCGTCTTCCCGGATGGGTCGATCCTTGTGGAACCCTCCACTTACCAATTACGAGAAAAATTAGGCGTTTGATCGCTTAATCTGAACGCCTGCGCAGAAGCCAGAGCGTGAGGGCGCCGGCAAATAATCCGATACCGACAACCAGCAACCCTAATTTCCGGCGTCCGGTTTCGATCAGAACAGCCGGGGTATGTGAAAGTTTCATTTTGAGAGATTCAACAAACTCCGGGTCAGGAGTCACGGGTTCAAGAAGGCTGGATAGTCTTTCCTCCAAACCCCACAAACTGTGTACCCCGGGTTGTTCCATGCCATGTTCCATAATCCAAACCCCTTAATAGTTACTCGTGTTGTCAATCCCGCTGATCTGTTTCAATTCCTCGCGCAGCGAGATCAACGAGCGGTGATAAAGGCTTTTTATTGCCCCTTCCGTTCGCCCCATTATGACAGCGATCTGACCGTTGGAAAGGTCTTCAAGAAACTTTAGGAGTATCAATTCCTGGCGGTCAGCAGGTAACCGCCGGATGGCCTTCAGGAGCAATTCCTTTTCCTGGTTCTGTTCCATGGTCCGTTCAGGCAGTTCGCCGTGATGCGGAAGATCAAAGTGGTCATCAAGAGACACTTCCCGTCGGCGGTTATTATCCCGGTACCAGTTGGCTGTCAGGTTATGCGCGATGCGGTACAGCCAGGCAGTAAAAGGTACCCCTTTTTCTACATACTTATTAATGTGCGCGAATGCTCGATGAAAAACCCTCGCGGTCAGGTCCTCCGCGTCTGCTCCTGAGCCAATGCGGTAGTAGATATAGTTATAAATGCGTTTTACATTTTGCTCGTAAAGGTAACTGAATGCCTCTGTGTTGCCCGTACAGGCAAGCCGTACTGCATTGTCGTCTGTTAACGATTCTACCGTTAAGGTTTTCTGCTTCGTCAACTATATAACCCGTTTAATCAAAAAAGGTTTCGTCATTGATTCATTTTACCGCAATCGCTGCCTTGACCGCTGCGTAAGTATCCAGAATTCCCGCGCCTGCTTCGTTTTGTGAGTCAGAACATCCTGAAAATTCACCCGTGTAAGGTTTCGCACTCTCCCTGAGAAGTTGCCTGGTAAGTTCGATATTACCAATCAGACCAGGGTTCGCTGACCACATCAAAGCCACCACCCCGGTAACATGCGGGGCGGCAAATGACGTACCGCTGCTTACGGAGTAAGTTCCACCCGGCGCAGCCACCAGCACATGATCACCCGGCGCCAGCAGGTCAGGCTTTATTCGCCCGCTCCCGTCCACTGTGACTGGACCTTTACTTGAGAATGCCGAGATCGCTCCGGTTTTGTCCACGGATCCCACAGAAAATACTTTATCATAGATCGCGGGCGGGTCAGTAATTGAAGAACATCCATAATAACCGTTGTTCCCGGCAGAAACGGACATGAACACTCCAGCCGCTTCCAGAATTTCCATTGCCGGACTGAAAAGCCCCGGATCACATCCTTCCACCCTCGGGCAGCCCCATGAATTGTTCACGATCATCGCTCCCAGTTCAGGTTTCCCGTGTTTGAAAGGATCGCCACCCTGCGGATATGGGGCAAACATGAATTGCATGCAATCCAGGTAAAGCGCCGGGTTTCCCAGGTTTCTGGCCAGGTTGGTGCACGCCATCCACTCCGCCTCCGGGGCAATACCCCGGGTCGCCCCAACAATGATCCCGGTGGTACCGGTACCATGTCCTCCGATGTCGTTGGGGGTTACTGTTTGATTCCAGGGATCCAGCCAGTTGTAATCGTTGCTGCCCCCTCTGCCCCGATAGGAATCCCTCAATTCCGGGTGGGTGACATCCACCCCGGAATCGGTCTGCCCGATGATGATCCCCTCCCCAAAAATGCCAAATTCTTCATGAACTCGCGGTACATTGATCATCTGCAGGTTCCACAACGAATCCTCCGCGGGAATTAATATCTCCCCTGTTGCTTGCGGGATGGATTGAGGAAGCGGCCGCAGGCGCGGACTCTCCAATACCCGGTCAACCCCAGTGGATCTCGAGAGAGAACCACTCATCAACCAGCCAGCGTTTACCTCCAATCCGTTGACCAGATAGTACGATGTATATGCAATCCGCCTTTTCTCAAGTTTTTCTATCATTGACAATTGAGTTTTTTGCGCCGTATCAGTCAGTGCCTGGTATAGTGCTTGTCGTTTCTCTGCGAGTGAATCAATCTCGTTGTACCGGGCAGGATTGACCTGTTCCTTCATGATCACAAAAACACGGTCACCAAAAAAACCCGGTTGTCCCGCGGCAAAGTACAGGACCAAAAATTCGACAAGGCTTAGAACCACTAAAACTGTATTAACCCGCCTGTCCAGGTTCGCCCGCTCGATGTGCTTAAAAAAGATCAAAATAATTATTGCAAAAGCGATAAGGAAGATGAGCGTGTTCCACCCAGCCCGATTCGCCCAGTAAAACACTTCTTCAGCAGTCCCTGAAATGATCAACGCGAGTTCATCCATATCAAAAAATGCCAAAGGCAGCGCAAGGAGCAAGCCGGAAACCGTACCAATGACAAACCTGGAATGAGTTTTTCGGTTGCGCCCGGCTGTAGCAAGTGCAGCCAAGAGCCAACCCGCACCGGGAATTGCCAGGCTGAGCAGGATCTGTGACCCATTTTGACTGAGACCACTAACCATGATCAGCAGAAAAACCATTAAAACAAAACCATCAAAAAGGTACTCCCCCCTGCCAACATGGCTGCCCGCAGGTTGAGTTTTTTCAAAATAATCCGGTATAACAAAACTACTAACGAATACCCCAAAAGCCACGCCCAACATCAGCGCGGAAATCAGATCAACAACTGAACCCAGCGCACCCCATAAAACCCAGGGCGTGGCAAAGGCGACACAGGCCAATAAAACAGTCCCTATCAGCCCGGGTTTGAGCAGTTTTCTCCTGTTCGTCTCCTCCTTTTTACGGAGAAGCACAACCAGCAAGGTCATCAAGGCCAATGCGGCACTGAGTAGTAAATTAGTCTGGACTTGAGCGGTGAGATAAAGTAATTTCGCGGGTCCTGAAAGTAAAACGAAAGCCACTGCCAACGTCCATAAACGCAGCATCAGTTTCACCCGGGGGACTTTTACCGCGAAGTATAAGGCCAGCAGCGGGAGGAACGTGAAAAAGCCGCAGACCAGGTTCACGAGCCAGCGTCCGTCATTAAAGCCTGTATCCGTTTCAAACATGCTTTGCTCAATTGACCAGCGAAGGAAAAGATTGACCCCGGTCAGCGATAAAACCCAGATGACGGTGAAGACGATCAGCACGATCGAACCGATTCCGCGGGCTCGTTTGACACTGTTATCCACTATAGGAGGTACATTGATCGTATTTACTGCCATGTAGCCACTCCCAATTCCAGTTTTCGAAAGTATCGCGCCTATTGATGCACAGGTTGAAAAAGAATTATAAAGTACAATAACCGCCTTTTCGTGAAAAATCAAGAATATCGCAAATTGGTCTATTAGGCATCAGTGTGATTTTTAAATATTTTCGATAATTACATATTCCGGCTTGACCCCCGCAGTGGTTGAGACTAAAATAACGTTGTCAAGATTGTTCCAACACTGAACCTGAAATCGAAAAAAATGCTATTGGTCCGGTTGCTGAGAAACGAATGACCCGAATCCACACACATCAAACCACCCACGGATGCTTGCCTGGTCAACATCTGGAGGTGGTTTTTTATAATTTAATACACACAGCGAGAAGGAGAAATACACATGGCTGACCATCTTGTTCGGGGAATTTTAAAAGAGATCGATCCCGCAGTTGCCAACCTGATCGATCATGAAGTCGAAAGGCAGTTCCGAAAATTGATCCTGATCCCGTCAGAGAGCACCGCGCCCCAGGCTGTGCGTGAATCCCTGGCTTCTGTTTTTCAGAATCTGTATGCAGAAGGATATCCGGATGAGGAATCCCGCTTGATGACTGAAAGCGAGATCCTTGATTATCCCGCGCGCATCTCCTATTACCGGCGGTACGCTGATCCCCGTTACTACAAGGGTGTAGAGTACGCGGACGTGATCGAAGCGCTTGCCAGGCGCCGCTGCGCCGAGGTTTTTGCCACCGACAAGATCAGCGCCAACCAGTTATTCGTCAACATCCAGGCGCTTTCAGGTGCCCCGGCCAACAACGCAGTCTACCATGCGCTCATCGAACCCGGCGACACTATTTTGGGCATGAATCTCTTGCACGGCGGACACCTGACGCATGGATCCTCCGTGAACCGGTCCGGGAAATTATACAAGGTCGCTCATTACAACGTTGACCCCATTACCGAGCAAATAGACTACGACAAGCTGGAAGCTCAGGCTCGCGAAGTGATGCCAAAGGTGATCATCTGCGGTTATTCCTCCTACCCCTGGATCCCCGATTGGGCTCGTTTCCGCTCTATAGCTGATGCGGTTGGCGCGTACCTGCTGGCGGATGTATCGCACATCGCAGGTTTGATCGCAGGCAAGGCAATCTCATCTCCTGTTGGATACGCCCATGTGATCACCTTCACCACCCATAAAACCCTATGCGGACCGCGCGGCGCGTGTATTCTCACCACAGATGCGGCTCTGGCAAAAAAGATCGACAAAGCGGTCTTCCCTGGTGAACAGGGCGGACCGCATGTGCATGTATTCGCCGCGCTTGCCACCACTTTCAAGATCGCCGCGACTGCTGAATTCCAGAAATTGCAGAAGCAGATAATCCAGAACTGCAAAGCGCTCACCGAACAGCTGCAGGCGCGCGGTCTGCGCATTCCATTCAATGGTACTGATTCGCACCTGGGTAACATCGATTGCAAGACCATCGTTGGCCCCGATGGAACCACCTTAACCGGGGATATGGCGGCACGCATCCTGGATATCGCCGGGATCGTGCTGAACCGCAATACCATCCCGGGAGATAAGACAGCGCTCAATGCATCTGGCATCCGCTACGGCACACCATGGATGACACAACGCGGACTGACACAAAAAGACATGGTGGAAATCGGCAACATCATCGCGGATATCCTGCAGGCCATTACTCCATACACCATTGAGATGCGAAAAGGTCCTTCACCGCGTGCCAAGGTAAGTTTTGAAGTGCTTGAGAAATCCAAGATCAAGATTCGAGACCTGTGCGCCAAAGCCGGGGCTGATCTTTCATTCGGCAACAGCGGCTATCCGCATTTCTATTACCTTGATGATCAACCGCAGACCAGAGGAAATGTCACTGCCCTTGATCTTAAGGGAGAACGCGTTCAGTATTTTGTGAATTACTGTTTTAGTTCAGATGTTGAGATCTTAGAGGATGGCCAGATCCAACCCACAAAACTGCACACTCCATTGAATGTTGTTGAAGGTTCCATAACCCGTGTGACCAACACGCTATACAGGTTCACAATAAAGAGAGAGGATTATGGTCTCGCCGCGACCTTCCTGCGCGCTCTTTCAGATGGGTATATCGCTTTTGATGACGATCTGCCAGCGCGCATCCCCGGACCTGTCATAATCGAGGAATCTGAGACAACGCAAGCAGAGATGACATCGGGGTCCGGTGATTCTGATGAAAAACCGTGGTATATCGGCATAAAGGGGTCAAAGGGGACAGCTTTACCTTTCTTTAATTGGGAGGAAAAAGACAGCGGTGAACTTTTCAGAACTCCTCTTTACGAAGACCACAAAAATCTTGGCGCCAAGCTCATTCCCTTCGCCGGCTGGGAAATGCCCGTCTGGTACACCTCGGTGGTCGAAGAGCACCTCGCCTGCCGTAACGCGGCCGGGTTGTTTGACGTGGCGCACATGGGCGTGTTCCAGGCGGAGGGTCCGCAGGCTGCGATTTTCCTGGATTCTGTGTGCGGTAACGATATTGGCACCCTAGAAGTTGGTGATTCCTGTTACACACATTTCCTTGATCCGGATGCGAATGTCATTGATGACACCCTTGTGTACCGGCGTAGTACCGATAAGTACCTGGTTGTCGTTAACGCTTCGAACGATGCAAAAGATTGGGCATGGCTCAATGCCGTCCGAAAAGGCGAGGTGGCAGTCGACAATAATCAACCCTGGCTAAAAGCATTCGGTCGAAAGGTAACATTACGCAACCTGCGTGACCCGCGAGAAGGCGCGGATATGCGTGTGGATATCGCGCTGCAGGGTCCGAAATCCCGGGATATCCTGCTGGCACTGGGTTGTGACCTCGCCACGCAGAGAAAGATCAAAGCGCTAAAACGCACTGAATTGTGCGAAGCGGTGATCGGTGGATACGACCTGGTGGTTTCACGCACCGGCTATACCGGTGAAAAAATGGCCTTTGAGATCTTCGTTCACCCTGAAAAAGCTTCAGGTCTCTGGAATGACCTGATGAAGACCGGTGAACCTTTCGGACTAAAACCATGCGGCCTGGGGGCGAGAGACTCGCTGCGCACCGAAGCCGGCCTGCCTTTGTATGGTCATGAAATGGGTGGAGAGCGGAACCTAGGAGTGGCACAAGCTGGTTTTGGTTCTTATGTAAAAACATACAAACCCTGGTTTATTGGTAGAGAGTCCTTCATTAAAAAAGAAGAGACTAGAAAAGGTGTTGTTATCCGTTTCCGCTTCCCCGAGAAAGGAGTGCGCATGGCGCACAACAGCGACCCGGTCCTGGATGAGAAAGGCAGGGTCATCGGGTTTGTTACCAGCTGCGCCATCGATAAGGATGGTTTATTGACCGGCCAGGCGTATATCGATACGAAATATGCGGCTGAGGGCACTCGCATCCAAATATACCAGGGAGCACCCTCGCAGGCGTCGAAAGCTCCTGCGGAACTGAACACTGGTGACCGCGTCACACTTCCGACACAGGCGTTGGTTGAGAGTCGGTTTGCGAAATTGTAGTACAGCACGATAAACCTATTAACCAAGAGGAAAAATGCACACTAGAATGCAGACACCGTGGGAATACCGCTACTCGCAGCGCACACAGCGCATGAAAGCATCGGCTATACGGGAGCTTCTCAAGGTAACAGAACAACCGGATATGATCTCGTTCGGGGGTGGTTTCCCGGCGCCGGATGTGTTTCCGGTGGAAGAGTTCAAGCAAGCCTGTAATCATGTCCTTGAACACAAAGGTGCAGAAGTGCTGCAGTACGGGGGAACGGATGGATATGTTCCATTACGTGAAATGATCTTACGACACAGCATCCGGGTGGGAATCAATGTAAACATCGAAAATATTCTCATCACCAGCGGATCTCAGCAGGCGCTCGACCTGTTAGGCAAGATCTTCATCAACCGCGGTGATCGCATCCTGGTGGAATCCCCAACCTATCTCGGCGCGCTGCAGGCGTGGAACGCTTACGGCGCTGAGTATGTCACAGTTCCGGTCGATGAACACGGCATGATCACCGAAAAATTGGAAGAGGCATTGCGCATCGGCCCCAAATTCATATACGTCCTGCCGAACTTTCAGAACCCCACGGGCACGACACTTTCCCTCGAAAGACGGAAGAAATTGATCCAACTGGCTGACAGGTACGGAGTGCCGATCGTGGAGGATGATCCTTACGGCCAGCTGCGGTATGAAGGCGAGGACCTGCCTGCCGTTGAACTGCTGGACTCGCAAATGCGCGTGCATAACGGCACCTACACAGGCAACGTGATTTACCTGAGCACGTTTTCAAAGATCCTGGCGCCTGGTTTACGGTTAGCATGGGTCATCGCCCCGCATGGGGTGATCAGCAAGCTGGCGCTGGCAAAACAGGGCTGCGACCTGCATACATCCACCTTCAATCAGATCGTTGCGCACGAGGTCGGGCAGCACGGCTTTATTGACCGCCATATCAAGGTCATCCAGGAGGTGTACCGCGAACGGCGCAACGCCATGCTGGATTCGCTTGAAGAACACATGCCCGAGGGAGTGACCTGGACTCGACCCCAGGGAGGACTTTTCCTGTGGGTGACATTGCCGCAGCAGTTCGACACAACCAACCTGCTCCCGGAGGTTATTCAGGAAAAGGTGGCTTATGTTCCCGGCGAGTTCTTCCACCCGGATGCTGGAGGAAAAAACACGATGCGTTTGAATTTTTCCTTCTGCTCCCCGGAACGAATCAACGAAGGTATCGCCAGGTTAGGCAGGGCATTCAAGAAAAAACTCTCATAAGCAGCAAAAGCGGGTTCAGGAACCTGAACCCGCTTTTTGATTAATGCTGCTTCCACAACTTGAAATCTTTCAGGATCGACCCGCCCAGGAACTCCAGCAATAAGGAATTGTCAGGGATCAAGCTGGTTTCGATCGGAAGGAACCACTCAAGGAAGGCTAATAGGCGTTTTGCTTCCACGTGCTCTTTCGTGCCATATGGAACCTGCCGCAATAATGGCTCGGCGTACAGGCGCAGCGCGGAAAGCTCATATACCAGCGCCGAGTTGAAAAGCTTGTCGGCGTTTTCCTGGTAAGGGAAGATGTATTCTTTCTCCCCGCGTTGCACGGATTCCCAGCGGGAAATGGTTTCCTGGGCAGTGTAACCGCGCTCACGCGCATCCCTCACGATACGCCTCAGCAGCCTGGTATCAGTGGTTGAAATGCGGTTATAGCGATCCAGGTTGAGCTGGGTCAGGCAGGAGGCGTAGATCTTGTAAGTCGATGATGGGTCAATCTCGGGCAACAACTTCGGATTTAGACCGTGGATGCCTTCAAGGATGATCATCTGATCTGGGCGTAACTGAACTTCATCACCATCAGATCGCTTCCCGGAATGGAAATCATATTTGGGCAGCCTCACCCTTTCGCCGTGAATCAGGCGCTTGAGATGGTCTGAAAGCAGATGTGTGTCTAACGCGCCCAGTGATTCAAAATTGTAATTCCCCATTTCATCCCTGGGCGTCTGCTCGCGGTCCACAAAGTAATTATCCATTTCCAACGGGAATGGTGAAAATCCCTGGGCCAGTAGTTGTACAGACAACCGTTTGGAAAATGTGGTTTTTCCTGAAGATGATGGACCGGCAATTAATATGATGCGGGCTTCCTCAGATTTCTCAGCGATCGATTGAGAAATATCAATGATCTGCAGGTTGTGCAAAGCTTCTGACACCAGAATGATCTCGCGGATATTACCTGCTTCTATTGAAGCATTCAACGCGCCAACTGATTCAATACCCAATCTTTGCAGCCAGTTGCCGTACTGCCTGAAGGTACTGAGCAGCTTCGGATAGCTGGGCATTGGAGATAGTTCTTTCGGAGATTCGCGCCTCGGAAAACGCAGTACAAAACCCTCCCCCATTTGCTGCAAAGCGAACCACTGCAGGTAACCAGTAGAAGGCACCATGTACCCGTGGTGATAATCACGGTGGTCGCCAAGCCGGTACAAAACCAGGTATTCCTTCTGCCTGTATTTCAGCAGCTGAACTTTATCCTTGAGCCCTTTGGATTCAAAGTAATTGATCACATCTGCCAGAGGTACCAGCTGGCGCTCGAAAGGCAGGTCGGCCTTTACCAGTTCCCGCATGCGTTGCTCAAGCCGCGCGAGGTCTCCATTGACGAGCGCAGTTCCCTTGCTCACCTGGCAGTAATAGCCTCCAGCCGAAACGGAATGGTCAAGCGTCATCAGGCTATCTGAAAACAGCTCCTCAAACGCAGCCTCCAACAGGAATGTGATCGAGCGCCGGTAAATCCTGGCCCCGTCATCATCCTTCATTGTGATCAATCTCACGCGCGCATCCATCTCGAGGGTGGAGGTCAATTCCTTTAGTTCACCATTGACCACCGCACCCATGATCGGCGGATTGTCCCACTCAGGGAGCATTTGCAGTAATTCAGCCAGTGAGGCACCGCGTTTACCGGTATACAACCGTCCATCAGGCAGTACGATCTCGATCGTTGGCCTGGGAGAGTTGATTTTCACGTTTCCGTTCAGATTGGTGTCTGCCATGGAATATTTACCCTTAACTATTACCCTCTAATTATTTGATCTCTATGAAATACCACTGCAACATTAAACAGCGGAATGTAATTTTACCATGTGGAAAAAACACATTTGTAAATGAAAACAACACGATCACTTCTTGAAATTGGGCTTTATAAAACCGCCGGAGATTCTGTACTTCTCCGGCGGTGATAATTTGAACAAAAAAGCAGGATCAATCGATCTTCAAGACGATTCCATGCCTTGAGGGCAGTTTTTGCAATAAAACTTTTCCGTCTACAACAGCGACCTGGCTCGAACCGAAGAGCAAACTGGCTGATCTGGCTGTAATCCCGGCGTTTTTCAGATCCACATCCAATTGACGGTCTGTCCTTCCCGCGTTGATCACCACCAGGCAGGTTTCCCCTTCATACTGCCGCACAAATGCGATGACGTCATGATCAGAGAGTATCCTCCTGTAGGTGCCACGGCGCAGCGCCGGGTTGGCATGACGCAGGCTGGCCAGGGCCTTCATATATTTGCGTAAATCCTGGTTCCATTTAGATTCTTCCCATGGGAAAGCCTTACGGCATTCCGGGTCAGGACCCCCATCCAAACCGATCTCATCGCCGTAATACACGCAAGGAGCGCCAATGTATGTGAAGATGAAAAGGTAAGCCAGGCGCAAAGCACTTTCATCACCGCCAGCCGTGGTAAGAAATCGCGGTGTATCGTGGCTGTCCAGCAGGTTCAACTGCACTTCATTGATCTCAGGGGCATACAGGTTTAGCAGGTATTCAATACGATCGCCA
This sequence comes from Anaerolineaceae bacterium, assembly GCA_035342915.1. Taxonomy (GTDB): domain Bacteria; phylum Chloroflexota; class Anaerolineae; order Anaerolineales; family Anaerolineaceae; genus UBA6107. The sequence goes on from DAOQYB010000001.1 coordinate 413,703, forward strand.
AATTCCGCGGCAGTAAACGGGCGAAGGACTTTGTGCAGTCCGCCAATGCGGTATGCGTAATCCGGCATCTTATCCCCGATCAACCAACCCATCAGGGCGGCGCTTACCAGGTAGTTCATCACCGCGTCAAATTGGTCGCCTTTGAGCCATCGCTGAGATTCCAGCCAAATCTCTCCCACGATATAGGCATCCGGGTTCGTGGCCTTTACTCTGCGGCGGAATTCCTGCCAGAATGCGTCATCGTCGATTTCAGCTGGCACATCCAGGCGCCAGCCATCTGCTCCAAATCGCAGCCAATGCTCCGCGGCTTCAAAAATGAATTCCCTTACCGCAGGTGTACGGGTGTTGAGCTTGGGCAGCGCCGGCAGGTTCCACCAGGCATTGTAGCCAATCGCGTTATAAGAACCAACACCGCTGTTCAATTGCTGCTGCTCTTTTTCGCCGGGGTACGCTCCCCAGGGTTTATGTCTTTTCAACCTTTCAGGATCGAATTGAAACCAATCCACGTATGGCGATCCTTCGCCGTTTTCAAGTACGTGATGGAACTGCCAGAAGCCGCGGCTGGCGTGATTGAAGACGCCATCCGGAACTACACGGATACCCCTGGAGTGCGCGGCATCCAGGAGTTCTCTGAAAGCTTCATCTCCCCCGAGCAGTGGATCAATCTTGAAATAATCATAAGTGTGATACCGATGATTGGATGCCGATGCGGTGATGGGATTGAAATATATTGCGTTTATTCCAAGATCCTGTAAATAATCAAGGTGTTCTACAACCCCGTAAAGGTCGCCACCCTTAAAACCATATGGATTGGGCGGTGTATCCCAGGCTTCCAGTTTGACACCAGCGCGTTTGATCCTTTCACTTTTCGCAAAACGATCGGGGAAAATCTGGTAGAAAACGGCATCCCTGACCCAATCAGGCGTTTGAATTGACATGTATCCCTTCCTCTAAACGTTGTTTGTATTTACGAAATAAACCGCGTCATTTTCTCACATTTCTGTACGCTTGACAACATAACGAAAATCACCTGTCACAAAAGGACCTGCGGATGAACCAACACCCGCAGGTCCTAAATATTTTCTACTTCACCAACAGAATTGGCAACTGCGCCATATCGTTTTCTGTGAGCGTATTAATCGCAGCTGTAGCGCCGGGATAATTGCCCAGGAATTCCTCCTGTGTGCCTGCGCCATCCGCAGGCCAGGCCATGTCGATGATGCGGGTGTGGTTGGTATCATCAGGGGCTCCGCCAAATTTCCACTGAGCAGCGGTCGCCTGCACATCCCTCACCCGCCATACGCCAGTGGTCGGGTAGCCTTCCTGACCCAACACCACCGCGACATACCCCCAATCAGCAGGGTCGCCCTCTCCAAAAGCTTCTTTCGGAACACGCAGCGTCACCACCTGCCTGGCGGGGTCCACGATGATCTTATAGGCAATATTCTGCTGTTTGGGTTCTCCTGTAGAAGGATCAGGCGCGTAGATACCATAATTCCAGCCTTCTGCCCACACCATGTAATCCCATCCGTCACCCTCTTTCAGTGCCGCGTTGCGTCCGGGTAAGAGCATGCGGGTACCCGTTCCCTTGCCGGGGTCCTTGTCAATATACACATCCATCGTCTGCAGAGACAGGTTAATGCCTGAACCCCATGGATTTGGTACAGGTCCGAAGAACTTGAATGTGAAGATCACATTCTTGGCATCCGTGGCGACTGTGAAAACATCAATATCGTAGTTTTGGGCAGAAAAAACGCCGTCGGTTGGATATGTGTAAGTTCCAGGTCCATGGTCGTCTCCTTCAGGGTCTTTCACCTCAAGCACCAGGTCAGATAATCCCAGATCCGGCAGCACGATCTGCGCTGGGCCGGTCAGGGGCATTACCTGTCCATCCGGTTGGGCAACAACGACTACGCGAAAATCATCACCTGCCGCCAGGTCACCCAACGAGGTCAAGGGCACGGCAATTTCCAATACGCCTTCGCCCAACTCTCCTGTCGCCCTTAATTCGGGGTTCAACTTCCATCCGCCGGCAGCCGCCTCGTAACCGGTCATACTGTCCGCGCTGTACTCAAAAAGATGGCTCGCGGCTATCCCTAACAACAGGCTGTCGGGTGCTGCTGGTGTCAGCGCGAAGGGATGAGTAGCCGCGGCGCTGGGGATGTTAAGGTAAACACCTACAGATTCAGGTTCATCCGCGATTTTCTCAAAATCCATCCGGAAGTAGATGTTCTTGGCATCCATCGTGTAATACAGCGTTTTCACTGCGCCTTTTCCATCCGATGAGTAGGAGGCGGCGGTCCCCCACTCTTTCTGGTCAGATTTGCCATCGATGACGGGTGTAGCAACACCTGTATACGCCTGCGCAGGTTGCTCGGGTTTCTTGGGGATGATGGGTACTCTCACAAAGGTGGGTACAGGTTCACCAAGCGATTCGTAGACCTTCGCCAGCAAGGCGCGAAAACCCATGTCAAAGTATTCATCCACACCTGAATCCTGGTCTGCGCCGTACCACCAGAACCAATCAGAACCTTCCGCCAGATACATGTAATCCTGCGCGGCGGCAATAGCCTCAGCCGGAGCCTGTTTCGTCTTCCCTACATCGTATTTCGCCAGGAACTCGCGTGTTTTTCCCAGGTAATTCCAGGCTGTCTTTTCCTCGGTCTCACCGATCCATGTATCATAATTGGGGCTGAACCATGCGCCCGGGAACAGGGTTTCCAGCTCCCGCTGCTTTGGAAATAGCTCAAGGTATTCAGATGGTGTCACCATTTTGACGGTTTCACTATCATTTAACATCTTGTACATGGCGTTCAGGAATTCCTTGCCGTCATTAGGGTAGTATTCCCAGGCATTTTCACCATCCAGAACGATGCTGACGATGTGAGGTCCTTTGGCTTTCTGTTCCTTGAGCTGGATCCGGATGTTTTCCAGGCGCTGTATCAGGTCAGCAGCTGCCTGCTCACCGGGTGTTTGAGAATACGTGAAACCCAGTTTATCTGATATGACCAGGTCACGGAAAAAGATGGCAACCTGCCGTCCATCTTTGTCCGTCACATAATACGGCCGGTACAATTCGTCCGCTTCCTGCACCGTTTCAGCTGAATCGCGGGTGAAGGAACCCAATCCCAGTGATTGCGCCAGAACCACCTCGCCGGTTTGCATAAATTGGTACCCTGCATCCGCCACCAACGGGATTATGTCCTCTGATACAGCCCCCTCCCCCGGCCAAAGCCCTACAGGTGCCTGCCCGAAATGCGCATCGTATATCTCAACACTTTTTTGCAGGTGAACAATGGCATCGTTCGGCCAGGAGAATCTTTCCGGTAGTTCAGCCGCGGGATTGCCTACCGAAGCCATGTTGGAATTGTAGATCAGCGGCAGGATCGGGTGCGCGTAAGGAGTGGTGATCACCTGGATCTGCCCCGCGTCCTGCAGCTCCTTATGGACAGGGATGACCATGGCCATGATATTGCGGATCTCATTGAATAAAACGGTCTTATCAGCTTCACTGAATCCTTCACCCTTGTCCACCAGTTCCTTCAAGGGAGATTGCTCCAGGAATTCCGGGTCGATCCATGCCAGGTTGAACCATATTTGCAGGTCGCGGTAATCCTGCTCAGTGAACTGCGATACCGCTTTGGCGATTTCCTCAGCAGTAGTCCCGCCGCGTCTGTTCAACAATTCCTTGTACCTGGGGAAGCGGTAAATGATGTTGTCCCAGTTCGCATCGAAGAAACGGGTGAGCAGGTAGGTTTTATCAGCCTCGGTCAACTCAACCGCGGGTTTTTCCGCCAACACCCAGTAGTAATCCTTCGCCCCATTTTCCGTGAAGTCATCCAGTTGTTTCATCAACACCGGAGTGATGTTCACAGTTACCCGTACATTGGGGTAAGGTTTGATCATGGCAGCCATATCATAATAATCTTTGGTCGCATGCGCGCGCACCCACGGACGGGTGTAAACGCCATCATCGTCCTTGTAATAAAGGGGTTGATGCTGATGCCAGGTCAGGTTCAGGTAGAGCACATCCTTCCTGCCAATGCCTTTGCGTGTGTCACCTGAAGGTGATGCGCAGGAGCTCAACACAAAAGCCAGTGCGAGAAAAACCGCCAGATATCTAGTGATAGTTTTCATTGATCCACCTCTTACTTTAAATTAACTAGAAATACCCCGAGTCCCTTTCAGAATCCGGGGTATTCAATGTGAAGCATTGTTCTATCAACCCTTAACACCACCCAGTGTGAGACCTGAGATCAGGTACTTGGAGGAATACAGGAACAGGACCATCACCGGGATCATCACCAGGATGGAACCTGCCGAGAACTGCCCCCATTGGGTTTGAAATTGCCCCTGCAGACGCTGCAATCCAAGCGGCCAGGTCAACAGGCTCTCCTGAGATCCAAGCATGACGCGTGCCAGAAGGTATTCATTCCACGCTGCCATGAAATTAAACAGGAAGGTTATGGCCAACGCGGGAGTCGAAAGCGGGAGCAGGACCCGCAGGAAAGCCTGGATTTGCGAGCAGCCGTCGATTCTGGCGGCTTCTTCAAGATCCACCGGGATGGTATCGTAATACCCTTTCAATATCCACACGCTGAAAGGTATCGAAGTGACACAATATGCGATAACCAGCCCACGGTAGGTGCCGACCATGCCTAACTTGATCGCGAGAATATAGATCGGGATCATTAACATCGAAGCCGGTATCATCTGGGTAGCCAGTAAAAAGACCAGCCCCACCGATCGCCCGGGGAATTTCCAGCGGGAAAAGGCGTAAGCGGCTGTTGCAGCCAGGATCACTCCGATCAGTGCGGTTGAGATGGTAATCGCCAGGCTGTTCCATACCCAGCTCAAGAAAGGCTTGTCGAAGAGGATGATACGGTAGGATTCAAGCGTGGCATCAGGCGGGATGATGGCAAGATCTGTCGACATCAACCGGTCGCCTGGGCGCAATGAAACCGCCAGGATGCGTAAAATTGGAAAAACAGCGATAATGCACGCGATGATCAGTACCAGGTGGATGATGATCCGTTTAAAAGGTGAATCCTCTCGCCCACTGCGGAAAAAGGATTTCTTAGGGTATTGATTTGCAGTGCTCATGATTCATACGCTCCTTTCAAGGACTTCGTGTAGCGCATGTAGAAAATGGTAAAGAGCAGCAGCAGCGCGAAGATCACGAAAGCGAAAGCGGCCGAGAAACCGTAACGGTTGTACTGGAACGCCGCCCTGAAGAGGCCGGTGACCAGGATATCAGAACTCTCCAGCTCATTCTGATTGATGAAGAATGGGACGTTAAAGTTGTTGAAGGTCCAAAATGTACCCAGCAGGATCGCCGGAGTCAGCACAGGTTGAATCAGCGGAAGCGTAATGTTTTTAAACTGCTGCCAGGCGTTAGCGCCGTCCATTTCCGCCGCTTCATAGTACTCAGAAGAGATGCTTTGCAGCCCCCCCAATAAGGTGACCATCATAAAGGGAATTCCCAGCCAGATGTTGGTCATGCACATGGCAGCGAAGTTCGCCACCGGATCAGCCAGCCACTGAACTGCAGGGAGGCCGAGCCTGGTGAGAAGAATATTAAAATATCCATACGCGAAATTAAACTCTCCGCGCCATGCGAGCACCGCGATAACCTGCGGAACAGCCCACGGGAGAATGATAATGGCGCGGTAAATGCCTTTTCCTCTCATTTTCCGGTTCAGCAGCATCGCCAATCCCAATCCGCCGCCCACGTGAAAAGCGATGTTGATCACAGTCCACAATACGGTCTGCCCCAAAAGGGGGAAGAACATTTTTTGTTTTAGAACAGGTTCCGTGAATACGCGTACATAATTCTTGAATCCAATGAATTGCGGATCCCGGAAAGCCTTCAAGGACATGTTCGTAAAGGAAAGCCGCAATTCCCAAATCAACGGATAGATCACCAGCGCGATCAGCCCGATAACTGCGGGAGCCAATAACATGAAAGGAAGCGCATATTTATACTTCAGCCATTTCATCAGGATCAGGTAAAGCAGGGCTTCTACCAGGACTGTCCCCACTAAAATCAATATTACTGTCGTTCCGACTTCTCCAAGGCTTTTCAGGATCACCTCAGATGTGATCATGAGCTTCCTCCTTGTGATGACTGTTTTTTATAGTATATGCCGGGCTGGTTTTACAGCCCGGCGTATGTGATTGAAAAAAAGAGAAGGAACAAATCCTTCTCTTTTTTTATGAATTACTCCAGGCCTGCGATGCAGGTTTCGGCAGCAGCCTGAGCATTGGCAGCCGCAGCTTCAGGAGTGGTGGTGCCAGCATAGGTGGGCAGCAGCTCGGGTTTGATCGCATCCCAAACGCAGCGCATTTCAACATTGGTGGGCATGGGGGTACCGTAGCTCATCTGGGCGGCGGAGCCGGCCAGGATGGCATCTTCGGTAATAACGGGATCGGAAAGGGCTTCAGTGAGCGCGGGCAGGCGGGTCAGTTTCTTGACCATGTCAACCTGGTTTTCCTTGCTGGTCGCGAATTTCATGAAGTCCACAACGGCGTCCAGTTTCTCGCCCTCAAGGCCTTTCGGTACCATGAAGAATACACCGGAGGTGTAAGGAGCGGGGTAAGTGCCGCCTACTACCTGCGGGATGGGAGCAACACCCAGGTTCTCACCCAGGGCTTCCTTGTATCCACCCAGCGACCAGTCACCATTGATGATCATGGCAGCGGTGCCTTCCTTGAAGGCGGCGTCCATCACATCGTAGTTGCTCTCAGCGGGCATGATGTTGGCGGCTTTGAGCTCGGCCAGGAATTTGAAGGTCGCGATCATTTCAGGGGTATTCAGGGTGGGGGTGACGCCGTCAGCAGCAAACACCTTGCCATTGAATCCACCCAGCCAGGGCACGAACCAGAAGGCTTCGGTCTCATTGAAGGCCAGGGCGTATTTGCCAGCGTTGGCTTCAACAAAATCCGCACCCATTGAAAGCAGCTCATCGGTGTTGGCGGGGGCTGTGGGCATAAGGGATTTGTTGAAGATCAACATCAGATGGTTGCCGTTGGCGATAGGAACACCCCAGGTCTTGCCATCGGGGGTCTTGACGGCGGCGGTGGCGCTGCCTACGTACTTGCCCAGGTCAACCAGGCTGTCAACCGGCTGGATGAGATCAGCAGTGGTGAAGGGACCCAGATGATCGGAAACGGTCCAGAGCAGCTCAGGAGCGGCATTCGCCAGGCTGGCGGTCTGGAAGTCTTCACGCAGGGTCTCGACCTCTTTGTTCGTGATCACGAAGGTCACGTTCGGGTTGGCAGCGGTGTAGGCATCGGCAAGCGCCTGCACATACTGCAAACCACCATCTGCCTCACCCTCTTTCGTCCAGAGGTTGATGGTAATAGGGCCGGCCTCTTTCGGTCCGCAGGCGGCCAACAGCATGACTGCAACAAGCAGCACGCTAAACAGGGGGAACAACTTTTTCGTCATTTCTTTTCTCCTCTTTGATTTTATATATAAGTGGTGACTTATTAACCGACCGTTTCAGGTTTATGTTTGGTTCGCATCACCTCCTTGTATATACAATATATTATACGGCTCTTAATCCGATATTCCTACCTGATTTATAAAAATATATTTTTCTTGTGTAAGGAATTCCCAATCAATCACCCACCAGTAAGACGAGATTTTCCATGTTTTTTTTCGAAGTGGCTCAATGTTAGTCTTTACTAACATTTTTGTCAAGCAATAGACGACTATTTATATCAACATGAACGGAATAAAAATATCATTTACACTACTCGCATAGTAAAATTAACCGGTGATGATGACCAGGTGGCGCCTTCTCTTATCTGCTCCTGCTTCGGGTTCCACGAATATGGCATTGGATGAAGCCATTTTGTGGTCAGCAGCGCAAAAGCTCACCCCCCCAACCTTGAGGTTGTATGATTGGCATCCTGCCACTCTTTCTCTGGGGTTCGCCCAACCGTATCTTGATACAGATATGGAGGCCCTGAAACGGGAAAATTGGAGCCTGGTGCGCAGACCGACCGGTGGACGGGCAATTATGCATGTAGACGAACTGACATACGCGGTCGCTGCCCCAGTGGATGACCCGCTCTTATCTGGCAGCCTGCTTGAAAGTTACCGTAAGATCTCGTGCGCCCTGCTGGCCGGCCTGTCGGTTTTGCAGGTGAAGGCTGTGGGAGACAAAACCTACGATAACGGTGTGACAGGTCAGGTTGTTAACCCGGTCTGTTTTGAAACACCCTCCAATTACGAGATCACGGTTAACGGGAAAAAACTGATCGGCTCAGCCCAGGCGAGGAAACACGGCGGCCTCCTGCAGCATGGCTCACTGCCTATTAAAGGCGACATCACCCGCATCACCCGGGTGCTCAAATACACCACCCCGGCTGAACGACGTGAAGCAGCCGGCAAGCTGGCTCTCCGCGCTACCACACTTGAGGAGATATTAAGACACGCCCCGGATTGGCGTATCGTTGCCGATGGGATCATTACCGGTTTCAGGGAGTTTTTCAACCTCGACCTGGTTCCAGGAGAAACGACTCATGATGAACTGCAGATGGCAGACGAGCTGGCCAGGAACAAATACGCTTCACCAGAATGGACCTTCCGAATTTGATTCCTCCGGCAATACCCCCACTGTAACCCGGAGAGCATCCGATATTTAGCTGGTACAATTCTTGCTATGTTTACCAAGATAATCATTATGCTGTTTAAACTGATTCTTTTTACCATTTTAGCGCTGGTGATCCTCTTCGGACTCCCGAGGTCGATCACAGCCCTTTCTGCCGCGGGCAAAATGTTCAACCCGGCTGATGCGCCTTCAGCGCCTGCAGCTATTGTTTTTGGTGCCGGACTTCAAAAAGATGGAACCCCTTCCCCGGTACTCAAGGATAGGGTAACCGCGGCAGTGCAGCTTTACCAGGAGGGAAAAGTCAGGAAGTTGTTGATGAGCGGCGATAACCGGTTTATTGATTACAACGAGCCTGCTGCGATGCGGGATTACGCTCTCAGCCTGGGTGTGCCTGACGAAGACATCGTACTGGATTATGCCGGGCGGCGGACATACGATACCTGCTACCGCGCCAGGGACATATTTATGCTGAACGATGTTCTGGTGGTGACCCAGAAGTTTCACCTCCCCCGTGCGATCTTCACCTGCAGCGGCATGGGGATGAAAGTTCACGGCGTGATCGCCGACCTGCGTGATTATCACGATCACGCTGAGCGTTACTGGAATATTCGCGAGATCCCCGCCACGCTGGTCGCTTTCTGGCAGGTGCTGGTATCAAAACCGCTGCCTGTTCTGGGTGATCCCGAACCGATTTTTGAGACCAGGCAGTAGAGTGAGCCATCAACATGAATCGCAATGACGCCTTATTCATCGTAAGAGAGTACGTAAAAAATGAAAACCTGATCAACCACATGCTGGCAGTTGAATCTGCCATGCGATGCTATGCGGAAAAATTAGCGCAACCGGTAGAAACCTGGGAAATCACGGGATTATTGCACGATTTTGACTGGGAAATCCACCCGACGGCTGAACAGCACCCGCTGGAAGGTGCGCCGATCCTGCGCCAGAAAGGTGTTCCGGAGGAGATCGTGGGGGCAATTCTCGCGCATGGCGACCACCTCAACCTGCCGCGCACAACGCTGCTGGCGAAGGGATTGTACGCCTGTGATGAGATCACCGGTTTGATCACCGCGGTCGCGCTGGTACGGCCGTCGCGCTCGCTATACGACCTGGAAGCCGGTTCAGTGAAGAAGAAATGGAAGGACAAGGCCTTCGCCGCGGGAGCGAACCGCGAAGAGATCGCCCGCGGTGCAGAAGAATTCGGTGTTCCATTATGGGAACACTGCGAGAATGTGATCACCGCCATGCGCACGATCGCACCACAGTTGGGGCTCGCCGGAAACCTGTGAACATGGTAACTTCCTGGTGAGTTGGAGGAGATTAAAATGACATTAACGGGTAAGGGCATGATGATTTGGAAGATCCCGAATTGCGAAGGTGGCAACCCTTCTGCAATCGCCAGAGTGGCCGCCTCCGCGGGGTTCTCACACGTGCTCATAAAGATAGCCAACGATACCCGCCCTTACAATGTCGATAGCAGCGGCAGAGACCTGGTCCCACCGGTTGTTGACGCGTTGCGCGCCAAAGGCATCCAGGTATGGGGCTGGCATTATGTTTATGGTTACGATCCCATCGGTGAAGCGAACATCGCCGTATCACAAACCAGGAAATTCGCCCTGGACGGATACGTGATCGACGCCGAGGTGGAATACAAGCAGGCTGGTCGCGAAGCAGTGGCAAGAACCTTTATGAACCAGTTACGAAAAGGCATCCCCTCAACACCGGTGGCGCTCAGTTCATTCCGCTGGCCGACCTATCACCGCTCGTTCCCTTACGCCGCTTTCCTTGAAAAATGTGATTTGAATATGCCCCAGGTTTACTGGATGCAGGCGCACAATCCCGATTACGACCTCAAACGCAGCGTGAGCGAATTCAAAGCCATTACCCCCTTCCGCCCCATTGTGCCGACAGGACCAGCGTACGGCGAAAATGGCTGGTACCCTTCCGCTTCAGAAGTAAAACTATTCCTGGATACCGCCAGGGCACTCGGCTTGAGCGCTGCGAATTTTTACTCCTGGGATTACTCCCGTGTGCATTTAATTCCAGTTTGGGATGAGATCGTTAAATACAACTGGCCGGTTCAGGGCAGCGCGCCTGCTCCCGCAGCTGACCCGGTCACCCGCATTTTTGAAGCGCTTAACACAATGCAGTACGACCCGATGCTGGAAGTTTACGCCGCCAACGCCGTGCTTGTAACACCTCAGCAAACCATTCAGGGCAATACCAATATCCGTGTTTTCTTCGGACAGATGTTAACCAACCAGCTAAACGATGGAGACTTTAGGATCACCTCAAAAGAGGTAAAAGACAACACTATCCACTTCACATGGACCTGCAACTCCAGAAGAGGAATTGTCAGCGATGGAAAGGACACCGTCGGTCTGAAGGACGGCAAGATTATTTACCATTACTGTTACTATACAGTCGAATGATGCGTTAGGTCAGGTCTACTCAGTAGACTCGAGCACTTTCACGATCCTTTCCACCCGATCACCGGCAGCCAACTGCAGGATCTGTTCACCCCTGCCTGCGCGTTTTGCATAAGCGATGTCATCCACCCGGCAGGTTTTCGCCGCCGCTTTCTTAAGACGCATTGTATACTGGAAATTTTTCTTACCGAAGACGACACCAACCAATTCCACCCCGGTATCCATGCGGCATCCGATCACTCCCTGCCCGTACCGGCCTTGAACCGGGAATCCATCCGGCTCGATGCGCCAACCTGACCCATTGGATGCCACCAGGACCACATCACCTTTCCTGGCAATCTCCACCATGCCGGCAACATCATCTTTTGCTGCCAGTTTGATGGCATTCACACCCGCCGCGATCAGCCCCATCGGCCTTACATCACTGCCATCAAAGCGGATCGCCATCCCTTTGCGGGTAACAACAAGGTAATGCGCTTTGTCGTTGACCAGTATTACATCGATCAGTTCATCGCCCTCGTTCACCTTCACCAGTGTGAACAGGTCAGAAGCAGGTCCTTTTAATTCGCTCGCCAGCGATTTCTTGATCAAACCCTGCCGTGTTATCGTAACCACATACAACTCCTGCAGGTTTCCGGTTGCTGGCAGGCAGAAAACCGATGCGGGCAGCCGGGATGTTCTCAGTGGCGAAATGCTTGAAAAGTGACTTCCGCCACCAGGTTCCTCTATGGCGGGGATGCTTTGCACCGAAATCGCCGCTGTCTGACCATCCGGACCAGCCAGGTACAGGGTCTGGTGTGAATCAGTGCTCAGCGCGAAAACAGGCGCATCCCGGCCGCTCATGCGCGGGGGTTTCTCCGCCCTGATCTTTCCGATCATCCCCTGGTCATTCATTACCACCCATACCGATTCAACAGGGGTCACATCTTTCACGGTTAATAAATCCGCAGCCACTTTCCCCTGTTTCAGGTTGACGATTTGGGTTTTGCGCCGATCAGAATACTTGGTTCGAATTTCCTTGAGCTCATCTTCCACAGCCTGCCGTTGTTTGGCTGGTGAGCGCAGCAGCGCCAGAAGGTCTTTGATCAATTGCACCAGCTCGCGGTATTCCTGTTCGATCTTTTTCCTCTCCAGCTGCGCCAGCCTTTTTAAGGGCATATCCAGGATGGCATTCGCCTGGATGACCGAGAGTTTGAATTTCTTGATCAAGCGCTCACGCGCATCTTCAGTATCGGTGGATTTCCGGATAATGGCGATGACATCATCGAGATTCTGTAAAGCGATTCTTAAACCCTCAAGGATGTGAATCCTCTCCTGAGCCTTCCTGAGATCATATTCGCTGCGCCGCTTGATCACTTCGATCCGGTGTTCCAGGTACACCCTCAACGATTGCTTGAGTGTTAGAAGCCTGGGTTCATTATGAACCAGCGCGAGCAGGTTTATGCTGAACGTAACCTGCAGCGGAGTCCGTTTGTACAATTCACGCAGCACTGATTCAGCTTCAGCCGCCTTGTTCAATTCAATGACAATACGCATACCCTGGCGATCTGATTCATCACGCAGGTCTGACACCCCTTCAAGATGCCCTTCACGCGTGAGCTCCGCGATACGTTCGATCAACGCCGATTTATTGGTCATGTAAGGCAGCTCGGTAATGATGATGCGGCTTTTCCCCCGGGACATTTCTTCGAGGTTCAATCTGCCCCGCAGGGTGATCCTGCCTTTGCCGGTGGCATAGGCCGCGAGGATCTCATCCTGCTCATGTTCCTGCAGGATGATGCCCCCGGTTGGAAAATCCGGTCCTTTTATGAATTTCATCAGGTCTGTGACCGTGATGTCATCCATTTTTTGCCAGTTCTCCAACAGAAAAGCCAAGCCATCAATGACCTCACCAAGATTGTGCGGAGGAATACTGGTTGCCATTCCCACAGCAATACCTGAAGCACCATTGACCAGCATGTTGGGAATAGCCGAAGGTAAAACCAGGGGTTCATCCAGCGAGTCATCGAAATTGCGGGCGAAATCGACCGTGTCCCTGTCGATCTGGTTAAGCAATTCCATCGCGATCGAAGTCAGACGCGCTTCGGTGTACCTCATCGCCGCGGGCGGGTCGCCATCCACACTGCCGAAATTACCCTGACCATCCACAAGCAGGCAGCGCATCGAAAAATCCTGCGCCAGCCGCGCCATGGCCTCGTAAACCGCCTGGTCTCCGTGAGGGTGATATTTACCCAATACCTCACCGACTATCCTGGCAGACTTTTTGTAAGCGGAATCATCCCGAACTCCCATGTCGTACATGGCGTACAAGAGCCGCCGCTGCACGGGTTTTAAGCCGTCCCTGGCGTCAGGCAGCGCACGGGATACGATCACGCTCATGGCGTAATCCAGGTACGATTGCTGCATTTCATGGTCAATATCGATCTTGCGAACAGAACCCATATCCATAATTCAATCTCCGGCAGTTAATTGTTGGAACCAGTTAAGTGTACATTAAAAATGAACAGCTCTCATTTCACGTGCGGGTAAAAACAACACTCCGGATCATCAAAATCAATCCGGAGTGTGTCATTAGAAAGAAACTCTTATGAGTTACTACTCTACTTTCGTTTCTGTCTCGAGGTTTTCAGCTTCACCCTCAACAGCCACAACTTCACCCTCAACCGCCTCCGTAAACCGGCCGTAAACAAAGCCGGTGCCTGCCGGGATGAGCTTGCCGATAATGACATTTTCCTTCAATCCGAACAACGGGTCTTCTGAAGAGGCTATGGCTGCTCCAGCGAGCACCTTGATGGTGTGCTGGAAAGAGGCAGCCGAGAGGAATGAATCCGTGCTGAGAGAGGCTTTGGTAACTCCGAGGAGTATTTCAGCATAACGCGCCGGTTGTTTGCCTTGGGCAACCATTTCTTCGTTGACCCTCTTGATCTCCAACCTGTCCACAACATCCATCGGCAGGTAATTGGTATCGCCAGGGCGGATGACCTGCACCTTGCCGATCATTTTACGGATGATCACCTCAAAATGCTTATCATTGATGTTCTGCCCCTGGGCGCGATAAACCTTCTGGATCTCGGTTAGCAGGTACATCTGTGAGGCTTCCCGTCCTTTGATCTTGAGAATCGTGTGGGGGTTGATAGAACCTTCAGTCAATGCCTGACCGGCTTCAACACTGTCACCGTCGCGGATGATCATTCGCGACGTACCAGGGATTTCGTAATCTTCACTTTCCTTCTGTTCATAAGAAACAAAGACCTTGCGTCCTTCCACGCGCACCCTGCCGTCGTGTTGGGCGTTGATCTGAGCATCACCCATTTTGGCCACAGGGTCGCCAGTGACGATCTCGTTGGCATCCTTCGCCACGATCTCCCATTCGGTGGGGACTTCGTACTCATCAGAGACCAGTTCGCTGTGCTCCACGCGCACCAGTTTTTGTTCACCGGAACGGTCAGCCTGCAATACACGCGCGATGCCCGAAATGGCCGTGATTACCGCCTCTCCTTTGGGGGTTCTACGGGCTTCAAACAGTTCTTCTACACGCGGCAGACCGGTGGTAATGTCGCCGCCCGTCGCAACACCACCCAGGTGGAATGTGCGCAGTGTTAACTGTGTGCCGGGTTCACCGATGGATTGCGCGGCAACAGTGCCTACAGCTGAACCCAGCGTGACGAGCGAGCCACGGCCGAGATCCATACCGTAGCATTTCGCACAGATACCGTGGATCAATTCACAGGTTAGCGGTGAGCGTACGTACACATTCTCGACTCCTGCATCAGTGACCTTGCGGATAAGATCATGATCGAGGATATCGTCATGTTCCGCGATCACCTCGCCGGTCTTGGGATTCACGATTCGCCCTGCAACAGAGCGTCCGTAAAGTCTTTCCTTAAGCTTTTGCCCGGCGACATCGTCAGCTTTACGGATCCAGATGCCAGCTTCAGTACCGCAATCCTCTTCGTTGATAATAATGTCCTGGGCAATGTCCACAAGGCGGCGGGTAAGGTACCCGGCATCCGCGGTTCGCAGAGCGGTATCCGCCAGGCCTTTACGGGCACCGTGAGTTGAAATGAAGTATTCCAAAGCGGTCAATCCCTCACGGAAGTTGGATTGGATGGGTAAGCGGATGATGCGTCCGGCAGGATCCGCCATCAGGCCGCGCATGCCCGCCAGCTGAGAGATAGGTCCAAAACCACCTTTGGTGGCGCCGGAAGAAGCCATTGTGGAAAGATTGCCATTGGGGTCCATGGCTGCCCGCACTGCGACACCAACTTCTTCGGTGGTCTTTTTCCAGATATCAATGACCAGCTTATCGCGTTCTTCTTCCTTCAGCAGACCGCGACGGTAATCACGGTTAATGCGGTCAACTTCCTTCTGAGCAGTGCCGATGATCTCGTACTTTTCTTCAGGGATCGTGATATCTGCAACCGCGATGGTCGTGCCTGATTTCATCGCGTATTCAAACCCGATGTCCTTGATGGCGTCAGCCACGGCGGTTGTAACAGACTCACCGCAGAGGTCGTAAACATCCGCGATGAGGTCCTTGACTCCGGATTTCTCAAGGACAATGTTCATAAATTGAACTTCTTCAGGCAGGATGCGGTTAAAGAGCACGCGTCCAACAGTGGTTTCGATCATTCTGGTTTCAGGTTTGGTAAGGCGCTTGTTGTCCGGGCTGAACCAGGTAGTAGATCGGATTATTATATTGGAATGTAGCTCGATCTGACCAAGGTTGAAAGCCAGTTCAACCTCATCCATGTCCGCAAAGATGCGGCCGTCGCCTTTGTGCTTGCGGTTATCCTGTACGGTCAGGTAGTAAATTCCCAGAACCATATCCTTGGCAGGGCTGATAATCGGTTCACCATCGGCAGGTTTTAGCAAGTTCTTTGAAGAAAGCATCAACGTGCGGGCTTCGTGAACCGCCTTGTCAGAAAGCGGAACGTGCACGGCCATCTGGTCACCATCAAAGTCCGCGTTGAAAGCCGTGGTTACCAGCGGGTGCAGCTGGATGGCACTGCCCTCGATGAGAATGGGTTCAAATGCCTGGATGCCAAGGCGGTGCAGTGTCGGCGCGCGGTTGAGCATTACCGGTCTTTCTTTGATGACCTCTTCCAGCACCTCGTAAACTTCAGGCCTGTTGCGCTCGATCAAGCGGCGGGCTGATTTCACATTGGCTGCGTAGCTGTGCTGCACCAGGCGGGATACAACGAACGGTCTGAAAAGCTCCAGCGCCATGCTTTTTGGCAGACCGCACTGGTAAAGTTTCAACTTCGGTCCTACTACGATGACCGAACGTCCGGAGTAGTCCACACGTTTACCGAGCAGATTGCGGCGGAAACGCCCTTTCTTACCCTTCAGCATATCGCTGAGGGATTTCAATTCGCGGCGCCCGCGGCGGGATAGCGCTTTACCGCGCTGAGAATTATCGATGAGGGAGTCAACCGCCTCCTGAAGCATGCGTTTTTCATTGCGGACGATCACATCCGGGGCACCCAGCTCGAGCAGCCGTTTCAGGCGGTTGTTGCGGTTGATCACGCGCCGATAAAGATCATTCATGTCAGAAGTGGCAAAGCGGCCGCCATCGAGCGGTACCATCGGTCGTAGATCAGGTGGAATGACCGGAAGTACAGTCAGGATCATCCATTCAGGACGGTTGCCGGAACGGCGGAACGATTCGATCACTTTCAGCCGTGTTGTGGCTTTCTTGCGCTTCTGTTTGCTCTTGGTTGTGCGTACTTCGGTCCACAGATCTTCCGCCAACTTGTCCAGGTCGATACGGCGCAAAATATCATAAAATGCCTCGGCACCCATATCCGCCCTGAAGACCTGCCCCCAGCGGGATTTCAGCTCGCGGTAACGACTTTCAGTGAGGAAGGTAAAGGGGCGCAATTCTTCAAGTTCATCGCGCATTTTGCCCGAATGATCATGCGATTCAGTAGATTGGTCTTCCAGCTGGTTGCGCAGCTCATCCATCGTGATTTCAGCCTCAGCTTTGACCTGGTCGATGGCCATTTTCAGCTGTTCACGGTCGAGTTCCAGTTGCTTTTTGTACTCCCCTTCAATCTCTTCAAGGCGTTCTTTTACCGCTTTTTGAACACTGGCAATGTGCTTGGAAGCGATGGTCTCACCCTTTTCAGCGATTAAAACTTCGGCGGTCTCAAAGAGAATTTTCTTTTTCGCGGCTTTACCTGATTGCTCAGTTAGCTGCCGTTCAAGAGATTGCCCTTCCTGAATGACCGGTTCAAGCTTTGAGGTGATCTGTTCCTCAGCTTTAGATTCGATTTCTTTTAAACGGTTTTGTAATTCAGCAACCTTTTTGTCTCTTCCCAGCTTGACTTCAAGGATCTGCGCATTGATGCGGTTAGCCTGCTCCAGTTCGGAATCATTGATTTCGTCTTCCAGCCTGCGCAGCGCTTTCTGCCGGGCATCATCATCCACAAAAGTTACGATGTACTGGGCGAAATACAACACGCGGTCCAGGTTGCGTCTCGAAATATCCAGCAGCAATCCCAGGTAAGAGGGGATCCTGCGGGTGTACCAGATGTGAGCGACCGGTGTGGCCAGGTCGATGTGCCCCATGCGTTCGCGGCGGACTGAAGAACGGGTGACTTCAACACCGCATTTATCGCAAACGATGCCTTTGTACCGGGGATTTTTGTATTTTCCACAATAGCACTGATAATCTCTCGAAGGACCAAAGATCGCCTCGCAGAAAAGACCATCTTTTTCAGGTCGTAACCTTCGATAGTTGATGGTTTCGGGTTTTAGAACCTCACCATACGACCAGCTTCTGATTGTTTCAGGGGATGCGAGATTGATCCGGAGTGCGACTAAACTTTTTGTTTCCACTAATGCCTCCTGAATGTAAGACCTGCAGCGGTCAAAAACGGAAATGCCCAATCAGAGCGCGAACAATATTTCATGGAAAGGCAATATTCCGCCATTGTATACAAGCAATCTCGTATTTTACCACAATTTTTAGTTAATTCAACTACGTTTTGAATTTATTGCCTGGTAATGAACTGGGATTTCCAGGAAAAATGTGCTGCCTTTACCCAATTGACTTTCAAGCCAAACCCTGCCCTGGTGCCGTTCCGCGATGGACCTGACGATCGACAGACCCACTCCCCATTCCTTCTTCAGGG
The DNA here is from genome assembly GCA_035342915.1 of Anaerolineaceae bacterium. Taxonomy (GTDB): domain Bacteria; phylum Chloroflexota; class Anaerolineae; order Anaerolineales; family Anaerolineaceae; genus UBA6107. The sequence goes on from DAOQYB010000001.1 coordinate 431,892, forward strand.
TTCCATCAGCGTCTCTTCTGACGCTCTCAAATACGTTGGGCTGATCCAGCGGTGCGATACCCGGTCCGTGGTCCTGAACTTCAAAAACCACACTACTTTCATTTACCTGCAGACGCAAGTTAACCTGGCTGCCGAGCGGAGAGAACTTGACCGCGTTATCCAGCAGGTTGTGCAGGGCGCGCTGCAGCAGCACCCGATCTGCCTCAATGGTCATGTTCTGCGCCAGGGTCAGTTCGCGCAGGATCTGTAGCTTACGGTGCTTGATCTGAGGCTGCATCTCTTCGATCACTTCGTCCAACAGGTCAGATGGCGAAACCCTTTCCACTTGCAATTGAACGCCTGAATCGATCCTGCGCATGTCCAGGAGGTTATCTGCCATCCTGGAGATATCATCGATGCCGTCTAATATTTTCTGTGAGTAATCGCGCTGTTGCTCATTCAGCTCTCCCACCATAGGCAGCATGGAAGCGTATCCTCGGATCAAAGTCAGCGGTGTTTTCAGGTCATGGCTGACGGTGGAAACATATTCTGATTTCATTTTTTCCAGCTGCTTGTATTCCGTGACATCCAGCAGCACGCAGACTTTACCCAGGTGTTTGCTCTCCACAGCCACGGGAGAGACCGAAACAAGGTAAGTGTGATGGTCTTCAAGTTCCATTTCCTCAGCCCGGCTTTCAGACGGGTTTGTGCTGATCACGAACTCCTTCAATCTTCTTGAGATGATCTCACTGCCCCTGGCATTTAATTCATCGCTCAAGCGGATTAACTGGGTCAATTTTTCCGCGGCCTGGTTCACCATGAGCAACTGTCCAGCTTCTCCAGCCACCAGCACCGGTTCAGGTGTTGAGGTAAGTACAGATTCCAGCCGTTTTTTCCCGACTTCGGCCTTATGGTACAAAAGAGCGTTGGTTACTGCCAGCAATGCCTGCCCTGCCAGCGTATTGAGAAAACGTATCTCAGGATCCAAAAAGCGATGTGGTTGAGAATAAACGATCCAGATGAATCCCGCATTTTCACCAGTGCTTTTCAGCGCGATAGCGGCAAGTGCAGAAGGCACAGCGGTGGTCTTCGGCAAACCCATGCGGCGGATCCTGGCTTTGGAGGGTATGACCAGGATCGGTTCTTCCTGTACCTGTTCCAGCAGCAGGCGGTCAAGGTAGGCATAATCCTCGGCTTCATCACCCGAACGGTATGACACCAGCTCATCATCCCACCCTTGTTTTGATCCGTTGGTCAACACCAGGCTGGCAGCGGTGGCTCCATAAGAGCGCAGCGCGGTTAACAGGTGTGCAGAAGTGGATTCTAATGAGAGGTCTGATGCAATACCCTGTGAAACCTTAAGCAGAGCATCAAGTTCCTCCAACCGCGATTTGAGGCTGACCCGCATTTGTTCGAAGGCAGAACTCAACCTGCCGATCTCATCTACTCCCCTCACTTCAATGCGGTTATCCAGCTCGCCTTTTGAAATTTCGTCAGCCTTGTTTCCCAGGTGGACAATAGATCTGGTCAGAGTTTTGATGAGATAACGCAGCAACAGATACGCCAGCACGGAAATTGCGAGGGAGATCACCAGCAACGGTACGGCGATGCGCAGCGCTAATTCCTGGGAATAACTCGCGGGCATGGAAAGGATCACTTTCCAGCCGTTCTCATCATCCACGGTCGCGTAATTCATGTATCGTGTACCGGTCAAGCCAGGGTCTTCAAAAAACCCTGTCACCATCGGTACCTGCCCGGCATACAAGGTCATGATCAGGTTGGGATTGGTGTGATACAAAATACGGTTGGTTTCATCCAGAATTGCCCCCTGCCCCCCAGATTCTGCCAGGTTTTTCAATGCCAGTAAAGCCGGTTGCGAGAACAGGTTCGTCGCCAGATCCGTGCGCGCGATGATCACTCCCTGCGCCAGCCCGTAATCATCAGGAATAGCCGCGATGAATGCGATCAAAGCAGATTCAGCCCCGGGGTTGGGTTGTACCACATAGTTTTGCATTAAAACCCCATTCAGAGCCAGCTGAATCCCAATTTCCTCCTCGGATGAGAGACGAAAGGCGTTTATATCATTATCCGGATATCCTGTTACAGGACTTCCTGTAAGATCAAACACAAAAATTTGCGAGAAAAACGGGAGTTCACGCATCTTTTTTTGAAGTGTTATTCTGAGCTGTTCAATGTCATTTAGAGGTAATTTTTGTTCCACCAGCGAAGTGGTCAGACTTTGGCCAGTTTCCAGTATTGGCGGGATGTTCTCAGCAGCTATCCTGGATGAGTCTTCTAGCTGGTTCACCAATATGTCACGTGCCGCCCTGCCAGCAACGATCCAATCCGCAATGACAAGTGTCATGAGCAACACACCCACCAATGGTAAGGCAGTATAGAGGATACGGCTCTGCAAACCGGTTTCGACTGGTGAGGGCTCCAACGAATCAAGTCTCACCCAATACCTGGACCTTTGTACTCTGAAAACCTCACAGATCAACCCGGCGATGAGCAATTGCAAAGCGGAAACGATGATCAACACCCAGGAGCGGGTGAACGCGTAATCCAGTTTTGCCGCCAGGTTGCCGTTGGTGCCGAAGAAAGTACTGACCAGATAGAGCGGTATGGAAAGGAAAACCACGATAACCGCTGCTCCGATCGGTCTACGTATAAAAGCAAAAAACTTCGTCCGGTAGTTCTGACGCATGGCGAGTGTCAATAAGACGGCCAGGCTTGAAGTCTCCAATGGGGTGAAGACGGAGTGCGTGTTCCACAGCGCGCTGAAAATACCCCCGACGAACCCCAAGACAGCAGCCGGCCAGACTCCGAGGATACCTCCTGTCAACAGTAAGGGGATCATTACAAAAGCCATCACCGAAGGTGATTGGATCTCTCCTGGAATGTTGGGTAAAGGTACCTTCCGGTTTAAGGGGAGGTCGAAACCCAGGAATAACGATGAGATGATCGTCATTATTCCAAGTAAAAGGAGGATCTTCCAGAACTGGCGCGGCCGGTCCCGGTCCAGGTTTTGGCGGACAATCCATAGGATCAACGCTGCCATCACAAACCAGCCTATCCAGCCCAATAGCTGATAGGGTGTGTCAAAGAAAGGCGCGGCGTCGAAGAGGTGTATCTTGATCATCTTACAATATGATACAACTTTATATCAATTTCGCCTGAGCATCAAGTTTTTTCCAGGCTAAGCGGTAAAGAAGGCGGTTGTGCCGGCTCACCTTCATTGTGCTCACCTGTTCATACCAAGCTGTCTCGATCTCATCTGCCTGTCGAAACGCTTCATTTGATATTTCTTTTCTCGCCTGGACAGGGTACCGGCTGGCTGAAGTTACCTTTTCTATCTGGTCGGTTTCGAATTTCTCCTGCATGGCGCATACTATTTTTATGCGGGATTGGTAATCCCTTGAGATTTCCCGCTGAAGTGCTTCATGGCGCCAGTACAAGGCTGACCGATCGTACTCACCCGTTGGAGATGCCCCAGTCTGCGGGATTCCTGCATCCAACCAGACCGGTTTGAAAAGCGATGTGCAGGGTACAGCTGTGGCGGTTACCCAGTGTTCAGAGTGACCTTCCTCCCTTAGAACAGACACCATCGAGCCCGCGGTCTGGTTTTCACGTATCGGACCCCAACCCGCATGCATGCAGACATCCGCCCCGGTGATCTTACGATCAGGTGACCAGGCGGGTCGAATTTCCCGCGTGTGCGAACGCAGTACCTGCATCATTGTTTTGACTGCTATCCTGCCTTTTTGTGCTTTCAAGCTTTTGGTTGTGCAGGCTTGCCGGCTGCGCCCGGAAGCAAACGTGGTGTATATGGGTTCTGAATAACACCTGGCGAAATTAAAATCCTCTGCTGAACGGCACCAGCCGTTTTTCACAGCGCTGCTGACCAGGTTTGCCGAAGCCAGATCCCATTTTTCTCCTATGGTGATGGCGTTGGAAATGCTGCGCACATCTTTGACCTTTTCAGCCGCCCATTCCTTCCCCGATGTTTCCAGCACCCAGGCTTCCCGGGGATCGCAAATTAGAAAGCTGTTGTGGTAATACATCTTGTGGTCAAATCCGCAGTTGCCACCCTGCCCGTACTGCTCCAGGAGATTGATGATCAACATCATCGCCGACTCCGCGGTATTGGTGCGCTCCAACGCCAGCCGCAAGAAATCCATTCCAATAAGCCCGGGGGCTTTGCCGTATGGTGTGCGGGTGAAGACGGCTTCGTTTCCGATTGTTACCCCATGCTCATTGGATCCCATTTCCGCCCCCCAGATCCAGAATGGTTTTGCCAGCAGCACCTGGTTGGTAGCAGAAACCTGAGGAATCTCAATGTAGGTACATTTGACTGTAGACCCGGCTGGATGGTGAGCTGCTGGGAAGATCAGCACCTCGTGCGCCTCATTGGGATGCCTATCCGAATTCTTTCCAAAAATGACATTCCCATCCGAGGTTGAATTCCCCAAAGCAACGATGGTATCACACATAATTAACTCCTCCTGCCAACAACAACTACGCGAATCAGTTCCCGTTCGAGGTTTCAGGATTCACAACGGACAATGTTTCCTCGAGCACCTGGTCTATCGTTTTGCCATCAGTATCAATTATCACCGCGTCTGCCGCCGGTTTCAATGGAGCGTGTTTTCTTGTCGAGTCAATACGATCCCGCCGTAAAATGGACTGCAGGACTTCTTCAAATGAATGCGATTCACCGCGCTGCAACACCTCCTTGAGACGGCGCCTGGCTCTTTCCTCGGAGGACGCTTCCAGGTAGATCTTGTAACGCGCATCCGGAAAAACCACTGTACCGATATCCCGGCCAACCATCACCATACTGCCGCGCATACCGATTTCCCTCTGACGCTGAGTCAGTATCTTCCTGACTCCTTCGTAAGCCGAAACCGGTGAAACATTCAAATCCACTTTTGGTGTGCGAATTTCCCAGGTGACATCCTCTCCGTTCAACAAAACATCCATCACTCTCCCATCTTCAACAGACGGTGGTTGTACATCAATTCGAATTTCCGCTGTAAGTTTGGTGACGGCTTCCTCGTCATCAACCCCGCCCAGGTCCGTCATGGCTGCCAGCGTCGCTGCCCGGTACATGACACCGGTGTCAAAGTAAAAGAAACCCAGTCTTTGCGCGAGTCGTTCTGCCAGTGTGGATTTCCCGGATGCAGCAGGCCCATCAATGGCAATTACCATTGGTTTTTCGTGATTGTGCAATGCATTGCTCCCTGTTCTCATGGTATCGTTCCGCCCGGGAAGAGGTCATTGCGCGCCCAAAGCACAAGTTCAGTTCTCTCTTCAGGTGCTGTTCTAAACAACGACCACTTCAGCCAATCAATCAATTTCATACTTCCAATGTCGGGCTTTACCGTCCAAAGTATCTTCTGTCCTCGATAGGATGCGCTGTCCGTGGGTTGCTGATCTTCACTGGTTAGTACGATGGCTGGAGATGCTCCCGAATCATGCACAGTGGAAAACCGTGCCTGCTCAAAATTCCGCAATGCCCATTCGAGGGAAGGATGCGGCAGGTTGACCACCTGTACATCAATGCGGTGATCAATGCCGGTTTTGAACCTTGAAATATCCGCAACAGTGGTCATGAGCTCACCCAAACCCACAGGTGCCCCGGAGGATCTTCGTATCTCAATTTCAGGTCGGGTCCCGAGGGATGCCGCTTTCCACGAATTTGATAGGATGGTATAAGAAGCCAGAATGACAATACCAGCGATCAGACCTTTACGGGTGGCATCACCAGACCAGCCCCATGCAAGCAGCACCGTCATGCCCAACAACAGGATCAATGGCAGGATCACACCGATAACCCGATTACGATACTCCTCCTGATTCTGTAAAGGGTTGTTTACCAGGTTGACCGCATTCATGAATGAGAAAACCACAAGGGCAACGACCAATACAACTTCAGCCAGAAAGATAAGGCGGTTTTCGCTTGTGAAACCGGTAATTAGATCAGCCAGCTTGATCGCGGAAAGGGTAAGCAATGGGATGGAGACCCAGTATAGATCTAAAAGCTGCCTCGCGGGGTTAGCCAGTGCCAGTATAAAAGAGGCGCCTGCCCAAATTCCCAGTAATTTGGCACCCACATCCCCACGCACTAATCCCTGGATCAAACCCCAGGCAGCGAATGGAAGCAGGGGCAATACACTCAACACCCATGCTGTTGTCACCCCTACCAACGGGGTTCTGTTGCCGCCGGTCCAGGAACGCGAATAATCGACAAAGCTCGAACCAAACGCGCTGATCCCCTGGGGAATGGTCAGGAAAAGGGTGCTAATCACCAGTAATGTGATCCCCGCAGAGGCTGCCACCAGTGCCAGCGAACGACCTTCATGGTGCTGGAATCCCTTTTTGAAGATCAGCAAGATCACTGCCAGAATGATCATACCCGGCCAAAATCCCGGTCCCCCTGCCAAAGCCAACCCCAACGATAGCCCGCACCATACCGGACGCCTATTGAACCCGAAACCGATCGCAGCCAGCAGCCCCGACAATGCCAGCGCGCCGCCCTCTGCGCTGCGGGATACCCCGATCAACACCGGATCGAATGCCAGCAATGCGGCGAGTATCCAGGCATTGGTGGAACCCAGCTGTTTCCGGAAAAAAATCGGCACCAGCACAAGGAGGGTGCCGGCAAGCGCCGGCCAGAAACGCGCCGTGAACTCTGTCGGCTGGAATATGTAAAATAATGCTGTGGTCAATGAAATGTAACCAGGTTCACCTGAGAGAATCACCTGTTCTCCGCGGTTTAAGTGCAACGCCTGCAGTGCCAGGCTGGCTTCGTGATCATTCAATGGTAATACGCCAAGGTGCGTGAAGCGCAGCAACCCGGCCGCGAGTAGCACGACCAGGTAAACCAGGAACTCAAGTGATAGGGTTTTTCGGGTGCCGTGAATCTGATTCATGGCTGCAAGGCTCCGGATTGCCCGGGTACTTCAAAGATCAACGTGCTGCTATTCGAGAAAACCAGCGGCAGATTCTCCTCGAATTTCATTGTTTCCACCTGGTAGGTTGAGCGTTCGAGGTTACCCACGTAAACATACCTGACATTATAGTCCCGCAGCACGCGCAGCGCTTCTTCCCAATCAGCGGTTTCGTACAAGCGCCGGATATCCTCCAACCTGGAGCCCATTTCCACACCGCCGCCGCGCCACTGGCTCTCATGTCCCGGCCAGCCTAATACTGTGGGTAAACCAGAACGGGTGGATACCCTGGCGTAGTCAGTGTAGCTTCCTCCCACGGCTTCAGTTACCACTCCGTTTGGCGCTTTTTGCAGCCACAGGATCGCGGAATATTCATCAGGGTTGTACTCGCGAATATAAGCGTTCCCATCCAATGTCCATTTTTCCATGGAGAATCCATCAGTCTTGTTATACAGCATCACAGCCGGGTATGCCAAACCCGCCAATAATGTCACTATCCACAAAACCTGGAAGATGGTTGCCCGCCATCCGCGAAGCTGGTAAAAAAGCAATGCGCTGCCAACTGCAGCTGCCAATCCCCAGAAGATCCAGGCCTGGAAGTAAAACTTGAAGATGGTATTCATGCGGGTACCAAACTGGTCCCTTAGGTAGAAAAACTCCGGAAAAATGGTCAACAACGACCCGAACAAGATCAGAATGAAAACAAATAATTCGACATCATGTGTACCATTTGCTCCAACTTCTGCCTGATCAGTATCACCAGCAACTCTGGCTTTTCGCTTGAGCAATACTCCAAAAGTGATCGTTAATACGACAGCGAGTGTCACCCAGGTTCCCGGAGCTCGCAGTCGCCGCAGCAGTGACTGCGCCAGTACCTCGACGGCAGGATAACCTGCATGAACTCCAGCGAAGGCATTGCCCCCCTGGGTCATCTTCGCACCAAGCGTAGAGAGATACGGATTTTCGGAAACCGCCAATTCAGGTCCCCACTGCTGGAAGGAAAACAGCAGCGCGCCGTAGACCAGCATCAGGAAACACAGAACAGCCAACAGGATCAACGTTATTCTTGCCCCAGCCCAGAACTCTCTCAATGCCAGTTTATTTTTCAAGTGGAAGAGGCTGAGCCCAATGACGGGTACAAGCAAAACAGCGAAGAGCACCCAGAAATGCACGCCTCTGGTCATAAACTCCAGGCTGGGCAGGATGCCGCCTGCTTGAGAACCAAAACCTGCATAAAAAGGCAGGTAAAGAAAAATTCCGGCAATGCCCAATACCAGTCCATTCTTCAGGAAATCCCAAAGCAAGGCCATCTTCCAGCCTTCGGTTCTGTAGCGCATGTAAGCCCAAACCAGGCAGAATAAGCCAACATAGATGGGAAAATCCCAGGTATTGATGAAAGCCAGGCTGCCCAGCACCAACGCGGTCATCCAGAAATTCAAGTTTCTGAACCAATCCAACAGCCTGCGGCTCTGCTGCAGGTACGAATCTCCTCCCATGAACAGGTTTAGCGCAAATGTGACAGTCAGCAGGGTAAAGGGCATGGCCAGCACATGCGGATGCATATCTGCCAGCAGGTACGAAAAGAATGGAAATTCGTCAATGACCTCAATGTGCTGACCGCCCAGGGTCAAATCCTGCAGCACGCGGGAACCCCGCCACCACAGCCAACCCCCGCTGCGTGAAGGAATCCAGTCAAAAGGCCGTGCTGGAGGCTGGTTGAGGTCCAGTATCGATAACCAGCTCCAGAAGCGTGAAGTCAATTTCCCCTGGGCATCAGCTTTCCAGAACAATCCACCAGCGTGCAGGAATTCCAGCACCCCTTCAACTGTGCTGAGCATGAGGACGTAAAGCGGACCCAGAAAACCAGCGTTGCGGCTGAACCTCTCGAGCCCGGTTGTTGATTGTCCATTGCGTTGCTTCGCCCATAAAAGAGTGATGTCGTAGACAATACCGTACAACGCAGCCGCAGTCATTGCCAACCAGGCGGCGTTGGCAAGGTTGAATGCCGTGGCAGAAGCCACCTCGCTGATGCGCGTCAGCATCGCGATGATCACATAACCGAAGTAGTAATAAGAAATGGCAAAACCTGATAACCACGGATCCTGCGGGGGGAAAGCGCTGGAGCGCAATATGGAATTGATAAAAGCAAGTTCCATCGGTTTTTCTGTGTAGGTCACTTCCGGGTTCATCCCGCGGATAAACGCCCATAAAATAAAAACCAGCAGAGAAAGCGCTTCAATAATGATGATTGTGCGCAGGTTTTGACGCAGCCAGGCGCCCAGTAACCTATGCCTGCCATTTCTCAAGTTATTAACTGATAACAACACCACCACTAGAAAAGCCAGCACCTGGCCGCCCAGGTCATTCTGCAGCACACCCAACGACCCCAGCAGCCAGAAAATGAACCCCCATAAGAGCAATCCCAGGGGACGCGCCAACGCAATTCCACGGCTCGGCAGGGATGGAAAACAGCGGAACGCAAGCGGTACTGCGGTCAATCCGACCAGGCTCACCACCAGGTACCACACCATAATATTGACGATTTCTGAAATCCCTGACATTATCCAGCCTACTTAATGACTTCGTAAATAACGGTATCCTTGAACCTGAAAACCTCCGTCCAATGAACGCCGTCATAAGCTTCAAATTTGTCCAACCCTGCACCACTGTAATATGCGCGTTCCATCTGACCAAGAATGATGTATCGGACATCATATCGTTCAAGAAAGCTCAAAGTTTGTTTAATATCTGTGGTTTGGTAGAAAAACGGGATCTCATTGAGTCGGTTGTTGATTCCGTTGTAGTCCAAAAATCCTCGCTGCTGGCGTTGATGCCAGTTCCAGCCCAGTACACCCGGCAGGCCGGTATAAATGGTGACGCGGTTTCCCCAGCGATATTCGACTGTGTTGGTTTCAACGATCACAGGCGAACCCTGCACATTGCTCCGCATCCACAAAATCGCCTGGTAATCCTGGTTGAGCTCCATGTCCATCCCCTGGTCATAATAGGTAGAAGTTTCCATGAAGGCGTCTCCATCCAAACCGATCGGTGCTGCTGCGGATATACGGTCGCGGATCTTGTCGGCGGTGGCAGTCAGAGGGTAAAGGATAGCCCCTGCAAGGAGGATGATCAGGACCACCTGCCAGACAAAAGCGATTCCCGATTTCCACACCGAAGTTACCGCGGGTAAAACCCAGAGCAGTGCCGCGGCAGCAGCAATCCCCAAGAGCGTCCACGCCTGGAAGTAGAATTTGAACACGGTATTCATGCGCCCGATATCTCCCTGCAGCGCGAACAGTTCAACAAACAGGGTCAATACCAGGGCGGTACCGGTCATGAATAACACGAGACGTTTGCCATCCGGTTGGTTGGGCCGCAGCAGCAGCGCAAGTGTCCATACACCCAGGATGCCCACCAGCCAGCCAATGCTGATCCCCAGCAGGATGAGCAGGATCACCACCATGCCAAAGAGCAAAGTGATCACCTGTAAATAGCCCAGATAAGGTTTGATGCGCCGGATGGCCGAAGCTGGTGTTGATGCCAGCCATTCACGCGTCTCCCAGGTGAACCAGGTGGTTACCAGGAAAAGCTGCCAACCCCAGTGAACCAGGTAAGAACGGAGCGGGGTGTGGTCGCCCTTCCAAGCATCGATGGTGCCATACGCCTGACCGAATTTATTGGTAAAAGGCAGGTAAAAAACCATTACACCGGCAATCAGCACACCGATCAGGATCAGCGCGTAAAGTGTACGCCGCAGCCATTCTGGTGCATTCGATATGAAACCTCCCGGCAGCGGTGAATTCTTATAGACACTGTAAAAGAGTACAAAAACCGCCAACAGGAGGTAGGTGGGCAGATCCCAGGTATTTGTCGGTCTGAGTGTCGCGATCACAAAAGCACCGAAGAGGATCGTCGCCGCCAAACCCGCGGTTTCCTTGATGTGGGCAAACGAAAATTTCTCCCACTTTTTATACAGCATTGCCAGAGCCCAGCCTAATACGAGCAGCGTTATTGGCAGCGCGATCATGTGCGCGTGCAGGTCTGCATAAATAAAAGTAAAGAATGGGAACTCAGTGATCACGTCTCCGGGAATCGCGCGCGATGGGTTCCAGTACCAGTCCCCGAAACCATACGGGAATCTTGCGCCGCTCAGGAATTTGATCAGACCGGAAAAAAACCAGCTGAAGCTTTCGAAGAATCCCGCACCATCAATAATTCCATCAGGTGCTGCCAGCCGCTGAAAACCCTGGGAGAACATCCTCAGAGTACCCAGGTTTCCGGCGAACAGAACCGCCAGCAATGCCGCAATGCCAGCACCTAAGCCGCGTTTTTCAGTGGACCGGGGGGTATCATCACCGTTCTTTGACCTGGCGAACAGGTTCGAACCGATGCTGTAAGCACCAATCCCCGTGAACGCGAACAAGGTAGGCAGAATGAGGTTGTAAGCGATCGCGGGTTCAATACCCAGCCACTTGACCAGTACACCGACGATCACAAACCCATAGTAGTAGTAATTGATATACCCCCCAGAGTACCAGGGGTCGTAAGGCGGGAAGGTGGTGCTTTTTAGTACCGCCGTGAAATACGACAGGTCCATCGGCTTCTCGCCGCCCTTCCATGGATGCCATAGATCCGGGTTGCCGATGCGGATGGCAAGGTCGAGCAGGAACAACGCGAGGAAAATCCCCTCCAGCACGAAAATACGCCGGCTATTTTCTCGAATTTCCTCCTTTAACTCCTTCCGCTTCAACACTCCCACCGTGGTACCAATAATGAGCAGCGTCAATAGCACGACACTGATGGTGAGACGGTTAAAGGGAATTCCCGCCGATCCCGCCAGCCAGGTGATGTAAGCAAGGAAAAGCAATCCGACAAGCCGGCTGAAACCATACCCCCTGTCAGCCAAACCCTTAAAGAAAAACCGCACCAGCGGATAGACGATCCACCCTAGCAGCATGATCACCACATACCAGGTGAGAGCTGCCAATCCCGGATACCTGTTCAATAATGAATCCGGTGGAAATAAAATCCGCCAGGTACCTCCCGTTTGTTGCACAACCTTTTCTTCAAAAGACAATTTTAGATTACCACCGACACGGCTCGCCTGCCGCGGGGTTTTGTGCACCACGCTGGTCAGATCAGCCGCACCAAGGATTTCCGCGACCCTGTCCTGGTCGTACGAGGGAGTTTTTTCAAAGATCAGCACCTTGGGGTGGTCATAAACAGTAAAGGCTTCTTCCGCGAGCTGGTCGTTGATCCTGAAACCACCAAGCGCCGGGTCATTCTGAAAGACCGCGGTCAACTCAAATCCAAGTTCTCCCTGGAACATCCCCGGTTTCGCGACAGCGTAACACCACAGAATGTCTTTTTCCGCAGGGCACCCGATCAATGAGCGGTAATACTGGCTGGTGAGCGGATAACGTTCCGGTACGCGCGGCATCGTCCCCCATTGGCGGTTGGAACTGATGAAGATAGCATCTGACTGGTCAAGGATGGAAGTCAACCTCTCCAGTTTTTCAGTATTGTCGTCCCAATACAGTTCCATATTAAGATGATTACCGTAGATGCCATCAAAGTAACTGAACTGGTTATAGCCGTACAAACCAACCGGTAAGGCGTCATCCCATGTTGATTCCAACGCAGTGATGCTGTTATAGATCCCTAATTCCGCGCTTCCATCCACCTCAAGAAGCAGATAATAACCCGCGTCCATTTTTAGCTCAGGCGGAGTGTCGAAGCGCAGCGTGTGAGGTTCTCCGCGCAGATCATTTGTAGCGGTAAATTTGTCGTTGAGTTGCGTACTGGCAAGGATCGTTTGCGGATCGCTTTGAGTGATGATGGAGGCTCTTAAAACCGTAACTTGATCCGCAGCTGCCAGATCTACAACCCTGTTGAGTACGATTTCCTCCAACTTCCCGCTGGCGCGGGGAAATATCGGAATCTGGAAAGGCGAGCTATTTGTGAGACGGAAGACCGGCTGCGGTAAAAATATCGATCCCCGGCTCGTACGCAGTTCAACGCTGCCCCCGATTCGTAAGAAGGTCTCTGGTTCACTTACAGAAAACTCGATTTCATACTGTTTTCCAGCCTTCAGGTCTAACGGCGCCTGCATTGAGACCACCGCCTTGTCACCTGAGGCATCGGAGGTGCCGCGAAAATCTGATTGCATGAAGCCAGCCCCTACCAGGCGCGTCCCATTTGCGTCGGTTTCGTAAACTGAAACCAACAGGGAATTTTGAGGGTTCACCCCGGACTGCAGGAGCACATGTTGCAAATTCACACCTGACAGTTGAGCGTTCTCTAGCGCGGTGATGACATATCGATAGGGAGTATCTGCGGAGATTATCGCGGAATTCTGGAATCCGTAAGGCTGTGTGATCTGAAGCCCTTGCGAATCTCTGATTTTCAGGTTGATCGCACCGGGAATGTTTTCGTAGATCCATTCGCTGGCTGCGACCCGTGTCACCGGTTTGGTATATATTGTGGTAAATGCCAATGCCCATAAAGCCGTGAATGCCAGGGTAACCACCATTAACAGCCAGGCAACAGCTCTGCCCCAGTTAAAATTTCCCAATCTGAGCTTCTTACCTTCCGAGTTGCCCTTTTCAAACAACTTGAAGATCGTCCAGGCGGCGATCAATGCCAGCGCCGGGTATATGGAAATAATGTAACGCATGCTTTTAACAAAATTCAGAGATTGCGTTACCAGAACAAATACAGTCCAGGACCAGAGGATGATATGCTTCTTCCAGTCGCCTTTGATAATGCGCCAGGTCATCCAGATTATCCCGCCTATCGAGAGCGCACCTAATGGAATCCCCAGCCCCCACAGAACCAGGTTCTTTATCGAGAATGTCAATGGCCGCCGCGCCCATTGCAGCGCGTACGGCACATCCACATCACCCTTCATGAGGGTTGATAATTCCCGCATATTGGCCAGCCAGTTCGGATTCAGTTTCAACCCCAAAAAACCCGGACCCGCAAAGGCATAAGGCTGGAAAACCCTGAATGACAGAAAAGCAATGATCCCGGCGACCGCGAGGTTGCGAACGAGGATTGGGATCGCAGCGTCGCGTTCCTCAACCGGAAGATCTTTGTAGAATAACCACGCTGCGAGTGGGAGCAGCGCTGCCAAAGCCCAGACACTCACCTTCGAAGCCAGCGCCATACCGTAAAGAAGCCCAAAAAACACATAAGCCCAGGCTGACCCCCAGGCAGAGTTGAGCCAGGCAGGCGCATCCTTAGATTTCCCCTCTTCCGGTTTTTTGGCAAAACGCAACCCCGGGCTCGTGGCAATGTACACAGAGGTAAAGATGGCACCATAAGTAAAGAAGTTGGCAAAATTATCAACAGTGAAATAATGCGATAATTGGATCTGCAGCACCGCCAGGGCGCTGAACAACGCGGCCAGCAGCCCAAGCCGGGCATGACGGTACAACCGCCTGGCGATCAGGTAAATAAATACGATTGTTCCCAGGTCAAAAATACCTGAAATCACCCTACCAACCACATTGATCTGGTCGTAACCGGTCATCCCCAGCCACTCGCCGGCATAACGCACAATGAATAATGGCAATGTACCGTACACATAAAATGTGTATCCACGGTTGTTCGGGTTCAGACTGGATTTTGCTGTATCAAAATAGTCAGAAAGTTTTTCAACCGGCTCTATACCGGTTTCGACCATGGTGAGGAAACGTTCATCAGGATGTAAATGTTGTGTGCCATCCCACTCGATGCCGGTAAAACGGAACAAGGCGCCCACAACCAGCACCAGGATCAATAATAGATCCCATACCAGGCGGCTCCGAGCTCCCGTTTTGGTTTGTTTATGTGGTTCAGGCTGATCTATCACCAGTCGTATCTCCGGGCATGTTCAAGTACGGGGTTAGTTCAGTTCTGCCGCGATCTCGCTGAAAAGGTTTTCGTAAGCTTCAGCAACTCTATCAGGTACATAAGCCGAGAAATCTGTATTGGCGGCTTCTAATTCTCCTGGGTGCTGCAGGGCATGGATGATCCTGCGGGCAAGTTCTCCAGCATCCCCAACAGGGAAGATGGCTCCCATTTGATGCCGCTTCACCGGCTGCCTCACACCAGGCAGGTCAGAGGTGATGCACCTCACGCCATTCATCATGGCTTCGATCTGCACAAGGCCGAAGGATTCAGTGGAATTCAGGCTTGGTACAACCAATAAATCCAGGTTGGCATAGAAAGCCGTCATCTGAACGGGTGACATTGATCCCAGGAATTTCCAGTTGCCGCGCTGCTCGTACTCCTTGAGCTCTTTTTCCAAACGCTGAAAATAGCTTTCTTCACCAATGATATTCAGATAAGGTCCGACAAACTGGAACAGAGCGTTGGGATATTCCCGTAATACCACAGGCATCGCCCGCAGCAATACTTCCACCCCCTTCTCAGTCGCGAAGCGCGCAGCCATACCAATCACCGGTTGTTGATTCTGAGGGTTATGAGTCGTGTGAAATTCGTTAATCGCTTCACCGGACGCAGCCGGTAAAACAACAGGCGGAGGGATCACTCTTACTTTCCGCATATACCTGTTCGTGTATTTGGAATGAGCCGCGTAGTCCTCAGTATATGTGACAATGCGGTGCGTGAATTTTGCTGCCAGCTCATTCATTGTTAACACAGCAAGGTTCGCCGCCCGGTTGAATAAACCTGAGGGGAGTTCAAGGTCGCAATGGTAGGTAATAATGGTCGGCTTTTTTTGTATTCTGCCGCGAAAAGCTACACCGGCCGCATCAAATTGGGGTAAGTGCAGCTGGATCACATCACTTTCCTTCACCAGCTTGCTTGCCAGCCGTCCAAAGGTTGGCATAATGACGCCCTTGCTCAGGCGCATCAGCACAGGTGCCCGAATGACACGCACACCATCGTCCATTTCTTCAGCTGCCAATCCATTATTAAAGCGGGAGGTCAGGATAGTCACCTGGTGCCCGCGCCGGGCAAAGGCTTTCGCGATCCTCTCAGCGTAGATGGTCAGCCCACTGATGTGTGGACGGTAGTATGTGAGAACGATCAGGATTTTCAAAACAGGTCTTGATTCTCCTTTACCCAATCAAATAAGCGTCTGATGCCCTGTTTGACAGTGACTTTTGGTTCCCAGCCCAGAATGCTCCCGGCTTTGCTGATATTGGAGATGAAAACAGGCTGGTCACCAGGCCGCCATTCGCGGTTCCTTGTTTTTACTGGATGACCGAGCAATTCCTCCAGGATGGGCTGAAACTCCAACCACACAGAGATGGAATTAGCTTTTCCACCTCCGATATTAAACACCTGCCCTTGACTCACATTTGATTGCTCAAAGGCAAAATCGTATGCGTCCATCAGGTCATCAATAAAAAGAACATCACGAACCTGTTTTCCATTTCCATAAATGGTGATGGGTTTACCAGTGATCGCGGCAATGATAAACCAGGCCAGCCATCCCTGGTCTTCTATCCCGAACTGACGGATGCCATAGATGCAGGATTGTCTAAAAACCACCGTGGGCAATCCATATATTCGAAAATAATCCCTGGTATATTGATCCCCTGAGCCTTTAGAGCAGCCATATGGCGAATGAAAATCCAGGGTTTGTTTTTCATTGATCCCGTTCGGATAGTCACGGTAATCCAGGCGGGTTTCCAGCTCGACCACCGCAACATCTTCCATGCCCCCGTAAACCTTGTTGGTAGACGCGTACAGGAATACCGGGTTCCTGCCTGATAGTCGTGCCGATTCGAGCGTGTTGAAAGTACCGCCGGCGTTGATCTCAAAATCGGTGCGCGGATCGCACACAGAAGTGGTCACCGCCACCTGTCCCGCCAGGTGAAGGATGCGATCAGCCCCTTTGGCAGCTGTTTTGATGGCTGAGGCGTCGCGCACATCCTCTTTTACGAGCTCAAATGATCTCCGGTCAAAGCGGTCACTCAACCATTCAATGTTGAGTTCAGCCCCTCGGCGTGATAGATTGTCGAAGATCACTACCTTTTCACCCCGAGCCAGGCACCTGGCAGCGTAATTGGATCCGATAAAACCCGCGCCCCCGGTAATCAGTGTGTATCCGTTCATTATTCTCCTGTAACTGCGCTATTTTCCAAGTTTTTTCTATTCACAATGGAATCTATTAGACTGGACAGTTTCTGACCATCTCGTAGCATACCCCAAAGCCCGAACACAGTCGAGACGATAATTTGCGCTATGTGCAGGACGATGGCATATGCCAAAGCAGAACCGCTGGAAATTCCCAGAAGCGCAAACGCGCCCAAAATTGTAGCCTCATACACACCTACTGATGCCGGCGCTGAAGGGATTGCCACCCCCAAAGCGATCAAACCCGCGGTAAAAGCCCCCCACCATAATGGCGCGGAAGGTGCGAGCTGCACAATCGTCGCGTAATACAAAAAAACCCACAGCAACCAGGTCAGGCCGATCCAGAAAACGCTAAGCAAGAACTGTCCCGGGTGAACAAGCGCAGACAAACCATCCATTATCTTGCTGACCTGCGGAAGAATGCGGTTTTTGATGAAACCTAACCGGAAATTTCTTCCTTCTATCCATTGCTGGAATTTTTCCCGGTTCATGGAAATGAGAAAGAGGATGACCAGGCCGAACAGGATCACAACAAACGCGGTAAACGCGATGGGTTTGATCCATTCTGAACCAACCACCATCGGCAGGGTCAGCAAAATAAGGCTTGCAGCAAAAATAATATCAAAAGCCCGTTCGATAAGGATCGTAGAGAGGACATGCATGGTTCCGAGCCCGGAGGAACGGCCGACGAAGAGCGCGCGCCCAAGCTCTCCTACGCGCAGCGGAAAAACGTTGTTGAGAAAGTAACCTTCACAAATACCAAAAAAAGAATTGACCAGGCTGATCTTGTTGCCAAGAATGGTCCGCCAGGCGATGCTACGAACTAAAAGTGACAGCAAAGTGAGCAGTAATAGCAGCAGGATGAAACTAATTTTTACTGTCTTGAACGCTTCGCCGATGTGTTGTCCGCGTGTAAAATGCACGATCGCATAAACGGCGATAGCACTGATGATCAGTCCCGGAAGCCATCGCGTGATTTGTTTTTTCCTATTGGGACGGGTTTCGCTCATTCATCCTCCAAACGCAGGACTGCCATGAAAGCTTCCTGGGGGATTTCAACATCACCGATCATCTTCATGCGGCGTTTCCCCTTTTTCTGCTTTTCCAGTAGTTTCTTTTTGCGGGAAATATCACCACCATAACATTTCGCCAGCACATCTTTGCGCAGTGCCTTTACGTTCGCCCTGGAGATCACTCTCCCGCTGGCGGAAGCCTGGATGGCTACATCAAAAAGCTGGCGCGGAATGAGCGCTTTCAACCGGGTGATCAGCGCCTGGCCTTTGTGGTAGGCATCTTCCTTGTGAACGATCGCCGCAAGGGCGTCAACCGGTTCGCTGTCCACCAGGATCTCGAGCTTCACCAGGTTTCCGGGTCGGTAATCCAAGAAATGATAGTCCATTGACGCGTATCCGCGGGTGCGGGACTTCAGGTCATCAAAGAAATCCACGATCAGTTCAGAAAGGGGAATATCATAATTCAACTGCACGCGGTTCGGCGAGGGATAATCCTGTGAAATAAAGATCCCGCGGCGTTTTTTGGTGAGTTCCATGATAACGCCGTAGAATTCAGTCGGACTGATCACTTCCAGGCGCATCCAGGGTTCCCGTACCTCCGTGATCTGTGCTTCATCCGGCAGTCGAGCCGGTGAGGAGATGCGTAATACTTCACCATTGATTTGCACAACCTCGTATTCCACAGAAGGCGCTGTGACCACGATATTCAGGTTGTATTCGCGCTCGATGCGTTCCTGGATGATCTCCATGTGGAACAACCCCAGAAAACCGCAGCGGAAACCGAAGTTCAAGGCTTGCGAGGTTTCAGGTTCATAAACGAGGGAGGCATCATTGAGCTGAAGCCTTTCAAGGGCTTCTTTTAAGGCTTCATAATCCTCGCCTTCAACCGGGTAGATACCGGCAAAAACCATCGGCTTGGGGTGTTTGTAGCCCGGGAGCGGTTTCTCGGCGGGTTCAGCTGAAAGAGTAAATGTATCTCCGACCCGGCATTCCTTCACAGTCTTCAGACCAGTTGCAACATAACCCACATCACCAGCTAGTAATGATGTCACCGGGATCATACCTGGAGAGAAGATACCGATTTCAACCGGTTTCACATCCGCCCGGGTCGCCATCAACCGCAAAGTGGCGTCGCTGTCGATCCTGCCTTCCATAATACGCACGTACGCCACAACCCCTTTGTACGAGTCATAATGACTGTCGAAGATCAACGCCTGAAGCGGAGCGGTGTCATCCCCTTTTGGCGGCGGGATATGCGTCACAATGGCATCCAGCACCTGGTCCACATTCACGCCGTCTTTTGCAGAAACCCTTAAAATAGTTTCAGCGGGTACTCCGAGCAGGGATTCGATATCTTCAGCTACTTCATCAGGCCGGGCCGAAACCAGGTCGATCTTGTTGATGACCGGCAATATGGTGAGGTTGGACTCAATCGCCAGATAGAGGTTCGCCAGCGTCTGCGCTTCGATGCCCTGGGTAGCATCAACCACCAGCAGCGCACCTTCACAGGCTTCAAGCGCCCGGCTCACCTCGTAATTAAAGTCTACATGCCCCGGAGTATCGATGAGATTGAGCTCGTATGTCTCTCCGGAACAGGTATAGTTCATGCGCACCGCTGACGCTTTGATGGTAACGCCCTTTTCACGTTCAAGATCCATCGTATCCAGCACCTGCTCCATCATCTCCCGGTCTGAGATGGTACCCGTGAGCTGCAGCATGCGGTCAGCCAGCGTGGATTTTCCATGATCTACGTGCGCGATGATACAAAAGTTGCGAATCTTCTCTGTGGACATACCGGAGTAAAGTATACCTTATTTCAATTTACCATCGGAGTTCAAAGGAGTGCCATCAGGCAGCGCTCCGAGCTGAAGCGCCTGGATCATGCTCTCAGTGTCGGCTTGTTTCCCCCCGGGGTAGAGCAGGTGCACCAAGAACTCGATGTTCCCTTTTGGACCGGTCAGGGGAGATTTGATCAACCCCGCTGCCGTGTAGCCTTCATCCTGCGCGAATTCCAGCACCTGGCGCAGCACGGTGCGATGAACCTCTGCATCCCGGATAACGCCACTTCCACGGGCGGTTTCAGCCCTGCCCGCCTCGAATTGCGGTTTGATGAGCGCAACCACATCCCCTGGCTGATCAACGAACCATGTGCGCACGACAGGCAATAATGTTCGTAAGGAGATGAAGGAAGCATCGATTACGACCATATCCAACGGATCCTCAAAGCCCTTGATGAAACGCGCGTTGTGCTTTTCCATCACCACCACCCGCGGGTTGTTCCTGATCGTCCAGTCAAGCACACCATACCCCACATCCACAGCGTAAACCTTTTCAGCTCCGTGCTGCAGCAGGCAATCGGTGAAACCACCGGTTGAAGCCCCTACGTCAACACAAACCTTACCCTGAAGTGATGTCAGGCCAAAAGATTTCAGCGCTGCCAGTAGTTTTTCACCGCCGCGTGAAACGAAGCGGGGAGGTTCGCTAACCTCGATCAGATCATCAGCATCCACCCTGGTCCCGGGTTTCAGCTCCACCTGGCCATTCACACGGACACTGCCCGCCATGATGAGCCGTTGCGCCAACGAACGACTATGCGCCAGGTTGCGCTCTTCTACAAGGACGTCCAAACGGATCTTTTTCATGTTCTAATTTTAATCTCGAACAGTGGACTTGTGATATATTTACTTCATGTTGAAGTACTTAATCAAGGCGATGCGCCCACGTCAATGGACAAAGAACGCGTTTATTTTTGCCGCTTTAATCTTCGACCGCAAACTACTAAACCTCAACGCTCTGACGCAAACCATTCTGGCTTTCATCCTCTTCTGTCTTCTCGCCAGCAGCGTGTACCTGATAAACGACATCCTGGATCGTGAAAATGACCGGGTTCACCCGATCAAAAAGAACCGGCCGATCGCCTCAGGTAAACTACCCGTGGGCATCGCCCTGACAGCCGGCATCATCCTGCTGCTGGTATCACTGGTCGGGGCTTTTTTCATCTCACGCGGTTTCTTCATCATCTCTACCGTTTATTTTGTCATCAATCTGTTCTACTCCAAATGGCTCAAACACATCCCCTTGATCGATGTGCTGGTAATCGCCAGTTGTTTTGTGCTGCGTGTGGCTGCCGGTGTTTCAGTGATTGAAGTTCAACGGTTTTCGCCCTGGTTATATGTCGTCACCACCCTGCTTGCGCTTTACCTCGGTTTCGGCAAACGCCGGGCGGAACTGGCTGTGCTCGTGAATGACAATCCTCAATCACATCGTAAGGTCCTATCAGGATACACCATCGCATTTATTGACCAGCTGATCACCATTGTTTCCGCTACCACCATCATCTCCTACTCACTTTATACTTTTTCAGCCCCAAACCTACCCGAAAACCATTCCATGATGCTGACGATACCATTTGTTCTTTACGGTATCTTCCGTTACCTTTACCTCATCAACAGGCATGATGCCGGAGGTGAGCCGGAAGAGATCCTGTTAAAGGATCGGCCAATCCAGTTAACAGTAGTGTTGTGGGGGTTAGCTGTTATGGTGATCTTTTACCTGTTTTAGGTATTCAATGCCTGCTATCACTTCTTCAGCACCAGGTAAGATCATTCTTTGTGGTGAACACGCTGTCGTGTACGGCGCGCCAGCGATCGCCCTGCCGGTCTTCCAGGTTAACACGAAAACCGTGGTTGTCGCCAAGCCTGCTGCACCTGAGGGCGAATTAAGGATCATCGCCCCATGCATCAACCTGGATAGCCGTCTCGATTCGCTTGATAACGATCACCCTCTAAAAGCAGCTTCTGAACTGGTGAAGCAGGCATTGGGTATCAACAGGTTTCAGGCATGCGAAATCCGCATCAGTACGTCAATCCCAATCGCTGCTGGTCTTGGTTCCAGCGCGTCGGTCACTGTTTCGCTCTCCAGGGCATTATCTGCGTTTCACGGTCACCCCTTGACGGATGATGCGGTCAATAAAATCGCCTTTGAAGTCGAAAAACTGCATCACGGTACCCCCTCGGGCATCGATAACACGGTTATTACTTACCAGATACCGGTGTATTTCATTAAGGACAAACCCATCGAACACTTAATGATTCGCAAGGGTTTTATCCTGGTCATCGCAGATTCGGGCACAGCCAGTTTGACAGCAAAAACCGTTGCGGGTGTGCGTGAACGCTGGCTTGCTGATAAAGAACGATATGACGCCCTTTTTATGGAAATCGCGGATCTTTCGCGGGAGATAAAGGACGTACTCCTGAAAGACGACCTGACCGGCAATGCCAACCTGCTCACCAGGAACCACGATCTTCTCAAAAATCTGGGAGTCTCCACACCGAAATTGGATGACCTGGTGAATACCGCGCTGGATGCAGGAGCGTATGGGGCCAAGTTGTCTGGGGGGGGCGGCGGCGGGAATATTATCGCGCTTGTCAACGAGTCGCAGGCTGATACTGTTGCCCGGAGGTTGGAGGACCGCGGCGCCACCCAAACCATTATCACCTCTATTCCATCCGCGTGGGTAAACTGATGGCATCACAGCTGGTTTTCCTCAAGCTCGGTGGATCTCTCATCACCGATAAAAATACCCCTCATCATGCAAAAATGGATGTCATTCACCGGCTCGCAGCAGAAATCGCCGGGGCATTAACTGCAAAACCCGATGTTCAGCTATTGCTGGGACACGGATCAGGTTCATTCGGGCACGTCCCGGCAAAAAAGTACAAAACCCGCGAGGGTGTTTCGTCAACTGAACAATGGCAGGGGTTCGCGGAAGTCTGGCACGAAGCGCGCGCATTGAACACCATGGTGATGGACGCGCTGCGTGCGAACAACCTCCCGGCAATGGCTTTTCCTCCATGCGCCCAGGTCATTACCGAATCCCATAAGATCATCAAATGGGACACTTCTCAAATATTCACGTCCCTAAAAAAGGGTATCCTCCCCCTTATTTACGGTGATGTTGTTTTTGATAATACACTTGGCGGCACAATTCTATCCACTGAAGAGCAATTCGAGTATCTGGCGCCAATTCTCAAGCCTGACCGAATCCTGCTTGCCGGTATCGAAAGCGGAGTTTGGATGGATTATCCTGCCAGGAATGAATTGCTCGAAAAAATTACGCCACACAACTTTTCCAAGGCGGACCCAAATCTGGCGGCTTCTGAAAGCCCGGATGTGACCGGTGGAATGCGCAGTAAAGTTCACAGTATGATGACCCTCATCCAAAACCGTTATTGCCGCGAGGTGGTAATTTTTTCTGGGGCTGCCCCAGGCAATTTGTACCAGGTTTTGACCGGCAATAACCTCGGTACCAAGATCGCACAGGATTGAAAGGAATCAATCATGAAATTCGACCGCGCATATCTTGAGAAAATTGAAGAGGACACACTGGCGCCTTATGCAGTTCACGCCAGCCGTTCAAAAGGGCGAAAATTCCCTGAAGCCGAACCAATCTACCGGACCTGTTTCCAGCGGGATCGTGACCGTGTGCTCCATACAACTTCGTTCCGCAGGCTGGAGTATAAAACCCAGGTGTTCATTAACTATGAGGGTGATTACTATCGCACCCGCCTGACCCATACACTGGAAGTGACCCAGATCGGTCGCACGATCGCGCGGGCGATGGGTGCCAATGAAGACCTGGTTGAGACCATCTGTATGGCGCACGACCTCGGTCACCCGCCTTTTGGACACTCCGGAGAAACCGTCCTCAACCAATTGATGGAAGGGTATGGCGGATTCAATCATAACCACCAGTCCTACCGGATCGTGACTGAGCTTGAACGCCGATATACACAATTTCCAGGGTTAAATCTTTCGTGGGAAGTACTGGAAGGGATCGTAAAGCATGAAACCGAGTACGACAAGACCGACGCGCTGGAATTTGATGCCCACCTTCGCGGACATCTTGAAGCCCAGATAACCAATGTGGCTGATGAGCTGGCGTACACGTCGCATGACCTTGATGATGGACTGCGCTCGGGTATGATCACCACCGATATGCTAACCGGAATCGATTTATGGAACATGGTGGTTGAACGCCTGGAATTACAGTCCTGCCAGTTGGATGATCTGACCCGGCACGGGATCATCCGTGAATTGATCGGGCTCGAGGTAGACAACATGATCAGCGATTCAAATGAGCGCTTGCGCCAGAGCGGTGTGAAAACAATCGAGGAATTACAATCCCTGCCGTACAACGTGGTTGGTTTCAACGACTCGATGCGCGCCCACAACCGTGAACTCAAGGACTTTTTGTTCAAAAATATGTACCGTAATTACCGGGTGGTTCGCATGCAAAAAAAGGCGGAGCGCGTACTTTCAGAATTATTTCATGCCTACGCAACCGAACCCAGCATGCTTCCCCTTCATTTTCAGGAGCAGATTGAGGAAAAAGGCAGGGAAAAGACGATTTGTGATTATCTGGCAGGTATGACCGACCGTTTTGCTGTTGATGAATACCAGAAGTTGTTCGACCCCTTACTGCTGCCGTAAGTTATAATCGAGGAATGGGAGTATCAATGAATAAACCTTCATTTCTTACCAAGGAGGGTGCTCAAAAACTGCGCGCCGAACTGAAACACCTTGAAGGTCCTGTGAGGCAGGAACTGGCCAAGAGGCTGCGTTCAGCCATTCAAATGGGCGACCTTTCGGAAAACGCTGATTATTCAGCGGCCAAGGAAGAACAGGCATTTATCGAAGGACGCATCCAGGAACTGACCATGGTGCTGCGCGATGTGGTGATCATTGAAGACAACCACACTCACACCGGAACCGTGCAGATCGGTTCTACCGTGACCATCCAGGAAGATCAGGAGGAGGAGGAAACCTTTCACATTGTCGGACCGCAGGAGGCTGATCCACGCAATGGGAAGATATCCTACGATTCACCCATCGGCCAGGCGCTAATAGGGCACCAGGAAGGTGAAAAAGTCACCGCGGATACGCCTGGCGGAGCACTACATTTGCGAATCCTAAAAGTGAAATAAAAAAAATCCGGGAAACCCCGGATTTTTCGTAATTAGTCAGTATCTACTTCGGCCAGACAGAAAGTTCGAGCGTCATGCGCTGGAAGAAACTCCCTGATGGCAGAGCGCCCTGCCCGTACACCATTTCGATAACCCTGGCTTCTAGCTGCAGCGTGGCAGTTTCCAGCAGCAACTGCTGACCAGACTCTATCTGCACGAGCTCACCCTTCGATGCCAGGCGCTGTTTGATACCCGAGTCGTTCATCGCGTGAGCGCTCAACAATACCTTGGTGACGGTTTGGATATCATTTTTATCGAAAAGCCAAACCTCAAAAGCGGTGACCTTCTTGGGATCTCCCACACCGATCGTATCCAGGATGCCAACGCCGCATTCACCCAGGAATGAACCATTAGGCGCATCAATGCTGAAACTATCGTCATAAAGGTCATCTCCAATGACATAGGTCGTCATGAAGTGCGCCACAGCATCAGTGCTGCGCGCCGCCGGTGCAACGGCTGAAGCTGCTTTCACTACCGGGGTTTTAGCAATCTCCTCTATGTCTTCTGGTAGATCGGTTATCTCCGGTTCGGCAGGGGTCTCGATGACTTCCGGTTCTCTGAAGTAATCCATCGCCGGTGCTTGAGGTGCCTCTTCTTTATAAACCGGTGGCGGCGGCGGTGTTACCACAGCCGGGTACTCCGGTGCTTCATCATAAGGTTCCTCCTCAACATAAGTCTCATCATCCGGGGAGGGTGGGATATCCTCGCGCGTGCGGCGGTTGCGGATGAAAAAGATATAGATCAAAGCACCGCCGATGATCAGGAATAGCGCACAGAGAAGTGAAAGCAGCAATACACTTCCACCTTTTTTCTCTTTGGGAGCAGTATCCCCTGGCAGGGGAATGGCGGTTGATTCAACAATTTCCGCGGGTGCCGCGGGTTCTGTCTCGATAACCGGTTGTGTCTCCACAACCG
The DNA here is from genome assembly GCA_035342915.1 of Anaerolineaceae bacterium. Lineage (GTDB taxonomy): Bacteria > Chloroflexota > Anaerolineae > Anaerolineales > Anaerolineaceae > UBA6107. The sequence continues at coordinate 457,869 of DAOQYB010000001.1, forward strand.
CTTCATTAACAACTTCCCCGGTCTCCACTACTGCTGGTTCTACCTCAAGCAAAGAGGATTTCAATCCCGAGATCAGTTCGTCGGTCGGCGCGTAATTACATCCGCCCGCAGCCAGGTTATCAAACAGGAACGGTGTGGTTTTCAAATCCACACCAAGGGAATCGATCCGGGCCGCAGCGAGCTTGATGTCTCTATTCACGCTGTAGGAATCAACCACCATGCATAGGTATTGATCCTTCAGGTCCTGGCGCAAAAAGCTGGCGTCGGCGTCTTTCCACTTGACCGGCCACAACCACCAACCCAAGATGGGTAAACCGATGATCAGACCTACCACCAAGCCAGCGATGGCGGTATAAAGCGGTTTTTCGATCACCTTATTGAAGATTTCTCGTAGCTTTTCCATAGTTAACTCCTGGAGATAGTAATTGATCCAGTTATCTCGTCAACTATGTTGCAATTATTATGCCTAATCAGGTATTGGCACCCCGAGATCTTCGATAAGAAAGGTTTCCTCGCAGACCGAGCATTGAGCTTCGCGTTTGTTCGCTAACACCAGCATACCGCCGCATTTGGGGCATGGCACCGGCAGCGGTCGTTTCCAGCTGGTAAAATCGCAGTTGGGATAATTAGCGCAGGCAAAAAAGAGTCGTCCCTTGCGGGTCTTGCGCAGCACCACCTCACCACCGTCCTTAGGGCAGGTCACTCCAATTTTTTCCAGTAACGCTTCGGTGTGGCGGCAGGCGGGAAAATTTGAACAGCTGATGAATTTACCGTACCGTCCCCAGCGGATCACCAGGTCATGCCCGCAATCGGGGCAGGCACGGCCTACCTTTTCAGGTTCGGTCTTGGTCACAGGCATTTCAGCCTGGGCTTTCTTGACCTGCGGCTCAAATGAGATGTAAAAATCAGAGATCACTTTATGCCAATCTTCCTTGCCCGCTGCGACCTGATCCAGTTGGGTTTCCATCCCGGCGGTAAAGTTTAAATCGACGATATCCGGGAAGTGCTCCACTACCAGATCATTAACAAGGATGCCCGTCTCGGTTGGTGAAAGCCGCTTCGCTTCGCGCAGAACATACCCGCGCTGCTGGATGGTGGAGAGGATCGGGGCGTACGTGGATGGCCTGCCAATACCATACTCCTCGAGCACCTGTACCAGCGTGGCTTCTGTGTAACGCGGTGGCGGCTGGGTAAAATGCTGTTCGGGTAACAATCGCTGCAGGTGCTGCGTTTGCCCCTCCACCAGCCCTGCTGGAATACGCACATTCTCTGACTCTTCAGTTTTTTGATCCTCATCGACCGTTTCTTCGTAGACGATGAGAAAACCGGGAAACTTGATGGTCGAACCTGAAGCCCTGAAGAGGTAATTGTGTTCCCTGCCGGCAGCGGTCACATCCACGGATATGGTGTCATAGACCGCTGATTCCATTTGCGATGCCACGAATCTCTGCCAGATCAACTGGTAAAGCTTAAATTGCTCAGGTGACAGGTACTCCTTGATCCTATCCGGCTGCCGCAGTACAGAGGTAGGCCGGATGGCTTCGTGGGCTTCCTGCGCTGAAACAGCCCGTGTTTTATACTGCGGTGGTTTTTCGGGGAGGAAATCACCCCCATAGTTTTGTTTAATGAAACCCCGCGCTTCTTCCTGGGCGACTTCCGCGACATTGGTAGAATCCGTACGCATGTAGGTAATGAGACCGGTAGCGCCTCCCTCTCCCAAATCCAGACCTTCATAAAGCTGCTGGGCGATCATCATCGTCCGCCTGGCGGTGTACCCCAACCTCCTGGATGCCTCCTGCTGGAGTGTGCTGGTGATGAATGGAGCAGATGGTTTGCGGCGTCGTTCGCTCTTTTTTATGCGGGTGATCTTAAAAGGTGAGGTTTCGATATCCACCAGGTATCCATCCACAACCTCCTTGTTGCCAAGATCAGGATCCACGTCATCGATCTTGGCTAATTTGGTCATGTAACTGGTTTTCTTGCCTTCAGGTGTCAACTCAGCCTGGATGGACCAGTACTCCACCGGAATAAACGCTTCAATTTCCCGTTCACGTTCTACAATAAGGCGCAAGGCAACTGATTGAACCCGACCGGCAGAGAGGCGGCTGCGGACCTTCTCCCAGAGAACTGGACTGATGGAATATCCGACCAACCGATCAAGTACGCGGCGGGCCTGCTGCGCATCCACCAGATCCATATTTATATTTCTTGGATTGGTAAAGGCTTCGTTAATGGCATGATCGGTTATCTCGTGGAATACGACCCGCCTTGACAACTTCGGTTCGATCTGGGCAGCTTCGAGCAGATGCCAGGCGATGGCTTCTCCCTCGCGATCAGGGTCAGTTGCCAGGTAAATTTCAGCGGCTTCCTTCGCCAGTGCTTTCAACTCTTTAACAACAGGCCGTTTTTCGTTCGGTACACGGTATTTCGGTGCAAAACCATTTTCCACATCAACCGAAAGCTCAGAGCGCAGCAGGTCGCGGACATGCCCGACGGACGCGCGCACCGTGTAACCTTTACCCAGGAATCGACCCACCGTCTTAGCCTTCGCTGGAGATTCAACGATCACCAGTTTTCCGCTGCGCGGTTTCGAGTGAAGTCTTTGCGGCCGGTCAAGGCCTGCGTGTGCCGGTGTGTCACCAATACGGTACAGGGTAGTGCTGCACACCGGGCATTTTCCCCGCGTCACTGGTGTACCAAGTGCGTTGAACTCAGCGTTCGGATTTTCGATCTCACGTTTTTGTTTACATTTGACACAATAGGCTTCCACGGTTGGCACTCCTTATAGGTAAAGAGTATATTGATGCGTCTTAAGGTAGTTGACCATTTCCTTGATCCGCTGGCTTTCGCCTCGCGGACAGATCAGGATTGCATCAGGTGTCTGGATAATGATCAGGTTCTTCATGCCCAACGTCACGATGAGTTTATCCGCGTCAGTTGAAAGGACCAAAGAATTGGTTGTGTCTATGCCTTCATGTTTTGCTTGCAGTACAATGTTTCCGTTTGCATCAGTATCGAATACCTCAAAGAAGGAATCCCATGAACCTACATCGATCCATTCAAGGGTTGTGAGCGGCAATACAGCCGCCAAAGAGGTTTTTTCCATTACGCCATAATCGATGGTCTCGGGTTTTATCTTCATCCATGCATCCACAAAATCCGCGGCCAGGTGATCTCCATCCATCAAGGGCTCGAGAGTTCGTATGGCCGTATACAGCTCTGGCATGAATCGTTCGTATTCACCCAATACCACGTCCGCCCGGCAAATGAACATGCCGGAATTCCATGAGCAGCGATCCTGTTGGATCAGCTCATTCGCCTTGCATTGATCCGGTTTTTCAATGAAACGCATCACACGGTAACCGGCGAGTCCAGAAAACCTGCCAAGCTCCGCACCGCTCTCTATGTAACCATAACCTGTGGCTGCATGCGATGGTTTGATACCCAGCGTAACAATGTATCCACACTCCGCCAGTTCCCTGGCAGCCTGCAGACAGGTCTGGAACTCCATTTTGTCAGGTATTAAATGATCAGCCGTTAGTACCGCCAGTACTGCATGCGGATCTTTTCTGCGAAGGGCAGCTGCTGCCAATGCCACCACAGCCGCGGTTCCGCGAGGCTGAGGTTCGATGAGAAAGTTATTGACGCTGATTTCGGGAACCTGGATGTGCAGTGATTCCACCAGGTCAGCTGAGGTGACCACGTAGATCTGTTCTTGTGAGAGATAACCCTGCAAGCGCTCGACAGCCAGCTGGAACAGGGATTTTTTACCAAACAGACGCAGCGTCTGTTTCGGTGAATCGTGCCGGGATACCGGCCAAAGCCTGGTGCCCCCTCCGCCCGCCATAATTACAGCGTAATAATGGTCTGTCGTCATTTTTTCACCTTGTACATTGACTGAGTCTCACGCATGGCCACATAATTCATCCCCCCCACCTGGGAAACGAACCCTTTTAACTCCATCATGGTGAGTGTAGCCGAGACATCGTTGATCGGCAAGCCCGTCATTTCACAGAGTTGATCAATGTGCAAGGGTTCTGGTGAGAGATGCTGCAACAGGTTCTGTTCAACCGGGTTCAAGGGATTTAGTTTTCGGGCTTGTTGTTTCTGGGGGATTTGCTCCAGTTTCAGTCCTTCAAGAATTTCACTCATCCTAAGCAGCGGCCGGGCTCCCTGTTCGATCAACTGGTTTGTGCCCTCGCTTTGTGGAGCCAGGATGCTGCCGGGAACAGCAAAGACTTCCCTGCCCTGTTCCACCGCGAATTCCGCAGTGATCAGCGCGCCGCTTTTCTCCCCCGCCTCCACCACCACTGTTGCCAGAGATAACCCTGAAATGATGCGGTTGCGCGGCGGAAAATTCACACCATCGGGCGAAGTACCAACCGGGTAATCGCTGACCAGCGCGCCTTGCGAGGTAATATCAGCCGCGAGTTTCCGGTGTTCCGGCGGGTAAATTACATCCACACCGCTGCCGAGCACCGCGATCGTCCGACCTCCTGCACGCAGCGCGGATTGGTGGGCAATGGCATCAACTCCGCGTGCCAGTCCGCTGACAACGGTAACGCCGTTTTGCGCCAGGTAAGACGCGATCTCACTCGCTACCTGCCGACCGTACGGTGTAACCCGGCGGGTACCCACCACCGCCACAGCCCAGTCATCTTCCACATTGATCGAACCTTTGATGAACAAAACCGGAGGGGATTGATCGATTTCTCTCAAACGGCGCGGATAATCAGAGTCCGACCAGGTCATCACCCTGATCCCATTAATGTTGATCCTATCCATCACCTGATCGAGGTCGACCTGGTTTCTGACAGCAACGAAATTGTCAACAACCTTTTGGGGTAAGCCTGCAGCAATCAATCCCGAGGATGGTGAGTCCCAGGCGGTCGCAGCTGAACCGAAAAAATCCAGGATCTGTTTGAACCTGACAGCCCCAATACCTTTGACCAGGTTGAAACCCACCCAATATTTTATCGGGTCCAACTCAACCTCCTAGAGCCACTCCTGCAGGCGCACAACCATGCGTCCCGTGTTGCGATCGATTTCAATTATCACTGATTTTATCGCAGGTACCAATACTTCTGAACCGTTATCGCTTTTCACCACATATACGTCGTTTGCACCGGTAACCAGTATATCTTCAACAACACCCAGCAAGGCCAGGGATTCATTGTAAACCTTCATGCCAATGATCTCATGATGATAGTACTGACCTTCTGCTAAAGGCACTGCATTTTTTGCCGGGATGTACACCCGTTGGTTGCGGAATACCTCAACAACCTGGCAATCAGCGTAATCAGTGAAACTCACCAGCCACAGCTTATCCGCCGGGCGGATGTGCTCGATCGTGACAGCGGTCTTCTTTTCGCCGATAAACACGGTTGAACCATCATGAATGTTTTCGGGGTGCTCGGTGGTCAATTCAAGCCAAAGTTCCCCCCTTACCCCGTGCGGACGGCGTAGTTTACCGATCATCAAGTAGACAGGCTCGCCGGGTTGGGGCGAGCCTGGTTGAGACGTATTTTTCGAATCATTAACCCGGCGAGCGGTCATCTCGGTTCTGCAACATCCAGGTTCGCCTGCTTGCCTTCACGAGCCGCAGCGACTCGCAGCAATACCCTCATGGCATTGGCAATGCGCCCGCCTTTACCAATTACGCGCCCCATGTCTTCCCTGGCAACGTGCAATTCGAGGTTTTCGCGGCCCCCGGAGCGATACTCGTTAACCACGACCTGAGAAGGATCATCCACCAGAGAGAGCGCAATGTATTCAACCAGCTCTTTTATGTGGCTTTCAGTGTTCACGTTGCGGGGATAGCGTTGAGTGGATCTATCAGATGGCTGCATTGTGATCTGTTTCAGGCTTTGATCTTGGCATTTCGCTCATCAACCGCTTTTTTGGCTTCAGCCAAAAGAGTTTCGAGGGGTTCGCCATTTTTGAATCTTTCGTAGCGGTCGAGCACACCTGCGATCTTGAACAGCTTCATGACCGAGTCGCTGGGGAGGGCGCCTTTTTTCATCCACTCGTAAACCCGATCTTCCTTAACTTCAAAGGTGAACGGCTCAGTTGTTGGAATATAGTTGCCGATGATCTCGAGGAAGCGGCCATCTCGCGGGCTTTCTTTATCCGCTACGATGATACGGTAGCTGGGTTGGTGCCTCTGACCTGTCCTGCGTAAACGAATTCTTACCATTTGGTTATCTCCTGTTTCTCAATAAATGATCAAATATGATGTGAATCCAAAAATTCCGCTTTGGCGAGGGGCGCTGAAGGAAGCGCTTACCGCTGTTTCATTTTTGATCACTTGAACAATCGGGAAAGTCCCTTCCCGCCTGTTTTTTGCATGGTTTTCATCAGCCTCTGCGCGTCTCTGAATTGCTTGATCAGGCGGTTGACCTCCTGAACATTCGTCCCAGATCCGCCGGCAATCCGCCGGCGGCGTGAAGCATTCAGCAGGTCAGGATTCCGTCTTTCCTGTCGCGTCATCGAACCGATGATGGCTTCTGTGCGTTTTAAGTTCCTCTCGGTCTCTTCAGGGGGGATGTTTCTCGAAACCTGCCCCAACCCGCCGGGCAGCATATCCATCACCTGTGAGATCGAACCCATCTTGCGCAGCTGTTTCAACTGGTCAGCGAAATCCTCTAGAGTGAACTGACCTTTGAGAACACGTTCCGCCTGTTCTTTCTGGGTTTTCTGATCAAAAGCGGCTTCCGCTTTTTCAATCAGCCCAATCATATCACCCATTCCCAAAATCCGCGATGCCAATCTGGCGGGATCGAATACCTCGATCGCATCGATTCCTTCGCCTGTGCCAAGGAATTTGATTGGAACTCCCGTGACATTACGGACGGAGATCGCCGCGCCGCCGCGGGCATCACCATCGATCTTGGTGAAGATTAGCCCGGTTATTTGCACTGTGTTCCTGAAGCCTTCAGCAACGTGCAGCGCCTCCTGACCGATCATCGCGTCGACAACCAGGAGGGTCTCGACCAGCTTTACCTTTTTCGCGATGGCCTGAAGCTCGTCCATTAACCCCTGGTCGAGCTGAGAACGTCCCGCGGTATCTATGATAACTACAGAATAACCGCCTTTTTGGGCTTTATCAAAAGCCTGTGCGGCCAGCGCGGGTGGTTTCAATCCCGTGTCGGCAATTACCTCCACACCGATCTTCTCACCCAGGGTTTGAAGCTGTTTTACCGCGGCCGGCCGGTAAGGGTCGCCTGCAACGAGCAGCACCCGTTCGCCATCCGATCGCAGGCGTTTTGCCAGTTTGGCGGCGGCAGTGGTCTTGCCAGATCCCTGTAAACCCACCAGCATAATGGCATAAGGTTTAACCCCGCTCAGGTTTAACCTGGCGGGTTCTCCCAGAGTTTTGATCAATTCCTCGTGAACGATCTTAATGACCTGTTGCGCCGGATTCAGAGCCTTGCTAACCTCTGCGCCTACCGCGCGTTCACGCACCCGCGCAGTGAAATCCTTCACCACCGTGTAATTGACATCCGCTTCCAGCAATGCCAGGCGCACCTCGCGCATCATGGCGTCAACATCTTCGGCTGAAAGTTTCCCTTTACGCCGTAGTTGTGTAAATATTTGGTTGAGCCTACCGGTCAGGTTTTCAAACAAAAGTCATTACCTTGATCTTCCGTCCACCACGCGGTGGAAATTCTGGCAGGATTTTAGTCGTTAAGAAGGTATTGGTCAAGTGAATAATCCGGCAAACCCTGTCTGAATTGTGTGCATCGGTTGCTTCATTGAGGGGTTATTAATCCCAGAAATCTATGGATTATTTTGCGGAGGAAAAAATGAGCAAAGTGATGATTGTTACAGATAGCACCGCCAATATTCCACCCGAATTATTGGATGGCAATCCGATTGTTTCAGTTCCATTACAGGTGATCTGGGGTAACGAAATACTCAGGGATGGTATCGATATCCAAGCTAAAGAATTCTACGAACGATTAATGATCGATAAAGTGATGCCTTCCACCTCACAGGTTACCCCTGAAGAGTTCAAGACAATGTATGGTAGATTAATAGAAGAAGGTTACGATATTCTCAGTCTTCACATATCCGGAAAACTTTCAGGCACGCTCGATTCAGCCATCCAGGCCAAGAAGGCTTTCCCAGGCGCCAGGATCGAACTGGTGGATTCCCTCAGCACCAGCATGGCGATGGGATTCCAGGTGCTCAGCGCTGCACGTATGGCCGGTATCGGCGCAACCCTGGAGGAATGCAAAACGGTCGCGGAAAAAGCAAAAAACAACACGGGAGTGTACTTTGTGCTGAACACGCTGGAGTTCCTCCACCGTGGTGGCCGTATCGGTGGTGCACAAGCCTTTTTGGGAACAATGCTAAACATGAAACCGATCCTTGAGCTGCGGGACGGCCGTATCGAGGCTATAGAGAGGGTCAGAACCATCGGAAAAGCCACCGAACGTCTGCTGGACCTGGTTGAAGCGCGGGTCAGCCGGGAACAAGAACCGGTACGCCTATGCGTGGTTCATGCCAACGCGGAGAAGGAAGGCAAAGCCCTGCTGGAACGGGCAGTCAAACGCTTCCCGAAAAGCCTGGTTACAGACGCTGTATTGAGCACGGTCTCCCCGGTTCTGGGCACCCACGCCGGGCCTGGCGCGCTGGGTGTGGCATTCATGCATAGCATGTAACCTGCTTTACACAAACTTTACAACCTCCCGGCCTTTCCGGGAGGTTTCTGTCTTAATTATCCCTTCTGGTAAAATTACCCCAAGGAGATATGAATCATGAAGAATTTCCCGCAAATCGGTGTTCAAATTCCTGATACTTACCTGCCGGTTGATAAGATCGATCTGACCAAATGGGCGGTCATCGCCTGCGATCAGTACACTTCACAACCTGAATATTGGGAACAGGTCGCCGAATACGTGGGTGATTCCCCTTCGACCTATCATCTGGTACTGCCCGAAGCTTACTTGGGCACCGAGGAAGAGACCAGGCGCGTTCAGAGCACGCACGCCAGGATGAAACAATACCTGTCAGATGGATTGTTGAAACCGCTTAAGCAGGTAATTTATGTTGAACGCACTGTTGCTGGAAAAACCCGCCGCGGGCTTATGCTCGCCCTCGACCTGGAACAATATGATTTTTCTAAAGGCTCACAAAGCCTCATCCGGGCTACCGAAGGCACTATCCTCGACCGGCTGCCGCCGCGCATCCGTATCCGCAAAGAGGCTCCGTTGGAATTGCCACATATTCTGGTGCTGATTGATGATCCCGAAAACAAGGTCATTGGTCCTGTTACACGGGCCAGCCGTCGCCTGCCGGTGGTTTACGATTTCGACCTGATGCAAAACAGCGGCCACCTGCTCGGCAGACTGGTGGATGACGAAGAGGTCGAGGAATCGATCATAACCAATCTCGAAGCGCTGGCAGATCCAAAAACCTTTTATTCGAAATACCGTGTGTCAACTGAAAAAGGTGTCCTGCTTTTCGCTGTGGGTGATGGCAACCACTCCCTGGCGACCGCGAAAGCGATCTGGGAGGAACTGAAACCCAGCGTCGGTATGGAACACCCTGCACGCTATGCCCTTGTGGAAGTAGAAAATATCCATGACCACGGGTTGGAGTTTGAACCGATCCACCGGGTGCTCTTCAATACCAAAATTAACATCGATCTAGTGCTTAAAGATGTCTTTGGAAACGCACTTACTTATGAGCAAGTAAGCAACACCGCTGAACTTGCAGCAAAGGTAAAAAACACCTCACCTGATCGCCAGTGCTTTGGTCTGATCTCATCAAAAGGGCTTCTCATCGGCAGCATCACCAGCCCCACTGCCAACCTGGCAGTAGGAACGCTGCAGCCGGTGCTTGACAATCTGATCAAGGATGACTCGATCAGCAGTATCGATTACGTCCATGGTGACGATGCCGTATTTAAGTTGGGAGTCGAGCCGGATAACGCCGGGGTATACCTGCCCGCGATGTCAAAGGACGAGTTATTCCGTACGGTCCTGCTGGATGGTGCCCTGCCGCGCAAGACATTCTCCATGGGTGAGGCGCACGAAAAAAGATTTTACATGGAATCCCGCCGGATCGTTGAATAATTTACCGGGTTCTTATGATGGATAAGATAAAAGCAGACAAATCGAATCCGGAGCAAACCCGCATAGAACAGCTCAATGCCAATTTATTAGCGGATGGAAAACGGGTGCGGGCTGCACTAAAGCTCAACGATGCGGGCACGCGGCCAACCATCGAATTCACCCTGCTGGATGAGCAGTTGAGTGAGATCGCAAGGTCAATAATTATCGGAATAATTGATAGATCAGTCAATTTTACCCTTCACCCAGGCAAAGTAACAGCCAATCAAGTGATGTACCTTCGGGCGGCGGTCATCACGAATGACAATGAAATTGTTGAAACAAGACAGGTAATCGTTGAGAGTAAAACTTAATTGCTGGTCTATATGATAAGGCTGATTATTCGTGCTTTTAGCCTTGTTCTGCTGGTGGTCCTGGTGGTTAGTGGTTGCTCCTTACCTGCCGGTGACACCACGCTTCAAACACCAGTGGCAACAAAAACAGCCGGGCAATTCACCGCGACACCTCCCCCTACGATAACCCCCTCATCCATTCCAAGCCCCACCCCCACCGCAACGTTGCAGCCTTCAGGCGTGATTTGTTCTCCTCTATCAGGGATAGAGCTGGGAGACCTGCATAAAATAACATCACAGGGTTACACTCCCCCTGCGCCTTACAAGGACGATGGTCATCCCGCTGTCGACCTGGCTTTCTTTACTTTCAAAGAGATGCCTTCCATGATCGGGCATCCGGTGCAATCCATACTCCCCGGAAAGGTCAGCCTGGTGATAGATAACCAATACCCATACGGCAACGCCGTTATGATCGAAACACCCCTTGATCTTATCACTTTGGATCTAGTTAATTCACTGTCGCTTCCAACACCGATCCCTCAGGAAAACCTTGAGCTTTTGCGCCCTTGTGATTCGGATCCCGCATTTGAGAGCATGGTTCCACTTAAATGGTCTGATGATTCCAAATCTGTTTTTGTGCTTTACGCCCACCTTTTAGAGAAACCCGACTTGAAAGTCGGTGAAACCATATCCTGCGGCCAGGAAATTGGAGCTGTTGGTAACACCGGCAACTCTGCAGCTGAGCACCTGCATCTCGAAACCAGGATCGGTCCGGCCGGTGCACGATTTGGCACACTGGCAATGTACGCGCCAGAAGCCTCAGTTGAAGAACGGTACAGTTATTGCATCTGGACTACTTCAGGGAGATTCCAATCCTTCAATCCTGTCAACCTCTGGGAGCAAGAGCAATAAGGAAAATCTCCCATCTTACTGTGTAGTCAACAACGAAGGCGTAAATGAAAAGTAACACCCGCCTGTTCATGATCAATATCACGCTGACAATACTATTGGCAGTATGCCTTTCTGCGTGTGAACCCAAAGCTCCCACTCAGGAGGTATCAACCTGGACCGGTACAGCCCTCATTAATGTACCTGAAATTACCATCACGGCCGTCGCCCCGCAAGCTACCCCGACGCTCCTGCCGACTGTCATTCCGGTTCCCACCAGTAGCCCTGATGAACCAGATTCTGGAGGGATCATCCTCCTCGCGATGAAGGCAGGCGGTTACACTCAGCTATTCGCGTATCACCCCGTGCGTATGCCCCTGACTCAAATTACCCGGGGCGAATGGAACCACGCGGACCCAGCCATCAGCCCTGACGGCACCAGGCTGGCCTACTGCGCGGATGAATCCGGTCGTTGGGATATTTATATCCTAAACCTGGTGAACGGTGAGAAGACCCGGCTCACGAGTACAGCTTCTTATGCCTGCTCGCCAACCTGGTCGCCTGATGGTCGTTGGATGGCGTTTGAAGAAGTTCTGGATGGAAGGCTTGATCTGACGATCCGTTCAGTCGTAGATGAATCCACTGCGCCTGTCAGGTTAACGGACAATGGCGGCAATAACTTTGACCCTGCCTGGTCGCCTGGAGGCCGCGAGATAGCCTTCGTCAGTGACCGTAATGGAAAGCTGGAAATCTGGCTGATAAACCTGGATGATCCGGAACAACGCTTCAAACCTGTAATCCGGTCGGAAGACGCGGATTACACTACCCCATCCTGGTCGGAAAACGGCAAATCGCTCGCATGGAACAAGATAAATGAATTCAGTGAGATCGAATCCTGGAATCTGGATGGGGAAGAAACAAGACCTCTAAGCATCGGCATCGGTTCACACCCGGTTTGGATGGAAAATGATGAAGGCGTTTTGGCTATTGTTCGATCCGTCAACAGCAACGACCTTGCCGCCTTCAGTCTCGATCCATCCCGGATGCTGCTGCCACCAATACACCTGCAAAACGAGGTGACTTCACATAATTGGGTTTCAGGTGCAACGGCAGAATCGCTTAAGGTCTATCTGGAGGATCAACCAGTTTACGAAAATGTTGCCCGCTGGCAACCTGAGCTCTCCACCCCTGATACCAGTTCCGGGCGCTACGACATGGTATACCTGCCAGACCTTACCGCGCCGGAACCATACCTGATCGACACTGTGGATGAAAGTTTTACCATCATGCGGCAGGCATTACTGGCCGAACTGGGCTGGGATTTTCTGAAGATACTTGAAAACGCCAGCCTCTCGGTGCCTGCCAACGCCTCGCCAGGTTTGGAGGAGGATTGGGGTTATACCGGTAGAGCGATTGACGTGAACATGGACCCATTGGATTCCGGTTGGATGGTGGTCAACCGCGAAGATATCCTCGGACGCACGTATTGGCGCGTATGGTTGAAGTGCCGGCAGCAGGACGGTACCTGCGGTGTCTGTATTCAAAAACCGGTTTGGGATTTTGAGTCGCGGATCACTGGAGGTAATTCAGCGTATGAAAACGGCGGCATGACAACAACAATCCCGCAGGGTTACTGGATCGATTTTACTTCTTTTGCCCTGGATTACGGTTGGGAGCGGCTTCCCGCCGGTGCAAACTGGCGGAGTTATTTTCCTGAGACCAGGATAAACCAGTTTGTGCTGAGGGAAGAACTCTCCTGGCAGGATGCGATGAGAGAACGCTTCACGAGCGAGACAATCAACTCGTATTGGCCGACACCATGAAACAAAAAACTAAGAGCGTACAGATGGCTGTTGTAATAATAAGGGCATCGATAGTTATTGTCACCATCATGGTTACCGCGCTGACTAATAATCCCGCCGCTGCCATGAATTTCCCCTCGATGACGCGAGATTTGGTTCTACGGGATGACTCTCCTGAAGAACCTTACTACCCGGCAAACAAACCTTTTTACGAGGTTCCCTTGTCATTGGTCCCCCATGATCATTTTTTGCTTTCGCGGCCGATCAGTGATGAGACCCTCACCTGGCGGACCTCAGACTACCGTTATGGGTACCTGATCAAAAAGGAAGGAAATGTGCACGGTGGTCTGGATATTCCTGCCCCGGAAAGGACCCCCGTACTTGCAGTTGGAGATGGCGTTGTGGTCTTTTCCGGTTACGGTCTGCTGTATGGAGAAGGCGCCAGGAACGATCCTTACGGCATAGCGGTAATGATCCGGCATGATAAGGATTACGACGGAATGGTGATTTACACTGTCTATACGCATCTTAACCAGGCAATAGTGAAAAAGAATGATACGGTCAAAACCGGGCAGAAAATTGGCGGTGTCGGGATGACAGGCAACACCAGCGGACCGCACCTGCATTTTGAAGTACGCATTAGGGATGAACATGGCGTAACGTTTCAAAATCCCGAGTTATGGCTGGTGCCCCCGCTGGACCACGGCGTGCTTGCCGGCAGGATCATTAATAACCTGGGCTACCTTTTAAATAACTGGAATATCCGATTAACCTCTCTGGATACAGGGAACGAGTGGCAGATACGAACTTATGATATATCGATCATCGAGGAATACCAACATGATCCTTATTACCAGGAAAACTTTGTTATAAATGACCTTCCAGCCGGCAGGTATGAGCTGTTTACTTACTACAATTCAGTTGCCTATAAGTATGAATTTGAGCTCGTCCCCGGCGCTGTCAATTTTATCGAATTTTTAGGAAAACAAGGCTTTAACCATGGTGATCCTCCTGGCAGCCGCAACACAAATTTCCTGAACTGAAGTAAATCCGGTCGATTTTACCTGCTCTTGACAGGACACCCAAGTTATCTGACAATGGGTGCGTGTTTTTTATAATGGAGGAAGTTGTATGAATAGTAAAATCAAATTGGTCAGTTTATTGGTTTTGATGTGCCTTGCACTGCTTCTGACCGCGTGCGGGGGTAAACCGACTGCTGATCCGAACCAGAAAATGACAGAAGTTGCAGCTACCGTCCAGGCAGGATTGACACAGGCAGCAGGTTCCAATCCAACCCCGACGCTCACACCTATGCCAACCGCCACAGCCACACCAAGCCCGGTAACACCCACTACACCCAGTGTGATCGCTTCACCCGTTGTTGTGAAGGTGCCGACTCAACCGCAGTCATCTACAGCAGACAGCGCCCTATTTGTTGCAGATGTCACTTTCCCAGATGGTAGCGTGGTAAAACCCGGAGAACAGTTTGTTAAAACCTGGCGTCTCCAAAACAATGGAAAGACCACCTGGACCAAGGATTATGCAGTTCTTTACCTGGAAGGAGTGCTGTACGGCAAAGACAACCAGTTGATGTTCAAATTACCCGCGGAAGTGAAGCCGGGTGAGTTTGCTGATATCAGTGTGCCATTTACCGCGCCGTCAGCTCCGGGCAACTACAGCAGTTACTGGAAACTGTACAACTCCAATGGATTCGTATTTGGAGATGCTTTCAGCGTGAACATCAGCGTGGGAGAACCCGCTGCCACCAGCCAACCGCCGACGGCAACAACCACCGCGACGCTGGCCGCCACAAATTCCGGAACAGCTGCAGCTACCGCCACAGTCGAATGGGGTGCAACTCCGACGGCCTCATCGACACCGTAATTCTGTGACTCAGGCACCCGCAACGTTGGAAAATGAAATTAAAGCCAGGGCGATGAGCCTTGGCTTTTCTGTCTGCGGCATCACCACAGCGGATCCCCTGACGTCGCATAACGAGTACGTGAATTGGGTGTCGCAAGGCTATCACGCTGATATGGCCTATCTTGCCTCTCCCTTTCACCTTTCTCGAAGACAGGATCCAGCATTGCTTTTTCCGGATCTGAAATCCATCATTGTATTAGGTTTGTCGTATCCCCTTCATGAGCTTGAAAAACTTGATGACCAGGCGATTGGGTTGGTCAGCGGGTACGCTAACGGCGAGGATTACCACACCCGCATACCGCGTATGGCGGAACCATTGCTGGAATTAATTTCCGGGTTGGATATAAATGCACCTGCCCCCCGCGTGTTTACAGACAGCGCGCCTGTCCTTGAACGGGAACTGGCTGTGAGGGCTGGCCTGGGTTGGATTGGACGCAACTCCTGCTTGATCTCACCAAAAATCGGTCCCAACCTGCTGCTCGCTGAGATTTTTACAGGAGTACATCTCAAAGCGGACCTGCCTTACACAGGGACACACTGCGGCAGCTGCAGGCGCTGCATTGACGCCTGCCCGACTGGCTGCATTCTCCCCGACCGGAAAATTGATGCCAGTCACTGCCTGAGTTATCACAGTATTGAAAACAAAGGAGCCATACCTACTGCGATCATGGGTAAATTCGGCAGCTGGATCTTCGGTTGTGATATTTGCCAGATGGTTTGCCCATGGAACAATCAAGGGAGACCTGAATTCTCCAATTCACAGGGAAAAGCACTAGAATTGACGGTTGAAGAAATGCTTGATTTACTTGAGTTATCACCAGCTGATTTCAAACCGAATTTTGGTAAAACAGCAATTTCACGAGCCGGGTATATTGGTTTCAAACGCAACCTCATCATCAGGTTGGCGATCCTGGGTGAAGAACGCATGCGAGACCGACTTGAAAAAATCGAGTTTACATCAGAAGCATCCGTTCTAATGAAAACCGCTGTTTGGGCAAAAGAACTTACCGCGAAAAAACAATCCTCCGGTTGATCCGGAGGATTGGATTCCTGTAACCAGGAATTTATTTACGGTGTCGCGGTAACCGCTGGGGTGCTGGTTGGTTGAACAGTGGTCAGCGCCAGTGTGCTCGTTGGCGCAATAGTAGGTGTGGCCGTGACCAGGTTGACACGGATTTTGATGACCTGACCAACAAAGATCACATTCTCATCCTCTATATCATTACGTGACTTGATGTCCTCCAGGGTGCTGTTGAACCGGGTGGCAATATCCGCCAGGGTTTCTCCAGGCATAATTGTGTACTCGATCTCTGTACCGCGCGCGATATCAGCCGGTAGAGGCGTTGCGGTTGGTAATGCCTGTCCGGGCGCGGGGATGAGGATATCAGTGCCCGGAACGATCGGACATGTGCCTGCCGGGAAATTATTGATCGCCAGCAGCACCAGCAGGTCAACACCAAATGTATTTGCCAGCGTCCAGCAGTCATCGTTCTGTTTTACAGTGTAATATTGAGGACCTGAAGGCGTGGCTGTTTCAGTTGGTGTCGGGGTTTGAGTTATGGTCGGGGTCATCGACGGGGTTGGAGATGGCACGGTTGCCGTTGGAGTAAAAGTAGCTGTCGGCGTTGGCGTCTTCGTGGCAAAAATGCCTTTAAAGATATTCCCTGAGCCTGTGGCTACACTGATGATGATGAAGATTCCAGCCAGGGCAAGGATTCCAGCAAGGCCGCCAAGGACATACGGCATATATTTCTGCCGTTTTGAGTACTTGTCGATCACACTTTGTGGGTTGTCTTTTTGGTTCATAGTTGTCCTGTTTTTTAGTTTGTAAAGCTCAAGTTAGTTGACAATTGAATGGTTTGGTGCTCTGACAAACCTGTCATTAAAAATCATCATACCACAAATCAAGGGTCGATGACACCTCTTGAATACCAGGTTTGATGTGCATGATATAATTACTTTGATGGCAAGTAATTCATTTGTGGAGAAAAAAATGGAAATCAAAACTACTCAGTTCAAGCATTGTGATGTTGTCAAGGTGACGGGTCGTGTTGATAGCGCCACGTCTCCCCGTTTGGCCGAAGAATTCGCGAAGATCAATGATGATGGCCGCTATAAAATAGTCATGGATTTTTCAGACCTGGAATTTATTTCCAGTGCAGGTCTGCGCGTCCTGATCTCCACACTGAAGAATTGCCGCCGCTACAATCGTGGTGACCTGGTGCTGGCTGGCATGCCTGAGAATATCCACTCGGTATTTGATCTAGCCGGGTTTACTTCCATCTTTAAGATTTATGATGACGTCTTAAGCGCCGTGGGGTCTTACTAACCACAACCAAGTATGAGCACGCGTATTTTCCCCGGCCGCTACGAGAGTCTGGCAGAAGTAGCAGAATTTGTCAGATTCGAAGCCAAAGAAGCCGGTCTATCGTTTAAAGAGGTTTTCGAATTGGAAACAGCCGTGGACGAGGCTGTTTCCAACATAATTGAACATGCCTACGGCGGAGAAGGAATAGGCGAAATTATCTGCACAACCACACCGGTTGAAGATGGAATTTTGATCATCCTCGAAGACCATGGGCAGCCATTTGATCCATCATGCGTCCCAGTTCCCGATATCAACACGCATCTGAAGAACCGCAAGAACCACGGTTTGGGTTACTTTTTAATGTGTCAGCTTATGGATGATGTCAGGTTTGAATTCACGAATAATCACAATAAGTTGACCTTGTTCAAACAACACCGGTAATGGACATCAGTCCCCCGAATTCTACGCCTCTCTGGAGTGAATTACTTTCTTTTGGCGAGAACCTGTTGAAACAACAGGACACGGCAAATCTCTGCCGTTACCTGAACCAATATGTGGGGAACAAGTTAACCTGTAAAGCTGATTTATTCCTGGCAGAACCGCATTATCCCTTACCGGGCGAGGGACACATCCCAACCCTGCCCGATGATGATGCCCCCGCGCTGGTAAAACAAGCTTACAAAAACCGCCGCGTAGCCAAAAGCCATCCAAATGCTTTGTCAATCGCCATGCCTGTAATCACCCAAGGCAGTCTGCTTGGCGTGATTCTCGTTGAAAAACCGGAGAGATTCAACCCGGATGAAATCCAACTGTTGGAGAGTTTGAGTGCTGTTGCCGGTCTTGCCATGCAGGTCAACCGCCAGGTGACACTGAAAAACTGGCGTTTCGATCAGATCTCTCTGGTTCGTTCAGTCAGTGCGCAGATCGCCAATGTGTTTGACATCGAAGAATTATGCATGCGCGTGACCAATTTGATACAGTGCTCCTTCGAGCTTTACCATGTAGCGATCTTCACGATAGACGCAAACTCTTCAGAACTGACCTTTAAAGCCAGTTCGCTGAATTGTGAGCCGAATACGAAAAACCCGCTCATCGCAGCAGAATATGGAAAAGGTTTGATCGGAAAAGCCGCCAGAACGGGTCAGGAATACATCGTGGATGATGTTTCCAGAAATTCGATGTACACCCACATCGAAGCTCTTCCAGAAACAAAATCCGAAGCTGTCCTTCCATTGAAGGTTGAAGACCGCGTTCTCGGAGTATTGGATCTTCGCAGCGAGAAGAAAGGAGCGTTTCACACCAGCGATATGCTTGTGCTGCGCTCACTGGCCGACACCATTGCACTGGCGCTCAACAATACCAGGTTGTTCAATAACCTGCAGCAGCAGGCTTCTCGAATCAGCGCTGTGTCTGAAATCGGCAGCGCGATATCCTCCATCCTTGACCTGGATCTTCTGCTGAAAGAAGTGGTATCGGTCATCGAAAAGCGTTTTGGCATCCCTTATGTCCACATCTTCACTGTACATTCCAATCGCGGCAAGGTCATTTTTGAGGCGGGAACCGGGGCCAAAGCCAGGAATTTGAAACCAACTTCATGGGCTTTTGATCTCGATGCTCCGGCAGGGATACTCCCGCATGTGGCGAGGACAGGAAAATCATACATATCCAATGATGTCAACAGCGATCCACTTTATGTACCATCAAAAAACTTTTCACAAAAGGTCAAATCAGAGCTCGCGGTACCATTGACCTTTGGAAATAATGTTTTAGGAGTCCTCGACCTGCAGACCGACAAGATCAATTATTTCACCCGGTCTGAACAGGAACTTTTTGAAAGCCTGGCGTCAGGAATCGCGCAATCCATCCGCAATGCCACGCTGTTCCGCACGGAGCGTTGGCGCCGCAGCGTGGCCGATAGTTTTCGCGATACAGCAGGATCGCTTGTCAGCAACCTGGCGTTGCCTGAGATGCTGGACCGGGTCCTCTCCGCTCTAGAGAAGAATCTTCCCTGTGATGCATCGGCAGTTTGGCTTCTGGACGACGATACCAGCATTCCAGTTGACGACCGGCCACTGCGTCTGGCAGCGGTAAGAGGGGTTTCTTCGAAAAAGATCACAGAATCTACATTGAGCTCGATCACTGTGAGAAGTTTTCTGAATTACGGCATCAACAGCGCGCTGTACGCCATCCGCAAACCAGGCGATCCTTACGGTCCCCTGGGCGCTGCCCGGAAATTCAAGCCAGGTTACTCATCGCTCGCCGTCCCGCTGCGTTCCGGAGAGGAGAATCTAGGCGTGCTGACCATGGCTCACCGGGCTGAAGGACGTTACGGGTCGGAAGCCGCTGACATCGCTTTGACGTTAGCCAGTTACGCTGCTGTTGCCATTCAGAACGCGCATCTGTACACATCTGCCCAGGAGGAAGCCTGGTCTTCAACAGTTCTGCTTCAGGTGGCCGAAGCTATGCAATCCATCAATGGTGTAGACTCTCTACTTTCCACCATGACTCGCCTGACACCCCTCCTGGTTGGCGTGGAACAGTGCGCCATCTATTTACTAAAGCCGGATAAAGAAACGTTTGAAATGAAGAGCTGGTACGGTTTTCAACCGGCTGAAAACGAAATGATCGCATCAGATACTGAATCCGTTGCCATGTTGAAATTAAAGGCTACCCTGGCGCCGGTCATTATTGAGGATCCAAAACAGGAATTGGGCATGCGCTCTCTGCAATACTCCGATAAGACCAGCACGCTGGTGTTGATCCCGTTGATGGCGCATGGAGAACTGCACGGCGCTTTCCTGGTCTGTCACAACAGCCAGGGCGAGTTCGGGGTGTTAAACAAATTCAGCGATCAGAC
Organism: Anaerolineaceae bacterium; assembly: GCA_035342915.1. GTDB lineage: Bacteria > Chloroflexota > Anaerolineae > Anaerolineales > Anaerolineaceae > UBA6107. The sequence goes on from DAOQYB010000001.1 coordinate 478,058, forward strand.
TCTCGCCATACTTCAGGGCATCGCGCAACAAACCGCAGTAGGACTGGAAAACATTCTGCTGCTCGAGAACCGTCAGGAGGAAGCCTACATCACCGCAGTATTACTGCAGGTGGCACAGGCAGTCGTCAGTCAGAACCAGCTGGATGACATTTTAGACACGATCGTGCAGCTCATGCCTATTCTGGTCGGTGTTGACACCTGCGTCATTTACCTGTGGGATAAGAACAACCTGCGGTTCCTGCCCGCTAAAGCCGTGGCTCCTACACACGCGGAACAGGACGAGATAATCCGCCACACATATTCTCAGGGTGAATTTCTCCTCCTCGATAAGTTGATCGAAACCGACCACATGATCGGCTGCCGTTTGGAAAAGGCTGATCTGCCCATTCGCTCTTGGCGCACATTGGCATGCCAGGAGGAGATAAGTCCGCTCTTGGTCGAAAACAGCAACTGGCTTCTGGGTTTTCCGCTGAGTATCAAGGGTGAGAAATACGGGGTAATGCTGACCCGAGAATCAAATGTCCAGGCAAGCTACCATCAGAAACGTGTGGAACTGATTAAAGGAGTAGCCCAACAAACCGCCCTGGCCATCCAGAACGAACGCCTGAAGGAAGAAATGGTCGGGCGAGAACGGGTTGAGCGGGAGTTTCAACTGGCCAGGCAGATCCAGAAGACCTTCCTTCCACAGTCCATTCCAGGCATTCAGGGCTGGGATTTTGATTTACGCTGGCGAACTGCCCGCGAGGTGGGAGGCGATTTCTATGACGTCTTCAGAACCCGCAATAACAAACTGGCTTTTGCCATCGCGGATGTATCTGATAAAGGGATGCCAGCTGCTCTTTATATGACCGTCACCCGCACGTTGATCCGATCTGCCGTGCAGACCATAGAATCCCCGGATGAGGTGCTGAAGCGGGTTAACGAACTTCTTTACGAAGAATCACAAAACGGGATGTTCGTCACCGCCATATTTGCGCTTCTCGACCCGCTGACTGGAATCCTTGAATACTCCAACGCTGGCCACAACCTCCCGCTGCTCTTTAGAGGGAAAACCCAGAAGGTTGAAAAACTTAAGAAAGGCGGTATCGCCCTGGGTGTGGTGGAAGATGGAAAATACACCTGCCACCAGGTTCAAATAAAAGAGCAGGATACCTTGTTACTCTACACTGATGGTGTTACTGAAGCATTTTCCTCTTCAGGTGAACAATTCTCTGAATCACGCGTGATAGACGCATTGCAGAATAATCTTTACTCCTCATCGGCTGAGCTGCTGGAAAACCTCGAAGACCTGATCAATACCTTCCGCAAGGGTGAACCACCATCAGATGACCTGACAATGCTGGCTATACATCACCTAAAAGAAACCCCCGCCTGAGCGGGGGTTTTGGTTATTTACCAAGTATCAACGCCATCCAAATTTCCCAATTTTCTACCGGTGCAATCGTTGGCGTCGGAATCATTAAAGGCTGAGGTGTGGTGCCGGGCGGTGATAACGGAATGACCAGCTGCTCTCCCGGGCGTACCATCTTGCCTTCACCGTAAGCCCACTCTTCAACCGCTCCTTCAGACCGGGCATACTCCACCTGGGTCTGTAAAACAGTCAGGGTGCCTTCTAGGTCTGCCACCACAGTCGCCGCCTGGTCACGTTGCGTGGAAAGGCGTGAAAGCTCATTGAGGCGGCTGTTCAGATCCATCACCAGCAGGAACATGATCACCGCGACGGCGATCAATCCGATTTTTTTGAAATCCGGTTTTACATTGAGCTTGTTGAAGAAACCTTTCATGTTTTAATATTACCCCAATCCCTGAACTCAGACAAGACAAAACCCGCGATGACTCGCGGGTTTTTCTCAGGTGCCGAAGGAGGGATTTGAACCCTCACGAGCGTAATGCCCACTACGCCCTGAACGTAGCGCGTCTGCCAATTCCGCCACTTCGGCATTCCAGAGGGATATTTTAACAGACTCTAGAAGAATGTCAACCATTAACCCGGTTCAATCCTTCTCGAAAATGGCTTTATCCAACTGGGGTACAATTTACAACATGCGCAATTTGAAGGTGTATTTGCTAATCATTCTGGGAATTGTTCTTACCGCTTGTTCCATCTTGGAAAATGGTACAACCGTCAGTACGCCCATTCCTGTGTCTGACCTGCTGACAAGCGGAAGTGATTTGTACACAGCCACTCCCACCCCTTTTCTACCGGTCATACCTGTTTCCGAACCCATTGCCACCACAACCAGTACACCCCCCGCACCATCTGTACCTGAAAATGATGGGATGATCTCGATCGGTTTGGAGCGCCCTAAAGGGCAGGTCAATATTCTGCTGCTAGGATCTGATTGGAGACCCGGCCAGGGATACCGCACTGATGTGATCATCATCCTTTCGGTTATACCGGATGAGAACCGGGTGACGCTTTTATCTTTTCCGCGTGACCTTTATCTCTCCATCCCCGGAGTTGGGTACGAACGCATAAACGCGGCACAGGCATACGGTGGATTTGATTTGACAACCGAGACTCTCAAGAAAAACTTTGATGCCCCGGTAGATTACTACATGATGACCAATTTCGCCGGTTTCAGAAGCATCATCGATACCCTTGGGGGAATCAATGTGTATGCTTCTTATGAACTTTATGACGCCTGTGACCTGCCGCAAGCGTATAACAAGATGTGCTACGTGCCCGCGGGATGGAACACGATGGACGGCGATACCGCCCTATGGTACGTGCGCTCACGTTACTCCACCAGCGATTTTGATAGAACCCGGCGCGCCCAGGAGGTAATTGTCGCCATCGCACAAAAGATGATGAGTCTTAACGCAGTAAACCGCGCCCCGGAGTTGTACGAACTGTTTCGCAACAGCGTCGAAACGGATATCCCGTTGGACCTGGTTGTGCGATTGCTGCCATCTGCGGCAAAAACAGTGAACGATCCTTCCTCCATAAAGCGTTTCGCTATTTCAGAAGACCAGATCACACATTATATTGTGCCTGAGACTGGCGCCATGGTGCTCCTGCCCGATTTTGTTTCAATCGAATCAACGATCAGGGACGCGTTATACCCCACATTGGACTAATTATTGCATATTGACAAACGCTGCATTTATTTGTACACTTTAGAATATAAGACTATGCGAAACTTTTTTAGAAAGAAGGACTTCACATGGATATACTTCCTGAACTCCACATCACCGCTGAGACAACTTTTCATCCAGCCATCCGCTCATGGGAGATCTTCCTTCTTGACCAGGGGCGTTCTCTTCACACTGTTAAGGCTTTCCTCGGAGACATGAGGCTCTTTGCGAATTATTTTCCCCCTGACACCACGGTGGGAAGTATTACGACAAACGAGATCAACCGCTTCCTCGACTGGCTGCAGAATGAACGCAATGTACCCTGCAGTCCCAAGAGCCTGTCAAGACGGATCACCTCGATCAAATCTTTTTATCGCTGGTTAACACAATCCGGCCGCATCCCAATTGACCCGGCCGAAAAGGTTCTGCAAAAAACCGTTGTCAGCCCCTTACCCCAGGTACTGACCCCTGAAGAGGAAACACTGGCTCTTGAAACCGCCAGGGGGTTGCGCACGGCCAGTAAACCGGATGCCCGCCCGTATACCTTGCTGAGCCTGCTGTTGAGCACAGGCATAAAAAAGGGTGAATGTCTTGCTCTGAACCTCAACCACATCGACCTCGACAGTCCGAAAAGCCCGCGCCTCTTTGTACGGTATTCTGCCAGCGGCAGCCGGTACAAGGAAAGGAATATTCAATTAAGCGCAGATTGGGTTGAAGCTTTTCAGGAATACCTGGAACAGTACCATCCCGTGGAACAGGTTTTCCCGTGGTCACCGCGCCGCCTGGAGTACCTGCTTGAGGATGTCACCATCAACGCGGGATTATCCAAGCACATATCCTTTGACATGTGCCGTTGGACCTGCGCCCTGAATGATTGGAGATCCGGTATGGAAAAAGAAGCATTACGCCAGAAGTTGGGGATTTCGAAGATCCAATGGCGCGAGACCAGCACCAAGTTGCGAATGCTGGCTGGTGAGTAATTTCACTATAACTATATCAGTGGCAGCCATAGGCTGCCACTTTAGTTTTTTATCACCTCTAGCCGGATAATCTTATCGGTTCCTTGCCCCACTTTAAAACGGTTCGCAATGCGGAATCCTGGAACCCAGACGATCTCATTCCCGCTGCGGACGATCGGCCAGCGGCGTCGCGCGCGCACCGCCAGACCCTGGTTCGTCCAGAAGTCTCCCAGCTTCATGGATACCGCGCCGGCTCCGTAAGGCATGAACCTGTCTCCCTCGTTGAAGAGCCCAAGGGTCAAAGGTTCACTCAACAGGCTTGAATCCAGCTGGCAGATAAATGGATCGCTGCCTACTTGATAAGCATTCTCGTGTGAAGAGTTCAATTGCCATAATTCACTGATACGGATTGAACCGGGAATGTCGAGGACAACTGGGTTTTCCTGCACCATTTGCGGCCATAAAGCGTGCAAAGGATCCTCCAACCTGGCGAACACGACACGGTCTTTTTGATAAAGGAACATTTCGATTCCACCGAGTAGATCCACCCGGTTGCTGCCGGTTGGCTCAAGCATGAAATGGCAGCCTTTTTCAATGGCTTTGTAATCAATATCCCGTAATGTGTTATCCATAGTGCTGATCGCTTTCCGCACCAGCCTTCTAAGCAGCGCGGGGTCCAGCGAGGCCGCTTTACGACGATCAAAAACCAGGTAACCTTCACCCTCTTCATAGATGGTTTCCACCCAGGCTCGCCGGGTCAATTTGCTGACCAGTTCGTCTTCGAGCGCGATCACTTCCGTCATCCTCAACACGCGTTCCTTAACCTGGGGGTTATAGGATCGCAATAATGGGATCAATTCCTTGCGGATGCGGTTGCGGAAGTAACCCGTATCCTGGTTGGACTCATCAGCCAGTGTTTCAATTGGAATACCTGAAAGATAAGTCTCGATTTCCTCCCTGGTGTAATGAAGGAGCGGCCTCACCAACGGAATGACGTCACTCCACGGATTTGGCAACAGGACCATGCGCATTCCCGCCAGGCCGCTAAGCGCGCTTCCGCGCAGGAAGTGCATCAAAACCGTTTCGATCTGATCATCCGCGTGATGCCCGGTCATCACAGCCTGGGCGCCGGCTTTTTCAGCTTCTGAGAACAGGAATTCATAGCGTTTCAGCCTGGCAGCTTCCTCCACCGAAAGGCGCATTTCCCGGGCGAATTTTTGAACATCAACGCGCTGGCTGATAAATGGCACACAAAGATGATCGCATACCTCCTCAGCGTGAGCAGCTTCAGCAGCTGAACCCGGACGAAGTGAGTGGTCGAGATGGGCAGCAATGACCTTAGATCCACTATTAATTAACAAAGACAAAAGGCAAACGGAATCGGGACCTCCGGAAAATCCCATAAGCACCGGTATTTCAAGGTCAATGACACATTTTTTTACCAACAGTGATTTGAACTCGAGAATGTTCACGTGGTCATTATAGCATCTGAGTTGGATGGGATTCTTTCCAATGTACTTGAATCTGATAAAGGAATATGCTAGACTCACTAAAACAATCAGGCGGGGAGGTGAGCATGCCGGAAAAGATACTCATCGTTGATGATGACTTGGAGACTTTGCGTCTCGTTGGCATGATGCTGCAACGGCAGGGTTACGAAATCGCAGCAGCGAATACCGGTGAATTGGCACTTGCGATCGCCGTCAAGGAAAAACCATCACTGATCATCCTGGATGTCGTGATGCCCGGTATGGATGGATACCACATTGCCCGTGAGATCCGTAAGGATCCTGAATGTGCCCGCATTCCAATCCTGATGTTTACCGCCAGGAACCAGGTGGATGACAAAGTTGCGGGTTACGGTGCTGGGGCTGATGATTATCTTACCAAACCGGTGCATCCAACTGAATTGAACGCCCATGTCAGAGCTCTCCTCAGCCGCAAAGAAGAACCTATGGATAAAGCGAATGTCAACAGCTCAGGGTGTGTCATCGGAATACTGGGCTGTAAAGGGGGTTTAGGTGTTTCCACTCTCGCTTTAAACCTGGCGATCAGCCTCGGCGGGATGACAAACAAAGAAGTTGTAGCCGTTGAATTAAAACCAGGTTTAGGTACCTGGGGCATAGAGCTGGACATCGCCGAGTCTTACGGGCTTGAAAAACTTTTCGCCCTTCCAGTCGAAGAGATTACCGCCGAGGCAGTTGAAAAATACGCTGTGCATACTTCATTCGATATTCGCCTGTTGATGGCTTCTGAAAAAGCGCCAAAGGTCAGTCTTCTCGATCTGCCTGAGAAAACCATTGCCGTCATAAAAGGATTGAACTCATCCATTCCGGTCATGGTGCTTGATATCGGCAATCCCTACCTGGCAGGTTTCAGCGAGATTCGGGCGCTCTGTGATCAATTGATTGTCTTGACAGATGCGTTTCCAGCGACCGTACTAAGAACCAGGCATCTGCTCGGAACCTTGCAGTTTGAACTGTCTGAAAAGAACAGATTTTTAGACACAATCCTCTATAACCACGTCCGGTCTGATGTTGGTCTATCGGCTGAACAGGTATCAAAAATGCTGCCGGGAACTACGATCAAGTTCATGATCCCGCCAGTGCCGGAGCAGGTTTTCCAGGCAAACCAAAAATATGTTCCGCTTTCACGCATTCAGCCTGAAGGTTTATTCACACAACAGGTCAATGAGCTTTCCAGAACGATCTGCCAGCGTTTTCAATTATGACAGGTTCGCGAACCGAAAAAATTGAAACAGCCGCCAGGTTGATTACCCACGCGCGTTATTTGGCGGCCTTTACCGGCGCGGGAATTTCCACTCCCTCCGGAATACCGGATTTTCGCAGCGCGGGTAAGGGGCTGTGGGAGCGGGATGATCCCATGCAGGTTGCTTCAGCAACAGCTTTTTACTATCACCCTCAGCGCTTTTATAACTGGCTGCGCCCGCTTCTGAGTGATTCATACCAGGCATTGCCGAACCCGGCACACCTGGCGCTGGCAGGTTTAGAGAAAAAAGGGATCCTGAAAGCGATCATTACCCAGAATATAGATGGTCTTCACCAAAGGGCTGGCTCAACCAACGTGATCGAGTTGCATGGTTCATTGCAGCGGTTTTACTGTTCAGCTTGTAAAGTACCCTCACTGGATATCGATAACATTGCCGCAACCATACTTTCAGCGGAAATTCCAACTTGCAGTAACTGTGGAGGCATCATAAGGCCGGATATCACGCTTTTTGAGGAAGCACTGCCCGCAACCGCCTGGCAACAGGCTGAAAGCGAGATAAAAGCAGCCGACCTTTTGCTGGTGGCGGGTTCCTCACTTGAGGTTTACCCTGCCTCCTCCCTGCCGCATGAGGCGCACCGCCACGGCTGCAGCATCATTGTGTTGAATTACACATCCACCTCAATCGATAAGCACGCGAAAGTGGTGCTGCATATGGATGTTGCAACAGGTCTTCCGGAAATCCTGGATTGTATTAATTCTATTAGCTAAAAAATCAAAAAGTACGAGCGCCGCGCCTTCCGAATTGTCTTTCCAGCAGATCAACGGACAGGTGGATCATTGTGGGGCGCCCATGCGGACAGGTTCGCGGGGAGCCGCAGGCTTCAAGGTCGCGCAGCAGTACCTGCTGCTCATCTGTGGTTAATACAGCCCCGCCTTTGATCGCCATGCGCTTACAGATGCGGGCGATAAGCTGGTCCTCAATCATCCCTTGCAGCGGCGTCTCGTCCTCCTCAAAATCCTCCACCACGCTTCTGATCGCGGCTTGAGGGTCTTTATTTGTAAACAAGGCGGGTATGGCGGATAACCTGAATGAATTGCTTCCAAATTCCTCGAGGTCGAATCCGATCTCGCGTATGATCTGAAGATTATCCCGAATGATCTTCGCAGATTGCGGAGGGATTTGTATCAGCAATGGTTCCAGCAGCGCTTGTTTGACAATGTTTCCTTTTTGACGCTGCATTTTTTCAAAAAGAACCCGTTCATGCGCCGCGTGTTGATCGATCAGGTAAAGCCCGTCCGGTCCTTCCGCCACCAGGTAAGTGGCTCCGATCTGGCCGATCAAGCGCAGCAGGGGAATCCCGCCAGCAAATGGTGCAGCAGGGTTCAGCGAATTTTCAGTGTCTGCCGTATCTGACCGGGGGTGGAGAACCTGTGATCCGGAGAGAGTGCTGGACCAGCCTCCATCCGCTACTGGTGCCGCTGACCACGCCTGTCCGCGCCAGGGGGCAGGAGAAAGCTGGGGAACAGGCGAGTATGCCATCAAAGCCCGTCTGACAGCGCGTTGCACTGAAGTAAAGATTTCGTCAGGCTGCCTGAAGCGTACTTCTGCCTTGGCGGGATGCACATTTACATCCACCTGCTCGGGAGGAAGATCTATGAACAACACCGAGAGCGGGTAGCGGCCTACCATCAAGTAGGATTGATAGGCCTTCAGTAACGCACTGATCAATGCAGTGTCCTGTACCCAGCGTCCGTTCACAAAGAAAGTAATGTCTTTGCGGTTTGAGCGGTTGATCGAAATCGGGCTGACAAAGCCGTTGACAATAATGCCGTCTTCCTCAAAAATCACTTCGATCAGCTGCCTGGCGAGTTCCACACCATATAACTGCGCCAGCACCTCCCGCCGGTCGCCATTGCCTGAGGTCTGCAAAACGGCTTTACCATCCTCTTCCAGGTGGATCGCCTTGTGCGCATACGCCAAAGCATACCGGCTCACCAGGTTGTCGATCTGCTGTTTTTCGGTGATGTCGCGCTTGAGAAATTTCAACCTGGCAGGTGTGTTGTAAAAAAGATCTCTGACCTGCACTAGGGTGCCTGTCACACTGCCGATCAATTCCGTGCTGATCGTCCTGCCCCCCTCAACGATTATTCTCGCGCCTAACTGTTGTTCAGTTCTTCTCGAAACAAGGAGTAAACGTGAAACTGACCCGATCGATGCCAGCGCTTCACCGCGAAAACCAAGTGTGCGTATGCGGAAAAGGTCTTCCGCGCTGTTGAGCTTACTGGTGGCATGCCTTGAGACCGCCAGTGGTAGTTCTTCAGGGGAGATACCAGAACCATCATCGCTCACCTCGATCAATTTTCTTCCGGCGTCTTCTACGCGGATGGATATTCGCGTTGCCCCTGCATCAATGGCATTTTCCATCAACTCCTTTACCACTGAAGCGGGTCTTTCCACCACCTCGCCCGCAGCGATCTGAGAGGCCAGTTCTTCAGATAATACTCTAATATTCATTAAACCAATTATATCTTACACACATCAGTGGAAAAATCAGACCAGGCGATCAATTTGAGGGTATACTAGCCGCTATGAGTTTTGAAGCAATGTTTTTCGACCTGGATGATACGCTATATCCCTCCACAAGCGGGGTGTGGAACGCCATCGGGGAGCGTATGGATGTGTTTATCAATAAATCACTGGGGTTCACACCTGCAGAAGTCAGAAAAATTCGTAATGACCTGTTTCACGAGTACGGCACAACCTTACGCGGATTGAAAACCCTTTATGACATCGACGAACGCGCCTTCCTTGACTTTGTGCATGATATTCCCCTGGACCGTTACCTTCAAAAGGATAATGTGCTGATTGATACCATATCCGGATATCGCGGTCGCAAGATCATCTTTACCAACGCCAACCAGGATCACGCTGTAAGGGTTCTGACCATCCTGGGTATCGTGGACTTTTTCCCTGAGATCATTGACATTCTTCAAACATCGCCATATTGTAAACCCCTGCCTGAAGCTTACCGGAAAGCTTTAGAGCTCAGCGGAATCCGGGATCCGGAAAAATGTGTCTTGATCGACGACTCGCCGCGAAATCTCAAGACTGCACATGAGATGGGGTTTTTCACCATACAGGTTGGCACTGAAACCAGGTGTGAGCATGCTGATGCCGCGGTTTTATCCATTCTCGACCTGCCTGATGTAATACCCGCGTGGCAGGTAGAACCGGCTGAGGAATAGAAAATGGAAAGACAAATATCCATCCTGGGTTGGGTTTTAATCATTTTTACCGCGCTGCTGATCATCAGCCTGTTTGTATCGCTGTTTACCAGGCTCAAAGGAAATGAGCGGGAACCAAAATGGATCAATGCCATGAAACAAGCGGGTACCACTTTGCGCGATCCTTTTGCAGAAGAAAACAGGAAAATGCAGGAACTATCAGAAAAAGTCGCATCTATAAAAAATTCCCCTATCGACCACCATCATAATGGTACTTCAGAGGCAGGAGAAAAAGAATGAACAACAATCACACTGGCAGAATCATCCTGGTTATCTTAATATCACTCGTGCTTCTGGCTGGTGCCTTTTCGGGCGGCGTTATTTTGGGCTGGCTGATCCCCTCCGGTTCCCCGGTCGAAACGCTCGCCCCCGTGGTCACAACAGCGCCGGAAATTATCTCCCCCACGCAACCATCGGAGCTTCCCTCAACACCAGCTGAACTCGAAGAATTATTCAAACCGTTCTGGGAATCCTGGAACATCGTACATGATCAGTATGTCGATCAACCGGTGGACGACCTGCTGTTAATGCGCGGTGCGATCCGCGGCATGATCGAAGCCCTGGGTGATATCCATTCCGGTTACATGACGCCGGAAGATTATCAGCAGGCATCCACTCCGTTGGATGGTTCCTACACGGGTATTGGCGCCTGGGTGGATACGAGCGGCGAGTATTTGACCATTATCAGCCCGATGCCGGATTCCCCAGCAGAAGCCGCCGGTATAAAAACCGGCGACCAGATCATCGCAGTAGATGGAGAAAGCGTGATTGGCAAAGATCCGAACATCGTGCTTCAATCTGTTCTGGGGCCTGAGGGTACCACTGTTGTTCTCACCATCCAGCGCTCTGATCCCGAGGAAACCCTGGATTTCACAATAACGCGCGCCCGCATCACCATCCCCAGCATCGAAAGTCGCATGCTCGATAGCAACATCGCGTATATCGCTCTCTTCCAGTTTGGCGAAGAAAGCAGCGCAGATCTGGAACAGGCGCTTGAAGAATTACTGGCGAGTAACCCCGCCGGACTCATCCTGGATTTGCGTGATAACGGCGGAGGGTATGTAGATACGGCAATTGAAGTGATCTCCCAGTTCATCGGGTCAGGTGTGGTAATGATCGAAAGGTTCGGCGATGGTGAGGAGGTCACACTTGAAGCCATCCCGGGCGGCCTCGCTACTGAGATCCCGCTGGTAGTGCTGGTGAACAACGGCTCCGCATCCGCATCTGAGATCACCGCAGGCGCGATTCAGGATTACCAGCGAGGAAAGATCGTGGGCACTACCACCTATGGTAAAGGCTCTGTACAAAACTGGATACCCCTGGAGGACGATCAGGGAGCGGTAAAAGTGACCATCGCGCGCTGGTTGACGCCAAACGGCAGGTTGATCCATGAGATCGGGCTCACGCCAGATTACATCGTTGAAATCACGGATGAAGACATCGAAGCCGGGCGGGATCCGCAATTGGATAAAGCAGTCGAGCTCTTATTGAACATTGAAAATTAATCCAACCACACCTCGAGTTGCCGTGGAAAAATTGACATTACTCCCCGCAGGGGGTATAATCCACCTTCGCTAACTACCGAGATGAAAGAGAATACAATGGATATGACCGCTGAGACGCAAGAAAACCAGAAACTTGAACCAAAAATGCCTTTCAAAGCCCGGGTAATGAAGATCAGCCTGGCCGGAGCCGTGCTGGATATTGGCATCGGGAAACCCACATTGTTACATGTTTCACAGATCGTCGCTCCAGAAAATACGCAGAACAAGAAAGTCGATGAACTCCTCAAGATCGGCGATGAGATTGATGTTTGGGTTAAGAAATTGACCCGCAAAGACGGCGAGGAACGCATTGAAATGACCATGGTTAAACCCCTGGACCTCGAGTGGCGTGAGATCAAGGTTGGCGAGACGGTTAAAGGCAAGGTCGTTCGCCTTGAGAAGTTTGGCGCATTCGTAGAAATTGGTGCTGAAAGACCGGGTCTTGTTCACATCAGCGAGATGGCGCATGGGTATGTGAAAGTTCCTTCAGATGTTGTCAAGGAAGGCGATGAGATTGAAGCTCAAATCATCGAAATAAATCGCCGTAAAAAACAGATCAAATTAAGCATGAAGGCGATTCAGCCCGAACCTGAAAAGGTCGTTGAAGAAAGACCGGCAGCCGCCGCCCCTAACCTTGACACCCCGCGCCGCGAAAAGAAATCCGCCAGGAAACCCCGACAGAAAAGCGACATGGATAGCTCGGCAGTGCTTGACGCGATGAACGAGACAGCAGAACCAGAACCCACTTACATGGAACTTGCCATGCGCGCCGCCATGGAAAAAGCGAAAGATAAGAAAAGAAAACAGGATAACCGCAAGAGCAAATCCGGCTCGACCGAGCAGGAGGAAATCCTTGCACGCACGTTGGAAAACAAGATCCAGACCAATTAATGCTCAAAAACCATCCTTCGGGATGGTTTTTCTTTTGCGCACTATTTAGAGTTATGATACACTTTTCATGGAGATAAACGATATGCCGGCACTGATTGAAACGTGTCTGACAGCATTTAGCTGAAATGTAAACCGAGGAGGACAAGGATAAACTGCCCTCCTCGCTTCTTTTATAAAATCAACAGGAGAAGATCATGACCACAAAATACATCTTCGTTACAGGCGGTGTAGTTAGTTCAGTTGGTAAAGGTGTGACCGCCGCAGCGATCGGTCTGATCTTAAAGGAACGCGGCTACAAGGTCGCGGTTCAAAAACTTGATCCTTATATAAATGTTGATCCAGGAACAATGAGCCCGTATCAGCATGGCGAAGTATACGTACTGGACGACGGCGCTGAAACCGACCTCGACCTGGGGCATTATGAGCGGTTCATAGACATCCGGTTAAACCGGGTGTGCAACATCACTACCGGCCAGGTTTACGCAGAGGTCATCTCAAAGGAACGCCGGGGTGATTACCTGGGTGGAACCATTCAGGTGATTCCGCACATTACAAACGAGATCAAGCGTCGCATCAACCTGGTGTCAAAATCGACCGGCGCGGAGATTGTCATCGTCGAAGTGGGTGGCACCGTGGGGGATATCGAAAGCCTGCCCTTCCTTGAAGCTCTCAGGCAGTTGAGATCAGACCTGGGGAGAGAGAATACAGCATATATTCATGTCACCTGGCTGCCGTACATCGGTGCCACCGATGAAATAAAAACCAAGCCAACCCAGCATTCAGTAGCCGAATTACGCTCGATCGGTATCGCCCCGGATATGATCGTGGCCCGCAGCGACCAGCCGATCCAAGAGAACCTGCGGGAAAAAATCGCCCAGTTTTGTGATGTGGAAAAACGTGCGGTAATTCCCATGGTCACAGCGCCGATCCTTTACGAAATTCCACTGTTGCTGGAAAAGGAAAAAGTAGGTGAATACCTGCTGGGGCGCTTCAACCTGGAGGCGAAACAATCACCCGACATGAGCGACTGGGAAAAACTGGTCAGTGAAACACACCGCGAAAAACCCAGGGTCTCAATCGCGCTGGTGGGTAAATATGTTGAACTTCATGATGCCTACATGAGCGTGCGTGAAGCGTTGAAGCACGCGGCGCTCTCATTGGGTTTAGAGCTTGACCTGCAGTGGGTCCATTCTGCCGATCTTGAAAAAGGCAAAAACCTGGATGTTCTCAGTGACGCGTGCGGAATTATCGTACCGGGTGGGTTCGGGAGTCGGGGCATAGAGGGGAAGATCAGCGCAGCCAGCTTTGCACGTGTCAATAAAGTGCCTTACTTCGGTCTTTGCCTGGGCATGCAATTGATGTGCGTAGAGTTTGGCAGGCATGTCCTTAATTCTGACCAGGTGAATTCCTCTGAATTCGATCTCTCCACCCCGCACCCAGTTATTGACCTCATGCCTGAACAACAGAATGTTAAAGATATGGGCGGCACCATGCGCCTGGGGTTGTATCCATGCGTTTTACAGCCTGGCACCATTGCAGCGAAAGCCTACGGAATAAAAAAGGTCGAAGAACGCCACCGTCACCGCTTCGAATTCAATAACACTTACCGCGAGCAATTCGCACTGCACGGCATGGTATATTCGGGTCTCTCACCTGATAAAACATTGGTTGAGATCGTGGAATTGAAGGATCATCCATTTATGCTGGGTACGCAATTCCACCCGGAATTCCTTTCCCGCCCCACCCGGCCTCACCCGCTCTTTCTGGCGTTTCTGCGGGCAGCAGCAGTCAAAGCCGGAGCGTTATACCTGGATCCACCCTTGTTGTACAAACGCTGATACCTGCAGATGCGGATATAATATTCAGATTGTCATATCATGTTGGATAAAGGGATCAATCATTCCCTTGTCCCGGAGTTCACATGCCCAAACCCAGGTTATTGATCCCTGTATTTACTCACTTCTCTGTACGCTACATCTTGAGAACAGGTATGCTGGCACAACTCGCCGGGTTCACCGACCCGCTGATCGCGCTAAGCTGGGAAGATGCTGCGCTCGAATCGGAATTCATGCAGTTAGGAGCAGCGATATATCATGTGCCTAACTTTACCTTCAGTCCGCGTTTCAAAGAAACCCGTGAGCTGGTCAACTTCTGGCACAAGTTATATCGAAAAACGAACACCACCGAGATCGATATCCGCCGCGAAGCATCCCTCCTTTCATTCAGGGATAGGGTCAATTATGAAATTCAGATAATGAAGGACAGGATCAAAACTGCCAATCCCGCGCGCATTCCGCAGCTCCTCAAAGAAGAGGAATCTCTCTTCTGGTCAGACACGAATTATCACGAATTTGATACCATCCTCGACCAGGCCAAACCCGACGCGATCTTCTCCATCACCCCATTTGTCAATAAAGAGGAACCGCTTCTGCGCTGCGCGCAAAAACGCGGGATCACCAGGTTTACATCCATTCTATCGTTCGATAATGTCACCAGCCGTACACGTCTGCCGGTTTCTTTTACGCATTACCTGGTCTGGAACCGTTATAACCACGATGAATTATTGCGCGCCTACCCTGAAATTACCCCGTCGCAGATCACCATTTCCGGTCCGCCGCAATTTGATTTTTATTATGATCCCGCTTACATTATGTCAGAAGAAAAATGGCGCGCCGCCCTCAAACTTCCTCCCTCCAGACCGGTCATTCTGTTTGGCGGCGGAACGCACAAAATCGTTCCCAACGAACCGCTTTTCCTGAAGCATCTCGATGAAGCCATATCGTCCGGTGAGATCCCAACCAATCCAATCATTTTATTCCGCCGCCACCCCGGGGATATCGCCAACCGCTGGCAAAAGGTCCTAAGCGGGGTGAAGCACACCTGGATCGACCACAGCTGGCAGGCAAATGAGAGCCGCGGGCAGATCAACATCACCCGCGATGATATTGAACAGCTATGTTCCACGCTCGCGCACTGCGCGGTGCAGATCAATTCCTCCTCCACCCTTACCGTAGATGGAGCGGTTTTCGATCGCCCGCAGATCGGTCCAGCTTACGACCCTGATAGTAGACGGAGGTTTGAGCGCGTTTTGAAGGAACTATACCTACGCGAACATTACATTCCCATAACCAACTCGGGTGGTTTGGACCTGGCCAGTTCGAGGTCCGAGTTGATCCGCGCTGTGAACGACGGGTTTGAAAATCCCGGTGCAAGATCCGTAGGACGGAAAAAGATAATCAGCGAGATCTGTACTTTCAATGACGGTCAATCAACCCGGAGGGTTGTGGAACAACTGCGCCAGCTGCTCAGCTGAACACCCACAATTTGGAAATATTCGTTATACTTACAGCCGTTTCTTATACAAATCATGTAATCACTCCTGAAAATGGGAAAGGGAAATCAAATGGAAATCGCATTAGTTGAAGCAATAGAGATCCTCGATTCACGTGGTAATCCCACCATCGAGGTAAGGGTCATTCTCGAAGATGGTTCTGTTGGTACCGCCGCCGTGCCTTCTGGCGCGTCGACAGGCATCCACGAAGCGCTCGAAATGCGCGACGGTGATAAGAAACGTTACAACGGCAAGGGTGTTCTTGCAGCTGTTGAGCATGTGAACGGCGAGATCGCCGAGAACCTGCTTTGGTGGGATGCCACCGACCAGAAGGCCATCGATCAGATGCTTATAGAATTGGATGGCACTCCCAACAAATCCCGACTGGGTGCCAACGCCATCCTGGGTGTAAGCCTGGCAGTGGCGAAAGCAGCAGCCACTTCGCTGAATCTTCCGTTGTATCGATATATCGGCGGGGTTTACGCCCACGTGCTGCCCGTACCGATGATGAACATTCTAAACGGCGGCGCTCACACCGGTTGGCAATCCACAGACGCCCAGGAGTTTATGGTCATGCCTCTGGGCGCGCCTTCATTTACCGAAGGCTTGCGCTGGGGAAGTGAAATTTACCAGGCGCTCAAAGGTGTGCTGAAATCCCGTGGTTATCCCACGCTTGTGGGTGATGAAGGCGGTTACGCTCCCTCCCTCAAGGCCAACAACGAAGCGGTAGAGGTCATCCTTGAGGCCATTGACAAAGCCGGTTACAAGGCTGGCGAAGAGGTCGCGATCGCGCTTGATCCCGCGGCTTCAGAACTTTTTGATGAAGAAACCAGAACTTACAATCTGCGCAAGGAAGGTAAGAAACTCACCGGTGAGCAGATGGTCGAATTCTGGTTGAACTGGCTCAGGCAGTATCCCATCGTTTCGATCGAAGACGGCCTGGCGCAGGATGACTGGGATTCGTGGAAACTATTGACCAAAGAGATAGGCCATAAGGTTCAAATCGTTGGAGACGACCTTTTGGTTACCAACACCTCACGCGTAAAACGCGCCATCAAAGAGGAAGCCTGCAACGCTTTACTGGTCAAGGTAAACCAGATTGGCTCACTGACAGAGACCATCGAAGCAGTTGAAACCTGCCATCGCGCCGGCTGGCGGGCAGTGACTTCTCACCGCTCTGGTGAAACTGAAGATTCCACCATCGCCGACCTGGCGGTCGCACTTAATACCGGGCAGATCAAGACCGGTGCTCCAGCGCGCTCAGACCGTGTCGCCAAGTACAACCAGCTGCTGCGCATCGAGGCCGAGTTGGGTGAAACCGCTGCCTACGCAGGATGGTCAGCGTTAAAAGCTTATTGAAAAATATCGATCGGTTAAAAAGACAGCGGCACTCGCCGCTGTCTTTTTGCTTGCAGAGTTGTAATCGTTTTTTTCAGGATTAGCATTTCCATTTTCTGCCAAGTGTGGTACTAATTATCCCTGCAGGCTGGGTTTGACGTGTTGCTTGAGGAGTAGAGATGAAACTTTACGACAGGTTTGCCAGGATTTACGCGCGCGGAGAGTATCCCAATCTATCACAACGAATGGCTGCCATCCTCCCCGCCGTCATGAAGAAATACAAGATTCAAACAAACAGCTCAAAAAAGTTGCTGGACGTTGCCTGCGGCGAAGGCAGTTTTTGTGTGGAGATGGCAAAAAAAGGCTGGGCTGTTACCGGTGTTGACCAATCAGAAGAGATGCTGCGATTAGCGCATCATAGAGCCAAGAAAGAAAAGGTAAATGTCACATTTGAAAATCATGATATGCGTTTCATTGATTACAACGGTGATTTTGACCTGGCAACCTGCTGGTTTGACAGCCTGAACTACCTGATTTCCAATAACGACCTGCAATCCGCCTTCAATAATATCTCCCGTTCATTGAAGCCGAATGGCTGGTTCCTTTTTGACATGAACACGATTTATGGCCTGGCGGTTGAGTGGCAGAAGAACCGCTGCTACGTGCAGCAGGAGACCCCAGACCTGATCGAACTGCACCGCACCAGCTATGATTTTGAAAAAAACCTGGGCTGTGTGAAGATCACCTGGTTCGTTAAGGTAGATGATAAGTGGGAGAAGTACGAAGAGAAACACGTCGAACGCGGTTTTTCAATTGCTGAAGTTGAATCCTGTCTGGATTATGCCGGATTACACGTGGTGGACAAGGTGAGCAGCCTGGACCCGATCACCCCGCTGGCGAACCATTCAGGTAGAGCCTGGTTCCTGGCCAGGAAATAGAGACCCTGCTAAACAAGTAAATCGTTCACCTGTTCCCAGATCTGATCGAACATTGCGCTGGTCAATCTGCCGGTTTGGGTGTTCTGGCGGCTGGGGTGATATGACCCCAACAACCAGGGCGAACTATTGCGGAATTGCAGTAATACCCCGTGCCCGAAGTGTGAAGGATTGGTTCTGTCATTTGTTTCGTAAAGTAATTTGACAACCGTATCAAAGGCAATTCTGCCCAACGCGACCACACCTTCAAGTTTTGGTAATAAAACCCTCTCACAACGCAGGTAATCCAGGCAATTTATAATCTCCGCTGGTAATGGTTTGTTATCCGGCGGCACACACCGGCACACCGCGGTAATGAAAATATCACTCAAAGTCAATCCATCATTCATACTGCTTGAGCAAGGTTGGTTGGCAAACCCGGCCCGATGCAGCGCTGGATAAAGGAAATCACCAGACGCATCTCCCGTAAACATGCGCCCGGTGCGGTTGGAACCGTGCGCACCTGGTGCCAGGCCAACCACCAGTACCCGGGCCGCGGGGTCGCCAAAACCGGGGACTGGTTTAGCCCAGTAAGTTTGCAAGAGAAAAGCCCGCCTTTTTTCCATGCCGATCTTTTCTCGCCAGGCCACCAGTCGCGGACAAGCCCTGCAAACAGTGATCTGCTTATCAAGTAATTCCAGGCTGGATGGACAGTTCAATAGAACTCCTAAAGTATGAGCATGGCATCGCCAAAGGAATAGAAACGGTATCCGCGTTTAATAGCCACCTGGTAAGCGTTGAGAACTCGCTCGCGACCTGCGAAAGCGCTCACCAGCATCAACAGGGTGGATTTTGGCAAATGGAAGTTAGTAACAAGCGTGTCCACAACCTTGAATTCATACCCCGGCAGGATGAAAAGCCCGGTTTGACCCCGATAAGGCGCCACCCGTCCCGGTTCGCCACTGGCATTGGCGGCGCTTTCAAGCGTACGTACACTGGTTGTGCCCACAGCGAATACCCTGCCGCCGTTTTCTTTGGTGTGGTTGATCAAAGCTGCAGCTTGTTCGCTGAGTTCACACCATTCAGTATGTATCTTGTGTTCAGCGGGATCACTTTCAGTCACCGGAGCAAAAGTATCCAGCCCTACATGCAAGGTCACCCGGGCAAATCGGATGCCTTTCTTTTCAATTTCTGTGATCAACCAGGGTGTGAAATGCAGCCCGGCTGTCGGCGCAGCTGCTGACCCAGTCTCAGAAGCATAAACGGTCTGGTATCGCTCAGGTACCTGCAACTTCTCGTGAATGTATGGAGGGAGCGGCATTTCTCCAATTAAAGGCAGTAATTTCTCCACCGGCTCAGTAAAGCGAATCAATCGCCCACTACCCTCGAGTTCCTCCACTATGTCCACTCCCGGACCGTTCTCCAGAAAGACCCGCACACCTGGTTTAAGTCCTTTACCGCCTACAAGAGCTTCCCATAAACCCGGTGCACGCTGCTTGAGCAGCAGCAATTCAACCCTGCCGCCAGTGCTTTTACGCGCGTAAAGCCGCGCCGGGATGACCCTGGTTTGATTGATAACCAGGAGGTCACCGGGATTGAGGAATTCCGTAATCTGGTGAAAACGGCTATCCTCCAGGGTGCCTGTATCCCGGCGCAATACAAGCAGGCGGGAATCATGACGCGGTTCGATGGGCGTCTGAGCGATGTGCTCAAGCGGTAAGTGATAATCAAAATCAGAGGTCTGCATACTCAGGGGATAAGCCGCGGCTGGTTGTCTTTTTGGTTGTAAGGCAGTTGGAGGTGTTCGTAAGCCAGCGGTGTCGCCACCCTGCCTTGCGGTGTGCGGTCAATGTAACCCAGCTGCAGCAGGTACGGTTCAACCACATCCATGATCGTGTCAGCTTCTTCACTGATCGATGCTGCGATTGTAGCCAGTCCAACCGGACCGCCATTGTATTTTTCAATGATGGTTTTCAGAACGCGCCTGTCCACATCGTCCAGTCCCATGACATCCACAGCCAGCAGGTCAAGCGCGTTAATGGCGCTTTCGCGGGTAATAACGCCATCCGAACGCACCTGGGTGAAATCACGCACTCGGCGCAGCAGTCGCAGCGCCACCCTGGGTGTTCCCCGCGCCCGGCGGGCGATTTCTTCAATTCCGGTTTGGTCGCTGACGACATTCAGCAACCCTGCCGCGCGTTCAACAATCTTGCGCATCGGTTCCAGTTCGTAGTAATCCAGGCGGTAAACGGCGCCAAAACGCGCCCTCAGCGGCGCGCTGACCAGTGCCAGGCGCGTAGTAGCGCCGATGGTGGTGAAGCGAGGTAGTTTCAACCGCAGCGAGCGGGCGGAGGGTCCCTTACCAATAATGATGTCCAGAGAAAAATCCTCCATCGCCGGGTAGAGAACTTCTTCTATTGACCTTCCTAAACGGTGAATTTCATCAATAAAGAGGATATCGCCTTCCCGCAGGTTGGTGAGAATCGCCGCCAGGTCACCGGTGCGCTCGATGGCCGGGCCGGAGGTGACCTTGATATTCACCCCCATTTCATTGGCAAGAATGTACGCCAGCGTCGTTTTGCCTAGCCCGGGCGGGCCATAGAACGGCACATGGTCAAGGCATTCCTTGCGCCCCTTTGCTGCCGCG
>DAOQYB010000002.1:0-310579 GCA_035342915.1 Anaerolineaceae bacterium
TAAAGAACCATGGGTATTTTTGACTTGAATTTACAGAAAAAAGGTTGCGTAATCAGTATTAACCACTTGCGTATTGGCTTGAAAACAAAAAAAAAGATAACTACAACCGGGAAAAAAATAAAAAGAAAGTTATATTTAAAAAAATCCATAAATTAATTGTATTGAATATATCAAGATTGACAAGGTTCTGGTCGTGTAGCTTCTAACTCTAAATTTTGATTCTTATTCAATACCCAGAGCAGTAAGGGCTTTTTTTAGTCCTTATAAGCATGCACAAATGACCTTCATTGACCTTAAGTCCCTGGGTGTGTAATGGGGAATGGATAACCTGATGAACGGGGACCGAGTTCAACCATTTGGGTGCGGTGCCACCGGTTATTATCGGTGCAGCTCGAATGTGTCATTAATACTGGGTTGGAGGTAAGGAGGGTTAGCAGCCCCTGCGTGGCTCAAACGCGCAACCTACTAATTAATGCAAAACCAACCTCTTCAGGAGGTTGGTTTCTTGATCAATCCAGCGCGCCGAAGCAACGCTGCAGTTCCGCCAGGTCTACACGCGAGGTCAGGTCCAGGCTGAGTGGCGTGACCGAGACGATTTGTTCCTGCCTGAACGTGCGCACGTCAGTACAAGGGTCGTCGAGGTCCTCCGGGTGAGGCGCGGGGCTGGCGTCAATACGCGGGATACCCCCCGCCTTTTCGGGTTCTTTCAGGTATGGCACAAAATAAGGGTGTTTTCCCAGCCGGGTGATACGCCAGGGGGTTTCGGGCGTGGCGCTCACCGGCACATTGATATTCAACACATGTACATCAGCGGGCATTTTCCGGGTCAACAGCAGTTTGGCGAAGCGGCGCGTGAAAATTGCGGCGGTTGAAAAATCGGTCTCGCGTGAATACCCTAGGTAGTCTTCGTTGTTGAGCTGCAGTGAGACCGCCAACGCCGGTATACCGTAAGAAGCGGCTTCCAGTCCCACGCCAACCGTACCGGAAAGTGTAATGTCGGTGGCCGGGTTCTCGCCGTAATTGATGCCAGAAACCACCAGGTCAGGTTTGTGTTTGAGAATGGCAAAGACGCCGTACTGCACCGCCTGCGCGGGAGAACCGCCCACGGCGTAACAGGTCCATTCCTGATCGCCGATCTTGAGTGTGGTGGGCTTGATCTCGCCGTCGGTCCAGGCGGGTACGCTGCGGCCGGCGCCGGAGTGCTGCTCGCGCGGGGCGGCGACCGTCACGTAACCAAGCTTTGCCAGTTCCCGGGCGGCAGCCCACAACCCCGGCGAAAGGATGCCATCGTCATTGGAAAGTAGGATCTGTGGTTTTTTCATGAAATAAATCCAGTTTATGCGTCTTAGATAGAAAAAAGAGCGGTACGCCGCTCTCTTTTAGGTGCCCCCGGAGTAATTCGAATACTCAACCTTTTGCTCCGCAAGCAAACGCTCTATCCAATTGCGCTACGGGGGCATGCGTTATTGAGCGCCTGAAATATACCCCAACCAACCGGAAACGTCAAGGAAAACCCGGTTTTACCGGGCAGCGGCATCAATCGTGATTTTTCACAACCTGCCTTTTAATGCACCAAACGCCTGGGTGAGGGGGGCACCCAAACGTTTGATAGAAGCATTTTACTACCAATCCAGAAAAACGACTTAACAAAAATGCAAAGTCGCGCCAATTCCGGCGATTTTCAGCCGGTTTTTACTTGAAAATTTCGCTTAAATACGGATCAGTCCTCGCTGATTTCCACCGTCAGCAGTTTCACGGCCGGGCTGTTACGCTGGGAGGGATCGCGCGCCGGGATTGACAGCAGCACATCCAACCCTTTAATCACCTGGCCAAAAATTGAGTGCTTGTTATCCAGCCAGGGGGTGGGCACGTGCGTGATGAAGAATTGCGAGCCGTTGGTATTGGGGCCGGCGTTGGCCATCGAAAGCACACCCGGGATTTTATGACGCAGCGAGGCGTCGAATTCATCCTTGAACTTGTACCCCGGTCCGCCCATGCCGGTTCCCGTGGGGTCGCCGCCCTGCGCCATAAAATCGGTGATAACGCGATGGAAGATGGTATTGTCATAAAAACCTTCGCGCGCCAGGAAGACGAAATTATTCACTGTGCGCGGGGCTTTTTTTGTATAAAGACTGCAGACAATGCTGCCTTTGTCGGTTTTGAAAGTCGCGGTGTAGGTTTTCTCTGGATCGATGGTCATTTCTGGGGGTGTTGACCATTGTTTGCTTTGATCGCTCATGGTTAACCTTTCGTTACTGGTTTGGGCAAAAATTGTATCACAGGTTTCCAGCCGGCCGCGCTGACGTTTTACGCCTGGTAAGATTGGTGAACCCCCAGGTGAGGGCGAAGACGGCCGTACAGGTAAGAACGATGGCCGACCCGGAAGCCAAGTTGAGATAGTACGATAAATAAAGACCAGTGATACCGGAGAAAATGGCGATGAGGGCGGCGATCAACATCATGCGCGAAAGCCGGCGGGTGAGCAGCGAGGCCGCGGCCGCCGGGGTGATGAGCATTGCCACCATCAACGTAACCCCCACGGTCTGCAGGGATACCACGATGCTTATGGCGATGAGAGCGATGAGCAGGTAATCCAGCCAGCGGATGGGCAGGCGCAGGGTTGCCGCCAGCGTGGGGTCGAACGAGATGACCATGAATTCCTTGTAGAAGGCGAGGACGACGAGAAGGATCAGTACACCGAACGCCGCTGTGAGTACCAGGTCGGTGTTGCTCACGCCAAGCACATCGCCAAACAGGAAGTGCGTCAGGTCAGCGGTGTAATTGCGCACCATTGAGATGAGCGCGACACCCAGGGCGAACATACCGGCAAAAATGATGCCGATCGAAGTGTCCTCCTTGAGCCTGGCCGAGCGGCTGACCGCGCCGATACCAAAAGCACTGAGCAGGGCGGTGGCCATTGCCCACCAGAAAACCGGTCCACGCGCGCCGCCGCCGATAAGGTAACCCGCTGCCACCCCCGGCAGCACGGCGTGCGCCAGCGCGTCGCCAAAAAAAGCCATACCGCGCAGCACCACGTAAGTACCCAGCACCGCGCACACCACCCCCACGATGACCGCAGCCAGCATGCCGCGCACCATGAAGGAATACTCAAGCGGGGTCAACAACCAGTCCATTATTCCCCCCCATCGCCGCAGCAGGCGTCATCGATCATCGAAACATTATGTCCATTTTCCAGCACCTGGATACGGTCGCCGTACGCCTGGCTGAGATGCTCTTTGGTGAATACCGAAGAAGGCTCGCCGATGCCGACCAGGCGGTGATTGAGGAGCATCACACGGTCAAAGTGACTGGCGGCCAGTTTGAGGTCGTGCAGCGCGAACATCACGGTAACCATTTCATCTTTCAACGAGTCCAGCACAGAAAACAACTCTTCCTGAGAGGGGGTGTCCAGCCCGGTGATGGGCTCGTCCATGAGCATCAGGTCGGCTTCCTGCGCGAGGGCGCGCGCAATGAACATGCGTTGCTGCTGCCCGCCAGATAGCTGGCTGATCTGGCGCTGCGCGTACACGCTGAGCCCCACAGTGCGCAGGGCGCGGTTGACGATCTCGCGGTCACTGGCTGCCGGCCAGCGGAAAAAGCCGATCTTGCGCGCGCGTCCCATCATCACCACATCGTTCACCGTCACCGGGAAGTTCCAGTCCACGTGGTTGTGCTGCGGCAGGTAGGAGATGCAAATATGCCCGCTGGGGTCGGCGCCGAACACGCTCACCTTGCCGCTGTCAGGTTTCAGTAAGCCGGCGATGATCTTAAACAGTGTGCTCTTGCCGGCGCCATTGGGTCCTACCACCGCCATGCGTTCGCCGGTGATGAGTTCGAAGGAAACATCCCGCAGCGCCAAACCGCCTTCGTAGGCCAGGTTTAACCGTTGCACCCGCAATATCGGTTCACCGGCTAAATGACCCGGATGACGGCCGGGGGTGAAAGCAGCCGGTGTGGTTTGAGGCAGCGAGTTCATATTCATTCTGCTCCACTGAGCGCGTTGACGATGGTGATGACGTTGTAGCGCATGTAATCAAGATAGGTTGCCGCTGGTCCATCAGCAGCGGAGAGCGACCCGGTGTAGAACTGCACCAGTTCAGTACCCGTGTCCCTGGCGATGCGGCCGGCCAACGCCGGGTTGACCGTGTTGCCCACCAGGATGACCCGCACGTGATACTGGCAGATAACGTCTTCGAGCGCGGCGAGCTCCTGCGCGGATGGTTCAGCCAGTGAACTGTAGGAGGGAATGATCGCGCCTGCAACAGTGAAACCGTATTTACCGGCGAAGTATCCGAAAAGCATGTGATCGGTGACGATCAGGCGTTCATCCTGCGGAATGTGCGCGATCTCACTGGTGATCCATTCATCCAGCGCATTCAGTTCAGCGATGTAAGCCCGGCTGTTTGCCTGGTAGGTTGCACTGTTGGCCGGGTCTTGCGCGCTTAAAGCGGCGGTGATGTTCTCCGTCCAGGTGATCACATTGGCGGGGTCAAGCCATACATGCGGATCTGCGGAATGCCCGTGCTCTTCCTCCGCGGCTTCTTCATCCTCTACCTGACTACCCGTAAAATCGATGGCGCTGATACCGTCTGAAACAGAAATGATGCGCACCTCACCGGCGGCGTTTTCGATGATGGTGGTCATGAATTCCTCCAACCCCAGCCCTACCTGGAAAACCAGTTCGGCGTCAGAAACAGCGGCGATGTCGCGGGGTGAGGGCTGGTATTCATGTTCATTCACACCCGGGGGAACGAGCGTGGTGATGGAAACCAGGTCGCCGCCTACCCGGCCGACGACATCCGCCAGGATGGAGGTGGTGGCGACCACCGGCAGCTGCCCGGCGGCCGGGGCGGGTGCGCCCGCGCAGGCGCTGACTGCAACCAGGACGAAGATGAAAAGAACCGGGAGCGATATCAGTTTACGCATGATCGACCTTTGATTCCACTAACAGGTTGTTGTCCTGGCAGCCAGGGCAGGTGCCAAAAAGCTGCAGCCAATGCTCGTTTACCTGGTAACCGGTGCTTGATTCCACCCTTGTGAACAACGTACCCAGGTCATCCCCCTCAAAGAGGATGGTGCGCCCGCAGGTGGTGCAAACGAGATAATGTTCATGTCCGTCAGCGGCCGGCATTAACATGTGGCAACCGTCCTCGCGGTGCACACGCTGTATCAGCCCCAGCGATTCCAGGCGTTCCAGCGTGCGGTACACCGTGACCAGCCCGATACCGGGGTGTTTTTCCTTGCACAGGGCGTAAATCTCAGTGGGCTGCAGGGCGCGCGGGGAATTTATAAGAACATCAATGATCACCCGGCGCGGCGAGGTGATTCGGCAGCCATCTTCCTGCAGTATCTTCAGCCAATGGTTCGATCTGTTCATTGATTCGCTCTTATTGAAAACGATTTTCAATAATATTTTACCATAACATAAGAAATCCCGTTTCGGCGGGATTTCTTGATGCTGTCGTTTGGATTAGCGGGTCACCTGATCTTAAAGTGAATGCTGCCGGATCCGCGATCACTCACCCGGATGGTGATGGTGTTCGCGGCGCTATCAAAATTAACGCTCTGCCAGGTGCCCATTTCGCCGTTATCCGCGTTACCGGCGCCGGCGATGAAGCTGTTCGGGATCTGCAGTGATCCTGAACCATCGTCCATAACCTCGATCCTGACCCCCGAGGTGCTCGGGATCGACACGCTCACCGCCCCGCTGGCGCTGTTCAGCTCGAGGGTAACATCCGTGCCTTCAGCCAGAACCAGGTTGACCGAACCGGAACCGCTTTCAATATCCACTTCGTAAGGCTGCTTGGATTGCGGCAGGGCCATCTTTGAGGCTCCTGAACCGAGGTCCGCCCGCAGCGCTTCCAGTGTGATGCCCGCAAGGTCCAGGTCGAGCGATCCGGAGCCGCCATTCAGGTTAATGGTGGTGGGCACGCGCGGGGTCAACCCGATATCCCACTTCTGACCGCCCAATCCCAGGTCGAATGAAAGCCAGGCATCAGGTTCCGTGGTCGCGCTCAGGCTGACGATCTTGTCAGCCTCTCCCTTGACATCGAAATTTACCTGGCCGCGGTGAACGATCGTGGCCTTAACCAGGTCGGTTGACCCCGGCAGGGCGGATATGGTCACCGGCGGGTAGGAAGTATCCAGGTAGTATTCCACGCTCGTGGTATCTTCAAGTGGGCTGGATACGACTTCTGTCTTGATGCCTTCAGGCGTGCTGATTCCCAGCGCAGGGCTGTAATACAGGAAAGCAATCGCCGCCGCCACCGTAAGCAAGCCGATCAGGCCGCCCACCCAGGGTGCCCTGTGGCCAAAAAGCAGGTCAAGACCGATGACCACCAGCACCAGCGGCCATAG
This sequence comes from Anaerolineaceae bacterium, assembly GCA_035342915.1. Classification (GTDB taxonomy): domain Bacteria; phylum Chloroflexota; class Anaerolineae; order Anaerolineales; family Anaerolineaceae; genus UBA6107. The sequence goes on from DAOQYB010000002.1 coordinate 6,358, forward strand.
CTTCAGTAAAACACTCCAGTTGAACTCCGGCAGATAGCCGAGGTTGCGCAGGAGCAAAATCGCGCCGGTACCGATCAACACAACCGGCCAGAACAGTGAAACCCTTTTTTGAGTGACCATAGCAACACCTCTCGGATAATATTTACTTAAAGGATATACGCTTCAAAGCCTTGAGGGTTGCACCGGGATTATCAGTGACCACGGCGTCGCATTTAAGCAGTTTGTAGTACCACAGACGCGCGTCAGGAGTTGGATCGAGGGGGCATACCAATTGACCGCGGCGCCGGGCGCTGCTGACGAAAAGAGGGTTTAAGAAAACCCCCGGCCAGAACGGACCAAGCACTTCGGGGAGCGGGCTTGGGCAGAGCTTCGCCATGGTGATCCAACCCATGGGGATGGAGGGGTCAACGGCTTTTACCGTCTGCAGGCGCGGCAGTGAGAAGGAGAGCACGAGCGAGCGCTCAAAAATGCCGGCAGCGCGTAGTTCATTAATAAGGTGGTGGCAGGTCTCGGGTTCAAGGAAGCGGTCGGTCTTTAACTCCAGCGCCAGCGCCACCCCCGGCGGCAGGATGGCCGCGGTCTCTGCCAGCGTGGGGATGCGCTCGTTTTCGAAACCTTTAAAACCGTATGAAGCGCTCAGCTGCTTAAGTTCTGCCAGGGTCTTCGCGCTCACCGGGCCGCTGCCATCGGTGGTGCGGTCAACCGTGGCATCGTGGATGCACATGAACACGCCGTCGGCGCTGAGGTGCAGGTCGGTCTCGAGGATATCCGCGCCTTCTTCGAATGCCTTCGAAAAAGAAGAAAGCGTATTTTCAGGGCACAGCACACGGTTGCCGCGGTGCGCCATCACGTAGGGTTTTGTCCTGCCGGGCAGGGTCAATTTACGCATCATTCACTCTCCTGGGTGGGCTTTACAATTATTTCGAACCTGAAGCGGCAGTCTTCTTCAAACCACATGGGGAAGTTGGTGCCCCACAGGTTGTTAAAGAGGCAGAAGTGCACGCCTTCTTTCATCTCCGGCTGGTCGTTGTTGAAGTTGAGCAGGCTGCGCGCGCCGGGAGCGACGAGCGGCGAATCAAGAGCAGAGATGGTAATCTCACGAGTGGGCGCGCGGCAGACCACATAACGGCCGCTGGCGTGCAGGTGACGGTTGCCGTTCTCCACCACCTCCAACGGCGAGATCTCCCGCCCCAATTTTTCAATGAACCATGCGGCGTTAAGGGTGTTTTCGGGTCTGAAGCTCATCCAGAAGGCTTCGGGCATGCGTGAAGCCTGTTTGTTGAACCACTGCAGGTCGATGAGCAGGCGATGCCCATGTGCGGGCAGGGAATATTGCAGGTAAACATCAGCCGGAGCGCCGTATTGCTGCAGGGCGTTGTCTTCGAAGGTGAGGTGGAAAAGGAGGTGTTCGCAGCCGGGTGCTGATTGATGAAATACTCCCTTGACCAGCGGCTGCCAGAGACGGCTTTGGCTGTCTTCAGGCCGTAAACCGGGTTTGCAGAAATCCTCGAGCGCCCAGCCATGGCGCTGATGCGCCAGGATGTAGGAATTAAAGAACCGGTCGTAATCCGCGCTGGAAAAGGTCTGGTAATTAAACATACTGAACCAACCGGGGTGGTCTACCAGCGTTTCTTTTGTGATTTGATCTATCATTCGACTGATGCTGGCCGTGTTTTCGTCGAATATTACGAATAAAAAAGAGTTTTCCAGGCTTGCCTGACCCGGAGCGAGCGGCTGCCAGGCCGGCAGGTCAGGCTGGCGCGGGCGGATGGACTCAAGGCGGGAACGGGCTTCCTCCGCCAGTGCGCCATCTTCCAGCGCGTTCACCGCCAGCTGCGGGTAGGCGCGTTTTTCCACCCAAGAGGCTTCAAAGTGTTTGAAATTCGGCTGACCGCGCGCCTCATTGAAGTCTCTGACACGGTAATTTTCGTGGTCGTTGAGCCAGGTTTTCTCGTCCATGCCCCAGGTGTGCTCCGGCACCATCAACAGCCAGCGGCTGAAGTTGGTGAACGTTCGTTCAGTCTGGCCTGCTTTGCCGCTGGAGAGCCAGTCGCTGCGCAGGCGCAGCAATTCGCGGTAGCGCGCCACCTTGATAGGATCGCTGCCGATGCCGTGGATCCAGGTATCGCCGATCTCACGGGTGAGCACGGGCAGCGTCTCGCGCACACTTACCAGCTGTGCGGCAAAATCGCTGAGCGTTGAGGCGAACACGCGCGCTCCAGGCAGGTGCGCCTTTACCTCCCGGTAAACATCCAGCACCTGCTCCGGCGATTGCGGGCCCATGTTATCCATGGTGTGACCAAATGCCAGTGAGTGATCAAGCCCGGGGATCTCGAAAGCGCTGCCATAGCCGCTCTCGTACATGACCAGTATTTCCGCACCGCCGGGGTCCTGCCAGCGGAACAGACCCGGGACGGAAGGCACGGTGGAACCCGGGTTAACACCGATGTGCAGGAATACCACACCGGCTTCAGCCAGCAGCGGGATGATGGCGCGGGTATGCCCCGGCACATCGGTCATCTTGGCGGCGATGGTGCGCCGACCGAAGCGCGCGTCCAGCGACTGTGAGAGCGAGAGCCCGAAGCGGAAGAGATCCGCATCCATCAGCTCGGTGTGGGTGGTGAAGGGCAGCGCGTGCCAGGCAATATCCCCGGCGACGATGCCTTCCTCCATTTCCCGCCGTTCAGGGGGAGCGGCCTGCTCCAGGTATTCGTAGATCAGCCATGAGCCTGTGGTCCAGATAAAGCGCTCTTCAGCGCCGCGATGACGTAGCTCGCGCGCCACGCGCAGCGCAGCCGGGATATATTTCTTGAAATAATTCCGCACCACCTGCGCGGCGTAATCGGTGAACCCCACGTCCAGGTGAGTTTTGAAGATCAGGTGAATGCTGCGTTCCATCGGGTCAGCTTGTCGCGGTTTCTGTTTTGATGCGCGGCAGCAGCAGCACGGAAAGCAGGAACAGCCCGCCGTAGAGGGCGAAGATTACCGGGTAGCCCAGGCCGGGCTGGATGGCATTGAAGTAATCTGCCAGCGGACCGCCGATGCTGGAGCCGATGATGCCCGCTCCGGCTCCCGCCAGGTTGGAGATGCCCAGGTAGCGCCCGGCGTCCTGCTGGGGTACCAGGTCGGTACCCAGCGCCCAGTTGGAGGCCATAAAAGTACCGGTGCCCAACCCCAGGAAGACACCCGCGAACATGACCGTGGGAATGGTACGCGAGAATACCAGGATGATGGTGCCGAGCACCGCCAGCGCGCCGGCGGCTGCCAGCAGCTTCTTGCGCCCGATCTTATCAGCGAGGATGCCGCCGATGATGGAGGAAATCAGCAGGAAGACAAAGATCACCGCGGTGAGGTAGGTGGTGACGGTGGCCGGGTTAGGGACTTTAAGCACATCTTTAACGAAGAACATAGCGAAGTTGCGCACCGATCCGATGGCCGCCAGGAACATCAGGCGCGTGACCACCCACCAGATGAAGGACTTGTGTGAGTTGGCCTCTTTACCGATACCCACGCGCGCGCCGAAGTAAACGCCGATAAAGATCGAACCCGCCATGCCGATGAGACCCGCCAGCCCGACCAGGATGATGCGCAGCGCCAGGCTGGTGCTTTCCTCCGGCAGCCAGGTGCCGATGCCTTTGACGAGCAGCAGAGCCAGCTGGGTGATACCTACGAAAATGATAGTCAGCAGCATCATGCGCAGGATCGGCCTGCCCTCGGGGCGCGGAGGCTTTTCGCTGAGGGGCTCTTCGCGCGTGCCCAGCACCGTGATGAGCATGGTGACCAGGAAGGAAAGCATGAGGATGACGATCACCAACCAGAATTTCTGTTTGTCGATCAACGGCGAGATGAGCAGCACCAGCGCGGCAGGGACCATTTCCATCACGGATTTGATGCCCGAGGCGCGTCCGCGCTGCTGTTCGGGGACGATATCCGGGATCAGGCCCTGCTGACCGGCCTGGCTGATGTTAGATGAGAATTGCAGCAGGATGATGCCCAGCAGCAGCACCGCCAGCGAGGCTGTGATGCCGAAACCGGACTGGAAGAAGTCATTCAGTGGGGAGCTCTTGTACCACAGCGAGGCGCCTACAACACCCACAAACAGGATATTGAGCAGAGCACCCACGATGATGAACGGGCGGCGCCGGCCCATTTTGTTGGTGCTCCGGTCGCTGAGCATGCCCATCACCGGCTGGATGAACATGGCCACTGCCAGACCGGTGACGTACACCAGCGCGGTGTAGGTGTTCTTCTTCTCCGGCGGCATGAAGGCCAGCACCAGCGCCGGCAGCAGCAGCGGGCTTATGACGTTGGAGGCGATGCTCAGCCCCAGCTGGTAGCCGTTGAGCGTGAGGAGTTCGTACCATTTAAGCAGGCGTTTCATGGGATACCCTCCTGGTGATTATTTATTTCTAGAAAATATTAACAAGCAGGGTGCGTTGAAAACGCACAGCCTTACTTCTTTTATAGTATTCAGGCTGGGAGGGCTTGTCAAGCTTTTTTATGAGCCAAGTCCGTGATGAACCATTCATTAAAAAAAATGAAAAGTAGGGTGCGTTGAAAACGCACCGAATCTAAAATAGCAAAGTATTTACGATGGTGCGTCTGGACGCACCCTTGTATCTACAAACAATAATATACAATAACTCCATGCCTGATTATCATCGCGTACGGGTCGAAGGAGGAACCTACTTTTTCACTGTGGTTACACATCTCCGGCGACCGATTTTGACGAGCACACATGCTCGCGGGATATTACATGATGCCTGGGCGAATGTGAAGGAACGGTTCCCTTTTGAAACGGTCGCGATCTGCCTGCTGCCTGACCATTTGCACTCCATCTGGAGACTGCCGGAGGGGGACGCGGATTATTCGATGCGTTGGAAAGAGATAAAACGACTTTTTTCCAGAAGATATCTAGCAGAGATCGGACCCGGCGAAGAGCTCAGCCCGTCAAGACAGAAAAGGGGAGAAGCCGCCATATGGCAACGGCGATTTTGGGAACACACCATTTGTGACGAAGGTGATCTGGAAGAGCATTTGGATTACATTCATTACAACCCGGTTAAGCACGGATACGTGAAGCGACCGGCTAATTGGGCGTATTCCAGTTTTGCGCGATATGTAAAAGAGGGAATTTATGACATTAATTGGGCAGGGGGAGACGAGGGGAGAATCCAAAAATTGGATTGGGAAAAAATTTTTATCTTTGGTGCGTTTTTAACGCACCCTACTCACTGTGGGCTTTCACCTGCTGGAAATATCGTTTACAACGAACCCCGGCTTTATGACAGAATTCTTATGATCAACAGGAGTATCCAGAGCCAGTTAAAATTGATGAGAGGATAAGGATTATGTAGTAGGGTGCGTCCAAGACGCACCATTAATGACATGGCGGGTTATTAACGAATTATGCCCATCGCGTTATGATATTTTTAAATCACATTATTCTTTGATGGTGCGTTGAAAACGCATCCTACATCTCACTTTTGAAGCGTATTACTTAGAAAGTATCAACCACGGACGCATTCCCACGGTTCTTATAAGGTTCTTATAAAAACCACTTGACTTTTGTTATAAATATGAGTATTATTATCTTAATAGTATACAATACCAACGGGAAGGGAAAAATGAATAAAGTATTTGAACTACCACAACTCAAATTCGCGTTCGACGCGCTGGAACCGGCGATCGATGCGCGCACAATGGAGATCCATCACGGCAAGCACCACGCGGCCTATGTGGCCAACCTGAACAAAGCGCTGGAATCAGCTCCTGAATTCTATGCCAAATCAATCGAAGAAGTACTTAAAGACATCAATGCCGTGCCCGAGGCTATCCGCACAGCGGTGCGCAATAACGGCGGCGGGCACGCCAACCACACCCTCTTCTGGGATGTGCTCAACCCCGGCGGTAGAAAAGCCCCCTCCGGCGTGCTGCTCAAGGAACTCGAGAGTACTTTTGGATCAACTGACGCCTTCATGGAAAAATTCTCCACTGCCGCGGCCACGCGTTTCGGCTCCGGCTGGGCGTGGCTGGTGGTTGACGGCGATAAGAAGCTGCAGGTTTACTCCACCGCCAACCAGGATAGCCCTTACATGGACCATCACACCCCGATCCTCGGGCTGGATGTTTGGGAACACGCTTACTACCTGAACTACCAGAATCGCCGGCCGGACTACGTCAAGGCCTTCTGGTCAGTGGTCAACTGGAGTTTCGTTGAACAGCAATATGAAAAAGCGAGGTAATACCTTGAGATAACCTGCCAACCGGCTCAGCGCTCATGCGCCTTATGATTCCGGTACCGTCTAAAAAGGGGGAAGCGGGCGGACCACGGCAAGCGAGTAAGGCCGCGCTGATCGCCGCACTACAGGGCAACTCAATTTGCTCCTCCCCCGCCATCCGGCGGGGGATTTTTGATTGCGTTTTTTCGAGTAAAATATAGGAACACCGGGATGACAATGTCATCTCGGGGTGATTAATTCTCCCCGATTGGAGACAGTTCCCATGCCCAATGAATTTATTCCCATCTTTATTCTGCTCGCGCTTTCCATCGCGGTGGGTATTATTGTTCTGCTGCTGGGCAGGTACTTCGGTCCTTACCGGCCGACGAAGAAAAAGGGCGAGCCATACGAATCAGGCATGATCCCTTACGGGCCGGGCACGCGCCAGATGCCGGTGCGTTTTTACCTGGTGGCGGTGTTGTTCATCCTCTTCGACGTTGAGGTCATTTTCTTCCTGCCCTGGGCGGTCACCTTCCAGAAACTCGGGCTTTTTGCCGTCATTGAAATGTTCATCTTTGTGGCCATCCTGATGACCGGTTTCGTTTACCTGTGGAAAAAAGGAGCGATGGAATGGGAGTAGAGCAGAAAAGCGGGAATCCCGGCGTGGTCACCACCTCGCTGGATCAAATGGTCAACTGGGCGCGCACCAACTCTTTATGGCCGATGACCTTCGGACTGGCGTGCTGTGCCATCGAAATGATGGCCATGCAGGCCTCCAATTATGATATGAGCCGCTTTGGTATGGAACTGATGCGCGCCAGCCCCAGGCAATCTGACCTGATGATCGTGGCGGGGCGTGTTTCTCAAAAAATGGGGCCCGTACTGCGCAACCTGTATGACCAGATGCCCGACCCCAAGTGGGTCATCGCCATGGGCGATTGCGCCTCCTGCGGAGGTGTCTACAATAATTATGCGATCTACCAGGGGGTGGACGAGATCGTGCCGGTGGACGTGTACGTGGCTGGCTGCCCGCCGCGCCCCGAAGGCCTGATCCACGGCATCCTGACCCTGTATGAAAAGATCCGCACTGAAAAAGTCTCAGACTGGAAATAGAGGCCGTATGAACGAGATCCTGATTCCGGCAGTAGAAAAGATCAAGCAGCAGTTCAAGGCTGAGGTCAGTGAATTCCGCGGCGAAGTGACCTTGATGATCCCGGCCAACGCCAACGTGGAAGCCGCTGCCATTTTGCGCGACGAATTCGCCTTTGACCTGCTCACCGTCGTTACCGCGGTGGATTATTGCCCGCAGACCAGCCCGCGCTTTCACCTGGTGTACATCTTTTATTCGACCGTCAACAAGGTCTATCTAAATGTAAGGGTTCCGCTGGATGGAGACACTCCCGGCATCCGCACACTTGAGACGGTGTACCCCAGCGCCAACTGGAGAGAACGGGAAGTGTGGGATCTGTTTGGCATTCATTTTGAGGGTCACTCGGACCTGCGGCGCCTGCTGCTGCCGCCGGATTGGAAGGGGCACCCCCTGCGCAAGGATTACCCGCTGGGTTACGAGGAGGTGCAGTTCACCTTCAACTTCGACGAGATCGACACGCGCAAACCCAAGGGAGAACTGTAACCATGCGAGAGATCCAGGAATTCACTTTAGATGAACTGAAGACCCATCTCAGCGAGCACGCGCTATCCGGGCAGACCGTGGTGCTCAACATGGGTCCGCAGCACCCCAGCACGCACGGTGTGCTGCGCCTGATCCTCGAGCTTGACGGAGAGATCATTGTCAACTGCATTCCTGATGTGGGCTACCTGCACACCGGCATTGAGAAGAACATGGAGGCCAAGACCTACCAGAAAGCCGAAGTGATGATCGACCGCATGGACTACATGTACGCCATGGGCAACACGCTGGTGTACTCGCTGGCGGTTGAGAAGCTCACCGGCCTGCAGCCGCCGCCGCGGGCTGATGCCATCCGGGTGATCCTGACGGAACTCTCGCGCATCCAGTCGCACCTGCTGTGGTTGGGCACCTCGGCCATGGACCTGGCTGCTCTTTCCACCTTCCTGTACACCATGCGCGAACGCGAGATGGTGCTGGATATCTTCGAGCTCGTTTCAGGCGCGCGCATGATGACCACCTTCATCCGCCCCGGCGGGTTGTGGCGCGATGTTCCGGTGGAATTCGAAGGTCTGGTGCGCAACTTTACAAAAGTACTTCCAAAACGCATGGTCGAATATGAATCCATGCTCACGCATAACCCGCTCTTTTTGGATCGCACGAAGGGTATCGGAAAAATTGATACCAAAACCTGCCTGGCTTACGATGTGACCGGACCTACGCTGCGCGCCAGCGGGCTGGCGCAGGATGTGCGCAAAGCCAACCCCTACAGCGGGTATGACCAGTACGATTTCAACATCCCAACACAAAACGAGGGTGATGTGTACGCGCGCTACCTGGTACGGCTGGAGGAGATGCGCCAATCCGTGCGCATCATCGAACAGGCGCTTGATAAACTGCCGTACGGGCCGGTGCGCGACCAGAATTACAAGTATGTTCCGCCTCCACGCTCCGAGATCGGGGTGAGCATGGAAGCGCTGATCCATCACTTTAAACTTTGGACGGAGGGCTTCATCCCGCCGATCGGCGCGGTGTACACCGCGGTGGAAAGTCCGCGCGGCGAAATGGGTGTGTTCCTGGAATCCAATGGCACACCAAAACCTTATCGTGTGCATTACCGCACACCCTCCGGGCCGTTGCTGCACGCCCTGCCCGTCATCGCTAAAGGTCATTTCGTGGCCGATATGATCGGCATCATTGGCAGCATCGATATCGTTCTGGGAGACTGTGACCGGTGAACCAACTCCTCAAAAAACACCCGCAAGAAATAGAAACGATCCTGGCAAAATATCCGCCGGATCAGAAGCGCGCCAGCGTTATGCCGCTGCTGCACCTGGCGCAGCAGGATAACGGCTTCATCTCCCATGAAAGCATGGCCGAGATCGCTGAGATCGCCGGCGTTGAGATCACCGAGGTGGCCTCGGTCGTCGGCTTTTATACCCTTTTCCACGCCGAACCGGGCGGGAAGATAAGGATCCAGGTATGCACGGATATCGCCTGCGCGCTGCGCGGCTCGCGTGAATACCTTGAGGGATTATGCACGGAGCTGGATATCAAACCCGGCGGGACAACTTCCGATGGGCTGGTGACCATCGAAGAAGTAAAATGCCTGGCAGCATGCGACCGCGCGCCCATGTTCCAATCACAAATGGGCGATGAGATCGAATACCACGAGAACCAGACGGTTGCGCGCACGATGGATTGGCTGCGTTCGATGATGGCTTCCATGAAACCCCCGGTCAGCGACGACCCGGTGATGCCGAGGGTTGAGGGAGGTGACCATGAGTGAGTTGTTCCTTTTACGCCACCGCCAGATCCCCGGCCTCAACCAGCTCTCGACATACCTGGAGAGCGGTGGATTTGAAACCTGGAAGAAAGCCGTCACCTCGCTTGCTCCTGAAGACCTGGTCAACGAAGTAAAGGCATCGGGTCTGCGCGGCCGCGGCGGCGCGGGCTTTCCGACCGGCACCAAGTGGTCTTTCCTGCCCAATACCATCTGGCCGCATTACGTGGTGGCGAATGCGGATGAATCTGAACCTGGCACTTTTAAAGACCGTGAAATCCTGGAATTCAACCCCTTCCAGTTCCTGGAGGGATTGATGCTGGCTTCTTACGCTGTGCGCGCGCATATCGCTTATGTTTACCTGCGCGGCGAATTCTGGCAGATCGCGCGCAAGCTGGATGAGCGCATTGCTGAGCTCACCAGTAATGGGTACCTGGGGGAAAACCTCTTTGGCAGGGATTACTCGCTGCGCATCTACACCCACCTGGGCGCGGGGGCTTACATTTGCGGAGAGGAAACCGCGCTTTTAGAATCACTGGAAGGCCGGCTTGGTCAGCCGCGCTTGCGTCCGCCCTTCCCCGCGGTAGCCGGGTTGTTTGGGCTGCCCACGGTCATCAACAACGTTGAAACGCTCGCCAACCTGCCCATCATAATTGGCAAGGGCGCAGCGCACTTCCGCACACAGGGAACAGAAAAAAGCCCCGGCACGAAGATCTTCAGTCTTTCCGGCAGGGTGAAAAAGCCCGGCAATTACGAACTTCCGCTGGGCACCACCTTCAGAGAACTTATTTACAAACATGGCGAAGGCATCATCAATGACGCCCGCATCAAAGCCATAATGCCGGCAGGCGCATCTTCCGCGCTTATTCCCGCCACCGAAGCCGCACTGGATACCCCCATGGATTACGAATCAGTGGTGGAACTGGGCTGCGCGCTCGGTTCAGCCTCGGTCATCATCCTTGATGAGACGGTAAGCGCCAGCGCGCTGGTGAGCGATACGATCCACTTCTTTAAACATGAATCCTGCGGCAAATGCACCCCCTGCCGCGAGGGCACCTTCTGGATGGCGCGGGTGATCGACCGCATCGAAACCGGCAAGGCGCGCGAGGCGGATATTGACCTTCTTGCCGGCATCGCCAGGCAGATGCAAAACAAGTGCCTGTGCGCGCTTGGAGAGTTCTCAACCGTATCCGTGCTTTCTGCGATCGAAAACTACCGGGCTGACTTCGAAGCCCGCCTGGAGAAATAAGCGGATGGAAAAACAAGTCACTCTGAAGATCGACGGCCGCAGCGTTACTGTTCCAGACGGAACGCTCATCGTGGACGCGGCAAAGCAACTGGGCATCGTCATCCCGGTGTTCTGCTACCATCCCAAGCTTAAGCCAGCCGGCATGTGCCGGGTGTGCCTGGTGGATGTTGGCCGGCCGCAGCTGGACCGCGCCAGTGGAAAACCCGTTCTCAACGAGGACGGCACACCGAAGATCACCTTCGGCCCCAAACTGGAGACCGCCTGCACCACACCTGTTTCTGAAGGCATGGTGGTATGGGGTGCGACCGAGAAAGTGATGGAAGCCCGTAAAGAGGTTCTCGAATTCCTCCTCACCTCGCACCCGCTGGATTGTCCGGTATGCGATAAGGGCGGCGAGTGCCCGTTGCAGAACCTGACCATGAGGTTTGGTCCCTCCGAGAGCCGTTTTGAGTTTGATGAGAAATATCACAATGAAAAACAGGTTCCGCTGGGCGAGTTGATCATCCTTGACCGCGAACGCTGCATCCAGTGCGGACGCTGTGTACGCTTTCAGGAGCAGGTGGTTGACGAGCCGGTCATCGGGTTCTATGAGCGCGGACGCGCGATGGAGATCGTCACCTATTCAGAACCGGGATTCGATTCGATTTTCTCAGGCAATACCACTGATATCTGCCCGGTTGGCGCGCTCACTACCGCGGACTTCCGATTTGGCGCCCGCCCCTGGGAGATGAAGGCCAGGGCTTCGATCTGCACCCAGTGTCCGGTGGGCTGCAACATCACGTACAACGTGCGCCGGGAAGCGCGTAAAGACGGGCGCACGGTCATCAAGCGGGTAATGCCGCGCCAGAACGAAGAGGTGAACGAGATCTGGATCTGCGACAAGGGCAGGTTCACCTATCATTATTACGAAAGCCCTGAGCGGTTGACCTCTCCGCTGATACGTCGCGGCGACCAGCTGGTGAAAACCAGTTGGGATGAAGCGATCGAGTACGCGGCGCAGCAGGTAAAAGCCGCCGGTTCCAAGCTGGCGGTTGTGACCAGCGGCCGCTTGAGCAATGAGGACCTTTTCACCCTTAAACAGCTTTCTGAAAAGACCGGCGGCAAAGCCATCCTGCACAGCGCCATCAGCGGAGGCGACAGGGTCGCCATGGCCGGTATGACCACTGGATCTGACCTGGGTAAACTATCAAAAGGTTCTGTGATCCTGGTATTTGCCTGCGACTTGCATGAAGAGGCGCCCATCTGGTGGTTGCGCGTGAAGCAGGCCGCAGAACGCGGCGCCACGCTCATCGTGGTCAATCCACGTAATACCAGGCTGGATAAATACGCCACCCACCGGCTGCGCTACGCTTATGGCAGCGAGGTGAGCACGTTAAGAACACTTCTCGCAGATACCGGTGATATCGGGCTGGCGGTAAATGAAGCCGAGAACGCGGTCTTCATTTACGGTAGCGAGGGCATTGGCTTGAACGCATCAGCCGGTGCGGCTGACCTGCTGGCAGCCTGGCTGGAACGCAGCGGACACAGAGGGAAAGCCAACAGCGGGTTGATCGCTGCCTGGCAAAAGGGCAATGATCAGGGCGCCTGGGAGATCGGGTTCAAGACGGATGAACACCTTGCCGAAACGATCAGCGCCGCGATGGGCGTTTACATCACCGCAGCAGACCCGGCAAGCGAAGATCCCGAGTTGAAGATTGCGCTTCAACGGGCAGGATTTGTGATCGTGCAGGACCTTTTCCTGACCGAAACGGCCAAGCTGGCGGATGTGGTGCTGCCGGTACAGGCGGTGATGGAGCGTGAGGGCACGGTGGTTTCAGGAGAGCGGCGCCTGCAGTATTACGCTCCCGCAATTCCCGCCCCTGCAGGCACACGCGTTGATCACGCCATCACCAGTGCCATTGCTGAAGCAGCCGGTATTCAATTGGAAGGCAATAATGCCGGGGAGTTATTTGCGCAGCTGACCCGGGAAATTGATGTGTTCAAGGGTATCACCCTGCAGGATGTGCAGGCGGTGCATGAGCAAACGCCTTCACTCGGGCGCAGCGGAATGTATTATGGCGGCACCAGTTACGAAAATTTGGAAGGCTTGGGAGTTATCCTTCCACTTAAGGTCGGCGCGCTGCCAACTCCAGCCGAAGTAATCGAACTGGAGGAATTGACCATTCCAGAAGATCGCCTGCTTGCCGTACCTGTTACCCGCCTGTACGACCGCGGCGGCACGGTGACCGCTTCAGGCATGCTGCAGCAGCGCATCGCCCGCAGCCTTTTCAGCTTGCACCCGGCGGATGCCGAGCGCTACCAGTTAAAAGCCGGGGAGCGTGTTGTGCTCAATCTTGATGGCAGGGAGATCGAGGGCGAGGTGGATGTGGATTCCGGTCAGCCTCAGGGCGTGGTATTGGTGACGCGCAGCATGGGGGCGCTGCTTACCGCGCCGGTATTGGTTAAGCTTTCAGTACCGCAGCGAAGCGCGGTAAATTCGTAGGCGAGGGTAGCTATGACATTTGCGATGTTTCTTGAATGGTTCCTCAAAGCGCTCATCCTGATCCTCGGACTGACCGTGGGTTTCGCCTACGTCACGCTGTTCGAGCGCAGGCTGCTGGCACGCATGCAGGTGCGCATCGGCCCCAACCGGGCTGGTCCGGCAGGTCTGTTGCAGCCGATCGCTGATGCAATTAAGTTGATATTTAAGGAAGAATTAATTCCAGCCAAAGCGGATAAATTCCTCTTTGTATTAGCGCCGGTGCTCACGGTGATTCCCGCCCTCATCATTACAGGCGTGATCCCGTTGGGACCTCCCATCAGGCTGTTTGGACGGGAAATAACCCTGCAGGTGGCGGACCTCAATGTGGGTGTGCTTTACCTGCTCACCGTCACTGCCATTTCCATTTACGGCATCGCGCTGGCAGGATGGTCTTCCAACAATAAATATTCCACCATGGGGGCGCTGCGCGCCACAGCCTCGATGATCAGTTACGAACTGGCGCTGGGGTTAGCCTATGTTGGGCCTGTGCTGTTGGCGGGTTCGATGAGCATCAATGATATTGTCGCAGCCCAAAAACCGTTGTGGTTCGTAGTGCTGCAGCCGCTGGGGGCGATCATCTACCTCATCGGCGCCAACGCTGAGATCAACCGCTCTCCATTCGACATGCCGGAAGCCGAGCACGAACTGACCGCCGGGTTCCTCACCGAGTACTCAGGTATGAAATTTGCGCTTTTCTACATGGCGGAGTACATCAAGATGATCGCGGTATCAATGATCGGAGCTTCATTGTTCCTGGGCGGTTATTGGGGTCCGGGCGTGAGCACTTATCCATGGCTGGGACCGATCTACCTGTCCATTAAGGTCATCATCCTGCTCTTCTGGTTCATCTGGGTGCGGGCTACCTGGCCGCGTTTCCGCTACGACCGCATGATGGCTTTCGGCTGGAAAATACTGTTTCCACTGGCGCTGCTTAATGTTCTGGTGACAGCGCTGGTGATCGTACTGATCGGAGGTTGAAAAATGCTTCGCGGCTTGATCACGACTTTTAAGGCACTTTTTGAAAAACCGGTCACCATCCAGTACCCTGAACAGCGGCGGCCGGTTCATCCGCGCTACCGCGGCAGGCACGAGCTGAAGCGCTATGACAATGGGCTGGAGAAATGCATCGGCTGCGCGCTGTGCGCTGCGGCCTGCCCGGCGGACGCCATTTTTGTGGAAGCCGCCGAAAACACCGATGACGAGCGTTACTCACCTGGAGAGCGCTATGCCAGCACTTACGAGATCAATATGCTGCGCTGCATCTTCTGCGGTTTCTGTGAAGACGCCTGCCCCACCGAGGCGATCGTGCTGGAAGATGACTACGAGCTTTCTTTTACCGACCGCAGGAGCGCCATATACACCAAGGATCAACTGCTGGTCAAGGTGCCGGTCGGCGGGCAACCAACCCCGCAGCAGACCGAACCGGGAGAGTACACGCGTTCGGTGCCGGAAATGAAAGACCCCACGGATTGAGGAGGCAGGGATGACGCCTGGTTTATTGATTTTCATCTTGCTCGGGATCATCGCGGTGGCTTCGGCCGTGGCCATGCTGCTTAGCCGCAACACGATCTATTCCGCTTTGTTCCTGGTCTTAAATTTTCTTTCCATTGCGGTCATCTACCTTGTCCTGGGCGCGCCTTTCATCGCGCTTTCGCAAATCGCGGTGTACGCAGGGGCGATCATGGTACTGGTGCTCTTCGTGATCATGCTGTTGGGCACCCATCAACTCGACCCGCATGAACCGCTCAAGTGGCAGCGGCCGCTGGCCATCGTGCTGGCAATCGCGCTGATCGTGCAGGGTGTGTACGCCCTGGTGAATCGCTATGGTTTTAAAGCGACCACATTTGCCGCCAACCCTGAACTGGTGGACCCGCAAAGCCTGGGTATGGTGCTTTTTCAGAAATACTCGCTGCCCTTTGAGGTCACCTCTGTCATCTTGCTGGTGGCGGCCATCGGCGCGGTGGTGCTGACGCAAAAACAAAAGAAGGATGGAGGCGCTTAATGTTCCCGGTCATCTTCCCCATCATTCTCGCGGTCGTTCTCTTCAGCCTGGGCGTCGTCGGCGTTCTCCTTCGCAAGAACGCCATCGTCATCCTCATGTCGCTGGAGTTGATGTTCAACGCAGCCAACCTGGTTTTCATCACTTTTGCCAACTACCACCAAAACCTGGATGGACAGGTGTTCATCATTTTTGTCATGGTCACAGCTGCCGCCGAGGTGGCGGTGGGATTGGCGTTGATCGTGGATATTTTCCGCTCCAAGAAGAGCATCAGCATCGATGAGATGCACAGCCTGAAAGGCTGAGCGACCCGCGAAAGGGAGAAAAATTTATGGAATCCGCACAACTCTTCAATCTCGTTCCCTGGGTCGTCTTCCTGCCGGTGATAGGCCTCGTGGTCAACATCCTGCTGGGCAAGCGCCTGGGCGAGACCTTTAGCGGTGTGGTCGCCAGCCTGGCCGCCGGGTTAACCTTTGTGGTGGCGGTGCTGCTGGCCATCGCGCTGGCAGCCGCGCCCGAAGCCGGGGTAGTGAGCCCGTGGGAATGGATCAGCATTGGCGACCTCTCGGTGCGCTGGGCTTTCCGCGTGGATACGCTCTCTGTGGTAATGATGCTGGTGGTATCGCTGGTCGGAACGCTGATCCACATTTATTCCATTGGTTACATGCACAACGATGTGCGCCACAACGGCGACCCCGGCAGGTACACGCGCTTCTTCATCTTCCTGAACCTTTTCATCGCTTCAATGATGATACTGGTCAGCGCTGACAACTTCCTGATGATGTTCGTGGGCTGGGAAGGCGTAGGTTTGTGTTCTTACCTGCTCATCGGCTTCTGGTATGAAAAAGGCACTAACGGCACCGGCAACGCTGTAGCCGCCAAGAAAGCCTTCATCACCAACCGCATCGGAGATTTCGGGTTGCTGATCGCGCTCTTTTTGATCTTTGGTTATTTTGGGTCGCTACAATTCGATGAGGTTTTCAGACAGGCGTCAGCCGTGGCGGCGGCGCATCCCGGGGCGATGCTGCTCATTACCCTGGCCATGCTGCTGGGTGTCACCGGTAAATCAGCCCAGATACCGCTCTTTGTGTGGCTTCCGGACGCTATGGCCGGCCCGACACCGGTTTCTGCGCTCATTCACGCGGCAACCATGGTCACGGCCGGTGTGTACCTGGTGGCGCGCAGCACGGCGTTTTACAGCGTGGTTCCTGCCTCCCAGACGGTAGTGATGTGGGTGGGCACGCTAACCGCGCTGCTGGCCGCGACCATCGCCCTGGGGCAGTACGACATCAAGAAGGTACTGGCTTATTCCACTATCAGCCAGTTGGGCTTCATGGTGGCGGCGGTGGGTATGGGTGCGATGGTGGCCGGGATGTTCCACCTGGTGACACACGCGTTCTTTAAAGGTTTGTTGTTCCTGGCAGCGGGTTCAGTCATCCAGGGAATGGAGCGCGGTATGCACGGCAGCCACGCCAGTTCTGAACCAGATCCGCAGGATATGCGCAATATGGGCGGCTTGCGTAAAAAAATACCCTTAACTTTCTGGGTGTATCTCATTGGCGGGCTGGCGCTTTCAGGCATTGCCCCTTTGGCGGGGTTCTTCTCAAAGGACGAGATCCTCGGCGCTGCTTATCACGGGCATGCAGCCATTTTTATACTGCTGGTCATCACCGCTTTTCTTACCGCATTCTACATGGGCAGACAGCTGGTGATGGTCTTCTTCGGCAAACCGCTGACGGCAGCGGCAGAACACGCCAGCGAAAGCCCGCGTGTGGTCACGATTCCTCTTATCATCCTGGCGGCGCTTTCGCTGCTGGGCGGCGCGCTCAACCTGCCTGGTGTTCACACGCTTGAGCACTGGCTCTCCCATACCCTGGGCGAAGGGGAACCGGCGGAATTTATCTGGCTGGTGGCGGGTATCTCGCTGCTGCTGGCGCTGTTGGGGTTGGGCGCGGCGTGGTTGATCTACTCGCGCAGAACACAAAAAGCCGATGCAGAAGACCCGTTGAAAAAGCCTCTTGGTGCGCTGTTCACAGGCATGGAGCGCAAGTGGTGGGTTGATGAGCTTTACCAGGCGCTGATCCTCAATCCGTATAAAGCCTTCGCGCAATTCATGGCCGAACCCGTAGACCTGGGTGTCATCGACCGTGTTGGCGGCGGGCTGGCCGCCGGAACGCGCGCGCTGGCAGAGGGACTGCGCAAACTTGAGAACGGCTATGTCCGTTCTTACGCCCTGTGGATGTTCATCGGTCTGCTGGCAATTATGTTGTATTTATTCCTAAGGTAAAGGATGGGCGATGACTTCAGTGATTAATCCCCTTCTTCTGGTCACCTTCTTCCCGCTTGTGGGTGTTGTCCTCATCCTGCTGCTGGGCAGAGCGGGCAAGAGTTCCGTGCGTTGGATCGCCCTGTTGACCTCGCTGGTCACTTTTGGACTTTCGTTATGGATGCTATCGCAGTTCAACACGGCTGAGGGTGGTATCCAGATGGAGATCAACCTGCCCTGGCTGACCCTGGGCGGCAACACGATCGGTTTTCACATGGGAGTGGACGGCATCAGCATCCTGATGGTGTTGCTGACCGCCTTTCTGACACCTATCGCCATCCTCTCCACTTGGAAGGCGGTTGAAGAGCGCGTTAACGGTTTTATGACCTTCTTCCTGCTGCTTGAAATGGGCATGATGGGTGTATTCCTCTCGCTGGACATGGTCCTCTTCTACATTTTTTGGGAATTCACCCTGGTGCCGATGTACTTCCTCATCGGGTTGTGGGGCAGCCAGCGTCGGGTGTACGCGGCGATCAAGTTTGTGCTTTACACCATGGCTGGTTCCCTGCTGATGCTGGCGGGCATCCTGTGGGTGGGGTTGACCTACGGCGGGTTTGACCTGACAAAACTGACGGGGTCGGCCATCCCGCTCACCGCGCAGTTATGGCTGTTCGGCGCCTTTGGGCTGGCGTTTGCCATCAAGGTGCCCATGTGGCCGCTGCACTCATGGCTGCCTGATGCCCATACTGAAGCGCCCACCGCCGGCTCTGTTATCCTGGCGGGCGTGCTGCTCAAAATGGGTGCTTACGGTTTTCTGCGCTTCAACCTGCCAATATTCCCCCAGGCGACGCTCAAGCTCGCCCCCTGGATGGCCGGACTGGCGGTGATCGGCATTCTCTATGGCGCGCTGGTGGCTTTCAGACAGAAGGATGTGAAACGGCTCGTTGCCTATTCTTCGATCAGCCACCTCGGCTTCGTGGTGCTGGGCACTTTTGCGCTTACCGCGCAAAGTGTGCAGGGAGCCATTCTTCAAATGGTCAATCACGGCCTTTCGACCGGGGCGTTGTTCCTCATCGTGGGTATGTTGTATGAAAGGCGCCACACGCGCCTGATGGCGGATTTCGGCGGGCTGTGGCGGGTAACCCCTTTGTTGGGCAGCCTGGCTCTCCTCACGGTTCTCTCATCGGTGGGGCTGCCCGGGCTGAACGGTTTCGTCGGTGAGTTCACGATCCTGCTGGGGGCGTTTAATTCACCCTTTCTGGCTTCACCCTGGTTCGCGGCAGTGGCCACGCTGGGCGTGATCCTGGCTGCGGTGTACCTGCTGCACATGTTCCAGCAGGTGTTCTTAGGACCGGTACGCCATGAAGAAAACGAAAAACTGGCTGACCTCAGTCCGCGAGAGATCATCGTCCTCGCGCCGATCCTGCTGGTGGCATTCTGGATCGGGCTGTACCCGAAACCCTTTTTCGAACTCATGTCGCCGGCGGTTGAGCAGCTGCTGGCGCTGATCCAGACCGTCGCTCAGACTGCGCACTAACGGAAGGTGACAATATGACTCTGATCGATCTAAATTCCATTCTTCCCGTGCTGCTGCTGGTGATCTGGGCGCTGGTGATGCTGCTGCTGGACGTGTGGTTTGGTAAGCGTGTTCCACTGCTGACGCCCATCCTGGCGGCGGCAGGGCTGGCGGCAGCGCTGGGGGCTGACCTGCTTCAGCTTGGGCACCCGGCTTCGACATTCAATGGCATGATCCGCGTGGATGGCTTCAGCATGTTTCTCAATATCCTTTTCACGCTCAGCGGTCTCGTTGCTATTGGATTGGGATACGATTACCTCAAGCGAGCAGGTATTCGCGAGGGCGAGTATTACATCCTGCTTCTCTTCAGCATCAGCGGCATGATGCTGATGGCCAGCGCGGGCGACCTGATCATGGTTTTCCTGGCCCTGGAATTGCTCTCAATCCCCCTGTACGTGATGGCGGGCATCGACCATAAACGTATCGAATCAAAAGAGGCATCGCTGAAGTACTTCCTGTTGGGCACGATGGCATCAGCCTTTGTGCTCTTTGGCATCGCGTTCATCTATGGAGCAGCCGGAACGACCGGGCTCTACGGCATCACGGAGGCCATTAACGAAGGCAGTGTTCAGCTGTTTCTGCTGATCGCCGGCAGCGCGCTGCTGCTGGCGGGTTTTGCTTTCAAGGTAGCCGCGGTGCCCTTCCACAGTTGGACACCCGACGTGTATCACGGCGCGCCTTCACCGGTGACGGCTTTCATGTCAGTTGGCGCCAAGGCAGCGGGTTTCGCCGCACTCATCCGTGTATTCTCGCTCGACTTCACCACCATCGCTGGTGAGCTGATGCCGCTCTTCTGGGTGCTGGCGGCGCTGACCATGATCGTGGGCAATGTGGTGGCGGTGGTGCAGACCAATCTCAAACGTATGCTGGCTTATTCCAGCATCGCGCACGCTGGTTACATCCTGATGGCTTTTGTGGGCTTTGGAGATGCGGCAGTGCGCCAGAACTCCATCGCCTCAGCGCTTTTTTACCTGGCGGCGTACGCCTTCACCTCGCTTGGCGCCTGGGCGGTGCTGGTGGCGGTGGAGAGGAACGACAGCAGCGGCAACGATATTAATGACCTGGCAGGTTTGGGCAAATCCGCACCCGCGCTGGCGGCGGCGATGACCGTGTTCATGTTCTCGTTTGCCGGCATCCCGCTCACCCTAGGTTTCTGGGGTAAGTTTTACCTCTTCCGCACCGCCATTGAAGGCGGTTTTATCTGGCTGGCAATCATCGGGCTGCTCACCTCGCTGGTCTCGGCTTTCTACTACCTGCGGGTGGTGGTCAAAATGTACTTCCAACCCGGAGATGCCGTCGCGCATAAAGGACAGCTGGTCAAAATTATCGCGGTAATCCTGGCGTTGCTAGTCATAGGGCTGGCATTTGTACCGGCGCTGCTATTTAACCTTGCCGGCGCTGGTATCATTGCCGGGGCATAGAAACCTGTATTGATTAAATAAAAAACCGCTCAATTTATTTGAGCGGTTTTTTGAATCATGCTGGTTTACTTACTTCCCTGGTGAATGGCGATGTAACCGTTCTTGACCTTATTGGTGTACATGACCCACAAGACAATGAAAGCGATGAGCGACAGACCAAAGGTGACCGCGCTACCGAAGAGGCAGATGATCATCCAGGTGGGCAGCCTCAGGTCCATCTTTTCCATGGCGATGTTCAGGCTGTCAAACTTGTTGTTCTGTTCCTTGGCCAGGCCGCGGAAAGCCGGGAAAACCCAGTAATAGTTCCAGCCCGGGATGAAACATCCTGCTGTTGCCTGGTCAGCGTTGGCGCGGATGCCTTCATGCTCGATCTGTTTCCAGGACTTGTAGAAGATGATAAAGAACAGCACGCCGGCGACGATGAGCCCGACCCCAAACAGAAGCGTGCCGATGAGACTGATCCAGAACCACATGAAGAGTTTTCTCATTGTGGCTACTTCGGGGTCTTCGTACACAGCCGCTGCTACGGGTGGTGCCACCGGGGGCGGCATGGTGCCAAAAAGCCCGGCAAGCGGAGTCTGTGCGATCGGGAGCCAGTTGGCCATACCGTTGGTCCAGACGAGTGTTCCGTGAGTGATCGTGCCTGCTTCGACCAGTTTCTTGATCTCCGCTTCCTCCACGGGGCCGACCTGTTGATTATTGAGCGTGTAATACCACATATTCCTCTCCTTTAGCGTGTGTTCCTGAATGATTAATCGACTTTATTATTATTGATTATTTTGGTATGAGTCAACCTTAAAACAACCTGTCAAAAAAGGATTGGGGCATCAATCTTCTATTTGAGGTTTGAACTGGCGCATGCGCTTAACCGCGGCGCGTTTTTTCTTGCCTTCGAGGCGCTCTTTCACCGCGCCGGTGTGCGGCCGGGTAGGCACGCGCTTGACCGGGGGCTGCTGCGCCTGTTCTACCAGACGGTACAGGCGCGTGATGGCTTCCAGGCGGTTGCGTTCTCGCTCGCGGTAACGCCTGGCTTCGATGATCAGAATCCCGTCTTCTGATACACGCCTGCCTGCCAGCCTGACAAGTCGCTGCTTGACGGATTCAGATAGAGAAGGGGAGCGCTTGATATCGAAACGCAGCTGCGCAGCGCTGGCAACCTTGTTCACGTTCTGACCGCCTGGGCCCGAGGAGTGAACATAAGTGACGCTCAACTCCTCTAATGGTATGATCAATGAAGTATTTTCCACGTTATGAGTATAACAACTTTCGAGTGATAGAAAAGAAACATCACGCGGGCCTTAAGAAAGTTTATACAGAAGGGTGAGATTCAAGGCATATCCATTTATAATTAAACTACCTGTATATAAGAAACGAGAGAGAAAAGATGAGCGATACTTCCGTTGATGATTTTTCCGTAGATGAACTGCTGCAATTGAACCAGCGCAAGATCACCCCTGAGGATCTGAAAAAGTACGAGGGTTACATGACCGAGATCTTCAGCGCTTTAGGCATGGATGTGAACACGCCTTCCACCCATGAGACCCCGCGCCGCTTCCTCGACGCGCTCATTGAATCGACCAGCGGTTATGATGGCGATCCGAAACTGATCAAGTCATTTCCGCGCGAGTGCCGCGGCGAACCCGACTGCCGCCTCAGCCAGGTTATTGAAGGACCGATCCACTTCCACTCATTGTGCGAACACCATGTTTTCCCGTTTTACGGCGAAGCCTATGTGGGTTATGTAGCTGACGAGCGCATCCTGGGTATCTCCAAGTTGACCCGCCTGGTGCGCCTGTACACCAAGCGCTTTGCGGTGCAGGAACGCATCGGTTACCAGATCGCTGACACGCTGGAAGCGTTGATGCGCCCGCATGGCGTGGCGGTATTCATGCGCGCCAAGCACATGTGCGTGGAAATGCGCGGCGTGCGCGAAATTTCCCCCGCCACCCGCACCACGGTTTTCAGGGGTGTGTACGCTGACGACCCGGCGCTGCGAGCGGAATTTCTGAACGTGTGCGGGATCATCAAGTAACTCCTGCAATGTCTTCACTTCAACTCACCCTGCTGCACACCAACGACCTGCACGGCAGGGTGAATCAGTTAACCCGTATTGGCACCCTGGTGCGCGGCATCAGGCGCGAGGTTGGTTCAGCAGGGGCATGCTGCCTGTATTTTGACGCCGGTGACAGCGAAGATTCCATTCTGCTTGAAAGCGCCCTCACCCAGGGTTCAGCAATGGAGGCCATCCTGCGCAGCGCGGGTTGCGACCAGGCAGCGCTGGGTAACGCCATCCCGTTTCGCTACGGAATTGAGGCGATCCGGGGACTGAGTGAAAGCTTTGGCAAACCGCTTCTTTGCGGCAACATGCACTGGCCGGATGGCTCAATACCTGCCGGGCTGCTGCCTTATGTGATCGAAGAGGTGGGCGGCGTGAAACTGGCGGTCATCGGTCTGACCGCCCCAATGGATGCCTACCAGCCTTTCAAAATCGTCATTGATTCACCAATCCAAATTCTGCCGGAACTAATAGGCCGGGTAAAGGCAGAGGGAGCGCAACTGGTAATTCTGCTTTCTCACCTGGGACAAAAACAGGATATTGAATTGCTCGAATCAGTCACCGGGGTCGATGTTGTCATCGGCGGGCATTCCCATGACCGCGTCAACCCGCCGCTGCTGGTGAACGGTGCTTTGATCCTCCAGGCGGGCCAGTATGGCGAAGTGCTTGGGAGATTGGACCTGGATATTAACAAGTATTCAGGAAGGATAAGGCGGTATTCAGCACAATTGATCCCGGTGGAAGATTCCACACCCGAAGATGCCGAAGTGCTTGAGGCTGTCAGTCAGCAAAAACAGCGGGCTCAACGTATCATGGACATCGAAATCGGCACCCTGACTGAGGATATCAGTTTTGTAGAAGGAGAGGAATGCCAGGCCGGCAACCTGCTGGCAGACGCGCTGCTGGCGTGTTACCCTGAAGCGCATGCGGCTTTTGTGATGGGAGAACATTGGGAAGAAGGGCTAATAACCGGCAGGCTGACCAAAGGAGCTCTCTACAGCGCCAACCGCTCCACAGGCAACCCGGGCAGGATCAGGGTAACTGGGGAACAGCTCGAGCAATTCTTTACGGCAGCGCTGAAGAAAGAGAATATCACCAAACGCTCACCGCAAATGCGCGGACGCATGAACGGGATGCCGCACGTGGCGGGGATGCGGGTAATCGCTCACGGCCGGGAGCCAGGCAGGGTGGAAATACTTATCCGCGAAATCCGGCTGCAACCGCATGATGTGATCACCGCGATCACCTCGGATTACGAAATCTCAGAAATACTAAATTATTTGCCCATCCCTGATGAACAGGTGGATTATGACATTCCCACCATCCTGCCGCAGGTGCTGGAGACCTACATCCGCAACCGCAGTCCAATTGGCAGGGTTGAGGGCGGGCGCATTATTTATCGTGACCAGGCTTGAAGCCGGAGCGGGATTTATCGCGGGGCTGGAAGTTCTTCCATTAGAAAATTCAACAACTGCAGCGCGGTGATGTTCTTCACTTCCTTGCCGTAATCCAGGGCGATGGTCTGTGAAAAATCGGTCGAAGGCGGTCCTGACCAGAAATTCAGGTGTTCTCCGTCCGGCTGCAGACCGCGGTTCACCAGTGGCTGCGCAGCCCGCCAGAAATTCCACAGCGGCAGTTCATATTCCATCGCCAGGCGCGCGATGGTTTCGTTGATCGATTCGTCACCTTCAATGTTATCGGCTTTGGTTGTCAGCACCGGCAGAATACCCAGGGAGATGGTCTTTTCGATGATCACACGCAGGTTTTGCTCGTAAACTTCAGGCTGCTGCTGGTGTGTTTTGGCGTCAATGGTGCCCAACATGATGATGGCGATGCTGGGGTTGTCAACCCGGTACTGGCACTCCAGCATGGGTTCGTTGGGCAGGCATTCGTCGTTGTTCCACAAAGAAACCAGCAGCCTGGAGGTGGTGGTGCCGGGATTGGTGGCCTGGTTGGGCAGCCGGAATGACTGCTTGTAATAATCGATCGCCGGTTGAAGATAGACAAAATCCTTGCCAAGATCGTATTGCCCGCCGAACCCGGCCAGAAAGTCAGGTGACATACTGTTGCAGTCCCCGACCTTTGTGTAAATGTTCGGGTCGTTTCCCTTCGCCAATCCCTGCTGATAGATCTCGCGGGCCCGGTCTGAAAGGGCTTCCGGGATGACCGGCAGTTCCTTCCAGAATCCTTCGATGTAAATTACGGCTGTAGGGGCGGGCGACGGGGAGGCGGTTTCGGTTGTGGCGGGGGTGGCGCTATCCTGCGGTGTGCTGGTGGATGCCGCCGGCGCTTTCGGGGTGGCGAGCGGCGCTGCCTGAGACCCAGCCGGCGCGGATGGGGCGGCTTCAGTTCGCTGGCAGGCGCTCATCATCAGCGCGATGAGCGCGAGCACCAACAGGAAGCCGGCAGTTAGCCGCAAGTTTTTATTATTTCCGCTAAAGGTGTTCATACAGGGTAAGGTGCTTCCTTGCGTTAATGGTTTCCCGCTGGTTCCGGGGGTTAAACGCTGCAATTATATCCCGTAACCGGAAAACCATCAGCAGGCAGAAAAAAGATCAATCAGCTTCCTCAACCGCGTTTCCCGTGGGTTCATCACATTCCTCACCGCAGATCTGCTGCCACTGCCGGCCTTCCGAGCGCAGCATGCGTTCGCTGCATCGCGGTCCCCAGCTGCCCGGCTCGTACTCCTCCGGCGGGGGGGCGGCGGGATCTTCCCAGCCGGCGATGATGGGATCAAAAAGCGCCCACGAAAGCTCAGATTGATCGGCGCGGGTAAATAATGAAGCGTCCCCGGTGATGACATCCAGCAGCAGGCGCTCATATGCTTCCGGAATGGTGCTTTGATCGTACACATCGCTGTAATGATATTTCATGTTCACCGAGCGCGTCTCCGCGACCGTGTCGGGTACCTTGGTCTCAAAGCGCAGGTGAATACCTTCATCGGGTTGCAGACACATTGAAAGCAGGTTGGAGCGGCCTTCAAGGTCGCCCGACATGGGAAAGATCATGTGCGGGGGTTGTTTGAACTGAATGAGGATCTCGCTCACTTTTTCAGCCAGTTTCTTGCCGGAACGCAGGTAAAAAGGCACGCCCTGCCAGCGCCAGTTGTCGATGTAAAAACGCACCGCGGCAAAGGTTGGCGTGCGCGACCCCTGCGGAACATTGGGTTCCTGCAGGTAGCCGCGGTATTGACCGATGACGCTATGCTTCTTGATGTCGCCGCCAGTGATGGGGCGCATGGCGTGGATGACCTTCATCTTCTCATCGCGCAGCGCGTCGGCGTTGTATGTGCTGGTCGGCTCCATTGCCACCAGGGTCAGCAGCTGGATGAGGTGATTCTGGAACATATCGCGGATGATGCCGGCTTTATCATAATAGCGAGCGCGTGTACCCACCCCCACGGTTTCAGCGACTGTGATCTGTACATTATCGATGAAGTTGCGGTTCCACACCGGCTCAAAGATGGCGTTGGCGAAGCGGGCCACCAGGATGTTCTGCACAGTCTCCTTGCCGAGGTAATGATCGATGCGGTACACCTGTTTCTCGTGCATCACCGCGTGAATACTGCGGTTGAGCGAACGCGCGCTTTCAAGATTTGAACCGAAGGGCTTTTCAATGACCACGCGCCTCCAGCCGCCGTTCTCCTCCAGCAATCCGGCTGCTGCCAGGTTGTTGATTATTTCTAGAAAATATTCCGGCGGGGTAGCCAGGTAATACATGCGATTGGCCTCGCCGCCCTCGAGCGCTTTCAGCCGGTCATTTATCTGGTGATAGGTTTCAGGCCTGGCAGCGTCGCCTGAATGGTAGGTCAGGTTCTTTGAAAAACTGGTCCAGGCGCGTTCGTTTACCGGCGTGCGTGAGAACCTGGTCAAACCATCCAGTGAGATGCTGCGCAGATCTTCATCCGTCCAGCCGCGACCGGCGGTGCCAAATATCCTGAAGGATTCAGGCAGGCGGCCTTTGAGATAAAGGTTGTATAACGCGGGAATGAGCTTGCGGTGAGAGAGGTCCCCGGAAGCGCCGAAAATCACGATCGAAGTGGAATCTGTCATATTGAAAATTTCCCTTATTGAAAACATTATATCCACAAAACCAAAGGTGTATCACCATGCGGTCACGCAAGATTGTACAAACCTGCCGGGCTGGAAGGCGTATCCAACGCACCTGCTGCAGTGTTACTTTGTATTATGAACATGATACAGATCATCGGGCTGTTCGCGTTAGGTTACGCACTTGGGAATTTCTCCCCGGCATACCTATTTGGCCGCAAGGTGGGCAGATTTGATATCCGCGAACAGGGCAGCGGCAACGCCGGCGCGACCAATGTGATGCGCACACTGGGTTGGCGGTACGGCGTTGTTGTTTTTGTACTGGACGCGCTCAAAGGAGCCGCCGCGGCAGGCGTGGGTTACTGGCTGGGCGGTGAACCTGGCATGGGGGCAGCAGCCGTCGGCGTGGTTCTCGGGCATGATTTTCCTGTGGTGCTGAACTTCCGCGGGGGCAAGGGCATCGCTGCCACCACCGGCATCCTGCTGAGCCTGCTGCCGCTGCCCACACTGGCGGGCATCCTGGTGTTCATCCTGGTGGTACTGGGCACGCGCATGGTTTCACTGGGTTCACTGGTGTTCGTTTCTGGGATGGCGGCCTACGCGCTGCTTTCGCAGCAGCCGCTCGCGCTGGTGGTGATCGCTGTGGGAGGGGCGTTCTTCGCCATCCTGCGTCACCGCGAGAACATCAGGCGCATCCTGGCAGGGGTTGAGAACCGCATCTCGTTTTAGGTGGTTGACAAAATTCCAGGCTGTAAAAGGTTAACCAGCGCGGGCTGGAATTTTGAGGTTGCCTGCGGATATAATTAGTTATCAATTGTCTGTTATGGAGGAAAGTATGCAAATCGGGATGATCGGTCTGGGAAAAATGGGCATGAACATGGCGCAGCGCCTGGTAAAAGGCGGGCACGGTGTGGTAGGCAACGCCAAGAAAGAAGCCACGATCCGCGAAGCTGAAGAATTCGGGGTCAAAGGCGCCCGTTCCCTTGAGGAACTGGTCACCAACCTATCCAGTCCGCGCGTTGTCTGGTTGATGGTGCCGGCTGGCGCGGTGACCGAAGAGGTGCTTCAGTCGCTCATCCCGCTGCTTGAGAAAGATGACATCATCATCGATGGCGGCAACTCCAATTATAAAGACACGCTGCGCCGCGGCGGTTTTCTGGCGCAGCACGGTTTGCGCTTCCTGGATGTGGGCACCAGCGGCGGCATCTGGGGGCTGACGGAAGGCTACAGCCTGATGATCGGCGGCGACGAAGCCACCGCGGAATACCTGCGTCCGGTTTTCGAAACACTCGCGCCAGCCCCTGACCAGGGGTGGGGTCGGGTGGGTCCAACGGGAGCGGGACACTTCACTAAAATGGTGCACAACGGCATTGAGTACGGCATGATGCAGGCCTTTGCTGAGGGATTTGAGATCATGAAGACCAAGCAGGAATTCTCCCTTGACCTGCACCAGGTTTCGCAGATCTGGCAGCGCGGCAGCGTGGTGCGCTCGTGGCTGCTGGACCTCATTGAGAACGTGATGGCAGAAGACACCTCGCTCGAAGATATCGAAGCCTACGTGGCAGATTCCGGCGAAGGGCGCTGGACGGTGTTCGAGGCCATAGACCTAAACGTGGCGGCGCCGGTGATCACTGCGGCGCTGCAGCGGCGCATCCGTTCAAGGCAGGCCGGTCCGTATTCAGATAAACTGGTCGCAGCCATGCGCAACCAGTTCGGTGGTCACGAGATCAAAACGAAGGAAGGCTAAAGGATCATCAGCACGCGTTTGTGGCTGCTGAGTTCGGAGTATAGCGCGTCCACCTGGGCGCGGCTCTCAGCGATAAACTGGAACGAAACCGAACGGTAGCGGCTGCCGCTGGACAGCCGGCTGATAATATTTTCTTCCAATAAATCCGGCACGTGACGGCGCACGATCTCCACCACGAAGGGTTCAAAATCCGTTTCATCCACACCGATCACCTTGAGGGGGAAGTCGATGGGGTATTCAACTGCGGCGCATTCATCATCAGTCATTGTTTTCACCAGGGCGGTATTATACCGTCATTCAGGCTCATTCGCAGGCGCGCACTTCTCTGAAGCGGCGCTTAACCGTGTTGTGAATGCGGTATTTCGGGTATCCAAAGATCACCGTCAGGCCGGGCTGAACTTTATCCGGCAATCCATACTTACGTCGCAGGGCTTTACCGTACCGTAAGATGTAACCCGGAAACCCCAGCAGACAGGAGCCCAGCCCCAGGGATTCACCGGCCAGCATGGCCAGGGCGGCCGCGACCGCGGTATCAGCGGGATCGCTGTAAGCGCTGCCGTAGAAGTACAGCACAAGCGGCGCGTTATAGAACAGCCAGTCTTCACCCGCCGCGCTCTTTTCGATAAACGTCTTGACCGCTGGTCGGATGAATTTACCGAACATGTCAGCGTTTACCTTACCAATGAAAGGCCGCAGCAGGGTCATCAGTAGGGGCGAAAAGATCGCCGGCCAGTATTTTATCGACTCCATCATTCCTTGGCGCAGCGCCGTGATTGCCGCAGGGGTGCGGAACACCAGCACGCCAACATCTGTCGGAGGTACGCCGACCGGTGCCGTGACAGCGCTCTGCAGTATCTTTTCGATGATTTCCGGCTCTATTGATCGCTGGCTGAAGTTGCGTGTGCTGCGGCGTGAAACCAGCAGCGCTTGCAGCGCGTCGTATCCCGCTCGTGTTGAAACCGGGGGAACACGGGCGATATCCTCAGGGAAGAGCTCGCGCCCGGATACGCGGATGGCATCTGTGGGGCAGGCAGCTGCGCAGGCACCGCAGGCGATGCAGCCAAACCCCAACGATTGATCCACCTGCAAACGGTCATCCTCGATGAACAGAGGTCCGCCTTTGCACACCTCTACGCAAATGCCGCAGGTGGTGCAAAGTTCGTAATCAATCAACACAGCTGCGTAGCCGCTGACGCGGCTGGTCGGCACGCTCATCTCATCCTCCTGATTCGTCCTTACCTGTCCAGATGTCCATCCACTTTTTCACTGACCGCGTCATCTCGATCGAGAAATCAGACACAAACTTGCGGGTATAGATTCCCTGCGCCACCTTCATGGCGGCCTCTCCCGGCTGCAGACCGGGGAACTGCTGCCCGGCGTGCTCCAGCATGGCGGGAAAATCAGCTGCTTCAACTGTTTGATAGCCGTCGCGGTGGACGATGTACCTGCGGTCGAAGCGGCTGATCAACCCGGGATGCTCGCGGGTAGAGAAAGGTCGCCCGAAACACAACAGGGTTATGGGAAAGGTGTAGCGCGGCAGGCGAAACATGGCGCGGTGTTCTTCACAGTTCTCGAGGATGTCGCCGATGTAGCACGAACCAATGCCCATCGATTCAGCGGCGATGACCGCGGTCTGCGCGGCGATGAGCGCGTCACAGCAGGCCAGAACCAGGTCACCCTCCTGCGGCAGCCGGGGCAGCAGACCTTTTTCTACGCAGATCTGCGGTGCGCCGCTCCAGTTGAACGCGTCCACCCAGCGCTGATAATCCGCCAAAAAGAGCAGCACATACGGCGCCTTGGCAATGAAAGGCTGGTTGTCACAGGTTACCGCCAGCCGGTCTTTGAGCGCCTGGTTTTCCACCTCGATGATTGTGTACAGCATCATATTGCCGGCGGTAGGAGCGCGCATCGCGGCCTGCAGGATGGCGTCCTTTTCTTCCGCGCTGATGGGGGTATCGGCGTATTTACGCGTGGAACGGCGGTTGTGAATGACAGCAAGGGTCTGGTTCATGGGTCACTCCTGTTCCTTGAGGAAAAAGCAATCAGTTTTAAAATCGGTTGAACGATTACAATTATGCCATGGATCGATATCTCTCGGCTAATCTCCCATACTTACTGATGCGCGCGCTGCAGAAGCGGCTGCCGCTTTTAGTTGAAACTCATGATACAGCGCTGCGCCTGTTTAACGGTTTCTATGAAGGCTTCCCTTCCCTGGTGGTGGACCTTTACGCGCGCACGCTGGTGGTCTTCACCCAAAAGTTGGGAGCTGCTGATTCCTTCGCACTGGGGCGGACCGTGGCGGATGTTTACCTTGCCGAACTGGATTGGATCGGATGCGCGCTTCTCAAGCAGCGTTCTTCAAAAGATCCTGCCGCCAAACAGGGCACGGTGATACACGGGGGGTTGCCGGATACGTGCATCGTCGAAAACAGCGTCCGCTATGCACTTGACCTGCGCATGAACCAGGATGCCGGATTCTACCTTGATACGGCAGGCCTGCGCGCCTGGCTCAAAGAGCACGCCACAGACAAAACTGTTCTGAACACTTTTGCCTACACCGGCAGTCTGGGGGTAGCCGCGCTCGCGGGCGGGGCTGACCGGGTGACGCAGATCGACCGCAACGCGCGTTTTCTGCAATTGGCGCAAGCGTCTCTCAGTCTGAATGGGTTGGATATTACCAGGATGAAAACCACGGCCGTCGATTTCTTTGTGGCTGCCGGGCAGATGCGCCGCAGAGATGAAAGCTTCGACATTGTCATCCTCGACCCCCCCTACTTCAGCGTGACGCCGCGCGGGCGGGTTGACCAGGTGAAGGAGACCACGCGCCTCATCAACAAGGCGCGTCCGCTGGTGAAACACGAAGGCTGCCTGGTGGTGGTGAATAACGCCTTGTTCTTAAGCGGACAGAAATATATGCGTGAACTCGAAGAGCTGACGGAAGGTGGTTTTCTCTCATTTGAGAGCATCATGCCTGTACGGGAGGATGTGACCGGTTATACAGAAACGATCGTTAATCAACCCCCCGCTGACCCCGCGCCATTCAATCACCCTACGAAGATCGTGGTTATGGGGGTTAAACAAAAACAAGCAAAATCGAACTCTACTGGTCAGGAGTTGGAATGAAAGCAAGCGAACGATTACCCGTGTTGTTTGTGGGGCATGGCAGCCCGATGAACGCCGTTGAGAACAATGAATTCAGCCTCACCTGGGAGGAATTAGGCCGCGCACTTCTAAAACCTCGGGCAGTGCTTTGTATTTCTGCTCACTGGGAAACGAACGGGACCCGGGTGACGGCAATGGAAAACCCGCGAACCATTCATGATTTTTATGGTTTTCCGCGTGAGCTGAACGAGATGCAGTATCCCGCGCCCGGCTCACAGGAATTGGTCATGGCTGTAAAACACACTCTGAAATCGGTCGCAGCTCTGGAGGATCAGGCGTGGGGGCTGGATCACGGCAGCTGGTCTGTGCTTTGCCGCATGTACCCTGAAGCTACAACCCCGGTGGTGCAGTTGAGCCTGAACCTGGACCTCTCGCCTGACTCCCACTACCAGCTGGGAAGGGAATTGCGTCCGCTGCGGGATGAAGGGATTCTTATTCTCGGCAGCGGCAATATGGTGCACAACCTGCGCATGGCCACATGGGTGGAAGCCGGGTACGACTGGGCTGTGGCTTATGACAATGATCTCAAGAGATGGATCCAGAACGGGGAACACGAACAGGTGGTTCATTACAAGGAGCATGGAGAGTCCGCGGAGCTTTCTGTGAACTCCGCTGAGCATTACCTGCCCCTGCTTTACGTGCTCGGCGCCGCGGAAAAGGAAGACCCCGTCACCTTCTACAATGAGAAGGTCATCATGGGGTCAATTTCGATGCGCTGCGTCAAACTGGGTTGAAGTAGTCACTTATCCCGCATAACCGGCAGGATTTCTCCCACAAGCGGCTCGCCAGTTCGGGGTCGCGCGAAAGCCTTGAAGGGTCCTTCGGATGGCTGTCCTTCCAATACAGGTCTTCAGCAATATTTTCAATTGGCGCAGCAGCCAGGTGTTGGATGGTGCGCGAAGGCACTTCGGCACCGGTGCCGTGCGTTTTCCGTGAGCGCCATACCAGGTTGGATAAGAAGCCCCTGCCCTTGAATCCGATCTCGGTGTTCACCAGCCCCGGGTCGACTGACCAGGCATGTAATTTTTGGATGGGTGTCCTGCGGTTGAATTCAGCGCTGAAAAGCACGCGGCAAAGGTTGGAAGTAGCATAAACGGGCAGGCTGAGGTACAGAGCCGGTTTATCGGCTGCCAGCGGCGATAGAAACGCATGATAATGCGAAGTAGAGCTGACCCCCAAAACGCGCCCTTCGGGGGCATTTGCCAGCTGTGGCATCAGTAAATGGGTGAGCAGGAAATGCGCCAGGTGGTTGACCGCGAAGGTCAGTTCAATACCATCCTCCGTGGTGACCCGGCTGCTGGAATAGAGGCCGGCATTGTTCACCAGTACATCCAGCGACCGGCCGCGCTCGTTCAGCAACCGCTGCACCTGGTGCGCCAGTTCCCGCGTCTGCCGCTGAGACGAAAGGTCGGCGACCAGGAATTCAACCTCTGCATCCGGGAAATTCCGCGCTATCCGCGCGCGCGCTGCTTCGCAGCGGGCGGCATCCCGCCCGGCACCGATGACAAAGGCGCCCTTGCCGGCCAGGTCAAGCGCCGCCTGAAAGCCGATGCCAGAGCTGGCGCCGGTGACCACGATGGTTTTATTGTTCAGAATTCCGGTCATTAGACCTCCAACCCGGTGATTTTTCCTTCCTGTATAATTACCTGTATAATTTTGCCATAGAATTTCAGACAGGATACCCAATGACCCCTCAAAGCAAGGCCACCCGGTTCACCATGTTCGCGCTGCTCTATTTTACCCAGGGGACGATCCTGGGCTATTTCGCCTCGCTCAATGCCCTGTACATGCTCGACAACGGGCTGGACATGGCGGATGTGGGCATTTTTTCGACCATCGCCCTCATTCCTTTCATCATCAAAATTCTATACGGCATCCTGAGCGACCGCTACAACCTGTTCGGTCTGGGTCACCGCAAGCCGTACATTTTCATCGGGTTGCTGGTACAGTTCGCCTGTCTCATCGCCGTGGCCAACATCAACCCGGGTAAAAGCTACTGGTTATATGTGGCGTTGGCTTTCCTGCTGCAGCTTGGAATGGCTTTTTACGATACATGCACCGATGGACTGGCGCTGGATATTACTCCTGAATCCGAAAAAGGCATCCTGCAGGGGTTCATGGTCGGCGGGCGTTCAGTAGGCGTCATTGTCGCGGCTTCGGTGGCGGGATTCATCGCGCAGCACCTCTCGTGGCAGGGTGTGTTCTACTTCCTGGCTGTTCTGACCCTGATACCGGTTCCTTTCCTGTTCATTATTAAGGAAATTCAGAAGACCCCAGAAATGCGCTTCCAATGGTCGGCTTTTAGAGCGTTTAAGAACGCGAAAGTGCTGGCAGTCGCCGCGGTGGGATTGATCGTCTTCCTGGTCATCGTGGGTTCCAACCAGCTGGTCAATCCCTCCTTTGATGCGCGGCTGGGCATTGACCTCAGCACCGCCGGGCTGCTCACCACCGTGTGGGGTCTCGGCTGCATCGCGGGCGCGCTCGCAGGCGGCCGGGTGATGGATAAACTGGGCAACAAAAAAGCCTTGTGGTTATCCATCCTGCTGGTCATACCGGCGATGATCCTGCTGACGGTGGTGGCGAACAAGCCCATGATGTGGGCGGTGATCATCTTCTTCGGCATTGCCTACGGACTTTCTCAGGCGATCTACTTCGCGCTGGCGATGAAGTACACCCAGCCGGCTATCGCCGCATCGATGTACTCGATTCTGATGGCGGTCACCAATATCGGGCAGGGCATCGGGTTGGGCATGGGAGGCGGGCTGGCCAATGCCGCCGGTTACCCGCTGACCTTCCTGGTTTTCGGAGCGCTGATGCTGCTGGTGATTCCCTTCTTCCCGGTGATCTTCGGCGGGCGCGGGCGCGCGGCTGTGAAAGGCGCATGACAAGCATTTATGTCACCCACTGTTCGCGCGATAAAGACCCCGGGCTGCAGCTATCAGGCCGGGAGGTGATCCCTGAGCAGCTTTATACCTCGGAAGGTCTGCAGCAGTTTATCCGTTTCTGCCAGGTGAAGGGGTATCCATGGGCGATCTTCTCAGATCATTACGGCGTGGTTTTTCCGGAAGAAAAAGTCAAATGGTACAGCAAGCCGCCGTCCACGGTGAACGAAGCGGAGTTTACGGTGCTGCTCGAAAACTTTCACGACAGGCTTTCAGTTTACAGTCAGGTATATTTTTATCACCGTGCTGATGAAACCCACCCGCTTTTCACCCGCGTCATCGACATGGCCAGGGAGCGGGGAATGAACATTGAGGAATTATCAGAAGAAACAATTAATCTCCAAACCGAATCACACAAAGGAGCGAGTATGGGACTCAGGCATTTTATTGATACGCAGGATTTCACCAAGAAAGAATTGCTTGATCTGATCGAATTGATCCGCCGCATCAAAGAAGCGGATAAGCAAGGCGCCAGCCCAAAGCTGCTGCAGGATGCCTCGCTGGCGATGCTGTTCGAAGAGCCCTCCACGCGTACGCGCATCTCCTTTGAAGTGGGTATCACCGAATTGGGTGGTCACGCGCTTTACCTCAAGCCCGGAGAAATTCATCTGGGAGTGCGGGAATCACTGGCTGATACCGCGAAGGTCATTTCGCGTTACGTGGATGTGATCATGGCGCGGACGCTTAAGCACGAAACCATTCTCGGGCTGGCAGAGCACGCCACAGTGCCGGTTATCAACGGGCTTACGGATTACAACCATCCCACCCAGGTGGTGTGCGATGTATTTACCATGATGGAGCACATGCAGCCGGGGAAGAAACTTGAAGACCTGAACGTTACCTTCGTGGGCGATGCCACCAATGTGCTGAGTTCGCTGATGCTCATTTGCACCCGGCTTGGCATGAACTTCACACACGCCGCACCCGTGAAGTACCAGGCGCCAAAACAGTGGCTGGATTGGGCGCAGGAGAACTGCCGCGTCTCCGGAGGCACGGTTCGGGTGACCGATGACCCGGTGGAGGCAGTGAAGAATGCTGACTTTATCTACACTGACCTGTGGTGGTGGGTCGGGCAGGAGGACGAGATCCCCGAGCGGCGCGCGGCTTTTATGCCGAAGTACCAGGTCAACATGGACCTGCTGAAACAGGCGCCCGCGCACTGCAGGTTCATGCACTGTCTGCCGGCTTCACGGGGTGTGGAGGCCACCGACGAGGTAATGGATTCGCCGCAATCGGTGATCTATGACCAGGCAGAGAACCGCCTGCACACCGAAAAAGGACTCCTGGTCTGGCTGGTATACCCGCGGCTGCAAAAACCCTCCAGGAAGTTCAAGAAAGAACAGAAAAAGGACGTGAAAAAATTTATCGAGGAGAAATTCCTGTCCGATTGATGTGCAGGTTGCTTGAGAGGAAACTACTATGAGCGCGTTGATCAGGTCCACCCCGCGGGTTGACGGCTTTCACATGCCGGGTGAGTTCGAACCGCATTCAGGCATCTGGATGTTGTGGCCGGAGCGCCCCGACAACTGGCGCGCTGGTGCTGCGCCCGCGCAGCGCGCCTTCGCGCAGGTGGCAGCTGCCCTCGCGCGGTTCGAGCCGGTGAGCATGGGTGTTTCGCAGGCGCAGTACCTGAACGCCCGCGCTTTACTGCCCGCAGCTGTGCGGGTGGTGGAGCTGTCGAGCAATGATTCATGGATGCGTGATTGCGGACCGACCTTAGTGAGCAGCGAAAAAAGTATCCGCGCTGTTGACTGGGGTTTTAACGCCTGGGGCGGACTGTACACCGATTACTCAGAGGATGAACTGGTGGCGATGAAGGTGGCTGAAATCGAGCGGGTCGACCGTTATAAGGCACCCCTGATCATGGAGGGCGGTTCGATCCACACTGACGGGCAGGGCACGCTGCTGACCACGCGCGAATGCCTGCTCAACCTCAACCGCAATCCGCAGCTCACCCAGGCGGAGATCGAAGGCTACCTGCGTGATTACCTGGGTGTAGAAAAGATCATCTGGCTGGCGCGCGGCATGTACCTTGACGAGACCAACGGGCACGTGGATAACATCTGCACCTTCTTGAGACCGGGCGAAGTGGCGCTGGCGTGGACGGAAGACCGCTCAGACCCGCAGTACGAGATCTCCCGCGAGAACGAAGAGATCCTGCTCGCCGCGGCTGACGCCAGGGGCAGGAGCTTGAAGGTGCACCGCATTCCGCTGCCCTCACCCGTTTACATTACCAGGGAGGAAAGCGAAGGTGTGCTGCCCGTGGACGGCACGCTGCCCCGTAAAGAGGGCGACCGCCTGGCGGCATCCTACGTGAACTTCGCTTTTTGCAACGGCGGAGCTGTGGTACCGACTTTCAACGACCCGATGGATGACGTGACGCTTGACCTGCTGCGCCGGTTGCTGCCGGAGCGGCAGGTGGTTGGGGTGCCCTCGCGTGAGATCCTGCTGGGCGGCGGCAATGTTCACTGCATCACGCAACAGGTGCCGGAAATTAAGGTCTGAGAGTAGAAAGTCGTTCGGTTAAATTAAGCCTAAAACCAAAACAAGCCGGTATTAACGACCAAATCGTCAATACCATTTCCCGCTTGACGATTTTCTACACACCCGTTTTATATCCAGCCGCGCTCCTGGTACATCCGGTAACCCGTTTCCAGCGCGTCATCGATCTGGTGCATAAGATCCGGCGTGAGCTTCTTGATGTGGAAGCAGGATTTACCCTTAAGCAGGCGCAGTAATTCCGGTTTGAAAAGGTTCTTTACCTCCGGTTCTGCGTAAACCGGCATGTAGTACAAGCCGACGTAACTCTTCTGGATGATCAATCCAGCGAAGAAAACCTCCTTGCGCTTGCGCCCTTCGATCACCAGGTCTTTTATTGACCACAGGTCATAATAACGTTCATTATCCTGCTTGTGAATGAACGGCGGTTCGTAGCGCTTCAACAGGGTGTGAAGCGAGGTAAAGATTTGATCCAGGTCACCCATGGTTCCTCCATAAATATCTTAACATAAAAAAGATTCCCCGCTCAGGCAGGGAATCCTATTGTATTGTTTGCGAATTCTTACAGGCTGGGGGCGAAAATACCCGAGAAGATCAACCACGCCAGGGTGGTTTTGGCAGCCAGGCTCAGGATGATGTAAACCCGTTCACCGTATAGGTAGTCTTTCCACGGACCGACCTTCTTGTACTGCAGCACCATGTTGATTGCGAAGATGTTGAAGAACACGAACAATGTCGGGACGATGGCGTAAACGAACGCCGGGGGCTTGGCGTCTCCGGAATTGACAGCGCCCAGGAAGTAAAGGAAGATCACGATCCATGGGGCGATGCCGGCGATGCTGCCGAAGATGAAGGATGCCCAATTAACCTTCTTGGTGTACTGGTTGTGGTACTCCATCATGATGCCGAACAGGTTCATGGAGGCGTTGACGAAGAAGGCCAGGATGATGGCGCCGATATCATTAACACCCACCAGCAGCCCGATGAGCACGATCATCAGCGAAGAGCTGAGCGCGTATTCGTAGAAGCGGACCGGGTTCATGCCCTTCTTCAATGCTTTTTCGTACCACTTGTAACCGAAGGTCGCCAGGAAGAAATGCGCTACAGCTGAGATGAGCAGGAATAGTGCGATGCCGATACCCAATGGAGCATCCCATATCTGTTGAGTATCCGCCACCAGCCCCCCCAGCTCGCGGTTAAAGGTCAGGTAATTGGAATAGACCGGGTAGGTCTCTCCGGGTGTGTCCACCACCAGGGTGATGATGAACATGAACACGCTCTGCACCAGGTGCAGGAACCCCATGATGAGGTTAAAGCGGCGCAGCTTTTTGATCTTGTTGTCGAAGGCGACATCCTCTTTTGCGATTTCTTTTGCCATTTGTTCCACTCCTTAGTTTGATATATATCCAATATACACCCGGGAGAGGTTATGTACAAGGTACTGTATAAGGTTTTGGGGTTAAGAGGTTACTTTTTGGGGTTTTTGAGGGAAAAAGGCTGGCGGTTGTTAGGACTGGTCAACCTGCTGCGGGTTTTCCGTTAAGAATACCCAGTTCCTGCAGATCGCTGCGTAGCTGAGGTGCATCCCTGAACAGGATCCCGGTAAAACCAAGCCGCCTGGCGGTGTCGATATTCACCTGCGCGTCATCGATGAAAACGCACTCGTCAGCATCCCGGCCGACACGCTGCAGGAAAATGCGGAAGATCTCCTCATCCGGTTTGGCCACGCCCGCCATTCCCGAGAGCAGGTAGTCATCCAGTTCCGGCAGGAAGGGATAGCGATGACG
This sequence comes from Anaerolineaceae bacterium, assembly GCA_035342915.1. Taxonomy (GTDB): domain Bacteria; phylum Chloroflexota; class Anaerolineae; order Anaerolineales; family Anaerolineaceae; genus UBA6107. Next base: position 45,263 of record DAOQYB010000002.1, read on the forward strand.
CAGTAGAGGGAAAGTCTCGGTGGACCAGTTGCTCAAACCGAATACAGGGTACCCCTCAGCTTTGACCTCGCGCATGATGTCAACGGTCGGTTGAAGCGCTTCGCCGGTGCATTCCATCCAGCGATCAAAGAATGCCCTCACCAGTTCCTGCTGGAGCGGGTATTTTTCCAGTAATTCCACTTTCATTTTGCTGAAGGGGTAGCCGGCATCCAGTTTTTTATTGAACTCGCTGAACTTTATTTCTTCCAGAAATTCGCGCACAGCCTCGTCAGAAGGGAGCAGCTTGCGGTAAAGGTGGTAGGGGCTCCAGTCGATGAGCACCCCGCCGAAGTCGAATACAATGGCTTTTTCCATAGAGCGGTAATTCTACCCGAAATCCGGTTTTAAATAAGTATCAAATTGAAATCAATGATTAGTAACCGGCCACCAGGGATCAGTGAATGGTAACCGTGCCGGAATTTTTCGGGTGGGATCAGTATCGTTAAGGCATGAGTACCTATTCGCCGATCACCAATTACGAATCACTGTTTCCTGATCACGGTTCACCGGGCTTTAGAATTCCGTAACCGCTTCTATCTTCACCTCGGGGTAGATCTGCCTGGGGGTTGGCGGCATGGGGTTGTACGCCCAATCCAGCTGAACAATGCCGCACTTGATGCCGGCGCTGCGCTTTGCCCCCTGGTAGGTGCCGCGCACCAGCACATCCTCCATGGTCAGCGCCATGCCGAACACCGCCACCGGTGTGTACGCCGGGATCTGCGCCAGCTCATCGCCGAACGCGCCAAAGGAAAAGATGAGATGCCCTCTATCGAGCGCCTGCGCCTGGATGAGCGGGATGATCACCGGGTAGCCATCTGCGTTGACGTAGCCCAGGAACTTGAGATTGTCGATCTTATTGAAAAAAGCCGCCGTCCAGGGGTTGAGGACGGGGGTTCGCTCCCGTTTGCGGCTGAGGGTTTTCGCGAGCATGGTCATCATCGCCGCGGGGATGATGCGGTTCATCGGCAGCGGGTGCACCCCTGTGTGAGCGACAAGGTTCATGTAATGCACCCGGTGCACACCAAAATAGGCGTTGTAGCGAAAGAGCGGGGTGTTGTTATAAAACTCGTAATCCTTGCCTGCATTGTCAGCGTGGGTGTAATCCGCGAATCCGCGCCAGAAGCGCTTATCCAGCCCCATCACCATGAAGCCGGTCCTGGGGTTGGCCAGAACATGTTTCTTGCTGGTGCCCTCCATGAACTGCCCCCACACCACAAGATCCGGCGCGCTGGCCATGAGCGTGGTGATGAGGGTGAGGTGCGGCAGCCCCTGCGGGTTGACCGTGCCCAAAATACCGACCTTCATCGCGGCCGACAGGTCCTGGATGTCCTGTTCAGAGAAACGGGTATGGGGGTAAAGGGAATTGTCCATGGCTCTCCATTCGCAAATTTTTCTCGAAAATATTATCCGGCTTTGGCAGCGCCGGTGACGAAGATGCGCGCCGGGTCAAAGCCGCCCGCCCCGGCCCACTTGCCCAGCTGCTGCAGCTCCTCAGCGCTCAAGAGCCTGGTTTCAGCGAACGCCCACTGCATGCCCAGGCGCTCGTACTTGTCGCGGCACAGGTTGTTGAAGGCGCACAACTCCCAGCGCTCCACAGTGCCATCGGGCGTTCCCGCCAGGTGCGCGCTGATCCCCATCAGGTTTTCGCGCGCCGTGGTGGCGCCTGGAATGAGCGGGGTGCGGATCCACAGGCGCTTCGCACCATCAGAAGCCGCCACGATCTCGCGCACCACCTCCAGGTTGGCGAGGATGCGCGTGTTATCCGCGCCTGTCCAGCGTTTATGTGCATCCGGGCTTATGAGTTTCAGGTCAAATAAAATGAGATCAGACTTTTCAACCAATTTTTTGAAAACAGCCGGATTGCACATCCCGCAGGTATCCAGCGCCACATGCACACCCTCGGCGTGCATGTGGTCCATCAGAGCGGCGCAGAATTCCGGTTGCAGCGTGGGCTCGCCGCCGGAGAGGGTGACCCCGCCGCCGGATTTTTCAAAATAGGCGCGGTCCTTTACTAGTTCAACGGTCAGATCCGCCGCGCTTACTTCCTTACCCAGCAGTTCCATCGCGCCAGCCGGGCAGGCCTCCACGCAGCGGCCGCACACGATGCACAGTGCACGGTCTCTGACAATGCCTTTCTGGGTATGCGTCAACCCGTGTTCTTCGCAGGCTTTAATGCAGCTTTCGCAGCCGATGCAGCGGTTGCCGATCCACTGCACCTGTTGCTGCAAGGAAAGACTCTCGGGATTATGGCACCACTGGCATTTGAGCGGGCAGCCCTTGAAGAACACGGTGGTACGAATACCCGGCCCGTCCTCGGTCGAGAGGCGCTGCAGATGCAGAATGGTGCCGGTGGCGGCGGAATTTTCTTCGGCCATTACATCTGGTGGCTTTCACGCGCGATGATCTCGTCCTGCAGTTCCTTCCCAATGGCGGTGAAGTAGGCATTGTAGCCGGTCACGCGCACCAGCAGGTGGCGGTAATCCTCGGGGTGCTGCTGCGCGTCGCGCAGCATGTCGGCGTTGAGCATGTTGATCTGCAGCGCGCTGCCGCCGTTCTCAATGTATCCGCGCAGGTAGGCTTTGAACTTCTCCTTATGCTCGGGATCGCGCAGGATGGAGGGATTGAAGGTGATGGTGTGGCTGCCGCCGTTGGGCAGCACGCTGAAATACTCCAGCCAGTCGCCCCTGCCGTCAGCCGCCTTGCCGCCGATGGCCTTGCCCACCGAGTTGGTGTTCGCGGTGGGCCCGTTGGAATCCGCACCGTTGGAGGGGCAGAGGGCGTTGGAAAGGAACTTGCCCTTGGCGCGCCCGTCGGGGCTGGCAGCGAGAATGTCGGAATAGGCGATCCAGTAGTTCCAGCTGAGCATGCCCGGCCTGAACTGGCGCCCGGTGGAGACGGTCTTGTGCTTCCAGGTTTCCTCTGTCCAAAGGTCCATCACCTGTTTGGCCATGGCATCGGCGTAGTCATCGTCGCGGCCGTACTTGAGGGCTTTGTGCAGCGCGATGGCCTGAAGTTTCTCGTGACCAACCCAGTTGTCGCGCAGCGCCTGCACCAGTTCTTGCATGGTGCAGACGCGCTTGTCGTACACCAGGTACTTGACCGCCAGCAGCGAATCCACGGTGGTGGCGAAAGTGACGCCTTCAATGGTGACGAAGCCGAGTTCCGCCCCGCCCTGGTTGATGTCCTTGCCGCTCTCGGCGCAGCCCCTGACCAGGCAGGAGACGTAGGGCGTCTGGAAGTACCTGGTGCGGATCTCCTCTGAGCGCTCGTAGGTCTCAACACTCTTGCGGATGATGTAGAGCGTCTGGCGGGCGTAGGCCTCCCAGAACTGCTCCCAGGTGGTGAAGGACGCCGGGTCGCCGGTATCCTCGCCGTCGCGGCGCGGTTTTTCCGGCTTGCCGGTGAGCGCGTCTACCACCGGGTTGAGGTCGTAACCGCCGGTGAGGGTCAGCTCGACCGCTTTGAGCAGGTTCAAATTATCGTCCACGGTGCCGGAGCGGTCGTTGCCGACCATGGTGTTCTCCAGGCAGCCCACGGGGGCGTACTCGTGCACGTTCTCCGCGTTAATGAGGTGCTCCACGCCGGCTTTGCGCGCTTCCAGCATCATACCGGCCATCGAACGCTCATCGAAATTCAATAAAAATGGCGCGCCCTGGCTGGAGGCGACCATGTCGACCACTTTCGTTAACAGGTTATCGGGTGTGCCGCGGTGCAGGCGCACGTTGGGCTTGGGTTCCAGGATGGGCGTCATTTCGTCGATGACCTCGAGCATGGCAAAGGTCAGGTCGTTGGTCATGTCGACTCCGCCCCTGCCCACCCCGCCCAGGGTGAGCAGCTGCCCATAGCCGGCGGTGATGCCCTGGTTGCCCCCGGTCTGGATCATGGCGTCATAGGCGGTGTTGCAGTGCACCCAGAAGCACTTGAGGATCTCCTTGCCGAACTCGCGCTCCATGCCCTCATCCAGCGACTTTTCCCACAGCGGGTTCAGGTACTGGTCAATGCGCCCGAAGGAAACGCCGGGACCGGGGTAGCATTCGTCGGACATGATGAGCATGTGCGTCAGCCACAACGACTGCACCGCCTCCCAGAAAGTGGCGGCGGGCTCCCAGGGCACGCGCGCCAGGTTGCGCGCCATCTGTTCCAGTTCCACTTTGCGCGCGGGATCGGGTTCGTCGAGCGCCATTTTCACCAGCAGGTCGTGATATTCCGCGGCCAGGTCGCGCGCCATGGTGGACGCGGTGAGCATCGCGCGCAGCTGCGCGCCTTTCCTGCCCTGCCGTTCTGCCGGAGAAAGGGCGTCGTAATGCTTTTGAATGTCCGCGTGGATGGCTTTCCAGCCGTGTTCGATGACGCGCGCGTAGCCCGGCACCAGGTGGCCGCTGGTGGCGCCGGTGTTGCCGTAGCCGTGGTTGTGGAACCACAGCATGGCGGCGCGGGCGCCGTTCTTACCGTAGATCATTTTATCGTAGGCTTTCGCCTCCTGCTTATTGAGACAATGCGAGACCATCACGTTGAAGCGCGCGCCGGCCAGCAGGTCGCCGGGCAGGATTTCGATTGGATGGTACTTAACCAGCACTTCCTTCATGAACCAGGCGCGGCGTTCCGGCAGGCTCCAGCGCCAGAAGTCCGGGTGCAGATCAACCGGTCTGGCGAGCTGCTTGAAGGAGGAGCGGAAAGTGGGGATGTAGAAATAGGTCTCGGGGACGATGTAAAAGGAAAGCTCGTTGTATTGAAAGTCCCACGGCGTGCCGGTGGTGTACGAAATGTACTCGTTGTTCCACTTGCGGTTGACGCCCTGGAAGTAATAATCGCGCAGCCAGCGCACGCGCGGAGAGAGGTTCTTTGGCGCTTTGATCTCGAATTTGGCTTTTTCGGCGGTCAGGGTGGTCATGGGGTTTTCCTCCTGGCTGGATGCAAGGGATTTTTTGTGATGGTGATTGAGTTGGTGTTACTCTATTATAGCGCCGGAAATTTAACCGGTTGTAAGGTGGGTTGAAAATCCACCAGAAAGAGTTCTCTCGCTCCCACACCAGTTTTTTGCAACCTGCCCGTTTCACCACCAACCCAATCGGGAATAAACCCATGAAAAGGTTGTTATAAACCTTTTCATGGGTCAGCCCGTAGACCGTAGCATCTGTTGATAAGCCAGACCCAGTGAAGAAATAAATTCCGCCCTCTACTCTTGATCTGCGGTAATCAGGCATGAAAAAATTGTTCTAAAAATTAACATAATGGTGGGAGTTTGATATGCTCGATGGAAGCGAAGCGTACAACCCACCCTGGGCCAGTATCGCCTGCGCTCTCGGGTACAATACATTAAAACCATAAACAGGAGTAAATTATGAAAACCATCGGCCTCATCGGCGGCATGAGCTGGGAATCGACCCTCGAGTATTACCGCATCCTAAACCAGACGGTAAAAGAGAGGCTCGGCGGGCTGCATTCGGCCAAATGCATCCTGTACTCGGTGGAATTTGCCGAGATCGAGGTGTTGCAGCGCGAAGGCAGGTGGCAGGAGGCGGCGCAGTGCATGTTGGAGGCGGGGCGTGCGCTCGAGGCCGCTGGGGCGGATTTCATTGTGCTGTGCACCAACACCATGCATAAACTGGTGCCTGAAATCGAAGCCGGAATCAACATACCGCTGCTGCACATCGCTGACGCCACCGCTGAAGCCGTCAAGGCCGCGGGCATCACGCGGGTGGGGTTGCTGGGAACGCGCTTCACCATGGAGCAGGATTTTTATAAAGAACGGCTGAGCGGAAAGCACGAGCTGGAGGTGCTCATCCCCGATGCGGCTGACCGTGAGATCGTGCATAATGTCATCTACAACGAACTCTGCCTGGGCGTAGTGAAGCAGGAATCCAGGGACCAGTTCAGCCGGATCATCGACAGGCTGGCAGCCGCCGGGGCGCAGGGAGTGATCCTGGGCTGCACCGAGATCGAGAGCCTGGTACGACCGCAGGACAGCGTGCTGCCGGTCTTCGCGACCACGAAGATCCACGCTGAGGCGGCGGTGGAATATGCTTTAGTTTGAATCAAATGCTTATTGTATTTTAAATATATATTTCTATAATGAGATGTAGAAATGATTTGGTTTATCCAGCCAAGTATTTCCGCCGAATTCATGCGCAATTTGGGAGGAAAAATGACCACCAATTTTTTTGACAATATTCAAAAGTGGCAAATTGAGCGCAATGGTACACAAGGATTGCTTCCAGCTTTTTATTTCGACAATCTCTTTCTAACAGGTGTTTATTCTGCCTCTACAAAGAGGGTAAGGGAGTTGATTCCCCATACCGACCTTCACCCGGTTGAACTCTGGCCTGGGCGATGCCTGGTTGCTTTTACTGCTTTTGAGTATCGCAAACCTGAGATCGAACCATATAATGAATTTAGTATTTCATTTATTGTTAGCTACAAGAAAATCCCGATTCCAATCATTTCAGCGATAAAAGCATTTTCATCATCCGTTTTGGCAGTTTATGTCTGGCAACTTCCTGTGACTACAGAGGCTGCCCGCACCGGGGGTGTAGACTTTTATAATTACCCGAAGTTCCTCTCCGATATTCGATTTATCAAGACAAAAGATACTGTGACCTGTATCCTAAAGGATTCAAATACGGAAATTCTGAGGATGATTGGTAAGATTATTCCAACAAAGGAAGTATCTCCCATCCGGTATGTGTCGTACACCGTAATGCAAAATAACCTTTTAGCGATCAACACACTGGTCAACCCTCTTGAATTTGGTGTTTCGAATCACAACGATGATGTGGTCATTCAGATTGAAAATGAACATCCGCTTGGTCAGGAGATTAACAAACTAGGGCTTGGAAAACACCCTTTGTCATACCAATTCAGTCCTCGCAATGAATCGATCCTATTTCCTGCCCGAAACGTTAGAGATTTGTAAAGACCGAAAACAGAAAAAGATGAATGACCCTCGCTGCAAGGCGAGGGCCTGAGACTTCTTTCAGTAGTGGGTTGGTTGAAAACCCACCAAAAATCTGTATTGACATCGCACCGTATTTTTGTATTAATCTATAATATTTAATAATTGAGATATCGATAGAGGGTTAAGCCATGCTTAATGTATTCAGCTATCTGATCGTTTGCCTGCTTCTCATGGGATGTGCGTCTAAAACCAACGCACCCGCACATTCACTTTCGAGCGATCCACTTGCCTCGCCCATAAGTACCGCGACACCTACGCCTTCACCATCCATGACCTCTGCCCTTCAAGAAACACCTCATAATGAAAATGAATCTTTGTCAGTAAATTCTAGCACCATAGCCCCTATGATCACAACATCACCCCAACCAGTAAAAAAAGAGATAAGAATTATTGTTTTCCATGATTTCAATGCAAACGAGATTTTTGATGACGAATTTGAATATTTGGTTATAGGAGCTGAAATTAAGGCAGACAACTATTCATGCATTACTGATTATGAGGGTAATTGTCTCCTTGGTTATTACAATGAATTACCAGTAATAAAAATAAATATACTGAACGAGAAATTTGCGAATTTGAGATACGTTTTTTATGAAAATCAGATAATTAAGACAGGACACAAATTTAAAATTATTGACACCGGGAAGCCACAAATTTCTATTGGCTTAGGCGAGGGACCTTTCGCCATCCCCCTTAAGGAAAATTCAATTGGACATTATTTTGATGGAAAAGGTAATTATGGTAGAGAAAGGCCTGACGGAACACATCATTATGCTATTGATATTCGAATTGCCGGTGAAGGCCCACAACCCGTTTTTGCTGTAGCAGAAGGGGATATTGGCGATGAAAGTTTTGGAGATTGTAACAATGTTGTCATCTACGTAAGAGATGAAATTGGTGAGTACAATATAAATACTGGACATTTAACCGAGATAATAGTTAAGCCTGGTCAACATGTGCATAAAGGAACAATTATTGGCTATATAGATCCAGCAATATATGAAAATAATATCAATGGGACAAATGAAAAGGGGGAACTCAATTATATTGGTCCCAACATTGCAGCGTGTACCAACAATCCGCACCTGCATATGGGAGTATACGGTCCTGGAGGTAACGAAGGAGAAGGGGGATGGGGATGGTTAAATGTTCTTGAGTTATTTGCCAAATCGAATGAGTTCTACGCTATGGAAGAATAGTCTGTAGGTCGGGTTGAAAATCCACCAAAAAGAACTCTTTCACTCCCACACCAGCTTTTGCAGCCTACCCTCATCACCGCCAACCCAATCGGGGTCATAAACCCCCACTTTCACGTCCTGGCGAAACTTGAATATGGCCAATCCACGGCTAGTATCCTAATACCATGTTTGATCCAAAAACAACCCATGAAAAGGTTGTTCTTGACCTTTTCATGGGTAAACCCACCCTGCCAGAATCAACCCCTCTCCAGTGTTTGGGAGAGGGGTAAAGGGGTGATGGAAAAAGTAGGGACGTTTCATCCCGCTCATGCAAATAATTCGGGGACGATGTGAATCGCCCCTACTACGTAATGGATTCGATCAATATGTAAGGTTCTTGGCGTCTGCCTTCACGCGCTTCTTGAACACCACATACGTCCACACCTGGTAGGCCAGCACCACCGGCACCATGATGGCGGCGATGATGGAGATCACCTTCAACGTGTAGGGCGCGGAGGAGGCGTTATAAATGGTCAGGCTGTTGGCCGCGTCCGTGCTCGAAACCATCACATTGGGGAAAAGTGCGGCGAACAGCGCGGCAACCGTCAGCACCACGGCCAGGCTGGAGCAGATGAACGCCCAGCCCTCCTTCTTTTTACCCATCATCACGCGTGAGACGACCAGCGCGGCTGCGGCCAGCACCGGCAGGATGGCACTGAGTACGCCTTTGGCTGAGAACGCGGAGGGCGTGAACAGAAGCGCGGCGAACAACCCCAGTGCGAACAGCAGCGCAGCGGGGAAGTACGTGCGGGCGGCGTTGTGCGAGCGCTCGCGCAGCCCCTCGCTGAGCTTAAGGCTGAGGAAGTTGGCACCGTGAAATAGGAAGAGCATCACCACCGCCAGCCCGCCCAGCAGGCTGATGGGGTTGAGCAGGGTGAAGAACCCGCCAGTGTACTGCATATCGCCGTCAATGGGTACGCCACGCACCAGGTTGGTGAAGACCACGCCCAGCAGGAATGCGGCAAAAAAGCTGGAGATGGCGATGGCCCAGTCCCAACCGTAGCGCCAGCGCGGAGCGGACAGCTTGCTGCGGAATTCAAACCCTACACCGCGTACGATGAGGGCGAATAATAACAGGAAGAACCCGAGGTAAAAACCGCTGAACAGCGTGGCGTACCACTGCGGAAAAGCCGCGAAAGTGGCGCCGCCGGCTACGATCAACCACACCTCGTTGCCGTCCCAGTGCGGGCCGATGGTGTTGATAATGGCGCGGCGTTCCACGTCCTTGCGCCCCAGCGAGGGCAGCAGCATGCCCACCCCGAAATCAAACCCTTCGAGGAAAAAGAAACCGGCGTACAGGATGGCGACCAGGATAAACCACAGGATGTTGAGGTCCATCATTTTCCTCCTTTTTTCTTTGTTTCGACTTCACCCGTGATGGGAACGGAATCCATGTCGCCGGCGCTCAAACCCTTTTTCGCGAACTTCACCAGCAGGTAAAGGTCGATCACCATCAGCGCGGCGTAGATCAGCACAAAGCCGATCAGGCTGATGAGCACTGTGGCAGGGGTCAGGTTGGGGCTGACGGCGTCTTTGGTCTGCATCAACCCGTGCACCACCCAGGGCTGCCTGCCGGTTTCCGTCAGCAGCCAGCCGGTGGTGTTGGCGACGTAAGGCAGGAAGATGATCCACACCAGCCAGCCGGAACGCCTGATCCACTTCTCCGGGTACTTCTTCCAGGCGATGATCAGCGCGCCAAGGCTGAGCAGCACCATCAGCAACCCCGCCCCCACCATCGCCCTGAAGGTCCAGAAAGCGATGGGGATGTTCGGGATGTAATTCCCGGGTCCGTATAGCTGCTCGTATTGCGCCTGCACCTGGTTCAGACCCTCCACCTCGCCTTCCCACTTGAAGAAGTACAGGAAGCTGAGCGCTTTGGGAATGGTGATCGACCAGGTGGTCTTGCGCCCCTCCTGGTCAATGCCGGCGATCAGGTGAAAGTCCGCCGGGTCAGCCGTTTCGTAATGAGCCTCAGAGGCGGCCGCGGCCATGGGCTGCACCTCGCGCAGGTAAACCCCTTGCGCGTGCCCGGCCCCGCCCACCGCCACTGCTGAGATCAACCCGATGACGGCGGATAGAACGAAAGATTTCCGAAAGGCTTCTTCATCCTGTTTCTTCACAAGATGGTAGATGCTGAACCCGAGCATAAAGAAAGCCGCTGTCACCAGTCCGGCGAAGAAAGTATGCAGGAACAGGTAAAGCGCGCGCGTGTTGCCCAGCAGCGCGCCGAAATTGGTCATCTGCGCGCGTCCGTTGACGATCTCGTAACCAACCGGGTGCTGCATGAAGCCGTTGGCCGCCAGGATCCAGAAAGCGCTCAGGTTGCCGCCAATGGCCACGATCCACATCACCGCGGCGTGCAGTTTCTTCGAGATGCGTTCCCAGCCGAAGATCCACACGCCTAAGAATGTGGATTCAAGGAAGAAAGCCAGCAGCCCTTCCACCGCCAGCGGAGCGCCGAAAACATCTCCCACGAAACGGGAGTATTCCGACCAGTTCATACCGAACTGGAACTCCATCACGATGCCGGTGACCACGCCCATGGCGTAGTTGATAAGGAAAAGCTTGCCCCAGAACTTGGTCAGGCGTTTGTACATCGGGTTGCCGCTTCTCACGTACATGGTTTCGAGGATGGCGACGAACCAGGCCAGACCGAGCGTGAGCGGTACAAAAAAGAAGTGATAGATGGTGGTGAGAGCGAACTGCCAGCGGGAAAGAACAACAATGTCCATAAGAGGCTCCTTTTAGGAGAGGTGCGGCGCGTTAAAGCGCCGGCCAGAAACCGGGTGTGAATAAGCGCAGCAACGTGTCGATGAGGATGGCAAGCAGCAGCAGGTTGCTGAACAGGCGGTTATGGTAGAAGGTGAAACCCGCGAACCAGGTCGGCCAGTACTGCCATTCCTTGGGCGGTTCCTCGGGGCGCGGCTTGGTGTGCACACCGATGGCATAAAGCAGGCGCTTGCCGGCGAAGAACACGATGAGCAGGATGGGAGTGAAGTAATGGCTGATGAAGACCAGGTAGAGGATGAGGAGGTAAATGAGCGCGAGAACGATCATATTGATAACGCGCGCGGCTTTCTCTCCGACGACCACCGGCAGTGTGCCGACTTTCTTTTTCCTGTCTTCAGGCGCTTTATCGATGTGCTTGCCCAGGTTGATGCTCACCACGCTCAATCCCCAGGGAACCGCTGCCAGCGCTACCGGCCAGACGTGTTCGGTCGCGCCTTTTGCCAGCACCAGGAATACGGCTGCCACCATCACCGGTCCCCAGATGAGGAATATGGAGATCTCACCCAGGGCGATGTGTTTGAGCGGCCAGGTGTAAAGCAGCAGCACCAGCGCGCCAACCGCAAACAGGATGATGATGTTGAGTGAGAAGTTGGTGTAGAACAGGGCGAAGATTCCCGTCAGGATGGCGAGGGACCCGCTGATGGCGAACCAGCGGAACTGCTGGTCTTTGGTCCAGAACTTCTGGATAAGCGGATGAACGCCGTACTGGGTGCGGAAGTAGTAATCAGTGTCAACGCCGCGCGAGAAATCAGTGTAATCGTTGAGAAAGTTGTTGGTGCCGTGGGCGATGAACAGGCCGATGGTGATGATCACCCAGGCTAAAATGGACATTCCCCAGTTGCCGGTGAAGTAGCCGTGCCTGAGCGCCAGCAGTCCGCCGATGGCGCAGGAGTACAATGTGACAATGGTCACCGCGGAGCGGGTGGCAATGAGCCATTTAGAGATCGCGTCCAGCCCGTCCCATTCCTCCTTGCTGTCCATCTTTACAAGGGTGGAAAGGGCTTTCTTCCACATGGAGAAATTGACCTTCATTCTTACCCCTCCTTCTGTCACTGCCGAACATGCGTGTTTTGGGATCGTGTAACCTGATTATATCCAAAATTATCCTGCGTGCTTTACGCAGAAGGGCCGGGATTCAATCCCGCTCAACGGGAAGGGTGACGGGAGTTTGTGCCTTTATGGATTGCGGGATGACAATGCGGCGGGCGACGAAGAAGTTGATCACGGCGATGAGCATGCCCAGCAGGAACACGTACTGGAACCCGAAGTTGTTCCAGATGACGCCGCCCAGCAGTGCCACGCTGATGGAGAACACGTGGTCAATGCTGATCGAAGCTGAAAGCGCCGGTTGGATATCCGCCGGGTCAAGGGCGATCTTTTTCATATAAGTAGAGCGCGCCATGCTGACGGAGAAGAGCATCTGGTCAAGCAGGTAGCAGACGCATACCACAATGAAGGCGGTGTTTTCAGGAAGCACTGACCGGGAGAATCCGTACCCCAGGCAGACGAAGATCAACGCCACCGCTTCGGCGCTTAATATCATACGTTCACCATAGCGGTCGATCGCCTTGCCGAGGAAGGGTTGAAAGAGGATGCCGATGACGCCGCCAATGGTCACCAGGGTGGCGATGGTCTGGGTGGGCTTGTTAAAAATTGTAACGATCACCCACGGGGCAAATGTGATAAAGATCTGTTTGCGTGACCCCGCCAAGACGGCGAGGGCATAAACCAGGGTGTACTCTTTGCGTAATTTTAAAAAAGTACGCGGGGGGGCGGATTTTTCAGGTTTCATCAGGAACATCAGCACGGCTGCCGCGGTGAAAACCAGGGCCGCGATGGTGAAACTGTGCTGGTAGGTGAACCCGAGGAATTTAAAACCGATGAAAACGAGAAAACTGCCCGCGATCGTTGCCAGGTTGCGGATGGCGTTCAGCTGCCCCAGGCGGCGGCCGGTCCTGCCATCTGCGGCCAGTTCCATACCGATGGTCGTGGCAACCGGCATGAAGAGGTGGTTGCCGTTGCTGTAGATGAACAGGAAGATCACCATCAAACCGTAGCTTGAGGAGGAAAAACCGATGAGAAAGATGCCCAGCGCAGCCAGCAGCATGGCAAAGGCGCCCAGGCGGCGGCTGCCCAGGAACCACAGCGCCGCGGAGACAAACAGCACAATGACACCTGGGAACTCGCGAGGAAACTCCAGGAAGGAGCGTTGGAACCCGTTAAGTGAAAAAGTGTCGTTGAGGAAGTTGTTCAGCGTTGAATCGACCAGGCTGGCGGCCATGCCCACGGCGAAAGACGCCGTGATGAACAAGGCAAGTTCGCGTGAAATATTGCTGATGCGTGAGTGCAGTGTCGCGGGCTTCAACGCTTTTCGAACCTATTTGCGGTCGCTCGCAATGAGAATTTTCAAAGCCTCGATTGCCACCTTGATCACCCGGTCAGCGTCGAATTCAGCCATGTGTTTGGAGGCATCTTCCTCGTCCACTTCGGCCAGGTCAGATTCATTGATCACCAGCATTACACCGCCGGCGCGTTTGCGGTAAATTGAAGAGAGAATAAAGAGCGCCGAAGATTCCATTTCAGAGCAGGCGGCGCCGCCGGCGATATAGGCGTTCCAGCGTTCCGCCAGGCGGGTGGGCATGGGCATGCGCGTGCGTTCCACCTCGCCATAAAAGGAGTCTTTGGATTGCGCGACGCCTGTGTGCGACCTGAACCCGAGACGCCGCGCGCCTTCGCGCAGCGCGTTGATAACTGCAATATCCGCCACAGCCGGGAATTCGATGGGCAGGTAGTAGGGAGTGGTGCCTTCATCGCGGATGGCGGCGCTTACCACCACAACATCACCCGTATGGATGTACGGCTGCATCGAGCCTGAGGAACCCACCCGGATGAGCGTATCTGCGCCGTTCTCCACCAGTTCCTCCACGGCGATGGCAGCGGATGGACAACCGATGCCTGTGGAAACCACCGAGACCTTCTCGCCCAGCAAAGAACCCGTCCAGGTGACGTATTCGCGGTTTTGCGCCACGAAGTAGGGATTGTCGAAATAGCGGGCGATCTTTTCGCAGCGCGCCGGGTCTCCGGGCAGCAGCACATAGCGCCCGATATCACCCTCCTTAATATGCAGATGAAACGCCAGACCTTCTTCGTTTTTCATGATGACCTCGTCCGATTTTGCTGAAGTTGAATTATAGCAGGATTATGCCGCGGGTAAAACAGCAGCATTAACCTCTCGAGGGTGGATATTAATCGAGTCAGGAACAAAACTGTTTGGGATTTCTTAAATGGTCTTAATCCCGTATGTATCCGCCAGCACCTGCTCCAGGCTGGGTTGGATGCTCAGCAGATCAGTGATGTGAAAGCGGCAGGCGGCCTTGATCAATTTATCGGGTTCTCCCTGCAGCACACAACGCAGTTTATTGCCCTCGATGGTGAGATTACGGATATTGGGTATTTCGGCAAAACCATCCTTCGTGACAGCGTCGGCGAAGCGCATTTCGATCACTCTTATCGCCCGGGAGCGCAGCTGGATGCCGCGTTCCACCGCAACCAGCTTGCCGCGATGGATGATGGCAACCCGGTCGCAGATGCGCTCCATCTCGGCCATCGACCGCGAAGTAATAAAGACGGTGCGGCCGTCTTCACGTGCTTCGGCGATCAAGCGATAGAAAACATCCTGGATGGCGGGCTTGAGTTCATACGTGGGTTCATCCAGTATCAATAGCTCCGGCCTCGGAATGAATGCCTGGAGCAGGTCAAAAACCTGGCGGTCGTGGGTAGAAAGCGTGGCAGCCGGTTGGGTCAGGTCAAGGTCCAGCTGATCTGTCAGTTTCTGAATATCCGTCCACAGCATGCCGCCGGGCTGATGCCCCTGGGAACGCAGCAGTTCTGCGACCGTCAGGCGGCTGGGGGTGGGATAGTTGCCGGGGAAGAAGCCGGTGCGCTCACGGATCTGGCGGCTTTCGCGCTGACTGTCGAGGCCGAACACCATCAGGTTGCCGCTGTTGGGTCTGAAGTACCCGGCGAGCAGGCTGACCAGGGTGCTTTTACCGGCGTGGTCATTCCCAAGCAGGCCGAAGATCTCGCCCGGTTCCACTTCGAACGAAATGTTCTCAATACCCGGTCGGTGGCTGTATTTTTTTGTTACCTTTTCTGCTTTGATGACAAAATAACGCATACCGGCCTCCATTAGTAAGGTGGGATAACCGCGAACGCGGTCTGCCACAGCATGACTTGTGATCGTAAAGCCGGATAAGAAAACCGGCTGGTAGCGGAAGCACCAGCCGGCAGCGTTAGCGTGCCTTATGGATCAGGGATTACTGATCAGGCGGGTACTTCCTTTTCACACCCTGACCCCTGCGGTCGCTCAGGTGCATTATTCTTTTCAACGTACGTGGACAGCCCTAAGATTCCCCTGGGACTAAGGGGAGGCACATCCTTGGTACTGCCCGTTTCTTCCGATTGCATCAGGAACCCTTTCTGCTTGGTAATTGGTTGCAATACAAGCGCGGTTTCTACAGGTTCATTTTAGTATCTCAAAACACTAAAGTCAATAGGAGTTAAGTAAATTAACGGTATGGATTTCTTACCAATTCATAATCAACGCCGGCAGGGTCGCTCTTTTTTTCCTCGAACCCGTTCTTTACCAGCACCTTGCGCGAAGCGAGATTTCCCTGTATTACACCGGTGGCGGTGATCTTTTTACATTTAGGGTGATTGAATGCCCAGGTGATCATAGCGCTAACCGCTTCGGTCATGTAACCGCGGTTTTGGAAGATGCTGTTGATTCCATACCCGATCTCCACAGCACCGGTTTTATCAGGGGTGCCTTTGAATCCGACGAGACCCGCGCCAATGCCCTCTTTTTTTATCACGATCAACCAGTAGGTAAACCAGGTGTGTACTAAAGCTGATGCCTTGTGCATTTTTGCGATCTTCATTCGCACAGCGCGTTCAGCGTCTTCGCTGAACAGGTCAGAGACCAGGGGCAGGTCCAGGTCGGCGGATAGCTGCTTGATGGATACCAATCCGGTTTCAAGCTGCTGCAGCGTCAGGGGGATCAATTCCAGGCGTTCGGTTTGGATCATTGCTGCTCCTTTTGTCATTATCAGTCTACAGAGATTGAGGAGCAAAGTCAATAATATTGGTTGTTGATATAATCCTCTCATCCTCGCGAAAGAAGGGAAAACTGACATGACTGCGACCGTCTATTATGGATCACCCCGCCAGGCGCGGCTCGAAGCCAACGAATCACTGCCGGCAAAACTTGACCTAATCCTCGAAAGATTGCACCTGCGCGACCGGGTGAAGGATGAACTGGTCTGCCTGAAACTGCACGTGGGCAACAATATCGGTTACTCCACCATCCACCCGATCTTCGTGCGGAAAGTGGTGAAAGCCATCAAGGACGGTGGAGGAGAACCCTTCATCGTGGATGTGGATTGGGATGTGGAAGGCTGCGAGTCGCGCGGGTATACCAACGAGGTGCTGGGTTGCCCGGTGTACCCCAGCGCCGGCCTGCATGAGCGATATTATTACAGCCACGAATGGGAATACAAGAACATGAAGACCTGGAAGGTCGCGGGCATGGTTGAGGACGCCGGTTTCCTGGTCAACTTCGCCCATGTCAAGGGGCACCCCTCTTGCGGGTTCGGGGCGGCTTTCAAGAACATCGCGCTGGGCTGCATGGTCGGCGAGACCCGCGGGCAGATTCACGATACCAATCACTATGACCGTTACTGGTTCAAGGAAAAATGCCGTGACCGGGTAGTGATGCAGCAGATCGTTGACTCCTGCCCCTTTGGTGCGGTCGTTTTTGATAAGAAAGACCCTGAAGAACTGCACCTGCATTTTGAACCCTGCAACCAGTGCATGCGCTGCCAGCAGGCAGCCCCGCCGGGAAGCCTGCTCATCCAGCCGGCCAACTTCCATGCGTTCATGGAAGCGGTCGCCATCTCCACCGCCATCACCCTATCCACATTTGAGAAAGGTAAGACCACGCACCTGGCGCTGGCCACGCATATGACCCCCATGTGCGACTGTTTTGGCTTTACCACCATGCCCATCATGCAGGACGCCGGCATATTTGGTTCGGATGACATCGTCGCGCTGGATAAAGCGGTGCTGGATGTGACCGCGAAGCTGCCGTTGATCGAAGAAAACATACCAACGAGCCTCGAGGTGCAAAAGCACGACGGGCATCCCTTCGCGCAGCTGCACGGCAGGTTTAAGGATCCTTACGTGACAGTGCGTTACGCTGAAAAACTCGGGCTTGGCAGCCAGGAGTATGACCTGGTGGATGTGCTACCGGTGGATGACCTCAGCCCCAGGACAAAAGGTTTTTACATCTCCGCGCAGTAAGGGTGTGAAATGTTCTGAAGCCGGGGCGGGTACAACGCCCCGGCTTTTTTTTATGTCATGGATTCAGTTTGCATGTCCACCTGAAGCGCATTCAATAATTTTAACAACACTTCCCGGCGCTGTTTAAGCATATTCTTGTAATTGTAATTATCGGTGTCCGCGATTTCTTGGCGGAGGTCTGATATACAGGTATCCAGTAATTGAAGCAGGATCGTTCTTTCTTCTTCATTGACTTGAAGATACACCATGGATCCTCCTTTCATAAAAAAAGCTGTCCAATATTGGACAGCCCGGTAATGAACTGGCGTGATGTGAGATCTGAGAGCTATCAGTGAAGGATTCTTCTACTTTCAGTATAGGAAGATGAACAGCTTAAGTCAATAGTCTGGCGGGTATTAGAGAGTCATTTCATAAACGCGATAGCGCCGCAGGGGTTTTGCTCCCAGCTTTGAGATGGCGTTGTTCATGCGGTCGTTGTCTTCCAGTACGTAATTGATCTCCAGCCGCAGTTTTTTGGAGTAGATGGCTTCATAGGTGGCGCGGTAAAGCAGGGTGTCAATGGCTTTGCCCTGCCATTCAGGGATCACCCCCAGCGCCCACATACGGTACCGGTTCAGACGCGGCAGCATGAAGAGCATTTTAAAGATCCCGAAGGGCAGCAGGCGCCCGTTGAGCCCCTTGAGCACCCGGTTGATATCCGGCAGGCTCATGGCAAAGCCGATCGGCGCATTACGCTCGTCTTCAGCGATGAGGATCGCATCGGGGTTGACGATCTGCTTCATGTCCCGCGCCATCGCCCGCGCCTCCTCCTCGGTGACCGGGTAAAACCCCCAGTTGTCGCAGATCGACGCGTTGGCCAGCCGGGTGATGGTGAGCACGTCTTCCTCGAGACGTTTCATGTTCACCGGCCGCACGTGCACGCGGTAACGCTGCCTTACTTTGTCCGTCAGCTGCAGGATGCGCTCGGGCACCCGGTAACTTTCATGGCAGTCGATAATGTACACCAGCAGGTCCTTTGCCTTCAGCATGCCAAAACCGGTCAGCAGGTCGTTATAGAAGGGCGGGTTGTAAGGGGCAAGGATCACGGGTTCCGGTGTGAAACCTTCCACCACCAGCCCCCACTCCTGCGAAGCAAAACTCCACGGACCGCGCATGATCTTCATCCCTTTACTTCGCAACCAGTCCTGTGCGGCAGTAAACAGCGCATTGGCCACCCGGGCATCATTAATGCTTTCAAACGAACCGAACAGACCGATCGGCTGCTTCCAGTGTTCCAATGCCAGATGGTCGATGAAAGCGGAGATCCGTCCAACCACCTTGCCCTCAAGCCTGGCGAGAAAGAGTTGATACTCGCAATGCCTGAGCATGGGGTTGCGCTCCGGTGCATACTGCGCGCGCTGCTCTGAACGCAGCGGCGGGATCCAGGTGGGGTCAGCGCGGTAAAGACGGTAAGGCAGGTCAATAAAGGCTTGCAGGTCGCGCTTGCTGCTGACGGGTGTGATCTCCATACCGCCTCCGGGATTTCTGTACTATCGAACCGCTGTCAATATCAGGTTGCCGCTGGAACCGGGAGAAAACTCATCCCCTGCCATGCTGCCATAGGCGCGCACATTCTCAAATCCCGCGCAAGCCAGTGCGCTCTCCAGTTCTACGCGCAGCTGCGGGCGCAGGCGGGTGCTGGCGACAGCCGATTGCCACCCCCTTTTATTTTCGTTCTTAAGCGTGACGATGTTGAATTGGATCAATCCGTCATCCTGGAAATCGTAGAAGCGCTGAAAGATCCATTCACCATTCTCTTCGCGATGCACCTGCGGTTCCATCCAGCGTTCACGGGTCTGCATTACCTGGTCAAAGTTGCGGTTTTGTATGAGCAGCATCCCGCCGGGGCGCAGGCAGGCGGCGAAATCGCGCAGCGCCGCTTCAAGCTCAGCCGCGCTGAGCAGGTGCGGCAGTGAGTTGCCCAGGCACAGCAGCAGGTCAAAATGTTTCTCTCCGAACACAGCTGTAAGCTGACCGAAACCGGCGGTCTCAAATTGCACCACTGACCCGGCTTTTACGGCGTTCCTGCGGCTGATCTCTACCATTTGTGGAAAGAGGTCTGCAGCGCTGACATGATGACCCAGCCGGGCAAGTGCGATGGCATGCATCCCTGTACCGCAGGCGCTGTCAAGAATGTCCAAGGGTCTACCCGCTTTTTCTTTTAGATCCTTCAGCAACCTCTCGATAAATGGCATTTCGTATGCCAGGCGGTTTTCCCAGTTGACGAAGCGGTCGTAATCTGATGAAAGGGTTTCGTACATGACGCACTCCAAATTCAACAATTTTCTTAGCCCCGGCTTCCATTACCAGCCAGGTAAATGTAACATAAAACCGAAGAATACCTGTGTTTAGAATACCAGAAATGGGTAGAATATTTATTAGCTGTTTTTTCCTGGAAGGGACATCAATGATGCTGACATGGTTAATGAGTTCATACCCGGCGCTGGGACTGGCAGGCAGCCTGGTCATTTTGACAGGTGCGCTGGTGCCGGCGCTTTTCTACCGCGGCAAGGAAGGAGAACATTACTCCGTCACCCGGCATTTCATTTCTGAACTGGGGGAATTGGGAGTCTCGCGGCTGGCCGTGGTCTTTAATGGTTCCCTCATCGTCGCGGGGCTGTTATTTCTTTTGATGCTGCTGGGTGTGGGGATGGATATGAACAGCGTGTGGGGATACATTGCGATGACCGCTGGTATCATCACCGCAATTTCCTGCGTGTTCGTGGGTATTTTCCCGATGAATTACATCAAACCTCATACGGTAGCGGCGATGACCTACTTCCGCGCAGGGTTGGTTACGGTGTTGTTGTTCAGTATCGCTATAATCGTGCAACCGGCCGCGGGCAGGGTGATTCCTTTGTACGCGCTCTTCTTCGGCGTTTTTTCACTCGCAGCTTACGCGGCTTTCCTCATCCACGCTGGCAACGTAGCCAGGAAGCAGGCGCAAAGTGTGCTCGATACAGAAAAGGTGATGAAGCGGCCGCGCTTCTGGTGGATGCCCTTTCTTGAATGGCTGGTGCTCATCTCCACCATCCTCTGGTTCCTGGTCATCTGCACAGCCAGGTAAGCAGGAACTTTCCCGGCGGCGAGCACGTCTTTAGCGTGTCTAGGATACAGGAGGTTGATATGAAAAGAACTAACCTCATCGCAGCCTTCATTGTTATGTTGTTTGCGCTGGCAGCCTGCGGCGGTCCGGTTGCCAAACTGGAGCAGGTGGATAATGGTGCTGCCGTTGACCTGAAAACCGGCGAGACCTTCACTGTAACACTGGAGGGCAACCCCACCACCGGTTATAGCTGGGAGGTGGCCGAAATCGACCCGGCGATAATCGGATTGGCCGGGGAGCCGGATTACAAATCAGATTCCATGCTCATCGGTTCAGGCGGCGTGTTCAAGTTCACCTTCGTGGCGGTTGGCGCAGGAACTTCACGGGTAAAGCTGATCTATCACCGCCCGTGGGAAGAGGATGTTGAACCGCTGGAAGTATTTGAAGTGCAGGCAAATGTAAAGTAAACATGAACCCCGGCTGATTGACCGGGTTCTTGTTGTTCTTGATCAACGACGCTGCGTTTGCTCAATTCAGCGTGTTTCTGGCGGTTGATGGTTTACCTGGTGAGCAGCGGCAGCGCGATGGACGCGACGATTAGACCGGTAGCGCATGGGGATTCGTTATTTAGCAAAACACCAGGGGATGAAGAGGATGGCGCTTGTTCCCGGCAGCACGGTTACAAGCTGGTTTTTATTAAACGAAGGCAAATGAAGATTACAGATTGGCTTGGGATAAAGTCAATTAAAAAAACCGCCGCGGCGGTTTGATAACTTGTGGCGGGGAGGGGGGGATTCGAACCCCCGGTCGAGTTTATAGCCCGACAATCACTTAGCAGGCGATCCCGTTCAGCCACTCCGGCACCTCCCCGTGTATGCGGTTGTACCCTGTGTGAAAGGTCTGGCGGAAGGGGAGGGATTCGAACCCACGTTGGCTTTCACCAAACCTGTTTTCAAGACAGGCGCCTTAAACCGCTCGGCCACCCTTCCATGTCCTCGCGCAGGGAAGGTCATTTTATCATGAGTGGCACCCGCGGGCAAGAAGAAGTTGCCGGCCTGGGTTAAACCGATGGTGTGTAAAAAGTCACTGAGGAGCCGCTGTCTTTGATGAGCGTGTCTGCCGGCAGCCGGGAAAGGCGCAGCGCCACTACCAGGTCGCCTGCCGAACCTGAGGCGTTGAATACCGCCAGCAGGATCAGCAGGTAGCGCAGGTACGGACCGGCGAATGGGATCAGCACCAGGCACACCAGGCTGATGACCGCCAACGGCAGCAGCGTGGCCAGCATGAACGGACGGCGCGGCAGATACCAGTCTCCGGGGCTGGCAGAGGCGTAGTAAAACTTGAATTCAAACCCGGGCATTTCACCGGTTGTGCGCCAGAACACCAGTCCGTGCACCCCTTCGTGCACGATGACCATGATCACGGTCACCATTACGATGCCGCCCAGGATGCCGATGAATTGCCCCGGGGAGTTGACGGAGAAAGTGCCGGAAGTCGACACGCGCCCTGAAAACCGCAGCACCAGGATGATCAACGGGATCAACAACGCGGGCAACACCAGGCTCCAGATCAGCATGGGAATGAGGTCTGAGGTTTTGGTCAGCGAGACTGACGCCGCCGGAGTATAAGCGGGCGGGAGGGTTTTAACGGGCTGGTTCAAGTAGTTTTTTCTCACTGTAGTATCATTTTAACGCAAGCTTATTTTTTCACCAGGAGCATCTCTCATGTCTGGAAAGATCACCCGAGCGCGCAGGGCGCTGATGTACGTCCCCGGTAGTGACGAAAGAAAGATCATTAAATCCACATCCCTTGGGCTGGACGGCGCTATCCTCGACCTGGAGGACGGCGTGGCTTTCAACCGCAAGGACGAAGCGCGCGCCACTATCCGCCGGGCGCTGGAAAACGTGGACTTCGGGCGCACCGAACGCCTGGTGCGCATCAACCCGCTCTACAGCGGCAGAGCGGAAGAGGACCTGGAAGCCGTGCTACCGGGCAGGCCGGATGCCATCCTCATTCCCAAAACCGACAGCCCGCAGATCGTGAGCGCGGTGGATGACCTCATCAGCGCGTTTGAGCAGAACAGGGGTTGGGATACAGGCGCGATCGCCCTGCTGCTTCTCATTGAGAGCGCAGCCGCGTTCGTCAACCTGGCGGATATCTGCCGGGCCAGCCCGCGCGTTCAGGCGCTGGTATTCGGTGCCGAAGATTTCTGCGCGGATGCGGGGGTGACGCGCACGATCGAAGCGCGCGAACTGCTGTACGTGCGCAGCGCGCTGGTAATGCACGCGGCAGCTTTCGGTCTGCAAGCTATCGATATGGTGCAGGTAAACTACCTGGAAACCTCTCTATTAACCAAGGAGTGCCGCGACGCGGTAGAACTGGGCTTTACCGGAAAAACAATGGTGCACCCGGCGCAGATCGAGGTGGTGCAGCGTGCATTCACACCTTCGCAGGAACTCATTAACTACGCGCGCGAAATCGTTGACGGAGCGGAGGCAGCCCAGCGTGATGGCCGGGGGGTGTTCACTCATGAGGGAAAACTGGTGGACCTGCCAGTGGTGAAGCGGGCAGAAAACATCCTGGCGCGCGCCAGGGCTGCGGGTATGATCACATGATCAAAAAATTCACCGGGACTGACCTCAGCCCCGGTGTTATTTTTAGGGTATGTGTTTTAGTCCTCTTTATACGGAAGCACCTTCACTCGCCGGGGTACAGCGCCGTGAAGCTCAAAGAGATACGCCAGCCTGCCAAATTGCACCAGGTCACCATGCTCCAGCTGCACCCCCCTGGTGGATACGGGCGCGTAGTTCACCCATGTGCCCGCGGCTGAGCCCGAATCCGCGATGCGGTAATTGCCGTCAGCGTCTTTAAATATACGCGCGTGCAACGGGCTGACCGTGCTGTGCACCAGGATATAATCCGCTTTTTTTCGTTCCGAGCCGATCAAAACCTCTTCGTTGCCCAGTGGTATTTCAGGCAGGTAATCGACCGAGGGAGATGAACTGCGCTTTTGGATCAGGCGCGCCGGCGCCAGCCCAAGCCCGCGGATGACCGGCCATTTGACCTTTGCTTCAGGATGCTGCGGGGCAAGGGTGTATTCACCATCGATTTTGACCGGCTGCGTGACCGGGTCCTGGACTTTTCTACCGGTTTGATTTAAGGCATTCTTCTTGAACATTCTGATCAACAATACCAGACCGATAATAAACACCAGCAGGATCACACCCGCGATGATCCCGTTGACCAGGGTAAGCTGCTCAAGAATCCGGTCTGTGGTGGATACTTCCTTTTCCTCAACAATCACTTCAATCGGGATCTGTATCGTTTGTCCCTTCAACCCAACCTGGTCTTCAACGATGACCTGCAGGTTGTGAAGTCCGCTCTCGGTGTAATCAGTGATATCCCAGCTGAAGCTTTCAAATGGTGCTTCCTCGTTTTCATGCGCCAGACCGCCGTCAACGAATAACCGGCTGTTCACAAGTTCCCGGGGCAAGCCGTCAGGGTATTCGACCATTATCTGCAGTTCAGTGTTATCCGGGGTTAGCACAGCTTCAGATTTCTTTTTCGCCTCGGTCCAGCTGCGCGTAATGCTGCTGGGCGGGGAGAGGAAGATGGGGTTGGGTGGTGACACCACAAGGTTGTAGGCAACCGCTTCTGAAACCAACGATAAATCGCCCCGTTTTAATTCGAGTACCAGGTTGTACTCCCCGCTTACATTGGCAGTGGTTTGATACGAGAGGTGATATAACGATTCCATGGGATCGAGCAGGTCGGCGATCACCGGCAGTTCCTCGGCCCCTGAAAAGAGGAAATACTGCCCGCCGGTTTCGAGCGCATAACTCTCCAATTGCAGCGCGGTTTCACTTGCGGCATAATCCTGCGGACCGATCAACCAGATGAAAACGCGCAACCCGCTGCTCTTAGCGCGCGCGATGATCTCCTGCATGGCGGTGAGTTGAACCTCAGTGGGCAGGGGTGTGATGAAGAGCAACGCCGAGGCTTTGGGCGATTGCAGGCTATTGTTCAGAGCGTTATCCACCGCGGCTGATAGACTTGCCATTCCGGGAGCGGCGTTCGTTAGATCAGGCAGGTAACCTTCCAGGGCGGTCTTCCAGCCGGCAGGATCAACCGGATTGAATTGCAGCGGACCCTGGTTGACCACCATGTAAAACTCATCCAGGGTTTCTGCAGGCTGACTGGCGACCCAGTTGTACAGCGCGGTTTTAATACGGTCGATGCGCGTCACACCGGTAACCCGGTTATCAAGCGTGGACCCCTCGTTAATTGCCACGTAAAAACGCACGCCAACCCGTTCCATATCCAGGGTGTATGCGGTTACGGAAATATCGTTTTCGGTTACTCGAAGTTCACCCGGTTTCAGGTTTTTAATGAACGCACCCGCGGGATCGATGGCGGTGAAAGTGACGCTGATCATCGGATAAGCGCTGGCGTCCGGTACCGATACGGTTATCGTACCGGTGCTTTGACCGGCAGCAGTAGTTAGTAGCACTGCCAGCATAACAACCGTCAGCGTTATGGTCGATAACCAGGTCAGGATGCGCTTGTGCATGAATTTACTCTAAAAATCATTGTAAGCGAAAAATCGGGGTTTTCAAGCCTTCACTTGTTCCGGTCATTCCCATTCGATCGTTGAAGGTGGTTTGGAGGTGACATCATAAACCACCCGGTTTATGCCCGGTACTTCATTAACAATACGATTGGCGGCGCGGCCGAGCAGGTCGTAGGGCAGGTGCGCCCAATCCGCTGTCATGAAGTCCTCTGAGGTTACCGCGCGCAGTACTGCCGTCTCCTGGTAGGTGCGCTGGTCTCCCATTACCCCGACCGAACGCACAGGCAGCAGCACGGCGAAGGCCTGCGCCAGTCGTGCTTTTCCGGGTGCGGGTTTTTTGTTGATCAGGCCGGCATTTTCAAGTTCCTCGCGGAAGATGGCATCCGCCAGCTGCAGGCAGTGCACCCGATCCGCGGTCACCTCGCCCAGGCAGCGCACGGCCAGCCCCGGGCCGGGGAAGGGCTGACGCCAGACAAGCTCCGGGGGAATGCCAAGGGCTTCTCCAACGCGGCGCGCCTCATCTTTGAACAGATAACGCAGCGGTTCTACCAGCTGAAAATGCATATTTTCAGGCAACCCGCCGACATTGTGGTGAGATTTGATGCGCTGCGCCTGGTTATGCTCAGGAGCCGAGGATTCGATCACATCAGGGTAGATCGTCCCCTGAACCAGGTAGGGAGGCTGCCCGGCGCGGGCGGCTTCCTGCTCGAACACTTCGATGAACCTGGCTCCAATGATGCGGCGTTTTTGCTCAGGCTCGGTAACGCCTCTAAGCGCTTTAAAAAAGATGCTGCTGGCATCGACCGTGACAAGCGGGATACCCAGGCGTTCTTTAAGTATGCTCTCCACTTGCGCAGCCTCATTTAAACGTAGCAGACCGGTGTTCACGAACACGGCGCGCAACTGGCTGCCGATGGCGTGGTGCACCAGCGTGGTCGCCACAGTGGAATCAACGCCGCCGCTTACCGCGGCGAGTACGTTCGCGCCACCCACCTGGCGGCGGATGCGCTCGACGGCCGACGCGATGATATTCTCCGGTGTCCAATCGGTTTTCAGGCCGCAGATATCGACGGCGAACGCGCGCAGGATCTCCAAACCGCGCGGGGTATGGTGCACTTCGGGGTGGAACTGCACACCGTATATGCGCCGCGCCTGGTCACCCATCACCGCGACGGGTGTATTGGTTGAGGTCGCGAGCCTGCTGAAACCGGAAGGGAGAGTTTCCACCTGGTCGCCGTGCGACATCCACACGGCCTGGCGCCCCGGCGGCAGCAGCGGATTATCAGAGGTGATTTCGATCTCTACCAGGCCGTATTCCTTCTTTGCTGAAGAGGATACCTTGCCGCCGAAAGCCTGCGCCAGCAGCTGCATACCATAACAGATTCCCAGCACAGGTAAACCGGTCTGCAGGATAAATGCCGGCAGTGTTGGCGCGTTCTCTTCGTACACAGAGGAAGGACCGCCGGAAAGGATGTAACCGGCGGGATTTAAACCATGTGCTGTTTCAGGCGAAGCAGTACAGGGAAGGATTTCGCAATATACCTGCAACTCCCGAATGCGCCGTGCGATAAGCTGGGTGTACTGCGAACCGTAATCGATGATAACGATGGATTGGTTCATTATTCCTGTCAGTTGGCAAACACAATGCGCCCGTCATCCATGTTGGTGATCTGCACGAGCGCTTCGATGGGAACATTTAGGAACTGCAGCGCTGCGCGGCCGCCCTCGAAGGTCTTTTCGATAAGAGTGCCGATGCCTACAATGGTCGCGCCGGCTGCCTGTGTGAGACGCACCAGCCCAAGGATGGTGGCGCCGGTGGCGAGGAAATCATCGATGATGAGCACTTTCTCTCCGGGCTTCAGGTATTCAGGCGAGACGATCAGTTCCACCTTGCTGCCCTTGGTGTGGGAGGGGGCGATGGTGAGGTAAACCGTGTCGGGCATGGTCACCGGGCGGTTCTTGCGCGCGTACACCACGGGCAGGTTGAGGTGCCGCGCGGTCATCAGCGCCGGGGCGATCCCCGAGATCTCGGCGGTGAGAATGCGTGTGGGATTGGTCAGGGCAAAACGGCGGGCGAACTCCAATCCGCACAGGTCCATTAATTTCGGATCCACCTGGTGATTGATGAGACTGTCTACCTTAAGAATACCGCCCCCCAGGTTTTTCCCTTCGGCGGCGACGCGGTCTTTCAATGCCTGCATGTTTCCCTCCCGGAAAAATGATATAGACCATTTTACCCGAAATGACTGAAAGCGCTTTACCGGCAGGGGCTGTGTTAGAATAATTTCTATGACCGAACCAGTGATCGTTTTGGCTTCGAACTCCCCGCGGCGCCGCGAGATGCTGGCCTGGATGGAAGTGCCCTTTACCACCACAGCCGCGGATGTGGATGAAACACCGCTCGCGGGGGAGATCCCTGAAGTTTATGTCACGCGGCTGGCGCGTGAAAAGGCGCGCGCCTGTGAACGCCAGGCGCCTTTCAACGCGGTCATCCTGGCGGCAGACACCACCGTGGCGGATGGCAGCCAGATCATCGGCAAGCCGCTGGATGCAGAAGACGCAGCGCGTATGCTGCGCCAGCTGCGCAACCGGCATCACATGGTGCACACAGCAGTTGTGGTTGGGCTGCCATCACGCGGTTTAACAGAGCTGGAATTATGTTCCACGCGCGTGAAGATGCGCGCTTACACCGAAGAAGAACTCACTATTTACATCCAATCCGGGGATCCGCTGGATAAAGCGGGTGCTTATGCCATCCAGCACGAAGGTTTCGACCCCGTGGAAAAGCTGTCGGGATGCTACGCCAGTGTAATGGGTTTGCCGCTTTGTCACATCGAACGGACGCTCAGGCGGCTGGGGTTCGGGGTGCGCAAGCGCGTCCCATACCGTTGTCAGCGCGAATTGGCTTATACTTGCCCTGTATTTAAAAGTATCCTGGCTGGTGAAGATGTGGGATAACATGAAAATCATGAAAAAAGTGACCATTCGCTCTTTTTGGCGGATTTTGATCTTGTCGCTGCTGGTTGTAACCGCCTGCGCTAACGGGGTGCAACCTACCGAAGAACCGGTTGGCGAACTGCCATCACCCGTTGTGATGACCACTCAACTGCCGGATGCGTCGCAGACGGTGCTGGATTACCTGGAAAAATGGAGCCAGGCGGATTACGCCGGTATGTATGCCATGCTGGCGCCCACCAGCCGCGACGCCATCAGTGAGACCGATTTTGTTAAAACCTATTCTGACGCGGCTGTAAGCATGACCCTGCGGGAGATGGAGTACGGTATTCTAACCGCGCTGGTCAATCCATCTTCGGCTAAGGTGGGTTACCAGGTGGTTTTCAAGACCAGTTTTTTTGGCGATATCATCCGCCGCATGGAAATGAACCTGGCGGCAGATAATGGCAAATGGCTGGTACAGTGGGAAAGCGGACTGATCATGCCTGAACTGAGCGGGGGCAGGAAGCTGGCGCTCAGCCTCACCCCCCCAACCCGCGGTGACATTTATGATAACGATGGCGACATCATCGCGGCTGAAGCGGAAGCCGTTGCGATTGGGGTGGTGCCGGATGAGATCGGAGAAGACCAGGTCGGCAGCCTGGCCGGTATTATCGCTGTTATGACCGGCATCCCGTCCAATATGATCCGCGACACCATTGAACGCGGCGGCGGTTTTTACGTGCCGATTGGCGAGGTATCAGCGCAAACCTATTTTGACCGCGCGACCTACCTGAACTCTTTTACCGGCGTGGCAGTCAACCAGTATACTTCCCGCTACTACTACAATGGAGGCGTGGCACCCCAGGTGACCGGGTACCTGCTGAGTATTTCACCCGAGCAATACGAGGAATACCGGCGCAAAGGGTATGCCGGGGATGAAAAAATCGGCGCTGCGGGTATTGAAAAATGGGGCGAGGAATACCTGAAAGGAAAACCCGCGGGAGACCTTTACGTGGTCAACCCCGATGGTTCCTACGATACCATGCTGGGCAAGACAGAACCTGAAGCCGCCAGTGCTATTTACACCACAATGGATAAAGACCTGCAAATTCTGGTACAGAAGGCGCTTTACGGATTCTCCGGGGCTATTGTGGTTATTGAGGTGGATACCGGGCGCGTGCTCGCCATGGCGTCTTCACCCAGTTTTGACCCGAATTACTTCATGCCGCAGAACTACAACAGCCAGTGGGCGCTGCAGGACCTTGTGAACGACGAGGCGCGGCCGTTGTGGAACCGCGCCGCGCAGTCCGCTTACCCGCTGGGTTCGGTGTTCAAACTGGTCACCGCAACAGCCGCGCTCGAATCAGGGCTGTATACCCGGGACAGCCGTTATGAGTGCACCAGCCAGTACACCGAGCTGCCGGGTTTTGTGGGCAACGACTGGACTTATGATAAAGACAAACCGCCTTCAGGGAACCTCACGCTTGTGCAGGGCATCATGCGTTCCTGCAACCCGTGGTTCTACCACCTGGGGCTGGATCTGTACCGCCAGAAAGGAGCGACCTATCTCTCCGATTGGGCGCGGGAGTATGGACTGGGCGAAGCGACCGATATTGGTGCCGTGGCGGAAGAAGTGGGACAGATCAATGACCCCACCACTGAAGGCGCCGCGGTGCAGATGGGTATCGGCCAGGGTGACATGCTGGTAAGCCCGCTGCAGGTGGCCAATATGGTGGCAGCCATTGGCAATGGCGGCACGCTTTACAGACCCCAGATCATTGAAAAGATCACCAGCGTGGATGGCTCGGTACTGCAGGAGTTCGAACCGGAAGTGCTCAACGAAATCCCCGCCAGCGACGAGACCCTGCAGGCCTTGAAGGATGGCATGGAACTGGTGGTGCGCGATGAACGCGGTACAGCCTATAATCGCTTCAGGGGAATGAGTACACCCGTCTTTGGCAAGACCGGCACAGCCACCACCTCGGTGGAAGACCCGCACTCGTGGTTCGCCGGATTCACCGATGCCGACAACCCGGATAAACCCGATATCGCCGTGGCGGTCATACTGGAATATGCCGGCGATGGCTCGGCTTACGCCGCCCCGGTATTCAGGCGCGTTATCGAGGCGTACTTCGCGGGTGAGGTTTACACGCCCTACTGGTGGGAGTGGGATATTTACGTCACCAGAACTCCGGCACCTGATACTGAATAAGCGTGACCGGCGAAACCCTGCACGGCATCGTCACCCGTTTTCAATCCGGCTTTTACAATGTACAAACAGCCGCCGGTATGACCGTGTGCAAGCTGCGCGGACGGCTTAAGCTGCGCACGATCCAGGGGGATGTGATCAGCATCGGCGATCATGTAAACATTACCAGGCTGCCTGATGGCAGCGGCGTGATCGAAAAGATCGAGCCGCGCGCGCGCGAACTGGCGCGGCTGGACCCCACCCCCCGCGGTGCGTACCGCCAGATCCTGCTCGCCAACCCGGATCAGATCGTGGCGGTGTTTGCCTGCGCCTCTCCTGAACCGCACCTGCGCATGCTGGACCGTTTTCTGGTGATCGCAGAAAAGCAGGGGCTGGATGCCGTGATCATCGCCAACAAGATGGATCTGGTGGGTAAACGGGCGGCAAAAGGGATCTTTGAGATCTACCCGCCGCTGGGATACAGGGTCATCTACACGTCAGCGGTGACCGGTGAAGGGGTTGACGACCTGCGGAAAACCCTCGCCGGCAGGATTTCGGCGCTCACCGGGCCTTCGGGTGTGGGCAAATCAAGCCTCTTGAACAGGGTGCAGCCCGGGCTGGAGCTGGCGGTGCAGGAGGTCAGCACGCATAAAGACCGGGGCAGGCACACCACGGTGGTGCGTGAACTTTTCCCGTTGAGCGGCGGCGGTTACGTGGCTGACCTGCCCGGATTGCGCAAACTCTCACTGTGGGATACCGAGCCTGAAGAGCTGGACGGTTACTTCCCGGAACTGCGTGAGCTGGTGAAGCACTGCCAGTTCAATGACTGCGCCCATTACGAAGAACCTGGTTGTGCCGTGATTAAGGCGGTTGAAGAAGGCAGGGTCAGCGTTGAGCGGTATGAATCCTACCTGCGCATGCGCGCCGGGGATGAGTAGGCAACCGCTTACGGGATCGAATCGCCCGGTGAGGTTACAGCGTTTGCAAATATTCTTGAACGTTTCAGTTGTGGTCATAAGGAATTTACCGTCGACCCGCGGACATTGACTTTTTTAAGATTCGTTGTATCATAAATATCCCTTATCAATACGCCGACATTGAATTAAGGTAACCCGCAACTCGGTTTTGAGGTTTTGAAGGATGAAGCCTGCGGTGAGTAAACGAAAACAAAAAGCGGGGCTGCTTTACGGCCTCGCCGCCGGCCTGGCGTTTGCCATTTTTGCCTGGGGGGTAGACGCGTTTTTACTGGCTCGCGCGCACGGCGCTTTTCCCTGGATTAAGTTCATTCCCGGAATCATCATCTGCCTTGCGGCTGGTGCTTTGGTGGGCTGGTTGACGATGTTCATCAACACGCCGGCATTTGGAACCATCGCGTGGCTGGGTCTCGGGCTGCTGTTCTCCCGCCTGGTGTATTGGCTGCCGGTGAAAACGCTACCCTTCCTGGTTGGTTTTCTGAACAGCCCGATCGGCGATTACCTGAATTACGCTGATACACGCCAGATCAATGAGATCACCTGGTTGGGATCCTTTATCCTGTTAGTTGTCGCGCTTGGTTTCGGGGCGTACGAGAGGGAGCAGGTCACAGAATTTGTTTATTCCAACAGCGCGGGCAACTTCATTACCTCGATCCTCATTTGTTTTATCAGTTTCGCTTTGGCGGGCATGCTTTCGGATACGCTGGTCAATAAGAAACTACGACAACCCATCCAGGTGCTGGATCGATCATTTCAGTACGTGCTCGAAAGCAAAATTCCTGAGCTGCCGGAGGATCTTGCCCGGGCGACCGATCTGGAGGAGATCTACAAGTTCGCCCCTTATATCCCCGGAAAACGCTCACTGATCCCACGTTCGCTGCTGCAGGGGGCCGACCAGGTGGATGTGCTGATCGTGCTGGAAGGGATGTGGGTGAAGTGCACCACGGTCTTCAGCCGGGTAATCTCCTGCGAACCGGCATTAAACCAGCGCTCCCCATTAAAGACCCGGGTGGATCAACCCCCGTTGTTTTCGTTTTCCATCCCTCAACCACCGGGTTCTGGTTACTTATGAGGATTATCGTACAAAAAAATAGAAACTTACCAGCAAGGATAAGCAGAATGGAGTTTGATTAACGTGAATAATTCAACTCGCAAGAAAAACCTCTTTATGGGTCTGGTATACGGGCTGACCGCGGGATTCGCGTTCGCCTTTTTTGCCTGGGGCCTGGACGCGATCATGCTGCTGCGTGCGCACGCGGCCTTCCCGTGGGTCAAATTTATTCCGGGTATGCTGATCTGCACTGTTGCGGGGGGGCTGGTCGGGTGGGTAACAATCAAGGTCCAAAAAGCGCTGCTGACACTTCCCTTGTGGATCGCCCTGGCTTACCTTTTCACCAAGCTGGCGATCTGGCTGCCTGTGCATGTGGCGCCTGCGATCATCCGCGTGTTTGATAGACCGCTGGGTGATCACCTGGTGTATCAGAACAATAAGGCTGAGTTCTTTCAGTACTTTCTGTTTAGCTTCATCGCCACAGGTGTTGTGGCCATCATCTGCGGCTTGCTGGAGAATGTACTAATCGAGCAGTCGCATTTTTCCTCCGGAAAGGTCGCTGCTGTCATCCCGCTGGTCATCTGTTTCCTGTGTTTCAGCCTGGTTGGTAATTCCACCGATACCATGTTGAATAATTTCATGCGCAAACCGGTAAGAGTTGTTGATAATTTACTGCAATTCGCGCTGGATAATTCCAATAAGGATGTGCCGAACGAACTGGCGCGCAGTATGCACCTGGCAGCGCTCAACCCGATTAAAGGCATTCTCCAAAGCGAACGCAGGCTGATCATTCAAAGCTACGACCAGACCATGTACCAGATGAAAGTGTTGATCGATTTTGACGGGAATTGGGCGGAGTGCCTGACCGTCTTTGACCAGGTAACCGTGTGCAACCCTGTTACCGGGGCAAAGTAAAGTCTGGTACTTTCGTATTAAGATGAGTGAAATTAGAGCTTTATAATGGTAACCACACATTAATTAATGCA
The DNA here is from genome assembly GCA_035342915.1 of Anaerolineaceae bacterium. Lineage (GTDB taxonomy): Bacteria > Chloroflexota > Anaerolineae > Anaerolineales > Anaerolineaceae > UBA6107. The sequence continues at coordinate 78,436 of DAOQYB010000002.1, forward strand.
GATATTAACGGAAGCGATTAATGGTAAACTATGGGGTACAATTTTCACCTGTTTTCACTATTCGATCTCTTGGATTTTAAAGGACTCGTAGATGGCCGAACAGTTGTTAGAAGTTAAGAATCTTGAGACCCACTTTAATACCCCTGAAGGAATCGTTCACGCCGTCAACGGGGTTTCTTTTCACCTGTCTGAGGGTGAAACGCTTGGTGTAGTTGGCGAAAGCGGTTGCGGCAAAAGCGTGACCATGCTTTCATGCCTGCGCCTGATCCCTTCACCTCCCGGAAAAATCGTCGCCGGCCAGGCGTTGTTCAAAGGCGATGACCTTTTGAAAATGGAGCCTGAGGAAATCAGGCATGTGAGAGGCGGGCAGATCAGCATGGTCTTCCAGGATCCGATGACCTCTCTTAACCCGGTGATGACGATCGGCAAGCAGATGGCCGAACCCCTGATGCTGCACCTGAACATGACCAAAGAACAGGCGCGCAACCGTTCGATCGAACTGCTTGGTTTGGTGGGCATCCCGAACGCGGGTGACCGCTTGAATGACTATCCCCATCAGTATTCAGGCGGTATGCGTCAGCGCGTGATGATCGCCATGGCGCTATCCTGCAACCCGCAGATCCTGATCGCCGATGAACCCACCACCGCGCTGGATGTGACCATCCAGGCGCAGATCGTCGAACTGGTCAAACACCTGAGGCAGGAACTGGGCATGGCCATCATCTGGATCACCCACGACCTGGGTGTGGTGGCCAATCTTGCCGACCGGGTAATGGTGATGTACGGCGGTTATATTATCGAAGAAGCCAATGTGTACGAGCTGTACGCTAATCCGCGTCACCCTTATACACTTGGTTTGATCGGCAGCCTGCCGCAGATCCACGAGGACGTGCACAAGAAACTCTTCTCAATCGAAGGGATGCCCCCGGTGTTATATCAAACACCCAACCTCTGCCCGTTCGCACCGCGCTGTAAATGGGTGACCGAGCGCTGTTGGAAGGAAAACCCCGCCCTTGAAGCAGTATCGGATGGGCACCGCGTAGCCTGCTGGGTTGACACCAGGAACGGGAGTAAGTGAGTATGACAGCCAATAGCAACGTTCTGATCAAGGTTGAAAACCTGGTAATGCACTTCCCCATCTACCGGGGTGTCATCCGCCGCCAGGTGGGAGCCGTTCACGCTGTGGATGGCGTTTCATTTGATATTCGCCAGGGCGAGACCCTGGGTCTGGTCGGGGAATCCGGCTGCGGTAAGTCCACCACCGGGCGAACCATTCTTCAGCTTTATAAACCGACAGACGGCAACGTTTACTTTAAGGATACCAACCTGGTCAAGCTGCGCCAAGAACCGATGCGCCTGATGCGCCGCGAGATGCAGATGATCTTCCAGGATCCTTACGCCAGTTTGAATCCGCGTATGACCGTGCGCGATATTGTGGGCGAACCATTGCTGGCTTTTGGCGAAGCCAGCGGCAAAGAGATCGATGATCGGGTTAAAGAATTGCTGCACATGGTACAGCTCAACCCGGATTATTCAGGGCGCTACCCGCATGAGTTTTCCGGCGGGCAGAGGCAGCGCATCGGCCTGGCACGCGCCCTGGCCCTCAATCCGTCCTTTATCGTTTGTGATGAACCTATTTCCGCCCTGGATGTTTCCATCCAGGCGCAGGTGGTCAACCTGCTGGAAGCGCTGCAGGAGAAACTGAACCTTACATACCTGTTTATTGCCCACGACCTGTCGATGGTACGGCACATCAGCAACCGTGTGGCAGTCATGTACCTGGGTATCATCGTGGAGTTGGCCGACCGGAACGATCTTTTCGCCCATCCCATGCACCCTTACACCCAGGCGCTTCTCTCGGCAATACCGGTGGCCGACCCCGTCTACAATGAAAAACGCCGCCGAGTTATTCTGGAAGGCGATGTGCCTTCTCCCGTGAACCCCCCCTCGGGCTGCCGCTTCCGCACCCGCTGCCCCATCGCGGATGCGTTCTGCGCGGAAAAGACGCCTGAGTGGCGGGAAGTAAGGCCGGGGCACTTCGCGGCCTGCCATAAAATATAACGAAAGGGATTTTTTAAGGAGGTGATGATAATTCCGGTAGACATGAAAAGAACAACAACGAGTTTGTTACAAAACCATACGAAAGAATTTCTCACAAGGAGGAGAAAAAATGCGTAAGTTATATGTACTGCTTGCTTTGCTCATGGTTGTCAGTTTTGTGCTGACCGCCTGCGCGCAGCCCGCCGCGGCACCCGCTGGTGAGGCACCTGCCGCCGAAGAACCGGCTGCCGAAGCACCTGCCGCCGAGGAACCGGCCGCGGAAGCCCCTGCCGCCGTCGAGTTCAAATCACCCGATCCCACTACACTGAACATTGTGTACTCGGACCTCAGCGTGGATACATTGGATCCCGCGCTGGCGTATGACACCATGTCGGGTGAGATCATCCAGAACATCTATGAAAGCCTGGTGTTCTATGATGGCGACAGCATGACCAAATTCGTGCCGCAACTCGCCGAAGAGATGCCGACGGTTTCAGCCGATGGCCTGACCTACACCTTCAAGATCCGCTCCGGCGTGAAGTTCCACGAAGGTGGCGATCTGACCCCCACCGATGTTGCCTATACCTTCCAGCGTGGTTTGCTGCAGGGCGGCACCTGGTCACCGCAGCTGCTCCTCACCGAGCCTTTCCTCGGATTGGGCGTGGATGATGTCTCACTGCTGGTCGACCCCGAAGGCAACCTGTATGATGACCAGGCTACCCTGGCCGCCGCGGATCCCGCGGTGCTGCTGGCCGCCTGTGAAAAAGTTCAGACTGCCATTGTTGCCGATGACGCTGCCGGCACCGTGACCATGACCCTGGCTCAGCCCTGGGGTCCCTTCCTGGCGACCATCGCCAACGGTTGGGGTTCCATTATGGACAAGGAATGGATCGTGGAGAACGGCGGCTGGGATGGCACCTGCGAAACCTGGCAGAACTTCTACGGCGTTGATTCCGCTAATAATATCTTCAGCACCATCGCCAACGGCACCGGCCCCTTCAAGCTGGAAAGCTTTGTAAACCAGGAAGAGATCGTCCTGGCTCGCAACGATGCCTACTGGCGTGACCCCGCCAAAGTTGAAAAAGTCATCTTCAAGCAGGTTCCCGAATGGGGCACCCGCTTCGCGATGCTGCAGACCGGTGATGCTGATGTGGTCACCGTGCCTGTTGCCAACCGCTCCCAGGTGGACGCGCTTGTTGGTTCCTATGCTGTTTATGACCCGGAACTGGGCACGTACACCGAGATGATGGAAGTGTGTGGATATGATGCCAACCAGCTCGCGGCTGAGAAATTCACCGCCTGCGCTGAAGGCGAAACCGGCAACAACATGCCGATCGAACTGCGCATCGGCCGCCCCGGCATCAGCCAGGACGTGATGCTGCCCAACTGGAACATCGCCACTTCAGAAGAAAGCCCGAACCCCTACATCGGTTCCGGCGCGCTGGATGGCAATGGCATCCCGGCTGACTTCTTCAGCGATGAACACATCCGCAAAGGCTTCTACTACGCCTTTGATTGGGAACTCTTCATCGATGACGTTTTCGCTGGTGAAGCGGTCCAGTCCAAGAACCTCTCACTGCCCGGCATGGCCGGCTACTCTGAGGAAACCCCGTCCTACTACTTCGACCTGGCAAAAGCTGAAGAGGAATTCAAGCTGGCTGACGTCGATAAAGACGGCATCCCCGCCGGTGAAGACCCCGAAGGCGATGTATGGACCACAGGCTTCCGCCTGCAGATGGCCTACAACCAGGGCAACAACACCCGCCAGACCGTGGCTGAGCTCCTCGCCAGCAACCTGGCTTCCATCAACGAGCTGTTCAGCGTTGAGACCCTGGGTCTGCCCTGGGCGACCTACCTGCGCGTACAGCGCGCCTTCCAGCTGCCCATCCTTACCGGTGGCTGGCAGGAAGACTTCCACGATCCCTACAACTGGTACCAGCCTTACACCTATGGTGTTTACGGCTCACGCCAGAGGCTGCCGTCTGATGTCACCGATCAGTTTAAGGAACTGCTGATCGCCGGCGTTACCGCAGCAGATGACGCCACGCGCGCCGAGCTCTACGGTCAGGCCAACCAGCTGTACTACGACCTGGCTGTCGCGGCTCCTCTGTACATCGCCACCACGCATGGCTTTGCCCAGCGCTGGGTTGAGGGACAGGTCACGAACCCGCTCTTCTCCGGTGGTTACTACTACACCTGGTTTAAGAACTAAGGTTCAGCTCTAAATAGTCAGTTTTTTTGGGGGCCTGGCAACAGGCCCCCAAAATCCCGAACCTGGTTTGCGACCTGCAGATAATTACCGATCGTTGCTTTACCTGCAGTTCGGAAATTAAGTTCTACTGAGAAAGAGGTTGACAGATGCTCACTTTTATTACTAGGCGTTTGTTGCTGGTGCCTGTACTGCTCTTTGGTGTGACAGTGCTGATATTCGCAATGATGCAGCTGCTTTCACCAGTGGAGCGCACGGCGTTATATGTTCGTGATCTCCCAAAAAATGAAAAGATGATCGATGGTCTCATAAAAAGATACGGCTTTGACCAGCCCATTTATATTCAGTACTGGAACTGGCTGGTGGGACCGAAAAACCCGATCACCGGCGAACGCGAGGGGGGTATTCTCAGCGGTGATTTTGGTTACTCCAGGTCCAACTCAATGACCGTCGCGGAACTGATCAAGCGGCGCTTCCCGAATACGCTCGACCTGGCGATCTGGACGATCGCGCCGATGATCCTGGTAGGCATCTGGCTTGGGGTGCAGGCGGCGGTGCATCATAACGGGTTTATCGACCAGCTCGCCCGCATCTTCAGCATTGTGGGTACATCCTTCCCTGTATTCGTGTTCGGTCTGCTGGTGCTGATGTTGTTTTACGCCAAGCTGAACTGGCTGCCGCCTGGCAGGCTTTCAGACTGGGCATCGGCAGCAGTCTCATCTAACGACTGGAAAACTTACCTCAACCTGGTTACATTCGACGCCTTGTTAAATGGACGCTTCGATGTCTTCTGGGACGCGATCAAGCACATGATCCTGCCGATTCTCACGCTATCTTACATCAACTGGGCGACCTTCCTGCGCGTCACCCGCAGCTCCATGCTTGAAACACTGCGCATGGATTACGTGGTCACCGCGCGTGCCAAAGGTCTGAAGGAAAATGATGTGATCTTCAAACACGCCAGGCCCAACGCCATGCTGCCGGTGATCACCATGGCAGGGTTCAGCATCGTGGGGCTGCTGGGCGGCGTGGTCATCACCGAAACGGTGTTTAACTATCCCGGTATCGGCTCTGCCGCTGCCCGCGCTGCCACCAGCCTGGACATCGTGACCATGCTGGGTTTCGCGATCTTTAATGGGCTGATCCTGATCGTGGCGAACCTTGTGGTTGATATCATTTACGCGTTCGTTGATCCGCGCGTTCGCCTATCTTAAGGAGCTGGAAAATGACGGAAACAACCCCTACAGGTGACAATTCTTTACTGGGAAATGTTGTCGAGTTTCGCAAGATCGGACGTCTTGAGAAGTTTCTTGGACCTGATAATTACCGCATCGTCAAAGGGCTGCTTAAAACCCCTGCTTCCCGGCTTGGTTTTATTTTGATTGCCTTTTTCGTTCTGATAGCTGCTTTTGCCCCCGTGATCATTCCACCGGTCACCCCCAATGACCCCTACAGGATCCCGAGGGACGGGTTCAAATCCGACCCGCAGCCCATGGGTTCGAAATGGCGCAGGAACGTGCCGGATATCCCCTTCTGGTACAAAGCGCTCACCGGCAAGGATGAATGGGTGCACCTGTTGGGAACCTCCGAAGGTCAGTACGACATCTTCTACGGCATCATCTGGGGCACCCGCACCGCCTTCAGGACCGGTCTTCTGGTGGTGATCGCTACATTTGTAATTGGCATCATCTACGGGTCGATCTCGGCGTATTACGGCGGCGTTGTGGATAACCTGATGATGCGTATTGTGGATATCCTGCTCATTCTACCCAGTATCCTGGCGGCGCTCATTCTCGCCGCGGTGCTGACCCCCAAGATCGGCAAGAGCGTGCTGCCGGTGGTCATCGCCTTGATCGCCTTTGGCTGGATGGGCTACGCGCGTATTATCCGCAGCGATATCCTTTCAGTGAAACAGCGTGATTTCGTGATGGCTGCGCGTGTATCAGGTGTGAAGAACAGCCGCATCCTCTTCCGGCATATCATCCCCAATGCCATCTTCCCCACCCTCGTGCTGGCCTCGCTTGGTATCGGTGATGTGGTGCTGGGGTTTGCGGCGCTATCATTTTTGGGCATCGGCACGGATGTCGGGTACGCTGATTGGGGCCAGGTGCTCAGTTTTGCCCGCAACTGGATCACCAGCCTGCAGACCTACTGGTACATTGTGGTCTGGCCGGGTCTTACGCTGGTGCTGTTTGTGATGGGCTGGAACTTGGTGGGCGACGCCCTGCGCGATGTTCTCGACCCCAAGATGCGCGGTCGGTCGTAAACCAGTCAAACAAAGATCAACGGCGGCGAACCACAGCCGCCGTTTTTTTGTCTGCTGACTATGCTTTATAATTGGTTGAGCTATTTGGATTGCAGCTTACTGCGATGTGAAGTTTGAAAAATCCCTCACCTCAATCCCCTCTACATCCCATGGATGGAGAGGGGCAGGGGAGAGGATGGAATTACTGAGTGGCTTACTTGCTTACAAGCCAGATCTTTACCAGGTACTTCGTGTTACACGCCCAGGAAATATTGCGGCGTTATGAAAAAGGAATTGAGGATGAATTTTTTGCGAACCCCGATGAAATCACTTCCTGCAGTGTTCATTACCTTGCTGATATTGCTCACCGCTTGCGGCCAGGCGCAGCAGCAGACGCCAGTACCCGTTGATGCCCCCAGCGCGCAGCCGCCTACCCCCACCCCGGTGCCCCCGAAGACGCTGGTGGTATGCCTGGCGGACGAACCCAACGACCTTTACTTATACGGTGATACCTCGCGCGCCAAGTGGAGCGTTCTCGAAGCTCTCTACGATGGACCGGTGGATACGCTCAATTATGAGCCTTCCCCGGTGATCCTCGCCAGCCTGCCCTCCATAGAAAACGGCGGCGTTACCCTGAGGGAAGCGGCGGTCACCGAGGGAGACCCGGTGGCGAATGTTTACGGGGATATCGTTGCCTTCAAGAAGGGCGTGCGCGTTTTCCCGGCGGGCTGCACCTCGCCTGACTGCGCCGTCGAGTGGGATGGGAACGGTGAGCTTGTGCTGACCCAAATGGTGGTGAAATTCAGCCTGCTGGAGGGCATCACCTGGTCAGACGGTGAGCCGCTCAAGGCGCAGGACTCGGTCTTTTCGTACAATGTGAGCGCTGATCCCGCCACTCAGGTGACGAAAACCAACCTTGACCGCACCTTTTCATACACCGCATTGGATGAGCGAACCGTGGAGTGGGTCGGTCAACCGGGTTATCTCACCCTCAATCCGGCGGCGTTCTTATGGTCACCGCTGCCTGAGCATGCGCTGACCGGTCTCAGCGCGCAGCAGTTGAATGAAGACCCCTCCAGTACCCGCCAACCGCTTGGCTGGGGTCCGTATGTTTTGGATGAATGGGTCAGCGGCGATCACATCCGCCTGGTAAAGAACACGAACTATTACCGCGCGGCTGAAGGGTTGCCCTATTTTGATGTCCTTGTTTTCCGTTTCATCCCGGCCACACCTGAAGCCGACCTGAGCATGATGCTGACCGGCGAATGCGACATCATGGATACCAGCACCGGCCTGGAATCACAGATCGTGCGCGTGCGCGAACTGGAAGGCCAGGGCGAGCTGAAATCCTACTTCGGCATGGGACCGGAATGGGAGGGTCTGCACTTCGGCATCAAACCGGCTTCTTATGATGATGTTTACAACCCTTATGAAGACCGCCAGGACTTTTTCGGTGATGTACGGGTGAGGCAGGCTATCGCTTACTGCGTTGACCGGGAGTACATTCAAACTTACATCACCCTCAACCAGTCTGATATCCCGTCCACCTACCTCCCGCCCAATCATCCTTTTGCGGCGACCAGCACCAGAGCCTACAAGCACGACCCTCAGCTAGGTGCGCAGCTGCTTGAAGAAGCTGGCTGGCAGGATACTGACGGCAACCCCGCCACACCCAGGGTGGCGACGGAGATTGATAACATTTTCTACGATACTGAACTGTCATTTAACTATTACGTCACTGAGAGCGAACTGCACGCCAGCACCGCCAACGCCGTGATTGAGTCGCTGGGCGAATGCGGTATCAAGGTCACGCCCACCTACCTTTCGGTTGCGGATATGTACGCCGCCGGACCCGAGGGGCTGATATTCGGGCGTAACTTTGATCTGGCAGAGCTGGCCTGGTCCACCGGCAGGCAGCCGCCCTGCTTCCTTTTCTCTTCTACCGAAATACCATCTGCCGGGAATAAGTGGCTGGGTGCCCGCTATGGCGGGGTCAACTTCAGCGGTTTCACCAACGATGAATACGACGCCGCCTGTGAAACCGCGCTTTCCGCCGGGCTTGACCGCGAACTGCTGAAAGACCAGTCAGAGCGTATGCAGCAGATCCTGATGGAGGAGCTGCCCGCCCTGCCCCTGTTCTTCCACGTTAAAACCATGGTCTCGCGCACAGACCTGTGCGGCCTTGAACTGGATACAAGCGCCCGCAGTCCACTGAAAGATCTTGAATCCCTCACCCTGGGGGAGGCCTGCCCCGGCGATTGAGGCAGAGGGCGCGCACCGCCAATGTCATCTATTTTGTGTTAAAATCTACACCACTGCACAGGGAGTGTATTGGGGCGTGGTGCAACGGCAGCACACCAGACTTTGGATCTGTGGATCTTGGTTCGAATCCAGGCGCCCCAGCCTACGCAGCATGTAAATGAAGAAGAAACCTGACCCTCACAGAAACCAACCAGTGTACTTCAGCGCAGCTGCCAGAACCTCCAACGCGCGGCGCCAAAATATCCGGTGTAGAATAAAATGAATAACAGGTATTAATGTGGAGAGAAACATGAATCTTTCTACCATAATTCTCGCCGCCGGGCAGGGAACCCGTATGAACTCGGATCTGCCCAAGGTGCTGCATCCATTAAACGGAAAACCGCTGGTGAAATATTCCATCGATCTGGCGGCAGCGGTCGGGAGCACCTGCACGGTTGTGGTCATCGGCAACGGTGCTGAACAGGTCTGTAACACCCTCGGCGAATCTGTAGTATACGCCGTGCAGCAGGAACGCCTCGGAACCGCCAACGCGGTGCAGGCGGCTGAGGGTTTGCTGGGTACCGTGAATGGATTGGTGCTGGTCATATCGGCGGATATGCCGCTGCTGACAGCGGCTACATTGGCACACCTGGTTAAAACGCAATCACAGAGCGGTGGTCCGCTGACCCTGCTCACGGTACGCTCTGCCAACCCGCGCGGTTTCGGGCGCATCCTCCGCGCCGCGGGGGGCGGCGTGGCCGGCATCATCGAAGAAGCCCAGGCCACGCCCGCACAGCTGCAAATCGATGAGTTGAATGTCGGTGCTTACTGCTTCAGTTCCCCCTGGTTGTGGCAGGCGCTGCAGAAGATCGGGATTTCACCCAAAGGTGAATACTACCTGACGGATATCGTAGCGGTGGCGGTGGCAGAAGGGAAGACGGTCACGGGCATCACGGTGGCTGACGAGGAGGAAACCCTGGGCATCAACAACCGGGTGCACCTCGCAGAAGCCGAGCGCGTCATCCGCCGGCGCATTAACCGCGCGCACATGCTTGCCGGAGTGACCATGACCGACCCGGACCTTGTGTATATTGAGGAAAGCGTGACGATCGGCAGGGATACCACCCTGCTGCCCAACACACATCTCAGTGGCAGCACGGTCATTGACGAAGGCTGCGTGATCGGTCCGGATACTTCCATCAGCGATTCCACCATTGGTAGGCACTGCCACCTGCTGGCTTCAGTCATCGAGGGAGCGGTGGTGGAGGACGAGGTCGGCATGGGTCCGTTCTGCCACCTGCGCAAGGGGGCGCACCTGGGCCGCAGCGTGCACATGGGGAATTTTGGCGAGGTCAAAGATTCTTACCTGGCAGCCGGGGTCAAGATGGGGCACTTTTCTTACATCGGCAACGCCGACATTGGTGAAAATGTAAATATTGGCGCCGGAACCATTACCTGTAATTACGACGGTGTGAATAAGAATCCAACTGAGATCGGTGAAAATACCTTCATCGGCTCTGATACCATGCTGGTGGCACCACTTAAGATCGGCAGGAATGCCAAAACCGGGGCCGGTGCCGTGGTGACCCACGATGTGGCGGATAACGAAGTGGTCGCTGGCGTACCGGCGCGCCCAATGAAAAAAAAGAAGGAATAACGTGGAATTGATCGCCTGGATACTGCTTGGTGTTTTTTTACTGCTGGATTTTTTTATCTCAGTCACGCGGGCGGCTTTATTTAACGCGCGCCTGCCTCAGCTGATCGACCTGGGGACTGAAAACCGCGGCATGCTTGAACGCACGATAAAAGTGCTCGAAACCACACGTTTGCGCGCGACCATGCGCTTCTTGGTGGCGATGCTGCACGGGCTGGTGCTGGCGAGCGTCTGGATTCTCCTTGAAGCCGCCGGGGTGCGCTATTCCATCGCGGGCTTGCTTGGAATTTTTGCGTTAACGGTCTTCATCCTGCTCGCGTTCGAATTCCTGGTGGAGCGCTTCCCGTTGAAAAATCCCGAGACATGGGCCATGCGCCTGGCGCCGATCGCAAATTTCCTTGACCAGCTGTTCAGTCCGTTCACTTCACTGCTGGTGGGCTTGCAGGGTACCGGCGGTGTGGTGCAGCGCAACTTCGGAGCGGTCACCGAAGACGAGTTAAAGACCTGGGTGGAGGTCGGAGAACCTGAAGGCGGGCTCGAACCGGATGAACGCAAGATGATCTACTCCATCTTCCAATTCGGCGAAACATTGTGCCGCGAGATCATGGTGCCGCGCATCGAGGTGCTGGCGCTGGATGTAAACACCCCGTTGCATGATGCCATCAACCAGTTTGTTGAATCAGGGCACTCGCGCGCCCCCGTGTACGAGGATGTCATTGATAATGTGGTCGGGCTGCTGTACGCCAAAGACCTGCTTAAACTGCACACCACGCCGGCGGAAAACCAGACCATCCGCAAGTTCCTGCGGCCGGCGTATTTTGTGCCCGAATCAAAAAAGGTGGATGAGCTGCTGGCGGAAATGCAGGCCAGGGGCATTCACCTGGCGGTGGTGGTGGACGAATACGGCGGCATGGCGGGACTGGTGACACTCGAGGATATTGTGGAGGAGATCGTGGGTGAGATCCGCGATGAGTATGACCAGAGTGAAGAACGCCTGGTGGAAAAGATCTCTGACGAGGAATTCGTGTTTCTCGGAAGGGTTGCGCTTGATGACTTTAATGATGCGTTGAATACTGAACTCCAAACCGACCAGACGGATACACTGGGAGGGTACTTCTACAGCCAGGAGGGTCGGGTGCCGGTTGAGGGGGATGTATTGATCTTTGATGGCTGGCGCTTGACAGTGGAAGAGGTGCATGGCCGCCGGGTTGGCAGGATCCGCGCGCTCAGGATGGAGAAGCAGGATGAAGAAGACAATACAGATGGATGACGAGATACTGGAAAAGCTCATCGAGACAGCCCGCAGCGCGCGCAGCTGGGCGTACGCGCCGTACTCTCATTACGCGGTCGGGGCGGCCTTGCTCACTGCCGGAGGCAGGATCTATGATGGCGTGAATATCGAAAACGCCGCCTATCCCACCGGGATCTGTGCGGAACGGGTGGCGATTTTTAAAGCGGTTTCAGAGGGCGAGCGCGACTTCACGACCATTGTGGTGATGACGGATAATGGCGGCACGCCCTGCGGCTCCTGCCGCCAGGTGATGGCCGAGTTCGGGCTATCCACCCGTGTGCTGATCGTGGATACCAATGGCAGGGTGCATGTGGATACCACGGTGGAGGGATTGCTGCCCAGGGCTTTCAGGCCTGAAGACCTGCTCTGAGGTTACATGCCCAGGAGCGAGCGCAATATCCGGGTCGACGCGGTGGTGCTGCGTCATTCAGACTGGGGGGAAGCTGACCGGCTGCTGGTGCTTTACTCGCGCGAGCAAGGCAAGCTGCGCGCCATCGCCAAGGGGTTGCGCAAGATCCAGTCCCGCAAGGCGGGTCACCTTGAGCCATTCACCCGCGCTGCCATCATGCTGGCAAAGGGGCATGACCTGTGGATTGTGACCCAGGCGGAAGCCATTGACCTCTTTCAACCGCTGCGGGAGAACCTGCAAAGAATGGGGCAGGCGGCTTATGTGGTGGAATTGCTTGACCGGTTTACCTATGAAGAGGGACAGAACTGGCAGCTCTACAAACTGCTCACCGACACACTGGAAAGGTTGAGCACGGTCGAGGATGATTTTGTCCCGGTTAAATACTATGAAATGCGTTTGCTTGACCTTCTGGGTTACCGGCCGCTGTTGTTCGAGTGCGCCGCCTGCGGCGAGGAAATCACTGCCCGAGACCAGTATTTTTCAGCGGATATGGGCGGAGTGCTGTGCCCGAAATGTGCAGCACGGGGTCAGAGCAGCCGTCCAGTTTCAGTAGAAGCTCTGCGTTTTCTGCGCCACTTTCAGCGCAGTGATTATAAACAGTCGCTGCGCGCCGCTCCCCCGGTTGCCGTTCGGCACGAGATCGATGCCATGCAGAATTATTACCTCACTTACCTGCTCGAACGCAGCCTCAACTCGCCGGAATTCCTGAAACAGATCCGCAAACAGATGTAAGCCATTTTCAAAACAACAGGCTCTACCTGCACTGGGGGTATAATGGAACCACTTAAAAGCCACCACTCCCGGAGTATTTATGAACAAACCGCTTGATTTTCAATCTGTGATCATGTCACTGCAGCAATTTTGGGCGAAACAGGGGTGCCTGATCTGGCAGCCGTATTACAGCCAGGTTGGCGCGGGAACGATGAACCCCGCGACCTTTTTGCGCGTGCTGGGTCCGGAACCGTGGAAGGTGGCATATGTAGAGCCCTCGATCAGGCCGGATGACGGGCGTTACGGCGAGAACCCCAACCGTTTTCAGCAGCATTACCAGTTCCAGGTCATCCTCAAGCCCGATCCGGGCAACCCGCAGGAGATCTACCTCGAATCACTGAAGGCGATAGGCATAGATCCGCGCGAACATGATATCCGTTTTGTTGAAGATAACTGGCAGCAGCCCGCGTTGGGCGCCTGGGGACTTGGCTGGGAGGTTTGGCTGGACGGGCAGGAGATCACCCAGTTCACGTATTTCCAGCAGGCGGGCGGGCTGATGCTAGACCCGGTATCGGTGGAGATCACCTACGGTCTCGAGCGTATCACCATGCCGCTGCAGCGTGTGCATCATTTCCGTGAAATGCGCTGGAACGACACGCTTACCGATGGTGATGTGAACCTGCAGGCTGAGGTGGAACACAGCAAGTACTACTTCGAGGTGGCGGATGTGGACCGCATGCGGCAGCTCTACCAGCTATACCAGGCGGAGGCCGAAGGGGCGTTGGAGCAGGGGTTAGTGCTGCCCGCTTATGATTACCTGTTAAAGTGTTCACACACCTTTAATATACTTGATACCCGCGGGGCGGTAGGGGTGACCGAGCGGCAGGCGTTGTTCGGCAGGATGCGTGAAATGGCGCGGCGTATTTCTGAGGCATATGTGGCCCAGCGCCAGAAACTGGAATTCCCCTGGTTGATTGAAGGGACTAAAGCAGCTGCGGTTAATTCCGGAAAGGCTGATCAACCCGTTTACCCGTCTGGACCCGCGGATTTCCTGCTGGAGATCGGCACCGAAGAGCTGCCTGTTGCGGAACTGCAAGGCGCGCTGGATCAACTGACCGGTCGCGTACCATCGCTGTTGGAAGAGCTGCGTTTGAAGCATGGTAAAGTGACAATCCAGGGCACACCGCGCCGCCTGGTAGTGATCGTCAACGACCTGGCTGAACAGCAGGAGGCGAAGGAGACCCTTGTCAAGGGTCCGCCAGCCAGCCGTGCTTATGATGCCGCGGGTCAGCCCACACGCGCCGCTGAAGGATTTGCCCAGAGCAAGGGTGTCAGCGTGCATGACCTGCAGACGCGGGAGATCGATGGCGGCACCTACCTGGTAGCGCTGGTGAGTGAAGAGACGCGCTCAGCCTATGATGTGCTGCGTGAGGCGCTTCCAGGGCTGGTGGACGGCCTTAAGTTTGAGAAGACCATGCGTTGGAATCATACCAACACAGCCTTCTCCCGGCCGGTGCGCTGGTTGACAGCGCTGCTGGGGAGCACCGCCATCCCGTTTGAATTTGCCGGGGTCACCGCCACAAACCTCACCAGGGGTTTGCGATTTAACGAACCGGCTGAATGCGCGCTCGCATCTCTGCAAGACTACCAGGCTTATCTATCGGGTCAGGGTATTATGCTCGACCCGCTGCAGCGCAAGGAAGCCATCAGGCAGCAGGTGAAGGATCTGTGCGCGCAGGTTGGCGGCACACCGCTCCCTGATGAAGAGCTCCTGGAGGAAGTGAGCCGCCTGGTTGAAGCTCCCACGGCGCTGCTCGGTACTTTCGACCCGGCTCACCTTGAGCTTCCGCCCGAGGTACTCATCTCGGTAATGAAGAAACATCAGCGTTACTTCCCGGTGGTCGATGCCGCGGGCAGTCTGCTGCCATACTTCGTCATCATCCGCAACGGCGATTCGCGCGGTGCAGAACTGGTCACCAATGGCAATGAACAGGTGATCAAAGCGCGGTTTGCAGACGCGCAGTTCTTCATCAACGAAGACCTGAAGCACAAGCTTGAAGACATGCTCGAGCGACTGGGTACGCTCACCTTTCAACATAAACTCGGTTCGATGCTTGATAAATCCCGCCGTGTCACTGCCATCACGCAAGCGTTGGCTGACGCGCTGGCTTTATCAGCGGAAGAGAAAGCTGCTGCATTACGGGCTGCCGTGTTATGCAAGGCGGACCTGGTCACACACATGGTGGTGGAGATGACCTCGCTGCAGGGAGTAATGGGGCGGTACTACGCGCTTCATTCAGGAGAGGACCAATCCGTGGCGGATGCCATCAGGGAACACTACCTGCCGCGATTCACCGGCGATGCTTTCCCGGGATCTAAAGCCGGACTGGCGGTAAGCCTGGCGGATAGGCTGGATTCGCTGGTGGGGCTGTTCGCCGCCGGGCTGGCGCCGACCGGCACGCGCGATCCCTTCGCGCAGCGGCGCACCGCCATCGGCTTGGTGCAGACGCTGGCAGCGTTTGACCTTAATTTTGACCTGCGTCAATGGATGGAACTCTCCGCGCAGCACCTGCCGATCACGGTCAGCACAGAGAATATGCAGGCTTGCGCCGAATTTATTACCGGCCGACTGCGCAATATCCTGATCGATCAGGGTTATCGATACGATGTCGTGGACGCTGTGCTGACAGAACAGGCTAATAACCCGGCTGGCGTGCAGCGCGAAGTTAAAGAACTGAGCGCATGGGTGCAGCGGGAGGACTGGAATGTGATCCTGCCGGCGTACGCCCGCTGTGTCCGCATTACCCGCGACCAGGGGCAAACCTACCCGGTGGAGCAAGCCTTATTTTTAGAATCTACAGAGGTAGTACTATACAATGAGCTGGAAAAGGTGGAGCAGGCACAACGCCGCAAGGGGTCTGTTGCAGATACCCTGAACGCATTCCTGCCGATGATACCGGCGGTCAACGCCTTCTTTGACGAAGTCCTGGTGATGGCTGAAGACCCCAAAGTACGCGTCAACCGACTGGGCTTGCTGCAGCGCATTTCAGCGCTAATGAATGAGGTTGCCGACCTCTCACGGCTGGAGGGTTTTTAGCAGTTCATCCTCCTGCCAGGGATTGATCAGGTTTCTGGGCTAAAATTGTATCTATGACAGCGGTTGATGAGATCAAAGCCAGGTTGGATATCGTTGACATCGTCTCTGAAACGGTGAAGCTGCGCCGTTCCGGCAGGAGTTACACCGGTTTTTGCCCATTCCACCCGAATTCAAAGACCCCGGCTTTTGCTGTGTTTCCTGATAGCGGCACGTGGCGCTGTTTCGGCGCCTGCAACGAGGGCGGGGATATTTTTAAGTATGTGATGAAGCGTGAAGGCTGGGACTTCGCCGAAACGCTCAAGTACCTGGCGGAGAAGGCTGGTGTGGTATTAACCCCGCTGACGCCTGAGCGCAGGGAAAAAGAAGACCAGTATGAAACGCTGCGCCGTCTGCTCGAGGAGAGCGTCAAGTACTACCAGTTCCAGTTGACCAAAACACCCGCAGGCCGGCCGGCATACGAATATCTGCTCAAGCGCGGCATTTCGCCCGCGTCCATTGAAGCTTTTGAACTGGGTTACGCCCCCGATTCCTACGAGGCACTGTTGGGACACCTCAGCGGAAAAGGACATTCTCTTGAGCAGATGGCAGAAGTGGGATTAGTGATTGAGAGGGATTCCGGGGGGTATTATGATAAATTCCGCAACCGCATCATGTTCCCCATCCGCGATGGTGTGGGGAAGATGGCGGGTTTCGGTGCGCGTGTGCTTGACCCGGAGGATGTTCCAAAATTCCTCAACTCTCCGCAAACGCCTTTGTTTAACAAGAGCCACCTGCTTTATGGGTTGAACCTGGCAAAAAAAGCCATCCGTGATGCTGATCAGGTGGTGATCGTGGAAGGTTACCTGGATGTTATCGCCCTGCACCAAAGCGGGTTTGCCAACAGCGTGTCTCCGATGGGCACCGCGTTGAACGAAGATCAGCTTCGCTACCTGAAGAAGTACACCCGGCGCATCGTGCTGGCGTTGGATGCCGACGCAGCGGGCGAGAAGGCTACCCTGCGTGGCGTTGAAGTAGCACGCCAGGCGCTGGACCGCGAAACTGAATTAACATACGACCCGCGTGGATTGCTGAAGCATGAGGCCAGGCTGCAGGCGGATGTGAGGGTAACCACGCTCCCGGCCGGTTTGGACCCGGATGATGTGGTGCTCAAGGATAAGCAGGATTGGCAGCATGTGCTGGAAAGCGCCAAACCAATTGTGATTCACGTGATGGAAACACTGGCCTCGGGTCAGAACCTTGAAGACGCCAAAGTTAAATCTGGCATCGCGGCGCAGGTGACCCCGTTAATTGAAGATGTCCCGTCTGCTGTAGAACGCGACACCTACCGCCAGCAGCTGGCACGCCTCCTGCGGGTTGATGAGCGCTCATTGATGGGCAGCCAGAAGGTGCGTGAGCGAACGCGTCGAAGCGCTTCAGGTGCGGCGCAGGAAACTCAGGTTGTTCCCGCACAGACGATAGAGAGAACCATCGATACCCGCACCCTGCAGATGGAGAAGCATTTTCTGGCGCTCTTGCTGCGCGATACCAACCGTTATTATGAGCTGGAGCGGCGTCTGAAATCCGCGGGAGTCGAATCTCTTTCGGGAGCGGATTTTGAAGACGCGCAAAATAACGAACTGGCGAAGTGCCTGATGAAGGGAATGAAGCAGGACGCTCTCGACGCGTTGGATTTCGTGAAAGAAAACACCGCGGCTGATTTCGAGGAGCGCCTTACCGAACTGCTCGCAGACAACACAATAAAAATTACCCAAAACGAAATGATCTTATCTGACCTGTACCGCACCCTCATTTCTCTACGCTTGATTCGCATCAACCAAGTGATCAGCCAGCTGCGTTACCTGCAGGAGGCGGAAAACGCAAACCAGGATGACAAGACATTGCAGGCAATGATACTGAACAACACCCTCGCTCGTGGAAAACTCGACCTGGCGCTGGCCAGGACGCAGGAAAATGCCGCAAAATGACTTTATGGTATAGTTAACCCATGTCTTCAGGCCAGAAAAGCTCTACGCAGCGATCAACGACCCAGAAGGTAGGTTCCGGTCAGGTGGCGGCAGCCGCGAAAACACCCGCGAAACGAACCACAGGAGCGCCAAAAACCGCGCGTTCACAGGCGCGCAAGAAAAGTGAAGGCGCGCCTGCGGAAGAGATCAATTTACCTGAATCCGAATCAGGAAACCAGAATAATCAAACCGGAAACGAGAACAGCCCGGATAACCAGGAAACGGATGAAGCCGGGATTTCACTGGCTGCTTCTGAATGGAATGAGATTGAACCTGAAGACCCGGCTGAGATCCTTGAAGATCCCGCTATCGCGCTGGAACTGAGCGAAGACCCGGTTCGGCTGTACCTGAAAGAGATCGGGCAGATCAACCTGCTGGATGCTGATGCTGAGTTCAGGCTGGCTGCCAGGATCGAAGCCTGTGTAAGGGTCAAAGCCCTGCGCCTGCACGTTCGCCCGTGCCCCGGCAACGACAAGCACTATCGCGCACTGTTCACCGCCATAATCTCCGAGTTAATAACTTCATGGACGCGCTTGCAGGAAGACGCTGCGCGCATGGGATTAACCGACTATCCGGATCTCGCGCTGACCCTCGCGGAAGCCCGGCTGCTCAGGCAATCATGGCAGGCGGACGAACCATCATACCTTCACAACTACCTTGATAATGGCCTTTGGGGAAAAGACCCCGTTTGGGAGGCATTGGTCAGGCAGGCTTTCACAGTCTTTATGTGCATGTATCTACTGCCTGAGCGGGTTTCATCGGCATTGTTCGATCACATCACCCGTAGCGAGACCTTGCCGGAAATGACCTGGTTGAAGAGGCGGCTGCCGGATGAACAAGCGCTCGAGTCTGAGATCGAAGAGGTTTGCAAGCGTTCAGAAGAAGCCAATCAGACGTTGATCCGCGCCAACCTGCGGCTGGTGGTGAGCATCGCCAAGCGCTACCTCGGCCGTGGAATCTCGTTCCTGGATCTGATCCAGGAAGGCAATCTCGGCTTGCTGCGGGCGGTGACAAAATTCGATTCAACCCGTGGTTTTAAGTTCAGTACCTACGCCACCTGGTGGATCAGGCAATCCATCAGCCGCTATATTGCCGAACATGCCCGCACCATCCGCATCCCGGTGCACCTGTTTGAGGCCATTACACGTATCCTGCGGGTGCAGCGCAGCCTGGTGCAGGAGTTGGGAAGAGAACCGACGCTCGAGGAACTGGCGCTGGAATCCGATCTCATTTCCACAGAAGACGCGGTCGCGATCAAAAGTGCCCGCGCCACCAACCAGCCGCTTGAAGGCGAAATGCAGCGCCGCTGGTCATGGGCAACCTTGAAGGTGCAGCGCATCCTGCAGTCAGCGGAAGAGCCGATCTCGTTAGAAAGACCGGTTGGTGATGAAGAAAGCAGCCAGTTGGGCGATTTTATTGAGGACGACGAGGCGCTGGAACCAATGGATGCCGCAGCCCGTGAGATGCTGAGGGAACAGGTTCAAAATGCGCTGGCGGCTCTATCGGAGCGTGAACGGCAGGTGCTTGAACTACGGTTTGGGCTGATCGACGGCAAAGACCACACGCTGGAGGAGGTAAGCCGTTACTTCAATGTGACGCGCGAGCGCATCCGCCAGATCGAAGCCAAAGCCCTACGCAAACTGCGTCATCCGACGCGCAGCCGCTACCTTAAAGAATACCTGGGTTAACGCGAATAAATCCGGAAATTACTTACAGGTCTCGCCAAGCGCTTCACGCAGGCTGATGACTTTCCAATCTGTTTCCATCAGCTTCTGTAATTCATCCAGGTTCTCGGGGATGATGTGCAGAATCAGAATGCTGCCGGGTCTAAGGGGCATGCGGTTGGGTTCGAAGGTGTGTTCGTCAGCGCTCCAATAGGCCGGGACGAATCCCTGATCACTGGCAGCCTGCATGAATTGCGGGGTCCACCGACCCCATGGTGCTCTCACGTAAGGCGTCACGCCCCGGTTGTAAAGGTCATCTCCGATCACCGTTCTTAACGCCTCAGACCAGTCCTGGTAATCGCGCAGCCAATCCTCAAGGGTCATGCCATCGATCACGCTTACGTCTGGATGGGTGTGACTGTGGTACCCGATATCATTACCGTTTTCCACCAGGCGCTGGAAGGTTTCTTTTTGGATCTTGGTGGCGAAGGAGGTACCCACCAGGAAAAAGGTCGCCCTGGCGTCATTTTCCTCCAGTATATCCAGCATCTGGTTGAGCACTTCGTTGTTGTAACCATCATCGATGGTCAGCACCACGAAATCTTCTGAAGTATCGAAAGTTTTCAATAGCCCGCTGTCGTCGTAAAACGGGATGGCTTTTACCCGGCTTGTCTGACAGATCTCGATCGTCGGCAGGGGGGTCGGCTCAGTGGTCGCGGTCATCTCTGGCGGGATTGTGGCCGTTGGAAATGCCGTGACCGTGGTAGTGGCCGGAGGAGGGTCTGCTATCAAAGGCGCTGAGGCCATGCGCGGGGCGCAGGCCGAAAGAAAACATAGGCCGAGCATGATTACCAATAAACCAACGTTAATGGGAAAACGCATTGACACTCACCTTTATTAACAGCAATAATGATTTCATTACGGAGTATTTTACTCAAAACCCTTGACTTGCGTCAGGTTTTTTTCCATGATATACTCATTTTACTTGAGTTAATAACAATATTGAAAAGGTTATTTCTGGTTTCACGGGTGAAACCGGAAGACAAAAATCCCGTCTCTGAAAAATAAATATGCAGTCCCGAACCTGTACCCAGGTCGGGGTGTCAATATCCAACCTATACCGATGGACATGAACCTATGAAAATTCTTGAAATGGAAGACGCCTCCCTATCCTCGCTGCGCGCGATTGCGGAGGAGCTCAAAGTCCCCAACGCGAAGAGATTGAAAAAAGAAAACCTGATCATCAACATCCGGCGGGCGGAAGCCGAGCAGGAAGGGCTTGAAGTTCGCGGCGGTGTGCTCGAGATCACACCTGAAGGTGTGGGCTTCTTGCGCAACAACTACTCGATCGGATCTGAGGATGTTTATGTTTCACAGGCGCAGCTGCGCCGCCATGACCTGCGCATGGGGGATCTGATCATCGGCGCGGTAAGGCCGCCGCGCGACGCGGAGCGTCATTACGGGCTTCTCAAAGTGGAGAGCGTCAATGGTATCGCTCCGGAGGAAATACGCAACCGCAAGACCTTTGAAAGCCTCACCCCCATCTTCCCTGACAAACGCTTTGACCTGGAAACAGATAAGAGTATCCTTTCATCGCGGCTCATAAACCTGATCGCGCCCATCGGCCGCGGTCAGCGCGGTATGATCGTTTCACCCCCCAAGGCTGGTAAAACGACGATTCTGAAACAACTGGCGAACTCGATCACCGCTAACAACCCCGAGATACACCTGATCATCGCTCTCATCGGTGAGCGCCCTGAAGAAGTGACCGATATGGACCGCTCTGTGGATGCGGAAGTGGTGGCATCAACCTTCGATGAGCCGGTTAGCGCGCACGTGCGCACCGCCGAGATCACGCTTGAGCGCGCCAAGCGCCTGGTGGAAATCGGCCGGGATGTGGTCATCCTGATGGACTCGTTGACCCGCCTGGCGCGTGCCTACAACCTTGTCGTCAATCCTTCAGGCCGCACCCTTTCAGGCGGTATGGATCCCTCCGCGCTTTACCCGCCCAAGAAGTTCTTTGGCGCAGCGCGCAACATCGAAGAAGGCGGTTCTTTAACCATCATTGCCACCGCGCTGGTGGATACCGGTTCCCGCCTGGATGACGTGGTTTATGAAGAGTTCAAAGGAACCGGCAATATGGAACTGCACCTGTCGCGCAGGCTGCAGGAACGGCGTGTCTTCCCCGCGATTGATATTGAACGTTCGTCCACCCGACGTGAAGATCTGTTGTTGGGACCGGATATTCTGCCGCGCGTGTGGTTGATGCGGCGCATGTACCTGCAAATGATCGGCACACCACCCCAGGGGGCGGGCATGGACCCGGCAGTGGCGACTGAAGCGATATTACAGCGCATGGCGCGTTCAAAAGACAATATGGAATTCCTGGAGAATCTAACGGAGGATTAGTTGGCTAAAAAACAACCAGTCCCGGAAGCGCCGGTAGAGCCGGAAAAACAGCAAAAACCTGTTCAACCCGCTCGACCAGCACAATCCTGGACGGTCATTCTCTCATGGGGGGGAACACTATTATTGGTTGCGATCTTATTGGCAGTGTTGTTCCGTTTTAACCCCAATGACCTGGTCAAAAAGAACGATCAGCCGGTGACTGGAGATACGGGTATTCAAGTGGAACTACCCGCGTTAAACACCACCCGCGCGGATTACTCCCTGGTAAGAGCCGCGAGCCTGGATACCACTGTCCCGGAAGGCGTACGTCATTTTGCCATCAAGCACACTGTCGTAGAAGGGGATTCGATCTTCGCCATCGCGAAGATGTACAACCTGAAACCCGAGTCCATTTTATGGGCGAATTATGACCTGCTGAATGACGACCCGACGTATCTGAACCCGGGCTGGCAATTGACCATACCGCCCACTGACGGCATCTATTACAAATGGAAAGAAGGCGATACGCTTGAGAAGATAGCGGAGAAGTACTACGCGAATATTGACGACATCATCCGCTGGCCATCCAATCATTTGGATATCACCAGTCCCTCCGTTGAAGGACTGGATTATGTGATGATCCCCGGCGGTTACCGCGAGATACAGTCCTGGATCGTACCGCTGGCTTACACTTCCGGTTCCGGCGCTACGCGCGAGATCGCCGGACCGGGTGGATGCGCGTCAACCAGTTATGCGTTGATCGGCTCCACGGCTTTCATTTGGCCGGCAGCACAGTATGACCTGTCAGGGTTTGATTTTTCCAGCTATCATCTTGCCATCGATATATCCGCCGGTGTGGGAGACGCGATCTACGCTTCCGACAGCGGCACGGTGGTGTACGCCGGTTGGAATAATTCGGGTTACGGCAACCTGGTGGTCATTGACCACGGCAACGGCTACGAAACGCTCTATGCCCACCTTTCGCAGGTATATGTTTCCTGCGGCCAGGGTGTGTACCGGGGCGGCGTGATCGCTGCTGCGGGTAATACCGGCCGATCGTTCGGGTCTCACCTGCATTTCGAAGTCCGCTTGAACGGTGGTTTTGTTAACCCCTGGTCTGTGTTGGGTTACTGAGTTCACAACGATCTTATGAAAAACGGGAGGATGCTATCCCCCCGTTTAGAGTTTTAAAGAAGATTCAACGGGTCCAAAGTGAGATCCACCAGCAGGCCGGCTGATCGCCAGGTGCTGATCGGATGCTGTTCGAGCACCACTCGCGGGTCGGGAGCGCGGATGATCACCTGCCAGCGGTAGTACCCTGAACGTTTCTGGTAAAAGCAGGGGACCGGTCCAATGAGAGAGGTGTTGCGGTAGTTCTCTGCTTCGATCCAATGCTGCAGCTGCTCCCCGGCTGCCAGGGCGGCTTTTTGCACAGCCAGGGGGTCCGTGTGCCTGAATTCGATCTTTAATAGCCGCGAGTATGGAGGATACCCGGTACGCTCCCGGTACGCCAGTTCACTCTTATAAAAGCCCTCGGCGTCATAAGCCGCGGCCGCCTGGATGGCGTAATGATCCGGCTGGAAGGTTTGCAGGATGACCCTGCCGCCGCGCCCGCTGCGGCCAGCCCGCCCCGCCACCTGGGTGAGCAGCTGGTAGGTGCGCTCTGCGGCCCTGAAATCCGGAAGGTTCAGGCTGATGTCTGCCAGCACAACGCCTACCAGTGTTACCAGCGGCAGGTCCAGGCCTTTGGCGAGCATTTGTGTACCGATGAGGACATCAGCGCGGTGCTGGATGAAATGGTCGAGGATAAGGTCGTGCGCGCCGCGGAAGCGGGCGGTGTCCGCGTCCCAGCGCAGCAGGCGGGCGGAAGGGAACTGATCGCTTAAGGTTTTTTCCAGGCTTTCGGTGCCCATGCCGAACTGGCGGATATTTTTACCGCCGCATGAAGGGCACTTCAACGGTAAAGCGCGTCGGTAATTACAGGTATGACAGATCAGCGCGTTTTCGTCTGCGTGCCAGGTGAGCTGGGTATCGCAGCGCGGGCAGCGCATCACGTACCCGCAGTCGCGGCAAAAAACGTATGAAGCGCTTCCACGCCGGTTGAGGAAGAGGATCGCCTGCTCGCCGCGCTGCAGCACATCATTGAGTGCGGCATGAAGTGCCAGGCTGATGGGTGAACGATTACCGGCGCTCAGCTCCCGGCGCATGTCTACGACCTCGACCGGCGGCAGATCGGTGAAAAGCGGTTGTACGGCTTCAGGTTCTTTCCCGTCCCAGGGGGTGTGCGCCAGGATGCGTCTGGGCAGCTGGTGAATAAGCCAGTGATTTTTCTTGAATTTATAAAGGGTTTCCACGTCCGGTGTGGCGCTGCCCAACAGCAGGCAGGCGCCGCTGATTTGACTCAGCGTGAGCGCGCTTTGAACGGTGTGGTAGTGCGGCTGGGTGTCTTCCTGGCGGTAGGATGAGTCATGCGCCTCATCAATAATGATCAAACCCGGATCAGGTAAAGGGGAGAAAAGCGCGCTGCGCGCGCCGATGACGATGGGCAGCAGACCGGAGCGGATGCGGCGCCAGGTATCATAGCGCTCCCCCGCTGAAAGTTTTGAGTGGACCAACCCCACCTTGCCGGGGAAGCGCGCGAAGAAACGTTTCACTGTCTGCGGGGTGAGTGATATTTCGGGGACGAGGATAAAAACACCTTTGCCGGATTGCAGCGCAGCTGCAGCGGCGCGCAGGTAGATTTCAGTCTTTCCGGAACCGGTGACACCGATCAGCAGGTTAGGGACGCGCGCAGACGCCGTTTCAAGCTGGTTTTGGATGCTCTGCCAGACTTCCTGCTGGTGGCTGGTGAGGATGGGAGGGCGGGTGAGCACAGGTTGCAGTTTTTCCAGCGGGTCGCGCCAGATCTCGGTCTCGCCGAGGGTGATCAGCGACATTTCTGCAAGGCGGTTAAGATCCGCGGAACTTGCACCGCTCTCAGCGTAAACCCAGGAAACGTTGACAGGGATTGCCTGTTCTTCGAGGAACTCAAGCACAGCCTTGCGCCGTTGTTCAACCGGTGTGCCTGCTTTACCGATACGAACAGCAGGATCTTCGCGCCAGCCTTGCGGCGCGCTGAATTGCGCGGTGCGCACAACCTTTGGCCGCACAGCAGGAGGCGGCAGAATAGGACAGGATTCAACGAGGCCTGCTTTCACCAACCTTGGCAGGCTATCTCTCCAGTTCACTCGGGGCAGCGCCGCGTCCAACTGGCGGCCGCGCAGCGCGCCGCGCTTATCGAGTGCATCGATCAGGCGCTGCTGCACAACTGTAATACCGGCTGGAGGCAGCTGAGATGTGCGTTTCACCAGGATATCAGCGTGTTGACTGAGCCCCGGCGGCACCATCAGGTCAAGGCATTGCGGAAGCGTGGCCAGGTTTTCTTCTGCCATAAGTTCTGCCAGCCGCATCTGCCAGGGGGTTAGTACAGGCACATCGTCGATGACCGATTCGATCCGCTTGGTCTCGGAAACCGCGGGTGCATCCAGCAGGCTGACAATAATGCCCTGCGCCGGCTGCCTGCCAAAAGGTACAGTGACGAGGGTTCCCGGTTTTACCAGGCTCTCGAGTTCGGCAGGAAGCTGGTAATCAAAGAGTTCAGACAACTGGGCGATGTTGACAGAAACGCGGGCGTATTGGGGCATCGCGGTGATTTCCAGGGCGGGTCAGTGTGTGATTGCGAGCGCGCCGTAACCGACCACGCGGCTGCTGTCACCTGAGGCATCAGCTGAGGTAGTGTGATGCAGCAATGTGACCCTGTTTGCGCCGAGGAGTTTAGCCGTCCACAACATAAAAGCCACAGCCCCGGCGCCGCATGCAAAGCCCTCACCGCAGCGCTCTGCTTTCAGAACGCCGTCAGGTGAGAAAGCGGTGATCTGTTGCAGCATGCTGTTATCGAGCTGGATGGCCTCGCTTTCATCGTAAAAATGTGAAAGGTCAGTGCTGGCGACCAGGAGCACCTTGTAGCCCTTGAGCAAAGGTGCGATGGCGGCAGCGGATGATTCCAGCAGGTCGGGTTCCTGGCTGCGCACCATTATTGGCACCAGGCTGAAAGGCGCGGTTAATGCCACCTGGAGGAACGGCAGTTGAATCTCCAGCGAATGCTCGCGGTCGTTGGCGATGTGCTGCAGGATCTCACCCGTTTCTTTTTCAATGCTGGCAGAGCACTTCTCCACCAGCTCCTGGTCAACTCGAACTTCTCCAAGGGGGGTGGCGTAAGCCTGGTGAGCGCTGGTCAGCAGCCTGTGGGGCATATAATCGTGCAGCGGCGAGAAAATAACGCAAACATCATAAGCGTTTCCTCTAATACAGCGGTAGGCATGCCCGGCGGTAGATCCGGAATAGAAATAACCGGCATGGGGGGAAATCAAACCTGTAATTTCGCCCGGCAGCACAACGGGTGCCGCCTCTTCGATATACCCGTTGATCTCGCTGCGCAGCACATCCGCATTAGCCGGGTACCAGGCCCCGGCGATAGGAGAACGGCGAATGGGGGGATAGGGATTCATACTCACCTCACTGCTTCTATTATACAGTCGCGCAGCGGGTAAAAAAATACCCGGCCGCTAAAAGCAGCCGGGTCGGGTGGAATTCGATCATTGATCGTCACGTTCACGCAGATGTGGAAAGAGCAGCACCTCGCGGATGTTCTTCTGGCCGGTCAACAGCATCACCAGGCGGTCAATGCCCATGCCAAACCCGCCCTGCGGCGGCATACCGTAAGACATGGCCTTGAGGTAATCCTCATCCATCGGGTGCCGTTCCTCGTCGTCAGCCTTGTAATCGCGCCCCATTTCAAGAAAACGTTTTTCCTGTTCCAGGGGATCGTTCAGCTCGGTGAAAGCGTTGCATATTTCCATCCCGTTCACAAAACCTTCAAAACGCTCCACAGTAGAAGGGTCGCCCGGGATGTTTTTGGCGAGAGGGGAAATATCGCGGGGATAATCGTACATAAATGTCGGCTGCACGAGGGTTGGTTCGACGAACTCTTCAAGCAATTGTTCGATGAGCTTGCCGCGTGCTTCGCCGGGTTTAACTTTTAACCCCTTGGCAATCATCACACCCTCCAATGATTCTGCCGTGGGGTACAGGGCAATATCAACGCCGGAGTTGTCAATGAGACTCTGGCGCAGGTTGACACGCTGCCAGGGCGGGTTGAAATCCAGCTCTTTGCCGTCGTACATTACCTTGCGGGTGCCGAAAACGCTGTCGCACACATGGGCGATCATTTCCTCTGTAAGTTCCATCACTTTGAGGTAATCCGAGTACGCCCAGTAAAACTCCAGCTGGGTGAACTCAGGGTTGTGTTTGAATGAGACACCCTCATTGCGAAAGTCGCGGCCGATCTCGTACACCCGATCAAAACCGCCCACGGTGAGGCGTTTGAGGTAGAGCTCAAATGAAATGCGCAGGTACAGGTCCTGTTTTAACTGGTTGTGATGGGTGATGAACGGCTTCGCCGCCGCGCCGCCGTAAATGGGTTGCAGGATTGGGGTTTCAACCTCCAAAAAGCCGCGCTCGTCAAGAAAATCGCGCAGCGCGCGCACTACAGCGGTGCGGGTGCGGAAGATCTGGCGCACCTCCTGGTTCACTGCCAGGTCAGCGTAACGCTGACGGTAACGGGTTTCGGGGTCAGAAAGGGTGGCATGGCGTACCATCTGACCATCCACAACTTCATCCTTGGCAGCTGGAAGGGGAGTGATGGCCTTTGCCAGCATCTTGAAGTCGCGCACCAGCAGGCTTACTTCGCCCGTACGCGTACGCACCAGGTCGCCGGCGGCCTGGATGTAATCACCCAGGTCAAAATGCTCCTTGAAGCGCTGCATTTCATCTTCTCCCAGCTCATTGACGCGGAAGAAGAGCTGGATGCGCCCGCTGCCGTCTTCGATGTGCGCAAATGCCAGCTTGCCCATCAACCGCACTGCGCGCAGCCGACCACCCAGCACGACGCTGAGCGTTTCAGCACTGCCGGCTTCTTCGGCCGTTTCAAAGGTCTTAATCGCGTCTGCGGTGGTACTGTTCACCTCCGTGCGCGTGGGATAGGGTTCGAATCCCACATCCCGCATCTGCTGGATTTTTTCAAAACGGATTTTTTCAAGGTCATTGAGTTCCATGGTCATTTCCTTTTTTAATCAAGAAGCCCGCCCTTGTGATCGGGGGCAGGCCTCTGTTTGCTCAGAGAACGGATCACCCTGGTGTTGCTGCGGCGTGACCCCCGGTTGGTTAGAGATCCACCTTGAGCACCTTAACCGTGTAAGGGCCCGCTGGCGCATCGATCTGAACCTTGTCACCCACGCGCTTACCCAGCAGCGCTTTACCCATCGGCGATTCGTTTGAGATCTTGCCAATAGAAGGATCAGCCTCTGCAGCGCCCACGATCTCGTATTCTTCTTTTACAGTCGTGCCTTCCTCCTGGATGGTCACGCGGTTGCCCACCTGGATGATTTCCTTGTCGATCTCCTTCTCATCCACCACACGCGCGGTGGCTAGCAGGATCTCCAGCTCTTTTATCGCGCCTTCAACGAAAGCCTGTTCGTTCTTGGCAGCTTCAAGTTCTGCATTGTCCAACAGCTCCCCGCCCTCAATGGCTTCATGCAGCCTGATGGCGATTTGCTCACGCTTGGTTGTCCGCAGGTATTCCAGCTCATCCTGTAGTTTCTGATATCCTTCGGTTGTCAGGACTGGTGTTGGCATATCCTTTTCCTTCCAATGTTGTTTCGTGATAAGGGAGTCTCCCCTTTTGCAGCAAATTATCCATATGGATAGAAAAAAACCACTCCGTTGGGAGCGATTTAGCAACGAGAGAAGATTGTCGCAGTTCTCTCTGAATTAGGATTAATATATCATAAACGGCAGCGGTTTGCAAGCGTCAAACGCGTAAAAAACAAGTTGTCTGGACAAGTAAGTCTGATGCAATTCTTACAAATCGATTCTATATTAAAGATGGTGGTAGATTGGTTTCTTGCGGAAACCCGCTAAACGAAAATGATAGTCGTGTATAATGAATTAAGCTAAACGAAAGGATAGAATGAACCTGCTGCTGGATCCAAATGTTGCCTATGTCATCCTGGTGATCGGGTTTGTGTTGGGTGTACTGGCGCTGTTCACACCCGGTACGGGCATTTTAGAGATCGGTGTGCTGTTTGCCATCGTCCTGGCGGGGTACGCGGTCCTTGAGCTGCCGATCAACATCTGGGCGCTAATACTGCTTGTGGTGGGTGTGGTTCCCTTCCTCATCGCGGTGCGCAAGTTTAAACACTGGTTGTACCTGATCCCCGCCATCATCTCGATCGTCGTAGGCTCGATCTTCCTCTTTAAACTGGAATCCGGGGCGCCGGCGATCAATCCTTTCCTGGCGGTGTTCATGAGCATCATCGCCGTTGTGCTGCTCTGGTTCATCGCCCGTAAGGGCATTGAAGCGCTGAAGCTGCGTCCCGCGCAAGACCTCGGCGTGCTTATCGGGCAGACAGGCATCGCGCGCAGCGACATACGTTCTAGCGGTTCGATCTACGTGGGCGGCGAGGAATGGACCGCGCGCAGTGATAAGTTGATCCGAGAAGGACAATCCGCCAGGGTGATCAACCGGGAAGGTCTTGTCCTTGTGGTGGAACCGGTAAAAGAAGAAAAGTAAAAAAGAGTTGATCTTCGAAAATTTTTGAAGGAGGAGCAATGGATCTGTTTGGAAATGGAAGTATCTTAGTTTACTGTCTTATTGGGGCTGTGCTTATCCTGCTGGTGGTCTTCCTGGCCGCAGCGATCAAGATCGTCCCCGAGTACCGCAGAATCGTGGTGTTCAGGCTGGGACGCTGCATCGGCGCCAAAGGCCCCGGGCTTATCCTGCTGATCCCGTTTGTTGACCGGCCGGTAACAGTGGACCTGCGTGAGCAGGTGCGCGAGATCCCGGCGCAGCAATCGATCACCCAGGATAACGCGCCGTTATCCATCGACTTCCTGTGGTATTACAAGGTGTTTGATCCCGTGCAGTCAGTACTGCAGGTGCAGAACTTTGAACTGGCCGCGCAGGGTATTGCTACCACCACGCTGCGTTCCGTCATTGGCGGAATCTTACTGGATGGTGTTCTATCTGAGCGCGAGAAGATCAATACGGCGCTGCGCGCCCGACTGGATGAAGTAACCGAGCGCTGGGGTGTGAAAGTTACCAACGTGGAGATCCGCGAGATCATCCCGCCGCGTGATGTGCAGGATTCCATGAATCGCCAGCTGACGGCTGAACGAAACCGCCGCGCTGTGGTCACCGAATCCACGGGTAACCGCGAAGCCGCCATCAACGTGGCGCAGGGTGAAAAGCAAGCCAACATCCTCCGCGCCGAAGGCGATAAGCAGGCCGCCATCCTCAAATCAGAGGGTGAACGCAAAGCCCAGGTGCTGAAGGCGGAAGGTTACCAGCAGGCGCTGGAAGCCATCTACGCCGCAGCTCAGAACATCGACCAAAAGACGATGACGCTGCAGTACTTCGAAACCCTCAAGAGTATGGCCGGCGGATCCTCCACCAAGTACATCTTCCCAATGGAGTTCACCAGCCTGTTGAGCGACTTCGTCAAGAAGAACACAGAGAAATAAGGACTGACTTCAAGTGGTAAATTGTGGGTTGGGAGTCAGTGTTCCCAACCCACATTTGTTACAGGACCATGAACGAGAAACCAATGACCTATGAATTGCTGCCGGCAACACTGGCGGACCTTTCGCAGCTGGGGGCGATGGAAAAAGCCTGTTTTCCGCTGGATGCCTGGCCGTTGATCGAACAGATCGCCGCGCTCACTTTTCCGGCCACCGTGCGCATCAAGGCGGTTAGCGCCGGCAGGATGGTTGGTTTTATCGGCGGGGATATCCGGCGATCGCGCAGAACCGGGTGGATCACCACACTGGCGGTGCTGCCGGAATACCGGCGCAGGGGCATCGGTGAAGCATTGTTGACGGCATGTGAGCAGTCGCTGAAAATGCCGCTGGTCAGGCTATCAGTCCGCCGCACCAACCTCGAAGCCCAGCTATTGTATCTAAAGAACGGTTATCACAAAGTTGAAACCTGGCGCCGGTACTACGAGGGCGGTGAGGATGCCATCGTGATGGAAAAAGAAATGCCCGAGTTCAAGCCGTAGGGTAATTGTCGGGTGATCGCGGTTGACAAAGCGCGTGAAAGGGTCTAATATATTACCAATATCGGAGAACTGATCACCATGCGAGTATTGGTTTACCATACTGGAGGAAATATCTGAAGGCACGCCTGTTAATGCGTGCCTTTTTGCTACCATATTGACCAAAAGGAGCTGATAGAGATGGATTACAGTATGATCGGCAAGATCGAAAAGGCAAAACGTTACGCGCAGGAACGCGAAAGGTTTGATTTCCATTCTTTCAAAGTCACGGTTAAAGGTGACAATAACGCTCATGTTGTAGATTATGAAAATGGCACGTGGAAATGTGATTGTGAATACTTTATGACCCGCGGGCGCTGTGTGCATACCATGGCGTTGGAAACCATCCTCGAGGGGATGACTGTACCCGATCCGGTACCGGCGGGTTAGTTTCTGCTTTATGAAAAGATAAGAGTCCCCGGAATCAAACCGGGGGCTCTTTATTTTATGAGCGGAGAGGGTGGGATTCGAACCCACGGTGACCACGAGAGCCACAACGGTTTTCGAGACCGCCCCGTTCAACCACTCCGGCACCTCTCCAGCGCGAGAATTATACCCGATATCTTTCAGATCTCAGCGGCATCACCTGATGAGGGATACTCAACCTGTTCCAAGCCCTTTTCTTTCAGCTTTTCCATGAACACACCGGCGGCGTCCTCCTCACCGTGCACCAGGTAGATCTTCTTCACGGTGTCTTTGACAGCCCCGGCGTAATCCAGCAGCAGCTGCTGACCGGCGTGAGCGGAAAGGCCGCTGATGGTATCCACCTCAGCCCGCAGCTCATAAAGCTGCCCGAAAATGCGCAGTTCTTTCGCGCCTTCCACCAGGCGGCGTCCGAGTGTATCCGGCGCCTGCCAGCCAACGATGAGAATGGTATTGCGCGGATTTTCGATGTTATTCTTCAAATGATGGAGGATGCGGCCGTTTTCTGCCATGCCGGAAGCCGAGATGATCACCATCGGACCCTTTTTATCGTTTAGGGCTTTTGATTCTTCGACATCGCTGATGTAGGTAAGCCCGTCAAAATCGAGCGCCTGATGCCGATGTTCGCGGATGAACGCGTTGGTCTCAGCGTCGAAGTATTCGGGGTAGCTGGCAAAGATCTGCGAAGCCTGTACCGCCAGCGGGCTGTCCACGTAGACCGGCACGCGCGAGATAAGCCCCTCAGCGAGCATACGGTTGAGGAAGAACACGATCTCCTGGGTGCGCCCCACGGCGAAGGCCGGAATGATGACCTTGCCGCCGCGGTCAAAGGTCTTCTTTACCACGCGGCGGAAGTTCTCATACGCCTGTTCAACGGTAAAGTGTTCCATATCCCCGTAGGTGCATTCCATCATCAGGTAATCCACTTTATCTGGTAATACAGGGTCAGTGATGAGAGGCAAGCCGAAGCGACCGATATCGCCTGAGAACCACAGGCTTTTGTGATCGCCATTTTCTACGATGTCCAGGCGGATGGCGGCGGAACCAAGAATGTGCCCCGCGTCAATGAACCGGACAGTGACTCCGGGTACCGGGGAGAAGGACTCGTTGTATCGTACCGGGTAATACTGCTCGATCGCCCTGGCTGCGTCAGCCTTGGTGTAAAGCGGTTCGACGGGTGGTTCACCGCGGCGGGCGCGCTTTTTGTTTACGTACTCCGCGTCATATTCATGGATGTGCGCGGAATCCATCAACATGATCTCGCCCAATGTGGCGGTGGGCGGTGTAGCGTAGATGGGTCCGGTGAAACCGTTTTTGACCAGGTTGGGCAGGTTACCGCTGTGGTCGATGTGCGCGTGAGAGAGAAGCACCGCGTCCAGATCCGCGGGATCAAAGGAGAAGTGCTGATTTTTTTCGTAAGTATCGGCCCGTTTGCCCTGAAAAAGGCCGCAGTCAAGCAGGAGTTTCCGCCCATTTACTTCGAGGAGATGCTGTGAACCGGTGACCGTCCGGGCAGCTCCGTTAAAATATATTTTCATGTCCCTCCAGGTTTGTTGATGAGTTTGATTATGGATTTCCCGTACTGGCGGTAACGCCAGGGTATTTCAGCCATGATGTTCTTCAGTTCCGGTAAGCTGTGTGGATTGGAGGACGCGATGCGTTCCATGAAGATACGCGGCAATACAACATCTGATTCGATTTTTAATGCTGCTGCTTGTGTCTTACGCCATTCATGCAGTACCTGAAGCCTGTCAAGCACAGCTTTTTCGGGGCGCTGACGTGTAAGACGCGCAGGTGGTTTGGCGTGTTCACCCTCATTGATCGCACGCAGCAGCCCGTTACCGTGGCGTTTGAAGAGTGTTTCGCTCATACCAGGAACCGCTTTCAATTCTTCGGGCGTGTGGGGTGCGGCGCGGCTCAGGTCCACCAGCAGCTGATTGGAAAGCACCTTGAAATGCGGCAAATTCAAGTATTGCGCCTGCTGATCGCGGTAACCGCACAGTGCCTGCAGCACCGCGTTTTCACGGCTGGTCAATCGGTTTGCCCCCGATACTTTCCAGCAGGAGTTGCCGTTTTGCTCAGGTGCGGCGGGTGTTACTCTGCTTACCAGCGCGAAATCCTCCAGTGCCAGTTCCCATAAACTGCTTTCTTTAAGTTTCTCCTCCAACAGCGATTTCAAAGCGAAGAGGTAGTGGGTATCCATGCGTGCATAATCCAGCATGGTGTAAGGAAGGGGTCTTTTTCCCCAGTTGGCGCGCTGGTATTTCTTTTCCAGTTGAATCCCGAAATACGATGACAGCAGGTTGCCCAGGCCAACCTGGGGTTCAGCGAGAATGCGCGCGGCGATCATCGTATCAAAAAGGTTGTTGATGGTGAATTTGTAATCGCGCTTCAGGCAGAGGATATCGTACTCGGCGGCGTGGAATATCTTCTGCTTCTGCGCATCAGCGAACAGAGGTGCCAGCGGGGAAAGATCGTGCAGCGCTAATGTATCCACCAGATAATCTGCGCAGGAAGTGGAGACCTGCAGCAGGCAAACCTGCTCGCGGTATGCGAAAAGCGAATTGGATTCGGTATCGATGGCAAGCAGCGGCTCGCTAACGATTGCTGAAGTCATTTTATTGAGTTTGTCTGGTGTGTCGATCCACAACGGGTCAGTTTGGGGGTGCGCTAACATGAGGGTATTATAACCTCCTTAATTACCCCGACCCTTAAACAGAGCGGTAAACATTTAAATGGAAATGCCCGGTGGATAAGCCGGGCATTGAAGGGTGCTGACGGGTTAGCGGCGGCTGGCGCTCCGTTCTTCTGCTGCCATAAAATCGTTGTGTGCAACGGGTTGGTTATAACGCGCAGTGTTCGGTCTGGCCATGGAACTCAGAGCAGCGCGCGGGGTAGAGGTCTGTGGACGATTGAAACCCGTGGAAGAGCGGTTGGCGACCGGGAACCCGGCAGGCAGGCTGGCGCCGGATACCGGCTTGTGTGAATGGGATGAACGCTCAAGTGAAGACGTGAGTGAGCCGATGATGAGGATGCGAATGACCCAAACCATGATGGCGACGACTACCGGTACGATCGAGGTCAGACTTTCTGTGCTCACCACTTCAGCGCTGCGCAGCGGGTGATTGGCAATGGCGATGGTGACGCCCCACCAGGTGAGAGCGGCGTTGAATGTACCGGCAATAAGCCAGGCGCCAAACAGGAACCACGATTCCCTCGAGGCATCCGGCCTGGTTTTCTGGTTGACCAGGCGGGCGATGCCGGCAAAATCGAGACTGCAAAATGCCAGCGCCATCAGCGTAGCCCAGCGGATGCCGGCGAACTGCAGATCACCCAGCAGGTCGCGCAGGGCATAAGCGGTGGTACTGTAATTTACGGCTTCAAAGGCGATGAGCGCGAGCACGATGATCGCGCTATAAACGCCCCCTGAACGAACGCGCAGTTTCTTGATCGCCTGCAGGGGGTTGTTGACAACTGTACGGGTGGCGGTTAGGTTCATGACTGTTCTCCTTGATAGGTCTATTATCGATTCCAACAGTCACATTATAGAACATAAATTCTATTAAGTCAATAGATATAGGATATTCGTTCTATTAATTCAGTTATCAGAAATGTAAGCCCCGAAATCAGGCAGTTCAAGCGGTGAATCCACCTGGATCAACAGCGGCTTTGTGTTATCGGGTATATAGCGCACCACATCCACCAGCGGAATATGATTGACGACAGCGTACAGCGCCGCGGATGAAAGACCATGTGTAGAGAGCAGTATGCGCCCGGCGTTATGGCGCAGATGGTACTCGTTGGCGGCCGCTACCATGCGCCTGATCACCTGCTCCAGCGTTTCGGCGCCGGCTGCCCGCGGAGTGGAGATGTACCTGGGATTGGGGCTGAAATCAGGTTTGTATCTCTCGCGCACTTCCTCGATCGTTTGACCTTCCCAAACTCCCTGGTTGATCTCGCGCAGCCGCGGGTCGGTATTCACCGGTAAACCCAGCACCGCGGAGATAAGGGAGGCAGTGTGCACGGCGCGCGTGAGGTCGCTGGAGTAGACGGCATCAAAGCGCGTGCTGCTGAGCGCGGCAGCCAGTTCGCGCGCCTGGGCGATCCCCGTGTCGTTGAGGGGGATGTCACTCTGACCCTGGTAGATGCCTTTCAGGTTCCAGTCTGTCTGTCCGTGCCGTACCAGCCACATCTCAGTCATAGGCAAGGATTATAACTGATGTGACAGGGTTGAAAAATGCATTTAGAGAATTTACGCAGATCTTGAAGTTTTTCGATAGATCCCTCTCGCACCGGAAGAGAGGGGTTGAAGTGAGGGTTAAATACAAAGAGGGATCATGAAATAGAAAATTACTTAGTGTTAAAGGTGCGTTGGAAAAATGATATTCCCCATTCCCTCAGGGATTACTGCTCTGCTGTCTTTTCCTCGTACGCGCACCACTCAATCACCGGGCAGTGCGGGCAATCAGGTTTACGCGGGTGGCAGGTCTCGCGTCCAAGGCGGATGAGATTGAGATGCCCGGCGTAATAATCCGCGGGGACGATCAATTCCTCCATGAGAATGTGTGTCTTTTCCACATCCATGGTGGCGGGTCGCACTCCCAGCCGGCCGGTGACACGGTAGATGTGCGTATCCACAGGGAAAGCAGGCCGCCCCAGCGCGAACTGCAGCACGATGGCGGCCGTTTTACGGCCGACTCCCTTGAACCGCAATAACCAGGTGCGGGCGTCTTCCAGTGGCAAATCCGCCAGGAAAGCGAGATCAAGCGAACCGACCTCATCATGGATTTGATTGAGAACGGCTTTGATGCGTGGACCCTTCTGGTTGGCAAGACCTGCCACGCGCACGGCTTTAATGATCTCCTCCTCCGGGGCGTTGCGCACGGCATCCCAATCAGCGAAACGTTTCCGCAGGGTGTTAAATGCGCGGTCCCGGTTCACATCATTGGTATTCTGCGAAAGGATGGTGGAGACAAGTTCGTCGATCGCCGGCAGGGGATCCCGCCAGACGGGAGCGCCGTAACTGTGGTTAAGCTTATCGAGAACGGCTTTTATTCGCGCTGCTGGTGTTGATGGCCGCATGGGGTAAGCAGGATCCTTTGGATCAGAATACCGAGGGCTGTTCCGGCTGGTTGCCGGTGGTGCGCTTCAGGTACTGCACCAGCCCCCAGCGGGCGCGCTGCAGATGCTGCAGTTCCTCCGCTTTCGGCACATCGCATTGTTTGAGGATATTATTGGCGGTCTTTTGTATGTCCTCGTTGCGCAGCGGTTTGCCGGCCAGTTTTTCCAGCTGCTTGCTGATCTTTTCCAGGGTCTTTAACTGGTTCTTGATGTCATTGGTGCTGATGAGACCGCTGCGACCGGAGACAATAATATATGACCGGTAGAGCGGTTTCAACAGCAGCGACAGGGTTTCCATCCACAATGTCAGGTCAGCACCAGCCAGGAAAGGTACTGAATTGGGCATGACGGCGTCGCCGATAAAACACACCTTTTCTGCCGGCAGGGTCCCCCAAATAGCTGCCTGTGAGGGTCCGGGGTGGCTGTCGAGGAGCATGGTGTGCTGTTCCCAATTTAATTCGAGATGTTCGTTGAACGTGATCTCCGGGGCACTCCAGCGGATGTTTCCAAGCGCGTTGTGCAATTCCCAGGCCGAGCCTGTTTCAACGCCCTGCGGTCTGATGTTGACCGGGCGGTCTTTGAACAACTGGGTGAGCTTCTCGTGACCAATGACCGTGCATTCGATCTGCCTCGAACCTAATGTGCGGTCGTAGTGATCATCCAGGCTGATGAGCAGGCGGTCGCTGTTAGGCGCCAGCTCATGCATTGAAACCCGCCACTGGCGGATGTCATCAGGTCTGAAAGGAGCGTCGATCAGGATCAAAGCGCGCTTCCAGTTGATCAATCCCAGGGTAACCCCGGGGTAATCTCTTTCTATGTATACTTGCGGAGCGATTTCCTGCATGCTTCACCCTTCCGGAGTAATCTCCTGCCGTGTTGAATACGGCAGGCTGAACATGAATCTGGAACCGCTTTTGTGTACATTCTCAACCCAGATTTTACCACCGTGCGCCTGCACCGCGAGACGGCAGAACGCCAACCCCAAACCCAGCCCCCTGGCAGCGTTATCCACACCCAGACGTACATATTTTTCAAAGATCCGTTCTCTCGCATCTTCAGGGATTCCAGTTCCCTGGTCCTCAACAAAAACAATGATTTCATTTGCAAGCACATTGATCCCAATCACAACCCTGCTGTGTGGTGGTGAATATCGGGCAGCGTTCTCCAGCAGGTTGATGATCACCCGGCGGATCATGTCTTCATCAGCCTTTATTTCCGGCACCTCACCGGGTAGCTGTTTGACCACTACCAGCTGCTTACTGCGCTCCAGAGGAGAAATGATCTCAACACTTTCATTGAGGAGCTTTTCAAGTTGCAACGGCTCGAGCCGGGTCAATTCCTCGCCTGATTCGAGACGGTTGATATCCAGGAGCGAGCTGACCAGGCGCTGCATATGAGCGCTTGACCGCCCGGCGATCTGCAGCAGCTGTTGGGATGAGTGATCGCTGCCGGGCGGGAGTGTTTCAGAAAGAAGCTCCAATCCTGAGATGATATTGGCGAGTGGAGAACGCAGGTCGTGATAGATCATCGCCGTCAGGTTGTCGCGCAGCGCTTCAAGGTCACGCCGGGCGCTGATATCACGAAAGATCCACTGCAGGCAGTCGTGGTCACGGTAGGCGACGGGCGCTGTGCTCACCTCAACCGGCAGGACCTGGTGTTCTTTGATTCTCAGCGTGGACTCATAAATGGCTGATTTGGAGCGTTTGCTGCCCGCCCCGGTACGAGCCAGCACATTAGTTGCCAGCGGGTCCAGGCTGGTAATTGATGAAGTCAATAAAGAACGCCGTTTCAACCCGCTGCGCAGCGCTGCCTGGCGGTTGCAGTCGATGATCTTGCCGTCGAGAGTGGTGATGAAGATCGGGTCCGGACTGCCCTCGAAAAGCTTGCGGTATAGAATACGGTTGTTTTCTGCGTCTTCGTACAATTGCGCGTTATGAATGGCGATGCCAGCTAGGTCGGCGATTGCCTGCTGCAATTTCAGGTGTGCTTCAGTAAAATTCCCTGGCTGCGGGTGAACTATGGTGAGCACGCCCACGATACGCTCGCGGGCATTTACAGGCAGGCATAGGGCGGACTTTGGTTCGCTTTCCACACCCTTTTCATAAGGCCGGGCAAGCCAGCGTTTATCAGCGCGGGTGTTCTCAAGGATAACAGGCTGCCGGTGGCGCACCACCCAACCCGCGAGGCCGCTGCGCATCACGGCGTTGATGGTTTCACGGGAGGCTGATGAAAGCCCGCCTTTGTAGAGAATGACCGCGTCGCGAGGTTTACCAGCGCTGCCCAGTACGACAAGACTGGCGCGCTCCGCAGCCAGGTTGCCAGTTGATAGCAGCAGCACGCGCGCGAGCACTTCGTGCAGGTCAAGGCTGGCAGCCAGCTGACGACTGACGTTGTAAAGAATTTCCAGTTGTGAGCGATCCTCAATGATCGGCATCGTTTTGTTGGTAGTACTTGAGCCCGGTTCCTGTGTTAAATAATACGATGCTTTCCCCCGCTTTACACCAGTCTTTTTCAAGCAGTTTCTTCAAAGCAGCCAGCGTCGCTGCGCCTTCTGGGGCGGCAAGTATGCCTTCCGTGCGAGCCAGTTCACGTTGGGAGCGCAAAATCTCTTCATCTTTAACAAGAATCGCGCAGCCGCGGCTTTCTCTCAGGCAGCGCAGCACCAGGCGGTCAGCGAACACCGCCGGCACACGCAGGCCCGAGGCAATGGTGGCGGCGTTTTGCCAGGGTTCAATACGCTCAGCGCCGGATTCAAAAGCCCTCACCACTGGTGCGCAGCCTTCCGCCTGTACTGAGACCATGCGCGGCCTGGCGCTACCGATCCAGCCGAGTGCCTCCATTTCGTCAAAGGCTTTCCACATGCCCACCAGGCCGGTGCCGCCACCGGTGGGGTAAATGATGACGTCCGGCAGGGTCCAATCCAATGTTTCCGCAAGCTCATACCCCATGATCTTCTTGCCTTCCACGCGGTAAGGCTCCTTGAAGGTGGAAACATCAAACCAGCCGTGTTCCTGTGCTTCAGCAGCGGCCAGGCGGGCGGCGTCGTTAATGAGCCCTTCCACCAGGTGAATTTCAGCGCCCGACATGCGGATCTCGTACTGGATGGGAGCCGGGGTATCGATCGGCATGTACACATGCGCGCCGCAGCCGGCACGGCCGGCGTAGAACCCCAGCGCTCCGCCCGCGTTGCCGGCAGTGGGGATGACAAACTCGGTCACACCCAGTTCCACGGCTTTTGAGACCGCTGCTGCCATGCCGCGCGCCTTGAAAGTGCCGGTGGGATTGAGCGACTCGTCCTTTAACATCAGGTTGGGTGCACCCAGAGCGAACGCTGTATTGGGCAGGTGCAGCAGCGGCGTGTCGCCCTCGCCAAGCGTGAGGCGGCAGGCTGCGTCATCCACCGGCAGCAGCTCGTGCCAGCGCCAGGTGCCGCGCGGGCGCGCTCTGATCTCTTCCGGCAGCAGCTGTTTTTTGAGTCTTTCAAGCGGGTAATGTGCCAGCAGCGGTGAATTGCATTCGTGGCAGTAGGTTTGCACGGCGCGGGGATCGAACTCGCGAAGGCATTCCGGGCATTGCAGCGTGTAGCGATTAAGCTGCGTTAGACTCATGAATTGAGTATAGCATAAGGGTTTCTTTGAGTTGTAAGCCGGTGTTGCGGGTCAGGGTGCGCACACCACCGGCGTTACACCGCCGGCTTTACTGTTGAGCAGCATGCCCAGGTAAGGAGAGGGGTCAAGCGTGTTGCCAATTTCCAGCTCATTCAAAAAGCCGCCGCTGCCGTTGTCCTTTAACACCGAAAAGTGCAGGTGCACGCCGGTTGGGTTGCCGGGTGTGCCCGAGTAGTTCCCCTGGTAACCCAGCAGGGTACCGGCCTTCACGAAGACCTCTCTGGCACCGGGAGGAAAGTCCTTGCTGATGAGGCTTTCA
Source organism: Anaerolineaceae bacterium (assembly GCA_035342915.1). Lineage (GTDB taxonomy): Bacteria > Chloroflexota > Anaerolineae > Anaerolineales > Anaerolineaceae > UBA6107. The sequence goes on from DAOQYB010000002.1 coordinate 119,050, forward strand.
CCGGATTGGTATGCCATGTGAGTGTAGTAGGTCCAGATCTGCGTGCCGGGGTTGAACGGGTCAGAGGGGATGCGGACGATGACCGTGGACTTCCAATCAGGCAGGCGGGTGAGATAACCATCATAAGCGGCGTACACCGGCACACTACCGGCTTCGCTGCCGCCGAAAATGTCAATCCCCTGGTGCCGGTGCCCGGGGCGGAAGGAATCGTCCCACAGGAAGCCGATGTAGCCGCTGGTGGGCATGCTGAAGGGGGCGTCAGCGCAGCGCTGGCCGGCTTCGATGCGCCAGTCCGCGTGAGCGGCGGGGTTGCGCAGCCACGCCAGCAGGGCGCGAGTGCGCGGGCTGACCTCAGACGGATTGAACCACAGGAAATAGACACCCACAATGACGGCTACCAGCGCAGCCGAAGCCAGGATGATGAAAACGTGTTTCATGCAATTAACCGCTGAGCTCTCCCAGCATTGACCAGGGTCCGGTGCGGGTGATCTTCACCGGCAGAACACTTCCGCGCAGGCTGGTCTCCGTTTCAACAAAAACCAGTTTATTGGTGGGTGTGCGGCCGCGCCAGCGTTTCTTCACTTTATCTTCGAAGAGCACCTCCACCGTGGTGTTAAGATAGCCCGCGTGGATTTCGCGCGCAATGGATTCCTGCAGTTCCTCAAGCGCTCTGAAGCGGCGCCATTTTTCTGCCGCAGGCACATCGTCAGGCAGTGTGCGCGCGGATAGGGTACCCGTGCGCGGAGAGTAGCGCGCCAGGTGGGCTACATCCAGTTTTAATTCAGCCAGCAGGTCGTAGGTGTTCTGGAACTGCGCTTCTGTTTCTCCTGGGAAACCAACGATGATATCGGTGGCGATGGAAACGCCCGGGATGCGCTCGCGTATCTTTTGCACCAGACGGCGGTAGTCATCGGCCGTGTAACCGCGCTTCATGGCTGCCAAAACAGCATCGTCTCCCGCCTGGTTGGGTATCTCGATGTGAGGCATCACTTTTGGCAGTTCGGCCACGCAATCGAGCAGTTCATCCGTCATCCAGTTGGGGTGCGAGGTGAGGAAACGCAGTCGCTCAATACCGTTTATGCGGCTCAATTCGCGCAGCAGACCGGCGAGGGTGGGGTAGGTTGGCTGGTCCTTGCCATAACGGTCTACGATTTGACCCAGCAGCGTGATCTCTTTTACGCCCTGCGCAGCGAGCGATTGCCCCTCGCGGTAGATCTCTTGCGGCGGGCGGCTCAATTCCACCCCGCGGCGGTAGGGGATGATGCAGTAAGCGCAGGCGTGAGAGCAGCCGTAAACAACGGGGATCCAGCCGGCCACCTGGCCGCCATTTTCGCTTCGCGGCAGCACCAGGTCTCCATCCATAAGAGCGAAACGCCTGGCGGTCTCGGCTTCTTCCGCGCTGCGCGCGTCGCGCTGGATAAGGAACTCGACCAGGGGCGACGGGTCCGATGGCGGAGAAAAGACATCCACATACGGGAAGCGCTGACGCAGTAGTTCGTTTTCTTTGATTCCCACCAGGCAGCCCATCAGGTTGATGACCACATCAGGGCGGGCGCGCTTGACCGGCAGCAGGGAGGTGAGCCTGCCATACGCCTTGTCTTCAGCTGACTGGCGCACCACGCAGGTGTTAAGCACGATCACATCAGCTTCCTCAGCTTTTAAAGTGTGCGTGTAACCCAGGTGCTCGAGAGCGGAGGAAACACGCTCTGAATCGGCCACATTCATCTGGCAACCTTCGGTCCAAACATGATATTTCATAGGCGTGATTATAACAAAAGAAGTTGGTAATCCACCAGGAAGGGTCTTATTCAGAGTCCGGCATGGAAGCTTTGAGGTAAAATTGACAGATACATTGAGGACCAATGAATAAGGAAAGCGCTGAAAGGTAAAACAGAAATGAATAAAAAAGTTGGGGTGACTGTACTGGTACTGATAATTTCCTCCTGTGTGCTCTTGAGCGCAGGTCTGATCGTGGGCGGGTATTTTCTGTTGAAAGCCCAGAAAAATTACACCGCGCCCACGGCTCCCGCCGCCCCGGCTGTAGCGACGGTGGCTTCACCGCAGCAGACGCAGGATTCGAACTCAACCGGTGAATTGCCTGCTGATGTTTTACGGCAGATGGACGAGATCCAGCAGCAGTTGATGGCAATCCGCGGGCTCAACATGAGCGCGGAACTGAAAAGGGACCTGATGACCCCGGAAGAACTGCAGGATAAGGTGATCAACGATTTCTTCGCAGATTACACGGATGAAGACGCGCTGAAGGATTCAAAAGTGCTTTCCACTTTGGGATTGCTGGATGAAAACTTTGACTTGAAAAAGTTTTACCAGGACCTGTACTCCGAGCAGATCGCCGGGTATTACGACAGCGAAACCAAGGACATGTACGTGATTGCCGGTGAAGGTTTTGGGGGGATGGAACGCATGACTTACGCCCACGAATTCAATCATGTCCTCCAGGACCAGAACTACGACCTCGAGAACGGCATGAAACTGAACGAGGATTACTGCGAAGAGGACACGGAGTATTGCGCCGCAGTCACCGCCCTCATAGAGGGGGATTCGGTCTCTGCGGAACAGGATTGGTTCATCAAACACAGCACCCGCCAGGACCAGCAGGATCTCTTCTCCTTCCAGGAGAGTTACACCAGCCCGGTATATGATTCAGCGCCGTCATACATGAAAGAGGATTTCCTTTTCCCGTACACGCTTGGATTTGATTTTGTACAGGGGCTGATCGAGCAGGACGGTTGGGCCGCTGTGGATGCCGCATATCGCAACCCCCCGGTGACCACTGAGCAGATCCTGCATCCAGAGAAATACCCGGATGATAAACCTGTACCGGTTGAGATGCCCGACCTCGCCGTCAACCTTGCGGAGGACTGGAGCGAACTTGACCGCAATGTGATGGGAGAGTGGTATTCCTACCTCATCTTTTCCAGGGGGCGATCCAGCCAGTTCACCATGGATGAAGAAAAAAGCAAAACTGCCACAGCCGGCTGGGGCGGTGATACCTATGTTTATTACGCCACTGCAGATCTCAACGATCACCTCTTCGCCTGGCGCAGCACCTGGGATACGCCCGCGGATGCGGGTGAATATTTCGGTATGTCACGTGATTACGGGTTGGCGCGTTGGGGCATTCCGGTGCAGAACTCTGATGGTTCCGTCACCTGGGACTCAACCTCTGATGGCCGCATCACCATGCGCTTGAGCGGTTCTGATGTGTTGTGGGTGATCGGTTCAACCCAGCAGGTGGTCACCGATGCCCTGACAGAAATAGAAGATTTCGGAAACTAAGCCATGCCGCTTGACCTGCAGCGCGTCAGGGGTCTGTGTTTTGATGTGGACGGAACGATCAGTGACACGGATGATGCCTGGGTCGAAAAAGTAAACCGGTTCTTGAGACCGGTTGCCAATATACTGAAACGCCGGGATTTCCGGCGTTTCGCGCGCCGGCTGGTGATGGCAAGCGAATCCCCCATGAACCTGGTGATGTACTGGTTGGACACGTTGAGCCTGGATGATAACTTTGCCCGACTGTTCGAAACAACCGCTCAAAAAAGAGGTTACAGGCACACACCGTTCAGACTGATGAATGGGGCGCGTGCCTTACTGGACAAAGCCAGGATGCATTACCCATTGACTATTGTCAGCGCGCGTGATGAAAGAACAACGGGCATCTTTCTGGAAGAGTTTGGATTGCGCGAACATTTCATGGAGGTTGTCACCGCGCTGACCTGCGAGCGCGCCAAACCTCACCCGCAGCCGGTACTGCATGCCGCTAACGCCATGGGGCTTGATGCGCGCAACTGCATCATGATCGGTGACACCACGGTGGATATTCTCGCGGGCAGGCGCGCCGGTGCGCAGACGGTGGGTTTATTATGCGGTTTTGGCACAGAAAAGGAGTTGAGGAAGGCCGGCGCGGATGTGGTGCTCAATGACCTCGAGGAACTTCAGTCTTTACTTTTCCCGGTGGACATTAATTAAGGTTCAATCGTAAAAACGGTCTTTTCTGTCTGATAAGTATTTCCGGCGCTGTCCCAGACCTTAAGATACACATTATGGTTTCCAGCCCAACCTGGCAGCTGGTAAAGGTAGGGCGCGTTGGTCTGTTCAAGAACTTTCTTTCCATCCACCCACCACTCCACACTTTTAACTCCCACCAGGTCCTCGACCTGGGCGGTGATGGTCACCTGCCCGCGAACCGGGTTGACGGTCTGGTCTGGTTGGGGGTAAGTGATGCGGGCAGAAGGCGGGGTATTATCCACTGTCACCTGTGTAACTGCAGAGGTAACCATGCTGGCGGTATCGATGACCGTCAGGCGGATGGCGTAAAGACCGTTAAGCCCGTTCGTATCCCATTCGGTGAGCAGGCTGCCGTTTTCCACTTGGCTTTTTGATTCATGCACGCGCAGCCAGCTTTCAGGGTTGATCCCTTCACCGACCTGAACGTAATAAGAAGCGAAGTTATCTACTGCTGCAGTTCCGTGGATCGCCACTTTACCTGAAACCGGTGAGAACATGGCAGGTTGGGTGATGTTGACCAGCGGGTTCTGCCTGACCGCCTGTATGGAATCGTATCCCTGGGGCATGAGGGCAACCCCGGTGTTTTGAGCCCATTCGCGTGCTTCAGGCGGGACGTTCATAAAGACCTTCTCTTCGACCAGCGCAGGCGGCGTAAATACGGTTGCCAGCTGGCCGGTCTCCCGGTTCACCTTGACCCGGGTAAAGAGCGTATCAGGCAGGGTAGGTTCGTTGCCATAAAGAAATAGATCGTAGACGATATTGGGGCATTCCCCGGTTGGCAGCATACCTGAAGGGCTGCAAACCTGCAACTGTGTTATGCCAGCCGGTCGCTGCCAGCCGCCGGAGTTCTGGCCGCGGGAGGTGTACTTGAATACCGCGTGCCAGATGCCGGCCGGCATGCGCACATCCAGCGGAATAAAATCCTCGTCATCTGTACGCGTTCCCATCCATACAAGCACCAGCCGCTGCGGGGTATAACCTACAGTCCAAACCTGTCGTCCATTATCCGCCCGGCCGATCTTGGCTGCCGCTTCCTCGCCGATCTCAAGCTCATTGGGGTGTCCCAGGCTCGGCCAGCGCGCGCTTTCGTCGCTGAGCACATGGTTGACCAGGTAAGTGACATTATCGCTGATGATCACCGCGCTATCCGGTAGGGCTGCGTGCCAGAGTGAAACGCCGCTGCTCGTGATGACTTTTAGAACAGCCACCGGGTTGATCCCGCTTGTGTTTTTGTCCAGTCTGCCGCTGCGTACGCCGCTGTTTGCCAGCGTGCTGTAAGCTGTTGCCAATTCGAGCAGGCTCATCTCGCTGCCGCTGAAAATGGGAGTAGCATCGTCGGGGGGGTTCTGCAATGACTCCAGCCCGATGACCGCGGCGGACCGCCAGGTATTAACAGCGCCGATTTCGTTTAAGAGTTCCGCGATAGGGGTCAGATAATCATTGGCCAGTGCTGAACGTAAATTAACTGCGCCATGATAGCTCGAAGGCGGGTAGGCATTATCGGCGACTAAGGCTCCATCCTGGGGGGGGATATCCCAAAGCAGACGGGCGGGCGAGTAACCGCGTGAGAATGCGCTGACAGCAACGAAAGGCGTCAGCAGGGAACCCGGCTGGTAGCCCGCATCCGACTGGCGCCGGCCGCTAAGAGAAAACGGTTCCAGATAGGCCAGCAGTTCGCCGGAGCGCGGATTCATCACCAACCCGGCAACCGCCAGGTCATCCATCCCTGGATCGGTAAAACTCTGGGTGGGCAGCAGCAGGGAGGCGTCGCAATCCGCCTGTTCAGGAGCCACACCGCTCACATCACTGTAGGCGATGCGGTTGAGCTGGGTACTGGCGGTGCAGGTGAGCTGCTCCTGCAGGTCAGAATCCAGCGTGGTGATCACAGCCAACCCGCCGCGCCTGAGCCGTTGAGCAGGAAAAATGGGTTCCAGTTCCTTTTCCACCATTTTCACCAGCGCGTTCGTTGTGATCGATGCGGCGTTTTCAGGTGAACGCGGGCTGATCGTTTCAGTCAACGCCAGTTCGTATTCCTCAGGGCTGATGGCGTTGGCGGCGCGCATACTGCGCAGCAGATCTTTTTGCGCGCTGAAAGCGGCTTCCGGCGCGTCGATAGGGTTGAGGGCCGGACTTTTCAAAAGGGAAATCAGCAGGGCTGATTCAGCCAGGGTAACCTGTTGAGCCGATTTTCCGAGGTACAGATTCGAAGCGCTTTCCACCCCGTAAGCGTAGCGGCCGAACCACGCGCTGTTCAGGTACCACTCGATCACCCTGGTTCTACCGTAAGCAGAGACAACCTGCCCGGCGAGGATGCGCATCCGGATCGTTCGAATGACTGAAGGAGGTTCATCCCAAAGAACGAGATCGTTGACCAGCCTTTCGGCTATTGTCATCGGCTCAAGAGATTTCCAGGATCGCAGGCTGTAACCGGGATTGCTCCAGAAGGTGGGGTCAAAGGCAGTGATGGCGCTGCGAACCAGCTGCGGACTGATGAACGCTTCGTTATCCGGGTTGATCGGCAGGAATTTGCGTTCGATCCCTTCATCCTGATAGGTAAAAAGGGTGATCACACCATCACGATCGTACAGCCTGGTGGGTTGAAGCAGTTCACCGTTTTCGCGGTCCAGCAGTACAGGCAGGGTTTCGATCGAAGGCAGGTCGCGCGCGACCCGCGTATAAAAATACGCAATCAGCAGCAGCGCTGCCATGATCAATAGCGACAGAACGGCCGTCAGCGTGCGCCCTGTCCATCCCAGGGTGCGGTTTATCCTGGCAGAACGACTCTGCCTGGAGAGTTTACGGTTCTTGAGAAGCAGGTAAAGTGAAGTCTTGCGCACTGGTCTTTACTTCCGGGGGGTGGGGGTTGGGGTGGGTGTGGCGCTCGAAGCGAGCCTGGGCGTCGGTGTGCGTGCCGCGGTGAGCGTGTCGCTTCTGGCAGCCGCGGGAGTGAAACTGACCACCGGTGTGCGGGTGGTGCCGGCAGAGGCCGCGGCGGTAGGAGTGGCGGGATTCAATTGATCCAATAAACCCCGTGCTTTTTCAAGCAGTTCAGCCGGGAGCTTCTCTTCAGGATATTCCAGTAGAGTTTTCAGGTCGGTTCGAGCGGCACTGTTTTGTTTTAGCGCCACGTAAGCCATTGCCCGCCAGTAAAGCGCCGCGGCTTTTTGCTGGTCAGTACCGGCAAGTTCGTAAGCCCGGCGGGCGAATTCAACCGCGCTGTCATTCAGCTTCCTGGCAAGCTGCACGCGGGATTTAAGGATATTGGCTTCGAAAGACGTCTCCTCGATCTCAATGGCGCTGTCCAGCGTTTCAGCAGCCTCCAGATAATCACCCTGTTCAAATAAGATTTGACCGCGGACGATAAGCGCCGGTACGGAGCGGTCATCCAGCTGCAGGGCGCGCTCAGCGTAGGATAGGGCTTCTTCCAGGTCCTCCGCTGCAATGAGCGCCTGCGCCATCATCGCAAGGGCTTCAGCGTCATCGGGTTCGTATGCCAGGTAGGTCGTTAACGGTTCGATCGATGCTGGAAACCCCCCACCACTTTGCAGGGCGGCGGCAATGAGCTTGTATGCGGGCAGCAGGGTGATGTCCATACGGTTCGCCTGCTTCGCGGCGGAGAGCGCTTCTGCTGTTTTACCCATCGCGAGGTAGGCCTGGGCGCGCAGTAATTCCACCCGGGCTGTGGGCGGGAAAGAAACAGTGTACAGGTTCGCGTTTTCCAGGGCGGATTCAACATCACCTTCTGCCAGCTGCAGCTCAGCCAGCGCCAGCAGGCCATCTGCCATGGCCGCATCCAGTTCAACGGCTTTTTGAAATTCCTGCCCGGCGCGTTTCAAATCCGGAGGTTCAGCGAGGAGGTAGGCGCGGCCCTTTCCCAGGTGGGCGGGTGCGAATTCCGCATCCAGCTTAAGGCTGGCATCATACGCGGCAGCGGCATCCTCGTTTAATCCTTGAAAACGGTAGACCTCGCCGATGTGGTACCAGATATCCGCCGAGGCAGGTTCTGCAGCCAGAACCTGCTGGAAAAACTCCAGTGCGTTGACCCAGTCTTCTTTTTTATACGCGCGCATCGCCGCCAGGTAGGCTTCGGTAAGCTTGTGAGGGGTCGCGGCGTAGATGGGAGTGGGTGTATATGTGGCTTCAAGCAGCGTCCACAGGGGCGGCACGCCTGTAAAGAGCGGGGTTGGCGTCTTTGAAGGTGTGGCTGTATAGAGCGGTGTGAGTGAGAATCTCATAATGGGTGAGGTATCAGGGCGGTAACGGTTGGACTGCACCAGGTAAACCACCAGGGCAGCCGCGCCGATGACCAGCGCACCCAGCGCTACCCAGGAGGAGGTCAGCGGTTTTCGCTTCAGCTCTTTTTTTTCGGCCAGATCTTCGACTTCCAGGCTGGTTTTCCATTGCTGTTTTAAGGGATCGATGCCAGCGGAGGCTTCAGGAGGGTCGAGGTTATACCCCAGCATGCGCATTCCGTGGATGGCAGTGGGATTCCTGCGGTCAAGCTTAAGCACCTCACGCAGGCAGAACTCGCGCTCTTTGACGGTTTCCACCACAGCGCTCATCCACAGCCAGTACTTCGGGTTTGAGCGGTCATTTTGCAGCAGGCTCACCAGGTGCTCGCGCGCGCTGGCATCATCCCCCTGTTCAATGGCTGTCATGGCCAATTTGAACAGCTGCTCTTCCGGTTTCATGGCATGAGTGTAGCATATGGCTATCCACTGGGCAAGCACACAACTGGGTTATAATCCGCCATATGAAACTCAACAAAGGGTTCCTGGTTATATTTTTCTCCCTTGCGCTTTCAGGTTGCGCCGCAGCACAACCAACGGAGCCAGTTCAAACTGGAGAGAATATTAGACTAACACCATATTACACCGCCACTTTTACCCCGACGGTTACCCCCACACCTGAAGGATTACCCACCAGCACCCCGTTACCCACGGCCACTCCCACACCGCGCGTTTACAAAGTACAGGCTAACGATACGATGATCGGGATCGCCAACTACTTCGGGTTGACATTGGCGGAGCTTCAGGCAGCGAACCCCGGCGTTCAACCTGCGTTGCTTTCAATTGGAACGGAATTGGTCATCCCGGTGACCGAGACAGCAACGCCAGCAGCTGCCGCGCCAGCACCGGTATCCTACTCGCTAAACCTACCAGATACGGCGTGTGTATCATCCCTCACGGGCGGTTATCACTGCTACGCGCTGGTGGTAAATGAAGAAGATTTCGCCCTCGAGAACCTGACCGTGGAGCTAACACTCACTGATCCGGCGGGTGGCGAACCACATTCACGCGTTGTCGAGCTGCCATTGCATCAACTGGCAGCCGGGGCGCGCATGCCTTTCTATACCTATTTCAATCCACCGGTTTTTGCGAATGCCCAGGCTTCCGCAACGATTCTTACGGTCACGGATGCCAGGGATGGAAATGGAAAAATCCTGCCGCTGGTGATCGAAGGGGTAGAAGTGAAGATCACCGCTGATGGGGCTGCAGCGGCAGTCAGTGGTACGGCGCGCCTTGAAAGCGAAGGCGCTGCGTCTGGAAGCTACACGCTGGTTGGTGTGGCGTACGACGCGGATGGGCGGGTGGTTGGTTTGCGCAGGATCACGGGCGAAACCGGCTGGGGTGAAAACACTGATCTCGAGATTAAATTGACTGTCTACAGCACCGGTGGGAATATTGATCGGGTTGAGGTGTTTGGCGAAGCACAGTAAGGCTCAGGGGGTCTTCCACACCAGGTAGCTTCCCTGCGCGCACACCGGCAGAGAAGAAGCACTTTTCAGACATACCTCATAGATTACGATCGCGCCGTTGGTAATCGAATCCATTTCCGTAATTTCTGTAGAGGCCTTTCCATCTTCAGATGTGGCAGGGAACTCGCTGCTGTAACGCTCGCCATCCGGAAGTTGGATTTCTAATACTGCTTCGATACCGGGCAATGGTGACTGGTCCTCGGTCTTCGTGACGATGATCTCGATGCGCTGCGTTTCTCCGCTGGATAGCATGGGATATTGTTCATTCACAAGCAGTGTTACCGTCTCACCCGAGATGGCCGCGGGGTTTGCTTCAGCATCAGCCTTTTCAAGTGACTCAAGATACTCCTCCCCAAGCGGGGCAAGCCTCACCTGTTCTTCTTTATCAGCGACAGGTTCGTAAAGCAGGCAATAATAGGTAAAGCATTGCCGGTAAAGGCCGGGGGTGATCTCCATTGTTTCGGAGACCGGGTCGCCGGAGAATTTGCGCCCGCCGTGGGCGACAATAAAGGCGTCAAATACCGCGGGGACATGAAAACCTAATTCGCCATTTACCGGGTAGAAGACCACATTTTCTCCGCTGTCATGCACCTGCGCGACAGGTTCTACGCGGGGAATTCCCAGCATTTCCGGCAGGGCGCGCAGGGCGATCTTATCGGGGTTTTCGGGGGGGCTGTAGAGGATGGCATTCGTGTAAACCTGTTCCAGTGAACCGTCATTAGCGATATACGGCTGTGTCAGCGGCTTACCGAATATTGTGCTGCTGTCCATTTCTCCTAATGCCGGCAGGAAAGGCTGATCAGCCGCTGCTTGCGAGGGGTCAATAATGATGGCTTCAGCCAGCGGCGGGTAATTGCACACCTGGTCACAGGCAAAAGCGCCGTAAGCCAGAAGCTTTATCATTCCCGGGGGATCACTGAAACTGCGGTACATGCCGATGTTTTCAAAATACTGTTCAACGCGCTGCTGTGAGTAATTGATGCTGACCTGGCTGATGGGTTTACCCGCGTAGCGTCCGGTTGAGAATTGTTGATAAAGCGGGATGAATTCCTCATAGATACTGATCCCGTTTAAAACACTTTCGACGCTTTCACCGGACGTGATCTCGATTTTGCCGGGGAAATTAAATACCGTTCCCAGCGGGAACAGCGAGAAGCGCGCCTCGCCGCTGAGCAGCGAATCCTGGCACATCAGGGCGTTCACTGTGTACTGGCATTCGAGCCTGTTAAACTCAAATGTCTGCGAGATGCCCGGTCCGAGCACATCCTGGCCGCCCAGAGTGTTGTGAAATTCTCTAAACACAGGCGCGATCTCGTAGGTCTGGATGGCGGCCGGTCTACCCTCACCGTTTCCAGCGCAGGCGGCCAGGAGCAGGCTCATCAACAGGCAGCATAGGGCTGCCAGCGCGTGTTGTGGACGGGGATGCCTGCGTTGGCGGTTGGAAGCGGGATAAGTACGACGCGGAATCATATTTGTTCTCAAGGATTATTATAAATCAAGGCGGCTGTAATCCCGCTGTGCTGCGCTCTTCAATCCTGTGAACGGGTTTTGATAGTGATGGTAGAATGATGGTTAAATACGCCTGCTGGAGGATTGCATGGTGGAAGTTGTAATAGTTGACGCGATACGCACTCCTATTGGCGCGCTGGGAGGGGGTCTGGCACGCGTGCGGGCTGATGATCTTGCCGCGCTGGTGTTAAGGGCTATCGTGGAACGGAACAGTCTGGACATTTCGGCGATCGATGAGGTTTACATGGGCTGCGCCAACCAGGCCGGTGAAGATAACCGCAATGTGGCGCGCATGGCCGGGCTGCTGGCCGGGCTGCCCGTAACGATTCCCGCGGTGACCTTCAACCGCCTGTGTGCCTCAGGTCTGACGGCGGTCAACGCTGCCTTCCGCGCCATCCGCGCGGGAGAGGGTGAGATTTATCTCGCCGGCGGTGTCGAGAATATGTCACGCGCCCCTTATGTGCTGGCCAAGGCAGAGTCAGGCTACCCCTTTGGCAACCTCACCGCCTACGATACGGCGCTGGGGTGGCGTTTCCCCAATCCACGTATGGCAGAACTACATGGGACCGAACCCATGGGCGAGACAGCGGAAAACATCGCTGAGCAATACGCAATCAGCCGTGAAGAGCAGGACAGGTTCGCCGCGCAAAGCCACGCGCGCGCCGTTGCCGCGATGGATGACGGCAGGATGGCGCAGGAGATACTGCCTGTACTGGTGCCGCAAAAGAAAGGCGACTCCATGGTCATCGACCGGGATGAACGCCCCAGGCGCGATACCACAATGGAGAGCCTGGCGAAGTTAAGGCCTGCCTTCCGCCAGGGAGGGACGGTAACCGCCGGAAATTCATCCGGTATGAACGACGGTGCGGCCGCGCTGCTGGTGATGAGCGCGGATAAAGCCGCGCAATTTGGATTAAAACCGATGGCCAGGATCATCGCCTCAGGCGCGGCGGGTGTTGAACCCCGCGTGATGGGTCTTGGACCGGTGGGCGCGGCGCGCAAAGCGCTCGACCGTGCGGGTTTGCGAACAACAGACCTGGGGCTTGTTGAACTTAACGAGGCTTTTGCCGTGCAGGCACTGGCGGTATTGCAGGACTTGAAGATATCAGAGGAGATCACAAATGTGGTCGGGGGCGCCATTGCCCTGGGGCACCCGCTCGGCTGTTCAGGCGCGCGCATCCTCACGACTTTGCTGCATGAAATGAAACGCCGTGCTCCAGGTAAAACCGGTCCGTACTACGGGATGGCCATGTTATGTGTAGGAGTTGGCCAGGGTGAAGCCACGATCGTGGAGTGGGCGGCGTGAGAAACCGGTTGTACCTGTTTTTACACAGTGGCTATTTATCGTTAACTGGCAGGAGTAAAGCTCCTGCTATTTTTTTGAATGAAGATAGGATGAGTGACACTTTGCAAAACTGTAGGTTTTGTGGATAATAGTAATCCACCGGTAGTCAGAGACCGGTGATCAACCCCCGGGAACGGGGAAAATGAGGAGGTATGAATGCCCCCAAAGGGTAGGATCGTTGTCAGTGAAAAGTACTGCAAGGGCTGTGAGCTGTGCGTGGATGCCTGTCCGCAGAGCGTGCTTGGACTGGATCACGATCATCTGACTGCCAAGGGTTATCACCCCGCCGCATTGATCGCAGAGGGCTGCACCGGGTGCGGCATCTGCGCGGTGGTTTGCCCTGAGGCAGCCATTACTGTGTACCGCATTCGCACCGGCGAAACCCGGGCATTGGATTAGGAGGATGGCGATGGCGAGAGAGTTAATGAAGGGCAACGAAGCTGTCGCAGAAGCCGCGATTCGCGCCGGGGTTTCAGCATATTTTGGTTATCCCATCACCCCGCAAACGGAGCTGCTGGAGTACATGTCCAGGCGCATGCCGGAATTAGGGCGCGCGTTTGTGCAGGCCGAGAGTGAACTTGGCGCTATTAACATGGTCTACGGCGCCGCCTGCACCGGTCAGCGTGTGATGAGTTCCTCTTCCAGCCCGGGCGTGAGCCTGATGATGGAAGGCGTCTCTTACATCGCAGGCACAGAATTACCGGTAGTGCTGGTGGATGTGATGCGCGGTGGACCCGGCCTCGGCAACATCGCGCCGGGACAGGGTGATTACAACCAGATCGTGCACGGCGGCGGTCACGGCGAATATCACGCCATTGTGCTGGCGCCAGCCAGCGTTCAGGAATCAGTTGACCTCACTGTGCTGGCCTTTGATCTCGCAGAGAAATACCGCTCCATCGTTGTGGTGCTCTCAGACGGCTCCATTGGTCAGATGATGGAACCCTGCGAATTGCCGCCAATGCAGCCGCTAAAGACCAGCTTCCCTGATTGGGCTGTGACCGGGGCTGAAGGCCGCGAAAGGCGCTTCCTGAGCTCCATTAATCTCGACCCGGCTGCGCAGGAAGTGATGAACTTCAGGGTCATGCGCCGCTGGCAGGAAATCGAAGCCAACGAAGTGCGCTACAAAGAGTACTTCACCGAAGACGCCAAGTTCATTGTTACCGGGTTCGGTTCCGCCGGCAGAGTCGCGCTTTCAGCGGTAAGGGCGGCGCGCGAGGAGGGGATACCGGTGGGATTGATCCGGCCGGTAACGTTGAATCCCTTCCCGACCCGGGCGCTTGCCGAGGCCGCGCAGCGCGTGGAATCCATGCTGGTGGTTGAAATGAACAACGGGCAGATGCTTGAGGATGTGTTGCTTTCCGTGAATGGAAAAATCCCCGTGGAGTTCTACGGGCGCATGGGCGGCGTTTTCATGCTTCCCGAGGAAGTCCTGGGTGAGATCCGACGTGTCGCTGCCGGGAGCTTTTCTACTGAGGGTCACCCGCGCGACCGCTGGTTGAACCGCACCGCGGAAAAGAAGTGAGGAGTTGAAGATGGTGATGAATGGTAACGTGACTGAGGAGAAAGTATACACCCGGCCTGATGCATTCGCAGACGTGAGCACTCATTATTGTCCCGGCTGCACCCATGGCACCGCTCACCGTTTGGTGGCTGAAGTGATCGATGAAATGGGCTTGAAGGGTAACACCATCGGTGTGGCTTCGGTAGGCTGCTCGGTTTTTGCCTACAACTACTTCGACCTGGATTTTGTGCAGGCGCCGCACGGGCGCGCCCCTGCCATGGCGACCGGGGTCAAACGCGTTTTACCCGAACGCGTGGTCTTTACCTACCAGGGAGATGGCGACCTGGCTTCGATCGGCACGGCTGAGATCGTGCACGCCGCAGCCCGCGGCGAGAACATCACGGTTTTCTTCCTGAATAACACCAACTACGGCATGACCGGGGGACAGATGGCACCGACCACCCTGCCCGGGCAAAAGACAACCTCTTCGCCGCGCGGGCGCGACGTGGAAACACAGGGTTACCCGGTGAGGGCGTCTGAGATGATCGCCACATTGGACGGCGCCTCTTACGTGGTGCGGCGTTCGCTGCATGATCCCAAGAACATCCGCCTGGCGAAGAAAGCCATCCGCACCGCGTTGGAAGTACAGGTTCGCGGACTGGGATTTTCGATGGTGGAGTTGCTTTCCACCTGTTCCACCAACTGGGGTATGACCCCGGTGGAGTCGCTGCACTGGCTGGAAAACAACATGGTGCCCTATTTTCCCCTGGGCGATTTCAAAGTTCACCCGGCCATCGCCGGGCTCAGGTTCTAGGCGGGAGGGAAAATGCAGACAGAGATCATTACCGCGGGTTTTGGCGGACAGGGCGTGCTGTTCACAGGTCAGCTGCTCACCTACGCTGCCATGGATGAGGGCAGGGAGGTGACCTGGATCCCCTCATACGGACCCGAGATGCGTGGCGGCACGGCGAACTGCACGGTGGTCATTTCAAATGAAGAGATCGGTTCGCCCATGGTCAGCAACCCGCAGGCGGTTATCGCCATGAACCTGCCCTCGTTGGATAAATATGAAAACAAGGTAAGGGCGGGGGGTGTGCTGGTGGTGAATGAGTCTATGGTCGACCGCGCGGTCGCGCGTCAAGACATCAAAGTGGTCATGGTGAAAGCCAATGACATCGCCGAGGAGTTGGGGGATAAACGCATGACCAACATGGTGCTGCTTGGCGCGCTCATTGCCAACCTGCCGGTGCTGCCGCTGGAAGCCATTCAGAAAGCGCTGGCCGGGCACCTGCCGGAACGCCACCACAAGCTGCTGCCGAAGAACTACGAAGCGCTCAAGCGGGGCGCCGCCCACATGGCGAAGTAGAAGAGTGCAATAAAGATAAACTGGAGACGAGGTTTGGTCTCCAGTTTTTTTGTTGATGAATGGATTTACTTTTGACCTGACTGACGTCGATCAACGAAATGTGTGAACCATGGCCACAGGTGAATGCCGAGCCCCAGCAAGAACATCAACAGCCCCACCACGGCCAGCACGGTCAACCGCATGTAGATACCGCTTAGAAACCCGACGATGGTGAAGAAGAGGTGAAACACCAGGGGGACTGTGAGAACCACCCAGTCAGGTCGGGGTGTAGGAATGAACTTGGGGCGCGATACGTACACGACCACGATCCCGGAGTAAACCAGCACTACCATCGCCATGGTGCTGCCGATGTCGCTGTGAGCGAAGAGGTTCACAAAAAGGAAGTTAGTGGCGGCCAGGATGAGGATCGACCCAAACAGGGCGATGACCGGGTAAGTCCACAGGCGCCAGGTCTGTTTCGAATTGTGCCAGCCGCGTGCGCGCAGCCAGTAGACCATCCCGCTGAAAGAGGACGCCACGATGAACCATGACCAGAAATTTCCGTAAGGCACCCCGTACCACTGCATATCCAGCGGGATCACCCAGTTCCAGAACCCCAGGCGTATGGCAACCGCGTCCATAGCCAAGTCAATATTCAAAGCCATCAAACCCACCAGGAACGGGCGTGCGAACACCGGCATGTCCAGCTGCCTGACAAACTCCATACCGCTGTAAATGATCACTGCCCACCCCAGGCCGATGCACAACGGAGCGCCATCGATCATAATCAGGAATTGTCCGTAATGATAGGCCTCGAGCTGCTTGAGGGTCATCCACTCCAGGGTGACGCCGAATACCAGGCTGGCGAACAATTCAAGCACCCTGGCCTTGCCCTGGCGGGCGGCGTGCCAAAGGCAGGCTGCGAACACCAGTATGGTGAGTAATTCAAAGATGATGAATTCTGGTTGCGGCATAACCCCTGCTTCCGTTTTTTGAAAAATCCCTGTTTCATACAGGGCAGGAGAATTGTATCTGAAAAAACTGCAAGGCGCAAAAACTGTTACTTGAATTGTGCCTTTCTTTATGAAATAATGTTACTATGCCCTTGCGTTAACTCACAAGCGGGCCTGGAAGAGGTGGAATATTGGATCTTAAGGACCTGTATCCGGCGATCGAAGCCGCTTCTCTCGCCCTTTCTCCGATGCTGGAGCCGGTGGTGGATGACGAATGCAAATGGTTCGGGTTGACGCGTCAAGAGCTTTTCATCTTAACTGCCGTTCCCACCTTTGAACCGGAACCCGTGAGCGCCAGGCTTCTCAAAGTCCGCTCGCCCTATACTTCTCCGAATCATTTACGGACGCGGCTGGAGATCCTGGCGGCCGGGGGAATGTTGATACCTGCGGATGGCGATGGTTTTCATCTGAGTGAACAAGGGCTTGGTGCCATTAAGGAATTCATGCAAGCGCTGCACACCGTCATGGCAGGTATTCAGCCGATGCCCATTACCAGGATGATGGACCTGGCTAGCCGCCTGAAGGACCTGGCGGATGCCTGCCTGGAGGCGCCCGAACCTCCTGGCACCTGGTGCATCCGGCACGCGCGCCGCCTTGACCCCGGCAGGAAAGCGCCTATGATGGCACGCATCGACCAGTTTTTTGATGAATTGAGAGCTTACCGTGATGACGCCCACCTGGCGGCCTGGCACGGTTATGAAGAGAACGGACATGCCTGGGATATCCTTACCTACCTGTGGGTGGAAAAGCAGGCTGTGCTGGGTATCATTAACCAGGCGTTAAAACGCAGGGGCAATTCGATGGAAGAAACACTGACCGCTGTCAGCGGCTTGATCCGTAAGGGCTGGGTCAGCCGTGAGGGCGATTCGCTGCGCATAACACCGTTTGGCCGCGAAATTCGCCGCACAGCAGAAGCCACCACTGACAGGTACTTCCTTGCGCCCCTGCGGCGTTTCACTGAGCTGGAACTGGAACAGGCGGTTGAATTGATCAACGAATACCGCAAGGGCATACCTTCATTGGCAGGCTAGTGATGGACCCGAATGAGCTGTTCTATCCCTGGAAAGAGGTTCGCAAAGATCTCATCCGCATGGTAGCGTGGTTTTCAGAAGAAGACCTCTTCTTCAAACCTGCTCCGAACTGCTGGCTGGTGGGAGAAACCTTCCTGCACATCGCGGAATGCGAGGATTACTGGATTCATGCGATGGTGAGAAAAGAGCTCCCCTTGGATCTGCATTATGATATGGGGCAGTATCCCAGCGGCCGCGCCATCCGAAAGCGCCTGGAGCTTTCACACGAACGCAGCATGCAGTTCATTGAAGGGCTAAAACAACCTGATCTGGCGTGGCGTTTCACCACACCGGCTGGCGAAACCCTGACCCTCTATGAGATACTATGGCATGTGATCGAACACGAGGTTCACCATCGCGGCGAGCTTTCGCTTATACTGGGCTTGCTCGGACGCAAAGGACTGGACGTGTAAACAACGAGGTGACAATGTCAACAACTTTACGCTGGTTTGGACACGCTGCCATAGGAATTGAAACCAATGGATATGAGCTGTTGGTTGATCCGTTCTTCAAAGGCAATTCAAAAACAACACAGAATCCGGATGAACTGAAACCCGACTATATCCTCATCACCCATGGTCATGGAGATCACGTGGGTGACGCCCCCTCAATTGCCGGGCGCACCGGGGCTGTCATCATCTCCAACGCTGAGATCAGCACCTGGTTCGCCAAAAAGGGATTCAAAACCCACGCGCAGCACCTGGGCGGCGGTTTTAATTACCCCTTCGGCTATCTCAAAATGACGTACGCGCTGCACGGTTCGGCTTTGCCGGATGGTTCCTACGGCGGCAACCCCGGCGGATTCCTGCTGACCACGCTGGAAGGCAGGAAGCTTTACCTCGCTGGTGATACCGGGCTCTTTGGTGACATGAAACTCATTGGTGATGAGGGCATCGACCTGGCAGTACTGCCAATAGGCGATAATTACACCATGGGTCCGGATGACGCGCTGCTGGCGGTGAAAATGCTGCGACCGAAAGCTGTGGTGCCCATCCATTACGATACGTTTGAGGTCATCCGCCAGGATGCAGCTGCCTGGGCTTTGAGAGTTAGGGAGTTAATGGATACAAAGGTATACCTGATGGATCCCGGGGATGTGATCACCATCTGATTTAAGTGTTAACTGTTGAGTTCCAATAACAGAATCCGCCGGCCAAAGGCGGATTCTGGCATTATTCGTGCAACATAAATGAAAATTTCGTTTTGTGTTGTGTGGAGGTTTGACTATGGATACAATACTTGAACTTTTAACCACCGCGGGAAGGTTCATTGTCGGTATGTGGCCGGTGATGTTCGTGGTGCTGCTCTTCGGCATTTTCAAGCGCCGCGATGGTTTCGGCACCATGCTTCGATTGTCGATCAAATCACTGGTGGTCACCTGGGTGCTCTTTGCAGTGCTGAGGGTGCTATTTCATTACCTCGAGATGGATACTTTCCACCTGATCCAGGAGCCGGAGAATTCGAAGTATTTCCTCGTTGTTGGTCTCTTCCTGCTGCCGCTGGCTTTTGCCATCGTGCTCGAGGAAGCCCGAAAACGCCGGGTGATCAAGTCCATTGCTGATATGCAGATCCTTTCACCTTCTGAGTTCGAAAAACTGGTGGCCAGGACCTACCGCGAACAGGGACATTCGGTTGAGATGGTGGGGGCGACCGGCGACCATGGCATTGACCTCATTGTGCACACCAACAAGGGAGAAACCTGGCTGGTTCAGTGCAAGAAGTACCGCGGTAAGGTGGGCGAGCCGGTTGTGCGTGATTTCTATGGTGTGCTGCGCGCTTCCAATGCGGATGCAGGCGCCATTGTCACCACCGGTCTGATCACGCCGCAGGCGCGATTGTGGGCTGAGGGTAAACCCATCTTCCTGTATGACGGACGGGCTTTCCTGAAGATCATCGAGAACACCCGCATGCGCAGAGTGCTGCCGCAGGACGTAAGGAAGCCCGAGGTGGAAACCCCTGCCAGGCGGGGTCTATTTAATACTGCATTCAAACCGGTTGTTGAAGCTGCCGCGGCTGTGGCAGCCCCGGTTGCATCGGCAGGCGCTGTTAAACTGCCTGTAGAGCCTGAAATTCAGGATAAGACCCCATTCATGGCCGAATCCAATATCCCCGATTGCCCGGTCTGCGGTACCCGCATGATCCTTAAGACCACACCCCGCCTTATGCTCAAGCCAAAGAAAGTGTATATCTGCGTCAACGCGCCTGAGTGCGAAGAGACATTCCCGGCGAATTAAGAGTCAGACACCAAATGTAACGCCCTCATTACGAGGGCGTTATTTTTTCGTCGAAGCGGATCAGGTGTGCAAAATACTGACCTCGCGGGGTCTCGTGAAAGTGAGCGTACCCCCATTTTTCGTATGGATACCCCCGCGCCTGCGCCCGCCGATGGGCTTCATCAGGGAAGATGTAGGCTGTTACCGTTTCAGCAAAATCCTCCAGTGAGTTGAAGTTCTTATCTACACCGCATGGGGGCGGCGGGCTGCCCACCCGGTACCAGAAAACTTTCCATTTCGGGTGAGCGTAATGCAGCGCCTTGAATAAGAAACCGCTGCCGGTGCGCGTGCGCATCTGCTGTGAAAGCTGCCAGCCATGCGCCGCGTCGAGGGCGTGCGCCAGTTCGTGGGTGATCGTCCACTCCGTCAGGTTCGAGGTGTTGAGGTTTAACCTGTCGCCGCGAGAGTAATTATTCCCGCCTTTTGGATCAAGAAGAACCGTGTAAATTTTGGGAATTTCCAGCTTCGCCACCAGGCTGCCGGTAACCGAGTAGAAATGGTCTATCGTACGGATGATCAACCCCTCCAGCGCCGGCTGCGGCTTGCCTTCAATACGATATTGATGTTGCAGGGTTGAACCCTTCAGGTGAACATGGTGAACGGTCATATCCGTTTCAACCAATACCCTTCTGGTAGAGCAGCCACAATCCGCTGATATAAATGATGAACAGCGCCAGGCTGTCGATCTCGATGATCCATAAGCGTTTTTCAATGCGGGCGAGGTTTCCCACCAGCCCTACGACCGTCATGAGCAGGCCGAGCATACCGACGATGAGAAACGCCGGGTCGATCGCGGCCAGGAACCTGCCATTGGTATAGAAAAGGTCGGTGAGCCCAAGAGCGAACATGTTGAACATGTTGCTGCCGAACAGGTTGCCGATCGCCATATCGCTGGCGCCGATGCGCAAGGCGGCGATGGTGGTGACAACTTCGGGAAGCGACGTCACCAGCGCCACCAGCGTTGTGCCGATAAATGTTGTGCCCAACCCGGTGATTGCCGCGATCTCAGAAGCACCTCTCACCATCACCGGGGTGATGGCGATGAGCACCCCGGCTGCTGCCAGGAAACCGGCAATCGCCGCCCAAAGTTTCGGTGTACCGGCGGGGATGTCTTCTTCGACCGCTGCAGCAGGGGAGGTATTGTCCCGAGAGATCAACCTTACCGCCAGGATATAGACCGCGATGATTATGAGCGAATCCAGCCCGACCCAACCCAGCTTGATTTTTATATCTGCCAGCATGAAGTAGAGCACGAGAGCGATCATCAGGATCGCCAGGCTGCCGGAGAGGGCGTGTCGCCGGGCGGCCTTGCGCAGCAGGCGCTGCTTGCGGTTTATCAGGTCCAGTACCGCCAGTAACAGCATGTTGAAGCCGTTGCTGCCCAGCAGGTTGCCGGCTGCGATACCGGGGGTCTGCTGGCTGACCGCGCTGATGGATGTGAGCACTTCCGGGAGGGATGTGGCACCTGCCATCAGCAAAACCCCAACGAACATGCCGCCCAGCCTGGTACGGATGGCGAGCGCGTCCCCGTACTTCGCCAGGTAGTTGGCGGCAATGACGATGACGACCGCGGAGGCGATAAACTTAATCCAGACCATGGTTACTCAGCTGAATTCTCAGGTGATCTCAACCCTTTGATCACGTCCAGTTCCCAGGCCGCGAAGATCCCGGTATCAGGGTTGCTGATGTCGCCTACAACGCTTTCAATCAACGCCAGGCAGGTATCAACGGATTTTTTATCTGGAACGATGGTGAAAAGTGAGATGTTCTCAGTTTCATCCATGGCCGGAGAGGAATAAAGATACTGCATTACCAGGTGTTGCTTTCTCACCCGGTGCAGGCCGGTCGACTCAACAATGGTGGCGCCGCTGATGCCGCCGTTGTCGAGCGCTTCCAGCACCTTGCTTAATTTAGCCGGGTCGTCGAGCACGCAAAACACCATGTACATGGTCTTACTCCTTTCAAATCAGGCCGCTCTGCACTGCCGCGAAGACCAGTGCCAGCAGCAGGCTGATTAAGCCTAGCAAAAGCGCGAAGTAGGTGGATAACCGCTCTCTCATCTCAACACCATTTTAAACCAGGTCAAATCGTTCGTAGTGATAATCGCCCGGCCAGAGCGCTAATTCCTTGATCACACGGTCGACCGCGCGCATCATCGGTGGCGGTCCGCATAAAAACACCTCCACCTGGTTGCGTTTGAGCCCCGGAGGAATGACTTCTTCAATGACCGCCCGTGAGATATACCCGCTCCTGCCGGTCCATCCTTCAGGGGGTTTTTCAAGGATGTGGATGATGTTTAGATTGAGCCGTTCCTTGAGGGCTTCGAGTTCCTCCCTGAAGATTACCGCTTCCCAATCACGATTGGCATACAGCAGTACCAGCGGGCGGGTTTCACGCCGGTCCGCCATGGTTCGCAGCATGCTCATCATCGGTGTGATACCCACACCGCCGGCGATGAAGATGAAGCCGCGGGCATGATCATGCCGGTCTGTGGTGAATGCACCGTAAGGTCCATCCACGTATACAACTTCGCCAATCCGGGTATCCTTGATCGTGCGGGTGAAGTCCCCCAAGGCCTTGATGGTGAACGCCAGCCTGGATCGATCAGACGCGCTTGACGAGATCGAAAAAGGATGTTCTTTTTCAGTGAATGGAGAGGAACGCAAATTGATCCATGCGAACTGACCGGGTTGAAAACGCATGCCCTTGTGACCGCGTGGTTCAAGTGCCAGCGTCCAGGCATTGCCGCGTTCCTTGATCACATCAATCACCCGGTATTGCCTGCGGGTAAGTAATAAGGGCTTGAGCAGCCTGGTGTAAAGGAGCAGCCCCACCCAGAACACCGCGTAAACGATCCATAGCAGGCGTTTCCAGGGTGTGTTCACGTAATAGCCGGCCATCTCAACGTGAACGAGCGCCATGCCCACCGCGAGGATGGATAGAATGCCATGCCAGATGCGCCACTGGTAATAATCGATCTTAAGCTTTTTCCGCCACACCGAAAAGACGATCAAACCGACGAGCGCTAATACCGCCACCAGCGCGAAACGCGCGCGCCAGGGCGCGGTGAAAACATTCAGCAGGGCAATGGTCTGAGGTGAAAAAATGAACAGCAGCAGCGGGTGGGTGATGATGAGGGCAAATGCCACAAAAGAAACCTGGCGGTGAAAATGGTACACCAGGTCGCTGCCGTAAGGGGCTTTGAGCCACTTGAAGCGCGCTGTCAGCACAAATTGCAGCGCCATCATCGCCAGCCCGATAAAGCCCAGGCTTACTGACAAATCACGCCAGAATTCCCTGCCCGGCGCCCGCGGCCCCAATAGCATGATGAACAACGGCGCCAGCACCAGGAAGAGGTAGAGCGTGGCCCAGGTAATGCCTGTGATGATGGAACGAACTTTCATAAATCCACTCCGGTTTATTATGTCTGCTTGTGGTTAATACTACTATAAAAATCCCGGTGCCCGTGAGAGCACAACCTTGTACGCGCGATCAAAAACCGCAAAATCCTGATAGGTTTTGCCAGTATCGCCCGTGTAGTATTGAGGTAATAAAGCGGCTGACTGGAGCTTCATGGAGAAAAAAACGCCCAAGTTCTATGAATTGCCTGTATCCTCCCGCCTGGAACAACTCGCGCGGGAGGCAGGTTTGCCATTGGAAGACCTGCTGCCGCTGGCCGGTGCGCCTGCCTTGACGCCTGAGACCGCGGACTATATGATCGAGAACGCGCTGGGAGTGTTCGGTCTGCCGCTCGGTGTTGCCCGAAATTTTCTCATCAACGGCCGCGAGGTACTGGTACCGATGGTGATCGAAGAACCATCAGTGGTGGCTGGCGCTTCGTATATGGCAAAGCTGGTGCGTTCAGGCGGCGGATTTACCGCAGAGACCACCGCCCCTGAAATGATCGGTCAGCTGCAGCTGCTTGATATAACGGACCTCACATCCGCGAAAGAAAAGCTCCTGGCGCACCGCGAGGAATTGCTCGCCCTGGCGGGCAAGGTTGACCCCGTGCTCGCGCGCTTCGGCGGGGGTCCGCGGGATATCGAAGTAAGAGAAATTTCAGACTCACTGATCGGACCCTTTTTGGTGCTGCATCTGATTTACGATGTGCGCGACGCCATGGGCGCCAATGCCATCAACACCGCGCTGGAGCAGCTGGCTCCGCGAGTTGCGCAGATCAGCGGCGGCCGACCGCACCTGCGCATCCTGTCAAACCTGGCGGATAAGCGGCTGGCGCGCGCGGAGTGCACCATCCCGCTCTCAGCGCTGGGGTTTGGAGAGTACACACCCGAAATGGTGCGCGACGGCATTATCGAGGCCTGGGCTTTCGCCGCGGCCGACCCTTACCGAGCGGCCACCCACAATAAAGGCATCATGAACGGTGTTGACGCGGTCATTTTGGCCACGGGCAACGACTGGCGCGCGGTGGAAGCCGGTGCGCACGCCTTCGCGGCGCGCGGCGGGCGCTACACCAGCCTGACCGCCTGGCAGAAAACCGCAGACGGCAGCCTGAAAGGCACGCTGCAAATGCCCATGGCAGTAGGGATCATCGGAGGCGCCACGCGCTCCAACCCCGCGGCTGCCGCGGCTTTGAAGCTGATGAAAGTGAACACTGCCGCGGAACTGGCGCAGGTGATCGTTTCGGTCGGGTTGGCGCAAAACCTGGCCGCGCTGCGCGCGCTGGCCACCGAGGGCATACAGCGCGGGCACATGGGGCTGCACGCCCGCCAGGTAGCGCTGGCTGCCGGCGCGGTTGGCGATGAGGTCAACAGGCTGGCGCAGCAGCTGGTTAATGAAAACAATATCCGCTCAGATAGGGCGGTACAACTATTGCAGGAGTGGAGAAGTTAATGCCATGGAAGTAAATAAAACCACATCAAAGCTTTTACGTACTGACCGCAAGACCGGCATCGTCGGTTACGGCGCGTATATTCCGCGCTACCGGCTGCCCGGGAGTGAAGTATCCATGTTGTGGACGGGCTCTCCGAAAGGCTCACCGGTAAAAGAGAAAGCGGTTGCGGGACTAGATGAAGATGTCATCACCATGTCGATCGAAGCAGCCCGCAACGCGCTGGTGCGCGCGGACATCGATCCGCGTGAATTGAGGGCGGTTTGGGTGGGGTCAGAATCGCACCCATACGCGGTGAAACCCAGCGGAACACTGGTGGCGGAAGCCATCGGTGCTTCCAATGATATCCAGGCGGGAGACTGGGAATTCGCCTGCAAAGCCGGCACTGAGGCCATGGTGGCCGCCATCGCATTGGTCGGCTCGGGCATGGGGCGCTACGCGCTGGCTATCGGCATGGATACCGCCCAGGGTAAACCCGGCGACGCGCTGGAGTATACTGCCAGCAGCGGTGGCGCGGCCTTCATCATCGGACCGGCGGAAGAAGCTGCGGTGCGGGTTGAAGCTTCATATTCTTATGTCTCAGACACACCAGATTTCTGGCGGAGACCGGAACAAAAATACCCCGAGCACGGGCAGCGCTTCACAGGCGACCCGGCTTACTTCAAACACGTGGAATCTGCCGGCAGGGTGATGATGGAAGAGCTGGGCATGAAGGCTTCAGATTTCACCTACGCAGTATTCCACCAACCCAATCCCAGGTTCCCCATGAAAGCCGGTAAAGATTTGGGTTTTACCGAAGATCAGCTTACACCCGGTTTGCTGGTGCCGGTGATCGGCAATACCTACGCCGGGGCTTCAATGATCGGGCTTACTGCCATCCTGGATATTGCCAAAGCCGGGGACCGCATTCTGCAGGTTTCTTATGGTTCGGGCGCCGGGTCAGACGCGTTCTACCTGGAGGTGACGGACAGGATCGCTGAAAGGCGCGAACTGGCGCCATCGATCGCCGATTACCTCGCCCGACGCACCGAGATCAATTACGCCACTTACGCCCGCTACCGCGGCAAGATCGATATGGGATAGGAGCCAGCCATGACAGATGTGGTCATCGCGGGTATCGGTCAAATCCCTGTGGGTGAGCATTACGCGCTCAGCCTGCGCTCGATGGGTGTGCAGGCGCTCACCCGGGCGTTAAAAGACAGCGGCGGGCTGAAACCTGACGCGCTTTACATCGGCAACCTGCTTTCTTCAATGATCTCGCATCAGTCGAACCTGGGTGCGCTCTTCACCGATTATGGTAAGCTGGACGGCGTCGAGGCCTATTCCACAGAAGCGGCGGGGGCTTCAGGCGCGGCAGCGCTGCGCCTGGGTACGCTGGCCATCCTCAGCGGGCAGGCAGACACGGTGGCCGTGCTGGGAGTAGAGAAATGGAGCGACCTGGTCAGGCCTGAAGCCGAAGCCATGATCACCCAGGAACTGGATTATGATTACGAATCGATCCCCGGTCTCAGCAGCACCAGCCAGGCAGCGCTCATCCATCAGCGCTATTTACATGAACATGGCTTACCGCAGGACGCGCTCGGTGGTTTCGCGCTGCTGGCGCACACCAACGGTGCCAATAATCCGTACGCGTTCTACCGGAACCGGCTGACGGAAGAAACTTATACCCGTGCGGGTATGCTCAGCGACCCTGTAACGATATTTGACGGCGCCACCTACGCTGATGGCGCGGCCGCGCTCATCCTTACCAGGCGGGATCTGCTGCCCCGGGATTTCAAACACCCTGTAGTCAGCGTGATGGGCTCCGGCGCCAGCAGTGATGCCCTTTCATGGCACGACAGGCCTGAGCCAATGGCTTTCACCGCTGCCGCCAGGGCGGTCGCCGATGCCGCACTGCAGGCTGGCGTACTGCCGGGGCGCGTTAGCCTGTTCGAGCTGGATGACGCGTTTTCAATCTATGCTGCGCTGACGCTTGAAGCCTGCGGCATGGCGGATAGAGGCAAGGCCTGGCAGATGGCGCGCGGCGGCGATTTTGCCATCAACAGCAGGCTGCCCATCATGACCATGGGCGGCAGCCTGGCGCGCGGCAACCCCATTGGTGCCAGGGGTGTCTACCAGGTGGTTGAAGCGGTGACCCAGCTGCGCGGTGCTGCCGGCGCGAACCAGGTGCCCAACGCGCGCACCGCCCTCACCCTGGCGCTGGGCGGACCGGCTTCAACGGCCATCGCCCATGTGTTGGAAAGAAACGAGAGTTGAGAATAGAGAATCGAGAATAGTCAATTCTGAAAGTTTTTACGAATCTCTACTCTCCACACTCGATTCTCATGAAATAAACCTGATAGGATTTGATAGGTTTCCACCCATAAACTTATCCTTACATTCTGAAAATTAGAGTGTGTAAAGGAGTAAAAATGGAAAATCCGCGATATTGGCGCTTGAAAAAACAACGCTACAGCCTTGTGGGCGAGGTTTGCCCGCATTGCAATTCGAAAATATTCCCCCCGCGCGATGTCTGCCCGGAATGCGGCGGCGAAGCCAAAACCGAGTTTGCTTTCAGCGGCAAGGGCAAGGTATATTCGTACACCGTGATGCGCGACGCCCCCGCCGGTTACGAGCATAACGCCCCTTACACCGTGGCGATCGTCGCCCTGGATGAGGGCCCGATGGTCACCGCCCAGCTGACCGACCTCGGCGGGGAGCCGGTGCAGATCGGCATGCCGGTGGAGATGGTCACCCGCAAGATCCGCGAGGACGGGGAGAAGAAGGGAATCCTGGTTTACGGCTATAAGTTTAGGCCTGCGGTAAGAGGGTAAAAATACGCCTGTGATGTTAAAAGCGCCTTCCATTGATGGAGGGCGCTGTTGGTTTATTCATGGCATAATTTACTTATAACAACGAAGCGCTTACTGGTTGCGGAGTGTTGCATTGGAGGAATCACCATGAACAAAAATCGTTTATTCACGATGAAATTTTCAGCATTGTATCCGCTGTATATACAAAAAGCGCTGCGGAAAAACCGCACGCAAGAGGAAGTTGACCGGGTGATCTGCTGGTTGACCGGCTACACCCTGGTGGAATTACAGAACCAAATCGATGGAGATAATGATATTGAGACCTTTTTTGCCCAGGCGCCAGCCTTTAATCAAAAAAGCGCGTTGATCAAAGGGGTTGTGTGCGGGGTGCGCGTGGAGGAGATCGAGGATCCGCTGATGCAGAAAATTCGATACCTGGATAAACTCATCGATGAGCTCGCAAAAGGACGGTCAATGGAGAAGATCCTGCGGAGTTGATCATAATGAAAAACACCAAATCCCTGAATCTGGAGAGGGATACAGCGCTCTTTTTTGGTTTATCGACTGGCAGGAATCCTGGAGGGACAAATGAAAAAAAATAAAAGTGTCAATCTGCTCCGCATCGCTATCATGCTGCTGCTGGTGCTGGTGGTCATTCCTCTGCTGCCGATCCTGATCAGCGGGCGCTGGGGGTGGTGGCAGGCCTGGGTAATGGCGGCGATCTTTGTTTTGGGTTTCATCATCAGCCGGGCTATTGCACGACGTAAAAACCCCGGTATTCTGCAGGAACGGGCGAATTACAACCAGCACGAAAACACCCAGGCGTGGGATAAATGGCTTTCTCCGCTGGTTGCCTTTGGCAGCGTTTTTATCCTGCTGGTCGCCGGGTTGGACGCGTATTTTCGCTGGTCGGCAGGGTTTTCTTTTCCTGTTGAATTGGTCGGACTGGCGCTCATCGTGCTCGGGTACGTGCTGGCATCTTACGCGTTCATTGAGAATGCATTTTTCTCCGGTACAGTGCGTATTCAGCAGGAGCGCGGGCACAGCGTGGTATCAAGCGGGCCATACGGCTGGGTGCGCCACCCGGGTTACCTGGGAAGCCTGGTATCTAACCTGGGTATCCCGCTGCTGCTGGATTCAGCCTGGGCTTTCATCCCGGTGGCGGTGTTTGGCATTATCTTTTTCATCCGCACAGCACTGGAGGACCGCTTTTTACAGGAAAATCTGCCGGGATACAAGGAGTACGCGCAAAAGGCGCGCTACCGGCTGCTGCCGGGAATCTGGTAAATAGATTAGATCAGTATCAGAAACCCAACGTGACAAGGGGGCATCTCCACAATCTTACAGGGAATGAGCAACCGGGTCCGGCCAGGGGTCAGAAGTTGCCTGGGCGGCACTCGTTCTGCTATATAAATTCGGGACTGTTGTTACAATAGTGTAAATCGATTTACCCTCATTTTCTTTGTGTTCGGAGTTTGACATGACCATCAACCCTGAAGATATCCTAAAGATCCTGCTGGCGATCCTCGCAGGAGGATTGATCGGCCTGGAACGCGAGTTCCGCGATAAGGCGGCCGGGTTCCGCACACTGATCTTCATCTGTGTCGGCGCCTGCCTGTTCACCATCCTTTCGGCAAGGTTTGCGGGCGGCTCAGATCCGAACCGCATCGCAGCCAACATCGTCACGGGTGTGGGCTTTCTCGGGGCCGGGGTCATCCTGCGCGACGGCGGCAAGGTGTTCGGATTGACGACCGCGGCCACCATCTGGTTCACCGCGGCAATTGGCATGGGCATCGGGGGAGGGGCTTATCTGATTTCAACACTGACAGTCCTGGCGGGTATGATGATCCTGTGGCTGCTCCCTCCTGTGGAACACCGCATCGACAACGCCAGGGAGATGCGCAAGTACGAACTCACCTGCGCCGCCAGCCTTGAAAAGTTCAAAACCCTCGAACAGGGCTTCAATGAATGCGGATTACGCATCCAGACCCACAACCAGACGAAGACCGGCGGCACGATGGTCAGTTCCTGGATCGCCTCAGGATCACCCGCGGCGCACGAGCGGGTGCTTGAAAAGCTTTTTAACGATCCCGAGATCAGTGAATTGAAATACTAAGAGAACAGCGTGAAATATCACACAAAATCATCCTATGCCACCAATGAAAGCGTGTATTTTCTGTCACATTGTTGACCACCCGGAGGCCTCGCCGGTCATTTACCGGGACGAGAATGTGATCTGTTTCTTACCCGAAAAGCCGGTGGTTTTTGGCCATTCCATCATTGCATCAAAACAGCATTTTCCGGATATCTACACGATTCCGGATGTGGTGATGGAGGGTGTGACCCGGGCAGCAAAACACCTGGCCACTCACTACAAAAAGCAGATTCGAGCGTCAGGGATTAATATATTGCACGCAAGTGGTGTCTACGCCCAGCAATCGGTCATGCATTTTCATATTCACTTAATTCCCCGTTTTGAGGGTGATGGTGTGAACGCCTGGCCGGATTTTCCGGGGATAACCATTGACCCTGAGCAGATGTTGGCGAAGTTGCGATTGACCAGGTGAGCCGGGCTGTCTTAAAAAATTGGATAAAGGAAGTGAGCAAATGACGACGATTACAAAAATTCTGATCAGGGATGAAAAACCGCAGGATGTCAATGCCATCACCGAACTGACCATCGAAGCTTTTGCGCCGCTCGAGATCAGTGACCATACCGAACAGCACGTCATCACTGCGCTGCGGTCCGCCGGTGCGCTGGCAGTTTCACTGGTCGCGGAAGTGGACGGGAAGGTAGCGGGGCACATCGCCATCTCTCCGGTGACCATATCTGACGGCACCAGGGATTGGTACGGACTGGGTCCTGTTTCAGTGCTGCCTGAATTGCAGCGGGCGGGCATTGGTAAAGCCTTGATCATGGAAGGACTCTCACGGCTTAAATTGATTGGAGCCAGGGGTTGCTGCCTGGTCGGGCACCCGCAGTACTACACGAAATATGGATTTGTCAATGTCCCGGGGCTGGGCATCGAAGGGGTACCCCCGGACGTGTTCTTCGCGCTGTCGTTCGATGGTAGATACCCGCAGGGAGAGGTTGTCTTCCACGAAGCGTTCGCGGCGACCGGCTGAGTGAAACTGCAGGAGACGAAGATGAAAGATAAACCCTCGCTTCAGGACTGTTTACAGGAATATAAAACACAACTGGAACAAGGCATCATCCAACAGGCGTACCGCGGACTGATGCAATATATGCTGGAGCTGCGGACGCAATTTCAGAAGACATTTCCGGATTACGAAGTACCCGGCAACCTGTATTTTGGTTACATGGACATGACCTACTTCGCGGTAATCCCCGATTTCTTAAAGCAGCGAAAATTGAAAACCGCGGTCGTTTTTCTGCATGAAGCCTTCCGCTTTGAGGCGTGGCTTTCTGGTTACAACCGCCAGGCGCAGGCAGCGTACTGGGAGCTCATCCGCACTAGCCGCCCGGGCAGTTACCGGCTGGTGCCTGACCCGCTTAAAGCGGATGCCATTCTCGAGCATGTACTGGTCGAGGAACCTGATTTTAACGACCCTGAGTTATTGACCGACCTTATCGTAAAAGGCACAGAAGCATTCATTTTGTACATCGAGCAGTTCTTTCAAGCACAGGAGTAAAAATCGCCGGTTATTTGGACATTCGCAAAGCGGCGAAAATTCGGCAGGTTGATTCGGGCAAGTTGCTTGAATTCAGAACTGCTTGAAAATAGTGTATTATTCTTTTACAAAATAATATAAAGGTGGTGCGATCACCCAACGACGCAGCAGCGGAAGTAACCTTTATTATCCAGTTCAGGAGGAATTCATGAAAGCCCCCAGTTTACTTGATTCGATTCGCGTAGTAAAAGAAAACGAACGGATTGCTTCAGAAAGCTACCTGACCGCCAGCAATGAAATCACCAACCCGATCGGTAAACAGATCTTCCTGGAATTGAGCAGTTTCGAAAAGTATCACTTCGAAAAATTGTCAGGCCTGGAAAAGTCCCTGGAAGAATCAGGCGAATATATAGAATATGAAAAAAGAGAGTTCCTGCTCCCGCCCATATTTGAAATCAAAGCCTCTGAAAATCCTCAGAACAAAAGCGTCATCACCATCCTCACGCAGGCGATTGAACTCGAAATCCAGGCGGAAACGGTCTATACCGACCTGGCGGCTCAGGTCTCTGATCCATTGGGACATAAGATGTTCAGCCGGCTTGCCGAGGAGGAACATCAGCATTACAGGATTCTGAGAGAAGCTTACTGGACGGTAACCAACCTCGGTACATGGAAATGGGTTGCTTTATAGAAAAGAGCCGATCCTTTTTTTATTACCCTTTTTTATTGCCTGTAGCTGCTGATTTTTAATATAGATTGAACAAACGCCGGGGCGAGGGTGAAATCGACCACAACAGCTTATTAAGATGGCTTCACGCGAGGGAATGATCATGGAACAGGATATCCTTGTCCTGGAACTTTCCGCGCTGGACGGGTAGTGCGACGGCAACCCGTTGGGTTGGGCGCAGATCAGCGGGGAGAGCGTAATTTACATCGATCTGTGTTCATCCTCCCCGCTCATCGGTTCTATTGAGCTCCGCAGACATCTGAATTGGTTTATTGGTAAGACCCATTCACCCCGGAAGGCAGTCCTCAAACCGAGGATTGTTCTTAAAGAAGACGCTGCTCTGCTCACTTACATGGCTGTTTTTAACGATGAATCCTGGAATGTCACCTCCGTCTACTTCAGGCAGGATAATGACTGGAAACTGGTGCATGGTCATCGCTCGTTGGTGAACCACACACAACCCGCGGCTACAGAGGTTCCCCTCCTGGTGAAGAACGGAGGGCAGTCATTCGAAGGGTTGATACAGGATCTTATGATTCTTGAATCCGGCGCCATGGAACGCTGGCGTAAAGGGGATCCATGGGGGTTCATCGAGATAAGCGCGCCAGATGTTACCTATTTTGACACGGGCACCAGGCAGCGCATCGACGGGCGTAAAGCCCTGGAGGCGGAGTACGCGCTGCGCGAAGGGAAGATATTCTATGATGTGATGGATTTCATTGACCCGCTGTTACTTGTGCAGCAGGATATGGCGGTGCTGGTTTACAGGTTTCTTTCCACCTGGCTGAACCCTGATGGCTCGGTTGCGCGACGGGTTCCATGGAGCTGCACGGAAGTTTACGTTAAATATGATGACCGCTGGTTGATCAATCACACGCACTGGTCGATCATCCAGGGCGTACGACCACAGGGGTAGGATCACCAGGTTGCCAACAGCGGGCAGGTTTTTATTGTATGTGGCATAATGAAGATCAGTGGAGAAAACCTTTGACCTTCGGGCAGGGCGGAGAGAATCCCTGATTATACTAATGTGAGATGGAGGAAATGATGATCACAGCAAAGGATTTTAATGGCAAGTCCATCATCAGTATCGCGGACGGGAGTATCTTGGGGGAGGTCAAGGATATCTACCTGGACGCGGAGATGCGCCAGGTGGTGGGGGTATACCTTGGCACGGAGGGGCTTATCAAACGCAAGGATAAGGTGATCCAGCGCAGCGCGGTGGCTGTGCTTGGTGTGGATGTCTGGCTGGTCTCGGGCTCGGACGTGGTGGTGGAAAAAGACAGCCTGCCGGACGCTGCTGCGTATTCCCTGGTGAGCAATGTGCGCGGGCGCGAAATTCAGACAGACGGAGGTACCAAGATAGGCGTTATTGAGGATGTGCTGCTGGATGAAAACACGGGCGTCTTGGGATTTTCACTGGGCAAGGTATACGCCCAGGGCCCCTTGGCTGAGCGCAAGGCCGTTATCCGCGATGCCATCAAAGACCTGGGCAGTAAAGACACCCCGATGGTCGCCGACCTGGCGCTGGCGGAAGCGGGAATGATCCCGGCGGTATAAAGTTCCTTTTATTCCATTCTCAATGCTGATAAGCATAATATGAAGGTTTTTGAATATTCCAATTTCGACAAGTGAAAGCAGAAGATTTTTTAAAGGCTTTGATAATCCGTGTTGAGGATCTGGTGCCTTTGGTCGGAATGGATGTGGAAGGTGAATTAATCCGTTTTTGGACTACCAGACATCAGGTTCAACAAAATTGGCAGTGTGTAATTTCGCGGGCCGAGGATTGGTTTATTCGGGATTGAGATAATTAGGGTTCAATAAAAATAAAGTAGGTATATATCTTTCGGAGATGCCAATAATAATTACATCCGGTTTACTCTCAGAAATAATACTTGGAGTAGCAATAAAATATCTGATTACATCCAAGGAAGAAAAATGTTCAGCCAGGAGGGCTGGCATATACCCTAACCTGAAGAAGGAGTCTGCTAAGACTAGAGCCTTCATTTCTTCCACTGACTCATTTTCGAAATGTTGATACCAGGAAATCTCAAATTGATCACCAAGCAGCTGCACAATTTTTTCGTATTCTGCTCCAGATTCTACCAAATGGGCTCCTGGCGAAATAATGTTTAATGCTTGATAAGATTCCATGAAGGGTTTTGCATTCAAACCCAACATATCACTTAAATCCTTTAAGCCGGTTTCAGGAGTCTTGTAAATATTGACAGGTTCAGTATTAATTATGCCGAATTCGTTTAACTCGTTAATTATAAATTTATATCCAACGAACTGTCCCTCAGGATTCCAATGAGTATCTGTTCGAAAATACACGGGTTGATTCTTTTTCTCTTCGACAAGTATTTCTTTCAAATTTATGAAGTTAATGGTTGAATGATTGCTTAAATAGTCCGCGCACTGGTCGATCAAGGTGTATTGAACTGAGAATTCCGCTCCCGATAAGTATTCTGGATAAACGCTCACCTTGCTTGGGGCAAAGACGAATACCAATTCGATATTCTGATTTGTGATGAGTCGATTGATCCTTTCAATGTTATCCAAGAAATTGTCAAGTTGATCATCACTAAAAAGATACTCTCCTTTACCTATCTCAATATTGTTATCCTCTTTATAAAAATACCAGCCATTTTTTCCAATGTGTACTTTTGGATTTGTGGATGTTTTGAATAGTTGAGTGTCAATTACAGTATTAATCGTTCTTGCTTCAGTACGAAATCCAGCGTTATCATCGATCCAGTTCGTAAAAGCCAAACTAATGTGTGAATTGAGAGTTCCGTTTTCGGTTAAAAGAACTGGAAAAGAAGCGAGAGTTCTGTTTTCAGCAGCCGAATGCTTTCCTCCTACCTTATCGGAGAAGATGAGAGGAATAGATATCAATGAAGAGAAGAGAATGATTATTGAAATTTGGAATGATTTCTTGTTCAATGTGGCACCAGTGCTCAGAATTGAAAGTATATGAATGGTTGATATGAGGAGGACAAGACCATGATGATCGAGTAGATCAATAGAAGCGTGAAACCGATCGCGCGTACGAGATAATGGGGTTTCATAACAAAACCCACATCAAAATGTTGTGCCCACAGTTTCCAGGGCAAGCAGAGAAGAATTCCAATGATAAAAATGAATATGAACTTGGCAGTCAGGATTGAACCCATTACCCCCGCCACAGCCTCAAACTGTTTAAAACCAAACATGACGCTGAGATATTGAGCAGCATATGTCAGATCACTCGATCGGAACAATACCCAACCGACGAGTATGACAAGCAGGCTTGAAGTAAGCCTGACGGCATAGGGCAATTTCCACTTGATTCGTAAGGATCTGAATAAAACTTCAAGACTTATAAACAGACCGTGCCAGAGACCCCAGATCACAAAATTCCATGAAGCGCCGTGCCATAAACCGGTAAGCAGGAAGACGATCAATATATTAGTTTCAGACCGTAGTGTTTTTACCCTTCTGCGCTTAAATTCTAATGGAATGAATAAATAATCCCGGAACCACGAACTTAAGGTAATGTGCCATCTTCTCCAAAAATCACTGACGCTTGTGGAGATATACGGATAATTGAAGTTTTCTGGCAGATTGAACCCCAGCATTTTTCCTATGCCAATTGCCATGTCAGTGTAACCCGAAAAATCGAAATAAATCTGCAGCGCGTACCCAATTGCTCCCAACCAGGACACCGCGATTGTTGTCTGATTCGCGGGAGCCGCGAATATCTGGTCGACGACGACTCCCAACTCATCTGCAATGATCACCTTTTTTGCCAGGCCTTGTATAAACCTTTGAATACCCGCTGAAACATCGGTAACGGTTGTTACCCGTTCTTTGACCTGTGGAATAATGTTCCCAAACCGGGCAATTGGACCCTGCAGGAGTTTTGGAAAAAAGCTCATGTACAGCGAGAAATCGAGTATGTTTCTGTTAGCGCTGATCTTGCCAGAGTTGATGTCAAGCAGGTGCGAGAGAGCGCTGAATGTGAAAAATGAAATCCCAAGCAGCCCCATGCTTGAACGAAAATCAATATTGACACCAGCCACCTGGTTTAATGTAGTTACAAAGAAATTTGAATACTTGAAATACAACAGCGTGGCAATATCCACCGTTATGGCGATCACCATAACCAATTGGCTGAACCACTGCTTTTTATTTTTCTTACTGTAATCAATGGCCAGGCCAAAGCAATAATTCAACCCGATAAATATAACGAACAATAATAAAGCTTTCTTCCCCGTGGTGGCAAAAAAGCCGAGAGAGAATAAAAGCAGGTACAGACTCCTAAATTTATTAGGGATTATGAAATATCCGAATAATGTGAACGGTAAAAACACAAATAGAAAGATTGGGGAAGAAAATACCATGGCAGGATTGTATCACGCGGGCAACATAATTAGATTTGAGATCAACACTTAATAATTAGCTCTTTTTTTGTTTTGTGTGTCCAAATTAGACAGTTGGATTATCGTTTTTCGGACAACGTGATTTAGAGAATCATAAAGGTTTTTCTTTATGTTGTTGTTTTTGATCCGGGTTTCAACAACCCTATAGGAATCTAAGCGGGAGGATTAATCTTTGCTTGGAAATTTTACCTTTTTTCCTGTTAAGATACTTTTTGATTTTTAACCGGCAACACTGGTGCCTGTTGGGCGAGCTTAAGGAAATTATCCGCGACGCCATCAAAGACCTGGGCAGTAAAGACGCCCCGATGGTCGCCGACCTGGCGCTGGCGGAAGCGGGTGTGATACCGGCTGTATCGCCAATCAACCCGAAAATAATCACATAGATACAGGCTGTGAGTTAATCACGTCTGTATTTTTGAATGCAGATCCTTATGGTTTGCGCCTGGTAATCAAGATGCTTGTGGGTCACGCGCTGGTCAATGACCAGTGTCAGCATTTTACCTGCCATTTCTGCTGCCAGCGGGTTGCGGTTGAGGCGCGGGTCGCGCAGGATCGCGTCCCAATGAATGGTCAGACCGATGCCCGCTTCACCCAACCGGTCAAAAAGCCAGTCACGCGGTACAGCACGGATGTACACTGGCAGGCCGAGCGGCATGACACCCTCAGGAATGTCAGTGAAAAGGGGGGTCAGTTCGGGTAGACCTGAGATCAGGTTCAGTAGGTAGCGGTAATTTTCGCGCCGCTTTTCCATGATCCCGGGCCAATCCAGGTGTTCGATCTGCCGGCGTTCGTCAGCATCTCCCTCAACGATGGGGTCGGATTCATAATACAACTCCGCCAGGCGATAAAGACGATTGAGCTCTTCCCACCCGCCCCTGGATTGGAAAAGATACTCCACAAGGCGGGAGCGGTATTCACGGATGAGCGGCATGCGCCTGTTTGGCGGGCTTATTCGTCTCATTAGGTAAGGCTGTATATCAGCTGTTGTCTCCAGGTAGCCGCCGTCATAGGCGCAAAGCTTGCGCATGCTGTTGAAGGAAAAATCACCGATGGTCTCCTGGTTGAAACCGGTCTGCGCGTTATCCTCAACCAGCAGCTTGCCGCTGCGCCGTAGATCGTGCAGCAGGGCGACCTCTTCAGGTGCGCGCGGGAATCCGAAATAGTTAATGAAGTAAACAACCCGGTATTCCCTGGATTGACATATCAGATCTTCAAGGTCAATGGAGAGATCCGGGCGAACCTGGTAAAACCCGTATGTCAGTCCGCAATTTTCCAGGGTATTGAGGATGGTCGGGCACAGGTAAGAGGGCAGCAGTATCTTGTTGATACCATGATCGCGCAGGTAATCGCTGATGACCATCAGGCAGGCTTTACCACCGTTGAGAAAGGTCATCGCGCGTGTATCAGTGCCGGGTTTCTCTGCCAGCCAGGAGTTGTCGTAATAGAATTCACCTCCAACAAACATAAAACTGAATTGTCCTTAGGTACAGAGTATGTTTACCGGAACTTCGACCGCTGATAATTGTAAGCTGTTTTTTCCTGACCAGGAGTGGCGCAGGTAGAAAAGCCGGTAATAAAAGTGAAGCAAAGTTCAAGATGGCGCTATATAATAGTTTATCGATTGGGCAGTGAAGGAGAATCGTATGAATCTCTTCTTAAAATGGTCGGATCGGAAAACAGGCTTATTGCCGAAACTGCTCATTTTAATACCGGCGGCAGCCTTGTTTCCCTTCCTGATCCCGTACGCACTGCTGGTGTGGCTGCCGCGGCTGGATGTCAGGCTGGGCCTTCCGTCTTTTTCAATTGGGGTGGTTAACTACATCATCGGCGCCGTGCTGATCTTGCTTGGGATGTCGTACGCGCTTTGGTCGATCGCTGAGCAATTGTTCAAAGCCGATGGTACACCGGTCCCTCTGACCCGACGAAGAAACTGCTGGTTGCCGCGCCATTTTCACACTGCCGCAATCCCATGTCCTTCGGCACGTTTTCTGCCTACTTCGGATTCGCCATTTTGGCGGGTTCAATTTCCTCGCTGGTGCTGGTGCTGGTTTTCGCGTCGCTGCTCATCCTGTACATAAAGAAGATCGAGGAAAAAGAACTGGAAATGCGCTTTGGGCAGGCTTACCTGGATTACAAAGAGGTAACCCCGTTCATGATACCAAGACTAACCAGGGGCAGGTAATTCAATAAAATTCTCAACGTTCACGTAATAAGCTATGCTATAGTTACAGTACAGATAAAGATCAACATCCAGTTTTCGCTGCAAAAGGAGAAAAATATGAAACATGTGGATGGAACCTTTAAGGGCGTACGCGACATTGAAATTTATTACCAGGGTTGGCTGCCTGAAGGAGAAGTGAAGGCAGTGCTCTTTGTTGTCCATGGCGTGGGTGAATACATTGGTCGTTACACCAATCTGGTCAATTACTTTGTACCGCTCGGTTACGCCATCTACGGAGTGGACCACATAGGTCATGGCAAGTCTGGTGGCGAGCGTGAAATGGTAAACCGCTTTGAGGATTACACTGACACACTGCAAATTTTTTATCAACTGGTTACAGGATGGCAGAATGGAAAACCAGTAATTATTTATGGACACAGCATGGGAGGGCTCATCACCAGTCTATATTTGCTTGACCACCAGGACGATTTTAAAGCCGCTATCATTTCAGCTGCTGCTGCCAAAATACCGGCGAACATCACACCAACCACGGTGAAATTGGCGCGGATCCTAGCAATCATTGCTCCCAAGATGGGCATGATTGGCTTGGATACCAACTATCTCTCTCACGATAAGGCGGTGGTGGATACTTACAACAGCGATCCGCTGGTATTTCATGGCAAGATGCCGGTGCGCTTGTCAGCGGAAATGCTGCGTGCTATGCTGCGCGTGGCAGATGAGTTTCATAAGGTTTCCCTGCCGTTATTTGTCCTGCACGGCGGTGAGGACAAAATTGTGGAACCCGAAGGCGGAAAATTGTTATATGACAAGGCTAGGTCTAAGGATAAAACACTAAAGATCTACGAAGGCCTTTACCACGAGGTGCATAACGAACCGGAACGCGAAGCGATGTTCAGGGACCTGGAAGCCTGGTTACAGGCTCATATTTGATCTTTTATTTCATGATATATAACCGGCAGGTGGACTCCACCTGCCGGTTTTTGTGCAAAATCGATCAATCTCTCACGAAAAGTATTTTACCCAGCATTCGCTGTTGAACACCTTGTGAAAACCGATCGCCTGGTAAAAAGGCTGGTCCGACCCCACGTAGGCGGTTTCAGCGCCCAGGTCTGCGCAGCGGCGGATGCCTTCCAGGACAGCGGCTTTTCCCAATCCCAGGCGCCGGTGTTCCGGCACGGTAGCGACGGGTTCCACGTAAGCGAATTTCCCTGCCGGTTCGAAGAACATCCCGCAGAAGGCGGAAAATTCCCCGCTCGGGGCGACGACCGCGATCTTCAGATCAAGCCGCGCTTTGGGGGTCATGAACATCTTGCGCCTGGATTCAAGTTCTTCCGCGTTTATCGGCGGGTCATCGCCGTGGTCAAAACCGCGCCACATCACACGGTGCAGCTTTTCCCAATCGCAATCCTCTGCCAGGCTGGTCAGGTGGTACCCCGGCGGCAGCCGGATGGACAGAAAGGGTGAGGTAATCTCGAACCGGTACAGGGGGCGGGTTTCATCCGGATGAATCTGGTAACCGCGGTTGCGGACAAGGTCAGTAAATTCAGCGTCGTTGTCGTTTACATACGCGCAAAGATAACGCCCCCCGTCCTTCTTTGAAACACCGGTCAGCTGGTTTTCAGCGTAATCCAGCATTTCGCTCCGTAAGTTGCGATGATCAGGATGGAACTGGAAAAAGGCTTCGCCCAGGTGCCATTCATAATGCACCACCGCTACGGTCGTATCATCCTTTTCCCAAATGCCGATCTTTCCGAGAGAATCACTATCGAGAGCAGGGTGAAAATGCATATACTCCCACGCCGGTTCCAGCCAGTTGCCGTCAAGGTTGCCAGGCTGGTAGTGTTTGATCAGAAACTCGCTCACCTTCTGATAGTCTGTTTCGTGTTGATATACCCGGAAAGAAATGGCCATGGTCTACTTCTTGCTTCCATTATACAAAATCGTTTGTCAAAAACAACCGGGGCACAATTGATATAATCATCATAACCTGATGACCAATCTTTTTCCGC
Organism: Anaerolineaceae bacterium; assembly: GCA_035342915.1. Classification (GTDB taxonomy): domain Bacteria; phylum Chloroflexota; class Anaerolineae; order Anaerolineales; family Anaerolineaceae; genus UBA6107. The sequence goes on from DAOQYB010000002.1 coordinate 159,512, forward strand.
CATCCGAGTTTAATGAATGGGCTGCGAGCTACGATAGCAGTGCCACGACCGACGCGGGTTTTCCTTTTGATGGTTATTCTCAAATACTGCATCAGATATTGGTTCTCTCCAATCCACGCGCCGGAGATTCTGTTCTGGACCTCGGCATCGGCACCGGCAACCTGGCGCTGCTGTTCGCCGCAAGAGGCTGCCCGATCTGGGGGATCGATTTCTCCACGGAGATGCTGGCGCTCGCCCGGGGAAAATTGCCAGAGGCGAAGTTGGCCTGCCAGGACCTGCGCGCAGATTGGCCGCCGGCTTTTGATCGCTGTTACGACCACATTATTTCGGCGTATACGTTTCATCATTTTCATCTCGATGAAAAAGTTTCCCTGATCATGCGCCTGTTGGAAAAGCACCTGCAGCCGGGCGGCAGCCTGGTGATCGGTGATATTGCCTTCAGGAACGCGGCAGAAGAAGCCCAAATGCGTCAAAGCCTGGGTGAGGATTGGGAGCAGGAATATTATTGGCTGGCCGATGAATCATTGATGGTTCTGACGGCGGCGGGTATAAATGCCAGCTACATGCAAATATCCTCGTGTGCCGGCATTTTGCACTTGAAGCATGAATAGGAGACAAAATGGGAACTCAAATCAATATGGTGGGCGTTTTTGTGAGGGATATACACACAATGGTGGCTTTTTACCGGGATGTGCTTGGTTTCGAAATCGATTGGGACGGCCAAGGCCTTTACGCTGAATTCAAAAAGGTCGGCGTGCGTTTCTCGATGTATGAGCGGGCGCAGCTGCCTGACTTACTGGGTGAGGAACCCGGCTACCCCACGGGGCTGAACGGTACATTTGAGCTGGCGATCGAACAGCCTTATTCGGCCGATGTAGACCGGGAGTACGCACGCGTGATAAAAGCCGGCGCGCGGGAGGTATACCCCCCGCGGGATGAACCCTGGGGCATGCGTTCTTCAATGATCGCTGACCCGGACGGAAATCTTATTAAGATCGGTTCATGGAACCGGGGCGTTGAATGAAACGGAAAAATCGCATAATCACCAAAGGAGATCAAAATGGAAAATGAATCACACCTCTACATCGTCTGGACCACTGACAACCCGATCACTGCCATGAACATGGTCACAACTTACGGCGGCAACAGCATGAAAAACGGCTGGTGGGATGAGGTTACCATCATCCTCTGGGGGGCGTCACAGCAGCTGGTCGCCGCCAACACCACCGTCAGTGATCGTGTGCGCGAACTGATGGACATGGGGGTGAAGTTTTCGGCCTGCAAGCGCTGTGCGGATGAATTAGAGGTTACTCAAACCCTGGAAAGTATGGGGGTTGAAGTCATTTACTGGGGTGAGCCAATGACAAAGTTATTAAAATCCGGCGCCAAGATGTTAACAATCTAACACAAGACAGATGAGAACAGGAGGGCAGCATGCAATATCGTGAGCTGGGACGTACAAGATGGAAGGTTTCAGCATTGAGTTTTGGCGCATGGGCGATGGGGGGCACCTGGGGACCCGTGCAGGAGGAGGAGTCGCTGGCTGCGTTGCGGCGGGCGCTGGATCTGGGTGTAAATTTCTTTGACACAGCGGATGTTTACGGGGACGGCTTGAGTGAAAGGTTGATCGCGCAGCTGCGCAAAGGAACCAGCCAACCGATTCACATCGCCACCAAGGCAGGCCGCCGCCTTGACCCGCACACCGCCCCGGGTTACAACCGCGCCAACCTCACCGCCTTCGTGGAGCGCAGCCTGAAGAACCTGGATACCGAAGCGCTTGATCTGCTGCAGCTGCATTGTCCGCCTACCGAGGTTTACTACATGCCCGAGGTTTTCGGCGTGCTGGATGACCTGGTGAAAGCCGGCAAATTGCAGTATTACGGCGTCAGCGTGGAGAAAGTGGAGGAAGCGCTGAAAGCCATCGAGTACCCCAACGTCCAGACCGTACAGATCATCTTCAACCTCTTCCGGCAGCGGCCGTCCGACCTTTTCTTTGCGCAGGCGAAACTACGCAAGGTGGGCATTTTAGCGCGGGTGCCGCTATCCTCCGGTATGCTGACAGGTAAGTTTACGCGTGACTCGAGGTTTGATCAAGAAGACCACCGCGCTTTTAATCGGGCAGGAGAAGCCTTTGACCGCGGCGAGACCTTCTCGGGGGTGGATTACGAGACCGGGCTGAATGCTGTCGATGAATTGAAGACGATATGTCCGCCAGGTATGAGCCTGACCCAGTTCGCGCTGCGCTGGATATTGATGTTTGACGCGGTCACCTGCGCCATCCCCGGCGCCAAACGCCCGTCACAGGCGGAGGAGAATTTCTCCGCGGCAGACCTGCCCCCGCTTTCAGACGAGGTGATGAAGGCGGCAAAAATTATCTATGAGCAACAAATAAAGCCAGGGGTGCATCACTACTGGTAATACCGGAAGCGCCAAGGATAGGACACCCGTGCAAAGGTACTCGGTACATTGGTGTTCAATTAACCTCATTAACCTGCTCAATCATCCCGCTAACTGATTCTACGGGTGAGGATTGTAATTAATAAAATCGTGTCTATAATGAAAATTACAGGGATTCCTGGTATTGTTCCGGGCAGGATCAGGTGATATGAAAGCAAAGAGAAAAGTGCTCTTCACATACCTGTGCTCTTCAATTCTATTGATTACTTCTTCCTGCATCATTCCTGATCGCCTGTTGCCTCAAGTGCCAAATTTCCTCTTGCCAACCAGGAGCCCAGACTCTGACTCTTCATCAGGCGGGTATGACCTTGAGGATCTAGGATCCGGTGACGCAGTACAGAATCCATCCGGCCCACCAGGGATTGAAATAAAGCCAACCCCGTTGCCGCCGGAACCCCGGTTATGTGTAGCGTTCGCCGAGGACATCAGGTGGGGGTACGAGGATATAAAAACAAGCAGTGGAACTGGAGGCGCAACCTGCAGCGGAAAATTCAGCTTCCAGAACATGAGCGCAGAACCTGTGGTGTTTATGCTCTATACCCTGTACAACAACGGTTCAATGGAGAGCTCGGATTGGCAAGGGTATTCGCTGGAGCCTGAAGAAAAAACCTCTGTACAGGTAAGTGAGGTTGAATACAAAGATGGTACTAACACCTACAACAAAGTTCAGTTTTTTATCGCGGTACGAGATGTGCCTGAGTGTTGGTTTTTCCTGACGGATGAGGCAAGAGACAATACCTATAAAGCATCCTATCAATTGTTGGCAACTCCGATAGAGGAATTACCCTGCCCTTAGTGCGGCATGTTGTATTACAGGTTTGAATATTGGTTGTGAGTCAGAAAATGCCAGCCGGCTTGGTCTGGATGGTACATTCAGGTAATATTTTCCAATTTAGTTCTTTACAGGAGAGAAAAACATGTCCAAGATAAAGGTCTTGCCAGTTGCAGACGTACCCGAAAACGCACGCAATGTTGTTGACGTGGGCGAGCGTAAGGTATTGGTCATTCACAGTGGGGGGAAATTTTTTGCGGTGGATAACCAGTGCCCGCACATGAAGCTACCGCTGAAGAACGGCAAAGTAACGGATGATGGTGCCATCGTCTGTCCATTCCATCATTCCGCGTTTGACCTTGAAACAGGCGATGTGAAGGAATGGTCGCCATGGCCGCCGGTGGTGGGCAAAGCGCTGGGCGCATTGGCGCGCGAGAAGGCGCTGCCGATTTTTGATACCGAAATTATTGATGGATGGTTGTGGATAGAGGATACCCCGCGGCTTTAAGCTTTGGTAATGCATTGTGGTGCGCGAATTTTGATCTGCAATCTATTAATCAGATTCGAAATCTATGAAATTCGCCCTCAACTACCTGGTTGTACAGCCAGGTAGTTGGCGCGCAACTTCGTATTCAGTATAATTGTAGATATCAGGAATCGCTCAATTTCTGCACTACAACAGTGACAGGGAAGAAAATAAAAATCGTTTTACCATAGCCGATGATTTACCGGCGTAACTTGCCCGTAAATACCTATGTTGTCTTCGTGGAAGGGTGTGGATTATTGGACAGCAGCATCATCACCGTACTGGTCATTCTCTCTCTCACGGTTCTCCTGCTTGTTTTTGAAGTTTTGCGCATTGATGTGGTGGCGTTGCTGTGTATGCTGGCGTTGGGCTGGAGCGGTGTACTGACATCACATGAGGTGCTCTCGGGCTTTTCAAGTAACGCGGTGATCGTGATGATGACAGTGATGATCATGGGCCGCGGTATTGATAAAACCGGCATTATGGATCAGTTCTCGCGCTTCATGTTAACAAAGGTAGGCCAGGACGGAAGAAAATTACGGGCAATCTTGTCGGTGGTCATAGGGTTAATCTCTGGTTTTATTCAAAACATTGGCGCTGTAGCGCTATTCCTGCCGGGTGTCTTAAACATCTCGCGCCGCGCCAGAATTCCCGCATCCGGGCTGATCATGCCGCTGGGTTTTGCTGCCATCCTGGGCGGAACACTGACCATGGTGGGTTCCGGACCACTGATCCTGATTAACGATCTGTTGCGCAGCGCTTCTTTGCCGCCCTATAACATTTTCAGCGTCACACCGGTGGGAATCCTTCTCCTCATAAGTGGAGTTCTGTACTTCTATTTCTTTAGCGGACTTGTCTTGCCGAAGAAACCTGTTGAGCCAGAATTAGAATCACCGCAGGAACGACTGATCCGCTCCCTGAACCTGCCCCATAGCCTGTGGCATTACTCGATCCCGCCTTACAGCCCGATCATTGGTCAGACACTTGAGGAAACCGGTGTTTGGGAGATACCCGGGGTGAACATCCTGGCGGTAGCAAAGGGAAAAAGAGTCGAGTACGCGCCATGGCGCCAGACACGCTTTGAGGCGGGAGAAGACCTGGTGCTGATGGGGGAAGAGGCGGATGTAAATGTTTTTGCCGATAAGAAGCAACTGGTACGATCAAATTCAGAAACGAGTTTCCAGGAGTTACACGATCCCGTCAGATCGGGCTTTGCCGAGATCATCATCCCTCACGGATCTGAGGTCGTCGGAAAGACCATCCGCCAGTATGCGATCCGCAGGCGATACGTTGTAGAACCCGTGCTGCTCTTCAGCAAAGGCGAGGAGATCACAGGAGATTTTTCGGACCGTGAGATCATTGCCGGTGACTCGCTGATCGTACATGGATTATGGGAGCGGATTGCGGATTTGAAGGGAAGCATTGATTTTGTGGTGGCGACCTCGTTTGAGGTGGAAAAGAAAGTGCAATCAAAGCAATGGTTGGCACTCGGTTGTTTTCTGCTGGCAATTATCTTATCGTTGACGGGTTTTCCGGTCTCAATGGCATTCCTGTCCGGAGCGGTGGCAATGGTGCTGCTGAAAGTATTGAGCATGAACGAGGCTTACCGCGCGATTGAATGGAAAGTAGTGTTTCTCATCGCCGGGCTCATTCCACTGGGCGTTGCGATGCAGAAAACAGGAACTGCCACCTTCCTGGCAGAGCAGTTGACGGGGCTGGTGATGGGCAGTCACGTATTCATTTTGGTGGTGATGGTTGCCGTTCTTTCCACCCTCTTTTCGCTGGTGATGTCAAATGTTGGTGCCATTGTTGTGCTGGCGCCCCTGGTTATTGAGCTTGCCAACCTGGCGGGAGTTGACCCCCGGCCTCTGGCTTTGATGTCGGCGGTGTGCGTGGCTAATTCCTTCATTTTACCCACACACCAGGTCAATGCGCTCATTATGTCGCCTGGCGGCTATCGCAACACTGATTTCTTTAAGGCTGGTTCGGGCATGACGTTGCTCTTCCTGTTCATTGCCGTTTTGTTCTTTTATTTCGTGATGATGTAAATGTGCGTGTTAGATTAAGAAACGTTCCATTCAGGAGGTAAACATGCTGCTCAAACACTTTTTTGTTAAGAAGATCGCTCACAGTTCGTATATCCTTGCAGGTCAGAAAAGCTGCGCGGTGATCGATCCGCAGCGCGACATCGATATTTACATTCACGAGGCGCGCGCTCAGGGGGTGGAGATCACCCATATTTTGCAGACTCATTTACACGCTGATTTTGTCTCAGGGCACATGGAATTGGCCAAAGCGACCGGTGCGAAGATCTATGTGGCAAAGTCAGCCGAATGCACTTTTGACCATGTGCCGCTTTCTGAAGGCGACACAATTGAAATCGAGAACATGCTATTGAGTGTGCTTGAAACCCCCGGCCATACGCCCGAGCATCTTTGTTATGTGGTCACTGATCAGGCGCGCGGCGACAGCCCCATCGGGGTATTCGTGGGCGATACGCTATTCGTGGGGGATGTCGGCCGCCCGGACCTCTTTCCGGATATTGCAGTTGAACTTGCGGGTAAACTCTACCACAGCCTGCATGATAAGTTGCTTAAACTACCGGATTACTGCGAAGTTTACCCGGCGCACGGGGCGGGATCATTATGCGGTCGCGCGATGGGCGCGAAATACCAGACGACCATCGGTTATGAACGAAAATTTAACCCGGCTCTGCAGATCGAGGACAAGGATGCTTTCATTAAATCGCTTACCGAAGATATGCCGCCGGCACCGGATCACTTCAGCCGTTGCAGCGACATCAATCGCAAAGGACCGGCACGCATTACGGAACTGCCCAAAATGGCTGAATTGAGCGTGGAGCAGTTCAAGGCGCGTATGCAGCACCCGGACGTGATTGTGCTGGATTCGCGCAACTACCTTTCATTTGGCAGTCAGCACATCCACGGTTCCTGGCACCTGGACCTCAACGGCAACTTCCCGACGTTTGCCGGCTGGGTGCTGCCGACGGATAAAGATATCCTGCTGGTGGCTGACGATTACGCGAAAGGCGTTGAGAGCAATACCTGGGCGCGCCGCGTGGGCATGGACCGGGTGGTCGGCTACCTGGATGGCGGCATCACTGCCTGGATCGTGGCAGGCATGGATACAAACAGCATCCGCCAGATCTCAGCCCAGGACCTGCACGACCTGGCCACCGGCAGCGAGGATTTTGTGCTGGTGGATGTGCGCGCCCCGGCGGAGTACGCTGACAGTCACATTAAAGGCGCTATCAATATTCCTGTTGCTGACCTGCGCACGCGACACGTCGAGCTGGATAGCGGGAAGAGAACGATCCTGGTGTGCAGTTCAGGCAACCGTTCAAGCCTGGGAACCAGCATCCTGGCGGCACACGGATTCACGGACCTTTACAACGTGGCTGGGGGAATGACGGGATACAGCGCGGCGGGATACGCCAAAGAATGCAAAGTATGCGCCAATCCGCACGGTTCCCGCTTCTTTGAACAGATCGAAGCGTTAAAGATAAACTGGGATTCAGAGGAATGAAAGGGGCGCTGAGATATGAACTTCCTCACTGAAGTTAGTTGGTCGCCATACGTGGTGGGAATCGCAATAGGTGTTTTGAGCTGGCTGAGCTTTCTCATACTTAAGAAACCGCTCAGCTGCTCCACCTCCTTTGCCAGCACCAGCGGGATGGTCGAAAGGCTTTTCCGCGGTAACAAGGTGGAACTGAAACCATATTATCAGAAGATCGGTCTGAAGATTGATTGGCAATGGATGCTGGTGCTGGGTATCGTCTTTGGTTCGCTGCTCTCGGCTCTGCTCTCAGGTGATTTTGTTTTCAACTGGGTGCCACCATTGTGGCAATCCTATTTTGGTGATAATCCGCTGTTGCGCCTGATTGTGGCGACCATTGGCGGCATCTTCATGGGCTTTGGCGCGCGTTGGGCAGATGGGTGCACCAGCGGTCACGGCATCAGCGGCACGCTTCAGCTGGCCGTTTCCAGCTGGATCTCCGCGATCTTTTTCTTTATCGGCGGCATCATGGCAGCGCTGCTCATCTTTAGGGTTTTCGGCTAAAGGGAGGATGAGATGAGCAGAAAAAAGATCACTGTAAAAAAGAATAACCTCTCACAGCTTACCTGGGGACTTGCTTTTGGTGTAGTGTTTGGTTTTCTGTTGCAAAAAGGCGGCGTCACCAAGTATGATGTGATCCTCGGCCAACTGCTGCTGACCGATTTCACTGTACTAAAGATCATACTCACTGCGGTTGTCACCGGTATGTTGGGAATCTACCTGATGAAGAGCTTTGGTTGGGTGGAGCTGCAGCCGAAATCCGGTTCAGTGGGAATGAACGTGATTGGCGGTTTGATCTTCGGTATTGGTTTTGCTGTATTGGGTTATTGCCCGGGGACGATCGCTGGCGCGATTGGCAACGGCTTCCTTGATGCGTTGGTAGGCGGGGTGATCGGCATCTGGATCGGCGCGGGGTTGTTCGCGGCTCTCTATCCGAAACTGCATAAAGGCATCCTTGGTAAAGGGGATTACGGCGACATAACCCTGCCGCGCCTGCTGAAGGTGAACGATTGGGTCGTGGTCATCCCGGCGGCTGTACTTATCATCCTGGTGCTGTTCTGGATAGAGAATACTGGTCTTTAGGATTGAGTGAATTGTGACCGCATAGCAGGTGAGATTGTCCGTTCAACCCAAGACCACGAGGGTGAGCATTGGTTCATTACTTGTATTGGCTGTGATGGCAAACTTGTCACTTATCTACTCAAAATACTCCAGTGTGGTAATGATTTTTAAGTGACACTTGGTATGTAGTTCTTCAAAATTTGAGCCAGATTTCAGTAATTTGGCTCTTTTAATTATTACCAGTTCCTGAGAGCATTCAGATGGAATACGTTTAGTTGACGAAAAATCGCGAATTTACCCGGTTATGTCTGTATAATGTTTTTAATCTGATAAATAAAGCAATGGAGAAAAACTACTGAGTTTAAGCATTTTTTTAGCAGCAGATGATGAGAAACGGGTAACTAAATGTGGAGAGGGATGTCACAAGGTGTGGTAGTTTCATTCCCCAGAAAAAAGGGTTTTCGTTTGTTGGCAAAATAAGATTCGCTGGCCGTAACGCACCGAGTTGTTGCTGGTGGAATTATGTTCACCATGTGTCGTATCCATCGAAAATAATATCTCGCTGAAAAAGTGATCAACCATGTTCTCTTTTAATAAAACCGCGACAACGATCGTTTTAGACGAATGGCGCACCCACATATTTAACGCCTTCATGGCGATTGCGGTTATCGTCACCCTGCCCGTTATCGTTTTAACGATTTACTCCGCGATCAAAACCGGCATGGGCATAAGCTCTTCAGTCATCCTGCTTATCGCTGTCGAGGGTGTATTAATCATCCTGGCGATGTTCAGGCGCATCAACTACCTGGTGCGTGTCATCGGATTATTGATCATAGGTTGCACGGCAGGGGTTACAAATTTCTTTATTTCGGGGTTTTCAGGGCCAGCTCCGATATACCTGATCTTAATCACAATTTTCGCGCTCATTCTTATCGGTAAGCGCGCTGGTGTGATCACCTGTGCAATTGGTGTAATTCTTTTGATCGTTTTTGCCATCCTTATAGCGAATGAGGTGGTAATTCCGGAGCAACAGGTGCTGCCCATCGCACCCGCGCGGCTCTGGGCTGGTTTTTCAACGATCATGATGATCTACCTCATCATCATGGTGCTTCTTCTCCTTTTTTACCGCTTCCAGGAACGCGTGATCAATGCCGAAAGGAAGGTACAGGCAGATCTTAATGGAGCCAGGGTTTTGCTTGAAGAACAGAACATCAACCTTGAGAGAATTGTTGAGGAACGGACAGCGGAATATCAGGCCGCCAATAAGAACCTGGGGCAGCGCAATGCAGAACTAATGCTGCTCAACAACCTCAGCCGTGCGCTTACAAAGACCCTTGATGTGAGGGCTGTGGCACGCACGGCGGGTGATAACCTCAGGGAGATATTTGATTCGGATGGTGTTGCCATTATGCTGATGGACCCGGTTACCAGGCTCATCCATTCGTATTATGAGTATGACAAGAACGAGGGCGGCATCATTGATTACCTTGAACCGTTCCCCATTGGCACGGGATTAACCTCAAAGGTGATCATTTCAGGTCAACCGCTGCTGCTCAATACACTGGAGGAAGAGATCGCCAACGGTGCTTACTTCCCCCCGGAACTGGTTGAGGGCGGATCAGGAACACTGACCCAATCATGGTTAGGGGTCCCGATCGTTGTAAACAATGAAACGAGAGGGCTCGTTTTTATCAGCGACTATGATCCTTACGCGTTTGAAGACAACCACTTAAAGCTCCTGCAAACGCTTTCTTCAACAATCGGTGTGGCTATTGAAAATGCCTCCCTGTTCGGAGAAAAGCAGAATCTCCTGCAGGAAACAGAAAGAAAAGCCGGTGAGCTGCAAACCATCAATAGTGTTCAGAAAGGTCTCTCCTCGCAACTCGATTTGGGGGCTATCTATGAATTGATCGGGGAAAAGGTGCGGCAAGTATTCAAGGTGGATGTGGTGGATATCGTGACTTATGATGAAACCAGGAACCTCATCACTATGCCTTACTCATACGAGCGGGGTGATCGCAGTGTTATTTCACCTTGTGAGCCATACGGTTTCCGGCTTGAGGTGATCAATAGCGGGAATCCAATACTCATCAATCAGGATTTCGAGCATATGGCGGCGCAGCAGAACAATCCTGTCCTCACTGGAAGCATCCCCAAATCAGCGCTCTATGTACCGCTGATCGTCCAGGAGAAGGTGAGGGGTATTCTATCCGTTCAGGATCTTGATGAGGAGGATGCATTCAGTGAGTCTGATGTCCGCTTACTGCAGACCCTCGCCAGCAGTATGGCGGCTGCACTTGAGAATGCACGGCTTTATACGGATGTAACCAAGCGGGTGGCGGACCTTGCGGCAATTAATTCTGTCGGATCAACAGTTGTCGGTGAGCTGGATTTGAATTCGTTGATTACCATGGTGGGAGAACAAATAAGAACTACATTCAACGCTGATGTTGCTTATGTCGCGTTAATGGATGAAGACACCGGTGTGATCCGGTTCCCCTATTCATATGGCGAGGACGACGCGAGTATTGAATATGGAGAGGGTGTCACCAGCCAGGTCCTGCGGTCAGGGCAACCGTTACTTGTAAATGAAAACATAACCACGCGATTGCGCGAAAAACACGAAGTGATCATTGGTAACCCCTCGTTATCTTATATTGGTGTGCCCATAATCGTCAGGGGGAAGCCGGTGGGTGTGATCAGTGTTCAAAGCACCCAAAAAGAAGGTGCTTTTGATGATCAGGATTTGAATTTGCTGAACACCATCGCAGCTTATGTGGGGCCTGCGGTGCAGAACGCCCGATTGTTCAACAGGCTGCAAAGAGAAAAGGTGTTTTCTGAGACCCTAATCACTACCAGCCCGGTGGCGATAGTCACCCTTGATGAAGACAACCTGGTGAAGACCTGGAACCCGGCTGCAGAAAAACTTTATGGTTATTCCCGGAAAGAAGCAGAGGGACGTTCTATTGTCGACCTTGTCGCTAATGAGCAAACACGGCCGGAAGCGCTGGAAATTTCAGCCATGATCAGCAGCGGAAAATCAGTGCATTCTTTTGTGCAGCGCAGCGGCAAGAACGGCCGACCGCTTGATTTAGAGATGTTCGCGGTTCCCGTGGCGTTTGCAGAAAAACGCATCGGCACCTTCGTGATGTATCACGACATCACCGAGTTAAAAAGCGCCGAAAACGCGATCCTGGAATCAGAACGCCGGCTCGCGGACATCATCGACTTTCTGCCGGACGCGACCATGGTCATTGACCGTGAGGGAAAAGTAATCGCCTGGAATCGCGCGATCGAGGAAATGACAGGAATCAAATCTGATCACATCCTGGGCAAGGGCAATTATGAATACGCCATCCCGTTTTATGGCGAGCGCCGCCCGATCCTTATTGACCTGGTGCTTATGCCGCGGGAGGAATTCGAACGCGGCAACTACGTTAAGATAAACCGGGTTGGCGAATTGCTGACGGGAGAGACCTACACACCCGCATTGAAGCAGGGCTCCAGGTACCTTTTTGCCACAGCCACCCTGCTGCATGATTCCAGGGGAAATGTTGTCGGCGCGGCCGAAACCATCCGGGATATCACCGACAGGAAAATTGCCGAAGAGGAATTGCAGAAAGCCAAGGAGGCGGCTGATGCTGCCAACAAAGCGAAAAGCGCTTTTCTGGCGAACATGAGCCACGAACTGCGCACACCTTTGAATGCCATCATCGGTTTTACCCGCATCGTCAGGCGTAAAGGCGAAGAATCCCTCCCTGAAAAACAACTCGATAACCTGGACAAGGTGCTGTTCAGTGCGGAACACCTGCTGGGGCTCATCAATACCACGCTTGATATCGCTAAGATCGAAGCCGGCAGGATGGATGTGCTGGCGGCGAACTTCAGGATCGGCAGCGTGATCGATCAGTGTGTCAACACCTCTCAACCTCTCATTAAGACCGGCGTGGTGCTTGAAAAGCAGGTGGATGACAACTTGAACCTGGTCTATTCAGACCAGGATAAGATCAGGCAGATCGTCCTAAACCTGTTAAGCAACGCGGCAAAATTCACCCACCAGGGCAGGATCCTGCTATCTGCAGGGATGGAGGGGGAGGATCTGTTATCCATCAGCGTGGAGGATACCGGGATCGGCATCAGTGAAGAAGCCTTGCCGCGGATTTTCAAAGAGTTCCAGCAGGCGGATCTGAGCACGACGCGTCAATACGGAGGTACAGGTCTGGGCCTCTCCATCAGCCGCAGGCTGGCGAAACTCCTCGGGGGCGACCTGACAGTGAAAACACAGTTGGGGAAGGGATCCAGATTCACATTAACGATCCCAATGCAGTATAGGGGAACCGAGTCAACCGGGGAGGAGGAATTAAGTCTTGATGGAAAGGGAGATGCGTTGAGCATCCACCCCGACTCTTCCGCTGCTGCTGTCGCTACAGCACGAAAACACGTCATGGTGATTGACAATGATCCCGATGCCATCTACCTGCTGCAGGAAAGCCTGGGTGAAAAGGAGTTTGAGATCTTTGGGTCCAGGACCGGTGCAGAAAGCCTGCGATTGGCAGCGGAGCTCAAGCCCCAGGCTATTTTGTTGGATATCCTGATGCCCGACATGGATGGCTGGCAGATCCTCAACGATCTAAAAACAAATCGAGAAACCGCTGACATCCCGGTGATCCTGCTGACTATTGTGGATAAAAAAGCACTGGGTTTCCGCCTGGGAGCCTCGGCCTACCTACTAAAGCCCATAGACCCCGCAGCGGTCAAAGACGCTTTGGATCGGGTGATCCTCAGCGAGGGCAGGATGGAAAAACACGTGCTGGTGGTGGATGACGATCCGAATATTGCGGATCTGCTGCGCCAGTATTTGCCTGAGGACGAATATTACCTGGAGAGTGCGCGTGACGGTGTAGAGGCGCTTACCAAGATAGAACAAAACAGGCCGGATATATTACTGCTTGATTTGATCATGCCGCGGATGGACGGTTTTGGTGTAATCGAGAAGCTGCGTGCCGATCCGTTAACATGCGACCTGCCAATTATTGTGATCAGCGCCAAGGAATTGACCCAAACCGAGGTGAGGCAATTGAAACGCTCGGTTTCGATGATCCTGAAGAAGCAGGGTTTTGAAGGCGAGCATCTTTCAAGCGAGATCAACCGTGTTTTATCAGAAAGATGAAACCCGAAAAGGTAAGACACCTGGAGGTGGATTTGAAAACCATCCTGATCGTTGAAGATTCCGAGTTGAATATTGACCTGCTTGTTCAAATCCTCGAAGATGATTACACGCTCGTTATTGCCAGGGATGGTGCTGAAGGGATTGCGAGTGTGGAAAAGGATAACCCGGATCTGGTCCTGATGGATATCTCGCTGCCGGTTATGGATGGTCTTGAAGCTGCGCGTATGATCCGAAAGCGCTATAAAGAGCTGCCGGTCATCGGGCTTTCAGCGCATGCCATGCAGGGAGATAAAGAGGAAGCGCTCGCGGCTGGCTGCAATGATTACCTGACCAAACCGATCGATGAGGATATTCTCTTAAGCAAGCTGGCAAGCTACCTGGGGGGAGTTTGAGATGAACCGGCAGAGAATTCTGATCGTTGACGATGAACCTTTCAACGTGGATTACCTCGAACAGGAGCTGGAGGACGCCGATTGCGAGATTTTCACGGCCAGCAATGGGGAGGAAGCTATCGAGCAGGTGCGGGCTCACGATCCCGACCTGATCCTGCTGGACATCATGATGCCGGTGATGGACGGTTTTTCGGTGCTGAAACAGCTCAAGGCAGAGGCAGAGACACGGGAGATACCGGTGATCGTGATCTCCGCCAGCAGTGAGATGCAAAGCGTGGTCAAAGGTATCAGGCTGGGGGCTGAAGATTATCTGCCCAAACCTTTTGATCCAACCCTGCTGCATGCCAGGGTGGCCGCGAGCCTTGAAAAGAAACGCCTGCGGGATGTGGAGGTCTTGTACCTGAAAAGCCTGGAACGGGAGTTTGAGATCGCGCGCGAAATACAGTCCAGTTTTCTGCCTTCCAGCTTGCCTGAGCTGGCGGGATACGAGGTCGCGGCATTGTTTAAGGCGGCGCGGGAAGTCGCCGGAGATTTTTATGACGCTTTCACACTGCCAGATGGAAACCTGGTATTTGTGGTTGGAGACGTGTGCGGCAAAGGAGTGGGCGCCGCGCTGTTCATGACACTATTCCGCAGTCTCATACGCGCGACTGCAACCAGTGATGTGTATTGCAGTACTGAAGAGTTAACCGGGATGTCACTGTCAAATCGCCTTCAGCATGTAGTTTCCTTCACCAACCACTATGTTACCCAGACCCATGGCGACGCGAATATGTTTGCCACGCTGGTGGCGGGCTTGATCGAGGTTCATTCAGGAATGCTGTATTATGCGAATTGCGGAAATCCGGCTCCAATTGTCTTTAGAGGGGGAGAGCACATCGCTTCTCTTGCACCTACGGGTCCGGTGATCGGGGTGATGGATGAGGCACAATTTTTGGTAAAGGAGATGCAGCTCTTGCCCGGTGATATCCTGCTGGTTTTTTCAGATGGTGTTACCGATTTTGTTGATCCCGAAGGTGACTTCCTGGGGGAAAAGCCTTTTCTTGCTTTGATCAATCATCAAGCTGAAACTGCCGGGGATCTGCTGCAGAGCATCCAGATCGAGTTGGAAAAATACTCCAGCGGTGCAAAGCAATTTGACGACATCACGCTGGTAGCGGTGAGGCGGGGAGACTAATTCAGAAAAGTTTTCGGCTAAGTTTGAAATTCTCCTAAATTAAAAGCGACATATCCAAAATAGCCCGATTTTTACGGAAGCTCGGGGTAAATGGGGCGGGTTTTGCATACCCCGCTCGAGGATCAACTGATTTTTGGGGGGAATCGAGAGCTGCAGGATGAATACTATTGACAATTATATGGAATTGTTATATCATTGTAATAATTACAAGTAAGAATTGGTTACATATATTGAAAATGGATTCAGACCAGATTACGCAACAACTAAAACAAAAGGGGGTGAGACCATCCTACCAGCGCATCAGGGTGCTCCAGTATCTTCACGATCGTGCGGGTCACCCAAACGCCGAAGAGATCTACGAGGCGTTGCTGCCAGAGATCCCAACTCTTTCACGCACAACTGTTTACAACACCCTGCACGTCTTCGCCAGCTTCGGCCTGGTGAACTGCCTCAGCATTGACGGGGTGGACACGCGTTACGACGGCATGCTTGAAAAACACGGGCACTTCCAATGCCACCAATGCGGGATGATCTACAATTTCAAGACGGACCCTGACCGCATTGAGACGCCGGGGTTGGAGAAATTTAAGATCGAAAACAAAAACATCATATTCACTGGTATATGTGCAAATTGCATCAACAAATACAAATAAAAAAGGGAGAAAAGACATGAAAGACAAGAAGAAGCTGACCAAGCTCACCACTGCTGCCGGTGCACCCGTGCCGGAAAACGACAACGCCATGACCGCCGGTCCTCGCGGGCCCATGCTGCTGCAGGATGTTTGGTACCTGGAGAAACTGGCGCATTTTGACCGCGAGGTCATCCCGGAGCGGCGCATGCACGCCAAGGGCTCGGGCGCATTTGGCAGGTTCACAGTGACCAATGACATTACCAAATACACCCGCGCGAAGATCTTTTCAAAGGTTGGCAAAGAGACAGATTGCTTTGTGCGTTTCTCCACCGTCGCCGGAGAGCGCGGCGCGGCGGATGCCGAGCGCGATATCCGCGGCTTTGCGATGAAATTCTACACCGAAGAAGGCAACTGGGACCTGGTTGGCAACAATACCCCCGTCTTCTTCATCCGCGATCCGCATAAATTTCCTGATCTGAACCGCGCTGTCAAGCGTGATCCGCAGACCAACCTGCGCTCGGCTACCAATAACTGGGATTACTGGACCAATCAGCCTGAAGCGCTGCACCAGATCACCATCACTATGAGCGAACGCGGCATCCCGTACTCTTACCGTCACATGCACGGATTCGGCAGCCATACCTTCAGCATGATCAACGCGAAAAACAAGCGTGTTTGGGTGAAGTTCCATCTGCAAACCATGCAGGGCATCAAGAACCTCACCGATGCGGAGGCGGAAGCTATTGTTGCCAAGGACCGCGAGAGCCATCAGCGCGATTTGTTCGACAGCATTGCCAAAGGCGACTTCCCGCGCTGGAAGATGTTCATCCAGGTAATGACCGAAGAACAGGCGAAGAAGATGCCCTACAACCCCTTTGACCTCACCAAGGTGTGGTACAAGAAAGAATTCCCGCTCATTGAGGTGGGCATTCTCGAGCTGAACCGCAATCCTGAGAATTACTACCAGGACGTGGAACAGGCGGCTTTCAATCCCGCCGCGATCGTTCCGGGTATCGGTTTCTCTCCGGATAAGATGCTGCAGGGTCGTTTGTTCTCCTACGGAGACGCGCAGCGCTATCGCCTGGGCGTCAATCACCACCAGATCCCGGTGAACAACCCCAAGAACGCCCCTGTACACGCTTCGCACCGCGACGGCCAGATGCGTGTCGATGGTAATCATGGTGCTACCCTGGGGTACACCCCCAACAGCTTCGGCGAATGGCAAGCGCAGCCGGAATTCAAGGAGCCGCCGCTGGAGTTGAGCGGCGCCGCGGATAACTGGGACGCCCGCGCGGATGACTCTGATTACTTCACCCAGCCCGGCAAGCTTTTCAGGTTGATGAGCGCTGACCAGCAGAAAGTGCTGTTCGAGAACACCGCCCGCGCCATGGGCGATGCGCCTGAATTCATCAAGATCCGCCACATCGGCAACTGCCTCAAAGCCGACCCGGCTTACGGTAAGGGAGTAGCCAAGGCGCTCGGCATCTCAATGGATAAAGTGAAATAAATTAGTGCCAAACCGGGGCAGCTTATTGGCTGCCCCGGTTTTATTTGGTGCCGTTTGGTGGGGGAGATATAATATTTCAAGAGGAAATATTATGGATCTTGGTTCGATACCTCCCATCAAAGGCGCGGATTTATGCGAGTGCTTCTTTAACGATGTTGCCCGACCCATAATCGAGAAGTTTTTTCCCGGGCTGTGCTACTCCGCCGGGCTGATTGGCTGGGGATCAGATGTGCTCGGTTATGATGACACCATGTCGACCGACCACATGTGGGGACCGCGTTTCCAGTTATTCCTCACTGAATTGGATTATCACAACCGCGAGAAGGAAATTTCGCGTGTTTTTGCGGAGCGTTTGCCGTACCAGTACAAAGGTTTCTCAACGCATTTCGGTCAGCCTGACGCGGATGATAATGGCACTCGTTTACGCGAGCCGATCAAAACAGGCTGCGTGGATCCACTGATCGATATTTACACGCTGGAGAATTATTTCGAATTAAACCTGGGTTGGAAGACATCGGAAGAGATCTCCATCCCGCAATGGTTGACCTTCAGCGAGTACTCCCTTCTGGGGTTAACTTCCGGCCGCGTATATCATGATGACCTCGGCCTGGAACTGATCCGCAAAAAGATCTCCTACTACCCGCGGGATATCTGGATCTGGTTGCTGGCCAGCCAGTGGAAGATGCTCGCGGAAGAAGAGCCGTTGGTGGGCAGGTGTGGTTATTATGGGGATGATATTGGCTCACGGCTGGTAGCTGCGCGCCAGGTGCAGCGCCTGATGCGATTGGGCTTCCTTATGGAAAAGCGTTACGCGCCATACAGTAAATGGTTGGGCACGGCCTATAAAGAACTGGAAACCGCGCCGGAATTGCTGCCGCTGCTGGAGACGGTGCTCACAGCCGGTACCTGGAGCGAACGCGATGAGCTGCTTGCCCGGGTTTACACCGTGATGGCTGAGAGGCACAACACCCTCGGGTTAACGGAAGTACTCGAGACGCACACCCAGAACTTCTTCAATCGCCCGTTTCATGTGCTGTACGCAGAGCGCTTTGCCAGCGCCCTGGTGAGCCGGATCGAAAACCCGGAACTTCGCTCCATACCGTTGATCGGGTCGGTGACCCAGCTTACAGATTCGGTTGCGCTTTACGATGACGTCTCATTGGGTAAGAAAATGAGAAATCTCTATGATTAATCAAAGAAGATTGGCATACGTCCCTTTGTTTTCTGTAGTTAATTGACACGCCAGACATGGATCACTGAGCGGTATTCATCCGCCAGGCGTTCGAAAATGTACAGTAAACCTCGTTCGCGGTCGAATGCTACAGCGCCGGCGATGTCGTACTTGTATTCCTCCAGGCTGATTACGGGGTCGAAAAAAACATTTGATAGGTCGAGCGTGGCGTAAGGCTGTGGTTCCCAGGTTTCCATCTCGCCGTTGGCCACCTTTACCAATTCAATCGGGTCGTAGAAGATGACCTGGGGCTGGTAGCGCTCTGCCCAGTACCCGCGGTTATCGTAAGGCCATTCCGGCACCTCCGGGCAGGTGGGGGGATTGCTGTCAGCGCAATCGTACTCCCAGACGACGCCGTTGGCGAACCCGTACCAGGTGTTGCCGAGACCCTTGGTGCCCGTGAAAATGACCGCGGATTTTTCGCCAGCGGTTAACCACGCACCGCCCCACCAGCTGTCATCAGCGTTATACAGGGTCATGCTTTGCTCGTCCCGGCTGGTGATTTCCGTGAGGCCTGGTTCCTGGACGCCGTAGAGGAGCAGTGGCGTGATCTGGGTCAGTGTGGCTTTAGGCGTTGGGATTTGCCCGTTTTCCAAAGGAGAGAAGGCGAACAGCGCCGGTCCCAGGCCGGACCAAACTCCTTCGCGAAAACGCCCTGTAGCCAGGCGCGGTTCACCCGGCAGGTAAACCGCCCACTCGAGCGGGATCTCGAAGACGTAATCGCTGGTGGCGTAGGTGCTGAATCCGTTGAAAGTCCACGGACCGTCTGGCCGCGGATCAGCAAGGTCCAACCGGCTGGAGCCGTGCGAAGGAATGATATCCTGGAAGTGCTGCCCGTGAACGTAGTAAAGCCTGCCCTCATCATGACCATACATAGGCGGCAGGTATTGAATACCCAGGCGCGGCAGGTCTCCATCGCCGAACATACCGCGGGTGATATCCGCAAACGGTTGAAGGGTAACGGCGGTGTTCAACTCCTCCAGGCTGCGCGAATTTACCGGGACGGGAATGCTGATTTCAGAAACGAAATTCTGCTGGTCAAAGCCCACACCGAAAAGTGAGCCCGGGAATCCGTCCGCCTCACCACCCGGATCACCGTCCGGGTAATAAGTGAGGCCGCGTCCGCTGTAATCCCAGTTCGAGCCGCCGCTTTCACCCGGCAGGCGGAAAGCACCCAAATATTCAAGGTCGGAAGGCTGGATGACCAACCCGGGGTCCGCCGGCAGCGACAACCGCGGTGTTGGTGCGGTTGCGACTGAATCAGGTTCAGAGGGAAGCGCTTGATTTCCTTGACCATCGGCATTTGACCCCGCTTCCAGCGGCGGAGCTAATGGTTCCTGGTTGATGAGGGTATCCTGACGGCTGCAGGATGGCAGCGCTGTGATTAGCAGTATTGAGAAAAGACAGATAGACATTTTCATCGGCGCCTTCCTCACGGCGGTTACGCAGACCTATAGGAAAAACACCTGATTAAAATTGCGGTTTTCATAATTATTGTACGGCAATCCAACCTTATATTTAATGTGAATTCACGTGTTGCTAAACCGTGTCATAATCTAGATGTCATCATTATGGAGAATCATGGACGCACAGCATTCTCTTTCAACACGATTATACAAAGCGCTGCAGCTGGTATTTGAACTGCATGGGTGCGATGCGCGCAAGGCCTGCCAGGTGCCCGCCATGGCTCACCTGCTTTCAGTATGCGCGCTGGTACAGATGGATGGCGGGGATGAAGACGAGGCGATCGCTGCGCTGCTGCATGACGCGCTGGAAGACAAAGCCGATATCATTACCCGCGAGGATATCCGGCGTTTGTTCGGAGAGAAAGTGCTGGTAATTGTTGAGATCAGTACTGATACTGACGCTGAATACAGGGGTGGGGTTAAATCCGGGTGGCATGACCGCAAGAGGTTTTACCTGGAAAGCGTCAGGCATGCTGGCCCGGAGCTGCTGCGCGTCACCGTGGCGGATAAGATTGACAACGCGCGCGCCATATTGGCAGATCACCGCCGCGTCGGTGATGCCGTTTGGAAGCGTTTTAACGCATCACGAGAAGAGATACTTTGGTATTACACTGAAGCCGAGAAAGCCTACAGGCATGCAGGAGTGAATAGTGCGCTCCTCGACGACCTGGCGGTGCTTGTCGGGCAGATGAAGAAGATCGTTGTAGGTGGAGATCTCAAAGGAGGGAACAATGAAGGATAAGGCACGGTTATCACTTTTCTTGGCAGTTGCCGGCGCGGTATTTGTAGGACTGCCGTTATTGTTCATGGTTGTCACGTCGCTCATTGGTTCCTTCAGCAGCGGTCGATTCCTGATGGATTATTTCCTCCCCGCGGAATTATTTCCGTTAGTGGGGATTGGCGCAATACTGCTCTTTTGGGCGGCGCTGCGCTCACGGCTCTATTTGAAACTCATCTGTTGGACCATCGGCGTCGGCCTGGCCGCGTTGATCGCTTCACAGGGTATTGCCATGGCGAGCGGGATCGCTTCGGGTGAAAGGGAGGCCGCCGGCTTATGGTTCATTCTGGTGGTTATCATTTACGCCTTGTATGTCATCGGGGTCATCGCTTTGTTTATCCTCGGAATCCTGTTGTACCGGCGGCTTTTGAGAGTTAAAAAAGAGCAAATCCTAAACGGCAATTGATATGGTCTACTCCACAAACCAAAAAAACGGCCGGTTTGATTTCACTTGTTGAGTGCTACACTAATAACTGATAATACTGGCTGATGGTTCCGCTGCCACTGGTCCGCGGTTCCGACCTTTTCCCATAACGCTTTCAAAACCGAAGGTTAGAACCGGCCGATCATGGCGAATTATGGGAATTATTCGCAATTAAGATCCTGGCGATTTGAAAACTGGTTGGTTTTGTCCACAAATGTGGGAGGGGAGGTAAATAATGAACAAAACAGTGATCTACGCGGTGATGACCGTGTTGATCTTATTGTCTTCTGCGTGCGGCCAAAAGGCGGTCACGGGAACATCAGTGTGGATCGATGTGCCGGTGAACAACCTGGTGCTTGCGGAACTTCAACCAGTGCTGATCGAAGGGCACGCGGCTTCACCAGGGGGGATCAGCCGGGTGGATGTGTTCATCGATGGCTCCCTGCTGACCACGATACAAGATCCTGCCGGCCAGGATGAACTGGCAGGTTTCAGTGCCGCCTGGACACCGGATCAACCGGGCACATACGTGATTCAGACGGTTGCCTACGGTAAAGACGGCAGCGCGAGTGAACCGGATAACACAGCCATTACCATTGGCGGCGTGGTTGATGCCGTCACGCAGGACGTTACGGTCACCCCCTCTTTTACACCGGTTATTTCCATAACCCCTGATATTTCAATAACGCCGACAGTCACGGATACGCCGACAGCAACACCCACCAAAGCATCCACGCCGACAAAAACTTCCACGCCGGTTCCCGAGCCGTTGATCGAATTCTGGGCTGACCCGGCTGAGATCGCCGCTGGAGGCTGCACCTATCTGCGCTGGAATGCGGTTAACGTCAGCACCGTCGTGTTTGGAGGTGTTGAACAACCGTTCAGTGGTTCCGACCAGGAGTGCACGTGCGAGGACCGCACCTATACCCTTAAGGTCACACTACTTAATGGCACCAATGTTGAGCGCTCTGCCAGTGTGAATGTGAACAGCTCCTGTGTCACCGAGGTGCCGCCTGATACCACGCCGCCGCCGGTACCCTCACCTCAGGTTCCAGCGAACGGGCTTTCAATTTCCTGCAAGGCATCACAGTCCCTGGCCTGGCTGCCGGTGAGCGATGCCAGCAAGATCAGGGAATACCAGGTGGAGATACAGCGGTCATCGGATAATTCCTCATGGTCCGCCGCGCCGGGCAGCCCGAAGACCGGGTTGACCGATAAAACCACCAGCATCCCGGTTGAATGCGGCTGGTACTACCGCTGGCGAGTGCGTGCAGTTGACGGCGTTGGCAACGTAAGCGACTGGTCAGGCTGGTCGACCTTTGTCATCAACCTGAGTTGATAGCGGGAGGGGAAAATGAAAAAGAAACGCTTGTTGTGGCTGATCCCGGTGGTGCTGCTGCTGGCGGTGCTGATCTGGGCGGGGGTCTTCTACTTTATTCTGAGAAACCGCTCATTAGCCTCACGCCCGCTGGTGCTGATCCAGTCGCCTTTAAATGGGGAGTATGTAGATGTTGGCGAAGGGGTGGCGGTGCAGGCGGTTGCCAGGGTGGATGAGGGCATACATCGCATGCAGATTTGGGTGGATGACGAGCTGGTAGCAGAGAAGAATGCGGCCGGGGAGGATATCAATTCTCCGATGGTGATCATCACCCGTTGGGTTCCGGCAGCGAGCGGGCGCCATGTGGTGAGCGTGCGCGCGTTTTCAGGCAAAGGCATGAGCGGGCATGCCACAGTTTTCGTGACGGCTGAGCAAAAACCCGCGATCAGGCATGTGGTGCAGGAGGGTGAGACATTGGAGATCATCGCGGCTTCGTATGGGATCGACGAAGCTGCCATTATGGATGCAAATGAGGGGACGGGAACTTCTGTTCCGCAGGCGGGGGATGAGTTGGAGATCCCGGCTGTTGAAGGAGGGGCTTCCCCACCATTTGATTCGTGGGGTGACGAAACAGCGTCATCAGATAGTGGGAGCGCGGGCGGCGTTGGTCCGGAAAGCGCTTCTGAAGCGGCCGAGGACGCGCCAGCCGCGGCCGCGCCTGAACCGGGTTCACCTGAATCCCTGGGGTTGTTCGGGTATTCGGAATTGTTTCAACCGCCGGGAATCCCGATTGAACTTGAGATCAAAGTTACGGCGCTGCAGACGCGCGAAGCTTTTGACGCGCTTCACTGTTATGTGAGCCTGGCGGGCAATATACCCACCTGGGTGCCGGATGCTGATTATGACCAGTCGACAGATGAAACGTTCGACTCCCGCGCCGATGGCACTGAGTGGAATGTGGCCGAGTACCTTTCTGGTACTGAGTCCAGCACGATACTTTGGTATCAAAACTCGCCGGTACCCATAAACATCAGCTGCGTGGGGGTCACCGACGGGGGTCTGGATGCGGTTGAATTGGGTTGGATTCACGATGATGTCACGCCTGACCGCTGGGGGGTTCCGCAGACGGCGCGCAGCAGCGGGGGCGAATCTCAATTCAACCTGGCTTACATGGTAACTTTCCCTGAAAAGGGTCTCGACCCCGCGATGACAGTACCGTGGAATGTACGCCTGCACGAAGGAAGTTCCACGCTGTCCTGGGCATACCTGGAGGATATTGATGGAAACCCGGCTGTGGATGGGTTCGCCATCTTTTTAAACGACCAGCTGCAGTTCACAGTTAATGGCAGGACCCGCGAGGCGGATATCCCGCCGCAGTGGTTTGAAGTCCCCTGCAATGATGAGCACCGTTTCACAGTGGTCGCATTCAACGAGCATTATCCTGAAGGAGACTATTCTCCACCATCTGAACCCGCCGTGCTCAGGGGCGGCGAGCTGGGCAGCGAGGGCTGCCCGTTATCAGTGACCATCAATTTCCAGGTTCTGAACGTGGGTGAGATCGGCAATCCCATCCCGGTGACGGCGTACTTCTTTGCCAATGAGCAGCGGCTCACTTTGGATGGCTCTAATGGTGTTCTGGTGCCTGAGGTTGATTCCTACGGTATTCCCCGACCGGAACTTTATGTGGATGAATCCTCTATCCCGCCGAAATTGGGACTTGAGGAGGATCACGGGTACATGATCCCGAGTTTATTTTCCGCGACGCGTTCGCGATACGGATCTTTGATCGTGGAGCTTCCGTATGACGACCCGGAGGACCCTTACGATTCATTGCAGCTCGGATTCGAGATATATGGACCTGACCACCGACTGATCTGCGGCGGCGATCTGGCGGTCAGCGCAGAGGACGCGCGCGGGGATTTCATCGGGGATATCTTCAACGAATATCCACTCGAAGGCATTCCCGAACTATGCATCGTCAGCCTAAATCTTTCACCCATCATACAAAGCGCTGGTGATGACCTGCTCCCCGACCTGCTTGTGGAAGGCATCACTTATGATTATGAACATGGATTTCATGTGCTTCACCTGCGCAACACCGGGCAGGCGGATTGGGTGAACAAGGACCTTGTCATTGAAGCCACCACACCCGAAGGTGAATTGATCGGCAGGTACACTTTCAGGAATGCCACACTGGAAGTAAATGAGCGCGGACAACTGGGAGACGCGCAGTTCAGGTGGGAACCCATACTGGGCGCGTGCGTGAAACTTGATCCGGATAACCTGGTTCGGGAGGAGATCGACAGGGCAATTGAGAACGGCATGCTAAGCTCGCGCGGACGCTTTTGCCCGGGTCTGCCTGACCTGACGATCACCGATGCAATACCACTGGCGGTGAGCGATCAGACACTGGTAAAAGTTCAAAACAGGGGTGAGGCCTCAGCTGCCAGCTTTATGGATTACGGCGCGTTGCCTCCAATCGATTTGCTCGTGGAGGTGTATCGGACAGGTGGCGGTGATAACCCTGATTTCAGCCAGACCTTTGAGAATGTCAGCCTGGATAACGTGGACGAAGTGTTTCTGTACCTGGATATTTCTCCGGATGAGCTTAACGGGTACACGATTCGGATAAATCCTGATCGTAAGGTGAGCGAACTCAATTACGAAAACAACGATTTCACAGTAGAACAGGATGTGGAGCTTTATCTGGATTGGATAGGCGCGGAATACGAGTTTTGCAGGGCAGGCCTGGGTGCCGTTGGGGATAACTGGACTTTTAGATTTGTCGCCAACAAGGTCGGCGGCGATTATTCCACACCTGTGGTTTCGTGGACCCAGACTGCCGAGAATGACAGTTATACAGGCGATTGGTTCTGGGTTGATGATCGTGCTGAACTGGATAGCGGCTGGTTTCGCATGAACGGAGATGAACACCTGGTGATCAACCTCACCGCCAGGCTTGAGATCCCTTCATATGTAGATACCGTGTCTGATCCGGGAACAATCATATTTTCAGCCCTTAATAACTATGGGAACGCAACCGTTGTTTCTGAAGGATTCCCTGTCAGTTGCATGGGGTGGAATTATGCTGCCAGCCCGAGTTGTGATGCGTATAACCTGGGATCGAGCCTGGCAGACACGGGCACGGTTTATATACATGATTCGCGCCTGCGGAGTGAATGCTACTGGCACTCATATTTTCGCGTTTTCCAGCGCGAACGCTGATTTTGTTTGCGGAACCTGTACCTTGAGATTGTAGGATTCAGGGTAAGGGTTCGCTTAAGATTTGGAGATGGGCGGGATTTCTATCCCTGGCGTCACCGCGTCTATTTGGATTTCCGCCACAACGATCCCCGCGCCTGCGCCGCCAGGCCGGAGGGAAAGATACCCTTTTCAGTTGAGCGTACTTCTTCCATTGAGACAAAGGCGTTTGGTTTTACCTCGTGGATGACGGTGAGCACCTGTTCCACATCACGGCGCTTGACGAAGGTGTAGATCAGGTGCACAGCTCCGGTCTTTCCCTCTCCCTCCACGGTGGTCACGCCAAATCCCGCGTCGCGCAGGCGCTGCACCAACTCAACCGGTTCCTCGGTGGTGATCAGGCGTAAAATGTAGGTGCCGAGCGCCAGCTTATCCTCCAGCCACATCCCGAAGTAGTTGCCGGCCGCGAAACCGGCGGCATACCCGATGTAAGCGGTGGCACTCTCGAGGTTCTGCACCAGCTGGCTGATGACCACGATCCAGATGAGCACCTCGAAGAAGCCAAGCAGCGGCGCCAGGTTGCGCTTGCCGCGTGCCACAAAGATGATGCGTAGTGTGCCCAGGGTTACATCAAAGATCCTGGCGACAAAGATGATTAGCGGCAGGATCACCCAGGCGTACCAGTCAAAACCGGCGCTGTTGGCTGTAATATTCATGAAATCGATCATCGAGACCTCCGTACTCTCCAGCTGCTATCATGCCTTTGATCAGGCATCTGCAGCGAGTATAACAAAGAAAAACCCCTGAAAACGCAGAGTTGTTCGCGTACATCCTCAGCGAAATTTGGCTACTCAACAACCACAGGTAAATCTCAGCTATAATTTACCTGACCATGGCTGACCCTGAACGCTTTATAGCAATTCGTAAACGGCTGTTAAATTATCATCCTTCGGCTTTTCTGCTGGCGGCTCAATTTGCTTTGTTGATTCTTTACGCTGTGTTCGAGGGCACGCACGGCCAGCGCGCGCTGATCAGCGCCTTCGGACTGGTGGTGCTGCTGATGGTGTTATGGGTGGTCACCAGCAGTTCACGGGTGCAGTGGGTGGCGTGGCTGATCGCTGTACCGGCTTTTGTGCTTTCACTGCTTTCCGCCATCTTCATCACTCCGGTGCTTCAGGCCTGGTCGTCTCTGCTGGAATCAATTCTTTATTTTTACACAGCTGGCAGCCTGATCATCTACATGATGGGCGATAAGTACGTGACCACCGATGAGCTTTTCGCGGTCGGAGCAACCTTCACCCTGCTGGCGTGGGGTTTTGCGCATGCTTACCTGGTGGTGCAAACATGGGATCCAGGCAGCATTCTTAACGCCACGGCGCCAGGCCGCGACCCCACCTTCCTGGAATTGCTCTTCCTCAGTTTCACCAATCTCTCAGCTACCGGCCTGGGTGATATACTTCCAATCTCCGCGCCAGCACGTGTGCTGGCCATGCTGGAGCAGTTCTTCGGTGTCGGTTACGTGGCGATGGTGGTTTCGCGCCTGATCGGGTTGGCAAATAACATGCGCTCAAGGCGTAAATCTGAATAATCTCTGTTTGAGAGGGATCATGTCCAAAAGATTGTTTATTTGTTTTACCAGTATTGTGATTCTGATGTTCGCCGCGGGGTGTGATGTGAAAAGTGCAGACAAAGATATCGCTCAAATCCTTTACACGATAGATTCCGGGTCGGTCCTGCCCGAGCTGCAGGCGCACGAGGTATACACGATCACCCCCGGGACAGTTCAATTGACTCGGACCGGAAAGAACAGCAACACACAGGTATTCGAGGGTGAGTGGACTTTTACGACGGCTGAAGGGCTTTTAAAAGAATTGTTCACCATTGCGGAAAGCCAGGATTGTTCAACCTATAAACGCGTGGAACCCGGGGAATCACCTGATGGGGGGGATACCATTACCGTTGCTTTGATCTATTCGGATGAAAGTGAGTGTGTTTTAACTTACAACCCCGGTGTTACTTATAACGGGGCTGAGGAATTGATGACCAAGATACGGGAAGTGCTTGACAACCTGAAGACCATGCCGGCTGTCATCGCCGAGTGAAGATCCGGCTCGGGTCTTGATAGTGATTAATGTAAAACACCGCAAACCATTCTTTACATAAAAAAAGTGCATCTATCATGGATGCACTTTTTTGTGGTCAGCTGGTCAGCTGTTATTTGCGGTTGTAAGGACGGATACGAATGGTGAGCTTTGAATCTTCGGTCATTTTTCCGCCAGCTCCCATCGGGTTGAAATTCGGTTTCACTGCACTCCATTTGGCGGTGACCGCGCCGCCCTGGGTGGTGTCTCCTTCGATCTTCCAATCTATGATCGTCATGTTACCAAAGGTGGCGCGCGCCGAGGTGAAGAAGCCAGTCCAGAAATCACCGCCGCCCTGGTATTTGATCATGCTCGGGCAGTCTTTTCCTTCAGTTACTTCTAATCCACCGAGATTTTCCATACCCGCCACCGAGTAATCTCTGAGGGCAAAGTCGACCAATCTGCCATCCTTAAAAACAGGCACCAGTTTTCTGATCACCAGGGTTAGACCATCATACTGCTGCACAGGGTAGTTGCAAATCCCGGCGTCGTACTGATCAAGTTTGATGGGTCCGGAACCGAAAAGGAAGATATTGCCATTGGCATAAACTGGCATCAATTGCACGCCCGTGGCTTCAGCGCTGGTAAAACGGGTGCTGCCGAAGGCTTCGTATGCGATCGAGGATTTCAAATCAAGTTCAAAGGAACAGGCTTTCATCATGTACGTTAGATCATTCAATATTTTCTCGCCGAATTTCTCTTTGAAGCGGCCGGCAACTGCTTTCATCGCGGGGCTGCCCGGGTTGATGAGACGTTCGACCACTGATTGCGCCTTGATATCATCAGCTGAAAGACATTGCGCCTGGTTTTTTGATAGGAACTCGTTGAGCTTTTTTACCATTTCATCCAGGATCCTGTTGTTCAATTCCTGGTTGTATTTATTGCCGCCCTTGTTGTAGTATTCAGTAAATTCTTCGATCGATTCCAGCAGCCTGTCCCAGTTATCCGCTCTGGTCACTTTCTGATCGATCGCCTTCCCCTGTTTCGCAAAATCCATCTGTTCGGGGGTGGGCAGGGAAGCGAGATCGTCGTCAAACGCTTCATCCAACGGCTGGACGAATTTCATTTTCTGCTGCGCGGTGGCCGCTTTAGCAGCCGCGCGGTTGCCGGCTTTGGAGGATGGCTTGTTATTAACCTTCTTTACATCCTGGGTTGATCCGCTGCCTTTGCCATAACCGCCGCTTTTCTCCAGCTGCTGTTTCGCGATCTCAGCCAGTGGACCTGCTTTTAGCGGCGCTGGAATAATTTTGGCAAAACGGGCTCCGGACGAAGCCAGCACGTCAACTTCCAGCAGCGGGTACAGATGGAATTCATTGCCCTCTGCTTCGAAAGCGAAACCAAGCTCCAACTCCCCGGCGGTGGCGGCGTAGCCTTCAGGGGCGAGGATGGTGAGTGTCGCGGGAACTTTGAAGGGGATATCCTCGGGTTCAATGAAAACCGCAGCATCCAGACCGCCGCTGAGAGGCAGGTCGGGTATTGCGCTTACCGGCTTAAGGGTAATGGGCATGTCCATTGGCAGTGAACCTTCCGGCACCGTCAGGGTGTACACGATCCCGTTCGTGGCGGTCACTGTAACCTCGCCTCCGGAAGGCCCGATGATAGAGGTTGCGCTAATGGGAGTGGGGACGAAGAGGGTGGGATCGAAGGCGAATTCGCCATCTTCGGCGCCCTCTGCCATCTCATCCATCGGGAACAGGGTGGCGATGGCGCTGGGATCAAAGTTTTCGGGATCGATACTGCTGAAATCTACGGCTGGCTGGGTCTGATCAAATTCAATGGTAACCTTCAGCGGATCGATAACCTGGGCTGGGGTGGTGAGCATCACCCGGCGGGTTTCGCGCGATTCACCACCTGCAATAGCGGTTAACCGGTAGATAAAGGTGGTTTCAGCTGGAACGTCGCTGTCTTCATAGGAGGTGGTATTCCCGTCCAACAACGCCAGGGGAAGGTATTGTTCATCAGCGAGCATGATTTCCAGCAGGTATTTTTCTGCGCCGGAAAGCGGCTCCCATTTGAGGAGCACGGTGTCGATGCCGTTCGGCTGCGCGGTGAAGCGTTCGTCCTGGTCGATCTGTGGTTCTTCCTGTTGACCAGAAACTATTTCAGATTCACTCACGGACATTGGAGCCGATGCACCTGAGGCAGAACCATTTTCAGTATTTCCACGGGGAGTTCCGGCGCAGCTGATCATCAGCAGAGCGGAAAGGATGACCGAGAAGAGCACAGTATTGAATTTTCTCATCGTTATCTCCGGTTTAATAAGGACTATTAGGGTAAATATTAGCATAATAATATATTGAATGCAATCCCCCTGGCGGGGCAGAGTTTGGCGACCAGAGAGGTTATCTTCTGGAATAGGAAAATAAGTGTCCTTTTCTCAATTTGTATTCCTGATTGGCGCATGAACGGAGGTACACCATGCCCTGCGACCAGGCTGCGGACCAGCAGGGTCTCGCATCAGTATGATGTTATTCTTGTCCAAGCCTTTTAAGATCTGGCCTCGAGGTTTAAGCCAGCTGGAAGAAGCTTACGGGATGATCTTCAGCTGGTTAGCCAATAACTACCCGCTGGTCAAAAATCAGGGAGACAGTCTTTCCGATAAACCTCAGCGCGCTGTGGCAGGATTGGAGCGAATAATCGATATTGCCAACTTGACATTCCGGCGTATGGCATAACAAGGGTTTATAATCTTTCCAGACTTCCGCGTCTGCTCTCTGGGCGTTCAGAAGGGGGGTATATCTCTTATAATAAATATACTCTTCCAAAAATGAGGTTCTGTTGACTGTCGCTCCATACATCCGCAAGACGGCTTTTGTTGTGCTTAACCCGGTAGCCGGCATTGTCAACCCGGCTCTGCTCAAGCGTAACATCGAGAACCGTTTCTACGATAACGGCTGGCAGACCCGTTTTCACGTCACCGAAGCCGATGAAGACCTCGCTGCCATTGTCAAGCAGGAGGTGAATGTCGGTATTGACCTGATGGTGGCAGCGGGCGGAGACGGAACGATCGCGGCTGTGGCGGCGGGAATGGTGCATTCTCCCGTTCCGCTGGGAATTATTCCCACGGGTACCTGGAACGCCATCGCGCGCAACCTGATGCTTCCCTTCAGTATTCAGCGGGCTGTAAATCTGATGACCGGCAGGCACAATATCAAGCGGCTTGACCTCATGTCAGTTGGCGACACCATTCACGCCATGAACATGGGTGTCGGGTTTAGCTCGTCGATGATCGAAAAAACCGCCCGCGCGGACAAGCGGAAACTGGGAAACCTGGCATATTTCTCTCAGGGTTTCAAGCAGGTTTTTGGGTTGCAGCAGCGGCGATACACGATCGAAGCAGATGGGCGGCGTTACCGCGGGCGGGCGGTAGAGATCTTCGTGGCCAACTATGGTGTGGTGGGATTGAATGTTCTCGAATCGTCGCTCGATATCAAGCCGGATGACGGCAAGGTGGATGTGCTTATCATGCGGGCGCGCACGATGTTCGACCTGCCGGGATTGTTCTGGCAGATATTTATTCAACGAAAACGCCGCACACCCAAATACCGTCAGCTCTCAGCGGTGGAAACGTTGTTGATCCGCACCAACCCGCCGGCGCCCGTTCAGGCGGATGGCGAATTGATCGGTCAGACGCCCGTGATGGTTAAGGTCTTACCGCGCTCAGTGAAGGTGATCGTGCCGGTCGAAAAAACCCGGGTGATCCCGATTCAATCCCGCCGTAAATAACGCTCCCACAATTTCGCCGTGACCTGGGTCAACCGTTCACCGAGCGCTGCGCCCCGCGCCGTGGTCACATCGTCCTCGTTATTGAAAACTGCGTATGGTACGCGGCGTCCCTGGACCTCAACGTACTCAGGGTCATGGCGGCTCAGCTCATGCCAGTCGGTGTCACGGTAGAGTTTTTCTAGCTTGGAATCCGGCAGACCGTGCTCAAGGATGCTGTCGGGCTTTTCAGGGTTGAAGCGCTGCCGGTTTTTACGCAGCGATTCCTCCCAGCTTACATCAACGTACAGAACCGCCATACGCTCAACCACATCCGGAGATAAATGACAGAACGCGGTGCGGTAACCGCCGTGTTCGCTCCCGCGCGAGAACTCCATCAGGGTGGTGTATTTATCCGTCAACCCGGGAACATCGCGCAGGCGCTTCTGATAATCCAGGCAGATGCGTTCGATCAACAGGTTCCAAAGATGATTACCCATAAAGTACCCTTCGGCATACGTGTGCAGGCGCGGGTACCCCATGCGCTCCAGCAGCGCATCCTCCTCGAACCAGGTCCACAGCATGGGGAAGTCATCGATCTCTTCCAGTTCCCCGATGTGGAAGCGCTCGAGCCTATCGGGCAGGGGAGTCCTTTTAAGGTAATCAATAATTTCGCTCTTCCCCGCTGCTGGACGGGCGATGAGCAGCAGGATCTCAAATTTTTCCGGCGCGGTCATGTTTTAACTCCATTAAACAAATATCAATGATTGTGGTCGATAACGGGAGCGCTGTCAAGCCCGGCAAGGCAGACCGGGTGATATAATCAAAAACCGCCTGGCTTCGAGAGATGAACCCGTCATGACAGAATCCAACCCGTCTTATCAGAATAAATGGCTCATCCTGCTCGCGATCGGCATGGGGGTTTTTCTCGCCACCATCGACGGCGGTATAGTAAACATAGGGCTCAACACACTTGTAAAAGACCTGGGCAAACCGCTCGCGGTGACCGAATGGGTTGTTCTGGCTTACATGCTTACCATTTCCAGCTTGATGCTATCGATCGGGCGCTTAGGCGACATGATCGGCAAGAAGAGTCTTTACATCGCCGGGCTGGTCATCTTCACTCTGGGTTCAGTGTTGTGCGGGTTATCGGGAACCATATACTGGCTGATCGCATTCCGCGTGCTGCAGGCGGTGGGGGCTTCCATCATTATGGCATTGGGCACCGCCATGATCACCGAAGCTTTCCCCGACCGCGAGCGCGGCAAAGCACTGGGGATCATGGGTACCCTGGTATCAATCGGCATCATCGCCGGACCCACGATCGGCGGGCTGATCCTGGAAAGGCTTTCATGGCACTGGCTTTTCTTTGTGAACCTGCCCGTCGGCATCATCGGGGTCATCATGGTCAAGCGTTACGCGCCAGTTAACCACCCGGGTCTCAAACAAAGGTTTGATTTCAAGGGAGCCATACTGATGCTGGCAACCCTCAGTTCGCTGTTGTTTGCACTTTCCAGGGTCCAGAGTAACGGTTTACGAGACCCATTGATCCCTATCCTGCTGGTATTGTTTATCATCGGGTTGGTTATTTTTATCCGCGTGGAGAAGCGCACGGCTGAACCCATGATCGACCTGTCGATTTTCCGCAACCGCATGTTTTCTGTGAACCTGGTCACAGGGTTTCTGACCTTTGTCGTTGGCGCCGGAACGATGATCCTCTTTCCGCTGTACCTGCAAAATGTGCTGCAGTTTGGTCCGCAGCAATCAGGATTGATGATGGCCATCACGCCATTAACTGTAGCGCTGGTGGCGCCTTTCTCTGGGGCGTTATCTGACCGGGTGAGCTCCCGCGTGATCACCGCCCTTGGACTGGGGGTGATGCTCATCGGGCACAGCCTGGTTTCGACGCTCAGCGCGGATACCGGTGTGCTGGGCTACCTGCTGCGTTTCATTCCGGTTGGCATCGGCATTGGTTTGTTCCAGGCGCCAAATAACAGTGCCATCATGGGATCAGCACCGCGTGAACGCTCCGGCGTGGCTTCAAGCCTTTTGAGCCTCACCCGCACTGTGGGTCAGACCACGGGGATTGCGCTCCTGGGTGCTTTCTGGGAAAGGCGCGTCACCGCGCTGACAGGGGGTATGGAATTTCAGAGCGTGATCATGGCACCTGTACAGGCGCAGGTAGGGGGGTTGCGCCAGACAATGTACCTGGTCATCGCGATCGTAGTCTCGGCACTTGCGTTATCGCTGTGGGCGCTTTCCGCATGGCTGCGTGGACGGCGAGCCGATGACGGTAAAGCAGTTGGAATAAATTCCTCTCACGTGTGACTGGCACGGTCATCGTGGCGCTAATCTTGCAACAACAATACCAGGAGTTGCGCCATGACAATTACCATTCTTGCCATTCGTCACCTGCTGCCGTTTGGCCTTATTCTCTCGTTGATAGGAGGGATATTCACCGCGCCGCCTGTGGCGGCTGCAGTGCGTATTGAAGGTCTGGGGGTGGAAATGCGCGCGCTGCCGCAAATGACGGCGGAGAATTCCGCCGCCGTCTTCGCCCGTATCAAGGAAAGCGGTGCCGGTTACATCCGCCAGGAGGTAAACTGGAGCGGGATAGAAATAACCCCTGATGTTTATGATTGGTCGGCTGCACAACCGCTGGACCTCATTTTCTCTTCAGCCGCTGCCAATGATCTACGCGTGGTCGCCACCATAACCGGCGGGCCAACCTACCTGGCCGCAGCCGGAGAGCGTGTGGATCAGGACGCTTTCATCGAACGATGGGAAATGTTCCTGCAGGCAGTTGTGGTGCATTTCGGCGAGCAGGTGGACACCTGGGAAATCGGCAGCGGGGTAAACAGCAGATATGCCATGAGTTCATTCCTTTCGCCGCTAACGCCGTACGAACCGATGGCGCCTGACCCGGTGTTCTACAGCAGGATGATCAAAACCGCTGCGAAGGTCATCAATGAAGGTGATCCCAACGACGAAGTGTGGCTGGGCAGTCTCATCGGGCTGGCTGGCGCAGATTGCGCGATGAACCCGCTGACCTTCTTACTGGAGCTGAACGCCGCCCGCGGCTGGCGCTATGCGGATGCCATCCTATACGAACCGCGCCATGGCAGCGCCGCGCCGGAAGATCCGCCTTCAGGCACCATCAACTCGGTTTGTGCATCAAACCTTATGGTAACGCCGGATTCACTCAGCGCGGAAGTGCAGGCGGTTCAGGAACTCGCCCGGCAGCTTGGCGGAAAACCCGTCTATGTTGCCGGCTTGGGTTGGCATGGTGAAGAACTATCAATACTGAGCAGTGGTCGCGAAGTCTCTTCCGGACAGGTGGAATCCGATTTGCTGGTGCGCGCGGCAGCCGCCCTTATGGCAAAGAATGGCATCCCGTTAATCTTCTGGGATGGCGACATTATTCAAAACGCTTCAATTTTTTATGCCATGTCCAACCTGGTGGAGGTGTTAACCGATACCGCACCGGTCGGCGAAGTGCAGGTGGACGCTGTTTACGAGTACCGCTTTCGAGAGGGCGGCAGAAATATCATTATCGCCTGGCGGGGTCGGGACGGTGACGCTGCAGAAGCCGTGACAGTAGACATCGGCGACATTCCAGCGCTTACCGCGTGGGCGGCGGATTCCGCTGAGCTGACCGCGGGTTCGGGTCTCAAACTGCCGGCTAATAACGCAAACCAGGTTACCATCACGCTCAACGAACGGCCGCTCATCTTGAGCGGGCGCTCGGGAGACCTGGCAGGCAGTATTCAGCAGGCCATCCACGACCAGGTTGAGTTGTGGAGCCTGGACCTGCGCCGTGAGCTGCAACGTGGTCTGAACGAAGCGAAAGATGAACTGGGCGACCTGCTGGAAAAGTGGCTGGAAGAAGCCAAAGAGAGCGCCATTGAATGGGGCGAAGGTAAGATCGACGAGTTACTGCCGTGAGGACAGGTATAATCATTTTGGGTTGAGCTCCGGGAGGCGAAAGGATTCTTATGACGCGAAAACATTTGATCTGGATTCTTGCGGTGTTGCTGTTCATTACGGTAGCACTGGCATCCTGCGACCTGCCTGAGGTCACGCCGCCTCCAAGCCCGGAACCCCCGCCAACAGCCACGACTCAAAGCGAGGTAACAGTTCCCCTGCCTACCGAGGTGGTTGAGGTCACGCCACCGGTGACGCTATCGATCAGGAACGGCGATTTGAGTAGATTGTCGATCACCCAGCGCGTGGCGGTCAGTAATATTCAGGAGATCTCCTGGTCGCCTGACAGCAGCACGCTGGCGCTGATCACCCAGAACACAGACGCCGCTGACAACCAGGTGTACGGTGTCACGCTGCTGAACGCGGATGACCTCTCAACGCGGTCCATCTACTCATCCACAGGCAACCGCATCACCTCGATTGCCGCGGATGGAAACACTGCGGCTGTCATCAACCAGGATCAAATGTCCTTCTCACTGGTGGACGCCAGCAGCGCGAATGGCACAGCGCGCAGCCGCATCACCGATTACCTTATCGGTAATGTAACGATTTCACCGGATATGCGATATGTAGCGGTAACCAAGGCAGAATTGTGGGAGGTCATACTTTATGACTTCAACACGCTTGAAGAGGTGAGGGCGCTATCCGGGTTCGAAACAGCTGCACCGGTATTTGATGCTGGATTCAACGAAAGTCCGCAGTGGCTGGTTTGGCACGCGCGCGCCAACCTGCATCTGCAGGAGGTTGAAACCGGGATGTTGAGCAACCCCTACCAGCATGAGGATTTCGTCTCGTACTACACGCTCTCACCTGACGGCATGATCCTCGCGAGCGCCGCCGCCAGGTATGTCAACAACGATGCCGTACCCGTGATCATCCTCTGGGATACGCTGACCGGTGCCGAGTTGAACGCGCTGGTCATCGATCAACAGGTGAACGCGCTGCAGTTTTCACCGGATGGAAAAATACTGGCTGTAGCTGCGGGGAGTGAACTGCAGATATGGGATGCCGCTGCCGGAAACCTTCTGGTCACATTGACCGGTCACACGGACATCATTCTCGAACTGGCATTTTCTCCGGACCAGCACACCATCGCCTCGGCCGGGCTCGATAACCAGCTTTACCTCTGGCAGATCCTCGAGTAACCACACCATGCAAGATCGACCCGGTCGAAAAAGGCCGGGTTTTTTCTAGAAATAACCCTTATGGTATACTTCCTGCGACCGTACCCGGTTCAGGAGCAATTATGCCGCTGCTCAGCGCTGCAAACCTCTCAAAGTCTTACGGTCCCCTGGATATCTTCCCGGAGATATCTTTTAGTATCCCGCATCGCGCGCGCATCGGTCTGGTGGGTGCAAACGGGGTCGGAAAAACCACCTTGCTGCGCATCCTCATTGGCGAAGAAGAACCCTCAACAGGGACCATACACAAAGCGCGCGGAATCCGGGTTGGCTACCTGCCGCAGGAAGCGGTGTTGGATTCCAGCCGGACCTTGTGGGCGGAATGCCTGTTGGTGTTTGAACCCCTGCTCGCCATGCAGAGGGATTTGAACGCTCTTGAAGATGAACTTGCGGCCAACCCGTCTTCGACTGAACTGATGAACGCGTACGGAGAACTGCAAACGCGTTTTGAGCGCGCGGGCGGGTATGAATTTGAAACACGCACCCGCATTACGCTTACGGGTTTGGGTTTCAGTCGCGTGGATGAGAAACGACCGGTCAGGCAGCTTTCAGGAGGGCAGCGCACGCGCGTCATGCTGGCCAAACTGCTGCTTTCTGAACCGGATCTGCTGCTTCTGGATGAACCGACCAACCACCTCGATATCTCCGCGGTCGAATGGCTTGAAGCCTTTTTTAAGGATTGGAATGGGGGCGTGCTCATCGTTTCACATGACCGCTACTTTTTGGACCAGGTGACTACAGTTACATGGGAGATGACCCCGGCGCTTGAGGAATACCGCGGTAATTACACCGCCTACCTGAACCAGCGCGAGGAGCGCTATCAACGCCGACTGCAGGAATACCAGGCGCAGCAGGAATTCATTGAAAAAGAAGAGGATTACATACGCCGCAATATCGCCGGGCAGAACACCCGCCAGGCGCAGGGAAGACGGACCCGCCTGGAGCGTCTATTAAGTGAAGCCCGCTTGACCCCGCCGCTGCAACGCCGCACTTTGCGATTAAACCTGGTCTCTTCCGGCAGGAGCGGCGACCTGGTGCTGCGCACCCGTTCGTTAAGCGTGGGTTACACCGATGAGGGTAAACCATTGTTCGACGTGGATGACCTGACACTAATCCGCGGCGAATGCGCGGCCATTATCGGACCCAATGGCGCCGGCAAGACAACATTCCTAAAAACGATCCTGGAACAAATTCCACCTTACGCCGGTGAGACAGTGCTCGGCGCCAGCCTGAAGGTCGGTTACTTCGCCCAGGCGCACGAAGGACTGCATCCTGATTGGACCCTTATGGACGAAATTCAGGCGATGATGCCCAAAT
This sequence comes from Anaerolineaceae bacterium, assembly GCA_035342915.1. Classification (GTDB taxonomy): domain Bacteria; phylum Chloroflexota; class Anaerolineae; order Anaerolineales; family Anaerolineaceae; genus UBA6107. The sequence continues at coordinate 197,526 of DAOQYB010000002.1, forward strand.
GGCTGCCTGCGGAAATCCGCGATTACCTGGCCAGGTTCCTCTTCACCGGCGAGGATGTGTTCAAGGAGGTCAGCCTGCTTTCAGGCGGCGAGCGCGGGCGTCTGGCACTGGCCTGCCTGGCGCTGCAGGGAGCCAACCTGCTGCTGCTCGACGAACCCACCAATCATCTTGACCTGCCCTCACAGGAGATCCTGCAGACCATCCTGGGTCAGTTCCAGGGCACAATCCTGTTGGTGTCGCATGACCGCTACCTGATCGATGCCCTCGTCACACAGGTGTGGGAGGTGCTGCCGGAGCAGCGTAAACTGGTTGTATTTGAGGGCAGCTACAGCGAATACCGTGCGTCTCGGCAGGCGGGTCTTGCCGCGGTTGAGGGGAAGCCTGAACACAAAATCGCTTTAACCCGGGAGAAAAAGCACGCGGCAGGCCGAAGCAAAGACCAGCTGCAGCGCCTGCATAACCGTTTGTGCGAACTGGAAGAAGAGATCGCCTGGCTGGAAAACGATGTGCGCGCCATAGAGCAGCAATTTAGTTATGTACAGGTGGATCCCTTTGCTGTACAAAAGCTTGGCAGTGAGTACACCCGCCTCCAGGCTCAACTCGAAGCGAAGATCCACCAATGGAGCGAATTAGGTGAAGAATTGGGCGAAGTATAAAACCCCGGCACATCTGCCAGGGTTTTGGTTTGATCGACCTGATGATTTTGATCAGGTACCCCAATCCCTCAGGTAAAGGAAGTCATAGCCGACCGTACGGCCGCTCAGTTTGGCAATGGGCGGCATTATGCGCTTGAACTGGCTTTTGCGGATGCGCTCGATCACAGCGTGTACGAACCTTTCTTCAAAGCCTTCGTCGATGCATTCCTTAGGTGTGTACCGCTGGTCTACCAGCAGGAAAAGCAGTTTATCGACCTCAGCGTAGGTGAAGCCCAATTCACCTTCATCCGTCTGTCCACTCCATAAATCGGCGGAAGGCGGTTTCTGGATCAGGGGCTCGGGAACACCCATTGCTTTTGCCAGCTGCCGCACCTGGGTTTTATACAAATCACCCATTGGATTGAGCGCGCACGCGGAATCACCGTAAAGAGTCGAGTATCCCAGCAGGATCTCAGTTTTATTACCGGTACCGAGCACCAATCCCTTGAAGACCTCGGATTGATCAAATAGAACAATCATACGCTGACGCGCCATGATGTTTCCCTTGCGGCGATTTTCCATATCAGGGTGGAGGTTGAATAATGGCTCCACCATGTCAGTGATGGGAATGGTGAGGGTCTCAACCCCAAGGGCGTCGATGACAAGTTGAGCGTGGGCTAACGAATCCGGTGAAGACGTGCGGTAGGGCATGCGCACCGCCAGCACATTCCCGGGTCCGAGCGCTTCAGCTGCCAGGTAGCAGGCCAGGGCAGAATCGAGACCTCCTGAAAGCCCCAGCAAGGTCCTGCTGAATCCGGCGCGGGTGATCTCAGTACGGATGAAATCGGTCAGGATCTTGCGCGCCAGGTTGGTATCGATTGTCAGGTCAGGCATATGGTCCTCCTCATAGGTGTCAGGCGTCTTTACCGCTGGTGATGCGCGTAATCTCGCGCTGCACAAGGCTGGTGCGTTCATCGCGCAGCAACGGCAGGCGGGTGCGGGTGCGGTGCAGTTGACCGAGGTCGAGCTCGGCCAGCACCAGGGCTTCAGCGTGTTCCACGCCGTTCACCAGCGGTTCTCCATCCGGTGAGAAGGCGGAGGAACCGCCCCAGAAGTTGACGCCATCCTCAAACCCGGCGCGGTTGGTGTGAACAACAAAAGTTGTGAACATACCGGCATACGCGCGGATTATATCGTTTACCCAGCGCGCTGATTCGGTTCTGCCGGGGCCGGCGCCCTGAGGTGGCAGGGTGATGCCGCGGCCGGGCGAGGCTGAAGCAAAGAGGAAAAGGTCGGCGCCGTCCAGCCACAGCATGTAAGGGGATGAGGCGTGCCAGAAGTCTTCGCAGATGAGCATGCCCACCCTGCCGAATCGCGTATCGAACGCGCGTACGCTTTCTCCGCGGGCGAAGAACCGTCCTTCGTCAAAAAAGCCGTAAGTGGGCAGATACACCTTATGATGCACATGCCGCACCTCACCCTCAGAAAGGAAAGCCGTGGCGATGTAAAAGCGGTTGCGTTCATCCTCTTCAACGAACCCTACCTGAATATCGATCCCTTTACTGGATGCAAGGAGCTGGTTAAACACCGGATCAGCTGGCAGCGCATGGCAGGCAACCGCGGGTGCCAGGTCCTGCAGTGCGTACCCGGTCAGCGAAAGCTCGGGAAATGTGATCAGGTCAGCGCCGCCGCGCCTGGCCTGTTCGATGAGGTCGAGGTGTTTTTCGAGGTTGCGATCGACATTCCCCAGCACAGTATTGATCTGCGCCATTGCCACGTTTATCTTCATGCGCTTTCCTCCGGCTTCATTTTATCCCTTTTTCGCAGCGCGGGCAGCAGCAGGATCAGGGTTAGCAGGGCGAAGATCAGCGCTGAAAGCAGCGAGAAAAAAGCATCACTCCTGATGCCCCGGATTGGAAAAACCTGGTCAGATCTGAACATGGAAAAAACGAGTAAGTGGGTCGAAAATCCCAGTCCGAGCACGGAGAAACGGAATCCTGGACGATCTGATCTTGTGCGGTACTCAATAAACCAGAGTAAAAAAAGCAGGGTAACTGCCGCGGCAAGCTGCAGGGGGAAACGATTGACCAGCATGCCTGTTTCATCCGGGGCAGGAAGCGAAAAAAATGCGTTAGAGGGAAGCGGTATGCCGTATGCCACGCCTTCATACCATAACCCCAGCCAGATCAAAGTTGCCAAGGGGAGCAGCAACAGGCTTATCGTATCAAGGCTGTGCAGTGCGCGGATGCGCATAACAGCTGCAGCCAGGAGTGTGAATAATACAGCACCAGCGAGAGCGCCAAAAGCATTCCATCCTCCCGACCAGAACTGCGCTGCCTCCCCCGGGTGCAGCGAGAAAAAAACCGGGTGCGCCAGCACATAAACTGTTCGGGCACCTATGAAGGCCCCGAGAAGTGCTGTCAATCCGCTGATTAGGTGGTTTAGTTTTACTTCATCAGGCGCAGCACGCAATATACGCCAAAGACCGAGGGAAGCACCGAAACCAGCCAGGACGGTGAATAAACGCAGTGATAGCATGTTTGACAGGGAAAAGCGCTATGTCAGTTGTAAAAATAAAGCCGTCATTCGACGGCTTCAACCCCCGTGATTTCCGGGAAGAACTGGCGGACTGTTCCCTCTACCCAGCCTTTTATGGTGGACAGGGAATGGGGGCAGCCGATGCAGGCGCCGCCCATGCGAACCTTGACGACCTTGCCGTCAAAAGATACGAACTCCACTTCGCCGCCATGATAAGTGTTTATGTAGGCGCTCAGTTGATCGATCAAGCCGCGCAGTTGCTCAAGTTCAGAATAGGAACAGCAATTTTCAGACATCATCACTCCTCAGGTTCATTGTCTTCCCGGCAGGCCATAGCGACGCGAATCATCTGCATGATCTGATCGTGCGCCCGAGCCGGGTGTTGCGCCACAGACATGGCGATTTTTTCCAATAATACCACGCCTGATTCGTGATGCTGTTCACAAAACCGCTGTAGTTTGTACGCGGGAATCCGGTAAACCTCGCAATCCGTGTTCACGATTGCCGAAGATGAATAGGTCTTTCTGCCGAGGATGGAGGACCAACCGAAAACTCCCCCAGAAGTCAATTTCCCTACGGTCAGCGCGGGACCATCGTAAGGCACATGAATGATCTCCACCTCTCCATTTACGAGGATGAACAGGTGGACTGCCTGCTGGTTCTGGCGCAGGATGGTATCACCGGTGGAAAAACGCACCTGTTCGATGATGGATTTCAGTTCGTCCTGTTCGTCCTGCGAAAATCCATCAAACAGTTTTAGTCTAAGCGGGTCACTCTTGAGCATATTCACATGATATTAGCATAACAATCAGTCAGATAGTGGATAATTTCCCATATATTGTGATAAACCTCACACCGGGAACGGGGATAGTCACTTTTCTTCCAAATTTTCATCTATGCCTTTGGACGCGATCAATACAAGGAGTAACTTATGGAAATGATCATTGATTTTCCCGGCGGGGCAAGGGTAGACGCGCACTTTGGCCCATACACAGTTCCAACTGACCAACCACCCGCAGGCGGCGGGCAGGGATCAGCACCCACGCCATTTGCTGTTTTCCTGTCGTCGCTGGGCACTTGCGCAGGAATATACGTATTGGGTTTCTGCCGTCAGCGCGGCTTGCCTACAGACGGAATCCGCATCATTCAACGGGTTTACGCCAACCGCTTTAACGGGCTGGTGGAGACCGTGGACCTTGAAATTCAGGTACCGCCGGAATTCCCTGAGAAGTACCACAAAGCGCTTATATTATCGGCAGAGCAGTGCAAGGTCAAACAGCAAATGGCCGCGCCGCCCGTGTTTAATATCACTGCAAAAGTGTCATAGCCGGGGTATTTTGTGTCTGGTGTTACTGGTCTTTGCGACCTTCAGGCGGATTGGAGGGCATGACCAGTGTGAAACCGCGTTCGTGGATGACCTGGAGAGGCAGGTTGTAGGCGCTGCTGAGCAATTCCGGAGTGAGCACCACTTGAGGTTTGCCCAGGGTTATCAACCTGCCGCCCACCAGTAAACCGACCTGGTCGGCGTAACGCGAGATCAGGTTAAGGTCGTGTATGGCAATAACCACCGTCCTGGGCTGCACGCCTTTAGCAAGCTCATCGTCTGAAGGATGCGCCAGCTGGTAGATGCGTTCCATCAGGCTCAACTGGTACTGCAGGTCAAGGTGCGTGGTGGGTTCATCCATCAACAACAGGGGAGACCCCTGCGCCAGTGAGCGTGCCAGAAAGAGGCGCTGCTGCTCCCCTCCGGATAGTTCTGAGACAGCGCGGGAGCGCAGCGCAGTGAGGTCCATTTTCTCCAGCGCTTCTTCTATGATCACCATATCTCTCTCGGTTACTTTACCCAGCCAGTTAAGGTGAGGGGTTCTTCCCAGGGCTACCACTTCCTCCGCAGTGAATGCCGCCGGGAAGCTGCGCGCCTGCGGAACCACCGCGATCTTGCGCGCGCGCTGCTGAGGGGACATGTTGTTGATGTCCTGTCCGTCCACTTTTACTGTCCCCTTGCGTAATGGAAGGACGCCGCTGATGGCTCGGATAAAGGTGGTCTTTCCCGAGCCATTGGGGCCGATCAAAGCCAGCACACTGCCCTTGTCAAGGCGCAGCGAGATATCTTCGATGATGGGTTTATGGTTGTAACTTGCACTGATCGCGATAACTTCCAGCATTTCCCTCACCAGTAGTTCTGCGCTTTTGATAGCTTAAGGATCCAGAGGAAGAACGGCGCTCCCAGGAGGGCGGTGATGATGCCAACCGGTATTTCCTGCGGAGCGATGACAGTGCGTGCCGCTACATCTGTTAACAGCAGCAGGCTGGCGCCGCCAAGCATCGAGAGCGGGATCAACCGGCGGTAATCGCCTCCCCATAGCATTCGAATAATGTGAGGTACGACCAGACCGATAAAACCGATAATGCCGGCGAATGCCACCGCCGCGGCGGTTGCCAGGGTGGCCAGGGCTATGGTGATCCAGCGCGCGCGCTGCACCCTGATGCCCAGTTGAAGAGCCTGTTCTTCACCGAACTGCAGCACATTGAGCGGGTGACCGATGAGCACCAGCCCGGTCAACGCGATCAGGACGTACGGCAGCACGGCGAGTATGGGAGACCAGCCCGTCATGATGGCGCCACCCATCAACCACACCAGCGCACGGCGCAATTCACCAGTCGAGTGGATCATCAAGGCGGATGTCACGGCTGACGCGAAAGAACTCACCGCCACTCCGGCCAGGATAAGGTTGGTGGTGGGCACAGTGCGGCCTACCCGCGCAAGCAGCGCGACAACCAGTACCGTGAGCAGAGCGCCGCAGAAAGCCGCCAGCGGTACAGAAATCAACCCGGCCGGTGTGTACGGAGACTTCGCCAGCATCGCCAGAACAGCTCCCAACCCGGCGCCGGATGAAACGCCTATTAAAAACGGATCCGCCAATGGATTGCGAAAGAGTCCCTGGTAGGCACCCCCGCTGCCAGCGAGCGCAGCGCCTACCATTGCCAGCATCAGCATACGCGGCAGGCGCAGGCCGCTAAGGATTTTAAGATAGACGCCTTCAGGATCCAGGGTTGAAGCTGTACCGCGTATGGCGGAACTCAACACGTCCCACAGTGTGGGCAGGGGGATAAACACGCTGCCGACCGCGACACTGAGCACGGCTGATGCGATGAGAATCAGCGTGATGATCAGGTACGGCGAGAGCGTGTTCTGCTTATGCATCAGTAAAGTTCCGGGTGAATCAGCCTTGCCAGTTCTTCCAACCCGTCCACCAGCCTCGGCCCCGGGCGGCTGATGAGGTCATCATTAAAGGGGTAGATCCTGCCCTCCCGGATCGCGGTCAGATCGTCCCAACCCGGCCGGGCTGAGACCTGCTCGGGGGTCATGCCGTAAATGGAGTCACCAAGGAGGATGATATCGGGGTCCTGCACCAGCAGTTCTTCAATGCTGATCTGCGCCCACTGTGACTGCAGCCCGGCAGCGGCGTTGCTACCGCCGGCTTCGCTGATCAGCATATCCAGAAAGGAACCAGGTCCGGGTGTCCAGGGTTTGGCCGGATCAGTCCCGTCCAATTCATAGAACACCAGGGGCTTCGCCTGCGCTTTTGCGATCGTTTTCCTTACCGAGTCAACCCGCTGCTTGAGGGAGGTGGAGAGCGCCGCGGCTTCATCAACGTGACCGCTGAGCGTACCAACGGTCTGCAGCATGGTGTAAATGCCATCGAGGTCTGTCGGATTGGAAAGATAATACACTTTCACTCCCAGACCTTCAAGCGCGCTTACCTGTTCAGGCGTGTTGATTTCGGCGGCGATGACCAGGTCAGGCTCAAGGCTGGCGATCGTCTCAAAGGAGTAACTGCCCATTGACCCGCCTACGTCCGGGATGGCTGCGGCATCAGCGGGGTAGTTGGAGAAGCTGTCGCGCCCCACCACCTGGCTGCCCGCGCCAACCGCGAACAGGATCTCGGTAATGGAAGGGGATAGCGAGACGATGCGCGCGGCGGGTTTATCAAGGGTGACCTCCCGCGCCAGTCCGTCCTGCAGTTTGATCCCGCCGCCGGTCACACTGGCGGGAGCAGAGGAGCAGGCAACCAGCATGAGTAAAGCGGGCAGTATTGTTGCTATTAGACTCTTCATAGTAAATAAGACTCCATGTTGTGCTTTATTCAGTAAAAAATCCCAACCGCTTCAGGTTGGGATTCGCGTTTGATGCTGCGAGTGTCCACCTCCTTTCAGCGAGAGCGTGGTAACACCCTTTTTGGCGGTCGACCTGGCTTATCAGGAGGTACCTGATTCACAGTTGCGCGACAGCACCGGATTACGCACCGGTTTCGCCTTTAAGCCGCCCTGTTCGGGTTAGGCACCAAAAAGGTAATTATTGAGAAGATTCTACACGTGTTTTGAATTCGGGTCAAGCAGCAAGAAGGTTTTCACTGATTACCAGGCGCGCGTACTTACCGGTTGTGTGGAAGTATAATTAAGTCATACATGGAGGAACCTTGAAACGCGTCCGTTACGAAATTCGGGTTGGCGAATTGCTGAAAGAAAAGAATATGAAGCTGGTGCTGGCGGAATCCTGCACCGGCGGGCTGGTGGGCAACCTGATCACCAATATTGCTGGCTCATCTGATTACTACCTGGGGAGTGTAACCGCCTACGCCTACGAAGCCAAGGAAGCGCTTCTGGGGGTGCGCCATGATACGCTTTTGAAATTCGGCGCGGTAAGCCGTCCGACGGTGCTGGAAATGGCCGGTGGCGTGCGCCGCTCGCTGGCGGGTGATATCCCCCTGGACTCGATCATCGGTGTGTCCATCAGCGGGATTGCCGGTCCGGGCGGCGGCCTGCCTGACAAGCCGGTGGGAACCGTCTGGTTCGGTATGAGCACAAAGGATGGCGACTGGGCGTGGCGCTGCATGTTCAAGGGCGATCGTGTGCAAAACAAACGGTCCGCCGCGCGCACCGCGCTTAAACTGGTGATCGCCTACCTGGGTGCAAAGCTGCCACCTGAAACGAAGTGATCTGCTGAACGGATGATTTTGAAAACCAGCGACGAGAAGGTGCAGGCGGCTGTAATACTCTCCGCTCTCCCGGAGTGGAAGGCTGCAAAGGCTGTCTTCACTGAACCCGAAATTCTTCCTTCACCCTTCGGAGAGTATTTCTTCACTGACATTGAGGAAAAGCGCTGTGTCTTTTTTCACGGCGGATGGGGCAAGGTTTCAGCAGCGGCTTCGACTCAGTACGTGATTGATCGTTGGCATCCGCGCTTGATCTTCAACCTGGGCACCTGCGGCGGGCTTGAAGGACACATAGATGTTGGCGAGGTGCTGCTGGCCGACGAGACAATGATCTACGATATTCATGAACGCATGAGCGATCCGGATGAAGCGCTCCAATTCTACACCACGCGTGTCGATCTTTCTTACCTGCGCGGACCATTTCCGCACGCTGTGCGCATCGGGCGGCTGGTCTCAGCGGATGAGGATATTGACCCGGGTATGGTCATACGGCTGCGCCGGGAATACGGCGCAGTAGCGGCTGACTGGGAATCCGGCGCCATCGCGTGGACGGCTCACCGCAACGGAACGCCGGTGATCATTTTACGCGCAGTGAGTGACCTGGTGGGTGAGGATGGGGGAGAGCTTTATGATAAAGGGAATTTTGTCAAGCGTGCCGCCGAGGTGATGCAGCCGCTGTTGTGCTCTCTGCCGGGCTGGATCCGCGGCGCCAATCTGAATAAATAAAAACCGGAGTTTCCTCCGGTTCAATTTTCAATCCCTGGGTTTTCCAAGCAGGGCGCGTTCCTCCGCCACGATCTTTTCTTCCAGTTTACGGAATAGAGGCGCGGGCTGGCGTAATTCCTGCCCCGGTTTTAGATCACTCGCTTCCCATTTACCATGAGCACTGCTGTGATCATAACGCAGCACCTGGTGATCACCCAGCTCGTCATTGATCGATTGCGTGAATTGCCTGCCGAACAGGCTGCCCTCATATCCCAGGAATCCATGCAGCTGGTCGCTGGTGAACGGCAGGAAAGGGGCGAAAAGAATCTTGAGGGAATCAATTGCCTTGAGCGCTGTGTAGATCGCTCTGCCTGCGGTTTCTTTGTCAGTCTTGACCGCCTGCCAGGGTGCTGTGACATCCAGGTATTTATTGACTTCTGAAGCAAGGCGCATTGCTTCGGCCAGCGCGGCGCGCAGGTGCACTGTATCAAGTTCAGCAGCTACCGTTGTGAAACCATCCTCGATGGTGCGCAGCAGGTCAAGATCCAGTGCGGTCAGCTCTCCCGGATCCGGCACGACACCCTGCCAGTGTTTAAAAGCAAACGAGAGCACGCGGTTGGCCAGGTTGCCCCAGGTGGCCACGAGTTCATCGTTATTGCGGTGGTAGAAGTCGTCCCAATCCCAATCAGTATCCTTGCTTTCAGGCATATTCACAGTGAGGTAGTAACGCAGCGGGTCGGGGTCGTAGCGCGTCAAAAAGTCCAATCCCCAGATAGCCCAGTTGCGGCTGCCGGAAATTTTTTGGGATTCAATGTTCATAAACTCGTTCGCCGGCACATCATACGGCAGCACCAGCGGTTTAGGATCGACGCTGCCCAGCAGTACATCCAGGTGCTCGCCGGCGCCGATCAGTTCCGCCGGCCAGATGATGGCGTGGAAGGGGATGTTATCTTTGCCGATGAAATAATACGTGCGCGCGTCGGCATCCTGCCACCACTTGCGCCAGGCGTCATTATCTCCGCTGAGCTGGCTTAACTCGATCGACGCAGAGAGATAACCAATTACCGCCTCAAACCACACATAAAGGCACTTGTTTTCCCATTCAGGACCCTCACCAAGCGCCTCCTCAGGGAGCTTTACCCCCCACTCAAGATCGCGTGTGATCGGGCGGCCGCGCAGACCATCCGCCAGGATCTGCCCAAGTGATTGGCGCAGCACATTTGGGCGCCAGTAACTTTCGCGCAACTTAAGGAACTCCACCACCAGGTCTTGCAAGCGTGAGAGATCCAGGAAATAATGCTCTGTACTCCTCAACTCCGGGGTGTTCCCGTCGATCTTTGATTTAGGATTGATCAATAAAGACGCTTCGAGCATGTTGCCGCATTTATCACACTGATCGCTGCGGGCGCCTTCAAAACCGCAGATATAGCAGGTGCCCTCGACATAACGGTCCGGTAAAAAGCGCTGCTGGCTGGAGGAGTACCACTGGTCCTGGCTTTCTTTATATAAGAAACCGTTATGCTTTAACGCCAGGAAGACGTTGCGCGCCACGTGCATGTGATTCTGCGTGTGGGTGCTGGTGAACAGGTCGTAGGTCAATCCCAGCTTCTGAAACAGGTCAAGGAAACCGGCGTGGAAACGCTGGTATACCTGGAAGGGAGTGCTTTTTTCAGCATCAGCACGCACTGTGATGGGGGTGCCGTGGCTGTCTGTACCGGAGACGAACATTACCCGCCGGCCGCGCAGGCGGTGGTAGCGCGCAAAAATATCCGCCGGCAGGTAGGAGCCGGAGAGGTTGCCCACGTGAATTTCAGCATTGGCGTACGGCCAGGCTGCCGCAACAAGAATGGATTCGGTCATGCTCACCTCGCTTACTTGATGCCGGTATTCTAACACGAAACCTGGTGCCAAAATAACCACCCGGGCTTATTCAAACACCCTGTATGCAGTTTTCTGCTGATTTCACGCAACTTGACCATATTGGTGCGGGATGTTATGATTTTTTTCGAGGAAAAAATGACTGAAAATCCTGAAAGAAAACCCACGGGTGAAATTCAGCCTCCGCAGGAAGACCCCTTAAGCGATGGTCTTTCGCCAGCCGAGAGGTTGTGGAACAGAATTGTTCACCTGGGGCTTGGTGAGACCACCCTGCGCGTGGGAACTGCTGTTGTGTCGTTATTACTGGTATTGGTCGTGGTGTGGGTAATGGGCAGGTTTGTGCTCAACAGGCAGAATAAACCGTCCGCTCAACCCGAGACTGCCGCGTCGGCAACGCAGGTGTCAACACCATTAACACCCCTGGTAATGAAATCTGAACCTGTGTTGTACAGCGGATTCGGCATCAACCGCCTGGCGCTGATCCACACTGACCGGCCGGCGCAGGTGCGCACCACGATGATCGAATACACCATTATGGCCGGAGATACGCTTTTCGGTATTGCTGAGAAATTCGGGCTCAAGCCCCAAACCCTGTTGTGGAGCAACCGGCACATCCTGGGTGATGACCCGCACAACATCTTTCCGGGGGTGAACATCCTCATCCCGGTAATGGACGGTGCGGTTTATAAATGGAACACCGGCGACGGGCTCAACGGCGTGGCCAGTTTTTACAACGTCACCCCTGATACCATCATCGATTGGCCGGCAAACAACCTTGACCGTGCCACGCTCGGCGATTACGCGTTCCCCAACATTCCCGAAGGCACGCTGCTCTTTGTGCCCGGCGGCGTGGGCGAGTTCACTGACTGGCTGCCTACCTACACGCGCGAAAAACCCGCCGAATCCTCCATTTCGGGCTCTGCCTGCGGTATCCTCACTTCCGGTTACATTGGTTCGGGTCCGCCGTTCATGTGGCCGACCTCTGAGACCTACATCTCCGGTTTCCAGTACAGCCCCGAAACCAACCACCGCGCCATCGATATTGGCGGCAAGATCGGCAATCCCATTTACGCGGTGGATGACGGTGTGATCGTTTACTCCAATTGGAACGAGCATGGATACGGCAACCTGATCGTCGTGGATCACGGCAACGGCTGGCAATCTGTGTACGCCCACCTCGATAACTACCTGAATTTCTGCGGTGACAACGTGGTGCGCGGTCAGCAGATCGGCATGTTGGGCACCACTGGCAATTCCAGCGGTCCGCACCTGCATTTTGAGCTGCGTCACGAGAACTACGGTGCGGTGAATCCCTGGGATTTTCTGCAATAGATAGGTAAGAAGCACACATCAGGCCCGGCCGTAGCAGCGCCGGGCTTTTTTAAGTTATGCTACAATCTACTTATTGATCGCCTAATTTATTAGGGATACATGTTGTTGCTTGAGGTTCTTGGCTGCTGGAGGTGACGCTTGGCTGATCAGAGAACGCAAAGCGGGGATTACCCGTGTTCAACGGTTTCTGATCCACGGGGGAGAAGCAAGCACTTTTTACGGGGGATGGCTGATGCGCGTGTACTTTTCCTTTTTGTTTTCGCAATTATTGCATTATCACTGGGAACCGTCGGGTTCTACAAGTATTTTTCCCGCCTGGGAGAAGCGAAATCGCTGGCCACAGCCTTCTACGACGCGCTGTGGTTGTTCACCATAGAGGCTGGCAACCTGGCTGAACCGATCCCCTGGCAGTTGGAAATCGCCAGGTGGCTTTCGCCAGTTATTTCGATGTATGCGGTGCTACTGGGTCTGGCGGTGCTCTTCAGAGATCAGGCGAGGTTGTTGGGACTGAGCTTTTTAAGAAACCACGTGATCCTCTGCGGTCTGGGTCAGAAGGGGCTGAACATCGCCAGGAGCTTCAGGGAAAACGGGTACCCGGTTGTGATCATAGAAAAAGACGGCAACAATCCGAATATTGCCAGCTGCCGGGAGTTTGGGGCGCTGGTGTTGACAGGTGACGCACGCGATGCATATTTATTGAAAAAAGCGGGGATTACAAAAGCACGTTACCTGGTTGGCGTTTGCGGTGAGGACGGCGTTAATGCTGACCTGGCAGTGATCGCGCGCAAGCTGGTAGAAAACCGCAGGAGCGGCAAATTAAGCTGCACCATTCATATTCAAGATATGAAACTTTGGGTCCTCCTGCGCACCCAGGAGTTCCGCATTGGTTCAAACGATGCCTTTCGTCTGGATATTTTTAATATTTACGACCAGGGAGCGAAGCAACTTTTCAGGCAGTTCCCGATCACGAAAGAACTTTCTGAAGAAAGTGAAACTCCGGACTTGCTCATTATTGGTGTGGGAGACTTCGCCGAGCAAGTTGTCCTGAATGCCGCGCGGCGATGGTCACCAATGTATGAAGCCACGCAGCGCAGGATCCTCATCTCGGTTGTTGACCCTGAGGCGGAACATTTCATCGGCCGGTTGTGCCAGGAACACTCCCTTGTAGACCAGGTGTGCCAATGGGAAGCGCTCGTATTCGACACAGGGTCGATCGATTTCTTGAGAGCCGAATTTCTCTTTGGCAGCGATGAACAACCCCGTGCTTCACTGGTTTACGTGATGGTGGAGGAAGAGAACGTTGGTTTGAGTTCCGCCCTGCAGTTGGTTGAAAAATTGAATCCCTTTGATGTTCGCATCCTGGTGCGTATGAATGAGGAAAAGGGACTGGCGAACCTCATCCGTGAATCCAGCCGCAGCACGACTGTGTTTAATCATCTATTTCTCTTCGGGTTGATGGAGCGGACCTGCAAGTTGGACCTGATATACAATTCGAGCCACGAAGCGATTTCTCGGGCAATTCACGAAGAGTACCTGCGCCAGGAGGCGGCGAAAGGACACCTGCCTGGTTCCAGCCCTGTGTTAGTGGACTGGGACTGCCTGCCCGAAGGTTACAAAGAGATGAACCGTTCCCAGGCGGACAGTATTGGAGAGAAATTAAGGGCAATCAATTGTGATATCGCGCCTTGGAGCGATTACGGCGGGGATAAGTTTACTTTCAACGAAGATGAAATTGAAATGATGGCAGAAATGGAACACGAGCGCTGGTGCGAGCAGAAGCGGCAACAGGGCTGGGTTTACGGGGAAATACGGGATGACAAACTGAAAATCCACCCGTCTATGGTTCCCTACGATGACGTGCACCTGTCAGAAAATGAAAAGGAGAAGGACCGCAACACGGTCAAGGAGATACCGCACTTCCTGACGCTGGCCGGGTACCAGATCTACCGGCTTTGATTTAATAGAGGGAACATGGCACATGACGTTTTTATAAGTCACTCATCCAAAGACAAACTCATGGCAGATGCCATATGTGCCGGTCTGGAGGCGCGCGGCATCCGATGCTGGATCGCACCGCGCGATATTGTGCCCGGTGTTAACTACGCTGGCCAGATCTATAAGGCCATTACAACCGGCAACGTCTTTCTGATCATCATTACCAAAAACTCGACCCTTTCAAGCCATGTGCTGAAGGAGGTGGAGATCGCGATCCAATCAGTTTTAGCGATTTTGCCATTCCGTGCTCAAGATGTGCCGCTCTCTGATGACATGAAATACTACCTAAGCAATGTTCAATGGCTTGACGCCATCACCCTGCCAGTAGAACAACACATTACCCGTCTGGGGGATTTAACTGAAAGGCTTCTTAAAGCACCTTCTGTGCCAGTACCAATTGATAAGACGAACGAAGTGACAACTTTTGTGCAGCAAGTGTCTGGCCCGGAAAAAGTTGAAACCATTAGGAACACAGGCACGTCTCCAGAAATGAAACCAAGCTCGACAGCTACTGAGACGGCACAGAGGGTGGAACAACTAAGGGAAAAAGTGGTTCTGATTCCCCCGGTCGTTGACGATAAATCGGATAACACCCCACAAAAGATGACCGGTATGCCCAAGAAAACTCTGTTGGTCGCAATTGGCGGGGTCCTATTGGTTGCGCTACTTGTAACAGGCATGTTAAGTGGCTGGTTGACGCCTATCGCTAAACCCACACAAACAATTACTGCACAACCTCTGGCAGCTGCAACAGCGTTGCAGGTTGATACAAGTCCGGAAGCTACCCCTCAAGAATTAACACAAATCCCTGAGGAATACTTTGGAATTGGTTCAACAATGATTTCGCCGATTGATGGCATGGTCATGAATTATGTGCCAGAAGGCGAATTTTTGATGGGCTCTTCGGACATTTACAATGTTAATGACGAACAACCACAGCATACGGTTTATCTTGATGCTTACTGGATTGACCATACAGAAATAACGAATGAAATGTACAGGAAATGTTTTACCGATGGTGGATGTTTACAACCCAATGATGATGAATTCTCAACACTAGAACTCACATATAACAACTCAGCATACAACAACTATCCAGTTGTCAATGTTCGCTGGGATCAGGCACGCGCATACTGCGAGTGGGCGGGACGCCAACTGCCAACGGAAGCACAGTGGGAAAAGGCGGCAAAGGGCACCGATGATCAATTGTACCCGTGGTTGTTAAGAGGGCCCGACCCAACGCTGGCGAATTATGAAGGTGTCAGGGGAGAGACGGCTGAGGTGGGAGCGTTCCCGCAAGGTGCCAGCCCTTTCGGTGCGATGGACATGGCGGGTAACGTTTGGGAGTGGGTTGCGGACTGGTACGGTTTTTATTTCTCCGGGATTGAAACAAATCCAACAGGACCCACAGCCGGGTCAGAAAAGATAATCCGAGGGGGTTCTTGGAATTTTAATGAAAGTAACTTGAGGACTACCAACAGGCAACCTATAGTGCCTAACGAATACAACTATGGTATTGGATTCCGCTGTGTGTTGCCTGCCGAATAGTAAAGCTCTCATATAAGGGAGCATGGGCGTTGGTGCAACCAATGAAGAAGACAGGGTAGGATGCATGGGAACACGAGGGATGATCGGTTAATAATGCACTTTTCTTCGGTGGAGTATGATGACTCGT
The DNA here is from genome assembly GCA_035342915.1 of Anaerolineaceae bacterium. Lineage (GTDB taxonomy): Bacteria > Chloroflexota > Anaerolineae > Anaerolineales > Anaerolineaceae > UBA6107. The sequence goes on from DAOQYB010000002.1 coordinate 213,281, forward strand.
GTCTTTCTAAATCTGAGAACAAAAAGGACCGCAACACGGTCAAGGAAATACCGCACTTCCTGGCGCTGGCGGGGTACCAGAACTACCGGGTTTGATTCAAAGGAGTGAACATGGCACACGATGTTTTTATCAGCTACCCCGGAAAAGACAAGACAGTGGCTGACGCGGTTTGTGCAAAACTGGAGGACCAACAGATCCGCTGCTGGATCGCCCCCAGGGATATCCCCGCAGGCAAGAACTTCGCGGAATCGATCATTGATGCCATTGATAGCAGCAAGGTATTTGTTTTGATCTGGTCAATGAATACCAACTCCTCTGAGCATATCCTGAACGAGATCAACCAGGCATTTAACCAGGGGATTCCCATCATCCCCTTCCGTATTCAGGAAGTGGAACCCACCTCGGCCATGCGTTATTACTTTGGACGTACGCATTGGCTGGATGCTCTCACTCCTCCCCTGGAAAGACACATCGATATCCTGGCCGGGTCCATCCGTGCCATTCTTGATCGGACACCGGAAGGTATTCCTGAGCCGGTGGCGGTTGAGACAGAGCCTGAATATGCTAAACCTTCAACGCCAGAGACTGAACTGAAATTTCCACCTGAGAGAGACGACCGGCAAGGCAGAGAAGAAAAAGAAAAAATCGGGTCTTCAATTGCTACAGCGACAAAATCACCCCCTGTCTCTCCAAGGAAACATAGAACCCTAATCCCAATTGCTGCTGGTGTGCTGGTTGTGGCTGCCATCGTGGAGCTGCTTCTCAGCGGGGTGTTTGAGGGTTCACCCTTCGCGGAGAAGTCCGGGACTGTGCCCCCAACCACGACTCCAGCCATTTCTATTGCAACGAAGACACCAGTTTCCACCTCCAGCAACCCCACCGTCATGCTGGTCACCAGCACTCCCACCGTCACGCCTGCCTGGATGGAAGAGGTTAACGTGTGGGCAAACCCCATTCTGGCAGCTATTAAAGAACAACCCCCCGATTTTGAGGATATTTTTTCTGAAAGAGATTCTGCCTGGGATGTTAGCTCAGAAGAAAGGTTTTGTCCCGCGTTTGACCCTGCCGGCAAGTTCATCGTCAGGAATGGAGAACTTCTTCTTGTTCTCAGCCCTACATGCCGCTTTTTGAACTTCACACACCCCGGCATTGAGGAACAGTTGGGGGATTATGTTCTGCAGACGGATGTAGGTTTTGTAACAACCGCCATAGGTATTACGTTTTCGGTATTTGCTGAGCAGAAACCTTTGCTCGGTTTCATCCTAAAAGATGGTAACTGGTCTCTGATAATACCTGTTCCGGGTAGCGAAGAGGGTATGCAGACAATACAAGAAGGCGCATTACCGTTTGATCCTTTCAAACCCGTCACATTCACAGTAATAAAAAATGAAGCGACTTTCCTGTTTTATCTTGATGAAATGCTGATGCTCTCATACGGTATTCCAACGGATCGCCAAGGACCTCAGAGGGTAGTTTTTGCAGTCGAGACTTGGGGTGACCAGCTCTCTGATTCAGAATCGATCACGCTGGATAATGTCAGGTTTTGGGATTTGGATAGCCTGTTCATCCCCGAGCGTATCCTGGTTCAAATTGATAACGAACCACCAGCCTTCACGGATGATTTCTCCAGTGTTGACCCGGCCTGGCAATTTGTGGAGGACCCCTCGGGAGAATACAATCCAGACAATGCCAATATGGAGATTTCAGATGGCTCAATGAACTGCAGCATGCAAAATGTGTGGGGCGGCGTTTTATCTTATTCGGATATGGTATACAAAAATTACGTGCTTCAAATGGATGTGGACTTTAAGGGCAACCCGATTGGAATGGAGTTTAGAATGTGGGATCAATCGGCGTCAAACTTAAGTTTTCGTGTTGATAGCCCTGGAGGTGACTGGAGCATTCAAAAAGGACAGGTCTCCGAAGTTTATACTGGGTCAGTTGCCCCAGATAAAAAAGTTGATTTTTCAAAACCAGTACGGATTACTATCATCAATAAGAGCCCTTATTTTCTTGTCTATCTTAATTCCGATCAATTACTATCCTTTTCCAACCAGGATGCAGAAGGTCCTTTTTTACTCGATTTTGTTTTAGGTACCGGGGGGAGTGAATTGCTGGAACAAGTAATGGTTGATCTGGATGATGTGAAAATCTGGAATCTGGATAACTGACAACCATCAAGAAAGCCGAAATTTTAATGGAGATTGATCTAAAGCAGGTGGTTTTTCACGCCCGCCAGAAACCGCGACGCACCGGGCGCACGTCTTCAGCGGTGATGAAAGCCTGCGGATCAGCCTCCAGCACGATGGTCTCCACGTTGGGTACGTCTTTGCGCAGCACGCTGGCGTGCAGTTCAAAGACTGTGCCATCCCTGCCGCGCCCGGCGATCTCGGTGACGGCGTAACCTCCGGCGCGCAGCCGCTCGGCGATGTACGCGCCGCGATTGGAGCTGATGATGGTGACCAGGATGTGACCGATGGCCAGGCGCTGCTCGATGAGCATGCCCACCAGGTTGCCGGTGGCAAAGCCGGTGGCATAGCCGATAACATTAAGGATGTTATCCAGCTGTGTCAGTACCGAGCTGATGGCCACGACGAACACCAGCGACTGGAAAAAGCCGAGGATCCAGACGATAAGTTTCCTGCCGCGCACCACGAACAGCACGCGGATGGTGTCCAGCGCCATATCCACAACGCGCAGCGCGAAGATCATCAGCGCGAAAAGCCAGGCGTGAGGTTCTGAAAGGTATTCCATTTTTTTCCTCGCTTACTGGTCCGCTTTCTCTTTCCTGATCGCCGGCAGGTAGTAGTCGCTGGTGTATTCCTTGAGCATGCGGCGCAGGCTGAACTGCGGCACAAGCGTGCGCAGACATTCCTTTACCATTTTCACCCACTCGTGCGGAATTTTGTTGACATCGCGTTCGTAATACAGCGGGATGATCTGTTTTTCAAGGGTTTCATAGATGCTCTGAGCGTCAGCGGCATCCTGTTCATCAGGGTTGGCATACTCAATGTCCTTGCCGATCGCCCAGCCGTTCTTGCCGTTGTAGCCTTCACGCCACCAGCCATCCAGTACTGAGAAGTTGAGCACGCCATTCAGCGCGGCCTTCATCCCCGAGGTCCCTGAAGCCTCGTTGGGGCGGCGCGGGGTGTTCATCCACACATCCACGCCCTGCACCAGGTAACGGGCAACGTTGATATCATAATCTTCAATAAAAACCAACCGGCCGGCGCTGCGCGTATCTTTCACCGCGCGGTATACCTGCTGGATGAGCAGCTTGCCGGGTTCATCCGCGGGGTGCGCCTTGCCGGCAAAGACGATCTGCACCGGCATGTGCGAGTCGGTGACCATATTCATCAGGCGGTCAAAATCGCGGAACACCAGGTTGGCGCGCTTGTAAGTGGCGAAGCGGCGGGCGAAGCCGATGGTGAGTGAATAGGGTTCCATGAACACACCGCCGGCGACCGCCTGGCTGGGAGTGAGCTGACCTCCCTGCCATTGCAGGCGGGTACGCTCATTGGTAAAGTTCACCAGCTTGTTCTTAAGGTGGCGGCGCACCGACCACAACTGTTCATCCGGGATGTTGTTGATGTGGTTCCAGAAGGCAGGTTCATCCAGGTGTTCGCGCCAATCTTCACCCAGGTAGGTTTCAAATAGCACACCCAGGCGCCGTGCCAGCCAGGAGCGCGTGTGCACACCGTTGGTCACATAATCAATGGGAACGTCCTCTTCTTCCTTATCCGGCCACAGGAAGTTCCACATACGGCGTGAAACGATGCCGTGCAATTCAGAAACAGCATTGGCGCGTTCAGACAGCTTGAGCGCCAGCACCGGCATCACGAAGGTTTCTCCCCAGGACTGCGCCTGCCGTCCGAGATCGAGGAACTGGTCATGGGTCAACCCCAGTTCAGGCCAGTAATTACCGAAGTACTTGTCCACCAGCCATAGCGGGAACTGGTCGTTGCCGGCAGGCACGGGGGTATGCGTGGTGAAAACGTTGGAAACCTTCACCTCTTCCCAGGCTGACTTGAAGTTTGTGCCTGTCTTGACCTTTTCGCGGATGCGTTCCAGCGCGAGGAAAGCCGAGTGACCTTCATTCATGTGCCATACGGCAGGGTCGTAACCCAGCAGGCGCAGCGCCTGCACCCCGCCCATCCCCAACAGCATTTCCTGCGAAATGCGCACCTCGAGGTCGTTGCTGTACAGGCGTTCAGTAAGCAGCCGGTCTGAGGGGGAATTGGTTTCAATATTGGTGTCCAGCAGGTACAGGTGAACCCGACCCACCTCCAGCTCCCACAGGCGCGCGAAAACCTGCCGACCGGGCAGGTCGATGGTGACGGTGAGCGGTTTACGGTTTTCATCCAGCAGCGCGATGAGCGGCAGCATGTTGTAATCGACCAGGTAGTTGCGGGTTTCCTGCCAGCCGTCCTCTGTCAATTCCTGCACAAAATACCCTTTATCGTAGATGAAACCAATCCCAACCAGGGGCAGCCCCAGGTCTGAAGCTTCCTTCAGGTGATCGCCGGATAGAATGCCCAGACCGCCGGCGTACACCGGCAGGGATTCATGAATGCCGAATTCGAATGAGAAATACGCGATGGATTGATTTTTAACTTCCGGGTAGGTATTGTGGAACCAGGTATTGCTTTCAGCCAGGTAGGCGTCAAAATTTGCCAGTGTGCGGTCGTAGTGCTCCAGGTAGGCGGGCTGACCCACCGCGGCGTTCAGACGGTGGCGCTCGACACGGCGCAAAAAGGCCACCGGGTTATGCGTGACCAGGTCCCACAAGAGGGGATCGATATATTGGAAAGCACGCTGCCCGTCATGGTTCCACACCCACCACATGTTGTGTGCCAGGCGGGTCAATCCTTCTATGCGTTTTGGCAGGTTATACGAGTTCGGATACTCGCGGATGATCTTTGTTGTCATGTAGACTCTCTCATTTCAGGTTTTTATCACAGGGCACATTTCACCCATGAATCCACTAATAAATATACAACTTTACGCCATGGGAAATATGCCGGAAGGATTATACCAGATTGTGATGATGTAATCACAACGGGCTCCCGCGCAGGAGCCCGTTGCCGTGCCCAATTATTCGATTACTTCAATTGCCAGCGGGTACCTGGACATGGTCTCGCAGCCATCACGGGTGATGAGGATGGCGTTCTCATAGCGGAAACCGATCTCCTCCTCGGGGCAGGCGTACTGGATGGCGCAAATGAGCATTTCGTTAGGCTGGTACACGTGATCCGGATTGGTCCAATAGGGGAAGGGACCATCGTTGCGGCCGATGCGCCATTCATCGCCCAGCATGCCAATGCCGTGCTCGAACCCGGGCACCATGAACTCGGCAAACCCGCGCTCCTCACAGAAGAGCATCATCTCATCCGCCAGGCTGGAGGGGGTGATGCCGGGTTTATAGGTTTCGAGACACAAGCTCACCAGGTCCACAAAGTTCTTCGCGTGCCACTTCTGGCGTTCTGTGGCGGGTGCCAGCAGGTAGTTGTGGGTGTGGTCGCCCAGGCAGAGCCGGAAGGTGGAGTGCAGATCCACCATCAGCGGCTCGCCGGCGCGCAGCTTACGCTCTGTCGGCGGGGTACAGGCACCGCCCATCAACCCGGTGCGGTAACCCGAGGCAATTTCGTTGCCGCCGGTGAAAGACCACTCCCACACGCTGCCCACCTCGCGCATGCCCATGGCGGCGATTCCGGCGATCTCGGTTTCGGTATATCTGGCAAAGTGTCCGTTCTTAATGGCGTTGAGCACCGCCACGTGCCCGGCGTCTGCCATGCGTCCGGCCTTGCGGAAACGGTTGATCGTCCCCTCGTCCTTGAACATCGCCAGCCGGTCGACAATATCCAGCGCGTTCACCAGGCGGGCATCGGGCAGCGCAGCCTCGAAAGCGGTGTATTCGTAATAGGTGAGGTTGCCCTCAGGCAGGTAGTTGGACATGCCGGCTTCCACTCCGACGACCCCCTTGCCGCCCTTGAGGTACTTTTTGATCAGGTCCGCGATGGCGCTGATCTGGTCCTGCCCCCCCATGGGGGCGAAGCCCAGCACGTGATCAAAATCAAGCCAGGATTCATCAGCAACGCGCGCGGCGTCGATCACGAAGGTGAAAACGGTGGGCAGCCCTTCGGGCGGGATGACAATGTAACTGCGCCAGGGGCAAAAGGCGTCTGTAGTCCATGAGAGTGTGCGCAGGCGGGAGCCCAGGTACACATCGACGCCGTCATTGGCCATCTCGCGCTGAATGGCCTGGATGCGTGCGGGAAAATCAATGAAATAGGGATCGTTTGTCATCATGATTTCCTCTAGTATTCACATGCGATCTCTGAGAGGATCTTATTAAAGCGGTCGACGATGGAGGCCAGGCTCAGCGCTTTAACCATGTTACCCTGCAGCTTGAGCTTGCCGCTCATTAACGCGGAGCGTGAACCGATCTCGGCGCGGGAGATCCTGGCAAAGGTTTCATAATCACCGCTGATGATGAACTCTGCTTCAGGGAAGGGCTCCTCGCGTACGGAGATATCTGTGAAAACGCCGTTCTCCAGTTTGTAGTAGAGCGCGCGGTCAATACCATCCGGGCAGTTGTGATAGATGGTAAGCATGGAGGAGGTGAGGTTTTTCATCATCTCCGGGGTCAACTGGCCGCGCAGCCGGGTTTCAGCTTCCGCAGCCCATGCATGACTGAGGTACTTGATTGGTGTCATAATACAATTCTCCTGTAGGTAATAAGAACGACAGGATAATTATATAGACAAATAAAAAAGGCATCGTGTAGATGCCTTTTTTAAGGAAAAACCGCAATTAGAACTTTGTCGGAATTTTGGATAAAACCGCGAAGAACGGTTCAAGCGTGGGCATGAGCCCCATGGCTTTGAGCATGTTGCCCTTGAACTTCAGTTCGCCGCTCATAATGGCCGAGGTCGGTTCGATCTGCCCCTTGAACAGCTTCTCGTAAGAACGGTAATCACCGCTGATGGCAAACTCGGTTTTCGCGCCCGCGGGATCCGCAAGTTTGAAGGTTTTGATATTGCCCTTATCGGTTTCGAACACCAGGGTCTTAACCTTGCCGTCGGGGCAGTTTTCCACTGTCATCGCGATGGACAGAGTGGCGTTGTTGGTGGTCTGCGGGGTGATCCTGGCGCGCAGCACCTTCTCGGTTTCTGTCATCCAATCGGAACTCATGAACATCAGGTCAGTCATTTTATATCCTCCTCTTTTGTTTTATTGTAACGCATTAATGAGCCGGGAATAAATTGTCGAATATGGCAGGCACCAGTTCAGCGACCATGCGGCTGGAGATGCCGTTTTCCCGGCAGATGCGTTCGTAGACATCCACACTCAAGCGCCTGCTGCGCTGCTGGGTTTCAACATCCAATCCCCACAAGCCGAAGCGCTGCGTCCATCCCCGCTCCCACTCGAAATTATCCACCAGTGACCAGTGAAAATAGCCTTTCAATTGATAATTGAAGTTGGCGGCGCGCCAAACCTGGTGCAGATGCTCCACCAGGTAACGCGGGCGCAGGGTGTCGCTGGAATCCTCGATTCCGTTTTCGGTAACGATGATGGGAATGCCAAAACCGTGCGCCCACCTGAGCCCATCCCACATGCCCGCGGGTACATTGGCAATGAAATTGCTATCACTGACCGCGGCTCCAGCCGGGAAGGTGCGTTCATGAAAGAAAGCGCCGGGTTTGAACAATTCAAATGACACCAGGTCGCGGGTGTAATAGTTCAAACCGATAAAGTCCTGCGTGCCGGAGGCTTCAGGTAGATTTAATTTCTTGATTACCAGGTTCAATTTACCATCCACCAGGCAGTCATTGAACGCCCTGTTAAAGACCTGGTTGATAAAGCCAAGGGGAAGCTTATCCAGCGGTGAGGCCGGGTGTGCGGGAATGAGGCTGCGATAATTGGTGGCAATGCCCGCGCGGGCTTCGGGCTGCAGTTCATGTATGACCCTGTAGGCCGCCGAGTGGCCGGTAATGAGATTGGTCATCACCCGGGCGGCGAGTTTAAGGTCCTGCTTGCCGGGAGGAAACGCACCATCCACCCAGCCGCTCATGACATAAACGTTGGGCTCATTGATGGTGACCCAGAGATTGACATAATCTTTGAGCGCTTTCACTACCCGCCGGGTGAAGCGGGCGAACAGCGTCGGGGTGTCTTCATTCTCCCAGCCGCCAGAATCAGTCAACCACAATGGGTCTGTGAAATGATGCAGGGTGACCATGGGGGTCATGCCGTTGCGCGTCATCCAGCGCAGCATTTCGGCGTATTTCGCGAGCGCCTCATCATCCCAGCGGTCGGGTGCCGGCTGAACACGGCTCCATTCTATGGAGAGACGGTGGGCATTCTGCCCGCTGTTGCGCGCCCGTTCAAGGTCTTCAAGCCAGCGCCCGCCCCACCAATCACAAGCTAATCCCGAGCGCTGACCGTTGGCGATCCTGCCGGGGGTTTCTTCCCACCTGGCCCAGTTGTTGTTGTAATTTCCGCCCTCCACCTGGTGGGCGGCAGTGGCGCTTCCCCAGAGGAAACCGCGGGGGAATTGGAAGATGGCTTCGGGCATGACCTGCTCCTGTGTGCGGTATTGATTCCGGCTAATTATAGCCGAAACAAAAACCCCGGCCTGGCCGGGGTTGATTAACGCTGCCTGGTTTGCTACATACCCGCCATATAGGCGATGCTCAATGTGCCCGGGCCAACATGGCTGCCGACGACAGGACTGACATAACTGAGTATGGCCTCCTCCGCGTTCAGGCGTTTGGCGGTGGCATCCAGCAGCGCGCGCGCCTTTTCCTCGGCCAGGGCGTGGAAGACGGATATGCGCACCGGGGTGCGCCCGTTGATATCAGTTTCGACCAGCTGCACCATGGCTTCAAGGGCTTTGTTGATCGAGATCACGCTTTTCACGGCTTCAATCTTGCCGTCGCGGATCTCGAGGATGGGTTTAATGTTGAGCGCCGTGCCCATAAATCGTTTCCCGCCGCCGATGCGCCCGCCTGCGTGGAGGTACTTGAGCGTATCCACCACAAAGTACACCCCGATGTGATCGTACGCCTTGAGCGCGACCTGTTTGGTCTCCTCTAGCGAGGCGCCGTCGCGCGCGGCACGGGCAGCTGCCAGCACCTGGAAGCTGAGCGCCATTGAGACCAGCCGTGTATCGATCACCTCAATAGGCGCGTCGCCAAACTGCGCCCTGGCCTGAACGGCTGATTCATAGGTGCCGGAGATTCCGGAACTGATCGGTAGTGTGAGGATTGAATAATCCTCTTCCAGCAGCTTCTTGTATATTTCGGTGAAATCATTTACTGTCGCCTGGCTGGTGGTGGGCAGGGTGTTGCTGCCGGCCAGGCGTGAGTAAAATTCGTCCGGCATGATATCCACCCCATCGCGGTAACTCTCACCATCCCAATGCAGGGTGAGCGGCAACACGCTGATGCCAAATTCGTCCACGTACTGCTGCGGGAGGTAAGCGGTGGAATCGGTCACAATAGCTACTTTTTTCATGGATCACTCCTGGGGAGGGTTTCTACCACTAATTATAAATCACCAATTTAGTATACAAAGTTTCAACAAACTCGTGAATGGGTAAAAGGTCACATTCGCGGATTCAAAAATTGAAAAATAGCCCTTGCCTGATAACCGGTCAATGATTACACTATGAAAGAATCAAGAGAGGTAAGGATAAACGTGAACAATGATCAAAAATTAATTTTGATGCTGGTCATCATACTTGCCGCAACGATGCTGACCGCATGCGGCAACGGCGATCCGCTGCTGGGCGGCTGGCAGGAGCCCACCTCAGGGGTGACCATGGATATTGATAATGACGGCAAACTGGTAATGAGCCTCAACGGTCAGAGTATCACCATGACCTACACGCTTGAAGACCCTGATATCATCACGCTGATCGGCAGCGCTGACGGCACCATCCCTGATCAAAAAATGACCTACCGTATCGAAGAGGACAAACTCACGCTCACATTGGACGGAGCTGATACGGTATTCTACCGTGTGAAATAAACCCGACCTTCAAAACCCAGCCCGGATCAGCTGATCCGGGCTTTGAATTTCTTGAAAAAGTAGTAATATAGATAAAAATCATCTAATTACTTACGGGAACAATTATCCCGGCAGTTGCGTCTTATGTTGGACATGTAAGGAGGTTTTTATGAAAATGAATATGTTATTTAAATCTATGATCGTAATTGCTGTTCTCGCGCTTGGGCTGACCTCGTGCAACCTGCTGGGGTATTTCGATAATAACGAAGCAGAAGATTTCGCGCAGATCGAGACCATGGCGGCGGCGACTATATCGGCGCGCTTCACCCAGGCGGCTTTTGATGCGCTGGCAGGGCAGTTGACGCAAATGGCGCCCACAGCCGGCCTGCCCACTCTACAGACACCGCTGGCTTCAAGCACACCGATCCCCACCAACACGCCGATCGCCACTTTTACTCCCCCGGCCACAGCAGTTCCTCCAACGGCAACGGCGATCCCCATACCCTGCAACGCCGCCAAGTACATCGCGGATGTGACCATCCCTGACTGGAGCACGCTTTACGGTGGGGAGGAGTTCGTTAAAACCTGGCAGGTGAAGAACGTGGGTACCTGTTCATGGACCAAGGACTACCACATCTACTTTGCTGATGGCAAGAAGCTCGATGCGCCTTCTTCAGTGGCCTTCCCCAAGACGGTGAACCCCGGCGAGACAGTCAACCTATCCGTGCCGATGGTCGCGCCTTCTGAAAAGGGCAGCTACACCGGCAGCTGGCTGCTGGAAGCCGCCAACGGGGTGGATTTCGGGGTCGGCTACGACTTCAGTGTTCCCCTCACTGTCAATATCAAGGTCGAAGTTCTTCCTGCTGCCAAGGACCCTGACACCCGTTATGATCTGGTCAAGGAAATGTGCTCGGCTTCCTGGCGGACGAATGCCGGGGATATCGGCTGCCCGAGCGCCAAGATCGACACGGATAAAGGATCGATCACCCGTTCTTACTCACCCGTGATCGCGGGCGGCTACAAGGATGATGAAGGCGCGTTGTACACTGTGCCTGCCAAGGGCGGCGACGGCATGATCCAGGGCAAGTTCCCCAAGATCAAGATCAAAGCCGGCGACCGCTTCAGAGCACTGCTGATCTGCGCAGACCAGGCGAAGAAATGCTCGGTCACGTACGAAGTGCTCTATGATGTTTCCGACAGCGAAGAAGGCGGCTCGCTGGGCACCTGGAATATTGATTATTCCAATTCCAAACAGGTGGATATTGACCTGGGTTCCCTGGCGGATAAAGAGGTCTACCTGCTGTTGAAGGTCATCAGCAAGGGCGATTCTACAGATGATGTCGCGCTTTGGATAGCGCCCAGGGTGACCAACCCGTAAACCTGATATGTGTTGTGCGAGAGGCTGCTCAAAAAGGGTGGCCTCTTTTTTATTCCGTCACAATTCCTTAACCATGTAAAGTTCCTGCTGGCGAAAACCGCGTTTTTCGTAATAAGTGCGCGTGCCCACGGCGGCAATCACTGCCACGCGGGAAAGGCCTTTGTCGCGCGTTACAAGGTCTGCGTGATCCAGCAGGCTGGTGCCCAGCCCGCTGTGCTGCGCCGCTCCAACGCGCTCAGTACCCACCGGCAGCGATTGACCGTACACATGCACTTCGCGGATAATCGCCGCCTCCTCCAGCTCAGGTATGGCGAGGGCGGGCGCGCCGGGCAGCGGGAAGGATAAACGCAGGTATCCTGCCAGCCGGTCCTCGGGGGTGGTGTAAGAGAGGAAATGTTCTTCAGACGCGGAAGGTCTGTAGACCAGGTCGGAGAAGGCGAGCTTATCCGACTCAATGGTCTGCCCCTTAACCTCGCGGCAGCGGATGCAGCGGCAGGCGCTGCCGCGGCGCTGCAGTTCGCGCTGCACATCCTGGCGCAGGCTGGTGCGCCGGTTGCCCTCCACCACGTGAAACGAGGGGATATCGCGGATGATGCGGTTGACCCGGCAGTAAGGGGGAATGAGGGGTTTGATATCCGCCAGCAGGGCGATCAGCTGGTCAGTAGTGTACGGGGTGTATTCACCGCGCTGCCAGTACCGGTACAACTCAGCGGATTCGAGCAGCTGGGTGGGATAGATCTTGATCTCGTCAGGTGCGTAACCCTCATCCCAAAGGCGCGCGAAGTCTTCGCGGTCTGATTCCAGCGTGGCTCCCAGCAGGTTGGGCATCCAGTGCAGCACGATCTTAAAGCCGGCGGCGCGCAGCAGGGTGACCGCGCGCAGGGTATCCGCGGCGCTGTGGCCGCGACGGTTGAGCGCGAGGATGCGGTCATCCAGGCTCTGAGCGCCCATCTGTAGCTTGGTTACTCCCAGCTGGCGCAGCCAGACCAGTTCATCACGGTCAATATCATCCGGGCGGGTTTCGATCACCAGACCGACATTACGGTGGAGAGCGCTTTCATTACGGGAGTGGGCTTTCTTGAGCTCGGAGAGGTCACTTTGTAGATGCGCTCCAGCGGCCGGTTCTGCGATATTAAACGGTTCTTCCCCGGGCGGCGTGCTGTCAGCGTTCATGGCGTGAAAGCAGCGGCGGATGAACCACTCCTGGTAAGCGCGCGGGTAGCAGCTCCAGCTGCCGCCGAGCACCAGCAGTTCGATCTTGTCGTTGGGATGGCCGACGGCTTCATACTCGCGGAGGCGTGAGTTCACCTGGTCGAAAGGGTCGAAGCGGTTCTGGTACGCACGCGCGGCGCCGGGTTCATCCGCCAGGTAGCTCTTTGGCATTTGCTCCTCGCTGGGGCAGAAGATGCACTCCCCGGGGCAGGGGGCTGCCTTGGTGAGCACGGTGACCGTGGTGACGCCTGAAAGCGTGCGCACCGGCTTCATACGGATGCGCGCCATGAACGCGGGGTCTTCAACCCACTCACCCTCCGCGACCAGCTCGCGATAAGCTGCCACCAGGATGTGCTTGGCGATCAATGCGCCATCAGGCATGGGGTTGGCGCGCAAAGCGCGGTCCAGGCGGATGCCTGCGCGCACCTCCTCAAGAACGGTCTTTGCCCGTTCCAGTTGTTCAGGGGTGTATTGGCGCGCCTTGTGCCAGTTTTCTACGCGGTCATTTGGTTTCATCGGAATGTATAATGGGACTATGCGGCAGGAAGTCTTTCAGCGCTTGTTGAACATCAATAAGGAATTCTACCAGAGTTTCGGTCAGGCCTTTGCGCAGACACGGCGGCGTGTGCAGCCGGGGGTGCGGCGCGCGCTGGCGGAGTGGATCACGGACGGCAACTGGCTGGATATCGGCTGCGGCAGCGGCACGCTGGCACAGGCCTGGCGAAATACCGGGCTCAAAGGAACCTATACCGGTATCGATTTCAGCGAACCGCTCCTGGCGGATGCGGGGTGTCAAGAACTGGCGGACGACGGAAGACTCAGCGTGACCTTCAGGCAGGCGGACCTGGCAGCGGAGGGTTGGGAACATTCGCTGCCGCTCAGAGTGTATGACGGCGCGGTTTCGTTCGCGGTACTGCATCATATCCCATCGGCGGCTTACCGGCAGCAGCTGCTGGGTGCTGTCGCCCGGCTGATCAGACCCGGCGGGTTGTTCATCCTCTCAGTGTGGCAATTCCAGCACAGCCCCAAGCTGTTGGCGCGCGTGCTGCCCTGGCGGGCGGTTGGACTGGCCGCAGAGGATATTGAAGCAGGAGACAAATTACTGGATTGGCGATATCATCCCGGAGGGACGGAAGGGGCTCCGGGGCTGCGCTATGTGCACCTTTTCTCGTCTGAGGAATTACTGGGGCTCGCGCGCGTTGCAGGGTTTGAAGTGATCGATGAGTATCAATCAGACGGCAGCGGGGGGAAGCTGGGTTTGTACCAGGTTTGGCGGCGCGCAGCTTCATAAAAGGTTTTCAAGATCATCGAAATCAGATTTAAGCAGCACGGACAATTCCCCGCGGATGCGCCGGCGCACCTGGTTGAGGTGATAGTTGACCGCGCGTCGCGACAGGTTAAGCATGGCGGCAATCTCCGCGCTGGTGAAGCCTTTTGTCTGCAGTTCCAGCACCTGGCGCTGGCGGCGGGTGAGGTCGGTGCGCGCGGCAGCGTGCCGCGGCCGGCCGGGAGCGCGCTGCGGGGCGATGATCACAGTGGCGTTCACCTGGCTGGCGTTGAGCCTGCCGGCCGGTGCAGCGCGTAAAATGGGCAGGGGGCGTAAGCCGGCGTTCACAGCCGCCACCAGTTCTGCTGCGCTGATGTCAACTTCGAGTTGAATGACGGTCGCGTCATCCGGCAGGTAGAGCAGGCGGGTCATACAGGGCTCCACAAGGCAAGGCTACATGTAACGTCCATCGGGCAAGACCCCCATAAAAAATAGAACTAATATTCTATATCTTAAGCCATCCAGCACTGGATGTCAAGATTACTTATATACTGTCTTTCAGGTTGTTTGCATGGTTGATAATTCGCTGTTCACGGAAGGCCGCTATAATCTCTAGTGACAGTGAGACTTCACCAACTGGATCCAGTATGAGAGACATGATGGAGACAAACAAGACCAGGAACCATAATGATCGCACCCGTTGGCTCTTTTTCCTCTGGGGGCTGCTCAGCGGGCTGCTGTTGGCTGTGATGAGCGCCGGGGTTATTCTGGGAGTGGCATTGTTTCAGACCCGCGATCAGCGTACTGCCGGTTTATACGAGGTTCCTGATGCTTCTGTTCAATTAAGTGTGGCTGCTGATGGCTGCGGGGTCATCAGGGGAGAGGTAAACGGGAAGAACGCGGTCGACGGGATCACCTGGGTGATCGAGGATGCTGACGGGTTTGTGGTGCTTGAGCGCACCGCGGATGCTGAAACCCGCTACCGTTACTTTGCGGCGGGGCAATACACAGTAACCATCAAAGCCCGCTATCACGGGCGATATTACACCATCAGCAATGCAGTTGAAATCGATTGTTAAGAGCAGAGATCAGAAAGGCCCAAACCTGATCAGGCTGCCGATCCACAAGAAGAACACAACCAGCGGGAAGATCACCAGCCATAGTTTTGCTGTGAAGCGCATCCACCTGCCGTAGCTGACCGAGGCCAACCCGAGACTGATGAGCAGGATGGCGTTGGTGGGATACGCCAGGTTGGTGAAACCGTCGCCAAAACAATAGGCGCTGACGGTGAGCTGGCGCGTCACGCCCACCAGGTCAGCCAGCGGCAATAAAATGGGCATCAGCAGCACGGCCTTGGCGCCGGCTGAAGCCACGAAGAATTCCACCACCAGCGCCAGCAGGAACATGATGAGCACCGCTGCCAGCGGAGAGGCACCTTCAAGCAGGTTTGACCCGCTATGGAGCAGCGTGTCAATGACCTTGCCGCTGGACACAATGTGCTTGGTGCTGGCCGCCATCAGGATCAGCGGGATACCCGGTGCCAGGCCTAAAACGCCTTCCTTGAGTGCGCTGCCGATAAGCCGCCATCCGCTGCCCGAAACCACTCCGCTCACCAGGCCGCCGATGAAGAACAGCAACCCGACCAGCGGCAGGGTGTAATCCGCAATCGCAGGTACAAAAGGACCTGCCAGCAGCACCGCCAGAATGAGCACTATGAACCCGCCGAACACTAACGCCGCCCTGCCTACCCGTGGATCGCTGCCCGCGGTTTCCAGATCAAAATGCTTGTGCGGGGTGTTCTTCGCCTGGTCTTCTTTATAGAGGAGCGAGGATGACGGATCGCGGTCAATGCGGCGAGCGTAGGTGAGCAGGAACCAGGCGAGCACGGCATAGAAGACGATAAAGACCGGCAGGCGCAGCAGTGCGCCGGAGAAGAGCGGCAAACCTGCCAGTTTTTGTGCCACGCCGATGGTGAATGGGTTGGTGATCGCCGCTGAGAACCCGATATTGGTTGCCAGCACGCTCATCCCCAGCCCTACCAGCGCGTCCCAGCCGAGAGAGTAGGAGAGCGCGATCAGCAAGGGCACCAGCGGGATGATCTCTTCGAGGAGACCAAAAAAACCACCCAATAGCATGAAGAACAACGACACCACCAGCAGCAGTGTGTAGCGGCGTGCGCGAAAACGCCTGACGATCTTCGCCAGTATGGTTGTGAGAATCCCGCTCTTTTCAAGCACTGCGAAAGCGCCGCTGACCAGGAGTATGAATACGATGATCGTAATGATGATGAGGTTGTCGTCACCCCACAACACCTCCACCGGCGCGGTGAACCAGCGCCAGATCGGATAAGCCGGGCGATCGATGACCTGGTAAGAAGCGGGGTCGATCAGGGTGCGGCCCTCGAAATCGTACCGTTCGTAACTGCCGGCGGGAATCACGCGGGTGAGAAATCCGGCGGCAATCATCAGCACCAGCAGGATCAGGGCGGATTGAATGAAGGCTTTTGTACTGATCTGGGCTCCGGCTTTTTGCTCCATTGGGGTGTCATCCTTATTTTGAGAGGGTTTCGTATTAGTGTAGACCGGCTAATGGCTCGTGTCAAATTTTTTTCCTAAAGAAAATGGTTTTTCCGGGAAGGAAAGCACTGGTATGATTATGCCTGAAAATGACCGAATCCGTCGAAGCCGTAATCACCATTGCCGGGCGCCGCGTACCCTACCGGCTTGTGCGTTCAAAGCGCGCCAGGCGGCTGCGCGTCACTGTAAAAGAAGGCCGGGTGACCGTGACCCTGCCCAGGGGGGTGCAGAAAGGTGAAGCCGAGCGCATGCTGCAGCAGCACGCCGTGTGGCTGTTCAAACACCTGGATGAACCGGTGCGCAGAAAAAAACCTGCGCAAACCCTGCCCGCGGACGTGATCCTGCTGCGCGGTGAAGCATTCCACATCCAGGTGGAGGAAGAACCCGGGCGCCTTGCGCGCATTCGCGTAGAGGAAAAAGTTAACCGGCTGCTGGTGCGCGTGCCGCCCGGGACGGGTGAGCCGCCGCGGCGGCTGGTGGTGCCGTGTCTCAGGGCGCAGGCGCGGACCACTATTGAAAGCGCAGTCAGGCGGCAGGCGGCGCGCCTCGGCGTCACTTATAAGATGGTCTCCATTCGCGATCAGCGCACACGTTGGGGCAGCTGCTCGAACCAGGGATCGCTTTCTTTCAACTGGCGGCTGGTGATGGCGCCCCCCGCCGTGCTGGATTACGTGGTGGTGCATGAGCTGGCGCATCGTAAACAGCAGAACCATTCCAAAGCTTTCTGGCAGGTGGTGGCGCAATATTATCCTGATTACAAGGCGGCGCGGGCCTGGCTGCGCGCGAATTCCTCCCTGCTGCGCCCGGAAGACACTTTGTAACTTCTGAAAAAGGTATAATTAGTTCAATGGACTTCACGATTCACACTGAGTATCCCTACGAAATGGCCGCCGAGTGGAACGCTCTGCTGGCTGAGAGCGCGACGCACGTGCCTTTCTTACGCTGCGAGTACCTGGCGGACTGGTGGGCGACGCGGGGCGGGGGCGAGTGGCCGGATGATTCGCTGCTGACCATCATCACGGCGCGCGAGGAAGGCCGGCTCATCGGCATCGCGCCACTTTTCATCGCTGAACACGATGAGAGGCAGCAACTGTTGCTGTTGGGCAGCATCGAGATCAGCGATTATCTCGACATTATTTGCCGTGTAGAAGACACCGGCCGCTTCCTTTCTGAGCTGCTGGCATTTATCCGGGAACGCCTTGCTGATACAGGCAGGATCTCGGGGATGGATCTTTACAATATCACTGATGATTCTCCCACTCTTGAAGCACTGCAGCAGTCTGCCAGGGCGCTGGACCTGGATGTTCAAGTTCGCAAGCTTCAGCATTCTCCCTACATCACGCTCCCGGGCAACTGGGATACCTACCTGGAAGGACTCGATAAAAAACAGCGGCATGAGATCCGGCGCAAGATGCGCCGTGCCAATGAAGGGGAAACCAGGGTGGCGGTTTATTACACCGAGGAAGCGGGAAAACTGGAAGACGACATGGAGGATTTTCTGGAATTGATGGCGCAGGACGAAGCCAAGGAAAATTTCCTGTCACCGTTGATGCGTGAACAGATGAAATCCGTGATGCGCTGCGCTTTCAACCAGGGCTGCCTGCAGCTGGCTTTCCTCGTTATCGGCGGACAGAAAGCTGCGGCCTACCTGAACTTTGATTTCCTTAACCGCATCTGGGTGTACAACTCAGGTCTCGACCGGCGCTACATGGAATACTCGCCGGGCTGGGTGCTGCTCGGACACCTGCTCAAGTGGGCCAATGAGCAGGGACGTGAGGAATTTGATTTTATGCGCGGCGATGAGGACTACAAGTACAAATTCGGCGCGGTAGACCGCTTTGTGATGCGGGCGGCCATTACATTCTAAGAAGAGTTTATCTAATCATTACGGGTGCCTCAGGCACCTGTTTATTTATTGCAGCGATTCGCGCTTACATTTCACCTGTTGACCAGCGCTGGATGAGCCGGTAAAAGAAAACCGCCATTTTTCCTAAATTATCAATAGAGATGCGTTCGTTGATGCCGTGAATGCGCTCAAGATCGGTCTTATGTATCAGGATGGGAGAAAAACGGTACACCTGGTCAGAGATGGCGTGATAATTGCGCGCGTCAGTTGCTCCGAGCATATTACTGGGAGCGCAGGCGGTTCCCGGGTAGAGCTCGTTCACCACGTTTGCGATGTGAAGATACGCCGGGGCATCTGCAGGTGAAACAGGTGAGGGTTCCCAGGCGTATTCGGGGATCGGTTCAATACTCACGCGTTCATCGTTGATCACGGAGCGAACCCGTTCCATGACTTCGGCAACCGAATCACCGGGAAGCAGTCTGAAGTTCACCACTGCCTCGGCGTGGGCTGGCAGTACGTTATCCTTGACCCCGCCGTGAAACAAAGTGGGGGCGGTGGTGGTGTGAATGGCGGCGGCAGTTTCGGTGTTGGCAGCCAGCTGGCGGCGCACCAGCCCTCCAAATAACCACAGGTTGGCAAAAGCCACCTGCAGCAGACGCGAAGCAGCCGGGCTTAACCCTTTAAACATCGGCAGTACTGCGTTGACGCGGTAGGGGAAGGGATGGGTCTGCAGGCGGTCAATGGCGCGTGCCAGTATGCCGATGGCCGTTTCTGGCGCTGGTGTGGAGGAATGCCCGCCGCTGGCTTCCACGATGAATTTGAGCGACAGGTAGCCTTTTTCCGCCACAGCGATCGGGGCGGTGTACCCTTTGAAACCGGGCAGTACGCCTTTCAGTACCGAAGTTCCTTCATCTAAAACCGATTTTACGCGTATACCCTGATCTTTCAGGTGTTTTACGATCGCGGGCGCTCCGTGACCCAATACCTCCTCATCGTGCGAGAAAGAAAGAATTATGCTTCTCTCAGGTTGAAAGCCGATTTCCAGCAGGTTTTCAACCGCCTCCATCACGGCGATCAACTGGTCTTTGATATCCAGGCTGCCCCTGCCCCAGATAAAGCCATCAGCGATGCGCCCTGAGAAGGGCGGATGTGTCCACTTCTCCAGCGTGTGTTCGTCAGCAGGTACCACGTCCTGGTGCGCCATGAAGACCACCGGGTCAAGGGATGGGTCTTTTCCCTGCCAGGTGTATAGCAGGCTGAACCCTTCCAGCACCTCGCGCGAAAGGGTGTTGTGCAGGCGGGGATAGGTGCCTTCAAGCAGGGTGTGTAAATCTTTAAAGTACTCAGTCCGGTTCTTTGCCGGGTCTTCATACGAGATGGTTTTTACCTGGATCGCCGCGGACAGGTGTTCCGCGATTTTCTGGAGATCAGGCTGAAGATCCGGTAACTTGGATTCAAATGGCAGGGGTTTCACACCCCCTGCGCGCACGAACAGCACCGTGCGCACGACCAAAACAACCAGGATGGCGAAGATCAGGGCAAGGAGAAAAAGAAGAAATTCCATGAGCACCTCTTGTGCAGCGCTGAGATTGTCCCTGCGGGTGCTTCGAGCGGTGCGGATTGGCTCCGACCATTCACCCGATGAGAGGAATTGCAGGAAAGCTTTAGAAAAAAGAACCCGGGTGGTTCAAACCGCCGGGTTCTATTGTTTGATCACCCGTACGCTTAGAGCTTGATCTCGCTGCCCAGGATGAAATTCTCCAGGCCTTTGATGAGCGATTCCTTATCCTGCAGCATGGATTTGACAACGTCGCCAATCGAGATAACCCCGACCAGCTTGCCATCATCGATTACGGGCAGGTGGCGGATATGCTTATCAGACATTTGCGCCATGCAGGCTTCAACAGACTGCTCGGGTTTGACGTAGAAGACCTTTTCGGTCATCACCCGTTGTACAGGCGTATGCTCATGATTCCCCTTGAGAATGCCGCGCCAGGCGTAGTCACGCTCTGAGAAGATGCCAACCACTTTTCCATCCTGCTGTACCAGCACGGAGCCGATCTGTTTCTCACACATTAACTTCAAACAATCAATTATGGGTGTCTCGGGTGAAACCGAAAAAACCTGTGAGCCTTTTTTCTTGAGTATGGATGCCACTGTAGCCATAATTTCCTCCGGGAACAATTGACTTTTAGATCAGTCCATTAATAATAGCCTAATCTTGAATCACTTGTCAACTGAAACCCTGATTATTGACCAAAACCTCATTGATAAATCTAACTGGTATCTCTGTATAATAAAAATCAGGAAGGTTGATCAATAAGGAGGTCGATGATATGTACACACGATTGAGTAAATACATACTTCTCACATTGGTCATCGTGCTGTTGGTTTCATGCGGTAATTCTTCCGTGATAAGCTCTGAAGGCCGGATCAACACTTCTGTCGCGCAGACAGTTATCGCGGCACAACCCGCTGCCGTGCAGTTGCCTACGCAAAGCGCTACAACGCCGATCAGCACAGCGCCTCCACCCGCCGGGCAGGAGACACCAGCACCTGTACCTTTGCCAACACTGGCACTCCCAACCGCCACTATCACAGCCAGTGTCACACCTGATACCTGCAACCAGGCCAAGTGGATACAGGATCTGACCATTCCTGACGGCACCAAGATCTCGCCTAATTCGACCTTTACAAAGACTTGGCGTATTCAGAATACCGGCACCTGCACCTGGAACACTACGTATGCCGTGGTGTTTAACAGCGGTCATAACACAGGTGCGCCAGCGACAACAGCGTTCCCATCCAACGTGCCACCCGGTGGAACGATTGATGTTTCTGTTGTTATCACTGCCCCTGCAACGAATGGGGGTTACACCTGGAAGTTCATGCTACGCAGCGATAACGGCCACATTTTTGGTTTTGGCGCAGGTTATATCTATCCAATAACGGCGGTGATAAAGGTCGAACCGATAACTTTGGTGCCGTTACTCCCTCCAATTGATGTAGGCATACTTCCCTTTGAGTCCACCAAGTATGATTTTGCTGCGAATTACTGCAGTGCAACCTGGGAGAACTGGTTGATCGGTCTTCCGTGCCCCGGTACAGATGCCGATTCAGCCGGATTTGTGGTGCGCCGTGATAACCCGAAACTGCAGGACGGCACCACACGCGAAGGTAAATCCCTGCTGACGCACCCGGAATGGGTAACCAATGGAATGATCATTGGATATTTCCCGGCTGTGCCAATTGAGAGCGGATACCGTTTCAGAGCCACGCTTGGATGCGGGTTCGGGGGTTCTAGCTGCGATGTGCTTTTCAGGGTGAATTACAAAAAAGGTTCTGATCCGCTTGTTGAATTGGGAACTTGGAGCATGAAATACACGAACTCACCTTTAAATATTGATGTTGACCTGTCTTCTCTTGCAGGAAGCAATGTTAAATTTGAATTTATCGTGACCGCGAACGGGTCTTCTGCTCAGGATTGGGCACACTGGTTCAAACCCAGGATCGTACTTGTGACGACCACATAACCCAGAGCCCGAACTCCCGACATTGCCTCGCTTCTGAGGACAGGCTTTATTATCTGTTAGAATTCAAAGCAATGAAACAGAAAATAAAAATATTCCTGATGATCGGTCTTCCGGTTATCGGCCTGATTGCAGGGTACCTGTTGATGGTTCGAACTGTTCAGGCGCAAATCGATGGCGTGGCAGTTTCCATCCGCACACGGGCGCTCACGGTCGGCGGCGCGCTCCGTTCCGCGGGTTTTAGCCTGACCGAAAACGACTCAGTACTGCCCTCTGCTGAAAGCTGGCTTTCGAAGGCTGGTACGATAAAACTTGATCGCGCCAGGTCGGTGCGTGTTTTAGGGATACCCGGGAACGAAGAGCTGGAAGTTTCCTCAGCTGCTTTGACCCCTGCCGGGATCCTCGAGCAGGCGGGTTTCACCCCGGGCGACCAGGATCGTGTTATTTTGGACGGTTCGCTGCTCACGTTGACCGAAAAGCTGCCGCAGGGACGCGATCTGGTGCTGGCGTATAAGCCGGCCGTGAAGGTCATGCTTACCCTGGATGGCAGTGAATCGACGATCACTTCCAGTGCTGAAAGCCTAGGCGTGGCGCTGTGGCAGGCGGGCATCCGGCTGCGCGATGGTGACCGGGTCTCTCCAGGGTTGAATACTCCACCGGTTGAGGGGCTTAAAGTGGAAATCCACACCGGTCGCTCCCTCTCTATATCAGTGGATGGAGCTACCATAAAGGGGTACAGCGCCGCGCCCGCAGTGGCGGAAGCCCTGGCGGAGAGCGGTGTGATTCTGCAGGATGTGGACTTTACCCAGCCGGGTGCTGATGAACCGCTTCCGGAAGACGGTGTGATCAGGGTGATCAGGGTGACAGAGGAGATCCTCTCAGAGCAGCGCGTGATCCCGTTCGATACCGAATCGCTGGCGGATAACTCGATGTTCATGAATGAAACGCGTGTTTCGCAGGCGGGCGAATACGGACTGGCAGCGACGGGTGTAAAGGTTCGTTACGAGGACGGCGTGGAAGCGGCGCGAGAGACTCAGGACGAAGTGATCCTGTATCAACCCGTCAACCAGGTTGAGTACTACGGCACCAAATTGCTTGAGAATTTTGTGGATACACCGGAAGGACCACTCAAGTACTACCTGGCAGTGGATGTGGTCGCCACCTCTTATTCTCCATGCCGGCTGGGTGTTGAGGGATTGTGTTCCAATATCACCGCGTCCGGCCGCATCCTGCAAAAGGGTATTGTGGCTTTCAAACGTGACTGGTTCAACCTGTTTAGAGATACGAGGGTTTTTGTGCCCGGTTATGGCATCGGCATCGTGGCTGATAAAGGCACTTACCCTTACAGTGACAGGTGGATCGACCTGGGTTATACCGACGCTGATTACGTCCCCTGGGGCGCGGTAAAAGTAACCATTTACTTCCTGTCACCGCCGCCTGCTGGTTTCACCGGGGTGCTGCCATAAAAGCGCTGCCGCTGGACGTGCGTTCATTGTTGAACCGTCACCACCTTGATCCGCGCAAGGGGTTGGGTCAGAACTTCCTGGTTGACCACAACGCGCTGTGCAGGATCGTTGAGAGCGCCGCGTTGACCGGGGAGGAAGAGGTGCTGGAGATCGGCGCCGGGCTCGGCAGCCTCACCCGCCTGCTGGCGGACGCGGCAAAGAGGGTTATGGCCGTCGAAATTGACAGCAGGTTAATGCCTGTTTTGAGCGAGGTGGTATCAGGTTACGCAAATATTGACCTGGTACAGGGGGATATCCTGGCGTTGGACCCCGCGCAGTTGATGGGTGCCCCGGGGTATGTCGCGGTTGCCAATATCCCGTACTACATCACTTCGGCCATCGTACGCCACCTGCTGGAAAGCCGTGCGCGGCCGGCGCGGCTGGTGCTCACCATGCAGAAGGAGGTGGCTGAGCGCATCTGCGCTGAACCGGGGGAGCTTTCACTGCTGGCATTAAGCGTGCAGGTGTTCGGTCAACCCCGCATCACCGCCACCATCCCTGCCGGGGCGTTTTACCCGGTACCCGGGGTTGATTCTGCCACGCTGCGGGTGGATCTTTACCCTCAGCCTTTCTTTAATGACGAGCAGCGGGGTTATTTCTTTACGTTGATCCGTATGGGATTCGCGCAAAAACGGAAAACATTGCGCAATACACTGGCGGCCGGCTTACACATCAGCGGGGAGGAAAGCGCCCGCTGCCTGTTATCCGCGGGTATTGATCCGCAGCGCCGCGCGCAGGAGCTCAGCCTGGTGGAATGGAAAACGCTGGTGAACGAATTGAAAGAGATACTACCCGGAAAGGGCGGCGGGAATTAACTGCTCGATGGCCTGCGCGAAACTGTCTTCAAGTCGCGGTAGCGCGGGATCAGGCTCCACACACGCAACGCTGCTTCGATCTGAATGGAAAGGTTCATCTTGGATTTTCCACGCGTACGTTCAGCAAAATAGATCGGTACTTCTTTTATTCTAAAACCCAATTTGTGCGCCAGGTAGGCGGTTTCAACCATAAAAACATACCCATTGGAGCGCACTCTGTCCCACGGCATAGCGGCCAGTGTCTCACGCCGCCACAACCTGAAGCCGCCGGTGAGGTCCTTGATGGGCATGCGCAGGATAGTGCGCGCGTAGGTATTTCCAAAGTTAGAGAGCCATTTCCGCCAGGCCGGCCAGTCCCGGTCCAGGCTGCCGCCCGGGGTGTACCTTGACCCGAAAACCACATCACTGCTCTCTATGGCTTTAACAAAATCCGGCAATTTTTCAGGCTCGTGGGAGAAATCAGCGTCCATGTGGGCGATGAGATCAACATGCTGTTGGAGCACCTGCCGGAACCCGGAGATATACGCGGTACCCAATCCTAATTTCCCGCTGCGATGCATCACTGAGATTTGACCGTTGTACTTGGCAGAGAGCTCATCTGCAATGGCGCCGGTGCCATCAGGACTGTTGTCATCGATCACCAGGATGGAGAGGTCATTCAATGGTAAGGCACGCAACCGTTCGACAATCAGCGGAAGGTTCTCTACTTCGTTAAACGTGGGTATGATGACGCAAATGCTCAACGATTCTCCGGTATCACCCTGAGGTCGGGGTACCAGCGTAATTCTACCAGTTGAGCGGAAGAATTGCACCCGGAATTGTTAAATTCGTTGTGTTTTAAAACGAATATCGGGATTTATGACCGCGAGGATGACGGTTTACCCGGTTCCATCAAGCAGGCGCGCCAGGTCTTCAGCGGTTTTGCGCAACTCCAAAAACAAGACCCCCAGTTTGGCTTCGGGCTGTACCAGGGTGGTGAAAACAGCGTCCTTACCAACGGCAAGCAGCACCACGTAACCGTTGCTCCCCCTGGTGTACAACTGCTCAAGCGTGCCCAGGCCCATTTCCCTGTTGATCTGCTCGCCGAGTGAAAGCATGGCAGCCGACATGGCGGAGATCCTGTCTTCACTCATGCCGTCCGGCAGCGCAGATGCCATGATCAACCCATCCAGGCTGATGACAGCGGCAGCCTCCACTTCAGGGACTCCGCGCTGCAGGATGTGAATGCGCTCGATCAATGCTTGCTGGTCAATTTTCCCCAAAGGACACCTCTTTATTCCTGATTGGTGTTTCCCGTCTGTTCATTATATTACACTGGCATTGAAGCGTGGCAAGAAAACCTGTTACGGGATCATGCGCTTCCCCTGTTCTTTTTCAGCACGATCAACTGTGCGAACAGGATGGCGGCGAGGATAATGACGCAGCCGATCACCTGCACCAGGTTCAGGCTTTCATTCAAGAACAATGCACCTGTGATGGCAGCGAATACGGCTTCAAGGCTGAGAATCAGCGCGGCGTCCGCCGAGGGGGCTTTCTTCTGCCCGATAGCCTGGAATGTGAATCCGAGCGCGACGGAAAGCAAAGCGGCGTAAAGCAGGGGCAGCCAGCTGGCGCGCAGTGCAGGTATGCTGACAGGTTCAATGAACATGCTCATTACCAGGTGGATCGCTCCGCATACCAGGAATTGCCCGACAGAAAAGACGAATACATCCATCTTATTTACCGCCAGGCCTACAACGATCACATGCAGCGCCCACACCGCTGAACCAGCCAGCAGGATCAGGCTGCCCGAGGAGGGTATCAACACCAATCCGCCCGTGCTCAGCAGATAAGTGCCCGCGAGCGCGACCAGCGCGGCGATCCAGGTGGCCAATGGGGTTCGCTGCCGCCAGAACACAGCCAGGAGGATGGGAACGAGGACCACGTACGTGCCGGTGATAAAACCGGCTGTACTGGCGGAGGTAGTGCCGATGCCGATTTGCTGCAGAGAGCTGGCAGCAAAAAGCACCCCGCCTGCAAGCAGCACCCAGCCCATTCCACCCCTGCTTTTACGAAAACGCCGGAAGACAAAAAACAGCAGTACCAGTCCACCAAGCAAAAAGCGAATGCCATTGAAGGCGTTGAAACCCAGGTGGAAGGAAGCCATGCGCTGGGCGACGAAACCGCCGCCCCAGATTATGGCAGCCAGAAAAAGGTAACTATCTGAGACCAGTCTTTCGCGCAGATTGTTTTGTGATTTTTCAGTGCCCATCGGTTAGATGATTTTACTGGAGAAAAGAAAAAACCACCCGGTCAATTCAATGCCGGGTGGC
Source organism: Anaerolineaceae bacterium (assembly GCA_035342915.1). GTDB lineage: Bacteria > Chloroflexota > Anaerolineae > Anaerolineales > Anaerolineaceae > UBA6107. The sequence continues at coordinate 239,736 of DAOQYB010000002.1, forward strand.
TGTGGTGAGATATTAGCGGCCGTGTTTGAATTGCCGGCTGGCGGTTTGCATCCGCCATTGGCGCGCGAACCGGGCAAGATCAGTGGTAAATTTTGCTCTCATCCAGTCGCTGGCGAACTTTTCATTCGGGATTGACAGCAACTTTTCGTGCATTTCATCAATTAGCGTCTCGGTGACGCCGTTCTGCTCTAGGCTTTTCAACCACAAGGTTTTCTCCTCATCATTGAACGGAACCTGTTGAATAAGGTGGACCACCTTTTGTTTCTCCAGCTGTGATCTCTCAGCCATTTTTCCTCCTTCTCCGGTAGAAGCTCTCCGGATGATTCTATTGTACACGATACAAGCTGGTTCTTTACCGGCGCAACTTTCTTATTGGCGGTGCGTATTATTAATAAATGAAATTACAGGAGACTATAATGGAAAACAGTCCAAAAAAACTTTACCGTTCCAGGGTTGATCGTAAGATAGGCGGAGTTTGCGGCGGCCTGGGTGAATACTTCGGGATTGACCCGACGCTCGTACGACTGCTGTTCGTGTTGGGGGTGCTCTTCGTGGGCGGTGCGCTGTTGGCGTACCTGATCCTATTGATCGTTATCCCTGAAGAACCGTTATAACCCTCAGCCCAGCCAGGGGTGAAGACCCGGGCTGGTGTCGCATCAGACTGCTGTCGCGCACTATCAGGCGGCAGCAGTCTGTTTTTCTATTCATGACGCAGGGCTTCCACCGGCTCGAGGTTGGCTGCCCGGTTGGCCGGGTAAAGACCAAAGAACAATCCAACCGCGGTGGAAAAGACGGTCGCGAGCAGGATGGCATCAATGCTGATCTGCGGGTAAAAGGGGGTATTGTTGGCCACCGCGATGCGCCCGACCACAAAAGAGATCAGCCATCCCAACCCGATGCCGATGATGCCGCCGAAGAGGCTCAACAGTGAGGACTCGGTGAGGAACTGGATCAGAATATCCTTCTTGCGGGCGCCGAGGGCTTTCCGCAGACCGATCTCCCGGGTGCGTTCGGTCACTGAAACCAGCATGATGTTCATAATACCGATACCGCCCACCAGCAGAGAGATGCCGGCGATGCCCCCCAGGAAGATGGTGAGCACACCGGTGATGGTTTTGGCAATGTCGACAAAGTCTTCCTGTGAAAAAATGGTGAAATCGTCCTGGCCAATACGCGTCCGATGCCGGCTGCGCAGAATCTGGGCGATCTCTTCGGTCGCCTGTGTGGTCAACTCGGGGGAGACGACCTGTACCAGGATGGAATCCAGGCGGTTGTCGCTGTGACGGATCAGGCGCGCCTGGGCGGTGCTGAGGGGGATGATGATCAGGTCATCCTGTGAACCGAAAGATGAACCGCCTTTTGATTCCAGAACACCTGTGATGCGAAAAGGTTGGCCTTCGATGCGAATGCTTTCACCGATAAGTCCCTCGCGGCGGCCGAATAGTTTTTCCGCGGTGTCAGGGCCGATCAACACGACTGAGGATCTGCCCAGCTGCTGTTCTTCGCTGATAAAGGAGCCTTCAGTGACCTTGTAATTGCGCACCTGCTCATAGGCCGGGGTGACGCCGTAAACAGTCGTTCGAGTCGATTCACCTGCAGCTGAAACCATGAGAGTGTCGTTGACGACAGGTGCAACCGCGGCTATGGATGGTGCCTGGAATTGATCAAGGAAAGCTTCGGCATCCTCGCTTGTCAGGGGTTCGATCCGGGTGAGTTCCTGGGTAGGGTTGCCGCGGATAACAAAGAGCAGGTTGCTGCCAATCCCGCTGATCGATCCTGTGATCGTCTCCTGGGCACCCGCCCCGACGGCCATCATGGCGATGACTGCGCCAACCCCGATGACGATTCCGAGGATGGTTAGGGCGGAGCGCAGCTTATTGGAGTACAGGCTTTCAAGCGCTTCAACAACCGCCTGCCAGAGGTTCATCGAATGTCCTCCTCGATCAGGCCGTCTTTAAGCCGGATAACGCGCTGCGTGTTGGATGCCACATCCGGGTCATGCGTCACGATGATCAGCGTGGTGCCGAAATCCTGGTTCAACTTCAGCAGCAGTTCCATGATCTCTAAACCGGAACGGGAATCAAGATTGCCGGTGGGTTCGTCAGCCATCAGGATGGCCGGGTTGTTGACCAGCGCCCTCGCAATGGCCACGCGCTGCTGCTGCCCGCCTGAGAGCTCCGGCGGCCGGTGGTGCATGCGGTCACCCAGCCCGACCGATTCAAGGGCGGCTTTTGCTCTATCGATACGCTCTTTGGTAATACCGGCGTAGCGCATTGGCAGTTCAACATTGTTGATGGCAGTCTGACGCGGCAACAGGTTAAAGCTTTGAAAAACGAAGCCCACTTTACGGTTGCGGATATTGGCGAGCTGGTCATCATCCAGCTGGGCGACCTCTTCTCCATCCAGTGTGTATTTTCCGCTCGTGGGGCGGTCAAGACAACCCAGAAGGTTCATCAGGGTGGATTTGCCTGAGCCTGAGGGTCCCATGATTGCGACCACCTCACCGCGGTCGATGGAAAAACTGACACCGGCGAGAGCTTTTACCTCAACCTCACCAAGCTGGTAGATCTTGGTCAGTTCGTGCGTTTGAATGACTGGTTCCATTAGGGTGCCCTAAAAAGGCGGTCCTCCTCGAAAATCCATGTCCAGGAAGGAAGATGGCGGGTTGAGAATAACCTTGTCACCTTCCTTGAGGTCACCTGACAGGATCTCGCTCATGGTATCGGATGATGCCCCGATCTCGATATTGACTTCAGTTGGAGCGTTGTTCTTAAGGATGTAAACCACTGACTGGTTGTTTACCAGGCGAATGGCACGGTTGGGTACGGTCAGCACGTCTTCAAGTTGGCTGACGATGATGTTGACCCCGGCAGTCATGCCTGGCAGCACCTGTTCATCAGGATTGAGGATCTCGACCGTTACCTTGAAATTGACCAGACCGGATTCGATCGTGCCTACAGTGGCCACGCCGTGAACCTTGCCCTGGTAGGCCTGATTACTGATGGCGTCGAAGGTAAGGTCAACAGGTTGACCGACCTTGATGCGGTTGATATCCACCTCGGGTACCTGCACATCCACCAGCAGGTGAGAGAGATCGTCCAACCTGAACGCCACCTTGCCCGTGGTTACCAGGTCTCCGGGCATCACGTTCACCTCGGTGACGGTGCCGCTGAAGGGGGCGGCAATGTGCGAAAGCGCGATCGTGGCCTTGATGGCAGCGATACGGGCCTCAGCCGCGGCGATATCCTCAGGATCAACGCCGTCCTTCTGGCGTTCCCATTCCCGCTGGGCATCCTCATATTGCGCCAGCGCCACCGCTACTTTTCCGTCTGAGATGGCGAGTTCTTTTTCCCCCGGGTTCTGGATGAGGTAGTTCAGGTCCTTGATGGCTTTGTCGAGACTTTCACGCGCGTTCGCCAAAGTACTGAGCGCGTTTGCTTTCAGCGGATCGTCATCATCACGTTCATCAACCTTATCGAAATTTTCTTCCGCGGTATCTACACGATCCCTTGCCAGCGTCACCGCCGCGGTGGCCGCGTCGATCTTGTTCTGATTGGTTGTGCGGGCTGTATCTCCCTGGAAACTCGACCAGACGGCGCGTTCATACGCATCCTTGGCGTTCGCCAGGTTCAACTGCGCCTGGGCCTGATTCAGTTTGGAGTCTCTCAGATTGTCGAGGTTTCGCTGGGCTTCCACCAGGTCCGCCTGCGCCAGGATTACGTTTTGCGGCAGGGATGATTCAACAAGTTCCGCCAGGATGGTTTCGCTGGCCACCTTTTCACCCACCTGGACATTTATCGCTCCGACACGGCCGCTGGTAGGCCAGGAGAGGACAGCGCTCTGGTTGGCGCGCACCGTACCGGTAGCGCCAATGACCGCCACCAGTTCCCCCCTGGTTACTTCAACGGTCTGCAGCTCGGCGGCTGCGGTTTTGCGGGCGTTGGCATTGTTGAGTACCAGGTAGGTTACTAACGCGACGGCCGCAAGCCCAAGGATGATGAAGAAAATGGTTTTACCTGAGAGTCTTTTTTTCATGAGTGATTTGCACTTTCTTTTTAATAATTTTCTAACATTTCAGCAGTTATAATTTGTGCATGATCTGGCGCAAGTTTTCCGGGCTTCTCATCCCGCTGCTGATTAGCGCGGTGTTACTAACCAGCTCGGTTGTTTCTTTGGATGATCCGGTGGACCAGGCGCGCCTGTTCACCGGGAATGTCGAATATGATTATATCGCCTGGCTGGCAAACGCGGCAGGGGAAAAGACCGCCCAGGCGCAGTTAAACCCTGTACAAAGGCTGAGTATTTCCCAGCAATCCCTCGCGGTGGAGCGTTACTTTGAGCTCATACGCGAGCTGGAGGCGGTACAAGCCAGGGTGGAACTCGTTTATGCCGACCCGGGCATCAGTGATGCGGAATCTTCTGCATCTCAGCTGCTGGCACAGCAGCACGCCCTCGAGCGGTCGCTGGAGGGGCTTTCTCCGCTGGTTGAATCCATATTGCAGTATCAGGTCGCCAGGGTGATGGCGGATGAGGGTATCGGGTTCCTGGCGCAACCGCAACCCCCTGTGCTTTTCCATTCATCGCCGCTCCCCAAGGCGCTCATTGTTTCGCCGCGTGACGCGATCAGGCAGGATGTGAATATCTCGCTTCTGGCTGACCTGGGTCTGGAGGAGATCACCCGGCTGGAGGAGGAAGTGGCCGCGTACATGAACACCTCCACGCTGGTTGTGGATGTCGGCGGGATCGGTGTGTACCCCACCATGGTACAGCGCTCATCGAGCATTGAGTGGACGCTCGATACCATCGCCCATGAGTGGACGCACAATTACCTGACCCTGCATCCTTTGGGGTGGAATTATGACACCACGCCTGAACTGCGCACGATGAATGAAACCGCCGCGTCGATTGTGGGAACCGAGATCAGCCGCGAGGTAATGCGGCGCTACTACCCTGATTACTACGCGAGCGAAAGCAGAGTACCGAAAACCGTATTTAAAGAATCCGCCGCGGCTGCGTTTGATTTTCGCAAGGAAATGCATATCACCCGCGTGAAAGTAGATGAACTGCTGGCGCATGGCAGGGTGCAGGAAGCTGAAGCGTACATGGAGCAGCGGCGGGTTGTATTTATTGACAACGGCTATATGATCCGTAAGCTCAACCAGGCTTACTTTGCTTTTCACGGCGCTTACGCTGATGAACCGGGCGGCGCCGCCGGGGAAGACCCGGTAGGCCCCGCAGTGCGCGTGTTACGAGCAGAGGCTGACTCACTGGCGGTCTTCCTGCGCCGCATCGCCCGCATGAATTCGTTCGCTGACCTGCAAAGAGCCCTCAGTGATTCCTGATCGCTGCTGATAAAGGGCAAAATTAAAAAAAGTTGACCTATTCCTCCCCGAGTTCGGGCAGGTCACGTTCAATCTCTTCAGGGGTTTGACCCTTTTCAAGGCGGTTGACCACCTCGTCAAATTCTCCCGGCAAATCATCTGCTCCAACTTCGTTTTTCATTTCACGCATCATGCGGCCGAGGGCTTTGGGGTCATTGTCGATCATGTCCAGGCTGCTGTCATCAGCCAGTGAAGCCAGCCGGGCGTCGTCTGCGCGCGCGACGCGCACCTTGCGGATGACCCGTTCCAGGCGCGTTGAACCACAGCCCGGGCAGGGCGTCTGATGATGATCGTATTCCGCGTAGGTCAGGAACACTTCGAAGCGATGCTTGCATTCTGTACAGCGAAAATCATAGATCGGCATAACCACCTCGGTTTTTTTACTGGCGTTATCCATTATAATTGCAGCATATAAGAAGTGTGTTAATTCTCCCTGTGAGGTTGTCCATGTCTCCTGATGATGTTTCCTTTGATCTCCTGCACCCGCGGCCATTATTGATCGTGATCTCCGGCACTTCGGGCGTCGGCAAGGATAGCGTGATCAGGGGGTTGAAGCGGCGCAGACTGCCGCTGCATGTCGTCATCACTGCCACTACAAGAGCTCCGCGCGAAGAAGAGCAGAACGGCAGAGATTACTTCTTTCTGACACGCGAGGAATTTGAAGATCGAATTGAGGAAGGCTGGTTCGCCGAGCACGCCGTGGTCTATTCTGACCTCAAAGGCATCCCGCGCCACCAGATCGAGGAAGCCCTGGCCAGCGGCAAGGACGTGGTGGCGCGCGTGGACGTTCAAGGCGCGAAGACTCTGCGCGGTCTATATCCACAGGCAGTGTTGATCTTTATTGTCCCCGGGTCTTTTGATGAATGGTATCAGCGATTGACACGCCGCGGGACTGAAAGCGAAGCTGATCTTAAGGTAAGGGTGTCTACCGCCCGCGAAGAAGTAAAACAGATCGGGCTGTTTGATTACGTTGTGGTGAATTCCGAAGACCAGATAGAAAGGGCGGTTGATGATGTGGTATCCATCATCAATACCGAACACATGGCGGTCCAGCACCGCCGCATCCTCTGATGGATAATTATCCTCAGTATCAAGAACAGCAGCCCGAGCCGCTGCCAACAGACCGGCCGGTGGCGGTGCGCCTGCCGGCAAAAAAACCCGTGGTCACTTATGTGCTCATCGGGGTTACGGTAGCCGTGTATCTGCTGCAGATGCTCTCGACTTCCCTCAGCCAGGATGGAGTGGATTGGCCTTTTCTGCTTGGCGGCAAGATCAATGCGTATATTCTGGCTGGAGAGCTTTGGCGGCTGCTGACGCCGGCGCTGCTGCACGGCAGCCTGCTGCACATCGCCTTTAACATGTACGCGTTATTTTCACTCGGCAGTTCCATGGAACGGTATTACGGTCACGCCAGGTTCCTGCTGCTCTACGCTATCGGGGCGTTTTGCGGAAATTCACTGTCCTTCCTGCTTTCGCCCAATCCCTCGCTGGGAGCTTCCACGGCGGTGTTCGGGCTGGTGGCGGCTGAAGGCGTTTTTATCTACAAGAACAGGAGATTATTCGGCTCGCGGGCACGCGGCATGCTCACCAACCTGGCACTCATCGTGGCGGTGAACCTGATGATCGGGCTGCAGCCGGGAATTGACAACTGGGGGCACCTGGGAGGTCTCGCGGGTGGAGCCCTGTTCGCCTGGGCGGCGGGTCCGCTGCTGCAGGTGCAGCAAACCTACACCGGATATGAAATGACAGACGCGACCGGGAAGGGCAGGCTGCTCTGGGGGGTCTTGCTATCCGCTGGCTTGTTCTCCGCTCTGGTGATCGGAAAATTTATCGCGGGAAATTGACAGCACCGGGATACAAAAAAGGCGGGGAGTTTGATTCCCCGCCTTTTGTTATGACTGGTGTTTATGGTTCGCTGACCTCAAACCAGGGAATGTGTATGTATGTGTACGAATCCTCTGCAGAACCGGAAAAACCAACCTTTCCGCTCTTGAGGTCTTTATGTTCGTAAGTTTGTGAAAAGACATCATTGACATAGATTGATAAATTCTTTCCTTCACAGGCCAGGGTGAATTTATTGGTGTCTTTTCCGTAATTGAACACTTCAGCGCCGCCGTTGGTCAGATAGGTATACCCTTTTGTTACGGCATCATAGTAATACAATGCCCATTGGCCCTGGGCATCGAGAAGGGCTTCGTACCAGCCCATGTCTTCATCATAACGGCATATCAAACCTGATGTACTTGAAGCATAACCGAGGTTTTGCATCTCTATGGAGATTTTGACATCCTCATAGGTTTGAGGTTCATATACGAAGAAATAGGTCATGCCAAAAGTCTCCATATTAAACTTGACTTTTCCGTCTTCCACTTCCACGCCGGCCTTTCTTTCAAGAGCTTCGCTATCTTTGAAGGTGCGGAAGGAGTTGTAGTCAAATATAAAATGGCTGTAATTATCCATCCCGTTGTCGAACTCATCCAGAAAGTACTTTTCACCACCTGCCGGGGGTGCGGTCGGCGGTGCCGCTGGAGGTTCTGTCGGCAGCGCAGGCGGTTCGGTAGGCGGCGCGGGTGGTTCGGTCACCACAACCGCCGGAGGCTCAGTGACCACCGGAGCTTCAACCTTGGGTGTGGCGGTGATGATGATGACCTGGGGTTGTTCAGCCGGCGCTTCTGACTTCTTCCCCAGGGATCCGCATGCGGAAAGGGCGAGCACCAGAAGCAGCGTGATGACGACGATAGGGATTGCTGTGGTCTTTTTCATTGTTACTCCTCCTGTAAGGTAGTGAAAATGACACGGACGTTAATACTATATATCATAGGGATATTTGGAATTTTTTCAAGTGGTTTATCGTAAATTCCTCCATAAAAAGAGTTGTCGCTAACAAATACGCGGGAGGTTATCCCTCCCGCGTATGATCTATGTTGATGGTTCAGGGCTGACTGATATCCAGGTATTCAAAATCGACATTAACCGGGAAGGACTCGAACGAGGAAACCCCCACACCCACCCGTCCTTCCTTCAGGTCCTTGTGTTCCACGGTTTTCAACAGCACATCATTCACGTACAGTGATAACTGCGTGCCGATGCACTCAGCCTTTATCGTGTTGATCTGCCTGCCCATCTTGATATCAGTCGATCCGCCGTTCCACAACCGCACATGCCCTTTTACCAGCGTGTTATCGTAGTAGTTGATGCGGAACAGGCCGTTGCTGCCGATGTTGAATTCGTACCAGCCCAGTTCTTCATCATAACGGCACACGAGTGTGATGTGATTATCATTGTAGGCGAGGTTCTCGGCGCTTACCTCAAGGCGCACATCGGTGTAGGTATGCGGCTCATAGGTCAGGTATGGGGCGAGGTACATGGCGTTCAGGCGGAATTTCAGTTTCCCGTCTTCAAGGTATACATCAGCTTTGCCAAAGCGGCCTGTCCACAACGTCTGTTCATAATCGTCCAGATCACCTTCAAACTCGTCGCGGAAGAACTTCGGTGCTTCATCAGTCTGCGCCGCTTCCGCCGTGGGGGTGGCTGGAGCTTCCGTTGGTATGGATGTGGCAGTCGCTTCGACTGCGGTGGGTGTGACCACGATGATGTAGGGGGTTTGTGTTGGCTGAGGCGCGGTTTCGGTCGCGGCAGCCGGCGCGCAGGCAGCCAGGCTCAATACAGCCAGGGCGGCCAGCATGGTGATGGTTTTTACTAACTTGGTTTTCATATGATCCTTTCCTTTTTCATAAGAGATCTGCCTGGATTGCGGCATTCACAAAGAGCAAATAGAGCGGTTTGTCGCTGACTGTGTTCATCAGCCAGGTTATTAAAACCCACCTTCACCATAAAATGACGGGTCAGTGGGTGTTTTTCCGGATGGATCCCACACGTATACGTAATCGCCGTCGTTTGCCCAGTTGTACATCCAGTGGGCATCAGCGATGCTCAGGTTGACGCAGCCGTGTGAGCGCTGGTAACCAAGGAGCGATTGCCAGTACGCGCCGTGGATGGCGCGCGCCTTGTCGTAATACATGATATACGGCACTTCTTCCAGGTAATAATAATCAGAGCGGTCGACTTCGAATGACCCGCTCATCGGATCAAACTCAAGCTTCTTGTAGATCTGGAATACGCCTGGTTGAGTGAAGAATGGGTCAACCCCGGATGAGATGAGTGTGGCAAAGACAAGATTGCCGTTCTCGTAGGCGGCTAAGGTTTGTTCGTGGAGATTGATCTCGATCCACTTATCCACAGGCACGCCTTCGGGGCGGTTGTAATTGGGTATGATGCGGGAAACAAAGCGGTGTTCCACCCACTCATCCGGTCCGATCATCACCCATTCGATATCATTGACCATCGTGGAATCATAGATGACGATGTTGTTCATGCGCCAGTACTGCGCACCGGTTTCAGGGTACTCGTAACCCGGACCGCTGCGGCTGATGGTTTCGTTGATGATCCAGCCGAACACAAAACCGGGGTTTTTCTTGAGCACGTAACCCTGGAAGTTCGGCACCGAGACCTTTTTGGCGTGTTCCACGCTGACCCATTCTGAAGTGGCGATCTGGTAATAACGCCCTCTACCCGTCTCGACGCTGTCTTTGAGCGCCACGTACTTGGTGCGGCTTTGAGGCAGCTGGTTGGTGGCATTGCCGGCTTCAATATCCGCTATCGTTGCGTATAGAGGGATCTGCTGGTCATCCACCAGCTGGGCATAGGAGAAAGGAATGGTGGCGAGTTCGTAAGGCGTCTGCGAGGCAAAAAGCTGTTTGCCCTGGGGTGTAATGCCCCTGGCAGCCAGTTCCGCAAGCCGGGCTGCGGGGCCGGCTTGCAGGCAAGAGGCGATAAATTCCTCATCCTCGTTAGCGGGCAGGCATAGCGGGGTGTCGGCTTCGCTCCTGCCGGGAGGGGTGAGGGCAGAAACCTCCTTTACCTGGAAAAAGAGGGCTGCGAGAAGGGCGGCGAAGATGATCGTGATGGTGGTCAGTTTCGTTCTCAAGTATCGTTTCCTGTTTTTATAAATTAAGACATATTTTATCTTAAAAAAGTGCTGCTCTGCGAATACCACTTTTCACAACTTTTTTTCCAGGGTGATCTCGTAGCAGATGGGGATGCCATTTTCGCCTGTTTGCGGAATTCCCGGCTTGATGCGCCTGGCGGATTTCACCGCGCCCCAGGCGATGGCTGTAATTCTGTATCCCCGATGCCGGTAAAATTGGACGGCGGCGAGGTTATCGTTTGTGGTCATCAGCCAGCAGCGGGTGCAGCCGTTACCTCTGGCCACGTCTTCTGCGGCCTGCAACAGTGCACCGCCCACGCCGTTTCTTTTTATTGTGCTGTTGAGGGTGATGATCTCGCAGGCTGACCCTCTGATAACCCAGGTGATCAAACCGGCGATCCGGTCTTCGATAATTGCCTTATATCCCTCCAGGTTTTCGGGAGAATAGACCTCGCTGTGCACTACGATCTCGGGTGAACACCAATGGTTGATGATGAAATCCCGTACCCAGGGCCGGTCTGCTTCGGTAAGGGTGGAAATTTCAGCTGCCATTATCTTTTTGCTGTTCATTTACTTCTTCTGAGAGCTGTTTTAGCGACAGGTAAGTTTTCTCACCAAGAAGGTATTTCAACTCCGGCTCAAATGTATCGACCAGCGGAACGGGATGAGATGCGGGTCTCACGCAGCTGCCCTCCTCGTTGATCATTTCGTCCATCTTATCCAGGGTGATGCGGGCGTTGTCATCCAGATCAAGCGGGTGCAGCACGCAGTAGAAAGGTTTGAACCGCCAGGGGTGCATGCCGTTCGCCACCGCTGCTACCTGTAACGCGCATTTACCGTCCGCAAGGCAGAAGATGCAGGCAGTCCCTTTGTAGTGGTCAGGGCGGTTCTCCACCGCGGTGTGGATGACCCTGCCGCTGGGGCTGCGTTTGTCATCGTCTTCCACCGCGGCGAACCATTCACCGGGAGTTCGGGCATCCTCCGGCATGTGGGGTAGGATCGTGTTTGCATTGCGCATGATGTCATCAACCTCGCGCAGGTCCACCCATACCCCGAACACGCAGCAGGCGCCTTTGCACTCCCCGAGTTTACATCGCTGCAGTGCTTCAGCATTCAGCATGCGCGGATTCACACGACTCAGTGCTTTTCTCGCGTCATCATTCATGCCTGGATTGTACCATCTCAAAACCACCGCACGCCGCAATGGATATCAGGGGTGTCATTTATGAATTAAGGTAAAATCAAAGAGGGGCGCTGCCTCTTTTGTCTATCATAATCAAAGGAGTAGGGAATGTCAGCCTGGAAGGTTTTATTGACAGATGGATTGGAAGAGAACGGGAAGGAAATCCTGCGGTCTGGCGCCGAAGTTGCGGACCAGCCGGGGATAAGCGCGGAGGACCTGCTGAAGGTCGTGGGAGAGTACGATGCCCTGATCGTGCGCGGACGCACCAAGGTGACAGCGGCGGTGTTTGACGCCGCGACCAACCTGAAGGTGATTGGCCGGGCGGGGGTTGGTGTTGATAATATCGACCTGAGCGCCGCGAAAGCGCACAATGTGACCGTGGTTAACTCTCCACTGGCCACAACCGTAGCAGTGGCGGAGCTGACCCTGAGCCTGATGTTGAGCGTTGTCCGTGAGATCCCGCGGGCAGATGCATCTATGAAGGCGGGTAAGTGGCTCAAAAAGGAATTTGAGGGGCGCGAGCTATATGGGAAAACCCTCGGTGTTATTGGTTTTGGCCGCATCGGTTCAGCGGTGGCGGCGCGTGCCAGGGCTTTTGAAATGAAGATCCTGGCATACGATCCGCTGGTAACCGCGGAGGAAATTAAGAAACGCGGCGGTGAACCGGTGAGCATGGATGAATTGCTTGCGGCTGCAGACGTCATCACGATGCATATGCCCCTGACTGCTGATTCCCGCAACCTGCTGAACGCCGCAGCCCTTGCAAAAACCAAGCCCGGTGTTTACATCGTCTGCGCAGCCCGCGGCGGTGTCATTGATGAAGAAGCGCTGCTGGCAGCTTTGAATTCAGGACAGGTTTCAGGAGCAGCCCTGGATGTGTTCGCGACCGAACCCCCGGGTGCGACCGAGCTGGTGGCACATCCGCGTGTGATCGATTCACCGCACATCGGCGCCCAGACGGTTGAAGCTCAGGCGCGCGCGGCCAATGACATCGCGGAAGAAGTACTGAACGCGCTCGCGGGAAAACCCCTGCGCTGGAAGGTCGCCTGAACTTTACTGGAGATAAGATGGAAAAAAAGCTTGAACAATTCAGACAAAAAATCATGGAGATCACCGACCTGGGACACGCGGAAGCTGTGCTGGGCTGGGATCAGCAGGTTTACATGCCGCGCGGGGGAGGAGAGGACCGCGGGGACATTCTTGAAACCATCGCCAGCCTGGTGCACAGGAAGTTCACATCCAAAGAAATGGGAGAACTGCTGGCGGAACTGAAACCATACGCCGAAACACTGGATCCAGATTCTAACGACGCCTGCCTGATCAGGCGTGTGGCGCACGCTTACGAGAAGGAAACGAAAGTGCCGACAGAATGGGTGGCGGAATTCACCCGCGTAACCACCCTCTCGCAGATGGCCTGGGAGGAGGCGCGTGAAAAAGACGACTTCGAGCTCTTTCGACCGCACCTTGAAAAAGTGGTTGACCTGCGCCGCGCTTACGCTTCTTTTTACCAGCCTTACGACCACATTTACGATCCGCTGCTGGATGGGTTTGAGCCGGGTCTGAAGACCGCGGAAGTGCAGCAGATCTTTAACGCACTGCGGCCGCAGCAGGTGGCGCTGCTGAAAGAGATCGCCGCCAAACCCGAGATCGATGACGCGTTCATGCACATCCCCTACGATGAACAGGGTCAGTGGGACTTTGGCGTGGATGTGGTCACCCGCTTTGGCTACGATTGGAACCGTGGACGGCAGGACAAGTCCGTTCATCCCTTCACCACCAGTTTCGGGATCGATGATGTGCGCATCACCACCCGCTTTGACCCTGAACGCGCCGCCTCGGCGCTGTTCAGCACCATGCACGAGGCCGGTCACGCCATGTATGAGCAGGGGATTTCCCCCAGCCTGCGGCGGCTGCCGCTGGCCGACGGCGCCTCCATGGCGGTGCACGAATCACAATCGCGCATGTGGGAAAACCTGGTGGGGCGCTCCAAAGCCTTCTGGAAGTTCTTCTATCCCAAACTGCAGCAGAAGTTCCCTCAGCAGCTGAAGGGTGTCAGCCTTGATCAGTATTACCGCGGCATCAACAAGGTCGAGCCGTCTTTGATCCGGGTGGAAGCCGATGAGGCCACATACAACCTGCACATCATGCTGCGCCTTGAACTCGAAATCGGCCTTTTGGATGGCAGTGTGCAGGTGGTTGACCTGCCTGGTTTGTGGAATAAAAAGATGGAAGAATACCTGGGCATCACACCACCCAACAACCGCGAAGGCGTGTTGCAGGATGTACACTGGTCGGGCGGCATGATCGGGTACTTCCCGACCTACGCGCTGGGCAACCTGGTTTCGGCTCAGTTGTGGGAAAAGATCAACGAAAGCATCCCCAACCTGGAGTCGCAGATCAGCCAGGGCAAGTTCGCTGACCTGCTCGACTGGCTGCGCACCAGCATTCATCAGCACGGGGCCAAGTTTGAGCCGCAGCAGTTGATCAAAAAAGTAACCGGTTCTGGCATTACCCCGGAACCTTATATGCGCTACCTGCGCGCGAAATATTCCGAGATCTACAACCTGTAATCGCTCGTGAAAACATAAACGGGATGGCGAATTCGCCATCCCGTTTCTTATTTTTATAAAGCCTGCTCCGAGAGGATTAAAGCGGCGGGGTTTCAGACGCGGCAGCCATCTGTATGGAGGGAGTTGAGCGGTCGAGGGTATTGACAGAGGGCACAAAAAAGGCGTAAATGGCCACAAAGATCACCAGCACTCCTCCCGCCCAATACCACACCCGTAGACCAAGCAGTTCGGCAATGGGCGCGGCGATGAGCAGGGCGATGGGCATCATCATCACGCATAGGCTGTTGATGAGTGAAAGCACCCGGCCTTGCATTTCAGGCGCGATCTTGCTTTGCATTATTGCCTGCAGCGGTCCATTGGCGATGGGGCTCATCAAGCCGGTGATGGCAAAACCGGCCACACCCAGCCAGAACCAGTGCGCGGGTGCCAGGCCAAAAACGAGTACTCCGAGGCCGATTCCGGCGACACCGATCAGTGAAGTGGCGACGCGGTTTTTAAAACCCCCCCAAACGCCCAGAAGCACTCCCCCGATAACGATGCCGATGCCCATGACTGATTCGAGCAGACTCAATTGCCAGACCCCTCCCTTGAAATGCTGGGTGACCATCAGCGGCATCAGGGTGCCGGCTGGTGTGAGTAAAAAGTTCAGAAAGGCGGCGATGAGCGCGAGGTACAACATGCCTTTCCAATGTTTGAGATAGACGAACCCTTCTTTCACATCTCTCAAGATCATCTTTGGTGTCACCATCGGCGCGGCGTCTGCGCGCGCCGGCTGCGGGATTTGGATGAACAGCAGGGGTGTAATGGCAATAAGAGCGGTGATCACGTCCACAGCAATGACCTGGTAGAACTGCAGCGCGGTCATGAGCAGTGCGCCCAGCGGAGGCGCCACGATGTTAAGACCGCCGCGAACAGCCTGGTTGAGGCCGGCGAAGCGCGAAAGATGCTTATCCGGTACCATGAGGGCGGTAGAAGCCTGCATCGCCGGCCAGTGGAAAATGCCGCCAACTGAGCGCAGGAACATGACAACAAAAATGTGCCAGACCTGGATAACATCGAATGCAAAGAGCAGCACGAGCGCGAGAGTGGTGACGGCAATGAACAGGTCGGCGAGGATCATTACAAGGCGGCGGTTGAGGCGGTCGACATACGCGCCTGCGAAAGGAGCCAGCAGCACCTCCGGCAGCAGCGCTACCAGCGTGGCGGTAGCCAGCATGGCAGCGGAGCCGGTTTGTTGGGTGATGTACCACACGAGTGCAAACTGCACCAGGCCGCTGCCGAGCAGGGAAAAGATCTGGGCTCCCCAGACGGGAATGAATTTTTTCATCCAGTTTTCTTCAACCGCATTCCTGTTGTTTTCCATATTCGATATCCTGAAATGTTAAGATTACCCGATCCTGTTTGGGGACGGTTTAAAAATTATTGCCTGGTTGAATTACGGGTTATTCGATGTATACCTCGACGTGCTCGCCATCCTCGTCATCATAAACATCCATGATCTTTCCGGTTTCACCGGATGCCAGAGCTTCCGCCATGCGGGTGGCGTCGAGGCCTTCCACTTCAGGCGAGAAGCGCATGCCCATGCGCAGCCCGGCATTGACCATGCCCAGCGGCAGGCGAATGTTGACGCGCGCACGACCGGTATCGGTATCGGTGACGCGCACCCTGAAGAACTTGCCGCCGCCTTTGCCGGGAAAACCCACCGATGTGCGTTCTTCCGTCTCGGCCTTCCGGCTGGTAGCGTCCAGGGCCTTCAGCAGTTCAGCGCCAATTTCCGCTGTGATCTTACCCTCCTGCACCATCTTCAATACTTTGAGTCTTTCCTCACTGGTGGCCATCACTTGCCCCCTTCTGCCGTGATATTCTGGTTGATGTATTTTTCGCCGCGCAGCCTGGCCTGGGCTTCCTCCCATGAGATTTCACCACGGTCAAGCTTCTCCAGTATCTCGCGCCTGTCTTCAGGTGAAAGCTGGATTGGACCTTCGTCCTTGCCGGGTTCGTAGCCCAAAGCGCGCACGATATCATTCAGGCGGCTGCGCAGGGTGGGGTAAGAGAGGTTCATCTCGTCTTCCATCCGATTCAGGCGCCCTTCGCATTTTACAAAAGTTAGCAAAAATTGCATCTGCTCCGGTGTGAGGTTGCCAAACGGTGTGTGTTCAGTGGTGAAATGACCCTCAATGGTTGTGTCGCAATTGACGCAATACATGCGCGTGACGACCAGGTCTGATTCACACACGGGGCATTTATCCAGCGTTTTGTTGATCATCTTGTTATCCTTACGACCGGTTTGGATTTCAGCGCGTACAGGTTGGGTGGTGCGGCTATCGCCAAAGGGCTCTGCGCCTTTTCGTGAAAAATCAAACCAGTACTTAATATAATTTACAATAGAATACCATAAAAATCAATATTGTCAATACCTGAATAAGAAATATTAATGATGTATTCTGGGGAAAGCAGGATTTTATTGTTCTTCGTTGCGAATGATACGTTCACCTTTGAGAAACCAGCCGCCCATGCGGTTATCAGCGTCCTTCGGGGCGCGGTCGTAATAGATCTCAAAAATCTGACCTGAATCGACCTGCACCCTGAAGCAAAAGCGTCCTACACCCCACGAGCCGGCGCGTGCAGCGCTGGAGAGATGAGCCGGCGCCATATTGCGCGCCATGCGTCCTCGGCGTGAGTAATCCACCCACTCTTCGATGACGTTTACGATGGAGTATTCCTGACCGCGCCAACTGAAACGCTGCGGACACGGCGGTGTTTTTTCCCGAGTCGGCGGCGCATTGAATTCAACCTGGATGGGTTCATCAATGAACTGGGTGGGAAGGGTTTTCATTGCGCGGCTTCCGGGTCATCTTGAGCTTTTTGTTTTCCATTACCGTGCGGCGGTGGGCTGCCCTGCTGCCGGTCTTCCCAATCATGCGGTTCAATGTGCACGTAGGCGCGGTCAACATCCGGGAACGCTTCAAGCCTTCGGGTCACTTCGTCGGAGATCTCGTGTGCGTGGTTCACAGAGCTGTTTCCGTCAACGTTAATGTGGAGGTCGAGCATCAATCGCGGTCCGACATAATCGGTGACCATGTGGTGTACTTTGATGACTCCCGGCACCCCTTCGGCGGCAGCGATGAACTCATCGATCTTTTCTTTTGAAGTTCCTCTGCCGGTGAGAAAACCCAGGTTCTCGCGCCCTGCGATGTAGGCGTTGCGCAGAATCCAGATGGCCACCAGGAACCCGGCGGCCGGGTCTGCCAGGGGGTGAATGAAGTTGGACCCCAACACGCCCACAAACGCCGCCAGGGAGGTAAGCACGTCGCTGAGATTGTCGCGCGCGGTGGTGGAGAGCGTGGGGCTGTGAAGCTGTTTGCTGATGCGGTTGATCGAAACATACATCGCGGCTTTGATCAGCGCGCTTGCCAGCAGTACCAATGTCGGCAGATCCATGGCGATGGCATTGAGGCTCTGGGCTGTGTAGCGCTCGTAAGCGTTGCGGGCGGCTTCAAAACCGGCGTAAGCCATGGCTGCCGCCACCATCAGGGCTACCAGCGGTTCAAACCTTGAATGCCCCTGCGGATGGCTGAGATCCGGCGGGCGCGTGGCTGCCCATAAACCCAGCACCATGAGCAAAGAATAAACCACGTCTGAGACCGAGTTGGCCGCGTCGGAATAGACCGCCGCAGAGCCTGAAAGCCATGCAACCACACCTTTGCCCGCTGCCAGCAGCAGGTTGCCTCCAAGCGTAATGATGAGTGCATTACGGTAAAAGCGATTTTGATCCGGCTGTGGTTCTGATTCCCTTACCCAGCGCATTGCCCTGATTCTCCTGATAAAAAAAGCCCCCGGGTTTTTACGCGATCCTTGCAGAATGCGTTTGCACCTTTGAGGCTGATTACTTGATAACCCAGACTGGTGGCCCTGTCTGTCGGTTCGATTATATCACGACCATCGATCCGGTCTCGTGTGGCGGTTGTTGCCTAGTTGCAGCCGCCGTGTCCTTCACCGCAATGGGTTTGTTCAAACTGCAGGGTGGTATGGTGAATGTTGTAATCCGCGGCGAGCAGATGCCTGATCTTTTCCAGCACCTGGGGCTGCTGCTGAAAATTCTCTTGAGAGAGAACCACATGAGCGCTCAAGGCTACCTGGTTCGAGCCGAGGTTCCAGACGTGCAGGTCGTGAACTGTCTCGACCTCATTGATCGAAGCGATGGACTGGTGCAGCTTGCGAACGGAGAGCCCTTCAGGGACGCCCTCAATAAGAATATGCAGTGATTGACGCAGCAGGCGGTAGGCGCTGACCAGGATGACGGCCCCGATGAGGATGGAGATAAGCGGGTCGATCCAGCGCGCACCGGTAAAGCGGATGAGCAGCGCGGCGGCGATGACACCGATGGAGGAAATTAGGTCACCCAGCACATGCAGATAGGCGCTGTGAACATTGATGTTGCGTTTCTCCTGCGGTTCGCTCACATTACCGTGGTTATGAGGGTGATCATGCCTGCCGAGAATGACGGCGACAATGATGTTCACAATAAGCCCGATGATGGCAATGACCATCATCTCCATGCTCTTGATCTCCAGCGGAGACTGCCAGCGTTTCACAGCTTCTACCCAGATGCCCACCGCGATGACCAAAAGTGATGCACCGTTGACAAGCGCGGCGATCACTTCAACGCGGTGCCAACCGTAACTGTGACGGTCATCAGGCGGGCGGGCCGCCAGGCGCAGCGCGAAATAGCTCAATCCCAGCGCGAAGATATCTGAAAATACGTGCGCCGCGTCTGAAAGCAGCGCCAGCGAACCGGACCATAATCCCCCGATAACCTCAGCCACCAGGATCAGGCTGGTGAGGATCATCGATAAGATAAAACGTTTTTGTGTTTTTTGGTTATTCTCTGCGATCAAACAGGACTCCGCTCACAAGCCTCAGCACTCAATTTCAATCTCGGCGACGGAATTGAGGATGTGGGTTGGCCGGTAAGGGAAGCGCTCAACATCCGCCCGCGTTGAAACTCCGCTGAGTACCAGTATGGTATCCAGTCCGCTCATCACACCGGCGACGATGTCTGTGTCCATGCGGTCCCCGATCATGATGGTATCTTCGGAGTGCACGCCCAGGTAGCGCAGCGCGCTGCGCATCATCAGCGGATTTGGTTTACCAACAAAGAACGGCTCCCTGCCGGTGGCTTTTTGGATGAGCGCTGCCAGAGCGCCGGTAGCGGGTACGATCCCGGCTTCGAGCGGTCCGGTCGAATCAGGGTTCGTGGCAATGAACATCGCCCCATCCTTGACCAGGCGCACCGCTTTTGTGATCTGTTCGAAATTGTAATTATTGACCTCGCCCAGCACCACGTAATCAGGGTTGATATCGGTCTGTACATACCCCACTTCATGCAGCGCCTGTGTGAGGCCGCTCTCACCAATGACGAAGGCCTTGCCGTTGGGGTTCTGGCTTTGTAGAAAACGCGCTGTGGCGATGGCAGAAGTGAAGATGTGCTCAGCCGGCACTCTGAGCCCGATCGTATTTAGGCGGTGCTCGAGATCGCGCTGGGTGTAGAGCGGGTTATTGGTGAGGATCAGGAATTTCACTTTGCAGGCGAGCAGGCGGTCAATAAACTCCACAGCACCCGGCAGCGGGGTTTTACCGGTTACCAGCACGCCGTCCATATCAATGAGGTAGTTTTTCTTCTTCATGATCTTTCCTGTTTTCATTAATAAGTACATTTTAGCATGGATGGGCGGGTTGGTAAGTACTGTGAGCGAGGGAGGTTTTGTTAATCGGTTATAATCAACGCGGTGATTCCAGTACGGAGAGGTTAACCTGTGCCACGCCGGCGCGCGATCGAAGATTATTCAGCCAGTGAACTGCGGCAGCTTCTCATGGAGAAGAGCCGTGCTGAACGCGAAGCGAGGCTGGAGGCTTACCGTAAAGCCGGTCGGGTGATCGAAACGGCGCAGCCTGAGGCGCAGGAAGCGCCTGAACCGGGATCAGAAGTTGAAGAGGGGTATCTGCCCCGCAGCAACAGGTCAAAGAGGCGGCGCCGGTCGGGGCTTGATAACTTCCTTTTCGCGGTGGAGATCATCGCCATTGTCGGCCTGCTCTTTATCATTTTTAATGGGGTCAACCTGCTGCGTGATCTGAATCAACAGGTGGCCTCAGCCATAGAACAGCCCACGCTCACACCCACGCCGTTGATCACAGCGGTGGTGCTGCCGGGCGGACACGTGCCCCCGGTGGCCGGGCAGGAAAACCGTTTCAACGAAGCCGAGATCCCTGAGCACCTGCGGCCGCTGATGCAGAGCTACGCGAACCTGCCCGTTCCGACACAAAGCCCTCAGCAGGCGCGCCAGATCCAGATCCCAGCGATCGGTGTGAACGCACCGGTGGTGCTGGGCGATGGTTGGGAGCAGCTCAAGAAGGGCGTGGGGCAGCATATCGGCACCGCCAACCCGGGCGACGAAGGCAACCTGGTGCTTTCTGCCCACAATGACATCTTCAGCGAGATCTTCCGCGACCTGGATAAGCTGAAGGAAGGTGATGAGGTGATCATCATCACGCAGGATAGATCGTTCACTTATTTGATCACCGGCAGTCAGATCGTGGAGCCGACCAGGGTGGACCTGCTGGCGCATACCAGCGATAGCACGATCACATTGATCTCCTGCTACCCGTACCTTGTGGATAACAAGCGTATCGTGGTGCAGGGAATTTTACAGTGAGTATAATTAAAGTATCAGGAGAGTTGAATGGCAAAGAAGATCAAGAAACGTTCCACAAGCGCGGCCACTGCGGTGTTGGGCAACGCCGAAACCGGCACCCCTAAAGCTACTGCAGCTCGCGCGTCAACTTCAGAGTTCAGCCCGGATTATTCCTATGTGAAAAAAGATCTCAAACGCATCGGCATCCTGGCTGGATCATTTTTCGTGATCCTGGTGGTGCTGTCCTTCTTTTTGCGTTAGGGGAACTACCCGGGGGAAAACCTCCGGTTCAATTACAACCGCTATAACAAGGAGAGTGTCATGACCCATATGTTTGTGCCAGGCCCGGTGGATGTAGCGCCGGAAGTGCTGGAAGCGCAAACCAAACCCATGCTTCCGCACCGCAGCAAGGATTTTGAAGCCATCTTCCGCGGGTCGGAGGAAAAGGCCAGGCAGTTGTTCTACACCCAGTTCCGTGTGTACCAGGCGGCCTCATCCGGCTCCGGCATGCAGGAAGCGGGTATCCGCAATTTTGTGCAGCAGGATGTGCTCTCCTGTGTGAATGGCGCGTTTGCTCAACGCTGGTATGATGTGGCCGTCGCCAACGGAAAGACCGCAGACAAACTTGAAGTTGATTTCGGTGAAGCCATCACTCCCGAGCTGCTGCGTGACGCCTTGAAGAACAAGCACTACGAGGCGGTCACCATTGTGCACAACGAAACCTCCACCGGCGTTGAAAACCCGCTGGCGGACCTGTGCAAGGTGGTGCACGAGGTCAGCCCCGATACGCTCATCCTTGTGGACGCGGTCTCTTCATTGGGCGGTGTCAAGATCGAGATGGACAAACTGGGTGTGGATTTCATGCTCACCAGTTCGCAGAAGTGCCTCGCGCTTCCACCCGGGCTGGCGCTGGCCGCTGCCACTGACCGCGCGCTGGCGAAGGCCGAAACGGTCAGCAACCGCGGCTGGTACTTTGACCTGCTGCTGATGGAAAAGCACCGCATCAAAGACTCCACCCCCATGACCCCGGCGATGGCGCTTATTTACGCGCTCGACCGGCAGCTCGACCGCATCCTGGCGGAGGGACTTGATGCCCGCTTCGCTCGCCACGCGGCGATGGCGAAGAAAGTGCAGGATTGGGCGTCAGTGCGCGGCATGGAGCCGCTGGCAAAACCAGAGTATCGCTCCAAGACTGTGGTGACCATCAAGAACAGCCTGGGCTGGGATATCAGCGCGCTTAACAAGTTCCTGCAGACCAGGGGCATGCGCATCGCCAATGGCTACGGCAAGATCAAAGACCTGACCTACCGTGTCGCCACCATGGGCGAGACCAGTATGGCGGATATCGACATGCTGTTGGCAGCAATGGAAGACTTTATGAAACAGGGGTAACCCTGTGTAAGTGAACAGCAAAGGCCGGATGACCGGCCTTTTTTTGTGGTGAGAGCACAAGTGACAAGTAGAGATTTAATTGAGTGTGAAAATCATCGTCTGAGAAAACCGGCACTTATTGACCATTGGCAATGGGCGTGATAAAATCCTTTCGTCCCAAGCTGGGCGCGTAGCTCAATGGCAGAGCAGCGGCCTTTTAAGCCGTTGGTTGAGGGTTCGATCCCCTCCGCGCTCACTTTTACTTTAAAGGGTTGGTTGAGGTACCCCGTTCGGGGTATGGTATTCGATCCTCCGCGCTCACTTTTACTTTAAAAAAGTTGGTTTGGGTACCCCATTCGGGGTATGGTATTCGATCCTACGCGCTCACTTTTACTTTAAAGAGTTGGTTGAGGTACCCCGTTCGGGGTATAGGTATTCGATCCCTCGCGAAGCACCCTTTAGGGCTCCGCGCCAACGTTGTAGAAAAAACCCCCGCGATGATTCGCGGGGGTTTAAGGTGTTCTGTATTAGCTCAATTGTTCAGCCTGGTGATCGATTTGACCAGGTCTACCACCTTTTTTATCAGGTCAATGCTCAACACCACCACCAGGAAGATCAGGAACCAGTGCACAAGGTCAAAGCGGAAAAGCGCCTGGATGCCGGCGATGCCCTCGGGCGGGAAACCCTGCTGCAAGGCCAGCGCCCGATCAAAGGCTACCAGTGTGCCCGCACTCAGCAGTGCGGCGGTCAGCGCAATCTCAGAGACTTTGATACCGATCTCGAAGACGCGCGTGAGAATGGTCTTGCGCAGCGTCTGGAAGAGGATGATGTTCAGCGCCAGGTTCAAGCCGACGTTTACCGCCATCCAGGGGATGTAGCGCTTGAAGGCTTCAGTGAACATGGGCACCATGCGCCACTGACCGTCGCTCAGCCACCAGAACCCGGCCACCTGGTCGAACAGGAAGAGTAAGATGACCATGCCAAGCGTGCCGAAGGTCACTCCCAGCACCAGCTCCCAGAGGCTGACCTTTTCCTCTTTATCAACGGGTTGGGGCAGGTCGCTGACCTTCCAGTTTTTGCCCTCTTCTTCCAGGATTTCAGTAAACATCCCTTCGTTCACTTTGGGGAAGAAGCGGGTAAGGATCATGAACACGATAGCGGCGGTACCGATAATGCCCACCGCCACCTGCCAGGCGTTCCCGAACAACTCCCAGATGCTCCAGAAGGGGCTCTTGCCGCCGCTGAGGGCGAAGGAAAGCACACCAGCGAAGAATACCACAGCCACAACGATGGGGGTGAGCTTCGTGACGATCAGCCTGAAGATGGCGTTATGCTGCGGTGCGATCAGCGCGTCTGTGCCGCGGTAACCGGCTGCAACAGAAGCGGGTGAGCCCAGTTCCCGCAGCGCTTCCTCCAGCATGGTTTCATCCACTACGGATTCCGGGGGATAGCGATCCTCCAGGGTGTCCATAAGGTTGGCGCGGATCTCGGCGGTGATATCTTTTCTGCCTTCCCAGGGCAGGCGGCGCTCCACAGCCAACAGGTAGCGCTCCAACAGTATTTGACTCTTTTCTGACAGTTTCATTTTATGATCTCCTCGATTACCCTGATTTGTTCCTTCCAGTCACGGCGCAGGGCATTCAACACCGCCGTACCGAGTTCGCTCAATTTGTAGTATCGCCTGGGCCGCGTTTCGTCAATCTCCCAGTCACTCTGCAGGTAACCCTGGTTTTCCAGCCGCCGCATGAGCGGGTAGAGGGTGTCCTGCGTCACCTGGAAGCCTTTCTCTTCCAGCTGTTTAAGCAGCGAGTAACCGTAGGCTTTCTCCTCGAGTTGACTCATCACGACCAGTACGATCAATCCACGGCGCAGTTCCGCGCTCAATCGTTCCACATGTTCGTTGATGGTCTCAGGTTCAATCATGCAACCATTATACTGTAATAAATACAGTATTGTCAAGAGGCAATATTAATAAAAATACGATAATGGGTTTGTTTGCTCACATAAGACGGTGATTTACGAAGGATTTCTCTTCCATTGCTGATTTCAGGAATAAAAAAAAGCGGGTCTCTGACCCGCTTTCCAAGGACCCAGGTTCGAGTTACTCTTTTTTACCCTGCTGCCTGTACTGTATGAAACCCTGGAAGAGCTGGAACAGCCCCAGCAGGATCAGACCCAGCGAGATGAAGCTGGTGTCGCCGCCGCCGGCTTCGGGGTTGGACGGGAAGAGAAAGTACAATACAGCCCCGCCAACCGCGAATAACGCGCCGGTGATCATCATTCTGCGGGCGCTCTCTTTTGTGACCTGCGGTTTTGCGCGCAGCCTGGCGCCGGATTTGATGTAACCCTGCGCGCCATCATCTGTCTCCGCGCGGTACCAGCTCTCATCGTTCACCGTCTCCACCCCGCGCACGGTGAACAGCGTCTTTTTGGGGATGGTAGCCAGCACCTCAGAGGAGGCATCAGGTTCCTTGTACAGCTCGAGGTCGTTGCCCACGGCTTCCACCTTCTGTATGGCGAAGATGTGCGTGTCGCCGGAAATGTAACCGGTGACGCCGTTATCAAGCGTTACTGTGACCCAAACCTCCTTTTTCTTGCGGATCACCTTGCCAATCTCGAATTCCTCGCCCTTGTGAATGGAAGTCATTGAGATCGATTCCGCGTTTGGCTCCTGCCAAACCCGCGCGCTGTCATCACCTAAACTGGCTCTCATTATTCTTCTCCTTGGTAAAATCCGGTTGTAGATACTTCAGTTCTAAGATCGTAATGGGCAGCGCACTCGGCCGCCCAGGTTTCATCGTGAATGCTTATTTCCAGCGCAACCGCCTTCGAGTCGTTTTCATCATCCAGCACAGGCGTGCGCACTCGCGCGCGCGGCCGTGATTCAATGGTGATGCCTGCGGCTTCGAGTTCCTCTATCATCCTGCGCATGCGATACCGTTGGTGCAGCCACGCCGCGAGAATGATGAAACCACCGGCGCCAACAAGGTAAGGCCAGTAGGTTTTTACTCCTCCCAGGGCTGAACCGGGGCTGACAATATTGGTCATCAACAGCATGCCGGTACAGGCGATCACCCCGCCGATCGTGTAAGCGCGGTTGTAAAGTCTCGCCATCCTGCCGGTGGCCGTATCATCCTTTTCCTGGTCCTCGATACTGGTTACAAAGTCACTACGGTAGCAGGTCTCGCACACACGAATTTTCAAGTTGTAGGACTGGTTGACGCGGTAGGTTTGGCGGTATAGACCCGGTCTTTTACGCCCGATGCGCAGTCGCAGGCTGTGGGTTTCGTATAGGTCAGCCGGTACAGCCCCGCAGCGCGAGCAGCGCTGCGGATGATCCAGCACCAGGCTGCTGCTGAGCGCCGCTTGTACGCGGTCAAGGGGAATTGAAATCTTAAGCGGCATTACCGGCCCTTACCAATACGGGTTTTGTCATTACGTCCCAATTGTACCTGAAAAGCGTAAGGCTTCAGGGTGCGTTTACACCGTCTATGCCGCCGGTCTTTCCAACGCTTCGAGTCTGATCAGTATTCTTTCCAATAGGGCGCGGGTCTCTGGCTCAGACATCTGGTTTTTGGTTTTAGCCTTATCTGCTTTTGACTCGGCGCGCGCAAGCTGCGCGTCCGAAGGAACGATCTCGAACTTACCATTCTTCTTGATCACAATATTCTCAGGCATTTGGCGCCACCTCGACGACTAAGGTTCCATTGCCGGCGACACAAAATTGTTTGCGGTCTGCCGGTGTGACTACGAATAACCCAGGTTGAGCGGTCGAGAGCAGCAGCTTACCCTTTCCACCCTCGATGATCACCGTCTCTTTTACCCCATTGATATCAAGATCAATGCTCTCTACTGGTAAAGAAGTTGAAACGTCGACCTGCACATCGGGTCCGCTCTGATAGGCTTTGACGGTTAAGCCGGTCTGGCCGGCGTGCGAAAGCACAAGTCTGCGCGCGTATTCGTAGAACGATATGTCGGAGTATTCCATTGTTTGACCTGTGGATAAGTTGGGGATAAATGAGCTCTCACCAAAGCTCAAGATGTTTCCGTCTTTGTCTTTGAGTATATATGCCATATTAGTACCAAGCCTTGTATCTGTGATAGCCGGCTGCTGAACCGCCGGAGGAACACGATAATGTGCCGGCTGTAACTGAGCTTCCGGTTGTACCGCCAACATTAGCGCTATCATAGAGCGGGAAACCGACGACGTAGGGCGCGGCTGAGAGTCCGACCACAACTACGTGTACTGCAATTGCGGTATCTGATGCTGATGCGCAATGTTCGCAGATCACGAAACGCGGGCGCTTGCCGAGTCCGTGTGCTTTGGCGTAGAACGTACCGGTTGTCACTGAAAACCAGCCGCTATCATAGTCAGGCGCGAGCGCGTCACTACTGCTGGAGTACGAGAAGATGGAGCCTTGCGACAGGTTCGTACCATTCCAATACACCTCACCGATCAAGCGCTGATTTGCTGCTGGTACTGGCGAGGTGTTGACCGAAAGCGTGAAGCTCGTCACACCGGCTGCTCTGTTGGCGAAGACATACCAGGTAGCTGCTCCACCTGAGAACGAGGAAGCAGCCAGATCGATGTTGGCTGTTTACAATAACATACAGCCTGAGATCATAATGGTAGCCGGTGCCTGAGAGTCGTAGGGTATGCGAAGTCTGTTTGTTGCTAAATAATCGATGTTCATATTTAACACAAACGATTGTAGGAAGCTGGATAGATTAACACTATCCGCTGCCACATTGCCCAGGTAAACAGAGTCTTTGCGCAAGTTGTTGTAATGTGATGAAGCGGTGGGCTGTCCGCTTGCGACGTCAGAACTGTTGGGGTAGCTCATAGATTCTCCATTGGAAAAATTTCAAACCCAGTACGACGTTTCCCAGGTAAGCGTGCCATCCCACATTGAGAGTGCAAGGCGCTCTGGGTCTGCTGGGGGGAAATAAAACCCGACGTTGTTTAGCTGGCACTTGATAATGGAGTGCTCGGGCAAGTGCCGCTCGTCGGCGCTGAATCCGAGCGCACCGAGATTGGCGAAGGTGCCAACTGGCGTTGTGCATTGGATGCCTGAGGTCTTACCGAGGAACTCCATCAGCTTGGCGTAGTCCGTGAGCCGGCCGGCAGCGTGCTGCGCTCCGCTCGGCTCTATGAGATCGTCGGCGCAAATGACATCAAAGTTAACCCATAGGCGGGTGCCGCTGGTGATCTCTGAGTACGAGGTGGTGCTGCTCTCCACCTGGCGTATGAACTGCGCTCCACCCTCTCTGATCGTTCCGTCTTTGGGGGCGATGAAACCATAGGGGGCGCCACCATCAATGTCAGCGTGGGAGAGAATGACGTGACAGTTGACACCCAGTAAATAAAGGGTCATTTTCGCACCCGGTCCCACTTATCCAGCGGGAACCCCGGCGGGAAACCGAAATCCTGCATTAGCTTCAATCCATTGAGCGCGCGTTCAAATGTCGCGCGCCACAACTGACCAATCGCCATTAATCTGGACGATTCCCGCGGATCGCTGCCGTAGCGCCCCACCAGGCTGCCGGCGCGCAGCAGGCAGGCCTGCGCTGCCGCGCCATCCACCAGTGCGCCCTCCAGGGTCGACGGCAGGGTGGTATCGAGAGCGTCATCCAACCCTTCGATCGTATACCCGGCGGTGTAATGCAGCGTCAAGCCATCCCCGGCGGCCGGTATGTAAGCGCCGAGAAAGTGCAGTGTCGGCGTACCGTTCAGCAGCACATAAGTGAAGCAGGTTTCCGGTTGCAGTTCACTGGCAGCACCGTTATCACCGGGAGTCGTCACGCTGATGATGTAACGGCAGTCGTCGATTGTGAGCAGGGCTTGTTCTCTACCGCTGGAAATGACAGTGAACTCGCTGCTGAGCACGCGCGGCAGGCGTTGTTCCATCTCCTCCAGCGCCTGTCGCATTGCCGCGGCGAGCAGGTCAGCACTGAAGCGCTGCGCAGCGCCATCTTCCAGAAGTGCGCGCACGCGGGCGTTAATGTCGTCGTACTTTGTCATGAGCTTTGCTTTCCAGGTGTTTCAAGTCGGGAGGCAGCACGATCATCTCTGACTTGCCGTCGCGGGTTCCGGCTGGCGGCCGGGAGCTGATGGCAGGAGCGCTGCTTTTCGTTTGACTTGCTGGAGGCGCTGCAGGGATTTTTATGGTTTTCATTCCCAGTTCCTCGCGTGCGCAGTTAGCCTCATCCAGTGTGAACCACAGCTTGCGCCCGTCAGCGCTGATAACGACCATCCCGCCGTCCGGCAGGATCCGCCAGGAGAGCGGGCGGTTGCCCTGGCCGGGTTTTGTAAAAGGACCGGCCAGGTGCTTCGCCAGTTTATGGTCAGGGCTGTCGGTTGGCATTTCCGCTGTCCTCAATGGCCACACCGGTAGAGTAAACTGCCAGCGCTGCCACCAGCGCCTGCAAAGCCTGCCACACATTGATCTCCTGAGTGAGATAAGCCGCGGTGGTGGCTACAACCGCCGCAACCAGCACCCAGAACTTACGGGAACGCAGGATCATTTTTACCTGTTCAAGGAATGACATGTGAATATCCTTTCAATCGTTGTTTATGGTTTTGGCTGTCATTGCGAACTCCGCGTGAAATACCGAGTTCGCAATGACAGGTTTGGATTCCTAGGCCACGTTCGCCTTGTATAGCGGTCTGAAATCAGCCACGAACACACTCACCCAATGACGTACTTTCATGCGGATCTCGTCGTTGGTAAAAAGCGCGCCGTTGGTCTCGCCATCGGCGATGATGATCTCAGGCAGCACCCCGAAGCGTTCACCCAGGATGATGCCGGGCGCCAGGCGCGGATCAGCCAGGGCAGCCCAGTCGTTGGCATCGTTGAACTCCGGGCAGGTGATTACATCCCCCATCTGCCCCTTCTGCATGTTCTCTGAAAAAATGCTGCTTTCGTGGGCGAAGGAAGGGTAAAGAATGTTCATGCCGGTCAGACGCAGCTCTCGCGGTACCAGCAGGTAGCGGGCGTCGAGCGCCAGTTTCGGTGCGGTGCCGCCGCTGGCAACCGCCATGGGCTGGTTGTAGATGGCTTTTCCAGCCGCTTCCCAAGAAGCAGAAGCCAGCGCGCTGGTGCCCAGGTTGGCGTGATGCGCGCTCTCGAACACATTGTAGGTGTCTGCCATTACAGGGCCGACCCCGCTGTTGCTGGTGAAGATGGCTCCCACCAGCGCCGAGATGCGCCGCAGCGCGGCCGAAGCCAGCTTGCGCGGATACTGGCGCAGCTTGTGCGTCTCATCCCTTTCGAACATTTCCAGAGTGAGCCCCACATAACCGCCATACTTGCCCCAGGCGCCGGTTTCAGCGCTGTCTTTGACCGCCAGCTCGGTGTACGCCGCGCCTTCAGAGACAGAAGGCAGCACCGTTACCTCGCCCACCAGCACGCCGGTGATCTCCTGCAGGCTGTTGAAGTGCTCCACCTGCACCACCGGTTCCCACCAGCGGTATCCGGAGCGTCCCAGCTCCTGCCACTGGTCGACGATGAGCTTGTTCATGGCGTTTTTTAGCAGTCCGGGCAGGTTGGAGGTGGCGGCGAACTGGGCGCGTTCACGGTGATATCCGCCGCTGAAGCCCGTGTCACCGGTCATCAGCGTGTACAGCTCGCGGATACCGCTCAGGCGCGCCGGGTGCAGCTGCTCCAGCTCGCGCGGGCGTGAAGCTCCCAGCAGGTCGTGCAGCGCGGCGTTCACCTGGTCTTCAGGGGTGGCAATGATGTTCACCTGCCCGTTCCCCTGGATCGCACTACCGGCGGCCAGGTCGCTGATAAGGGCGCGGGTTTCAGTAATCGCCTGCTGCAGCGCGCCGGCCTCGAAAACCCTTTTGTTGAAACGGGCCCGCAGGTTGTCTTCAGCTGATGGGGGCAGATGCGCGGCAGCCAGCGAAGCCTCCAGCAGGCAGGCGCACATTTGCACCTGGGCGTCCTGCTGATGTATTTCACCGCTTGAATCCGATTGCGTGCCCGGGTTTTGTTCGATATTTTCCATGTATTCCTCCTTTAATTTGAGTTGTTCCTGTTCCCGGGTCAGACCGGGTTCTACATCAGCGCTTAGGAATTCACCGCCGCGCGCCGGATGCATGACCAGGTCGACGGAGAGCACCTGTTCGATGCGCGTCACCTGCCTGCCGTCAGCGGCAAAAACCAGGTCAGCTGAGAAGCCCACGCGCGGGCAGGGTTCAACGCGTGTAAACATCGCGGCTGCCGCCTCTTCCAGCAGTGCGGCGGCGGGCCCCACCGGGCGCAGGCTGAGTTTCACTCCCGAGTGCTCATGGCACCAGCGCGCGTCGTGACACACACCTGCCAGGTCGCGCAGCGAGCGCGCCTTCCAATCGTGGTCGATAAAACATTCCACCCCCTCCCACAGCGGCAGCGAGGCGCGCAGCACATCTGCAGAAAAATACCATCCGTTGCCTTCACCGGCGCTGATGGCGATGATCTTGATGTTTCCACCTGCCGCCGCGCCCAACTGCGAGTTGAAACGTGCGCGCTGTTTCACGCTGACGGCTGCCCGGGTATCATTCATATCCTCCTCCTCTCTCCTCCCCGGTGGTGGGATCGATCTTGATCGGTTGAGTTCTCTTGGGTTTTGTTTCAACATTTGCAGTAACCGGCGCCTGCCGGCCGCGCGCCAGCATCTCCTCAAGGTCCACGCTTTCACCGCAAAAACGGTAGAACAGGCGCAGCAGTTCAGCGTCATCCACCAGTCCGCGTTCGCGCAGGTTGGCGAGTGCCGGTGTAATGTTGCTGGCGGCCATCGCCAGCGCCATGTTGTCGCGGGCGGAGATATCCGCCCCGCTGAGCTGGATCTCGGCGCGGCGCGAAACATGATGATCAACCAGCGTGCGCCTGTTCACCACCGCGCGCAGCACATCACCCAGCAGCCATAAAAAGAAGCGCTGGCGCTGCTCAAAGTGCCGGTAGGTCGGCCCGCCGGCGGCTTCGGCCGTTGTGCGGGTGGCGCTTTCGGGTTCGGCCAGAAAGTGCAGCGGGATGCCCGCGCCAGCCGCCAGCATTTTCTTTAACGCCAGCCCATCCTGCCCGGATTCATCGGACTCAAGGCGAGGGTGCAGTGTGTCCCAGCTCTCGTTTTCATCGGTCACCAGGATGGAGCCGGGTGAAGGCGGTGCGGCATTGAGCGCAGACTGGCGCGCGCGGCGTTCGACTTCACTGGTAAACCTTGCGCGCACGATGTACATAAAGGCGTTGCGGAAGTGGTTGAGCCTGGCGCGGTCTTCCAGCCAGGCGGCGTAGCGGCTAAGCCAGCGCAGCACCGGCGCCAGATCGGATTCTCCCCACTGTGCCCCGACCGCGCGGTTGACGGCGTAATGCAGCATCACGGTTTCAAATCCGCCGCCTGTACGCGGCTGATCCTGGTTGGCGTCGTAAGCCGGCCAGCGCGCGGCTTCCAGCCCCTCCCCGTTCGCCGGCTGCATCTCGTAGGCGGTCTCCTGGTCGATGTCATTCTCGCGCGAATGGATGGCGCGCACCCGCAGCGCGGGCACGGCGCGCAGGTAGCTCATACCCGCTGCGTCAGTGGAAAGCAGCAAAAAGAGGTTGCCGCTGCGTGTCAGTTCGTCGCACCATTCGTACACGCGCACCGGCATGCGGTTTAGCGGGTGCTCCCAGAAGAAGCGCAGGAAGGCGCTGGTGGGTTCATGCGCGCACGAGAAGCTGATGCCGCCGCCTACAACATACTGAGAGGTGAGTCCTACGATGCGCCGCGCCAGCGGGTTCACCCGCCAGGCTTCCAGCGCCTGGCGCAGCAGTTCCTCGCGGTCTGGTGTGTAGCGCTCCGCCGGGTTCTCACCCAGCCGGCTGCCGATGGCAAAGGTGGTATCCGTTTCTGGCAGGGCGCTGAGAGCGGCGCGCACGCGCTCGTTGATACTGCGCTGAAAGAGGCGGTCAAGCAGACCGGTGCTCATGATTCCACCAGTGCGGAAAGGTCCGCAGGGGTGCCGCTGAACAGGTCCAGGTCAACCCGCGTGCTGATGCCTGCGATCTGGCCGGCGCTGGAATACTGCCAGAAAGCCCAGCCTGCCCAGGGGTACACCTGGTAAGGCCAGCCGCTGGTGTAATGCGCCACCCACAGCGGGTGCTCCGCTGCCCAATCCACACCTGAGCGCAGCAGCTGGTAGTTGGAAAGTACCGGCACCGGCAGGTAACTCTTCCAGAAACCCGGAGATACATAGATCATGGCGGTGCGGCCGCTGAGCCTGAAGATCTCCTCCATGAAAACTTTGAGCGCCTGGTTGAAGCCGCTTCTACCCAGACCGGGTGTTTCGATATCCACGCAGGGCGGCAGGGTCGGGCGGCTGCCTGCCAGTTCCTGCAGTGTGCGCATGTAATGGCGCGCCTGTGCCAGCGGATCGTAGCGGGGCAGGAAGAAATGATAGCTGCCGGTGACGATCTCCGCTTCAGCGGCACCGCGGATGTTCTGTTCGAACATCGGGTCGATGTACTCCTCGCCCTCGCTGGCCTTGATGATGGCGAAGCGCACACCGCTGGTTCGTACTTTCTGCCAGTCGATCCAATCCTGGTGATGACTGACATCAATTCCAAATAGCATGGGTAATTCCTTTCTTGTTTGTGAAGTGATCAATCAGGCACTTGGTGATTTGGCACCGAGCGATTAGGCAGGTTGGGTTGATGGGTTTTCTGTTCACTGATTACCACTCACTGATTGCTAGAATTTCCCCTCCATCCCGTCCAGCGGATCGCTTCCGGGGATGATGAGGGAGGGTGATGCGGGCGACCAGTCCATTTCCTCCAGGCAAGCGCACAAAGCTGCTGAAAGCACCCAGTCATCGTGCACCGGCTGGCCGCTTTGAGGGTCGCGCGCACCTTCGGGTACACCCCAGCGCATGCGCTGCTCGGGCGAGACCCCCACCTGGAACTGGCAGGCCGCCAGTTGTTCCAGGTATTCCTGCTGGCAGCGCGCCTGTTCAGGCTGGCGTTCAGGGTTGATCTGCGGTTCGCGCCAGCGCCCTGAATCCACCACGCCCAAAAAATCCCAGCCTAGTTTGGATTTGGAGGCGGCGTTGAAGGTGAAGGGCAGCACCCTCCCCGGCAGCGAGCGCTCGAGGAAAGAGGTCAGCCCGGCACCCACCCCGGTGGCGTCCACCACCACGGTGCGCGCCTGCCAGGTGAGCGCCAGCTCGCGGATCTCGGTGTGCAGACGGGTGTGGCTCACATCGGTCCACTGAACCCGCTTCACCGGGATGTAGCGCGGCAGCGGGCTGCCTTCAGCGGGGAGCTCAACGCGCACGATGGTGAGCGCGCTGCTGTCGCGCGCCGGGTTGGCAGGGGAAAGGATACCGTCGCTGCCGCGCACACCCTCGTCCTCGCCCGCCACGTCCAGCAGCAGGGCGTAGTGTTTTCCGGGCAGCGCGGCCTCCTCGGCAGTTTCATCTGAGCGCATGCGTGCCAGCCGGTCGGGCGGGAACATGCCGCCTTCGCCGTCCACCTCTTCGGAGTAGTATTGTGTGCGCACGGTGGGATGCGCCCTGCCCAGCCGCTGCACCGTTTCCTCCACGTGGCGGCGGTAGGCGGCGACTTCAGCGGCCACATCATCCGCGTTGAGGCGGAAGACCCGCCTCACGCCGTCGCGTTTCTCGGCTTCACGGGCGCGGCGCAGCTGCTGCGCCAGCAGGGTGCGGCTGGTCCAGGCGGTTCCCCAGAAAACGCGCGTGGCGTTGGTGGAGGCGCTCATGGGTGCCACGTCTTTTTCATACTTGACGCAAAGCACGTCCTGGGCTTCGTCGACTTCCAGCAGAACTGAAGCGGTGGCGCCGACGATGTTGCTCTCAGGCGCGGCAGAAAGGAAGGTGATGCGCGCCTCGCCGACACGGTAGATGGAACCGGATTCCTTGACCCAGATGCGCCGGGTGAGCGTGTTCCTTTTGACCGTGCGTTCGAGGCGGCGCATGGCGGTGAGCGCCTGCGGTTCCAGCGTGGGCGAAACCTTCACCATTTCCACCGGGAAGTTGGAGAACAGCGTCAGCAGGTAGGTCTCCAGCTGCGCCTGCAGTTCGTTTTTACCGCTCTGGCGCGGAAAGATGACCACAAAGCTGAGTCCGCGCCCGTTGAGCACGGAATCGAAGATGGCGTTGAGCACGCCGCGCTGATACTTGCGCAGCTTGATCCCCGAAGCCACCTGCGTGAAGCGCTCGGGTTCTCTCAGCAGCCATTTGTAATGCGGGATGAATTGGGTCAAAGGTTCCTCGGGGATAATTGATTCGTGATTGGGCACTTGGGAGATCAGTGAATAGTGATTGGGCATCAGGCGCTCAGGTTGAAGATTTTCCTGAATACTGCTCACTGATTACTGATTACTGATTACTGGTCACTTGTTCCTGAACTGCTCCCCGAATTTTTTCAGCTCCGGCCATTCCTCCTCCAGTTCCAGCAGAGCCTGACGCAGCAGGGCGGCGGGATCGAGCTCCTGGTTGGCCAGGTCGCGCTGGGCTTTAAGCATGCGCGCCAGCGCGGGGGCGGTCTTGCCGATGGTGTCGAGCAGTTCGAGCTGCTCTTCGAGTTCAAGCTGGTCGTTCTGTTTTGCAGCGGCCTTGTGAATGAGGCCGCGCAGGATCTCGATTTCGCGGTCCAGTCCATCAGCGGTGTTCAGGTCAGCGGGTGGCGCCGCCCTGACGGGTGCGTGTGCGGGTTTCTTACGGGTCATGTTCCTCCAGATAGAAATAATGTTCTATATTGATATCAACATCATCCCACGCCCGGCGCGCTTTGTCAACTTGCCCTGGGGGAAAGTTTTTGAGGCAAAAACCTGCCAATCTGGCAGGTTTTGAGGGGAAATTCGCAGCGGATCGAATTACTGGTTTTCTTCGTCCGTCAACCAGTTGAGGGGGTTGTTGGCGACGTATGCCGCGATCTGTTCGTATTCGTGGTCGGTTGAGATGATATGCGCGGTTTTTGCGCCCCCGAGCGTCCGTCGCGAGAGGGGGAGAAATAATACCGTTGCCAGACAGGCACACCGGGGGTATGGGTCATTTGATTGATGCGCCGCGCCGGGAAGGTATTGAATTGCCGCGTAATTTCGGATAACGGGATTTTCTTTGCAGGGGCGGGTTCTGAACCCGCCCCTGCAATATGATCGAAAACTAATCGCAGTTGGGCACACCGAGGAAGCAGGGCATCTGGTCCGCGAGCAGATAGACCAGAGACATGACGGTGAAGAGCAGCACCAGGGCGTTAAGCAGGATGGCGGGGAGGCGTTCCTTTTTGTTGACCCGGCTCCCGGCGAGGCGCAGGATGGCTAACAGGCTCATAAAGAACAGGGCGAACATCAGCCACAGGTAGAGGAAGATGGCATAAGGGAACGGGTCGGGGATGCCGCCGAGGTTAACGCTCTCCATGACGGCGAAGGGCACGGTGCACAGCAAACCGAGCAGGATGGGCGTGATAAAGCGTTTGAATCTCTTATTCATAATTATGTCCGTAGTTTCGAGGGTGGGAGTGTACCTTTTCTTTAAACATTTGTAATACACAACAAATTTTTCCGAAGGTCGATCAAAAATTGTCGAAATTATCACTGTTATTATTTGTCTTTATTGATGTTACTCCACGGGTGATAGTTCGCACTCAGCCGTTGCCCGCTGCCCGCTACACAGTTAATGTCTGGGTTTTCAGCGGTTTTTCAGCGTGTCCCTGATCCACTTGAACGCGCGCGCCCTTGGTGAAGAGCCGTAGCCCGGCGCGCTGCTCTGTTTGCCGGTGGGCGGGTCGCCGCCTTTGAAAGCGTTCCGGGCGAAGACGGTGTTGTCGCTGATGTTCACCATGACCACTTCCATCTTCCTGCGGTAAGCCGGTTGTCCGTCGGTGTAACTGCCGGTGAGGATATTGGTGTTGTTGACCAGCACGATCACGTTGATCTCGGCGGGATCTTTGGCGCGAAGTGCATAGGGCAGGTGGCGGGTCAGATTGCGGTCCGCCTTGAATTCGCCCAACGCCGCCTCTTCCCTGTCGTCTTCGGTTTTCACGCTGACCACAATGGCGCGCGCCGGTACGGGTGCATCCTCAGTAAAGTACACCTCGACCCCGTATTGCCCCTGCGCCTGCAAAAATTCCTCCAGGAACTGCCCGTTCGCCTTTACGTAATTGTTAAAAAAGACCTGGTACTTATTAAACACCGCGCCGGAGACGAGGTTGAAGATCAATAGCGCGCCCAGGGCGGCGATTATCAGCCAGATGGCGAGCTTATTTGTTGGATGAACGCTGGTATTTTTCATTAAGCCCTCTTTAAGTCAGGGCGAACAGGCAATTGATCAATTCATTATACAATTTTTCGATCAGCGACAACGCATTGCTTTACCGGGTCAGGTAACGTTGCTCATCCCTAAATGAATAGTGTAAATAGACAATTCAGGTAGAATGGAGGTTGTCAGGTGCCACTTGAAAAATCACCTCCGGCTTTCCTCTCTCAAGCGTTCCCGCCCGGTGCTCTTCGCGCTGCTGGCAGCGGGGCTGTTCGCGCTGAACGCGCCGCTTTCCAAGCTGCTGCTGGGCAGCATCGATCCGCTCTTCCTGGCGGCGCTGCTTTACCTGGGTGCCGGCGCGGGTATGCTGGCGGTCTGGCGTTTACGCCGCGCTGGCAGTACGCAAAACCGCGAGTCCGGCCTGACGCGTAAAGAGCTACCCTACATCGCGCTCATGATCCTGCTGGATATCGCCGCTCCTACCACCCTGTTGTATGGATTACGCCTCACCAACGCAGGAACCGCCGCACTGCTGGGCAACTTCGAGATCGTAGCCACTACAATCTTCGCACTGCTGCTCTTTCGCGAAGCGGTGGGCAGGCGCCTGTGGCTGGCGATCGGGCTCATTCTGTGCGCCAGCCTGCTGCTGAGTTTCGAGGATATCAGCGCGCTGCGGCTCTCAGCCGGGGCGCTGCTGGTGCTGTTGGCCTGCGCCTGCTGGGGGCTGGAAAATAACTGCACGCGCATGCTTTCCATCAAGGATCCGCTGCAGGTGGTGGTCATTAAGGGGTTTGGTTCCGGGTTGGGGGCGCTGCTGGTGGCTTCCATCTGGGGCAGCCTGCGCGCGCCCTTCTGGGCTATCTTCGCCGGGTTGGCGCTGGGATTGGTGGCATACGGCTTGAGCATCTTTTTCTATGTGCGCGCGCAGCGCGATCTGGGCGCTTCGCGCACCAGCGTTTATTACGCCGCGGCTCCGTTCATCGGTGTCCTGTTCTCCTGGCTCATCCTTGGAGAGAAGGTCAACCCGGTGTTTCTGCTGGCGCTGGGGGTCATGTTGCTGGGCGCGCTGCTGGCCGTGACCGAGCAGCACCGCCATCCTCACCTGCATAAAGCGCTGACGCATGAGCACCGCCACTCGCATGATGACGGTCATCACGCGCACGCGGAAATATTCTCGGGTGAGCACAGCCATGCCCATACTCATCAAGCGCTGGACCACGAGCATCACCACCATCCAGACGCGCACCACCGCCACGGGCACGGTTAATATTGACTAACATCCTGCTCGAAAATTGCAGTGTGTCCTTACTAGTCTATAATTGTCATTGCGAGGGCGTTTTTCCCGAGGCAATCTCATACTTTTGATAGGGATTGCCCCGCCGCGCTCAGGGAGCATATACCGCTTCAGGGCAGGCAGAATGGGGTTCGCAATGACATACTCTACTTGAAATTCCCCCCGCACCCTCTATAATCAAATAAGACAGGCTGCTCACCCCTCTCCGCGCCGCCGTTCACCGCGCCTGGTCAAGGTGGAATCATGAACAAGAAACGCCCGTTTTTGCTGCTCGTCTCCCTGCTCATCCTCAGCCTTGCGTGCAACCTGCCGTTCATCGGGTCCGGCGGCGATGCCATCCCCGAGGATGAGCTAAGCGGTGCGCTAAATCTCATGAGCGGCTACGATACTTACTTCGGTGTGATGGAGACATTCGACATTAACGAGTACGGCTTCCCGAATGTGCTTTATTACACACTGCCGGAGGAGGAGATCGCTGAGGGCATTTACATGCAGCAGTTATATTCCATGGAGAATCGCGACAGTAATGGCTACCGAGCCGGGACAACCTATTTTTTGCGCAATGATACTGATGCAGACGCTTACGTTGAAGTAGTTATCGATGTACCAAAGGAAATCGCCCCCACATTCGACGATATGACCTTATCGCAGGCGCCCCTGGAGATCATTGAACCGGATCCAAAGGGCAGGTTCGGGTTCCACCTGAAGGCAAAATCTCCGCCGCAGGTAAACCTGGCGGTTATTTCCAACATCATATCCGTCCCGGCGGGTTACGACCCGGATAAGGCCTTTATGGATATGGTCCTTGCCTCCAGCGCCAATGACCTGTGCAAGCGGGTATTTTCGGATGATGAGAAGCTGAACAAAGAAATGCAGGACATGTATTATTTCAACGTGGTCAGGGATTTCAAAGATCATGTTGAAGCCGGGAGTCTGGCCTGGTCGTGCGCTTCCATTAAAGACAAGGACCTTGCCAACACCTGTGCCGCGTTGCTGCAAACAGACCGCAGGTTCTGCGATGAAATTAAAGACCGGGTCAACAAAGAAAGGTGCCTGGCGCAGCTGGTGAATGATGCCTGCCTGTCAGTGCCGCTCGAAACGCGCGAGCTGTGCATCGCGGAAGGCGCGCTTGAACTAAAGTCCTTTGGTGCCTGCCTTGAAGTCGGCGAGCCGGATATCAAAAACGACTGCATCGCGCGTGTGATGAGCAGCCAGAAATATTGTGACAGGATCGTGGATGATGACCTTAGAGGGCAGTGTTATTACAATATTGGTATCCGTGAAGCGGACGAAGACTCATTGGCGGAAACCGAAGCAGCGGAAGAGACAGAAGAACCCGAAAATACTGAAGAACCTGAAAAGATGGAAGAATCTGAAGAAACAGGTATTGATCTATTCTCTGGGGGAGGAATTTTTAGTGGGGATATGTTCTCATCGAAAAAGGCGAAAGTCTACTGCAACAGCTTTACTTCACTGACAGGGGTGTACCCCGTGATTAAAACAATAGGCGCCGGCGATGTTTTGACGTGTGTATATGGTGATGAAAAGGACCGTGAAAGCGATGCCTATACATACAAGATGATGCTATCAGTCTGGCAGTATCCCAGTGAGGAAGAGGCTGCCAGCAAGTGGGCAGAAGTAAACGGAACAGACGCTGTGTGGCTTGACCTGGTGCTGTATAAATCTTTGTTGATCAAGCAAGATCATACTGACACAGCGTATTATTACCAGGAGCGCCATCAGTTCAAAGCGGATGGAAAAGATGTGACAGAATACCGGCTTTACGCGGGGCAACTGGTTGGCCGTTATCGAATTGAGTACACTGAATTTAGGCAGCACGATGAAGGCTCCGACCGCTGGAATACAACACTTCAGCAAATCATGGATTTGATCTCAGAATAATCAATTTCAGGAACCTGCTCCCTGATCACCATTCCCTAATCACTGATCTGCAGGTTGTGCCAGACCTCGGCGCTGGCGCGCACGTCCACCTGCTGCGCCGGTGGGAAAGACCCGACCAGGCAGCAGCTGGCATCCACCGCGCTGCTCTCGCAGCCGTAGGCGCCGGCCGCCAGCGTCCACGTACCGCTGGCGTCTTCAGGCAGGAAGAAATAGAAACGTCCCTGGTCATCCGTGGTGGCGGCGTCTTCATCCGCGGCACCCGCTCCCGGCGGGGTGAGGGTGAGCGTGATGTGTGAAGCCGGGCTGCCATCGGGGGTATACACGTGCCCCCTGACGATGATAAAACCGTCGGGGATGACCTCGGGCAGGTCGTAGAAATCACCTTCCAGTTTCAAGAGCTCCAGCTTCATCCAGCCGTGCAGGTCATCATCCGTCTTTACATAAACCCAGCTCCATCCGGGCGCGCGGCCCCAGGCTTCCACTGGTTCGCCTTCGTCGTACATTTCCAGCGCCGGCAGCAGGAACCCGGGTCCGGCGCGCAGGAAGAGGTTGTCGACCGTCACCTCAGCTTTCATCCCATTAAAAGGGGCGGGAGTGACGGCGGCGGTGGGGGGAGCTGTGGGCAGTGAAACGGTCGGCAGCGAGACGGTAGGGCGCAGCGTGGCGGTGGGCGGCAAGGGCTCGGTGGTGATCGGCGCCGGGTAGGTGCTGGTAACCGTTGTGGGAGCCAGCCTGCCGCAGCCGGCGGTCAGCACCAGCGCGGTCGTTAGGGTCAGGGCGATCAGAATACGTTTCATATAAGTTTTCCTTTTGGGTGACGTAACTCACTTGAGAATAGACGCTTTAACAGGGCTGTGTGTTCCAGCAATTATCCAGCAATTGTATCTTATTCAGGTTGGGCAGGCAGCCCTCTCCCTCTGGACAAAATACCACGGCAGGTGTATAGTTCGCCATCGTACTATTTACTTAAAGGATGCCGGGAATGACCGAGACACAGGACAAATCAGAACGCATGCGCAGGCAGTTGAAAAACATGGCTGCCGGCGAGGATATCCGCGGCATGGAGATCGCCCATGATATCCGTGTGCTGAGCCGCCTGTACGACCTGGCGGTCAGCCGTTCGCCCGAGTTTGGCGAGCTCTCCGGTCCGCGCCTGGGCATTTTACTGCGCCTGCTGATGGAGGAGGAACACGGCAACACCCTGGGGGTCAACCCCACCCGCCTCAGCCTGTACCAGGACGTCAGGAAGAACACCATCACCTCCCTGCTCAAAGGACTTGAAGAAAGCGGGCTCATCGAACGCTCACCCGATCCTTCAGACCGGCGTGCCGCGCTGGTGCGCATCAGCCCGGCGGGGCGCGACCTGGTGCGATCCTCCGCCCCGGCGCGCTTTGCCTTCATGAACAATGTCGCGGCGGGTCTGAACGCGGATGAACGCGACCAGCTGCTGGTGCTGCTTGAAAAACTGCGTTGCAGCCTGCTGCCCCACACCGGCTCAAGGTCTTCCTCCGAAGACCGGACGGCTTAGAAGAAAAGGATTCGATTATCCGTATGCTGCGCATCTTCCGTTATCTAAAACCTTACAGGCTCGCTGTACTCGTGGTCGTTTTGCTCTTGTTCGGGCAGGCCATGGCAGAGCTGGCGCTGCCCAATTACATGTCGGAGATCGTCAATGTCGGCATACAGCAGGGCGGCATCGAGAACGCTGTCCCCGAGGTGCTGGGTTCCAGCCAGCTTGAGCGCATGCTGCTCTTCCTCTCACCTGAGGAGCAGGCTGCGGTACGCGCGGCTTACTCGCCTCTCGACCCTTCCGCAGCCGGGTACGATCGGCTGCTCAAGCGCTTTCCTGCTGCTGCTGAAGGCGACACGCTCGTGCGTGCAGCGCTTACTCCGGAAGAGATCGATCTCCTCAATCCGCTCACCGGGCGGGCGCTGCTGGCAGTTTCCATGCTGGAACAGGCCGCCAGCGACCCGGCGAAAGCCGCTGCCCTCAGCCAGCAGACCGGCATGGACCTCAGCCAGCTGCCCGCCGGGGTGGATGTCTTCACCATGTTGCAGCAGCTGCCCCCCGAGCGACTGCAGCAGATAGTCAGCATGGTCAGCGGGCAGTTCACCGCGCTCGATCGCAGCATGGTCACACAGGCGGCTGCCGCTGCGGTGAAAGCGGAATACCTGGCGCTGGGTGCTGACGCGCAGCGCCTGCAGACCTCTTACATTCTACGCGTGGGAGCCTTGATGCTGCTGCTCACACTGGCAGTGGCAGGCGCGGTGATCATAATCAGCCTGCTCTCTGCGCGCACTGGCGCGGGGTTCGCGCGCGACCTGCGCCGCGACATCTTCAGCAAGGTCGAGAGCTTTTCAAAGGCCGAGTTCGAGACCTTTTCCACTGCCTCGCTGATCACCCGCTCCACCAACGATGTGACGCAGATGCAGATGGTGACGACCATGGGCATGCGCATGCTCTTCTTCGCTCCCATCATGGCGGTTGGCGCCATCATCCGCGCGGTCGAAAAAAGCCCTTCAATGACATGGATCATCGCGCTGGGGGTGGGAACGCTGCTGGTAATGGTCATCACCATCTTCTCGATCTCCCTGCCGCGTTTCAAACGCATCCAGACGCTTATCGACCGTCTCAACCTGGTGACGCGTGAGAACCTCTCCGGCATCATGGTCATCCGCGCGTTTAATTCGCAGGATTTCGAGCTCAAGCGCTTTGATAAAGCAAACATTGACCTGACGGAAAACTCCCTCTTCGTCGGCCGCGTCATGGTGACGCTCTTCCCGTTCATGACCCTTATCATGAGCGGTCTTTCCCTGCTCATCATCTGGG
Source organism: Anaerolineaceae bacterium (assembly GCA_035342915.1). Classification (GTDB taxonomy): domain Bacteria; phylum Chloroflexota; class Anaerolineae; order Anaerolineales; family Anaerolineaceae; genus UBA6107. The sequence continues at coordinate 282,179 of DAOQYB010000002.1, forward strand.
TAGGCAGCCACCAGGTGGCGGCTTCTGCCCTGCAGGTGGGCGACATGATGGCGTTTTTACAGTATGCCATGCATGTGGTCTTTTCCTTCCTGATGATCTCGATGATGTTCATCTTTCTGCCGCGGGCTGCGGTTTCTGGGCGACGCATTGACGAGGTGCTCAGCATTGAACCCACCATCAAAGACCCGCCTCAGCCCCGATCATTCGATTCGGGGTCGCGCGGATTGATCGAATTCCGCAATGTCTCCTTCCGCTACCCCAACGCGGAGGAGAATGTGTTATGCGGCATCAGTTTTACCGCGAAACCCGGTGAGACCACCGCCATTCTTGGAGGCACCGGTTCAGGAAAATCCACCCTGGTCAATCTCATCCCGCGTTTCTTCGATGTAACCGAAGGCGCTGTGTATGTGGATGGGGTAGACGTGCGCGAGGCGGCGCAATCTGACCTGCGGGAGCGCATCGGGTATATCCCCCAGCGCGGCGTGCTTTTTACGGGCACTGTCGCAAGCAACCTGCGCTATGGTGATGAAAACGCTTCCCCCCAGGAGCTGCAGCAGGCGGTGCAAACCGCGCAGGTAGCCGGATTTATCGCGGAGATGGAAGGCGGGATGGACGCACCCATCGCGCAGGGCGGTTCGAACGTTTCGGGAGGGCAGAAGCAGCGGCTGGCCATCGCCCGTGCGCTGCTCAAAAAGCCGCCCATCTACATTTTCGATGATGCGCTTTCAGCGCTGGACTTTAAAACAGACGCGGCACTGCGCCGCGCCCTGGCAAAAAGCGCTGATAAAAGCACCATGATCATCGTGACACAACGTGTTTCCACTATTAAACACGCCGAGCAGATCGTGGTGCTGGATAACGGCGAAGTGGTCGGCAGGGGAACGCACGACCAGCTGCTGCAGAGTTGCGATACCTACCGTGAAATGGTGGCTTCGCAGCTCAGCGGAGAGGAGATGCTGCGATGAGCCAGGCTAACACTCCCTCCCGGCGGCCTGAACCCATGCCGCGCCACGGACCGGGCGGCGGTCCCCCCGGTATGCTGCGCGGCGGCGAGAAAGCGCGTGATTTTAAAGGCACCATGGCCAGGCTGCTGCGCTACCTCAGCCCGTACAAGTTTCAATTCATCATCGTACTGATCTTTGCTGTCGCGTCCACGATCTTTAATATCGTTGGACCCAAGATACTGGGTCAGGCCACCACCAAGTTGTTTGAAGGAGTGGTGGGTTTGATCGCCGGCACGGGCAGCGGCATCGATTTTGTGGGCATCGGCAACATCCTTCTCCTGCTGGCGGGGTTGTACATCGCCGCCGCTGTATTCGGTTTTGTGCAGGGCTGGATCATGACCGCGGTCTCGATGAAACTCACCTACCGCTTCCGCAGGGAGATCTCTGAAAAGATCAACCGCCTGCCGCTGCGCTACTTCGATTCCACCAGCCAGGGCGAGGTGCTTTCACGGGTGACCAACGATGTGGATACGGTCAGCCAGACGCTGAACCAGAGCCTGACCCAGATCATCACCTCGGTCATCACCCTGGTGGGTGTGCTGGTGATGATGCTCTCCATCAGCTGGATCATGACGCTGGTGGTGCTGGTCATCCTGCCCATCTCCGCAATTTTCATCCGCGTGCTGGTGAAGTACTCGCAGAAGTACTACAAGCAGCAGCAGGATTACCTGGGGCACGTGAATGGGCATGTAGAGGAGATGTACGGCGGGCACATCGTGGTGAAGGCTTTCAACGGTGAAAAACGCAGCGTTGAAGAATTTAACCGCCTGAACCAGACGCTTTTCAGTTCCGCCTGGAAATCACAATTCATCTCCGGGCTGATGATGCCGATCATGAACTTTGTTGGCAACCTCGGGTATGTGGGGGTCGCGGTGCTCGGCGGTGTGCTCGCCTTCCGCGGCGTTATCACCGTTGGTGATATACAGGCGTTCATTCAGTACGTGCGCAACTTCACTCAGCCCCTCACGCAGATCGCCAACATTTCCACCGTGCTGCAGCAGACGGCGGCTGCCTCGGAGCGTGTTTTCGAATTCCTCGCTGAGGTTGAGGAGCCGCCTGATACCGAGGCCCCCGTTCAACTGGCCAATATTCAGGGGCATGTCGAGTTTCGTAATGTGCATTTCGGCTACAACCCGGAAAAGACCATCATTAATGATTTCTCTGCCGAAATTAAACCGGGTCAAAAGATCGCCATTGTCGGGCCAACCGGCGCCGGAAAGACCACCATGGTGAAGTTGTTGATGCGTTACTATGATATCCAGGGCGGCAAGATCCTGGTCGACGGGCACGACATCCGCGATTTCACCCGCAAGGGACTGCGCGACATGTTCGGCATGGTGCTGCAGGACGCCTGGTTGTACAACGATACCATCATGGAGAACATCCGCTACGGTCAGCTGGATGCCACTGACGAAGAGGTGTATCAGGCCGCGCGCACTGCCAATGTTGACCACTTTATCCGCACCCTGCCGGAGGGTTACAACATGGTCCTGGATGAAGAAACCTCCAATATTTCGCAGGGGCAGAAGCAGCTGCTGACCATCGCCCGGGCTGTGCTCTCGCGGCCGCGCATCCTGATCCTGGATGAAGCCACTTCATCCGTGGATACCCGCACCGAGGTGCTCATCCAGAAAGCCATGGATGCCCTCATGCGCGGGCGCACATCCTTCATCATCGCCCACCGCCTTTCCACCATCCGCAACGCTGACTGGATACTGGTTATGAACAATGGTGATATCGTTGAGCAGGGCACCCACGAGGAACTGCTCGCCCGAAACGGTTTTTATGCCTCGATCTACAACAGTCAGTTCGAGGAAGCTGAAATCTATTAATTCACAGCTCAAATGCCGGGTCCCTGTTAACGCGACGGGGACCCGTTTTAATTCCCGCCGCGCAGTAATATTAGAGGGTGGCTCCCCACTTGCGCGGATTTCGTCTCCTCTTCCACAAGCGCGTCAAGCTGTGGCATAATCACTGACATACAAAGCTCAGAGGCTAACATATGGAAATCAATAATATCTGTATCATCGGACTGGGTTATATCGGGCTGCCGACTGCCGGCATGTTCGCTAAAAAAGGGGTCAGGGTCACCGGTGTGGATAGTGATCCGCGGGTGGTCGAGAGCCTGCGCCACGGCAAAGTGCACATACACGAACCCGGATTGACAGACCTAGTCACTTCTGTTTTCCGCGATGGTTCCCTGGCGGTTGCTTCAGTCCCCGTTCCGGCGGACGCTTTTATCATCGCGGTGCCGACGCCTTTCTATGACGATAAAAAGGCTGACCTCAGTTATGTGCGCTCCGCCGCTGAATCCATCGTGCCGGTGCTGCGCCGCGGCAACCTGGTAGTGCTGGAATCCACTTCACCCCCGCTCACCACGCAGCGCGTGGTAAAACCCATTCTTGAGCAGTCCGGGCTGAAAGCAGGAGAGGATTTTCTGCTGGCCTATTCACCTGAGCGCGTGCTTCCGGGTCAGATCATGAAAGAGCTGGTGGAAAATGCCCGCGTTATCGGCGGCATCAATGAAGCTTCAGCACAGGCGGGCAAGGCCATGTACCTCAAGTTCGTCGCCGGCGAGATCGTGCTTACCGATGCCACCACCTCCGAGATGGTAAAGTTAATGGAAAATACCTACCGCGACGTGAACATTGCCATCGCCAACGAATTCTCGCGCCTGGCGGAGCGCTTTGGCGTGGATATTTGGGAGGCCATTGCCATTGCCAACCGGCACCCGCGTGTACGTATCTTAAATCCCGGCCCCGGTGTGGGCGGGCACTGCATCAGCGTGGATCCCTGGTTCCTGGTGGAATCCGCGCCGGATATCAGCCGCCTGATCCGCACCGCCCGCGAAGTGAACGATTCCCAGCCGGCCTTTGTGTTCGAAACGCTCAACAAACTGATGCCAACCCTGCAGGGACGGCGGGTCGCGGTGCTCGGGCTGGCATTTAAGCCTGATGTCGATGACCTGCGTGAAAGCCCCGCCATCGAGGTCGTGCGCGAACTGATCGCTGCCGGGGCGGTGGTGACCGCCTGGGAGCCGTTCAAACCCGATTTTGTGATCCCGGGTGTGGAGATGGCAGCAAGCTTGGAAGAAGCAGTCAGGGATGCCGAAGCATTGCTGCTGCTGGTGGGGCACAGCCAGTTTAAAACGCTTGACCCTGCTGAAATGGCTCAACTGACCCCTGCACGCCTGGTGCTCGATACTGTAAACGCATGGCCTGCAGAAACCTGGCGCGCGGGCGGGTTCACGCTTGAAAAACTGGGCGACAGGAAGAATTCACCGCGATGAGCCCGATCCGTGTACTTTCAATATTTGGCACCCGGCCTGAGGCAGTAAAGATGGCGCCTGTGGTGCAGGCGCTTCAGCAGCAGCGCGGCATCGATTCCATTGTGTGCGTCACTGCGCAGCATCGTGAAATGCTCGACCAGGTGCTTGACCTGTTTCAGATACAGCCGGATCATGACCTGAACCTGATGCGCCCTGACCAGTCGCTGGCGGACCTCACCGCAGGCATTCTCACCAGCCTGGATCCGGTGCTGGCAAAGGAAAACCCTGATTGGGTGCTGGTGCAGGGAGACACGACCACAGTGATGGCGGCTTCTCTGGCGGCCTTCTACCGCAGCATCAGGGTGGGGCACGTTGAAGCAGGGCTGCGCACAGGCGATAAACGCCAGCCTTTCCCTGAGGAGATCAACCGTCATCTTACCACCGTGCTTGCTGACCTGCATTTTGCCCCTACCGAACGCAGCCGTGATAACCTGCTGCGCGAGGGAGTGGCGGAAGCGCGCATTAAGGTGACCGGCAACACAGTCATTGATGCCCTGCAGCAGATCATCCGTACAGATACACCCCCTCAGGTACGCGACTGGCTGGAGGAGTGGGGCATTCGACCCGGCGGCAGGAGGCTGGTGCTCGTAACAGCGCACCGGCGCGAAAATTTTGGCGAACCCATTCAGCATATTTGCGAAGCCATAGAAAACCTCGCGCGATGTTATGGCAACGACCTGCACATCGTTTACCCGGTGCACCTGAACCCGAACATCCAGGAGCCGGTGTACAGGCTGCTGTCCGGTGTTCCGGGCATCATCCTGGTAAAACCCGTGGATTACGTTTCTCTCATCCACCTGATCAAGCATGCGGCCATAGTCCTTACGGATTCAGGTGGTATACAGGAGGAAGCTACCGGACTTGGCAAACCCGCGTTGGTGCTGCGCGAAGTGACCGAACGGCCTGAGGGGGTGGATGCAGGCGTGCTCAGGCTGGTGGGTTCCACTCCCGAAGTCATCGTGCGCGAAGCCTCGCGTCTGCTGGATGACCCTGACGCGTACGCGGAAATGGCGCGCGTCACCAGCCTTTTCGGTGATGGTAAAGCTGCCGGCAGGATTGTGGAAGCACTTCTCAGCCAACCGGAGCATATCCGGTATTGAAAAAAGGGGATTGCTTGTGAACCTGGTTCAGAAGAAGAAGGTCTGTATTCTTCCGCAAAGACTTGGGTTGGGTGGTCCAGCGGCCTTCCAGGGCGGGTTGATCAGCGTTTTACAGCGGCGCGGGATCGATATCAGCAGCGATCCGCTTGAAGCGGGCAATGCCGCCATCCTGGTTTTTGGGGCAGCCAGGAATACCGGTGAGATCGTTCTTGCCCAGCGCGCCGGCGTGCGGGTGGTGCAGCGCTTGAACGGCATGAACTGGGTTCACCGCCGCAGGTTCACCGGGATCAAGCATTTTTTAAAAGCTGAATATGGAAATCTTAAACTGCGCAGGTTGCGTAAAAGCGCTGATGGCATCATTTACCAGAGCGCTTTCGCGCGTTCCTGGTGGGAGAGGGAAGATGGCAGGCTGGAAAAACCCCAATTCGTCATCCACAATGGGGTTGATCTTGAGTTCTTCTCGCCTGACCCCGTCACCCTCCCCCCTGACCGTTACCGCGTGTTGATGGTCGAAGGGCACCATGGTGGAGGATATGACCAGGGCCTGGTTACCGCGGCGCGGCTGCTGCAGCAGTTGAGAAACCTGGCAGACCGGGCGTGTGAACTGGCAGTGGTCGGAGATGTGCCAGCGGCGCTGAAGCAGGAGATCGATAACTTCGGCGTGACTGTCAAATGGCTGGGTGTGGTTCAGCGGACGGAAATTCCCGCGATCGACCGTTCAGCGCACCTGCTCTTTTCAGGCGATGTTAATGCCAGCTGCCCCAACTCTGTGATCGAAGCCATGGCCTGCGGCTTACCCGTGGTCGCGTATGATACCGGTGCGCTGCCTGAACTGGTGAGCACTGATGCCGGACGGATTGCACCTTACGGGGCAGATGTTTGGAAACTGGAACCGCCGGATATTGCATCGCTCGCGAATGCCGCCTGGCAGGTGCTGCAAAACAGGCAGGCACTCAGCCGCGGGGCCAGGGTGCGGGCAGGATCGAATTTCGATATTGAAAGAGTCGCTGACAGGTATTTGACTGTTCTGTTGGGGGAGTAAGGATTCTGAACGCTCAAGCGTTCTTTGTACTGCGTAAAAAGAGTAAGGTACCGATACCCACAACGAAGAGGATGGTCACGACCGCCAGAATAACCCCATCTGTCAACCCATACTCTGATGACAGGGGCCGTTCAGTGGCTGCGATGGTGGCGTCCATTGTGATTGCCGCGGGGGTAGGTGTTGCCAGCGGGTCGAATTCACCGCCAGGCTTGGGTCCGCTCAGGATCATCGCGCCGACCAATAACGCCAGCACGAACAGCACCAAAAGCAGCCTGCCGGCGAACCCCGGTTCTTGGGTGATCTTTTGCCAGACTTTCAAAAAAAAGCTTTTCACATTCAACATCCAGCGATCATTCTGCAAGCGCTTTTATGATCTTGTTTGAGGATTCGATATAGGTCGTCTGTTTTCGCAGCATCTCGCTGGTGGCCTGGGTAAACAACGGGCCAACCCTGTCCACGATTTGATTTGAAGGCGCGAGGCGTGCAGATTCAGCGATCTCAAGAAGTATACCTGATACTTCACTGTTCTCCCAGGATGTCAGCGCCGCGCTGCTCACGGGCAGCAATCCCGCGGTTTCGGTCCATGCGGCCTGGAATTCAGGGTCCACCAGGTAAGCTGCCAGCTGCAGGTAAAGGCTCAAGCGCTCTGGAGCGGTCTGCGGGAAGGCGAGCACCCATCCTTCAGCCAGGGTAAGCGACTCCTCATCAAAAGACGGCAGGGATGTGATAGCGGTATTCTCAGGAAGCTCAGACAGATATTGTGACGCCTTGATGATCGCGTAGGTAGCCCGCGAATCTTTTACAGCCTGCCAGGATTCATCAAAGGTGGTGTAATCGGTCAACCAGTAAGGGAAAACATCTGAATTTGCCCCTTCAGCCAGGAACATGAGGGTTTGCTGTAAAGCTACTTCATCAAGGCTGATTTGGAGCTCGTTCTGGGTAAAATCCCCTCCTCTATTCATGTACAGGAGTAAGGTGGTAGATCCCAGCGGCTCAGAGGCGGGGAATGCCAGCACCTTTTTCAGCTGGATCACCTCCTGCCACGATAAGGGTGGATAGACCACCTGCTGTGATTTATATGCCATGCATAAAGCATCTGCCGCGAAAGGCAGACCGTAGTTCAGGTCATGCGCGCGCGCCATTTCTTTGGCAAAAGTGAATGGTTCCACCCCTAAAGCCGGATTGTTTTCAACCTCGATCGGGGTGATGAGCCCGCTGTTCACGGCGGTTTCCAGGTCAGTGTGAGGCAGGATGAGCAATCCTGGCACAACCGCAGGGGCTGCCAGGCTGGCGGTGCCGAGTGCATCCAGCAGTCCGCCTGCACCGGATAACGCTTTAATCCGGACATTGACCGTGATCTCTGGGTTCTCGGTGCTGAACGCCTGCAGCTGCTGCCTGAAGAGACGCCCTTCAGGCGAACCATTTTCGGGGTCAAGATCAGGCGGCAGCCAGATAGTGATCTCATTCAGATCTTGTTCGGCCAGCGGCGGGGTTTCTGTCTCAAGGGGTACTGCTGTCGGGGTTACCTCAGGCGTTGCGGTGGGCAGAGGCTTCGCCGGTGTACTGCCAAGAAATGGCAACTCGGCCAGCAATTGTTCGCAGCCTGTGGTGGTGAAAATCAACACCAGGGTTAACAGCAGCGCTGCAGAGCGGACGCAAGTTTGCTTCACTTATTCTCCAACCTGATCTCGCGACTTAACAAACCGGTCAATAAGGTAAGCGCGTGCCCGTAGTCATCCATGTCGATCAGCTCAGAAGGTGAGTGCACATAGCGGCAGGGGATGGAAAGCGCGCCTGAAGGCATGCCGCTTTTTGAAATTTGCATTGCGCGGGCATCGGTAGAACCGATATCCAGCACCTCGAGCTGGTAGGGGACCTTCAATACCTTGGCGCCTGCCACCATCCAGTTGACCACTGCAGGGTCTGCGATGTGTCCCACATCCCGCACTTTGATGGCGGGGCCTTCGCCCAGGCTGACCTGCATCTTGATCCCCAGGATATCGCCTACGGGGGTTACATCCAGTGCGATGCCCAATTCAGCGTCAAGCTGGTAAGCCGCGGTAGTTGCTCCACGCGATGCCACCTCCTCCTGGGTGCTGAACACAAAATATAGTTCGTGCGGTGTTTTGGTAATTTTTTTGATCGTTTCAATCATCAGGGCGCAGGCAACGCGGTCATCCAACGCCTTTGAGCTGACACGCTTTCCCATATCCAGGAACTCCCTGTCAAAAACCGCCAGGTCACCCGTCTTCACCGGGCAATCCTTTTTACTGCTCGCCCCTACATCAATAAAAAACTGGCTGATAGGTTGGATCTTAGAGGGGTCTTCATATCTGTCAGAGTTGATGACCCCGCGGGTTCCATTAAGAAACACCACCCGGTTGCCCGGGAGATAACGGGGAAATACAGAACCAATATTGCTGAACCTCACCTGGCCATTCTTTTCAACGTGGCTCACGATGACACCGATTTCATCCATATGAGCGGCGACCATCACCCGCATTCCACCGCTGGTTTTGGTTCCCAGCCGGGCGATCAGGTTGCCCATGGCGTCCGCGCGTAATTCCTGAACGTGCGGCTTGATGATCTCTTTTATGGCTTCACGAATAGCGGATTCATAACCGGAGGGTCCCGGAATCTGCGCAAGTTGTTTTATGAGTTCTTTCATGAGAGGTCCTTTTATCCGTTGTGATTATCGATCGTTGTTCAAAATGCTTCGATCCGACTTCTCCAGCACCTGGTGCAGTAATGCCAGTGTGTGCTGCCAGTCTGTCACACTGGCGTGGAGGATCGGTGAGTGGGCGTACCTGCCGGGGATGGAAACTGAAACGCTCGGTATTCCGCCGCGGGTGATGTGAATGGCACCCGCGTCAGTCCCGCCGCCGCCTGGCTGGCGGAACTGATAGGGAATGCCTTCCGTCTCTGCGAGCCTAACCAGAAAGCGGATCAGGCGCGGATCGGAAATGGTGCCCGCGTCTGCCAGGTAGATTGCCGGACCTGCTTCAAGCCGGCAGTTATAAAGCACGTTCTCCTCATCGCTTTCCAGCATCGGCAGGTCAAATGCCGGCGTTGAATCAACCACGAAAGCCATCTCGGGTTCAAAATCGTAGGCGGCTACACGAGCCCCGCGCAATCCGAGTTCCTCCTGAACCGTGAAAGCAAAAAACACTTCAAGTTTTGCCGGATTGCGCTTGGCGAGTTCGATCAGGGTGGCTACTCCCAGCCGGTCATCCAGCGCTTTACCGAACAGGCTGTTGCCATTGCGCCAGAAACGCGTCGCGAAAGTGGCATAATCACCAACACCCACCTTGCCGGCGCAGGCCGGGCTGATGTCAATGCGCAGCTGCTTCATTGGAGTGGCGTGTTCCCGCTCCCCGGGGCTGGTCAGATGAATTGGTTTGCTGCCGATCACACCCGGCAGGTGATCTTTACCGACGATAACGGGTTTTGCCGCCAGCTGCCTTTCATCGATCCCGCCGACCGCCTCGAAAGCGTAACAACCCTCGCCATCCTCCTGCACCAGCATGAAGCCGATCTCGTCCATGTGGGCTGCGAGCATGATCCGCATCGCTCCCGGTTTCCTGGCGCGCTTGATGGCCAGCAGGTTCCCCATGCGGTCAACACGGTACTCATCAACAAATGGTTTGATCTCATCGATCACAATGCTGCGGATATCATCTTCTTTGCCTGAAACCCCAACGGCATTGCTCAATTTTTCAAGCAGTTTGAGTTGCGCGCTGGTGATGGATTTTTTGGTAGTATTCACGCCGCACCTCCGTTGAAGAGAGAGTCCGGTGACCCGGGTTCCAGCCTTGTGATGAAGCGGGCAAGCAGGCGGCCGGCGCGCGTAATATCACTGAGCGCGGCCATTTCCAGGGGCGTGTGCATATACCGGATGGGGATGCCCACCACCATGGTCGGCACACCGGCAGCGGTGATCTGTATGGCCATCGCGTCAGTACCTGAGCTGCGCGGCATGGTTTCAATACTGTGCGGCAGGTCGATCTCTTCGGCAATCTCCATAAATCTTTGTTGCAGCGCCGGGTGGATGTTGCCGCCTACGCCGATCGTTACACCCTTACCTAAAGGGAATGTTTCGTGCGTGTTCAACCCGGGCTCCTGGGCAAAGGTGACATCCACTGCGATTCCCACCTGTGGTTTCAGGTCAAAAGTAGAAGAGAACGCCCCCACAGCACCCCGCTCTTCCTGAACGGTGGCCACGGCCCACAGGTCCCATTGAAGCTGGTAGTTCCTGAGTTCTTCCAGGCAAACGGTCAAAGCGGCTACTGATGCGCGGTTATCCAGGCTGTGTCCGCTGATGAATTTTCCTCCGTGGGTGGTGGGGGTAGTGGCAAATGAAACAACGTCTCCCACGCTGATGTTCTTGCTGATTTCAGCCGTGCTCAAACCCGTGTCAACGAACAGGCGGGGATACACCGGCGCGCTGCCGGCGGGTTGATCCTTTACCAGGCGGTCAGGGAGCATTTGCACAACTCCCTTGTAATCCTTTTGTCCGTGAACCGTTACCAGCTGCCCAGGCAGCACCCGCGGGTCAACACCGCCGATCTGCGTGATCCACAGCAATCCATCACGGATTTCTTTGACCATGAGACCGATGGCATCCATATGCGCGGCGATCATCACGCACGGGTGCTCACCCGGGGTTGATGCCCTGCGCAGGGCGTGCAGCGAGCCTACCCGGCTGATTTGGATCTCGTCTGCCAGCGCTTCCCACTGCTTCTGGATCAGGGTGCACACGGGGTTTTCATAACCCGATATACCGGGCGAGGAAAGCAATTCCTTAAGGAAGAGTTCGATTGACTTCATAAAAAGGCTCCAGTATTATGGCGTGGGGGGTGTATCAGTGATTACTGGCGCGCCAGTACCGGCAGTGATCTCAGGCACGGGGGTATCTGTCTCTGTTGGTAAAGGCATCATGGTAAACGTGGCGGTCGGGGTATCGCTGGGCGTTGCTGTTGGTATCACGTAGGTGCGGGTTGCCGTGAGTGTGGGCGTGATGGAAGGTGTGAGCGTGAAAGTGGCGGTTGGGAACTGCGCAGTCGGTACCGGCAGCGTGGGTTCCCCGGCGGTTGGCTGCGGCTGGGTGACGAAAGCTGTTTCAGTAATGTCAGGGGTGGGGGTTGTGCGGTCGCGAACCCCGTTGCTCACCCATAAAACGATCAACCCCAGCAGGTAACAGGGAATGGTAGCGATGATAACAATGAGCAGCGTAGATTTGACGCGAGAACGTTTAACAGGGTCCTGTATCATGAGGGGTTCCTGAACCTCATATTATCACGTGCTACAGAACTGGGCAAGCGTTCGACCGCAGGCGGACGTGCTCATTTTTTGGGTTCAAGCCCGCCCAACGCGTTGACCTGGCGGATCTCCTGCTGGACGGCGACAAAGAGGCTTTCAGCCTTAAGGTCGGTGATGGTGTAACAGGGCGACTTGAGGTGATCAGCCAGCGCTTGCGCCAGCCCCTGGTCAAACGCCGCGTGTTCCATATTGATCACCACACTGTGAATATTTTCCTTCGCGATCAGGTCTGCGATGTTGTAGGCTTCCTCCTGCGGAGAACTGAACCCGATCGAAACATTGCCAGCGCCGTCGGTCAGCACAATGAGCAGGGGCATCACCTCGGGATGCAGCAGTTTTTCTTTGCGCAGCACCTCGTACGCCATCATTAACCCTGCACTGAGGGGTGTTTTTCCGCCAACCGGGATATCTTCAAGTGCGGCCTCAGCCAGCATCACCGAGTTGGTGGGAGAAAGGACGAGTGTGGCGAGGTTTTTCTGGAAAACGATCAATCCCACCCGGTCGCGCCGCTGATATGCGTCTGTCAACAGCGACATGATAGCGCCTTTGGTGGCGGACATGCGCTCGGCTACAGCCATTGACCATGAAGCATCAACAAGGAAGAGAATGAGGTTGGCGGCTTTACGCACACGTACTTTTTTCATGTAATCTGCCGGTTTTACGGCAAAAGCCACGCGATTCCGGTCTTTGATCTCGCTGCGTTCTTTCTGGAAAGGCGCAGCTGCGCGTACGGTGGCGTCGAACGCCAGGTCATCCGTTCTGCCCTGCGCCGGGCGGGCTTGAATGTATCGCCCGCGTTTGCGCTCTGTACGTGTTACAGAGCGTCGTCCGGCGTACGAGCGCATCATTTTATCCAGGGGTGTGTCTAATTTACGGGGATTGAATTCCTCGCCATCCGGCATCTTTTTACCGGCCGCCCACCAGAACGGATCATTCTTGTTGAACGGGTTCTGCAGGCTTGGTTCTGGTTGCCCCTGCTGCGGGGAGGGTCCGCCGGTTTCTTCCGGCGTCAGACTTTTTTTGGGCTGCCAGACTCCTCGTCTCCCATCTCGGAAAACGTTTCTTCTTCGCTTCCACCCGAAGTCCCGCCCTGCAGTTGTTCAATGCGTTCCTGCAGTTCCTCCATTCCCATTTCATCGCGCTGGAATGGGCCGCTCTTTAGGCGGTGCGGCAGCGCCAGCTCAGCGGCGAGGGCGATATCGCGGTCGTTGATCTGCCGGCGGCCGTCAAAAGCCGCCTGCGCGCGTGATGTTTTAAGGATCACCAGGTCAGAGCGGTGGCCATCCACGTTGAGCGAGGCCGTCAGCGCCGCGATGGAAAGCAGGTTTTGCCGGGTGTAGGTGACTTCATCCACAAGCTCGCGGGCTTTCTCGATCTGGTGCGAAAGTTCCTGTTCTTTTTCCTGCCACGATTGGTAAAAACGGTTGGGGTCTTCTTCAAAAGCGATGTTGCGTTCCATAATCTGAACACGTTCACGCGCATCGCGGATGCCGCGAATCTCAACTGAAAGCGCAAAACGGTCAAGCAGCTGAGGCCGCAGGTCGCCTTCTTCAGGATTCATCGTTCCCACCAGGATGAAGCGGGCAGGGTGGGTGAAGGAAATGCCTTCGCGCTCAACGATGTTCACGCCCATCGCGGCTGCGTCTAAGAGCACATCCACCACGTGATCGTCCAGCAGGTTGACTTCGTCAATGTAAAGCAGCCCGCGGTTGGCTGCGGCCAGCACCCCGGGCTCAAAACTGCGCACGCCCTTCTGGATGGCTTTTTCAATATCCAGTGTACCAACCACGCGGTCTTCAGTTGCTGAAACTGGCAGGTTGACGAACGGTGTGTTGCGGGTGATAGCTTCGAGTTTTTCACTTCTCTCGGCGCGTTCGCGGCATTCAGTGCACCAGGTGGCGGGTTTTTCGGGATCACAGCCAAACCGGCATTCCGCGACTACTTTTACACTTGGCAGCAGCGCGGCAAGTGCCCGGGCAGCGGTGGATTTGGCAGTCCCTCTTTCGCCGCGGATCAGCACCCCGCCGATTCGGGGGTCAACCGCGTTGAGTACAAGAGCGCGGCGCATTCTTTCCTGGCCAACAACAGCGGTAAACGGGTAAATCGCGGGCATGGGTTGTTCCTCGGTGTGGTTTTTATTATTGCGCGATAAGTTTACCATAATCCAAATCGCGTGAATGCGGGCGAAGCCAGCCTTATACAAAGTCACGAGACAGGTTAATAAAAACCTCCCGCGCAGAAGACGCGGGAGACGATTATTTGACCGTGTTCAGATCAGGTTCGTTAATTGATATTACAGGCCAAATTCAGATTTGACAACCGGCATGAAGGCGAGAACCGCTACCAGGATGATCAACAGGATCAGCAGTGTGATACCGATCATGGTATATCCCAGAATCAAACCAGCGAGCGCCATTCCATCACCGCTCATCGTGTTGCCGCTGTCGCGGATCTCTTTCTTGGCGAGGTGCCCGGTGATTACAGCGACGATCGAGCCGATAAACGGGATGATTGTCCATCCGATAATTCCCGAAACCAGGCTGATGATCGCCAGGCTGCTGTCACGCTTTGTAACCGGGTAGGCGGGAACTCCTTGTTCATAATTGGTGGGTGTGGTCATTTCTTATCTCCTATTTTTATTGTTTCATCAACAATATATACGGAACTTCATGCGCGGGGTTGCACGAACCCGGTGGAATTTACAGCCTGAGGTTATGAGTAAGGGTATGTTGGTTAAACACCCCAGGTGCTTTTCGGAAGGACCAGTAGCAGTACGATGGCCGCGATCAGTCCCAGAACAAAAAAACCGATCTGGATGTAGCCCAGTATCAAACCGGCGGTGGCCATCCCTTCTCCAGCCAATGCGCCGTGGCTTTCTCTGACCTCTTTCTTTCCGAGGTGACCGGTAACGATGGCCGCGACTGAACCTAAAAGCGGAAGGATCGTCCAACCGAGGATGCCCGTGATCAGGCTGGCAAGCGCCAGGGAGCTGTCTTTGGGATTCAAAGACGGTGGAACGGCTGCCGGCTGAACAGGCAAATCAAGTCTGGGTGGTAAGGTCATTTTAAAACCCTCCTATATAATAACAGGCTCGGGTATTTTAGCATCACGCGCCAAACAGACCGGCGATGGAGAGCACTCCCATCACCGCGAGCACGATGATAAAAATCCCGACCAGAATGATCAGGTAACCGAGAATCAGGCCGATATTGGCGAGCGTCTTCCCTTTCATGTCCGCCAGGCTTTTCCGGATGTCGTAGCGCGCTTTATGCCCCGTGAGCACAGCCATCAAGGCGAATAACGGCGTCAGCAAAAAGGTCAGCACAGGCTTGGCGCCGATCATCGCGAAGAACCACACGTAGGTGCCGACTCCGGCGATAAAACTGAGGATCGCGTACAGGCTGAGCGCCTTTTTCGGTTTTGGTGCTTCTAAGGGGTTTTCTACTTTGGTGTTGAATTCTTCTGTCATATTCCCTCCGTCTTCATTACGATTATACCCATTCCAATAGCCTTTTACCAATATCCAAATCATGATGAATGACTGACCGAACAACGGCAAATGAGACTACTATTTTTTGCTGTTGAATGTAGAATTAGAGGTGGAACAATCTCACGAGCAATCATCAAGGAGAGGTCTATGACAGATAAGAAGATACGTGTCTTGATCGCCAAACCCGGGCTGGATGGACATGACAGGGGGGCGAAGGTGGTGGCGCGCGCGCTCAGGGATGCCGGTATGGAGGTGATCTACACCGGCTTACGGCAATCACCTGAAATGATCGCCGAAGCCGCCCTGCAGGAAGATGTGAACATCATTGGTCTCTCCATCCTTTCAGGGGCGCACCTGGTTCTGGTTCCAAAGGTGATCGAACTGGTGCGGGCAAACGGTCAAAATGATGTCAGGGTATTTGTCGGCGGCATCATCCCTGAAGAAGACATCCCTGTGCTCACAAAAGCCGGCGTCAGCGCCATTTACGGTCCCGGAACACCCACCACAAAGGTCGTTCAGGATATTCTCGACACTTTTCCCTCCGTGTGAGTTGTGGGGTTGCAGATGATCGATCTGGACGCGGTTACCTCCGATAACCGGCTCGCGCTTGCCCGTTTGTTGACCGAGGTCGAAAACCAGACGGTAGAAGGTGACCAGGCCCTGGACCGCTTATTTGTACGCTCCGGTCAGGCGCACCTGGTGGGCGTCACCGGGGCGCCGGGGACGGGCAAATCCTCGCTTGTCAGCTGCCTGGCCAGGAATATCCGCGCCGTGCAGCAGCAAACAGTCGCGATCGTGGCGGTTGACCCGTCCAGCCCCTTCACCGGCGGCGCCATCCTGGGCGACCGCGTGCGCATGCGTGAACTGGCGGGTGACGCCGGGGTTTTTATACGGTCCATGGCTTCTCGCGGTGAGCTCGGCGGATTGGCGCGCACGACCGCCGGTGTGGTGCAGGTGCTGGATGCCGCGGGATTCGATTTCATCTTAATCGAAACTGTGGGAGCAGGGCAGAGCGAAGTGGATATCGCCCGCCTGGCGCACACGACCCTCGTGGTGGAATCGCCGGGATTGGGAGATGACATACAGGCGATCAAGGCTGGCATCCTTGAGATCGCGGATATCCTCGTCATCAACAAAGCAGACCTGCCCGGGGCTGAAAATACCGAGCGCGCACTGCGCGCCAACCTTGACCTGGGATATAACCTGCGTTTGAACCACGACAGCGCGCACAAGATGACGCTATCAGAGGTTGAAGAAAAAGCTCCCGGTTGGACCCCACCGATCATTAAGGCGGTCGCCACCCAGCACACCGGCATCGACGAGGTCATTACCGCTGTTCTCAGGCATCGTGATCATCTAAAAGAAACCGGGTTGTGGCAGCAGCGCGACCGAGAAAGGCTGCGAACAGAAGTCACCCACCTGTTGCAGGCAGAGTTAATGAGGCGCTGGCAGCGGTCAGTATCAGCACAAAGTTTTGAAAAAGTGCTTCAACTGGTGTTTGAGCGCAAGGTTTCACCCGGTGCTGCGATTGATTCATTAATAAATGGCTCTTATAATTAGATTTTACAAAACTAACGGCTTGTGAGGACACATGGAACGGACATTTATTAAAGACCTGCGGGGGAAGATTGATCAGACAGTAAAACTGCAAGGCTGGCTGCAGACCTTGAGGGATCAGAAAAAGATCCAGTTCCTCATTCTGCGCGACCCCACCGGTCTGGTACAGGTGGCGCATTGGAAACCCAACGATGAAGTTCTGGCGGAGAAAATCGCCGCTTTGGGTGCTGAAACCGCGCTCACCATCACCGGTAAAGTCATCGATAACCCGGTGGTCAAACTGAATCAACTCGAGGTGCAGCTGGAGTCGCTGGCGGTGGAAAACCAGGCGGAGAGTCCGCTGCCCTTCGACCCGTTCGCTGAAACCCTGCCCGCGCTGGATTACCGCCTGGATTGGCGTTACATGGACCTGCGGCGCCAGTACAATAATCTGCTCTTCCAGGTGCAAACCACCATGGAAATGGCAATGCGCGAATACTGGATGAAACATGATTTCATCGAAATCCATTCACCCAAGCTGATGGGTACGCCCAGCGAGAGCGGCGCGGAACTCTTCTCGCTAGATTATTTCGACCGCAAGGCATACCTGGCGCAATCCCCCCAGTTTTACAAGCAGATGGCCATGGCCGCCGGGTTTGAGCGCATCTTTGAGATCGGCCCGGTGTTCAGGGCTGATCCTTCCTTCACTGCCCGCCACATGACGGAATTCACTGGCGTGGACCTGGAAATCTCCTGGATCGATTCACATGAAGATGTGATGGCGTTCGAGGAAAACTGGCTGCAGTATGTCTACTCGAGGGTTAAAGAACTTCATGGCGAGGTGATCAAAGAGACTTTTGATGTCGACCTGGTGATACCCCGGGTGCCGTTCCCGCGCATCCCCATGCGCGAAGCAGTGGATATTCTGAAATCACGCGGTTATGTCATCCCGGCGGATAAGAAGGGGGATATTGACCCCGGCGGTGAACGCGAGATCGCCAGCTATGTAAAAGAAAAATATGACCACGATTTCGTGTTCCTGACGGACTGGCCGATCGGCGTGCGTCCTTTCTACCACATGCGCCTGGAGGGCAACGAGACCCTCACGCGCAGCTTTGACCTCATCGCCAACGGGCTTGAGATCACCACGGGCGCCCAGCGCGAGCACCGCCCGGATGTGCTGGCGAAGCAGGCTCTCGAAAAAGGGCTGCACATTGAACCCATCCAGTACTACATCGACTTCTTCCGCTTTGGCTGCCCGCCGCACGGCGGCTTTGGATTGGGGCTTTCGCGCCTGCTGATGGTGATGCTGAACCTTCCCAACATCCGTGAAGCGGTGTATATCTTCAGGGGACCTACGCGTTTGAACCCGTAAAGAATGAGAATGGAAGCGCAATGATACTTGGAGATGGAATCCGCCTGCGGGCGATCGAGCGAAGCGACATTCCGCGGTTTGTGCGCTGGTTGAACGATCCGGATGTGACCCAATTCCTTTTGATCTCATCTCCTCTTTCCACGGCGATGGAGGAAAATTGGTTTGAAAAGCAGCTGCAGGTTCCACCCGCTGAAGGGCAGGTACTTGCCATCGAAGTTCAGTCGGGTGAGGAATGGATGCCTGTGGGTAACGTTGGTCTTCACAATGTGGACTCGATCGGCCGCAGCGCCGAATTTGGCATCTTCATTGGCGAAAAGGCTTACTGGAACCAGGGTTGGGGAAAAAAAGCCACCAGGTTGATGTTGAAACACGGATTTGAAAACCTCAACCTGAACCGCATCTACCTGCATGTTTACGAAAACAACCCGCGCGCTGTTAAAGCGTACGAAACCGCCGGATTTGTGCGCGAGGGTGTTTTACGGCAGGCTGTCTTTAAGAATGGCCGTTACCTTGACCTGATCGTCATGTCCGTCTTGAGCAATGAATGGGTGAACTTGAAAGAAAAGTGAGGATGTATGCCTGTACTGTATTCTGCCCGTCATGAACGCATGAAATATGGAGATATCAAGCTTTACACCGGTACATCGTGCCCTGAGCTTGCCGGCCGCATCGCCACCCACATGGGATTGGAACTTTGCGACCGTGAGATCGTGCAATTTCCCAATGAGAACCTTTTTGTCCAGCTGCATTCGAGCGTCCGCGGCCAGGATTGTTACGCCATCCAGACCACCTCGGCGCCTGTGCACCGCAACCTGATGGAGTTATTGATCCTCATCCAGACCCTGCGGCTGGATTCCGCCGCCCGCGTGACCGCTGTGGTCCCCTACCTTTGTTACGCGCGTTCGGATAAGAAAGACCAGCCGCGTATTCCCATAACCGCGCGCCTGGTGGCGGATATGATCGAGGTGGCAGGTGCTGATCGTTACATGTTCCTTGATCTGCACGCCGGTCAGATCCAGGGTTTCTTCTCGATCCCGGGTGATGTTCTCACGGCTTTCTACATTCTGATCGATTATCTCAAGGCGAAAAAGCCGAAAATGAATCGGCCGGTGGTGGTGACCGCGGACCTTGGGTTTGCCAAGAAAGCGCGCAATTTTGCTGTTTCCATGGATGTACCGCTGGCTTTTATCGAAAAACGCCGCATCAGCAACGATTCCAAAGCCCAGGCGCTCACCATGATCGGTGATGTGCGCGACCGGGATGTGGTCATTGTCGATGATGAGGTGGATACCGGCGGTTCGATGATCCAGGCGGTGAGGCTCGCCAAAGAATGCGGCGCCAGGGATGTATACATGGTCTTCGTGCATCCTGTCTTCTCTTCCAACGCTGCTGAAAACCTCGCCGCGCTTCCTGTGACCGAGTTCATCACCACGGATACAATTCCCATTCCAGTGGCAAAAATGAAGAAATTTGGCAAGCGTATGACCGTCCTCTCCATCGCGCCTCTCCTTGGAGAGGTGATCCTGCGCGCCAACGAAGGCCGCAGCGTGGGAGAATTGTTCAACGAATAGTAACCCTGCCACAGGCCATGCCCGAATTACCTGAAGTTGAAACCATCGCCAGGTCACTGCGCAATGCGCCTAACCTGGCGTTTTCTCCATCCCCCGGCTTGAACAAACGGCCGGGGGTAATCGGCCGGACGGTTGCTGACGTTCAGGTGAACTGGCAGCGTTCCGTTGCTGAGCCGGATGCCCCGACCTTTTGTGAGCGTCTCAGCGGGCAGACCATCGCGGCGGTGAAGCGCAGGGCAAAGTTCCTGGTCTTTCAGCTTGATGGGGATTGGCTGCTGATCCACCTGCGCATGAGCGGCGATATCCGTGTGGAACCGCGCTCCGGGGTACCGCTTCAGGCGCACGACAGGGTCATCTTCAATTTCAAAGATGGCGCGCGCATGGTCTTCAATGACACGCGGAAATTCGGCCGGGTATGGCTGGTGGAAGATCCGGATTCAATCCTGGGTTGCCTGGGACCAGAACCCCTTTCAACAGCTCTGACGCCTGAAGTGTTCAGCCGATCTTTGCTTCAGCAGAAACGCGCGGTAAAAACCGTCCTTATGGATCAGAAGTTCCTGGCAGGGATGGGTAATATATACACCGATGAAGCCCTGCACCTGGCCCGCATCCACCCGTTGGAGAGGGCGTCATCACTTGAGCCCGGGCGGGCAGAGGGTTTACTTAGCGCGATCCGCGAGGTTCTGGAAGAAGGCATACGCCGTAACGGAGCCAGCATTGACTGGGTTTACCGGGGAGGTGATTTTCAAAACTACTTCCGTGTCTATCAGCGCACCGGAGAGAATTGCCCGGATTGCGGCACGAAGATCGAGCGGATTGTTGTCAGTCAGCGCGGCACCCATTTCTGTCCGACCTGTCAACCGCCCATGATCAAAGGATAAACAAATTTGTTGGGTTATTGCATTATTTTCATATTAATCGGATAATGTTTACGTCATTGGTTTTTTCATTTCATAAGGTCTTATTCTGAGGTGATCTAATGAGTGCACAAGTATCCACGCTTCTACTTCTTTTGGCGGCCCTCATAGGGTTATTCATCGGGCTTTTGCTTTCCAGTTTGTTTTCAGGCAAAGAAAGCAGGCAAAAGAACCAGCCTCCCCGCGAGATACAAAAGGAGGGTTACGGCGAGGTGGCCAGATTATGGTACTCGCCGGCTGCAAAGAAGGTCCTCACTGAAATGGATGGGGGTTTTTATAAGGGTTTTAGCGCGCTCAGTGTTGAGCAGCAAGCCAAGGTAAAGCGGCTGAGCAGCCTGTTAAATGACTGGACGGCGGCTGAACAGGCAGTAGAACCGCCTGTACTGGCAGCCCCGGTAATTGAGGAACGCTTCCAACCGGTTGCTGCTGCGCCAACCCTTGAATCTGACAAAATGAGCTACGAGCAGGATTTTGTTATTCCCGCTGCTGCCGCGGTGGCGCCCTTTGCGACCACTGGGGATGAGGACGCCGATGTGGTGAGCGTGCTGCAGCAATCACTGGAACCTGAAGAAGAGGAGGCGGGTTTTATTCCCTCGCCGGCGGCAGAATTCTCGATCACCCAGCAGATCAACGCCATCCTGCAGGACATCCTTTCCACCACCGAACTGGCGGATAAGGGCATCAAGCTGGAGGAAAACCCGGATCACGGCGTGGATGTGTTTGTCGGAGCCGAGAAGTACCCGGGGATTGAGGATGTCCCGTATCCGCAGGTGCGCACGCTGATCCATGAGGCGGTACTGCGCTGGGAGCAGGAGACTGATTCGCAGCAGCGCATAGATCAGTAAGGCTTTTGTAAAATTTACGGCCATCCTGCTAGTGGATGGCCGTTTTTGATTATAGATACTCTCTCAATTGCCGGGAGCGCCGCGGATGGCGCAGACGGCGCAGCGCTTTGCTTTCAATTTGCCTGATGCGTTCACGCGTGAGCCCGAACTTCTCTCCCACTTCTTCAAGCGTGTAATTGTGTCCATTTTCCAGGCCGAAGCGCAGGCGCAGGATGCGCGCTTCACGAGGAGGAAGGGTATCGAGTACTTCTTCGATCTTTTCACGCAGCAGCTTGGAATAGGCGCTCTGGATGGGGGTCGGCGTCATCTGGTCTTCTACGAACTGCCCCAGTTCAGAATCCTCTTCATCGTCGTTAATGGGGCTTTCTAATGAAAGCGGCAGCCAGCTGACGCGCAGCATCCATTCGACCTTTGAGGTGGTAGTGTCCATCCTTTCGGCCAGTTCATCGTTGGTCGGCAGGCGCCCCAACTGCTGCTCCATCTCATGTGTGAGCTTGTATAGCTGCCGGATGCGATCCACCATGTGCACCGGCACCCGGATGGTGCGCCCCTGGTCGGCGATGGAGCGGGTGATGGTCTGGCGGATCCACCAGGTGGCGTAAGTGGAGAAGCGGAATCCGCGGTGGTAATCGAATTTTTCCACCGCTTTCATCAGTCCGAGGTTGCCCTCCTGGATCAGGTCAAGGAAAGGAACACCCCGGCCGATGTACTTCTTGGCGACGCTCACCACCAGCCTGGTATTGGCTTTGATCAGGTGTTCTCGGGCCAGCAGGCCGTCTTCGACCTGCTGTTGCAGCCGATGCTTCTGCTGCGCCGGGCAGCCGCCGTTGGAGCGTTCCAGCTCACGTTTGCTTGAGCGGCCGTCTTCTATGCGGCGTGCGATATCCATCTCTTCATCAACCTTCAACAGCGGGACACGAGACATTTCCTTAAGATAGAGCCCTATGGTGTCGTCTGATGAAATGTTCTCAAGGTTTGAGGAGAAATCCATATCGGTTACCGGCGCGAAGACCTCCTGGTCAGTGATGTCGCTGTCATTTTCACCGTCCAGTATTTCAACGCCCCTGCGCCGCAGCGCTACCAGGACGGCTTCGATCCTCTCCGCGTCCTTGGTCACATCCGGGTAGAACTCCATCAAGTCTTCGGTTGTAAGGTACCCCTGTACGTCTGCTTTCTCCAACAATAGATTTAATACTTCTGCGCTCTTGGATCGTCTTCCGGGATTCGCCACCTGAGAGTCTCCTTTTGTTCGAAATTCTTGCCCCTTGCGCTTACAGAAATGGTTTACTCGATCTTAATCCTGGCCTGGTGTTCACAGGTTGAAGTATTCAAATTCTCACCGCACACAATGCATAAACCCTGGCAATCCGGTCTGCAAAGTGGTTTGATGGGGTTTTCCAGCATCAGGTATTCCCTGATAACCGGAGAGAGATCTACGTTCCCGTCTTCGGGAACATAAAGATTGGATTCGGTAAAGGTATGTGATTTGTAGGCGTAAACTTCGTTAAAATCGATTTCCAACAGCTGATCATAAGGTTCAAGGCAGCGCACACACTCCACCCGGGCAAATGCTTTAAATGCTCCTTCAAATAATAATCCCTGAGGGGTTCTGGAGATGTGAACGTGCCCTGAAAAATCATTGACATCCAGGTCGGGCGGCAAGTGCAGTTGGGGGTTATCAAAGTGAATATCACGATAACTCCCGATCGGCAGGTTGTTAAAGAATCCAACGTTAATTAGTAATGGGTAGCGTTGATTGGACACGGCACACAAGTATTTATCGGGATATAATCTTAACAACCAAGATTATAGCACTTTGACCTTCCGAAGTCAATTTATTATCATAATTATGATAAATATTACTAAAAATATACCCTTGCGGTTACTGCTGGCGACAACCAATAACGGTAAACTGCGTGAACTTCGATCGCTGCTGGCGGATCTGCCAATTCAATTGGCGACCACGAACGAAGTTGTTCCTGCCTTGCAGGTCGCAGAAACCGGTTCCACTTATGCAGAGAACGCGCTGCTTAAGGCGCTTGCCTACCAATCCGCGACCGGGCTGCCTGTTCTGGCAGATGATACCGGCCTTGAGGTTGAGGTGCTCGGCGGCGCGCCGGGCATACACTCAGCGCGCTTCTCTCCCCAACCAGGCGCCACGGATACTGACAGGCGCAGGCTGTTGTTAGACACATTGTTCGAGAAACCCCGCCCGTGGCTGGCGCGATTCCAATGCGCCGTCGCGGTCGCGGTACCCGGAACGGAACCGGAGATCTTTTATGGTTCTGTGTCAGGCGAGATCATCGACGAAGAGCGCGGGGATCATGGTTTTGGTTACGACCGTTTGTTCTGGATTCCCGCGGCAGGCAAGACCTTGGCGGAATTGGACCTTGATGAGAAGAATCGTTACAGCCACCGGGCGATCGCGGTAAAAGCCGCCATTCCTTATTTACTTCAAGAATTGTGAGTGATTTAGGATTCGTACTTTACGTTAATAAATACTGCTGTCTGTTGTTTAGCGTTCCACACAACCTTTGAAATACTTCCAGTGTCTATTGTTAATTCCATGTAATTTTTTATCGGAATGTCCATGGCGTAGGCCAAAGCAAGTCGAATAACTTCGCAATGCGAAACACAGACAATCTCATCATCGTCTGTGTGTATTTGATTCAGTGAAACAATACCTTCCACGATTCGGGATTGCGCCTGTTGAACAGATTCCCCTTTTGGAAAAGTGACAGATGCAGGGTCTCTTTGGAAGGATTGCCATAGTGGGTCTATAACTAATTCTTCACCCTTGCCCTGGTAAACTCCAAAATCGAGCTCTTTAAGAAAATCAACTGAATGAACTGGCAGGTTATGATTTGCCGCGATGATCGATGCTGTTTCCATGGTTCGTTCTAATGGACTTGCATATACCGAACGTATGGGAGAAGCCTTTAGATACCCTGATGCAAGTGATGCGTGATGAATACCTTCGTCATTTAAATGGATACCCGGGCGATAACCAGTAATCCTTTTTCCCGTATCGTCTGTTTTACCATGCCGGACCATGTAAATTATCGTCATTTTGTATTTTCAGGCGCTGCTTCCAACCCCAATGCCTGCGCCTGGGCTTTACGCCACATCGCCACCCGTTCAGCCGCCTGTTCTTCGTATCCCTGGTCGGAAGGTTCGTAGAAATGCTTCCCCAAAAGGTTATCGGGGAGGTACTGCTGCGGGGTAAAGTGCCCCGGGAATAAATGAGGGTACTGGTAACCCTGTCCGTGGCCGAACCCCCTGGCGTCGCGGTTGGAGTCCATCAGGTGTACGGGTACCGGTCCGGCGCCGTTCTGCTCGATCGATTCGCGCGCCGCGAAGTAGGCGCCCGCCGAATTTGACTTGGGAGCGGTAGCCAGGTACAACGTGGCTTCGACGATCGGGTAAATACCTTCGGGCATGCCGATATATTCGTATGCGTAGGCCGCTGCAGCCGCCACCTGGATGCCCTGCGGGTCAGCCAGGCCGATGTCCTCCCCGCTCAGAACGATCAACCGCCTTAAGATGAAGCGCGGGTCTTCGCCGGCCAGGATCATTTTCGCCAGCCAATACAGCGCGGCATCAGGATCTGAACCGCGCACCGATTTAATGAAGGCTGAGATCGTGTCATAATGCTCGTCGCCCATGCGGTCATACAGCAGCGCGCGTTTCTGTATGGATTCCTGGGCTACATCCAGCGTGATGTGGATCTCTCCGTCGCTATCCGCTGGTGTGGTCTCGACCGCCAGCTCGATGGCGTTCAACAGGTTGCGCGCGTCTCCGCCGGCGAGGTGCAGCAGGTGCTCCCTGGCTTTAACATCGAAGAAAACACGGCGTTTTCCGTAACCGTATTCTTCATCTTCCAGGGCGCGCTTGAAAATGACCGCCAGCTGTTCCTCCTTTAGCGGTTCAAGGCGGAAAATGCGTGAGCGCGAAACGAGGGCGGGAATGACATCAAAAAACGGGTTTTCGGTGGTGGCGCCGATGAGCGTGATCATCCCGGTCTCCACGTGCGGCAGCAGCGCGTCCTGCTGGGCTTTATTCCAGCGGTGAACTTCGTCCACGAAAAGAATGGTGCGGCGGTGGTAGAGCCGGCGCCTGTCAGTGGCTTCGCTGATCACCCTGCGCAGGTCTGCCACGCCGGCCAGCACCGCCGAGATATTCTCGAAATGCGCCTGTGTGTGCTGTGCGATCAGGCGAGCCAGGGTGGTTTTGCCGGTTCCGGGAGGGCCGGTGAAGATGATGGATGAAAAGAGCCTGTCCGCGATGATGGCGCGCCGCAGCAGTTTGCCTTCTCCGATGATGTGCTCCTGGCCTATGAATTCGTCCAGCGTACGCGGACGCAGCCTCGCTGCCAGGGGGGCTTCGTGTTCAAGGTTCTCGTTGAGCGCGTGATCAAACAGGTCCATGAGCTAATTGTAGCATGAAACCTGAATTATAGAACATAATTCCCATATGTATTGCATTAAGAGTTGAAAATCCTTACAATGTACTAGGACATTCACTGATAGGAGAATTCATGTCACCCCCTGATTTTGTAGAGTTCCTGTTGCAGGCCAAGAAGAACACTTACGCGTCCGGCATGCCCCCAAACGCTTCCTCGCGGCCGGGTTCACACGACCTTGTTTACCGGCAGGATCCATACCTCTATATTGACACATATCTCGGCGGATTTCATTTCATCGGCGAAGAAGCTGTGTGGCATGACGGTATCAATACTTGGGGGATGAACTATTACGGCAACATGCTGACACCCGAAATACCACCCGGTTTCAGTCAATTTCTCAAAACCGCGCTGCTGCTCACCCCGCTTGAGGCGCCTTTCCGCGGACCCGCGGAGTTTATCAGCGGTGATTTCCGCTATCAGTGCAGTTCAAGCGGAGATCTTTACCGGTTCGAAGGCCGGGAGGAGATCCAATACCGGCGTGCGGTGATCTACACATTGGTCTTTCACGGTGGTGAGATCCGCGATTGACCGGGAGATGAGGTCAAATGAGCGCTGATCAGCAGGCAGCGGTAGTGGTGATCGGGAACATTGGCATAGATACCAATGTCTTTCTGCAGGGTGATGTCATCGACCTCATCCACGAATCCAATTACACCTGCAACCTCGATACCATCGGGCAGGCGGGGGGATACGCCGGTATGGGTTATACCAGGCTGGGTATTCCGACGGCTTTTATTGGTTATATCGGCGCGGACCCGATGGGCGACCACATCCGGCGCACACTGGAACGGGAGGGGATCAACACCGGTGCGCTCTTCATGGATCCTCAGGGTACCAGCCGCAGCATCAACCTGGTGCTTTCTGATGGCTCACGCCGCAATTTTTATGATGGCAAGAGCCACATGGAGCTTGAACCGCCATTGGAAACCTGCCTTGAGGTGCTGCGCGGGGTCCGGCTGGCGCATTTCAACATCCCCAATTGGGCGCGTCAGCTGCTGCAGCCGACGCGGGAGCTTGGCGTTACGGTTGCCTGCGACCTGCAGGATGTAATGGACCCCGCTGACCCATACCGGCTGGATTTTGTACGGGCGGCGGATTACCTTTTCTTCTCGGCGGTTAACCATCCGCACCCCGCTTCTCATATTCACGCCTACCTGGATCTCAATCCCGGGTTGACCATTCTGGCGACGATGGGTGCCAGGGGCGTGGCATTGGGTGATTCCACGGGTATCAAAACCTACCCGGGGCTCGAACTGGATCTCCCAGTGGTGGATACCAGCGGGGCGGGAGACGCTTTCGCCTGCGGGTTCCTGGTGAGCCGGGTGCTGGATGGCAGGGACCTTGAGGAATCGGTGATGCACGGCCAGGTGTGCGCCAGGTACAAATGCGCCCAGCGTTCCACGTCGGAGAACATGATCACGCGTGAACTGCTGGACCACTTTGTTGAACACATGCGAATGTAGATCATTGCCATGGCGAAAAACGAAAGTGATCCTGAGCTGCCTGTCGCGATCTGCTGAACCTTCTGCAGGGTACTTGTTCGGTCGGGAGTACCTCGTAGAAGATTCTATAGGTACAGAGATGATCTCACTGCAAGAGGAGATAAGAGATTCGTTCGGGCGCGGACGATAGGGAGATCAGGGATCTCGTTTGTGGGTTGGGGCGGCACGGGCAAGGGTAATATGAACGAATTTGTCACGGTTCATGCGTTATCTGTTCTGAAAAAGACGGGAAGAATGAGCTGACTACGTTATGAAGATCCCGAACAAGGTAAGGTACATCAATAAAAAGTTCACCAACCGGCTGATGATGCTGATCGCCGGCCGCAAAGGCAGCCCCATCGGGGTCTTGCATCACACCGGACGCCGCAGCGGGAAGCGGTACTCCATTCCCATCCTGGCGGCGCCAACAACAGGCGGCTTTGCCTTTGCGCTGACCTATGGCGATCATGTGGATTGGTACCGCAATGTGCTGGCAACGGGTGGGGCAACGCTGACCTGGCGCGGACGGGATTACCAGCTGCGTTCGCCGCTCAGCATTTCCGCTGATATGGGAAGGATGTTCTTCCCGCAGCCCTGGCGCGCCCTGCTTTTTGTGATGCGTACTGCGGATTTCTTCTGCATGACGATCGAAGAGTAAGCATAAACCTCATCTTTCCCTCTCAAAATGCGCCATGATGGGCAGAACAGGCGCGCGAGCCAACCGGCAATAATTGAAACAGAGGGAATTCGCTTAATAGAACACTTGCTCCTTGACGGAGTCGGGGGGATTTGATATAAATGCCCTGTTCGCCGAGAGGCGAATTTTTAAAACCTTGTCTTAGCCAATAGGCTTTGGTATAATCTAGCACGCTCTTTTGCTATTTAACAATCGATGCGCCGACATAGCTCAATCGGCAGAGCAGCCGCC
>DAOQYB010000003.1:0-211105 GCA_035342915.1 Anaerolineaceae bacterium
TAGCAGCTATGTTGATGCCAAAACGTGTTAAATGGCGCAAAGTGATGCGCGGTCGTATGACCGGTAAAGCGCAGCGTGGTGCTGATATGATCGTCGGCGAGTACGCGCTCCAGGCACTTGAACCTGGTTGGGTGACCGCCCGGCAGATCGAGGCCGCCCGCCGTACCATCGTGCATTCAATGAAACGCCATGGCAAGGTGTGGATCCGGATTTTCCCTGATAAACCCTACACACACCGCCCGCCCGAAACCCGTATGGGTAAAGGCAAAGGCAATGTGGAGTACTATGTCGCGGTTGTAAAACCTGGCAGGATCATGTTTGAGATCAGCGGTCTGGATCGTGAAGAAGCGATCCACGCTTTGAACCAGGCTGGTTATAAATTCTCGATCAAAACGAAAATTCTGGCCCGCGGCCAGGAAGCCGGGGAGGGTCTATGAAAACCTCAGAGCTCCGCTTGCTGTCCACAGAAGAAATAAAAACCAAACTCGCCGATACTCGTAACGAGTTGATGAACTTCCGGTTTCAGCTGGTGACAGGTCAGTTGACTGACACCAGCCGGTTGAAAGCCACCCGGCGTCAGATAGCATTGTACGAGACGATTTTACGCGAACGCGAGCAAGGCAAGAAACTGGAAGGTGCAAAATGAATCAACGACGTCGATTGACCGGGATCGTAACAAGCAACAAGATGATGAAGACCGTGGTTGTGGAAGTTGCCCGTACCTACAAACACCCTCTTTATCACAAGGTTGTTCACGCCCGCCAGAAAATTAAAGCCCACGATGAACTGGGCTGCGCCATCGGTGATAAGGTGATGGTCGTGGAGTGCTCTCCAATTTCCAAGGAGAAAACCTGGATGGTTCAGTCGGTCATTAAGCGCGAAGGCAAGACGCTTGATGTGGCTGAGGAGGCGGTTGAATGATCCAGCAGGAATCTCGTATTAAGGTAGCCGACAACACTGGTGCCCGTGAACTTCTGGTCATCCAGGTGGTTGGCGGTTCAAGACGTAAATATGGCGGTGTCGGTGATATCGTTATCGCAACCGTCAAATCCGCCGCCCCCCAGGGTTCGGTGAAGAAGAGCGAAATCGTCAAGGCGGTTATTGTCCGCACCTCAAAGGAATGGCGCCGCGAAGACGGTTCCTCGATCCGTTTTGATGACAACGCCGCGGTGATCCTGGATGTTGATGGTCAGAATCCGAAGGGTACACGCATCTTCGGTCCTGTGGCGCGTGAACTTCGCGAACGGGGCTACATGAAGATCGTCTCTCTGGCACCTGAAGTACTTTAACAGAGAGATAGGAGCGATTAGATGAAAGTAAAAATTCGTAAAGGTGATCAGGTCGAAGTAATCAGCGGCACCATCGACGACAAAGGGAAGCGCGGTGAAGTGATTAAAGTGCTCCCTGATGAGAACCGCGTGGTCGTGCAAGGTGTGAACACACGCACCAAGCACCAGCGACAGGTTCAATCGCAGGGTCGCACAGTCAATCCGGGTATTGTGCGCTTTGAAGCACCGCTCAGCATTTCCAACGTGGCGATCGTGTGCAAGAAATGCAACAAAGCCACACGCGTCGCATTGGTCCGTGAAGGCGATAAGACAAAGCGTCAATGCAAGGAATGCGGCGCATTGATCGATGAATAAGCCGTTTGGGAGAGGGTTCTAATGAATGTAATGAAAGAACGTTATCTAAAAGAAGTCTCACCGGCCTTGATGAAATCACTCGGTCTGTCCAATGTGATGCAGATACCGAGGATCAAGAAGGTGGTCATCAACATCGGTATGGGCGAGGCCATGGATAATCCCAAAGCCCTCGATGCCGCTGTGCAGGATCTTGGAGCAATCACGGGTCAAAAGCCGGTGATCACCAAAGCCCGCAAAAGCATCGCCAACTTCAAACTTCGCGAAGGACGCGCGATCGGTACTGCCGTCACACTGCGCGGAGATAAGATGTGGGCTTTCCTCGACCGGTTAATGAACATCGTTCTCCCCCGTGTGCGCGATTTCCGCGGTGTTCCGTCTGAATCTTTTGACGGTAGAGGAAATTACACGCTGGGTTTGCGGGAACAGATCATTTTCCCTGAGATCGAGTATGACAAAGTCGATAAAGTTCGTGGTATGGAAATTACCATTGTAACTACCGCACCATCTGATGATCAGGCCGCAGCACTGCTGCAAATGCTTGGCATGCCTTTCAGGAAGGAATAGTATGGCTAAGAAATGCATGGAATATCGTGAATTAAGACGGGAACATCCCAATCAGGTGCGCAACCGCTGTAAACGCTGCGGTAGACCGCGCGGTTACCTGCGGCGCTTCGGTTTATGCCGCATTTGCTTCAGAGAGCTGGCTCTCGAAGGTGAGATCCCCGGCGTGACCAAGTCATCCTGGTAATGCCAATTCGGAGGAAGAAACATGAGTGTAAACGATCCAATTGCTGATATGTTGACCCGTATCCGGAATGGCGTCATCGGCAGCCAGTCCGTGGTTGCCATGCCTCACTCTAAGGTTAAGGCGGAAATCGCCCGAATCTTGAAGGAGGAAGGTTTCATTGAAGGATATGAAGTAGTTGAAGGCGATAAAGCCGGTATGCAAACCTTGCGCGTGAAGATCAAGTACGTTGGTGAGCGCCGCGAAAAAACCGCTGTGATCACCGGCTTAGAGCGCATCAGCCGACCCGGCCGCCGCATCTACAGTAAAAAACAAGACATCCCCTGGGTTCTGGCAGGGATGGGTATCGCAATCCTGTCCACCCCAAAGGGTGTAATGACCGGGCAGAGAGCCCGCCAGCTTGGTATTGGCGGCGAAATCCTCTGCAAGGTTTGGTAACCCCTTGGGATGAAGGAGGATAGATATCGTGTCACGTATAGGTAAATTACCAATCAGGATCCCTGATTCAGTCCAGGTCGATATTAATGGCAGCGAAGTGGCTGTAAAAGGACCGAAGGGTGAAATGAAACGCCAGTTTTCACCCGAGATCTCCATCACTCAAGAAGATGGCCAGCTGCTGGTCAAACGTAATTCTGACCTGGCCCCGGTGAGAGCGCTGCATGGCACTACGCGTGCCATCTTAAGCAACATGGTCACCGGTGTGTCGACCGGTTTCACCACCGAACTTGAAGTTGATGGTGTGGGATACCGCGTTGAAATGGAAGGTGAGAAACTGGTGCTTTTTGTCGGTTATTCTCATCCTTTCAAAATTGACCCTCCAAAAGGAGTCAATTTCGAAATTGACAGCAAGACTCGTTTAGTGAAGATAAACGGTTCCGATAAAGAGGTTATTGGCCAGCTGGCGAATGACATCATCAAGATCAGACCGCCTGAACCCTACCTGGGCAAAGGTATCCGCTACAAGGGTCAGAAGATCCGCCGTAAAGCCGGTAAAGCCGGTAAGGCGAAGTCATAAAGCAGGTGAGGGACTATGGCAAAAAATAATCGCACAGAAGCAAGAATTCACAGGCACCGCCGCGTACGCAAGTACATCAGCGGTACTGAATCCCGACCCCGCCTCAGCGTTTTCCGCAGCCTGGCCGAGATCTACGCCCAGGTGATCGATGACCAGGCAGGTGTTACCCTGGCTGCTGCCTCGAGCATTGACCATGAACTGCGCAGCAAGACGGACGCCAAGAAGAAACTGGACCAGGCGAAACTTGTGGGCGAGCTGGTTGCCAAACGCGCTAAAGACAAGGGCATCACGCAGGTTGTGTTTGACCGTGGCGGTTTCAGATTCAGCGGCCGTGTTAAAGCGCTGGCAGACGCAGCTCGTGAAGCCGGGCTTGAGTTTTAGGGTAAAAGGAAGAGATAGAGGGCTCATTTTATGGATATGATGGATTATCAACCCCTGGAAACACAGTTTGATGAACGGGTGATCGAGATCGCCAGAGTCG
Source organism: Anaerolineaceae bacterium (assembly GCA_035342915.1). Lineage (GTDB taxonomy): Bacteria > Chloroflexota > Anaerolineae > Anaerolineales > Anaerolineaceae > UBA6107. The sequence goes on from DAOQYB010000003.1 coordinate 3,885, forward strand.
CGAAAGTGGTCAAGGGTGGTCGCCGCTTCCAGTTCAGAGTCACTGTTGTTGTCGGTGATAATAATGGCAAAATCGGCATCGGTATTGGCAAAGCCAACGCGGTGCCTGATGCGATGCGCAAAGCCACAGAGCGCGCTCACAAAAACATCCGCAAAGTAACGCTAACCGGCACGACCATCCCGCATGAAGTGTATGGCCGCACCGCTGGAGCAGTGGTACTGCTCAAACCCGCTTCAGCGGGTACAGGTGTTATCGCGGCTGGCGGTGTTCGCGCAGTTCTTGAAGCAGTCGGTGTGCACGACATCCTGACCAAATCACTTGGCAGCGCCAATGTATTGAACGTGGTCAAAGCCACTTTCGACGCCCTAGCTCAGTTGAAATCCCCCGAAACTGAGGCAGCCCGCCGCGGAAAACCCGTTAAAGAGCTGATGCCTTACTGGGAACGGAGGAAGAATGCCTAAGAAAAAGGATGCTGTGAAGAAACTGCGCATCACATTAGTGAAAAGCGCCATCGGTTACTCAGAAACGCACAAAGCCACCATCCGCGCGCTGGGACTCCGCCGCATGAACCAGACTGTCGAGCAGGCTGATTCACCGGTGATCCGCGGTATGCTGATGAAGGTCAATCATCTTGTGAAAATTGAAGAGCAGGAAGTCAAATGAAATTACACGATCTAATGCCAAACGAAGGGGCAAAAAAGACCCCAAAGCGTAAAGGTCATGGTATTTCTGCGGGTCAGGGTAAAACCGCCGGCCGTGGTACCAAAGGCCTTGGCGCACGCGCGGGATCAGGTGGAAACCTCTACCGCCAGGGCGGCAACCTGCCGTTTTTCCGCCGCCTTCCATTCATCCGTGGCGAAGGGTTTACCCCTCCCAACCGGGTGGAATACAACGAAATCAACCTGGACCAGCTGGAGCGTTTCGAGGCGGGCAGTGTTATTTCCCGGGAAACGCTGCATGAAAATGGTCTGCTCCACAAAGCCGGCAACCCCGTCGCGCTGCTGGGTCGAGGCGATGTGAAAGTTGCGCTCACCGTGCAGGTGCAGCGGATTTCGAAGTCAGCCCAAGCGAAGATAGAAGCGGCTGGCGGCAAAGTTGAAATTGTCGCCTGAACGCCATTCCAAGGAGTGATGAATGAAGCGATCCGCCTGGCGTTATCTATGGACGTCTGAAGACATCAGGAAAAAGTTACTGATCACCGTGCTGCTGCTGGTGATCTACAGGCTGGCAGCCAACATCCCGGTTCCCGGTATCAACCGCGAGGTCATCCGTTCAATTTCTGAAATGGGTGGACCTGGCGCTTCGTTGTTCAATCTGCTCGACCTGTTATCAGGCGGTACAATATCGAATTTTTCCATCCTGGCGATGGGAGTGTATCCCTACATCACAGCGCAAATTATCATCCAGCTGCTCGTTCCCATCATCCCGGCGCTTGACCGCAGGCTGAAAGATAACCCCCGGGAAGGCCGTTCATTGATGGAAAAATGGACCACAATGCTCACCATTCCCATGGCGTTCCTTTCTGCCATCGGCCAGGTGAACATCTTCAATTCCATGGTCCAGACAGGCAGCGTGCTAACCACGCCATTCGGGTTCACCGGCGCTTCGCTGCTGCCTACTGTTACGCTGCTGGTAAGTATGGTTGCGGGTACCATGTTTGGTATCTGGCTGGGTCAACTGATCTCTGAATTCGGTATCCCCAACCAGGGACTTTCGCTGATCATCTTTGCGGGTATTATCTCCAATATTCCATCCAACCTGCTTGGAATCCTGGCGGATAAAGAGAACGGCTGGTGGGTACTGATCATCATCCTGGTGCTGCTTGCGCTTACCATCTTTGCCATTGTTTATGTGCAGCAGGGAAGACGCAATGTACCGGTCCTGTTCCCCGGAAGGCGTATTGGCAACCGTATGTCGATGCCTGTAAGGAGCAACCTGCCGCTCATGGTCAACATGGCAGGTATGATCCCGCTGATCTTTGCCCAGACCTTCCTTTCCTTCCCGGCGCTGATCGCCAGTTACTTTATCGCCGGAAAGACCGAAGGCTTCTGGTACGGGGTCTACTCATTGTTCAGCGGTACCGGCTGGTTTTACCCGGTCATCTTCTTTGTCCTGGTTGTAGCGTTCACATTCTTCTACACGGATGTGCTTTTCACGCAGCAGAACTACGGCGATACCCTCAAAAAGCAGGGCGCGCAGATCCCCGGTGTTGTGCGCGGTGGCCCCACACAGAAGTACCTCACCAAAGTTCAGCGCCGCATCACCTTCCCGGGCGCGTTCTTCCTGGGTTTTGTAGCGGTTCTGCCTTACATAATCGGCACGATCCTGCCCATCGCCAGGGCGAGCGCCTTTGTGATCTCAGCTGCGGGTCTTTTGATCGTGGTCGGTGTGGTGCGTGATACCTTCACCATCATCGAAACCGAGCTTAAAGTTCACGGTTACGACGAAAGCATTATCAAAGGTTAAGATGGCAAAGTACATCGTTCTCCTCGGACCTCCGGGCGCCGGAAAAGGCACGCAAGCCCAGCTCATCGCTGAAAAGTATGGGCTGGTGCACGTTTCCTCCGGCGACCTGTTCAGGGAGAACTTCAAGAACGAAACCGAGCTGGGCAAACTGGCGCAGACTTTCATGAAACGCGGCGAACTGGTACCTGACGATGTGACCATCGCTATGATAAGTGAAAGACTTGGCAGGCCAGATTGTGAAAAAGGCGCGCTTCTGGACGGTTTCCCGCGCACACCCGCGCAGGCGCAAGCCCTGGCCAGGATGTTAAAGGAATTCAACGCTGCGGTCAGTATCGTTCCTTATATTGCTGTGGCAGAAGAGATCCTGGTGGAACGCCTGGGTGGTCGCTGGACCTGCCGCAAGAATGGGCATGTATTTCACGCGAAGTTCAATCCACCTGCAGTGACCGGGGTATGTGATTTTGATGGCTCAGATCTGTACCAGCGGGATGATGATCTGCCCGCCACTGTAAAAAACCGCATCAAGGTTTACCAGGAGCAGACTGCTCCATTGATTACCTACTACCGTGAAAACGGTTTACTGGTTGAAGTTGATGGGACGCAACCTATCGACAAAGTAACAACTGATCTTTTACAAGCGATCGAGAAAGCCGCGTAGATGTCCTGGGATCGTCAAATCACCATAAAAACCCCCCAGGAGATAACCATAATGCGTGAGGCCGGCAGGATCAATGCTGAAGCCCTGGCAGCCGCGCGCGCACTGGTGCGCCCTGGTGTGACGACAGCCGACCTGAACGCCGCAGCCGAAGAAGTGCTGCACCGGTATGGATGCTACAGCCCTTTTAAAGGCTACCCTGGTCCTTACCCGTATCCTGCCAGCACCAATGTGAGTGTGAACCACGAGATGGTGCACGGTATCCCCGGCAAACGCAAGCTGAACGAAGGGGATATCGTTTCGGTGGATTGCGGAACGGTATACGAGGGGTATGTTGGAGATGCGGCTTTCACTGAAGTTGTTGGCGAAGTGAGTGACGAAGCCAAACGTCTGGTGGTTGCCACTGAAGGTGCCCTGTTCGCGGGGATTACGCAAATGGTGGCAGGAAATCACCTGGGTGATGTTTCAGCCGCCATCCAGGCTTATGCCGAGAGCCGGGGTTTTCATGTCACCCGTGAGTACACCGGTCATGGTGTGGGCAGGGCGATGCACGAAGGCCCTCAGGCACCCAACTACGGCACTGCCGGCAGAGGCCTGGTGCTTCGGCCGGGGATGACGATCGCGCTGGAACCGATGCTGCTTGTGGGCACGCCTCATACAAGGGTGCTGCCTGACCAGTGGACGGTTTCTTCAGCGGATGGCTCGTTGACCGCCCACTTTGAACACACGGTGGCGGTAACAGAGAATGGACCTTTGATCCTTACTACGCAGGGAGACGGGTCAATTCTGGACGGAAAGTGGAAGTAGTAGTAAAATTGAAAATTCGGATTAAGAACGAGAGCGAGGAGTACGTATTATGAAAGTATCACCATCCATTCGCAAACGTTGTGCGAAATGCAAAATCGTGAGACGCAGCGGTATCCTGTATATCATTTGCGAAAATCCTAAGCACAAGCAGCGACAAGGGTAGAGGAACATATGGCGAGAATTGAAGGCATTGATCTTCCGCGTAACAAGCGGGTCGAAGTAGGCCTGACCTACATTTTTGGCATTGGTCCAACCAGATCACGCGAGATCCTGCAATCCACGCAGGTCAACCCTGATACCAGGATCAAAGATTTAACCGAAAACGAAGTTGCGGCTCTTCGCGAATTTATCTCGAAGAATTATAAAGTCGAAGGTGATCTGCGCCGTGAAGTGCAGATGAACATCAAAAGGCTTATTGAAATTGGTTGTTACCGCGGTTTGCGGCACCGCCGCAGCCTGCCGGCTCATGGACAACGCACGCGCACAAACGCCCGTACCGCCAAGGGTCCCAAGAAGACCGTTGCCGGCCGCGGACGCCGTCGTGGAGCAGCAAAGAAGTAATCTGCAGTAGAACCCGGTTGGGTGGGGTGCCTTCTCCCCCCGCGGCAGCCCGGCCAGGATCGAGAGCAGAAATTTAAAGGATCTAGAAAAAGGTAAACGAGGAATTATGGCTCAAAATGTTCGCTCAACGCGTCGTACAAGCACGACCCGCAAAGCCAAACGAACCTTGTCATCAGCACAGGTGCATATTTTCGCGTCGTTCAACAACACGATCGTGACCGTAACTGATCAACAGGGGAATTCACTTTGCTGGGGCAGCGCTGGTTCGGCCGGTTTCAAAGGTTCCCGCAAGAGCACACCTTTCGCAGCCCGACTTGCGGCTGAACAGGCGATCAAGGCAGCGCAAAACATGGGTGTCCAGGAAGTGGACATGATCATCAAAGGACCGGGACCCGGCAGGGAATCCGCCATCCGCGCAGTCCAATCCCTGGGTTTAAAAGTGCGCTCGATCACGGATATCACCCCGGTACCCCACAACGGTTGCCGGCCTCCGAAAAAACGCCGCGTGTAATCTAAAGGAGAAGGTTAAGATATGGCTAAATATACAGGTCCGGTTTGTAAACTTTGCCGGCGTGAAGGTGAAAAATTATTCTTAAAGGGAAGCCGTTGTTTCTCGCCCAAGTGTTCGTTTGAGAAACGCGGTTTTGTCCCGGGTCAGCACGGTCGAACCCGCCAGGGACGTACTGAACGTGAATCAGATTACGCCCGGCAGTTACGCGCCAAACAGCGCGCCCGCCGTGTTTACGGCATGATGGAGCGCCCTTTCAGGCGCTACTATCAGATCGCGCTGCGGACACGCGGCCTCTCGGGTTTAAACCTGCTGCGGACGCTTGAAACCCGCCTTGATAATGTGGTCTATCGTTTGGGTTACGCTGAAAACCGTGCCCAGGCCAGGCAGCTTGTCAATCACGGTCACTTCACGCTCAACGGCCGCCGTGGCGATATTCCCTCGATGCTGGTAAAACCCGGCGACACTGTTGCGGTAAAAGAAACCTCACTCAAGCTCGAATTCTTTAAAGAGCTTGCTGATCTGGCTGAAAAAAGATTGTGCCCCGTCTGGATGGACAGGGATATCAAGAAACTTTCCGGTCGTGTGCTCAGGCTTCCAGAACGTTCAGAGATCGAAGGCAGCTTGAACGAACAGTTGATCGTTGAGTATTACTCACGCTGAGGCTGGCAAACAGGATGATTGGATACAAACGAGTATCGGAAAGGGTGTAGTATGTGCGCTTTAATTAATATGGTCACACCCAAGATCGAACGCGAGGCAGAAGCCCGCAATTACGGAAAATTCGTCATCGCTCCACTGGAGAGAGGTTTTGGCGACACGCTCGGGAATTCCCTGCGCCGTGTGCTGCTCTCCTCACTCGATGGCGCGGCGATCACTTCCATGCGCGTTTCTGATGTAACGCATGAATTTGTCGACATCCCGGGAGTACGGGAAGATGTCATCCAGGTGATCCTGCAGGTGAAACAGATCCGCATGATCCTTCATGAAGGTGACTCTGCCCACTTGCACCTGGACGTTCGCGGTGAAGGTGTGGTTACAGCGGCAGATCTGCAGGCGCCGGCGGAAGTGGAGATCGTTAACCCCGAGCTATACCTCTTCAGTGTCGACGATGCCAAGACTAAACTGGATATTGACTTCACTGTTGAACGCGGACGCGGTTATTCACCGGCGACTGACCGCAGCGGCAAGCTGCCCATTGGTGAACTACCGGTGGACGCGATCTACAGCCCGGTGAAACGAGTGAACTTCACGGTCGGCTCCGCCCGTGTCGGCCAGAGCACCAATTATGACCGCCTCATCCTTGAGATCTGGACGGATGGCGCCATCACACCTGAGAAAGCGCTGGCTTCCTCCTCCAAGATCATAATCGATCACCTAAAGATGATCTCCGGCGTGAGTGAAGAGAGCATTCTTCTCGGACCTGAAAAGGAAGTGACAGGCAGCCACCTTACCAGCGAGGCTGCTGAAACCCCGATCGAAAACCTGGACCTTACCGTGCGCGTCTTTAACTCGCTCAAACGGACTGGGGTAAAATCGGTCGGTGATGTACTGGAATTACTGGATAAAGGCGAAGAAGCTGTCATGTCGATCCGGAACTTTGGCGAGAAAAGCCTGGATGAGCTCCGTGAGAAGATGAAAGAAAAAGGCTTCATGCCGGATGAAAAAGAGTTGGAGTAGGTAGAGATGCGCCATCAGATTGCAGGTTCAAAATTAGGACGCCAAAAAGACCAGCGCGCCGGCTTACGCCGCACGATGGTAAAACAATTGTTTGAACATGAACGAATTCAAACCACACATGCCAAAGCGTTGTTCATCCGAGGAGAAGCGGAACGATTGATCACGCTGGCGCGCCGCAGCGGCAGCGGAACAGATGCTGAAAAAGTGCACGCGCGCAGGCTGGCAGCCGCCCGGTTGGGCTCGGCCGCTATGGTCAGGAAATTGTTCGATGAGATCGCTCCGCGGTATGAAAACCGCAACGGCGGTTATACACGAATCTACAAACTTGGACCCCGCCTCGGTGATTCCGCCGAGATGGTTCAGATCGAGCTTGTTGAAGAATAATCCTTCCGGTTCTCCGGTTGGATTCGAATGGCACTTTACAAACTTATTCTCGCATACGACGGTACTGATTTTTCCGGGTTTCAACGCCAGGGAAAAACCCGAACTGTCCAGGTGGTCGTTGAGAACGTTCTAAAAGAGCTGGGTTGGCAGCAGCCTGCCCTGTTCTTCGCAGGACGCACCGATGCAGGTGTTCACGCCTCCGGACAGGTGGTTTCTATCTCGCTGGATTGGCAACACTCATCTGCTGATCTGCTGAACGCGTTGAATGCCCGGTTACCGGGTGATGTCTCAGTTATTGAGGTATCGCCGGCTGAAGCTGAGTTCCACCCCCGTTATGACGCTTCAAGCCGAAAGTACCATTACCGCCTGTATCACTCGCCTATGCGCCATCCTCTGCTGGATCGCTACGCCTGGAGGATCTGGCCTGAACTGGACCAGACCAGGCTTGAGCGGGCGGCGCGGATTATTATCGGCAGGCATGATTTTTCTGCCTTTGGCAGAGCGATGAAAAAAGGCAGCAGCACGATACGGCAGGTATTTGCCAGCAGCTGGGTGAAAACCCTGGAGGGTTGGCAATACGAGGTCGAAGCGAACGCTTTTCTGTATCACATGGTCCGGCGCCTGGTGTATGTGCAGGTACAGGCAGCCAGGAACAGCATCGACCTGGATGAAATCCAAGCGGCGCTACAAGAAGGCCGCACACTAAAACCGGGTCTGGCACCTGCCCACGGGCTTTCGCTGGTGGATGTGCGCTACGCTGGTTTGAGACATGAAAATTGCGAGGATGAAAAAAATTAATTGATGGTCGGGTAAAAAATCCGGCCAATGGAGATGAGAGAGTGGACAAAACTTACGTCCTAAAAGGAAAACAGGAACCTGAATGGCTGTTGGTGGATGCAACTGGTCAGGGTGTGGGGCGCCTTGCGACCCAGATTGCGGCTTACCTGCTTGGCAAGCACAAACCAACCTTCACCCCCGGTGTGGATATGGGTGATGTGGTGGTTGTGATAAACGCATCGCAGTTGGATATCAGCCAGAAAAGGCTCGATGAAAAGAATTACTACAAACACTCCAACTACCCCGGTGGATTGAAGACCGTGGTGATGAGAGACCAGATGAAGAATCACCCGGATCGTGTGATCACTTCAGCAGTATGGGGTATGCTTCCCCATAACCGCATGGGACGCTCTTTATTGAAACGTCTCAAAGTGTACGCCGGCACCGAACATCCGCATGCCGCACAGAACCCGAAACCGGTTGCTTAAAGGAGCAGGAACAACATGTCGATTCAGTATTTTGAAGGTGTTGGACGCCGCAAGGAAAGTACCGCCCGTGTACGTCTGATGAGCGGCAGCGGAAAATTCACTGTAAATGACCGGCCGGTCGAAGAATATTTTCCCCGCACTGGTGATATCGAAGCCATCCTCGGCCCGCTTTCAGCGGCTGAGCAGGATCGCGCAACTTTCGATATCACTGTCAACGTGCGTGGCGGCGGCGTTAGCGGGCAGACCGATTCTGTTCAATTGGGATTGGCTCGCGCACTGGTGAAATTGAACTCAGAAAATACCGCATTGCTGCGCAAAGGCGGCTTCCTTACCAGGGATCCCCGAGTAAAAGAACGCAAGAAACCGGGTCTCAAGCGGGCGCGCAAGGCACCTACTTACACCAAACGTTAAACCTCGCCAGGATTTCATCCTGACATGGATGAGATACGGTCATCAGGTGGCGCCAGGACAACAGCGATCGAATATGATCCGGTCCGATGCCCGAATGATGACCGTGTCTTTCTTTATTGAGGGATTATGAGTGATCTCATTATTGAAAAACTGATTGTGCTGGGGATGGGGGCGGAAACACCCGCCATCATCTTGAATTCTGACAGCAAAGGTTTGGTTGCTGCAAGAGACAGGACCACAGCTGATAAGTTGTCTGCGAACGGTATTGAAAAGGTTGTGCTGATCGGTGAGAAGATCACGTTGGCTGAAGGTGCTCCTGATTGGCAGGATCAGCTTAGAAGTGTGATCCCGTTATCGCGTGAAAAGTTATTTGTGTACTATGTCACACCCATGCAGCCGTTGGGTCTCGATCTGTTCGCGGCCGAACTTGCGCGGCTATCCAATCGTGTGGAGTGGATGAACGGCACGGCGGTAACTACTGATCTGCCGACGCTCGCAGATGAAAATCTCGAGGGCGCATTACAGACGGTTGATGTGCTGGCGCTCCTTGAGAACGACTACCCTGTATTTTCGCCCGCATTACCTGTATTGATCCATATCGCAGGTGTAAAAGTAAATAAAGACAGATTCAGCAGAATGCTTGTACAGGTTTACCCGCCTGATCACACCATCTTTGCCTTGAGCGCCAGGCTGGACTCAAAACTGCCATGGCGCGGCATTGAACTAACCAGCCTTGTTTCATGTATTGACTTTGTGAGTGTCCTCTACATCCCTCCCGTTGCCACTGATTCCTCCCTCGAAAGCTTTATGCAGGTGATCGCGCGGCTGCGCGCGCCTGATGGCTGCCCCTGGGACAGGAAACAAACCCACAACAGCCTGCGCCCGTACCTGTTGGAAGAGGCATACGAAGCGCTTGAACAACTGGACAATAACAATATGGAAGGGCTGAGAGAGGAACTGGGCGACCTGCTGCTTCAGATCGCGCTGCATTCCCAGATCGCTTCAGAAACGAACTCGTTTACCATCACCCAGGTGTTGCAGCAGATCAATCGAAAGATCGTTTCCCGCCATCCGCATGTTTTTGGTGAGGTCTATGTCAATGACGATAAGGATGTGGTGCAGAACTGGGAAAAGCTCAAGGAAATTGAGCGTGCCGGTAACGGCAAGGCGGAAGGAAACGGCCTTCTGGATGGCATCCCGCAGATCCTGCCCGCGTTATCGCAGGCGCAATCCATACAGGAACGCGCTGCCCGGGTCGGATTCGACTGGCCTGAAATTACTCCGGTTCTCGCCAAGGTGCTGGAGGAATTACAGGAGGTCAACGATGCGCGGGATGAACGGGAGCGCGCGCATGAGTTGGGTGATCTGCTGTTCGCGGTGGTCAACCTGGTGCGCTGGTACAAGGTTGACGCGGAATCCGCGCTGCGTTATACCAATACCAAGTTCCGCAGGCGTTTTGCTCACATTGAGGCCGAAGCCAAAAAGGCAGGCAGGGAGCTGCAGAAAATGACCCTTGAGGAGATGGACGCGCTCTGGGAAGCTTCGAAGAAGCTCGATGAACACTGATACGCGCGGCAGAAAACTTGCGTGGTTTATAATTAGCTCACCAATCAGCGAGGGTAATGATGACAAAACCATTGATCGAATGCATCCCAAATTTTTCTGAAGCGCGCCGACCTGAAGTGGTTGGAGCCATCACCGCAGCGATCCAGACTGTAGAAGGCGTGAGGATCCTGGATCAACACTCAGACCTGGACCACAACCGCACCGTGGTCACCATGGTGGGCAGTCCCGCGGATATTGAAGAGGCGGCTTTCCAGGCCATCAAGAAAGCCCGTGAACTGATCGATCTTGAACAGCACCAGGGGGCGCATCCGCGCATTGGTGCAACAGATGTTGTGCCTTTTGTCCCTATCTCCGGGGTGAGCATGACTGATTGCGTTGAACTGGCAAAACGGCTGGGAAAAAGGGTGGGAGAAGAATTACATATACCTGTGTATTTATATGAAGAAGCCGCGTCCACACCTGAACGGCAAAACCTAGAAAATATCCGTAAAGGTCAATACGAGGGATTAAAAAGCGAGATCGAAAGCGTTCCCGAGAGAAGGCCTGATTTTGGACCTGCCAGACTTGGCAGCGCCGGCGCGACCGTGATTGGCGCCAGGGCGCCCTTGATCGCGTTCAACATCTACCTGAATTCTACAGATCCCGAGATCGCGCAGAAGATCGCCAGGGCTGTGCGTCATTCCTCCGGCGGGCTGCGATTTGTAAAAGGCATGGGCGTGCTGGTGGATGGGATGGCGCAGGTCTCGATGAACCTGACGAACTTTCACAAGACGCCTATCTATAGGGTGGTTGAATTGGTGCGCCGTGAAGCCCAACGTTACGGTACAGGCATTCATCACAGCGAACTGGTTGGGTTGATCCCGCAGGCCGCGCTGGTGGATACCGCAGTGTGGTACACCCAGCTGGATCAATTCAATCCGGAGCAGATCCTTGAAAGCCGTCTCTACTCAGCGCAGGAGGAGAAACCGCAGCCTGTAACAGACCAATACGCGTTCATAGATGACCTGGCGAGCGGCAATCCAACCCCGGGCGGCGGCTCAGCCGCTGCCTTCACCGCTGCGGAGGCCGCGGCGCTGGTGGCAATGGTTGGCCGGGTCACCGTCGGAAAGAAGGCTTACGCCGCTGTTGAACCGCACATGCTCGAAATGATCGAAAAAGCGGAAAACCTGCGTGAACAACTCACCCGGGCAGTGGAGGAGGACTCTGCTGCTTTTGATGGCTTTATGCAGGCGCTGCGCCTGCCAAAGGGCACCGAGGAAGAAAAAATGCTTCGCGAAAACGCCATGGAAGCTGCCACGTTGGGAGCAGCGATGGTGCCGCACCGTGTGGCCGGCCTGGCGATGCAGGTGCTGCGCCTGGCGAACGGAGCGGTTGAACTGGGCAATCTGAACGCCATATCCGATGCCGCCTCTGCTTCTTACCTGGCGGTGGCGGCCGTAAAAGGCGCGGCGATGAACGTGATGATCAACCGCAACGCGCTCAGAGATCCGGGTACTGCTGACCATCTGCTGCGTGACCTGCAGACCTTTCAAAATGAAAGTTCCGTTATCGAACAGCACATCATGTTGAACTTACAAAAGCGGGCAAACTTATAGATTAGTGGAACAGGAGAATCAATATGGGTATCAAAGCGGATCGTTGGATCAAGCGGATGGCACTGGAACATGGCATGATCGAACCCTTTATTGAAAACCAGGTGCGTGAAGGAGTGATCTCGTACGGGCTGTCTTCGTACGGGTACGATATCCGCGTCGCCAACGAATTCAAGATCTTCACCAACGTGTTCAGCGCGGTCGTAGATCCCAAGAATTTTGATACCCGGTCAATGGTAGATTTCCGGGGCGATGTGTGCATCATCCCGCCTAATTCCTTTGCGCTGGCGCGCACCATCGAGTATTTCCGCATCCCGCGCTCGATCCTTACCATTTGTGTGGGCAAGAGCACCTACGCGCGCTGCGGTATCATCGTTAACGTCACCCCTTTTGAACCTGAATGGGAGGGGTATGTCACGTTAGAGATCTCCAATACCACTCCGCTGCCAGCGAAGATCTACGCCAACGAGGGCATCGCCCAGGTGTTGTTCTTTGACGGAGAAGAGGTGTGCGAAATCTCCTACGCGGACCGCAAGGGCAAGTATCAAAAACAATCAACCATTCTCTTGCCAAAGCTGTAAAACCGGATATACTTGGTCGGAAATGAAACCCATTAAACCATTGTCGCTTTCAAAATTCGGGGCTTTCTTGATGCTGGTGATGATCACTGCCCAGCTGCTCTCGGGCTGCACTGTGGTGCAATCATTCATGCCCACTGAGACGCCCACCAGCACTCCCACACCGCTGCCCACTGCCACGCCCTTGCCGACCGCCACACCGACACCGACTGAAGTGCCATTTTTCCTCGATGCCACCGTGATGGCGTTAGACCAGCAGGTACCCATTCTGCTGTATCACCGTTTCATCCCTGATTGGCAGACCAAGGATGCCATCACCTTCACCCATCTCTCAACGCTGCGCAGTGATCTGCAGGCTTTTTACGACAACGGTTATTCTTTGGTGAGCCTGAAAAGCTGGCTGGACGGCACATACAAAACCCCGGTAGGCAGAAAGCCGATGATCATCACGATGGATGACTTCTGGTTTGCGGACCAGATCTATATCAGGGAGGATGGAACGCCTTCAGAGTACTCGGGGGTTGGTGTGATGTGGCGCTTCTCACAGGAGCACCCGGATTTTGGCTTCAGCGCGGCGGGTTTTTCAAACATGGGTGATAAGTATTATGGAGACCAGGAGCGGGATGATCAATTCATCTTCAGCGGGGATAAGGACGCGATGTGGTTGAAGCTCGGCCAGACGATCGCCTGGGCGATTGAAAACGGGGTAGAACCGTACAACCACCTCTTCCAGCATCCCCTGCTCACTGTCACCGCAGATAAGGATATCCAGTGGCAGATTGAAGAGAATGACAGGGTCACCCGTTACTACCTGACCCGCGCCGGCCGCGAGGACCTGGTGCCTAGACTGGGTAATGTTATCGCTTTACCCTTTGGCGAGTGGCCATCCACTTACAGCGGTATCGAGATGCTTAAGAATTACAAAAACCAGGAAGGTGAGCCGGTGGAAGCGATATTTGAGGCTTACCTCTTCGCGGATAAAGAACTTACGCCATCGGTCTATTCTCCAGATTTCGACAGGTACAACCTGCCGCGCCTGACCGCTTCCGAGCTCATGACCCAATGGCTCGTGGAGCAGAAGGACAACATCAAGGCGGCTCAAGCCTGCCAGTTGGGACCTTTGCAGCAGGAACAGGCCGGAGACATGGCAATCATACAGGATTTGATCACAAAAGCTGTAACAGGGGGCAGCTGCCCTGAAGGTGTTTACCACGTAGGAGACTTCGTTTTTCTCGCCCGCGATGGCGTGGTTACTGCTCATACCGCTCCGGTAATTCCAGCCCAATAAACCCGAAAAGTAACTATTAAGTTATCAAGCCGTTGAATTTTCAACGGCTTTCTTTTGTATAATTCTGGTACCGGTATATTTGTGGAGGGATGATGTCAAGGATCAGGTATGTCATAAAACGCTCTGGCGCAAAAGTTCCATTCACTCCTGAACGCATCACCAATGCCATCTACCGCGCGGCTGTGGCAGTAGGCGGTCGGGACCGGGCGACCGCAGAAGACCTAGCGCGCCAGGTGGTGGAGTTGCTGGAAAAGAACCCGGAACCAGATTACACACCTCACATCGAAGAGATCCAGGACCTGGTGGAAAAAGTTCTGATTGAAAACGCACACGCTCGTGTCGCCAAGGCATACATACTCTACCGGGATGAGCGCACCAGGCGGCGCGCCCAGCAGGAAGCGCAATCGATGCGTCCTTCTGAAAACATCCCCTGGGCGAAGATCTGGCACGTACTGGATTGGGCGGTTGATCATGGTCTGAATACGGTGGAGGGATTGAATAAGCGTATACGAGACGGCGAATTTTCGCAGGTCGTGACGGAATCGGAGGCTGCCTACAGCGTGGAGATTGAAAACGCGGTCAGGGCGATCTTTGAACGGCGGGATGAGCTGCGCATGATCATCATCACAGGACCCTCTTCCTCCGGTAAAACAACCACCACCATCAAGGTCGGTGAAAAACTAAAAAACGCCGGTATGAACCTGGTGACGATGAACCTGGATAACTACTTCTTTGACCTGGAAATGCATCCGAAAGATGAGTTCGGTGATTATGATTTTGAAACCCCGCACGCGCTCGATCTGGCGTTGATCAATGAGCACATCAAGCAGTTGATCGATGGAAAAGAGGTGATGATCCCCTTCTACGATTTCAAGACAGGAAAACGCACCGCAGCGAAAACCCCGATGAAGATCAAACCTGACGATTTGATATTGATCGATTCTCTGCATGGTCTTTTTCCGGCTATGACCGAAGGGGTGGATGATTCCTTGAAATTCAGGTTGTATCTTGAACCGTTGATGCAGATGAAGGGTGTGGATGGTGAGTATGTGCATTGGACGGATATCCGCCTCATCCGCCGCATGCTGCGCGACGCATCCCACCGGGCTTACGATCCGCGCCAGACCCTAGAACACTGGCATTATGTGCGCACCAGTGAGATGCGCCACATTATCCCGAACATCAATGATACCGATATCCTCGTTAACTCGGCCATGCCTTATGAAATGAGCCTGTACGCCGCGCGTATCAGAGAGGAATTCAACCTTTGGGCGCAGGAATACCGTGACAACCCATTAAAAGAAGATGCCTTCATCAGGGCGGATCGGGTCGCCAGGCTGCTCACGACCATTACGCCGGTGGGTGATGACAGCCAGGTGCCGTTGGATTCAGTGATCAGGGAATTCATTGGCGGCTCCACCTTAAAGTACTGACAGGTTGCTTAATGCGTAAAAGACTGAAAAAGATCGAGCAGTTCAATCCATTCAAAGACCGGACGCCTGTTCAGAGGAGAAATGCCGCGCAGTACCTGATGATCACACTGCTGAGTTTCGCGGTATCTATCAGCGGTACAAGACTGTTCCTCGAATTGACCGGGTATCCCAGGCTTGCCAGGGGGGAGATACACATCGCGCATGTCTTATGGGGAGGGTTGTTCCTGTTTATCAGCGCGCTGCTCCCGCTCATCCTGGCGAACGAGTGGGGATTGCGCCTTTCTGCATTATTGGCAGGTTTGGGTATCGGTTTTTTCATCGATGAAGTGGGCAAGTTCATCACCCAGACCAATGATTATTTTCATCCCGCGGCCGCACCGATCGTTTATGTCTTCTTTCTGCTTACTGTGCTGCTTTTCGCGTTCATACGCAACCGGCGCAAATCCTCCAGCAGATCAGAAATGTACGAAATCCTGGAAAGGTTTCATGAAGTGCTGGACCACGACCTCTCGACTGAAGAATATCGCGCTTTGATCGATCGATTGGATGAGGTGATCACAGATAAAGAGTCAAAACCGCTGGCGGAGCTGGCGGAGAGCCTGCGGTACTATCTTGAGGTCAACCGTTCGAGGGTGGTGCCGGACAATCCCATCTTCATTGAGCGCTTGCGGGCGTCACTGCGAAGATTTGAAAAAAACTGGCTGGTAAGAAAACGCTTTCGCCAGGTGGTGATCATTGCGCTATTTGCCTGGGGAGCCTGGGCGCTTGTTTCGCCGATCGGCTATCTGCTGATCTCCCGGAACGCACCACAGTTATCCGCTTTTGTGGATCAACTCATCTCCAACAGGCTGGTGCGCAATGCCAGCGGTTTGAACTGGTTCGAAGCCAGGGTGCTTATTGAGGGGGGCGCGGGTATTCTTGCTATTTTGAGCGCGTTGATGGTGCTGTTCAAGTTTGAGAAGCAAGGAGTGATGCTGGGCATCATAGTCCTTCTGGTGACTCTCACCGTGGTGAACCCGCTGGTTTTCTATTTTGAGCAGTTCTCCACGCTGATCGTAGCTGCGATGCAATTCATCCTGCTGATTTTGCTAATACGTTATAGAAAGAGATTTCTCAGATTGAAATGACTTAAGCATAGAGGGCGGACATTCCGCCCTCTATTTTTTATTTATAGAATATGTGGTTCAGGGTTTGTTGCTGTTATTCCCGTTACCATTTCCTTCACCGGGTATTTGACCACCTGTTTCTCCAGTTCCGTACCCGGGTCCACCGGGGATCAGATAACCGGGCGTTTGGGTTGGAACGCCGGGTCCCATACCAGGTATCTCGGTAGGTCGTGCCTCGAAACCGGGCTTTTCTTCATCTTCATCAATTCCGGTCTGCGGTCCTGACGCTTCACCCCGATTGGGTGCGGTTTCCCAACCAATGCGGGCTTCATTGATGAAACGTTCAGGATCGGCTATACCCTCATCTAACCAGCTTAGTCTTGTTTGTAGCGTTGTCCTGAGTCGCGTCTGAAGCGGATTCTCAGTTTCTGATTCTACCTCACGAATCCGTTCTTGGAGAGTTTGCCTGATCCTGAGCAACGCTCCCGGTAAATCATCTTCCAACAGTGCTGCTTGTCCAACCGCGTGCATCAGACTATTTTCGAGCCTGGCATAACTCATTTCCGGTGGTTCCAATCCTAACTCGATCATTTCCTCAATTTCATCCACTCGCCTTAACGCGAAACTCAGATCTAAATTCATTTTCTCTTCAGGGTCCATTGTAAGATCGAGCCTGACACCTTCAGAGATTAACTTGACCTGGTAGAGAGGGTCACCCGGCAAATCATTTTGGGAAGCTTGAACTGCAGTTGTTCCGCTGAGCACCAATCCCAGCAAGACGATCAATGTGATTATTGTTCCCATTTTTACCTCCTTAAGTCGTGAGAGATTCCATTTACTATGACGTTGAGGTGGTATTTGGGTTACGGTTGATTTCTGAATCAATTTGGCTTGAGTTAAAAACCTGGCTTTCCCTTCTTGAACCAGTACAGGATCGCGCGAACTCTGATCTCCGATCATTTCCCGCAATTGTTCCGCGAATTGATCGTGATTCATTTTTGTTTTCTTATTCATTTTTCCACTCCATATTCCGGCATTTTTTACGTAATGTCCTGATTGCCCGGTGCGCCAGGGCTTTAACTGCCCCCGCACGTTTTCCGATCAGAAGCGCAATATCCTCGTTCGGCCAACCCTCGATATATTTGAGTACAATCACCTGCTGTTGGTCGAGCGTAAGCGTGTGCAATGCTTGCCGAATTATTTCAATTTCCATGTTGGCAATAACGCTGTCTTCAATTCCAGGTTGCTCATCGGGAAGATCCTTTTCATCGAAGTGATCATCGATACACTTTTTTCTGTAATGATCAACGATCCAATTATGCACAATCCGGTAAAGGTAAGCCCGCAGGTTTTCACCGGGAATGTTTCCCTGTCGCAGTGCCTTGAGAAACCGTAGAAATGAATCAGAGATGCAGTCCTCAGCAAGTTGATCACTCCCTAAAAGATGTAATGCGTAACGATAAAGCGGATTTTGATAGCGGTCATATATCTCCGCTAGGGCTGCCTCATCGAAAATGGCAGCTTTTTGAAGCAGTTTTTGTTCCTCAGTAATCACATTCATCCTTTAAGACGTAAAAATCGGTTACAAGTTACGGTAAAATACTACATCATATCTAATTGATTATATCGAGAGTTGATTTCATGTATTCACAGCAACTCCCTTATTCTGAATCCTACTGGGTTGTCCCGGGCAAGTTAATGGCTGGTGAATACCCGGGTAAATGTGTCGAAGAATTAACCAGGCAGCGGGTAGTTTCGCTTCTGAGATCCGGGTTGAATTCATTTATCGATCTCACCAGGCCTTCAGATTCATTTCACGCTTACCGTGATGTGCTCGAAGAAGAAGCGGCTGAATTTGGTGTGGAAGTGAAATACCAGAACTTCCCGATCGAAGATTTTTCCACTCCCTCTCGTGAGCAGATGAACCTCATACTGGACGAGATCGAAAAACAAGTCCATGAGGGGAAGCAGGTTTACGTACACTGCCTGGCGGGAATCGGCAGGACGGGCATGGTGGTGGGGTGTTACCTGGTGCGGAAAGGTGCAACGGGGTCCGATGCGCTGCAACGGATCACAGAGCTGCGTAAAGATACATCTTCCTGGTGGCACCGCAGCCCGGAGACCCAGGAACAGGTGGATTTCATACTTAATTGGGATGGTGCAAAACCCGGCTCAGATACGCAGGGTTGAAGTGCGGGTGCCTTCATTGTGGTTGACCAACCCAACACGTTGAGGTAAAATCCACTTTCACATGCGTTGTACCCTTCGCATGAATTCTTGTTTGAAAGGGCTTGAAAATGAAAGTACTGCTTTTGAAAGATGTTTACAAACTGGGACACGCCGGAGATGTCAAGAAGGTCGCTGATGGCTACGGGCGTAACTTCCTGCTCCCGCAGGGTCTCGCGGTGCTCGCAACACC
Source organism: Anaerolineaceae bacterium (assembly GCA_035342915.1). GTDB lineage: Bacteria > Chloroflexota > Anaerolineae > Anaerolineales > Anaerolineaceae > UBA6107. The sequence continues at coordinate 22,604 of DAOQYB010000003.1, forward strand.
GGGCGCGCTTAAGACTGTTGAAAAGATCCGCGAGAGCGCGACGATCGAGCGGGCCAGGCTTAACCAGGAAATGAGCGGCGTCGCTGACCTGTTGAAGGACCTGGAACTTCAATTCTTCAGCAAAGCAGGCGAAACCGGTAAACTATACGGTTCCATCACCAGTCAGATGATCGTGGACGAGGTCAATCAGAAACTCGGCATCTCACTGGAGAGGCACCAGATCGAGATCGCTCCCATCCGCACATTGGGTGAACACCTGGCAACAGTGAGATTGACCGTTGACCTGAATCCGAAGATCAAGGTTTTCGTTAACCGCGAAGGCGAAGCCGCCAAGGTGGCTGCGAAGAAGGTCAAGGTTGAGGAACCCGCCGCGGTGGCTGCACAGGATGTCGAAGAAACATCGGCACCTGAAGCTGAAGAAGTTGCTGCGCCCGAAGAAACAGAAGAGAACGCCGCATAACGGCATATACACCTGATTTGCCCAATTGACCGGCCAAATCAGCCAGGGGCTGAGGCCGGTCTTTCTTAAAATCGGTTAAGATTAAGCCATGACAGTCGGTGAATACCTGCGTCAATTAAGGGAAAAAAAACAGATCTCCCTGGAGCAAGTTTCCAGGGGGACGAATATCCGTCTCAGCTATCTCGAAGCCATAGAGCAGGATAAATGGGAGCAATTGCCTTCTGTTCCACAGGGGAGAGGGTTTGCCCGCCTCTACGCGGCTTACCTGGGTCTGGACTCGCGCGATGTATTCGATGAGGTTGACCGTCTGAACCAACCGGAGCCATTAACACAGGTAGATGCAGTATCCGCTGCCGGGGAGGTTCCCGCGGTGCTGGTGGAAAAACCGCAACCCGCCACGGGTAGACCGGGAAAAAAACGAGTGCCGGTTGTCTCCTCCACTAACACCGGTACTGAACACCAGGGAAATGCAGCACCGGCAATTCCACCAGCTTCACAGATCCTGTTCACAGAGATCGGTCAGGAATTGAAACGCCAGCGGGAGGCGCTTGGCCTTGCACTAGGTGATGTAGAACGACTAACGAAAATACGCGAATTCTTTTTGTACGCGCTTGAAAACGGACAGATCGATGACCTTCCTTCCAGCGTGCAGGGCAGGGGCATGCTGAACAACTACGCCTCCTTTTTAACCCTGAATGCTGATGCCCTTCAGCTGCGTTACGCAGAAGGTCTGCAGCAGCGCCGCCGTGAAAAGTTTGCACAGGAAACTGCCGAGAAAAAAGAGGGGGTCAAGGTGATGGGCAAGGAACCGTTGACCGGATGGCGCAGATTCCTTACCACAGATCTACTGGTAGGCGGGCTTGTTTTCATCGTGTTGTTTTCGCTGGTCATTTGGGGCGCGGTCAAGATGATCAATACCAGCATACCGGATATGGAACCAACCATCAGCTCCATTTCTGAGATCCTGGTGGGTGGAGAAACCGATACCGCCCCAGGCGCTGATGAACCAGCGACCGGTATGGCGGAAACAACCCCTGAACCAACGCAGGCGCTCAACATACCCCAGGTAGATCTGCAGGCGACCATTGCCGCGGTGGAACCGGGTCCGATCCAATTGGTGGTGGTGGCTTACCAGCGGGCTTATATGAGGATTACCGTAGATGGAGAAGAAAGGTTCGTCGGGAGGGTCATCCCGGGGAATGTTTACGCTTATACCGGCACAACCAAGATCACCCTCATCACCGGTAATTCAGCTGCCCTGCAGGTATACTACAATCAACAGGACCTCGGCGTGTTAGGGCCGCTGGGGCAGGTGGCTGAACTGGAATTCACCCGCCAGGAGATGATGACACCCACTCCCCGCTTCTCACCGACGCCCACATTGACCCAGCCACCGACCCTTACCGCGCTGCCGACCAGCACCCCACTGCCCACGGCCACAGTCCCAACACCAACGATCACGCCGGTACTTACGATTAATCCTTAAGGTGAACGTGATAAAAAAGAACACATATTACCTGGTATCACTGGGCTGCGCGAAAAACTCGGTGGATTCAGAGTCCATCGCCACGCTGCTCAACCGGGATGGGTACCTGGCGGTCGATAAGCCCTCCAGGGCTGGTGTGCTCATCGTGAACACATGCGGATTTATTCAACAGGCGCGTCATGAATCAGTTGAGGTGCTTAACGAATTGGCAAAAGGAAAAAAACCCGGTCAATTACTTGTCGCTGCCGGCTGCTTCAGCCAGCTGTACCGGGAGAAACTTGTTGAGCTGGTCCCCGGCATCGATGGTCTCATCGGAACGCGCCGCTGGATGGATGTAGCGGAACTGGTGCGTGAATTACGGGCTAATCCCGGGGTGCCGCGCTATCACTTGCCTGATACTCCCACCATCGGGCGGGATGAAAAAGGCGTGGCGCGAGTTTCGCTTCAAGGCGCAAGCGCTTACCTCAAGATCGCCGACGGCTGCCGCAGACCCTGCGCCTTTTGCTCCATCCCGTTGATCAAAGGCACCCAGGTCAGCCGGCCCATGGAGGTTATTCTAGATGAGGCAGCGCTGCTTCAGGACCATGGCATCAAGGAATTGATCCTCATTGCCCAGGACACCACTGATTACGGGTCTGACCTGGGTGTGAAGGATGGCCTGGTGCGACTGCTTGAGAAACTTTTGCCGCGTGTTCCCGCGATTCCCTGGGTGCGTATCCTTTACGCTTATCCCGGTTACGTGACCAATGGATTGATCGACCTGATGAGCAGTTCCCCGCAGCTGCTGCCTTACCTGGATGTGCCGCTGCAGCACGCGTCAGTAAAAGTATTGAAAGCGATGAAACGCCCCGCCAACATGGATTGGGTGCGCGGAACCATCGAAAAGATGCGGGCGCGTATCCCTGGGCTGGCGTTGCGCACGACTTTTATATCAGGGTACCCGGGTGAATCCGACGCTGATCACCAGGAGTTGCTTGATTTCATACGGCAAACGGCATTCGATCACCTGGGTGTATTCCCGTTTTCATTTGAATCAGGTACCGCGTCGGCGCCATTGGGCGACACGATCCCTGAGGAGGTCAAGCTGCAGCGGGTGGAGGAAATTATGCGCCTGCAGGAGGGCATCTCTCTGCAGGAGAACCAGCGGTTCGTCGGCAGAACCCTGGATGTCCTGGTGGAAGGACGCGGCGACGGAATCACGGTAGGGCGCAGTTACCGCGACGCGCCTGAAATCGATGGTCTGGTGATCGTCGAAGGGGAAAAAACCGTGGGCGAGATCGTCCCGGTGACCATCACCGGTGCATTAACCCATGACCTCACAGGTCATGCGGCAGATTCCTAGATCAGGAATTTTTATCGGATCAGGTAGTAGGGCTAATTGTTACCGTCGGTTCGGCCGTGGGGAGTGAATCGGTCGGCAACGGTGCAATCGGAACGGAATCTGTTGGTTGTACTACCGCGGGCGGCGGATTGGCTATAGTAGGCTGTGGAGTTGCCGCAGCGGGTTGAGGGGTTGCTTCCGCGGTCGGAATCTCGATAACAGGCGGATTTTTACAATATTCTTCTGCCTGGGGTATCTTTTCGGCAAGCGAGGTTAGAGCGTAAATACCCGCTGCTTGCTGGTAAATAGGCACAGCACCGCAGTAATCTGAGTTGCGTTGGTAATAATCGCCCAGGTAGACCAGTGACTGCGCGTAGCGTTGTGAAACAGTTATTCCTGATGCATCACGCAGGTTCGGAACCAGGGCGTAGAGTTCTGAGAATTGCGCTACCGCGTCATCCAGAAACTCATCGACCAGCCCGTAAGAAGCCGCCTTTAAATAACGGCTCGCCCAGGTGTAATATCCTTCAGCGTCGGTATCGATAGGCGCTATTTGTGAAGCCAGCGCGAAGCTGTAGAGACCCGGTTCGAGATGCCCGGTCTGGATCTGGATAATGCCGCGGTTGCGCAGCGCCATGTAAAGCATGCCGTCTGCTTTTACAGATTCATATTCCGGATCGATGAAGCGCATCTTGTCGAGCGTCGTGTACAGCCCTTCCCAGTCTTTGGCTTTCAGCTGGTTTTGCGCCTGGTTGAAAAGGACACTGACCGAAGCTGTGTCTTTGGTAGGTACGGGAGTGATGACGGTCTCCGGCTGCCCGGAATCCTGCGTGGGAGCTACCACAGGTCCACCCTGTGTAGCAGCCAGCGCCAACCCGACCTCGACCAGTTTATCGGTGATGCCGGGGAACTCGGGGTAGATGCTCAGAACGTACTCAAAGCGCTGCTGGGCGGTTTCTAGCCTTCCTTCACGCTGGTCCACCAAACCGAGTTCGAATTGTGTCGTGGCTGTGATCAGCCGCTGATTCTGCTGTTCGATCATCCTGGCGCGGATAGCCGACGCATAACCGATGCCTGCGCCGAAGAGCATGATGACCAGCATACCCAGTATGCCCAGCCAGATCCATTTTCTTCTTTTGACCTTACCCGCGGGAGGTTCAACCTCGCCGGGAATCTCTGCATTGCTGTCAGTGATGGCAGGAGGGATTACTTCAAGTTTATCAACGACAGAGTCCCTGTCAACAGCGCTTATGGGCTGCGATTGCGCGGGCAGTGGGAGCGGAGTTTCGGGTTGGAGTTCGACCTTTGATCGCGCTCGAACCGGAACGGTCGCGCTTTCATCTGCCTGCGATTGGGGAGCTGCGGGTTTGGTTTTAGGCCGGCGGGGGGCTGCCACAGGAATGGTGGCATCCGCATCCGGCGCGGGAGTAGACAACTGAGGTTTTTGATCTAGCGTGCGTTTTACCGGCACGGTGGCGTCTTCGTCATCGACCGGTTCCAACCATGATTCATCCACATGGTTGGGTTGTGTATCCTCCACAGGGAGGGATTTTATTGGTTTGGTGTTCCCGTTATTTGCATTCGACATGGGTGTAATTATACCGTAAGCGTGTGGATGGTCAAATTGCCTGGAAGATCACAGGTTTGTGAGAAGCTTCACCTCGCGCCAGATCCACGGCAGGCTGAGGGCAAAACCGGCGATCATCGGCACTGTACCGGAGATGAGCGGGTGCACACGCGGTTCAAGCAGGGTTACTCCCAGCAGTGTCACCGCGCCGGCGGTCGCAAAGGCCAGCAGCGCGCGCCACGGGGTGGAACCGGGGTTAAGGGTTACTCTGCCGCTACGCATGAGCAGCACGAGCAGCACCAGCGCTTCAAGTGAGAAGATGAGTGAATCCGTGAGGGCGATGCCCGCTGCGCCTAACGGGCGGTAGAGCAGCGCCCCGGTGAGCGCGTAAAGCAGCACATTACCTCCCGCGGTCGCCAACGGGATCCAGGCGTTCTGGCTGGCATAGAACGCGCGGGCGCTGACTTCTTTTAGAGAGTGGCCGAACAATCCCAGCATGAAAGCGGCGGTTACCCAGGTCAGCAGGCTGGTACCGGCGGCGCCAAAATTGAAAGCGATGCCAAGTAATGGCCTGAGTCCGACAGCCAGAACCGCCGCGATGGGCAGGGTGAGCGCCAGCAATGCTTTGAAGGCTTTTTCTATCGTTTCACTGAACGCCTGTTTTTCGCCGCGTGTGAAATGTTCTGAGAGCGTGGGCAGGAGGGCTGTACCGATGGCGGTGCCGATCAGCGTCTCGGGCACCTGCTGGATCATCCAGCCGTAGGTCAGCGAGGTGACAGCTCCCTCTGCCAGGCGCGAGGCCAGGTTGTCACGGATAAGAAAGATGAGTTGAATGAAGAACATCGTCACAAGGCGCGGTCCCATCAGCCGCAGCACTTTGCGCACCGCTTCATCGCGCAGGTTCAGGCTGGCGCTCCAGCTAAAATGGAATCTCGCCAGCCCGGGCGCCTGGATGGCCAGGTGCAGTACAGCGCCGATGATCACCCCGTACACCAACCCCTGCACGCCTAGCCCGAAACCCGGCAGGGTGACCGGACCGATGGTGTACCCCTGTTCAGGTGAAAGGATGGTGACGCCAATGATCTGCCCGATGTTATAAAAGAGCGGCGCCATCGCCGGCAGCAGAAAGTGCTGATTCGCCTGCAGCCCGGCCATCACCAGCCCGCTGATCGAAAAGATCAGGGTGGCGATGAGATTCATGCGCATCAGGTTGATCACCAGGTGCTGCTGCGCGCTGGTAAAACCGGGGGCGATGCCGATCTCGGCTTTCACCATCGGCACGGCGAAGACGGCAACCAGGATGGCCAGCCCGACAGTAACGAAGAAAGCCAGGTTGGCGATGCGGCTGAAGAGCAGCCATGCCGGCTTCTGCCCGGATTTTGTGAGCACTTCTGAGAGTACGGGGATGAAGGCGATGGCCAGCGCGCCGCCGGAGATGAGCGCGAACAGCAAATCGGGGATGTTATTGGCGACGTTAAAGGCATCCAACTCGGCTGAAAGACCGAACTGTCGTGCGATGAGCACCTGGCGCGCGAACGCCAGCACCTTATCAAGGAAGAAAAAAGCGGCCAGCAGAAGCGAGATCCGGGTCAGGCGGGAGAGTTTCATCAGTTACCCTGTAAACGATACAAAATGGTATCACAAAAAGGCAGGGATTTGCGAGTAACAACTGGAAGAAGGAGGATGACAAATCAGGTAAAATGAAGGCGGCAGCCATCAGGCGGCGGAGGAGTTGGACCATGACCAGGAAATTCGGAAAGTTGTACATCGTCGCGACGCCGATTGGCAACCCCGGGGATATCACTCAGCGTGCAATCGAGACGTTAAAACAGGTTGACGCGGTAATCTGCGAGGAATATAAACCGGGCAGCACACTGTTGAAGAAGCTGGAGATTACCGGTAAAGAACTGGTGCTTTTGAACGAGCACAACGAAGCTGAAGTTGCCGCGGAGCTGCTGCCGAGGCTTTTGAATGGTGAATCGCTGGCGCTGATTTCTGATTGCGGCACGCCGGTTTTTTCAGACCCCGGAGCCTACCTAATCCAGCTGGCATCGAGTTCGGGGGTGCCCGTATCCCCTTTGCCGGGCGCTTCATCGCTGATGGCGGCGCTTTCGCTGCTGGATGCGAAGATAGAGAACTTCATTTTCGCCGGCTTTCTCTCTCGCGACCCGCTGAAACGCAAACAGGAACTTACGCGCTACCGCGGGTACCGCATGCCCGTGGTGATCATGGACACCCCTTACAGGCTGGCAGCGTTGCTGGAGGATGTAGTAAAGGTGTTTGGTAAAGGTCAGTGGGTGATGGTAGCCTTCGACCTCACGCTGCCCGGGGAAGTGGTGTTGCGCGGCGAGGTGGGTGATGTGGCAAAGCAGGTTGGAAGTAAGAAGGGGGAGTTTGTTCTCGTGGTGGGGAGGTAGGACGGCGACAGTGCGGTATTGCAGGATCAAATACAAACAATGATATTTGGTTTTGAGCTAAATATCTCGAGCCTAGCGAAATCCGGTATTACCATGAAAACTATCTTGCGCTAGTTTTGTGCCTCCACGGAGATTCTCGAAGATCCAAGTACAGAGATGAAAAAATCACCCGAATGGGTGATTTTTTCAGTGCCTCCACGGAGATTCTCGAGCGCAGCGAGATCCAGTTTTAATAAGAAAACCACCTTTCGGTGGTTTTGTGCCTCCACGGAGATTCGAACTCCGGTTTTAGCCTTGAAAGGGCTGCGTCCTGGTCCCCTAGACGATGGAGGCATTAACGGCAGGATTTTACCATCCCACTCCGTTCCGGTCAAGAAAAATCAACAAATTCGTCTAGCCGTTCTTGCGGTGCAGGCCGTAAATGCGGCTGACGGGGATGACGGTGAGGATGCCGGTGTTGGGTTCATCCAGGTCGCCGATAACGCGTTCAGTGGCCTCCACCACACGCTCGATCATTTCCTGGCCTTCCACCAGCGTGAACAGTGTGCGGTTGTAGCGCTCAGGCGCTTCGAGGATGTCTTCGAGGCTGGGCATCAGCGGCAGGTCCTCGCGCAGCATATCCGTGGCTTTTAGGCGGCCGATGCCCGTGGAGGGCATGACCGTCACACCGCTCACTCCGGCGTCTTCCCAGCTGAGTAATAGGTCTGACAGCTTATCAGGGTCGTGCAACACAAACATGATCAGGTGCATCACACACTCTCCTTGATCCCCGTTTCTGGAGGGGTCGATGGTTCATTATCTGTCTTTTTTGGTGACCGAAAGGACGCGCGCAGCATCGGCGGTGTCACCAGTGTGGTCACGAGGATCATTCCCACGATAATGGTCAATAGCTCCTCGTCCAAATAGCCAGCCTTGGCGCCGATGTTGGCGATGATCAGCCCGACTTCACCCCTCGAGACCATGCCGATGCCGATCTGCAGCGATTCGCGCGGGGTGAATCTGGCAAGCAGCGCGCCTGCGCCTGAGCCGATGATCTTGCCCAAAATGGCGATCGCTGAGATGCCCAGGAAGACCCAGATGGAATCCACGTTCAGTTCGCGCAAATTCACACCCAACCCGATACTGACAAAGAAGATGGGCACAAAGAAAGCGTACGCGATCGAAACCAGGCTGGTTTCAATGGTCGATTTTTCCGGCGTCCTGGCGAACATCAAACCTGCCAGGAAGGTGCCGGTGATGGCTGCCATCCCGCCCATCAGTTCAGCCGCCAGCCCGTAACCCAGCAGGATCACCAGCGCGAGTGTGGTCAACCCCTGGCTGATGTTCAGCCGCCGTGTGAAGCGTACCACCCGCGGCAGCAGCCATAATCCCACCGCTGTAGCGAGCGCCAGGAAAATGACCATCTTCGCGAAAACCCACAGGATATCTGCAAAGCTGCCGCCGCTGGATAGAAAGGCTATCGCTGAAGACAGGATGAGGATGACGAGAATATCATCAAAAACCGCCGCCCCCAGCAGCCCCAATCCCACACGGGTGCGCAGCACCTGGAGTTCAATGAGAACCTGGGCTGAAATCGAGACCGAGGTCGCGCCGAGTGTGAGCCCTAAAAAGAGCGCGTGGCTGAAGGGAATGTCCAGCACCTGGCCAAAAAGGATCCCCAGTCCGACCGGGAAGACCACACCCAGCACACCCGCCAGCAGGGCTACGCGGGTGTTTCTGGACAGGTCCTTAATATGCAGCTCCAACCCCGCCAGGAACATCAACAGCAGCACGCCGATCTCGCCCAATTCGTAGATGATCTCGCCTAGATGGGTATCGGTGATAAAGCCCATGTGGGTGATGTCCAGCAGCGAAGGACCAAGCAGCACACCCACGAGCAGTTCACCGAACACCGATGGCTGCTTGAGACGTGTGCTCAGGTATCCGGCGGCTTTGGCTGCCAGAAGGATGATGGCGATTTCGGCGATGAGCTGGAGGAAATTAGACATATTTAAAAGGCTTCAGGAAGTTTGTTCCAGTTTATCATAATTTTTTACACTTCAATTTTGGATTCGTGTATACTATTTTAATAACGTTCAATAACGATCACCGAGGCGAAAAGATGAACCTTGAAAGTGAAAAGAAGCGTTGGGATGAAGAGGTTGTAAAACCTGTTGTAGAAAAGTTCAAGGAAAGAAAAACCGAGTTCAATACCCCTTCCGGCATTCCGATCCCACGGGCGGCAACACCGGGCGAATCAGATTACATGGAGCAGCTGGGCTTCCCGGGCGAGTACCCGTTCACCCGCGGTGTACAGCCGACCATGTACCGCAGCCGCTTCTGGACGATGCGGCAGTACGCCGGGTTCGCCTCAGCCGAGGAATCCAATAAGCGTTACCGCTACCTGCTGGAGCAGGGGCAGACCGGGCTTTCGGTAGCCTTTGACCTGCCCACGCAGATCGGCTACGATGCCGATGATCCCATGGCGATGGGCGAGGTGGGTAAGGTGGGTGTTAGTATCTCCTCGCTTCGCGATATGGAGACGCTCTTCGCGGGCATCCCACTGGAGAAGGTTTCCACCAGCATGACCATCAACTCTCCGGCGGCCATCCTTTTGGCGATGTATATTGCTGTCGGAAAAAAACAGGGCGTTTCACCCAGACAGCTGCGCGGGACAATCCAGAATGACATTCTCAAGGAATACGTGGCGCGCGGTACATATATCTTCCCGCCGAAACCCTCGCTGCGGTTGATCACCGATATTTTCAAATTCTGCGAAACCGAGGTGCCCAACTGGAATACGATCAGTATTTCCGGTTACCACATCCGCGAAGCCGGCTCTACCGCCGTGCAGGAGGTAGCCTTTACGCTGGCGAACGCCATCGCCTATGTGCAGGCGGCAATTGATACCGGTCAGCAGGTGGATCAGTTCGCCTCGCAGTTATCCTTCTTCTTTGCCGCGCACAACGATTTCCTGGAGGAAATCGCCAAGTTCAGGGCAGCAAGGCGCTTATGGGCGGGGATCATGCGTGAGAGGTTTGGAGCCCAGGATCCCAAATCCTGGATGCTGCGCTTCCACACCCAGACTGGCGGTTCAACCCTCACCGCGCAGCAGCCTGAAAACAACATCGTACGCGTTGCCATACAGGCGCTGGCGGCTGTGCTGGGGGGTACGCAATCCCTGCACACGAATTCAAAAGATGAGGCGCTTTGGCTGCCCACGGAAAAATCCGTGCGCACGGCGCTGCGCACCCAGCAGATCATTGCCTATGAATCTGGGGTTGCCGATACCATTGATCCGATGGGCGGGTCTTACGTCATAGAACACATCACAGACGAAATTGAACGCCGGGTGAAGGATTACCTCAAGAAGATCGACGACCTGGGCGGCGCGCTGGCAGCGATCGAAAAGGGGTATATGCAGAATGAGATCCAGGATTCCGCTTATCGCTTCCAGAAGGATGTGGAGAGCAAGGCACAGCTGGTGGTGGGTGTGAACGCCTTCCAGGCGGAGGAGACAACGGACCTCGAACAGTTGCGCGTCGATCCGGCAATTGAGCAGCAGCAGCGCGCCAGGCTGGCGGAATTGCGCGCCAGACGCGACCAGGTGAAGGTGAATGAACTGCTCGGACACCTCGAAACAACCGCCAAAGCGAACGAAAACCTGATGCCGCTATTCGTCAGTTGTGTTGAGAACGAGATCACCCTGGGAGAGATTTGCGGAGTGCTGCGCAAGGTTTGGGGCGAGTATCAACCCCCTGTCTGGGGATAATCATCACAGGAGAAGAAAATGGCCAAGCTGAAAAAGATCAATCATGTTGCTATCGTCGTGGGAGATGTAGATGAATCGTTGAAGTTCTGGCGCGACGCAATGGGCATCGAGCTCCATCACATAGAAGATGTGCCCAGCCAGAAATCCATGGTGGCGTTTTTACCGGTGGGCGAGAGCGAAGTGGAACTGGTAAAACCGACTTCAGAGGATTCAGGAGTGGCGAAATTCCTCGCCGAGCGCGGCGGCGGTATGCATCACCTGTGTTTTGAGGTGGATGACATCGTTGGTATGATGGCACAATTAAAAGAAAAAGGTGTGCGCCTGATCAATGAAGAACCCCAGGTGCTGCCGGGCAGGAAAATGGCTTTTGTTCATCCCAAGAGCACCGGCGGTGTGCTGGTGGAACTCTACGAGGTAACCAAGTAAAAATTACGAAACAAATAACCGGGAGGAATTTATTCCTCCCGATTGTGTTTTAAGACCAGAGCTACTTGGCGGTTACCATTTGCGCTTCTTCTTCCAGCGCGACTTTTTCTCCGCGTTCCATGTTCACTTTTGTCAGCACGAACAACCCGACACCGAAGAAAACGATCAACGACGCTATGCTCAACCTGGACTCGTTCATGATGCGCGAGACGATGCCGAAAATGAAGGGACCTAGGATGGAGGCGAATTTTTCAAACACGCTGAAAAACCCGTAGAATTCTGCTGACTTGCTCTTGGGCATCATGCGTCCGATCATTGACCGCGAAAGCGCCTGGCTGCCGCCCTGGACGGTGGCGACCGCCGCGCCGAGCACCCAGAACTGCCACTCGTGGTAAAGGAAATAACCGGCGATGGCGATGAGTGAATAAATGGTCAGGCTGAGATAAATGGATTTCTTGGTGCCGATCTTCTTTGCCAGCCAACCAAACAGCAGCGCGAAGGGCGCCGCCAGGATCTGCACCATCAACAAGGTGCCGATCAGGGTGGTGTCGCTGAAGTTCAACTCCTTGCCGTAGATGGTTGCCATGGTGATGATGGTGCCAATACCGTTGGCATAGATCCAGAAAGCCAGCAATCCCAACGAAAGGTCGCGATATTTCTTAAGTTCGGCGAAGGTCTTTTTCAATCGGTTCAGGCTCGCCTGAATGGGGCGCATACCCTCTTCACCCACCTCGATGCGGCGTTCCGGTTCCTTTACCTTGAGCAGCAAGGGTAAGGTGAAACCGAACCACCACAGAGCCACGGTCACAAATGACAGGCGTGTCATCAGGCCTGTGCTCAACCCCCGGAAGATTCCCGGCAGAACCATGATCATCACCAGGTTGACCGCCAGCAGAATACCTCCGCCGATGTAGCCCATCATGTAACCGCGCGAAGAAACCTGGTCGATCTCATCAGCACGGGCAACATGGGGCAGAAGGGCGTCGTAATACACCAGGCTGCCGGCGAAACCGATATTGGCAAAAATAAACAGGATGGCTGCGAACAGCCATGAACCGGGCTGGTTAGGTAAGAAGAGCAGGGCGGTGGCAATGACCCCCAGCAGCATGAATATGGTGAGAAATTTCTTTTTTGAGCCGCGAAAATCAGCCACCGCTCCAAGCAGGGGGCTGATGACCGCTGCGATCAACGCGGCGAAAGCTGTGGTGAACCCCCAGCGCGAGGTCATGATGGCCCCGGTTTCGCCGGCTGCGCCTAATGTGGCGAAGTAGATCGGAAAAACCGCTGCCATCATGGTGGTGGCAAAGGATGAATTCGCCCAATCATAAAGCGTCCAGGCGCGAATTTCTTGCTTGTGCAACAGATCAGATGCTGTGGCTGGTCCTTTGTTAGTCGCCATTATGCATTTCTCCTGTAGATCCTGGATAGTTGGATTAATTATACAGGAGAGACGCGGGATTAACTGTCAATTGAGCAGCCCGAGATCTGCGAGGTAACCTTTGAGCACATTAGCAGATTCAATAATGCCGGCTTGTTCTCTCTCGTTCAGGTCCAGGTGCATAACCTGCTTGATCCCGTTGTGACCGATGACGCAGGGCAGGCTGAGGTACACATCATGAATACCGTAATAATTCCTGATATGCGTCGAAACAGAGAGCACAGTATCCTGCCCGCGTAAAATTGCTTCAACAATGCGCACCAGCCCGCTTCCGATGGCGTAATAAGTAGCGCCTTTCCGTTCGATGATCTTGTAAGCTGCGTCACGGGTTTCTTTGAAAATATTCTCAAAGATCATCGGCTCGTAGTTCCTGCAGTTCAGCTTGCAGTATTCAACCAGATTCATACCGGCGATGTTGGCCAGTGACCATACCGGAACTTCGCTGTCGCCGTGTTCACCGATTATGTATGCATGAACACTGCGCGCATCAACCCCGGTGTGATGGCTGAGCAGCCAGCGAAAACGCGCGGTATCGAGTATGGTGCCGGAACCGATAACACGATGGGCTGGCAACCCTGAAAGCTTCCACGCCGCGTAACTGAGGATGTCAACCGGGTTTGAGGCGATCAGCAAAATACCCTGGGGATTGTTGGCAACCACACCCGGAATGATGGATTGCATGATCTCGTAGTTGCGATGAACGAGGTCGAGCCGGGTTTCACCGCTCTTCTGCGAGGTACCCGCTGTGATCACTGTCACCGCTGCGCCTTTGGCATCACTATAGTCTCCCGCCCAGATGCGCGTGGAATGGGTCAGGGGTACAGCGTGGCTTAGATCCATCGCTTCTCCCTCGGCTTTGGTTTTGTTGTGATCGATGAGCACAATCTCACCTGCGAGACCGCTTTGCAGCAGGGCATAAGCGAAGGTTGCGCCGACATTGCCCACACCTACAATTGCGATGCGTATAGGTTTATGAGAATCCTTCATGCTATACCGTCCTTTCTCTTTCCATTATAGAGTATAACGTTTTTTACTTCGTCGTTATGAATTTTGTACAGGGATTTTTTACAAAATGAAGGAAATAATGCAGCAAGGGTATAATTGAAGATTGGTTTGTGGTACAATACCAAAAATAGAATAAATGTTCGATTGGAAGGGATATGACGCAGGATAGCATTCGTGTGGTTGGCGCGAGGGCGCATAATCTTAAAAACATCACGGTGGAGATCCCCCGGGACAAATTGGTGGTGATCACCGGGCTTTCAGGGTCCGGTAAGAGTTCACTGGCTTTTGACACCATTTTTGCTGAAGGGCAGCGGCGTTATGTGGAGTCATTATCCGCCTATGCCCGCCAGTTCCTTGGTCAAATGGAAAAACCGGACGTGGATTATATTGACGGCCTCTCACCGGCTGTCTCGATCGACCAGAAAGCCACATCTCATAACCCGCGTTCCACGGTGGGCACGGTGACAGAGGTTTATGATTACCTTCGGCTGCTCTTTGCACGCGTGGGTATACCGCATTGCCCGATTTGCGGCCGGGTGGTTGTCAAGCAATCCGCCCAGGAGATCGTTGACCAGGTCGAAGGACTGCCGGATGGGTCAAAACTGCTCATACTGGCGCCTGTAGTGCGGGCGCGCAAGGGCACCTATCAGGCAGTATTTGAGGAGATCCGCAAGGCCGGGTTCGTGCGCGTGAGGGTGGACGGGCAGGTGTACAACCTTGACGAAGATATTGTTCTGGATCGCTACAAGAGCCACAACATCGACGCCGTGGTCGATCGCATCGTCATTTCTCACTCCGCTGATGAAGATGAGCAACGAGCTTTCCGTTCCAGGCTGACTGACTCAATCGAAACCGGTTTGAAAGTGGGCGAGGGTTACCTTATCGTTCAGGATGTGACCAGCGAAAATCCGGTTGATCTGTTCTACTCTGAACACCTAGCCTGTCCTGAACACAATATCAACTTCCCAGAGATCGAACCGCGCACTTTTTCATTCAATACCCCGCACGGCGCCTGCCCTGATTGCCAGGGGTTGGGTAACAAGCTTGAGATCGATCCGGAACTGATCATCCCCGACCCTGAGCGCGCATTAAGCGAAGGTGCCATTGCGGCGTTAGAGTGGAACGGACCGCGTGAACAGGGCGGCTATTACTGGCAGATGGTGGAAGCGGTGGCGAAAAGATATCACATTGACCTCGACGCGCCTACGGGAACCCTGCCGCAGGAAAAGCTGGACAAGATCTTATATGGAACAGGCAGCGAACAACTGCCGGTGGTAATGGAAGGTCGCAACGACCGTAAAACCACCATGCAATTGAGTTTTGAGGGTGTTATTCCCAACCTGGAAAGACGCTTTCGGGAGACGCATTCTGATTACATCCGCAACCGCATCTCTGAATTCATGAGCGACCGTCCCTGCCCGACCTGCAAGGGCGACCGCTTGCGCCCTGAAGCGCTGGCGGTAACTGTGCTTGATCACAACATTGTTGAGGTCACGCATTGGCCGGTTAACCGAACTCTGGAATTCATTGAAAAGCTCTCCTCCAGCGGTGTACTCTCCAAACGGGAGTATTCGATCGCTGAACGGATCCTTAAAGAGATCAGTTCAAGATTGGGTTTTCTCGTCAATGTAGGGTTGGATTACCTGACGCTCAGCCGTTCCGCCGGATCACTTTCAGGGGGCGAGGCACAGCGCATCCGGCTGGCCACCCAGATCGGCTCCCGGTTGATGGGTGTTTTATACGTGCTAGATGAACCTTCAATCGGCCTGCACGCGCGCGACAACGAAAAATTGCTCGAAACATTAAAGCAGCTGCGCGACCAGGGCAATACTGTGCTGGTGGTGGAACATGACGAAGAAACCATCCGTACAGCTGATTGGATCCTGGACCTCGGACCCGGCGCCGGTGAACATGGTGGTGAGGTAGTCGCGGAGGGAACGGTGGAGGAAATCCTCAACCATCCGCGCAGCCTGACCGGTGCGTACCTTTCAGGCAGGAAAAAGGTGCCTGTGCCCAAGAAGCTGCACCCGCGCAATGGTAAAGCCCTCAGGATCATCGGCGCCAGGGCGAATAACCTCAAGAACCTGGAGGTTGAGATCCCATTGGGGCAGTTCGTGTGCATCACCGGCGTTTCCGGTTCAGGTAAATCCACCCTGATGGTGGACCTTCTGTACAATATCCTGGCGCATGAGTTGAATCGCGCCCGCACCCAGCCTGGGGAGTACGACCGGATTGAGGGGCTGCAGTACCTGGATAAGGTGATCAACATTGACCAGTCGCCCATTGGGCGCAGCCCGCGGTCAAACCCTGCGACCTATACCGGCATGTTCGATGAGATCCGTACCCTCTTCGCGAGCCTGCCCGAGAGCAAGATGCGCGGGTACAAAGCCGGGCGTTTTTCGTTCAATGTGCATGGCGGGCGTTGTGAAGCCTGCCAGGGACAGGGTCAGCTGCGCATAGAGATGCAGTTCCTGCCGGATATTTATGTGCCCTGTGATGTTTGCCACGGAACGCGCTTCAATCGTGAAACCCTGCAGGTAAAGTACAAAGGGCTTTCCATTGCAGATGTGCTTGACCTCACGGTTGAAGAAGGCATCAAATTGTTCGGCAACATCCCCGCGATCGCCAACAAGCTCAACACGCTGGAAAAGGTTGGCCTGGGGTATATCCGCATCGGCCAGCCTGGCACCACCCTCTCCGGTGGTGAGGCGCAGCGAGTGAAACTTTCCAAGGAACTCTCGCGCCGTGCGACGGGGCGCACGCTTTATGTTCTGGATGAACCATCCGTGGGGCTGCATGCGGCGGATGTGCACATGCTCATCGAGGTGCTGCAGCACCTGGTGGATAGCGGCAACTCGGTGCTGATCATTGAGCACAACCTGGATATCATAAAGGTTGCGGATTACATCATCGACCTTGGACCTGAGGGCGGAGACCGCGGCGGTGAACTCATCGCCATGGGCACACCGCGCGAGGTCTGTGATGTACCGGTCTCTTACACCGGGCAGGTGTTGAAAGAATATCTCAAAGTTCACAGGCAGGAATGCCTGTAAATGCGTGACCTGGAAATAAAAAGAGGCGGCTCAGGCGAGACGTCTCTTTTGGGGTGCAGCATTAGTTTTCTTGAGTGTGCTTTTCGCAGTAGTTGTAAATTGCCACTGCAAGAAATTCGGGTAGTTGTGGAGCTATCCCGCTGTAGAACTCCGCGAAGCGCGCATCTTTTAAATACATTTTCCCCAATTCTCTAAAAATCTCAAAACTACAATCATAAAAACGATTGATATACCTGTGCCATTCTGCGATTAAAGACTGGGTCTCCGGGCTGTTAACACCGCTGGGCATTGATGCCGCGATTGCCAGGGTGATCTTTTCGCCTTCTTTAAGCAAAGCTTTCCGTTCAGTATCGGTAAGCCCATGCCAGCGGGTGTATGATTGCCTGACCAGGTTGGAATCCCAGTGTTCTTCGGCGTATTTCTGGTATTCAGCCTGTTGTGTTTCGGAAAATTCCTTAAAATGAGCGGTAGTCACTGCTTTATCCTGTTTCTCTTTCACAATAATCACTCAAGCAATCTGGAGAGGTTTACTTTTTCTCCAGATACCCCCGCCCGACGCCCATGTAAGTAAATCCCAGGTTTTTTAGAGTTTCCGCATCCCAGAGATTACGTCCATCGAGTATCACGGGTTGTTTCATGGTGGTTTTTAGTTTCTTGAAGTCCAGTTGCTTAAATTCGTTCCATTCGGTCGCCAGCACCAGGGCATCAGCATCTTCTGCCACCTGGTATGGATTTTCACATAATTTAACATTCTTCAGTATATGGCTGGCATTTTCCATCGCCTGCGGATCGTACGCCTTGATGTGAGCGCCTTCGTTTTGCATCAGGTGAATGATTTCAATAGCTGCCGCGTCGCGGATATCATCTGTATTTGGCTTGAAGGCGATCCCTAACACACCGATGGTTTTCTCATTTAGAGATTTCAGAGTTTTTCGCAGCTTCATTACAGCGCGGCGTCTTTGATTGCGGTTGATCTCCATGACCGCCTGAAGCAACTGCGGCTGTGTGCCGTGCAGCACGGCCATGTGTTCCAACGCTTTTACATCCTTCGGGAAGCAGGACCCGCCCCAGCCAAGCCCGGCATCGAGGAACTGCGGACCAATGCGTTTGTCAAGCCCCATGCCGCGGGCAACCTCGCGCACATCCGCGCCCAATTCCTCGCAGATGTTGGCAATTTCATTAATAAAAGAGATGCGTGTGGCGAGGAAGGCATTCGAGGCGTACTTGATCATCTCGGCGGTGCGCAGGTCAGTGGTCATGATGGTGCAGCGCAGCGGCTGGTAGAGCTGGGCGACTCTCTCTGCCGCGGTCAGGTCTTCTGAGCCGAGCACTACCCGGTCAGGATTCATAAAGTCATTAATGGCGGATCCCTCGCGCAGGAATTCGGGGTTGGAAACCACGCTGAACTTTAATGGCTTGCCGTTGCGTCGTCGGTTGATCACATCCGCGACCCAATCACCCGTGCCAACCGGTACCGTGGATTTATTGATTACTAATATTGCGTCTTTTACATGGTCGGCAATAGCTTCGGCAGCGGAGCGCACGTATTTTAGATCAGCTTCGCCATCATTGCCAGAGGGTGTGCCGACAGCGATGAATGCGTATTCAGCACTTTCCAGGGCAGTCGAGTAATCGGTGGTGAAAAACAACCGATCAGCTGCGACATTTTGTTTGACAAGCTGTTCAAGCCCGGGCTCGTAGATGGGCATCTGCCCGGCCTTCAGGCTGGAAATGCGCTCATTATCAATGTCCAGGCAGGTAACCTCATTCCCGAGGTCTGCAAAACACGTTCCTGTCACCAATCCAACATAACCTGTGCCAATGACGCAAATTTTACTCATGATGTTCTCCGTTTTTTGGTGTCTGACTGTTCAATTTTACCATCGCACCCTCTAAATCTTAAATAGGTATAATTAACTTATCAAAAATAAGGAGTGGATCAATGACCGCCACGATCATAGATGGGAAAGGGATTGGAGAGGATCTGAGACGAGAGGTGGCTGAAGGAGTGGAGCAGCGGCTTGTTTCAGGTAAACCGCGACCCGGCCTGGCAACTGTTCTGGTGGGAGAAAACCCGGCTTCGCAGGTGTATGTAAAATCCAAGCAGAAGGCATGCGCTGAAGTTGGCATTGAATCCTTTGGATACGAACTCCCGCGGGAAGCCGGTCAGGTTGAGGCAGAGAAACTGGTCACCAAACTCAACGCTGATCCGGTGGTTAATGGCATCCTGGTGCAACTGCCCCTGCCTTCGGGGTACGATGAAGAGAAGATTCTCAGCGCCATTTCCATTGAAAAGGATGTGGATGGATTCCATCCCATAAACATCGGCAGGCTGGCCCAAAAGGGACGCGACCCGTTGTTCGTGCCTTGCACACCCGCGGGCGTGATGTACATGCTCGAGAAGGAATTTCCCTCGCTGGAGGGATTGAATGCGGTTGTGCTGGGTAGATCAAATATCGTCGGTATGCCGGTCGTGCTTCTACTGGTGAGGGCGAACGCCACAGTAACCATCTGTCATTCACGCACAAAGAACCTGCCTGAGGTTGTGAGGTCGGCGGATGTACTGGTGGCTGCGGTTGGCAAAGCAGAAATGGTAAGGGGTGACTGGGTCAAACCCGGCGCGGTGGTGATCGATGTCGGCATCAACCGGGTGGAGGACGCCACCAGACCTCGCGGTTACCGTCTGGTGGGTGATGTGTGTTTTGATGAGGTCGCCGAAGTCGCGAGGGCGATTACCCCTGTCCCTGGGGGAGTTGGCCCGCTGACCATCGCCATGCTTTTACGAAATACGTTGCGGGCTGCTAGCATCCAGGATGCTTGAATTACAGCTGTTGTCTGACATTTGACTTTTTCTGAATATCGAATTAAACTCATGTCTGGTTGTTGATCAGGCATGGTATTCCTATGGCTCCATTGAAAGGTGACAATTGAGTACACTGCTGGTTAAAAATTCCCATTTATTAGTAACTATGGATGACCACCGCAGGGAGATCCCGGGTGGTGGTCTTTTTATTCGGGATGGTTTCATCGAACAGGTGGCAGCCACGAACCAGCTGCCTGCGATAGCTGATGAAGTACTGGATCTGGAAGGGCACATATTACTTCCCGGGCTGGTCAATACGCATCACCACTTCTATCAGACGCTCACCCGTGCGATTTCCGCCGCGCAAAATGCCAACCTGTTCAACTGGTTGAAAACCCTCTACCCGATCTGGGCGAAGATGAGCCCTGAGGATATCCGCGTTTCAACCCAGACGGCGTTGGCTGAGCTGGCGCTTTCAGGGTGCACGACCTCGTCAGATCACCTTTACCTGTTTCCAAATGGTTCCAGGCTTGATGATGAGATCGAAGCTGCCGGCGTTATCGGCATGCGCCTTCACGCATCGCGGGGCTCGATGAGCCTCGGCGCGAGTAAGGGCGGGTTGCCTCCTGACAGCGTGGTGGATGACGAAGCGAAAATCCTGGAAGACAGCGAACGTCTCATTAATAAGTATCACGATGCCAAACCGGGGTCCATGCTCCAGATCGTGCTCGCTCCGTGCTCGCCTTTCAGTGTTACCGGGGAGTTAATGAAACAAAGCGCGGCATTAGCCAGGAAATACGGTGTGCACCTGCACACGCACCTGGCTGAAACCCAGGACGAAGAAGAGTTCTGCAGGCAAAAGTTCGGTTACCGGCCGGTCGGGTACATGCAATCAGTTGACTGGGTCGGAGAAGATGTCTGGTTTGCGCATTCCGTGCATGTCAACGACGAGGAAATCGGTGTTTTTGCCAGGCATGGCTGTGGGGTGGCGCATTGTCCTTCTTCGAACATGCGGCTGGCATCAGGGATCGCGCCGATTGCGAAGCTGGTTAAAGCGGGCGTCAAAACTGGGTTGGGGGTTGATGGCTCTGCCAGCAATGATGGTTCGCACATGCTCGCAGAAGCCCGCATTGCGATGCTGCTGGCGCGTTTAAATGCCGGATTACAGGGGGCGTCTTTATCCTCGCTTGGTGGAGAGATCTTCTCTGTGCGTCAGACCTTGGAGTTAGCCACCAGGGGAGGCGCCGCGGTATTGGGCAGAAAAGACATTGGTTCACTGCAAACCGGTAAATGCGCTGATTTCATCGCTATCAATCTCAACCGGCTGGAGTACACAGGCGCGCTGCAAGATCCGGTCGCTGCTCTCCTGCTGTGCCAGCCAGTCGGAGTGGATTTTAATTACGTGCATGGAAAATGCGTCGTGAAGAGTGGAGAACTCGTCGGGTTGGAACTTGAGCGTCATATCAGGCTGCATAACCGCGCAGCCGCAAGGTTACTTGAAGGATAAGGGGTCTGATTATGGGTATGGATTCTTTCTGGCTGCAAAACGCCCGTGAACTTGTGGATTGCGCGATGGGGAGGTTGCCGGCGCACCTGGTGATCAGGAACGGTCAGTGGGTGTGTGTACAAACCGGTGAGATCATACCAAAAATTGATATCGCCATGCGCGCCAAGCGCATTGCTTATGTTGGTGAAGATGCCAGCCACACCATAGGCAAGAAGACGGTGGTCATAGACGCGGATGGACAATACCTGGTACCGGGATTGCTGGACGGTCATGTGCACATCGAATCAGGCATGGTGACTGTCACCGAGTTTGTGCGTGCCGTGCTCCCGCATGGGACGACCGGGCTCTTCATCGATCCGCATGAGATTGCCAATGTATTCGGTTTACGCGGTGTACGCCTGATGGTGGATGACGCCGCGCTGCAGCCGATCCATGTTTTTGTTCAAATGCCTTCGTGT
Source organism: Anaerolineaceae bacterium (assembly GCA_035342915.1). Lineage (GTDB taxonomy): Bacteria > Chloroflexota > Anaerolineae > Anaerolineales > Anaerolineaceae > UBA6107. The sequence continues at coordinate 44,296 of DAOQYB010000003.1, forward strand.
GTTCCTTCCGCTCCCGGTTTTGAAACCCCCGGGGCTGTGTTGGGACCCAATGATGTGACCGAAGCCATGACCTGGCCGGGGATTATCGGATTAGGGGAAATGATGGACTTCCCGGGTGTTTACGAAGGTGATGACAAGGTACACGCTGAAATGAGCGCCACCCGGGCGGCGGGCAAGGTAATTGGCGGGCATTACGCATCACCTGACCTCGGCAGACGCTTCCATGGCTATGTGGCCGGGGGACCGCAGGATGACCACGAGGGTACCAGGCTGGAAGACGCGGTCGCCCGTGCCCGCCAGGGGATGAAGGTGATGATGCGTTATGGTTCAGCATGGCATGATGTGGCCGCGCAGGTAAAAGCCATCACCGACCTGGGACTTTCAAGCAGGGAATTCCTTTTGTGCGCGGATGATATTCAGTCAGAAACACTGGTCAATGAAGGACACATGGACAGGGTTGTGCGCCACGCTATCGCCGAAGGATTGGATCCGATGACCGCGATCCAGATGGCAACGATCAACACCGCCGAGCATTTTGGAGTCTCCCGGGAAATCGGCCTTATTGCTCCCGGCAGGTTCGGCGATGTCGTTATTGTGAAAGACCTGCGTCAATTCAATATTGAAACTGTCGTAGCCAGGGGAAAACTGGCTTATCAGAAATCTGAGATCGTTGTGGACCTGCCGGAACGGGAGTATCCGGAGTGGGCTGTCAGGTCAGTACACTTCCCCCGCCCGTTAGTTTCTGAAAACTTCCGGCTCGCAGCAGATGACGCGGAAAGGGTTTCAGCCAATGTCATTGGCATCATCGAGAACCAGGCGCCTACCCGCCGTCTGGTATTTGAGATGGCGGTTATTGATGGAGAGATTCGGCCCGATATCTACCGGGATATCGCCAAGGTTGCGCTGGTTGAACGTCATAAGCCCACAGGTCAGGTGCAGGTGGGGCTTGTGCATGGCTTTGGATTTAAGAAACAATGCGCGGTGGCTACCACAGTCGCTCACGATAGCCACCAGATGATCGTGGTGGGAACAGATGAAACCCAAATGTCGTTTGCCGCAAATTATCTTGAATCCATCGGGGGCGGGCAGGTGGTCGTGTGCGAAAACACAGTGCTGGGTGAGATCAGGCTCCCCATCGCGGGACTCATGTCCATCGGCAGTGCGGCGCAGGTTGCATCAGAAGCCGCATCTCTGCTTAGTGGATTCAAACAGTGCGGATGTACTTTGAACAATCCCAATATGCAATTAAGCCTCCTGGGTTTACCGGTCATCCCTGAACTGAGAATAACCGACCTCGGTCTTGTTGATGTGAACCATTTTGATTTTATCCCGGTGATCGAACCGGCAAAATAACGATGAGAAAGTCAGGAATCGTAAAGACATGAGCAAAGCACCCAAAGGCAAAACAGCCCAACACCCATTTTCCCGCTTACAGGGCGATTTGTCCCTGTTGATTCAAAAGACGCCTCCTGGAGAAAAACTACCCTCTGAACCGGAATTGGCGAGAAGGCTTGGTGTTTCAAGGGCGACGCTGCGTGAAGGGATGCGCACCTTTGAAGCACAGGGATTGATCCGTCGGCGGCAGGGAGTTGGAACCTTTGTCGTCTCGCAGGTGAGGGTCATCGAATCAGGCCTGGAGGTTCTTGAAAGCATCGAAAGATTGGCCAACCGCATCGGGCTGGCGGTGAGGATGGGAGAACTGGAAATTTCGGAGACAATGGCCAGCCCGGAGATTTCTGAGAAATTGCAGATCGAAGAAGGCACCAGGTTGATTAATGTATCGCGCGTGATCTACGCTGATGACCGCCCAGTGGCATACCTGGTGGATATACTACCCCCCGATATCATCACTGAAGAAGAGCTGCGTACCAGGTTCACCGGTTCAGTTATTGATTTCCTGTTGAAACGCGGCAAACCCGGGTTATCCAAATCCTTTACTGATATCCAGGCTGTGGCGGCTGAATCGGGTATTGCCAGGCTGCTCGAGATACAGCGTGGAGACGTATTGTTGCTTTTTACCGCGCGTTTATACAGCGATTTGGGCGAGATCATCGATTTTTCTTTCAGCTACTTTCTGCCCGGATATTTCAGGTTCCATGTCATACGAAACGTGGACCCCTTGATGCCTAATAAGGCCTGATGCGCAGAAGAGGAGGCAAGCGGGAGAATTCTGAATACCGAAAACTTGTTTTTCTCGAATCCATTTTATAAAAAGGAGCGAAAGATGAGAAGTTTTGCGGGAAGAGATATTCTTTCTTTGAAAGAATTCGAACGGGAGGAATTCTTTCACGTTTTCGATGTCGCCGATGAGATGGCACCGATCGCGAAAAGCCGTAGAAACGCTGACCTGCTGGCAGAGAAGACGCTGGTAACCGCTTTCTATCAACCCAGCACACGCACGCGCCTTGCGCACGAAGCCGCCATGCACCGCCTAGGCGGGCATGTGACCGGGTTTTATGACGTCAAGATGACCCGGGCGGGTGATTTTTACCAGGAGTCCATCAAAGACACGGTAAAAATGTTGGAGTATTACGGCGATGTGATCGTGATGCGCCACTTTCAACAGGGCGCTCCGCACGAAGCTGCAAAGTGGGCATCAATCCCTGTCATCAATGGTGGAGATGGCTGGGGTGAACATCCCACACAAATTCTTACCGATCTGTACACGGTTCTCACTGAAAAAGGGACGATCGATGGATTGACATGGCTTGCGGTGGGCGATATGCGCATGCGCACCATGCACTCGTTGGGATACGCGCTTTCGCAATTTGATTGCCCCATTACCTTTGTTTCACCGCCTGATATGTCGTTGACGGATGAGTTCAAAGCCGACCTTCAGCGGTATAATGTAAACTTTAAGGAAGCGGGGCATGTGGAGCAGGCGATTGCCTCAGCGGACGTGATACTGGTGGAGCCCGTGGTGCAACCGGATTACTCGAAACATCGTGAAGAGGCAGCGGAGCGCGGGCTGACACCGGCTAATTACAAAATCACACGCGAATTACTTTTCACTAAAGCGAAATCCGATGCCATCCTTCTCCATTCACTGCCGCGCATGGATGAGATCCCGACTGATGTGGATATCACACGTTGGTCGCGCTACTGGCAGGAAGCTTTCAATGGCGTGGTGATGCGCATGGCGCTGCTCGCGCTGGTTCTGGGAAAGATGGAATAATCAATTATTACAGGAGGAAAGATGCAAACATTTTTACATGGTCGGGATCTAATTGGCGACCTGGATTTTTCGAAGGAGGAAGTTGAAACCGTTTTGGACGTGGCCTTCGATCTGAAACGAAAACGGGCTTTGAATGAGCCGACCCCCTATTTGCGTGATAAAGTCCTTGCCATGCTGTTCTTCTTCAGCAGCACCCGCACCCGCGGGTCGTTTGAGGCAGGGATGGCTCACCTTGGCGGCCACGCGGCTTTCATTGAATCCCGCACCACTCAGATTTCTCATGGTGATACCCCAAAAGAGATCGGTGAGATCTTCGGACGTTACTTTGATGGTATCTCCATCCGCCATGTTGATTGGGGTGTTGGCAACGGGTACCTGAACGAAGTGGCTAAGGCTGCGCGCGTGCCGGTCTTGAACATGCAGTGCGATGTCTATCATCCATTCCAATGCCTGGCTGACCTGATGACCGTGATCGAAAAGAAAGGCCGCGACCTGCGCCGGAAAAAAATGGTGGTCTCCTGGGCTTACGCCGCCTCCTACCAGAAGCCGATGTCAGTACCGCAATCCTTGATCCTGCAGATGCCGCGCTTTGGCATGGATGTCGTGCTGGCGCACCCGCCCGAATTCAGGTTGATGCCCGAAATCATGGACCAGGCGCGTGAACAGGCGCGCAAGTTCGGGGTCGGTTTTGATGTGGTCGAGGACATGGACGAGGCTTTCAAGGACGGAGACATTATTTACGCCAAGTCCTGGGGCGCCATGGTGCATACACCTGACGCAGAAGAAGGCGCCAAGATCATAAAGAAATATGAAAGCTGGATCACGGATGAACGCAGGATGAAACTGGCGAAACCTGACGCGATTTACATGCACCCGCTGCCCGCTGACCGTAACATCGAGGTCACTGACGCGGTTATGGATGGTCCTCAATCAGTGGTCTACGACGAAGCAGAAAACCGTATGCACGCCCAGGAAGCCGTAATGGCTTTGACAATGGGCTAATAAATTAAAAAATTAAATCTATATTGAAAAGGAAATTGGTAAAATGACGAAGAAGTTAGCAGTTGTAGCAGTTGGTGGCAATTCCCTCATTCTTGATCCAAAAAAAGTAACCATTCAGGATCAATATACAGCAGCCGCGGAGACCTCGAAACACATTGCGGATATGATCGAGGCCGGCTGGGATGTGGCGATCGGTCACGGCAACGGCCCGCAGGTGGGTTTCATTCTGCGCCGTTCCGAGATCGCTGCCAAGTATGAAGGCATGCATGAGGTTCCGCTGGATACCTGCGGTGCCAACAGCCAGGGGTCCATTGGTTACTGGTTGCAGCAATCGTTGCAGAACGAGTTGATCCGCCGCGGCATCAAGAAACCAGTGGCGACGGTGGTCACACAGGTAAAGGTCGACAAGAATGACAAAGCCTTCCAGAATCCCACGAAACCCATCGGCAGTTTTATGGATGAAGCGGAAGCCAAGAAACGCGAAAAAGAAATGGGTTGGAATGTGGTGGAGGATTCGGGCCGCGGATGGCGTCGTGTTGTAGCTTCCCCCATTCCTATGGAGGTCGTTGAGATTGAGTCAGTCCGCGCCCTCATCGCGGCTGGTGTGGTTGTCATCACCGTCGGCGGCGGCGGCATACCGGTGGTGGATGATGGTAAGGGCGGTTGTGTGGGCACCGCGGCGGTCATCGATAAAGATTACGCCAGCAGCCTGCTCTCAACCCTAATCAACGCAGACCTGTTCGTCATCTCCACCGCGGTCGAAAAGATCGCCATCAATTTCGGCAAACCTGATCAAAAGTGGCTGGACCGCATGAACCTGGCTGAAGCCAAGGCTTACCTCGCGGAGGGCATCCACTTCGCCAAGGGTTCTATGGCGCCCAAGATCCAGGCGATCATCAACTTCCTTGAAGCAGGCGGCAAGGAAGCCCTGGTCACCAACCCTGAGAACATTGGCCGCGCGCTCAGGGGCGAGACCGGAACCCGCATTGTGCGTGAGTAGGAACATCCATTAATCAACTGAGAAGGGCTTTGCTGGAAAATCCAGCGAGCCCTTCTTGATTTTTTAAGGTTAAACCGCTTGTTTCTGTGTATCAATAATTTCCGCATCGTGTAAAATAATTAAGTCATTTCATATCATTCACTTGAAAGGATCGTAACGCATCCTTTCATGAATTTGTGTTTTCCTGTCGAAAGGAGGTGCAGTAACCAATACGTGGTTCCTTGCATTTACTGAAAGACGTTGATTTGAATCAGCTAATCTGAAATAGGAGGAGTCGAAATGTTCACAAGGAAATTGTGGTTAAGTTTAAGTGTTTTGCTGATCGCTGTATTGGTGCTTTCAGCCTGTGCAACTCCGGCGCCAACAGAAGCACCCGCTGCACCTGAAGCCCCGGCAGCCACCGAAGCACCTGCAGCCACTGAAGCACCCGCTGCCACCGAAGCGCCTGCCGCTACAGAAGCCCCGGCGGAGCCGCCGATAATTGGTTTACTGCTTGTAGGACCTGCCAATGACGCCGGCTGGAGCCAGGCGCATTATGACAGCATGGCTTACGTACAGGAAAAGATCCCCGGTGCTGAGCTGCTCTACCTGGAAAACGTGTATACCGGTTCGACCGCGCATACACAGACCCCTGCTGAACTCGCCGCGGATATGGTGACCAAAGGCGCGAAGGTGATCATCTTTAACTCGGATGACCAGAAAGACAACGCGGTCAAGTTTGCTCAGGAAAACCCGGACGTGTTTGTGATCCACGCATCAGGTGACACCGCCTGGAAGGAAGGCAAGAATTATGTAGACCTTCCGAACATGAAGAACATCATGGGTGAGATGGAATACGGCAAGATGATCGCCGGCTGCGCGGCTGCCCTGACCACCCAAACCGGCAAGCTCGGTTTCCTGGGACCATTGATCAATGATGAAACCCGGCGCTTCGCTGCTGCTGCTTACCTCGGCGCCAAATACTGCTGGGAGAATTACCTTGAAAAAGATCCCGCTGCCCTAGAATTCAAGGTCACCTGGATCGGCTTCTGGTTTAACATCCCCGGCGTGACCCTGGATCCGACGCAGGTATCCGATGACTTCTACAATACCGGGTATGACGTGGTCATCAGCTCGATCGATACCACCGAAGCGCTGGTTGAAGCCAAGAAGTTTGCTGCAGATGGCAAGCAGGTCTGGGCAGTCCCCTATGACTACGAAGGGGCTTGCGCGGGCGCTGATGAGGTCTGCCTGGGTGTGGAGTACTTCAACTGGGGTCCTTCATATGTTAAGGCGATCAATTCGGCCATGGACGGTACCTGGGAATCCAGCTTCGAACTGGTTGGACCGGACTGGGCGGATATCAATAATCCGGATACATCAGCGGTCGGTTTCAACAAGGGCGGGGCGCTTTCAGCTGATAATTCTGCCAAGATCGACCAGTTCATCAGTGAACTGGGCGGCGGGCTGAACCTGTGGAAGGGTCCGTTGAATCTACAGGATGGAACTGCCTACCTGGCTGATGGTGAAGAAGCAACCGTACAGCAGATCTGGTACCTGCCGCAGTTGCTTGAGGGCATGGAAGGACAGAGCGAGTAAGTCAGTTAGCTGCGTGGGGGAAGGATCATCCTTCCCCCACGTTTTTAAATCAAGAGGTCATTGCTTGAAAATCTCATTTCAACATATTCACAAACGATTTGGAAAAGTCCACGCGAACAACGACATAAACCTGATCATCCCATCAGGCACGATACAGGGTATCCTGGGGGAAAACGGCGCGGGAAAAAGCACATTAATGAAAATCCTCACCGGCTACTACCAGGCGGATTCCGGCGACATTCTGCTGGATGACCAGGTGGTGAAGATCGCATCACCCGAGGATGCGGTGAGCCAGGGAATTGGCATGCTGCACCAGGACCCGTTGGATTTTCCGCCGATGCGCGTGATCGATAACTTCCTGCTGGGCTCCAGGGGCGGTTTGTTCCCGAAACGTAGCGAAGTTGAAAAAGAGATCATCCGGTTATCAAAGGAATTTGATTTCCAGATCAGCCCGGACACGTTTGTTGAAACCATGACGGTTGGAGAGCGCCAGCAGCTTGAAATCCTGCGCCTGCTCTGGCTGGGTGTGAAGGTCTTGATACTCGATGAACCGACCACGGGGATCTCGGCGAACCAGAGAGAAAAACTGTTTGCCACCCTGGTAAAACTGGCTGATGCTGGTTTGACGGTAATTTTTGTCTCACACAAGTTGGAAGAGGTGGAGCAGCTGTGCAGCCGCGTGGCTGTCTTCCGCCAGGGTGAGGTTGTGGGCGAGGTGACACCGCCTTATGACACGGATCAATTCGTGTACATGATGTTTGGTAAATCGGTAGAAGTAGGGGATAAGAAGACGTTTTGCACAGAGAAATCCATAATTAAGTTGAAAAATATCGGGTTGGAGGATTACCGCCTGCACCTCGGCGATATCAACCTTGAGATCTTTCAAGGTGAGGTGATCGGTTTGGCTGGCATGGAGGGCTCCGGGCAGCGGCTCTTCCTGCGCATGCTCACCGGACTGCTGCGGCCTGTGGCTGGAAAGATCAGCCTGGCTGGTGAAGATTTTACGGGAAAAACCTACCCTGCTTTTCAGAAAGCCGGGGTTGCTTACCTGCCGGCTGCCAGGCTCGAAGAGGGGCTGATTCCAGGCATGACCCTGACCGAGCATTTTATCCTTTCAGAGGAACACGACGAGCTTTTTGTGGATCAAAAAAGTGCCGTCGATCTCACAGAAGCAAGGATCAGGGACTTTTACATCAAAGGTACTCCTGTGAGCATGATTGAGCAGCTTTCTGGGGGTAACCAGCAGCGTGCTCTGCTGGCATTATTACGCAGGAAATTAAATCTGATCCTGATGGAGCACCCCACCCGCGGATTGGATATTGAATCAGCCATATGGATCTGGTCGAAGATGAAAGAGCGCTGCAGGGATTGCTCCAGCGTTGTGTTTACTTCTTCCGACCTGGATGAGATCATTCAATACAGCGACCGCATCCTGGTGTTCTTCGGCGGACTGGTTTCGAAACCGATAGACGCGAACACAACAACAGTGGATGAATTAGGTCAATTGATCGGTGGTAAGGGATGGTAATTACTGCTCGAGGAGAATCTGGATGTCAGTAGAACAGGGATTCGGCCGCGCTTCCAGATTAACAGCTAAAAGCGCCTGGACAAATTTCGGGATTCGTTTTTCCGCCATTCTTTTGGCTTTGCTGTTTACATCGCTGATACTGGTCATCGCAAAGGCCAACCCATTCGAAGCGTATAAGAGCATCATTCATGGGGCTTTTGGCTCCACCATCAAGTTCACGTCGGTCGTTGCCTCGTGGGTGCCGCTGGTGATCGCTACTTCCGGTTTGTTGTTCACCTTCACTGCCGGGTTATGGAACATCGGTATGGAAGGGCAGATCATCATGGGTTCGGTCTTTGCCGTTGGGGCATTCCGCTTCCTGGATGACATAGTAATTGCGCCTGTTCTCGTCATCATCCTTGCGTACATCGCCGGCGCGGTTGGCGGGATATTCTGGGCTTCATTGCCGGGATTGATGAAGATATACGGCGGTGTCAATGAGATTTTCGGCGGGCTCGGCCTGAACTTTGTGGCAAAAACAGTGGCCATCTGGCTGATTTTTGGTCCGTGGAAGCGCCCCGGCGTGGCTTCTGGCAGTGGTACAGAGTGGATCGATATCAAGTACCGCCTGCCCTACCTTGAAGGAACCAACCTCAGCCTGGTGATTTTGATCATAGCAGTAATCATCGCGGTACTTACAGCCATCATGCTCAAGGGAACGCACTTTGGATTGCGGTTGAAGGCCATCGGCAAGAACGACAAGGCTGCTTACATCCTGGGTATCCCGACGACGCGCTACTTTCTGCTGGCTTTCGGGATTTGCGGACTGTTTGCCGGCATCGCGGGCGCTATCCTGGTGACTTCCAAGCAATACAGTCTTATTCCGGATGCCGGGTTCGGGTACGGCTTCCTTGGCTTGCTCGTGGCCATGCTGGTCAATTATCACCCGATCTGGTCTTCGATTGTGGCGGTGTTCTTCGCCGCATTAAGTATCGGCAACACGGAACTGCAATACATGGGTTTGAATTCCTACTTTGCTGGTGTGCTGCAGGGTTTTCTGGTTTTGTTTGTTGTGCTGGTGGATGGTATTCGTAAGCAGCTGGTAAAGAAACGCTAGGAGCGATCCGATGGAAATGACAACCCTTACCACTCTTGCCGGGATCGTAGAATTCGCTGTACCTGTGCTTTTTGCGTCGATCGGTGAGAATATTACTGAAAAGGCCGGATTGATCAACCTTTCGGTCAACGGCACGATCATTCTGTGTGCGATGGGTGGATTCGTGGTTGCGCTCACCACCAGCAGCATTCTGCTAGGTTTTCTCATCGGCGCTGTCATCGGAGCCGCGGTGGCTGCCATTGTGGCGTTCAGCAGCATCACACTCAAACAATCTCAGGTTGCCATCGGCTTTGTGCTCGCGTTGCTGTGCCGCGACCTGGCTTACTTCCTCGGGGCGCCGTTTACCAATAAACCGGGTGTTTTCCTTTCAAAGGTACCCGTTCCACTGCTATCCGACATCCCCGTGGTCGGTCCGGTATTTTTCAATCATTCGTTGGTCGTGTACGCTTCTTACCTGTTTATTATACTGGCGTACGTTTTTATGTTCAAAACCCGCCCCGGGTTGATGCTGCAGGGAATTGGTGAACGGCCTGCGGCCGCTTTCGCACGCGGCGCGAATGTAAAAGCGCTGCGCTACTTATACACGATCGCGGGCGGAGCGCTGATCGGTCTGGCAGGACCCATGTACTCGCTTGCCGTGAAGATCGGTTGGGCAGGGCAGCTTTCGGGCTTGGATGGCATCGGCTGGATCGCCCTTGCAATCACCATCTTTGGCGGCTGGAACCCGCTGCGCGTGGCTTTTGGCGCGTACCTGTTCGGCGGGTTGCAGCAGCTGGGCATTACGCTACAGTCCACAACTGACATTCCAATCCAAATCCTGCAGGCGGCGCCCTTCCCGTTGATGATCTTCACCCTGCTATTAGTTAATGTCGGCCGGGCGGAATGGGTGGAACGCGAACTCGCCGCCATGCCTGAAAAACCACGTAAGGTTCTTTCAAAAATATTACGCGCCTTGCGTACCTCACCCCCTTCAGCTATGGGTGTACCATTTGAAAATGAATAGGCGGGAATAATGAGCCATTACCTTGGATACAGGTGCTCGCTGTGTAAGACTGAGCTTCCTCCGATGGAAATTGTGTATAACTGTCCAAAATGCGGCGGGAATCTGGATGTGGTTTTGGATTACGAACGCATTAAACAGAAGTTTCATCCTGATGACATCCTCTCCCGAACTGAAAACTCGCTCTGGCGTTACGAACCTCTGCTGCCGGTGATGGATCCCGGGGGATTTACCACCCCAATCCACGCGGTGGGCTGGACCCCCCTTTATCGATCAGAAAGGTTGAATACAGATCTTGGTTTACAACAATTATGGGTGAAAGATGAGGGGAGGAATCCCACTGCGTCATTCAAAGACCGGGCTAGCGCCATCGTGGTTGCCAGGGCGAGGGAGATCAACGCTGAGATCGTGGTCACCGCGTCCACCGGCAACGCCGGCGCCGCGCTCGCCGGGATGGCGGCGGCAATCGGGCAAAAAGCGGTTATTTTCGCCCCCAGGACAGCCCCGCCGGCGAAGATCGCGCAGCTGCTGATTTTCGGCGCGCATGTGATCCTTGTAGACGGTAATTATGATTCAGCGTTTGATCTGACGATAGAGGCATCACGGGAATTCGGTTGGTACTGCCGGAACACCGGCTACAATCCATTCACGGCTGAGGGGAAAAAGACCGCTGCTTTCGAGATCTGGGAGCAGGTCATCTGGAATGTGCAGTCAGTTAAAAAACCGCTTTGTGTTTTTGTTTCGGTTGGCGACGGAAATATCATCTCAGGATTGCATAAGGGATTTAAGGATCTTATGAATCTTGGTTGGATGGAGCGAATGCCCCGTTTATTCGGCGTGCAATCAGAATTATCCGCTGCTATCGCCAATGCGTACCTGGCTGGCACCGAAGTGATCACGCCGGTCACGGCGACCACGATCGCGGATTCCATCAGTGTTGATCTGCCGCGTGATGGATCCCGGGCAGTGCGCGCCGCGGTTGAGACAAACGGGTCGTATATCAGGATCACCGATGAAGAGATAATCGGCGCGATCGCAATTCTCGGGGTGCACGGCATATTCGCGGAACCAGCCGGATCTGCTGCGCTGGCGGGATTAAAAAGGGCACTGGCTGATGGAATGATCGAAGCGGACGATCCGGTACTTGTCATTAACAGCGGGAACGGCCTTAAGGATGTTCGGGCAGCCATGATGGCAGCTCCAAAGGCGGATATAATTGAACCGACGATGAAAGCCTTAAAACAACATCTTGAGGAAAGGGGTCACGCATAATGAAGCCGGTTTATTCAATCATCGCCCCTGTCTACAACGAATTATCCTGCCTGGATGCCCTTCTTGCCAGGGTGCGGGAAGTGATGGACAGCACAAATGAACCCTGGGAGCTCATCCTGGTGGACGATGGTTCTACGGATGGATCAACAGATAGGATCAGGCAGCTTGCTGAAAGTGATCATCATGTACGGAAGGTGATCTTCGCGCGTAATTTTGGGCATCAGATCGCCGTGACAGCCGGGTTGGATTTTTCCCGCGGTGATGCTGTGGTGATCATCGATGCTGACCTGCAGGACCCCCCCGAAGTCATACTTGAATTGATCGCAAAGTGGCGCGAAGGATACGAGGTCGTGTATGCCCAGCGCACAGAGCGCGAGGGAGAAACCTGGTTCAAGCGTGTGACGGCCTCTTTGTTCTATCGCACGATCTTCCGGATCACAGATGTAAAGATTCCGCTCGATACGGGAGACTTCAGGCTGCTGGACCGCAAGGTTGTGAATGTCATGAACTCCATGCGCGAGAGGCATCGATTTCTGCGCGGAATGTCAGCCTGGGTGGGGTTCAAGTCAATAGGGGTTGGGTATAAGCGCTCTGCCCGCTTTGCAGGTTCGACGAAATACCCTTTCAAGAAGATGCTTAAGCTCGCGTTAACCGCGGTAACAAGCTTTTCTTATGTGCCGCTGCAGATCGCCATGTGGTTGGGTTTTATATCAGCGGGTATAAGCATCATTACCATCCCTGTGGTCATCATCCTCAGGCTCGTCGGATCACAATTCTTTTTTGGGCAGGCAACAACGCTCATTGCTGTGCTCTTCCTCGGGGGTGTGCAGTTGATCTCGTTAGGGATTTTAGGTGAGTATGTTGGCCGAATTTACGATGAAGTCAAAGGGCGTCCGCTGTACATAACCAGCGAGACTTCTGAAAAAGTGGCAAATACAGCCGAATAGGAGAATCATAATCATGGCAAAGATCGATCTGAAAATCTTCGAAGAACGCCGGCAGCGTGCGGTAGAGCGGTCGCGGAAACAAAATATCATTTTCCCGACATTCGCCCAGATGAAAGATCCCAGCCTTATCCCGCAGAAGATCAAGGAAGAACTCTCCTCGATCGGTTTATGGGATGTGCACCCCCGCAACCTGTTCAGGATTTCCTGGAAGAATCAACCTTTGGCTAAAGGCGGCGGATACGACGGGGTCAACTATTTGGAGTTTCCCCCTGAGCTGACAGGGGTTAAGGCAAGGATCATCGCGCTTGTGGGTAAATGGTTCCCCACCGGGGCGCATAAGGTAGGGGCGGCTTACGGCTGCCTTGTGCCGCGGTTGGTTACCGGGCAGTTCGACCCGACAATGCAGAAGGCAGTCTGGCCTTCCACTGGCAATTATTGTCGGGGAGGAGCCTACGATTCAGCGTTAATGGCCTGCCAGTCGATCGCGATCCTGCCGGAGGGAATGAGCCGTGAACGGTTCGAGTGGCTCAGCCGCATTGCTGGAGAAGTAATCGCGACACCTGGGACTGAATCTAATGTCAAGGAAATCTTTGACAAATGCTGGGAACTCCGCCGCTCCGGAGAAGACCTGATGATCTTCAATCAGTTTGAGGAGTTCGGCAATTATCTCTGGCATTATGATATTACCGGGCATGCCATGGAAGAGGTGCTCAAAAAAGAATTGCGCCCGGGTGATAAGTACCGTGGAGTGGCGCTGACAACAGGTTCTGCTGGCACGATCGCCTGTGGTGATTACCTGAAGCAGTTATTCCCTGAAAGTAAAATTATCGCCAGCGAAGCGCTGCAATGTCCAACGCTGCTTGAAAATGGTTTTGGCGCTCATCGGATTGAGGGAATTGGCGATAAGCACGTTCCCTGGATTCACAATATCAAGAATACTGACCTTGTTGTGGCAATAGATGATGACGCCGTTGTTGAAATCATGAGGGTTTTCAATGAGCCAGAAGGACGGAAGTATCTTGTGAAGCAAGGTCTTTCTGAGTCGTTGGTGGCCAGCCTTGATCTTTTGGGTTTCTCAGGGATCGCGAATTTATTATCAGCGATCAAGTTTGCGAAGTACTATGAATTAGGCGAAGAGGATATTGTCCTCACTGTCCTCACTGACTCGATGGAATTATATGAAAGCCGCATTCATGAACTCAGGAGAGAAAAAGGCGAGTATTCGGAAGTTCAGGCTGCTGCTGCCTTTGCCAGATACCTTCACGGAGAGGCGACTGACAACCTGCTGGAATTGACCTATCAGGAAAGAAGGCGTGTTCATAACCTTAAGTATTACACCTGGGTTGAACAGCAGGGGAAAACTTACGAAGAGATTCTGGATCAATGGTACGCCCCCGATTATTGGACAGATGTTCAAGGGCAGGTGGAAGAAATCGATGAACTGATCATCGATTTTAATCGGCGCACGGGGCTGCTTTAGTCGATCGCTCATCCTGGAAGAAGCTTTTTCCAGGATGAAATTTCTTAGCCTGGAGAAAACATGTTAAGAAATTTCCCTTCCAACGTCTTGATATTATTGGGTATTGTTCCTGCGCCTAAAGATCTCGAGATCGCCAGGGTGTTGGGTTGGTACCGTATCCCGTTGAAGTCATCCCCCAAGGTGATTGATGTGGATTACCTTGCTTTTTATCAGGGGGGTAATTTCGGTGAAAAGCACCACTGGAAGATCGAATTCATGGCCGAGTACCGCGGTCACGAGTTAACTACCCGCTCAGAATTGCTGCGGGATCAGCCTGAACACCCCAGGGCGAACGAGGAATACTTCAAGGTTCAACTTGGTTCGTTGATACCTGTCGATCCCCCAATTGTTTCCGGAACCTGGAAACGTATCACCTTTCTCTTTACAACAGGAGAGTTGTTCAATTGTGCTGAAACGGTCAACGACCTCGTCGTGCGCACAGAAGAGTGCGGCTTTCTCTGGAAGAGATTACGTGAACGTAAGCATGATGCAGATAGTTACCTGGCGGGTTCGCCAGGTGATGTAGAATTGTCACCTGAGATCCTTGATCTGTTATTGGGTCTGAATAACAACATTCCCGAGCACGACCTGGATAATTATTAGGCTTACGGGTATTGCTGGTAGAATAAAAAGCGGCGGCAGTGTCTCGTTGAACCGTCAGGATAATTTTATGCAGAAATTGATAAAAAATGGCACTTTGGTCACCTCCATGAAGACGGAACGCGCTGACCTCTTAATCGATGATGGCGAGATCACACAGGTGGGGCAGGGGATTCATGCGAATGAAGCTTGTGAGGTTATCGATGCCTCAGGTTTACTTGTGCTGCCGGGAGGGGTGGATGTTCACGTGCACCTCGATCTGCCCATGTTCAATACGGTTTCATCAGACGATCATTACACTGGCACCAAAGCCGCTGCCTGCGGCGGCACTACCACGGTCATCGACTTTGTCTCGCAGGATTCCGACGACTTGTTGAAATGCGTGGCAGCGTTACGCCGCAAGGCCGACGCCAGCGTGGCGGTTGATTATGGTTTGCACATGAATATTACGAATCTCAACCCAAAGGTCGAAGAGCAGATCCCGCTACTGGTAAATGCAGGCATTACGAGTCTCAAAGTCTTCACAGCTTATAATGACCGGCTTCGCCTCCGGGACGATGAAATATTCCGGGTCATGCGCATTGCTCGGGAGCACGGACTATTGACCATGCTGCATGCCGAAAATGGGGACATCATTGACCTCCTGGTACGGGAGGCTCTGCAGCAAGGAAGAACCGCCCCGGTTTGGCACGCCAGGACCAGGCCGGCCTGGGGAGCTGTTGAAGCGGTGCTGCGTGGTGCGGCGTTGGCTGCCAGCGCGCAAGCACCTCTTTACATTGTGCACATCAATGTTGCCGGCGAAGTGGATATGCTAAAGTACGCCCGTGACCATGGGGTGCAGGTATTAGGTGAAACTTGCCCGCAATACCTTTTCTTTACCGAGGATGACCTCAAACGGCCTGATGCTGCCAGGTGGATATGCTCTCCTCCGTTGCGAACGGTTAACGACCAGCAGCGCATCTGGAATGGATTGAAGGAGGGTGCGATCCAGGTACTTTCCACTGATCACTGCCCGTTCTTTTTTGATGGAACCAAGCCCATTGTTTATGAAGGGAATGAGATTGCGATACCCGGTAAAGAATTGGGAGAGGATTATTTTACCAGGATACCGAATGGTCTGCCTGGTGTCGGTGACCGGCTGCCGGTATTGTGGACAAAGATGGTCAGTTCCGGTGAGTTTTCGATCAATGAATTTGTTTCATTAACTAGCACGAATCCTGCCAGGATTTTTGGAATGTACCCGCGTAAAGGATCATTAACCCCGGGAGCAGATGCTGACATTGTTTTGTGGGATCCTGAACGCGAAGTAAGGTATGGTTTGGCGTTCGCACAGCATCGAACTGATTACAATCTCTATGAAGGGTGGAGCCTTCGTGGTTACCCGGTCCGTGTGCTTTCGCGCGGCCGGACTGTCTACAATGAGGGCACCTGGTCAGGAAGACCCGGGGACGGAAGATTCATTTATCGCGATAAATTTGCAGGGTTGATCTAAGGATCGGAATGTTATCTCTAATGCCGGTTGCGCTGCTAATTCTTGCAGCTTTGGTGATCCTGGTGATCGGACGGGTTACCACGCGCGCAGGAAGCACATGGTTTCTGGCATCCATCATTGGCTTCATCACCTGGTTAAGCATGATCCTGATTGGTATTCTGCTTCCGCCTGTTGTCGAGATCAAGAACTGGCTCCCCCAACCTTATCTGTTTGCATCGCTTAGTTTTCAATTTACCCGGGAAACATGGATTTTTGGCTTTTTGCTCGTTTCCTTGTTGCAGGCGGTCATCTTTTTTAACTCGCGCTACCTGGAAACCCCCAATTACCTCAACAAAATCACCGGTGCAATGATTTTGACCGCTTTCGGGTTATTGGCAGTATTATCACGTTCCCCCCTGGCATTTGTTTTGACATGGTCTTTGATGGATCTGGCCGAATTTGGGGTGTTAACAGCTACCCAGGGTAATGTCAGGCAAAACCGCTCAAATATGACTGCGGTTCTTTTTCGTGAACTTGGCTTAATTCTTCTGGTTCTATTGATATCCATTTCAACTGAACAAACCTTGCAGTCGAACAGTCTGGAGTTGCTTTCCGGGTGGTTGTTATTTTTAGTGATCCTATTGAGAATGGGAATCCTGCCGATAATACAAGATCAAACAGATGACTCCCACATACGCAGGGGATTTCTGACTCTCCTGCGAACGCTTCCCTTGATCACTGTTTTTTCTTTTATCACAATCCTTCCAGGTTCTGTTCTGCCTGAAAGATTAATGCACCTGTTGTTGATCACCTCTGTTATTTCCGCGTTATACGGTTCGATATTGTGGTTTGCTTCAAAAGATGAACTGACCGCGAGACCTTATTGGTTCTTCACCTTTGGGTCGCTTGCTATGACGGCATTTCTGACGGCCGGTGTCGAAGGCCTTACCGGGCTCGCTGTAGCTGCTGTTTCCACAGGTACAGGACTATTTCTATATTCCCCCAGGTTCCAAAGTAAATATGTGTATGTTCCGATTTTGCTAATTGGAATGCTGGCATTTCCGTTCACACCAACTGCCACGCTGACAAATCTGATTAACTCGGGATCGTTCTCGCTACACCAGGTTCTCATCGTGTTAATCTATGTATTGATGCTGACCGGCGTGGTAAAACATGGGTTCAGGAAAGATGATACGCAGGATCTTGCGGAACCCTGGACACGCGTATTTCATAATGTTTCCCTCTACTTCATCGGGTTATCTCCCTGGATCATCCCGGTAACTATGTTTCAGATGTTCAACTTGAAGTTCAACTTGTGGTTGTCCACCTCAATAATCCTTCTCACTGTCATTTTCTCAGGTCTATTTTTTATTCTCAATAAACGACAGTTTACCTGGAAAAATCCATTCTCACGTATTTGGACAGGGGTGGTAAAAGGTTTTAATATCATTGACCAGATATTCAGATTGAATTGGCTGGCAAAGGTGTTCTCATCACTCAGTTTCATCATTAGTAAAACAGCTCAGTTACTGATCAGAGTTCAGGAAGGCGATGGTGGAATATTGTGGTCTTTCCTCTTCCTGGTCTTGTTGATTTCTTTGTTGATTACCCGGCAGGCTCCTTGATGGAAAATTGGATCAATTACCTGACGGTCACGCTCCTTACAGTAGCGTTGTTTGGGCTCATCCTGGCTGATTCACGGAGAATAACGGTCATTGCCTACGGGGTGGTTGTACTGCTGTTATTTTCCATCAATATACAATTCTGGTCTTTCGGTTTTGCGTTGAGCAAGCTCCTCACTGGAATCATGGCCATGCTCATACTTGCGCTAACCCCGACAGAAGAAACCAATGTAACCTCTATTAACCCGGGTACTGGCAGGATATTCAATATAGTAAGTTTCGGTTTCTGCATCATCCTGGTTCTCTTCACGATCAATAGAACCAGCGGATTCCTGGCAATAGAACTGGATCAAAGCATCCCCGCATTGCTGATCCTTTTATGCGGTTTCATCCTCCTGGGTATTTCTCAGGAGTCATACCGGATCATTATCGGCCTGCTAACGGTGCTCATCGGTTTCGAAGTTTTATACAGTGCGATCGAGCAATCCCTGCTCATCAACGGATTGTTGACAGCCGTCGAACTTCTGATCGCGCTCGTTGGTTCTTACCTGCTAACACCCATCAATGAGGGAGAAGAAGAATGAGCGCTCCTTTATTCTGGATTGTTTTCCCTCTTCTCGTTTCAGTAGGTCTCTTGTTCCTGTTACAGTATCCCCGTGTGCAGAAATCAACTGGAATAATTATCAGCCTGTTGTTGTCAGTAGCCGCTCTTTTCCAACCGATTGGCAATGTGCTTCGGCTTGGAAACCTGGTGTTGGATATCCGCCCGGACCTGCAATTCTTTGGCAGATCGCTTTACCTGGATAACGGAGATCGTTTTGTTCTGGCAGTGATATTTATGACACTGTTGATCTATTACATGCTTATGGACATCAAGACGATTCCTGCCAAATTTGTTCCCTTCTCTCTTGGTATCAGCGGGATACTTGTCGCTGCCTTGGCTGTACAACCATTCCTTTATGCTGCTGTTTTGATCGAGCTGGCTGTTCTGCTCATGATCATCATGGTCAGAGAAAAGCGCGTCAACCAGGAGAAAGGTATCATCCGGTTCTTAGTCTACATTACACTTGCGATGCCTTTCATTCTTTTTTCAGGGTGGATTCTTGGCGGAACGCAGGCAAGTCCTTCAGAGGAGGGGCGTCTTCTGGGTGCAGCGGTAACCCTGATTATCGGGTTTGCCTTATGGTTGGCGGTTTTTCCGTTCCATTCCTGGGTTCCTCAGTTGTCGGTTGTGATTCGCCCCTACTTGTTTGGATTCATTTTCAGCCTGCTGCCAGTTGTGATCCTTTTTATCATGGTGAATTATGTCTCAAGCCTGGTATGGTTGCGGTCAGCGTCTTACCTGGCTCCCGTGCTCAGCAGTATCGGCATTATCATGATCGTGACCACGGGTTTATGGGCTAGCGTCGAAAAGGATATCAAACGCCTGCTGGCTTACAGTGTCCTTCTGGAAACAGGTTTTTCCTTGATTATGATCAGCTTCAAGACAGAGCAGGGGATGGTTTTGATGTATCATTCGCTCATTCCCCGCATACTGAGCCTGGCTCTCCTGGTCTATTCATTATCAATCTTGAGTAGTTCCGGTATCGTTCTTACGAACGAAGGTGTCCGTGGTGTGATTCGTCGATATCCAATTGCCACCATAGGGGCTTTGATTGCGTTATTTACCATTTCCGGGTTTCCGCTTTTTGCTTCCTTTCCTGTACGTCTGGAATTGCTTCGTCAACTCGGTTCCAATTCCACATCATCAGCGGTATGGACGATCGTTGGGCTAACAGGATTTATTTATTCAGTAATACGCTTCTTTTGGGAAGTTACTTTACCGATTTCAGATACCTGGCACATGCACGAAAGAATGACTCAGGTTATCATTATCATTGTGGTAGTCACCATCTTGATACTTGCTGGACTGATTCCACAATTAATTGAGGGCACCATAGAACCCTTTATATCGGATTTACCCTTATTGCGTTGAGTTTCGTAATTGAAAGAAAGGTTGAAAAATGGAAAATGACGAAATCTTGAAACGTTTTGAATGGCTTGATGGAGAACGCCGCAAGGACAGGCAGGTCATTGCTGAATTACAGGAACAGGTCACAGCGCTGCAGGAGGTAATCACCTCGCAGAAGCGGGAAATACTTGATTTAAGCAGAGATTTCAAGAAATCCACCTCGAATATTGTCCGTCTTGCAGAATACGAGGAAGGGCTATCAAACCAAAAAGTCGATTTATCAAAAAGCATCAGCTCTCTCGAAAAACGGTTGAACAGCGTTGAACAAAATTCGGCCGCCCAAAGAGTCGATGACCGGGAAACATGCAATAAGCGGATTCTGGAACTTCAAGGGGAGATCAAATCACTGAATGAAATCAAAAAGAGCATCCAATCCAAGGGAGAGGATGATTTCCGATTGAATCAGAAAATTGAAGAGTTGTCCCGACAGTTTCCTGACCTGCGCTTGAAGGATGATGAATTACAAAGATTAGTTAAGATCCTGGACGATAATTTCCGTATTGAATCCAAAAGGGTTTCGGATCTTCAAGTCGAATTTACTACACTGCGTAAACGGATCGACGAAGACAGGACCACATCTGACTCGCAAAAAGAGCATTTCAAGAATCTGGAAGGCCAGATCAATGACCTGCTGAACCGGGAAAAGACGAGAAACCAGGAACAACTTGCGTTTATTGAAAAGCAATCCAGGATAACCATCGACCGCGAGAACCTGTGGAAAGACTGGCAGGAAAAAATCCAGCTGATGGAAAAAATGGCGGACAGTCTTCAAGGACAGATAATCGAGTTGGAATCGCTCAACCGCGAGGTCAAACAGGGTCAAACCGAGTTTGACACCATTAATCAGCGTTTCGACCGCCGAATCAATGAGATCACGGAAATGAACCGACTGACAGAAGAGCGGTTCAGGCAGGAATGGATCGCCTTCAAAGCTGATGATCAAAAGCGTTGGACGAATTACTCCCTCAGCCAGGAAGAAACCAACAGGGAAGGCGATAGGGAGATCACAAAAATTCTTGAACGCATCACTTCGCTGGAAGACGCTTCGCAACATCTGGTTGATTCCATCCAGGTTATCAATGAAGAAACCGAGAAACGCATCAGGAACCTGTTGACACTGGCAACTGACTACTTGAGTTCTTACGAACGTACTGTTGGGAAAAAAGCGTAAGCAATGCGGGTTATCGGTACCGCCGGGCATGTTGATCATGGAAAATCGACCCTTGTCAAAGCGCTGACCGGGATCGACCCCGACCGTTTGAAAGAAGAGAAAAAACGTCAGATGACCATTGACCTGGGATTCGCTTGGTATGAATCCCAAGCACAGGGGGATATTGGTATAGTGGATGTGCCCGGTCACCGGGATTTTATCGAAAACATGCTGGCGGGAATAGGGGGGATCGACGCGGTTCTCTTGATGATTGCGGCGGATGAAGGGGTGATGCCCCAAACCAGCGAACACCTCGCGATAATCGATCTCTTACACATTAACACCGGGTTAATTGTGCTGACCAAAATCGACCTGATCGATGACCCTGACTGGCTGGACCTGGTGGAAATGGAAGTAAGCGAGAAGGTTGTTGGAACCTGCCTGGAGAAAGCGCCTCTATTGCGCGTTTCTGCAATGACTGGTGAGGGTATGCCGGAATTGCGAAAAACCATCGACGAATTACTCGCTCCACTATCCCCGCGCCCTGATTTCGGACGGCCAAGGCTGCCGATCGATCGGGTTTTTTCGCTCACCGGTTTTGGCACCATCGTAACCGGCACGCTTCTGGATGGTTCTTTTAAACTTGATCATGAAGTTGAAATTCTGCCCTCGCATCGAATGGCGAGGATACGCGGATTGCAGACACACAAAAAAACTGAGAAAACTGCGTTTCCCGGCAGCCGCACTGCGATCAACCTAAGTGGAATTGACGCATCAGAAATTGATCGAGGGGAAGTGGTCGCGTTACCGGGGATGTTCAAACCCACTCAGCGGATTGATGCCCGGCTGGAGCTGCTGAAAGATGCTCCAACCGCTCTCAAGCATAATGATTTTGTGAAGCTGTTTGTTCTCACCTCAGAATCCACCGGTAGAGTGAGACTACTGCAGGGGCAGGAATTAAAACCGGGTGATAGCGGATGGGCGCAGATCGAGTTTGAAAGAGAAATAGTACTTGAGAAGAAGGATCGGTTTATCCTGCGGCGCATGTCTCCCGCGCAGACCCTCGGAGGCGGGGAGGTTGTTGACGCTCATCCCACCGCCCGTTACAAACTCAATGATTCAGGTATTATCGAACGCCTGGAACTGAAAACAGCTCCTGCGCTCGAAAACACGATACTGGCATTCATCCTGGAAACACCTTTTACTTCAATTCAGGAAATAAAAGAACGCTTGAAAATTACACCTGAAAGCTTACATGAAAACCTTGATGGATTAATTGTTAATGGAAAAGTGTTGGTTTTTGAAGGAATTGACAGCGCCGGAAAACGTTATGTACCCTGGGGATTCTGGCAGGGACTTTCAGCGCGGGTTTTTGAAATACTGAATCAATATCATCAGCAGTTCCCGTTGCGTAACGGGATCAGCTCAGAAGAACTTGCCAGGCGATTGAGGATTTCAACAGGGAATATGCTGATCAGCCTTAATCAATGGATCGATGAAAAAGTCGTTGAGCAAATTGATGAGGTCATTTCCTTGCCTGGATTCATCATCAGGTATTCAGCCAATCAAACACGGCGCCTCGAAAAGTATTATGCGTTGATTGACCAACAGGCTTTCATACCTCCGGGGGTGAAGGAAAGTAAGGAAATGCTGACAGATGAACTGTACCAATCCCTGGTAGACCGTGGATTACTAATCCAGGTTTCATCTGAAGTGGTATTGAGAGAAAAGGAATATCGCTTGATGCTGGATTATGTCCAAAACGAATGTGGTAAAGGTGTATTATTGACGTTGGCTCAATTCCGGGATCACTTCAATACGAATCGTAAGGTTTCACAGTCTTTCCTTGAACACCTCGACCGTAATGGGGTGACGCAGCGCGAGGGAGAAGGCCGGCGATTGAAGAAGAAAACCTGATCCATTTTCATTGACAGGTTCGTTCACAGCCTTTATAATAGCGTCTGCCTTTCAACCGGAGCAGAATAACTGTGAGGTTGTCAGTATTCCAACTTCCCCGCGAGCTGGCGGCTGATGAACGCGAGGTAACGGTGAAGTGAAGATTGGAGAATCTTAAAACATGAAGTATGCAATAGTGGAAAGTGGCGGCAAACAATACAAGGCCGTCGAAGGGACTACGATCGATGTCGATCTATTGGATGTCGAAGTAGGTAACGAGGTCAAACTCGATGAGGTTTTGCTGGTAGTTGAAGACGAAAAGATCCAGGTTGGAACTCCATCGGTAAAGGGTGCAAAGGTAACCACTTCAGTCGTTGACCACATCAAGGGTCCAAAAGTGGTTACATTCAAGTACTCTCCCAAGAAGAAGATCCGGGTTAAGAGTGGTCACCGCCAGCGTTACACCCGTCTAAAAATCGAATCAATCAATGTGGAGTAAGTGAAATGGCACATAAAAAAGGTGGTGGTTCCAGTCGTAACGGCCGCGACAGCAATTCGCAGCGGCTCGGAGTAAAAAAATTCGCCGGTGAGCAGGTTCTTTCCGGCAATATTCTCGTCCGCCAACGCGGCACCAAGATCAAACCCGGTCTGAACGTAAAAGTTGGCACTGATGATACTTTGTTTGCGGTAGCGCACGGTATTGTGGAATATGAAACGCTGCCAAACGGGCAAAAACGGGTCAATGTGAAACCGGCTGAGTCCGCGTAAGAGAAGATTTTACAAATCCGTCGTAAACCGACAATTGTAAAAAACCAGAATCAGGAAGGTCAGCGATAATGAAAAAAGGGATCCATCCAACATACTACCCGGAAGCCAAGGTTACCTGCTCATGCGGCAACACCTGGACTACCGGTTCAACCAGAAAAGAAATCCGTACTGAAGTCTGTTCCAAATGCCACCCGTTCTTCACCGGGCAGCAGCAGCGCATCATTGACATCGAAGGTCAGGTAGATCGCTTCTACAAGAAGCTGCAGGCGCGCCAGGATTACGTCGAAGAGAAGAAATCCAAGCTCGCCGCGAAAACCTCTCCGGAACGCTCTGTGAAAGACATTGGGCTTTCATCAAAAGCCGCAGAAGCGCTTGAAAAAGCAGGATTGGCGAACGTCGGTCAGTTGCTCGAAAAACTGGCGGAAGGTGAAGGTACCATCCTGGCGATTGAAGGTTTCGGACGCAAATCGCTTATCGATATGAAAAAGAATTTGCGCCAGATGGGGTACAAATTACCCGCAGCTGCAGAAGAGATCGTTGTCTAAACATAAATTATCAATCAGCCCCTGGTGAAGAACCGGGGGCTTTTGCTTATTTACGGGTTCAGCATAAATAATTAGAATTAAGATAGAATCTAGGTTAACCTTGCGGAGGTGAGACTTGGAGAAGAAGACCGGGCACATTGAAGTGATCTGTGGTTCGATGTTCTGTGGGAAAACCGATGAGCTGATCAGGCGCCTGCGCCGCGCAACCATTGCGCGGCAGAAAGTGCAGGTTTTCAAACCCGCCATTGATGGCCGCTATGGTCTTGAAAAGGTCACCTCGCACGCTGGTTCAGCCTTCGACGCCACACCGATTTCATCATCCAGCGAGATTTTCGCACAACTTAAACCTGATACTACCGTCGTGGCTGTTGATGAAGCCCAGTTTTTTGATGACGGGATCACCGCGGTTGTTGAGCAAATGGCATGCCGCGGTTTACGGGTGCTGGTGGCCGGGTTGGATATGAATTTCAAAGGCGAACCCTTTGGATGCATGCCGGAATTGATGGCGCGTGCGGAGCAGGTGGATAAGCTCCAGGCGATTTGCATGGTGTGCGGAGAGCCCGCCAGCCGCACCCAGCGCCTCGTCAACGGCAAACCCGCGAGATACGATGATCCGATCATTATAGTCGGGGCATCTGAGATGTACGAAGCCCGATGTCGTTTACATCACGAGGTTCCAAAGGATTAAGCACTGAGGAGGTTTTATGCAGGATTATAAATATTACCTGAGTGAAGTGCTCATCACCCAGGACGCGCTGCAAAGCAGGATCGCGGAACTGGGAGAACAGATCAGCCGGGATTATGCAGACAAAGGTGAGTTGGTTTTAGTTTGCATCCTGCGCGGAGGAGTGTTGTTCCTCACTGACCTCATGCGCCAGATCACGATCCCGCACGCGATTGAATTTATGGCCGTTTCTTCGTACGGCGTCGGCGGGAGGGAGAGCAGCGGGCAGGTGCGCATCACGCTTGATCTCAACCTGGATATTTTCAACAAGCATGTTTTACTCGTAGAAGATATCATTGATAGTGGGCACACCATTTCTGCTGTCATCGATTTTCTGGCGACGCGGCGGCCTGCGAGCATCAGCGTGTGTACGCTTCTGGACAAAGAAGAGCGGCGGGAAGTGGAAGTGCCCATCCGTTACCGCGGTTTTTTGATCCCGAACAAGTTTGTTTTCGGTTACGGATTGGACCTTGACGATTACTACCGCAACCTGCCCTTCATCGGGGTGGTAGACCTGGAAAAATATCGGGATTCAGAATAGGGGACTGCGGGTGCGAATTCCTGATGTTCTCAGTCTCCTTGCCAGATATGTTTCTCCATCTCAACCGCTCTACCTTGTAGGTGGGGCGGTTCGTGATTCACTGCTAGGAAAACCCTGCAGCGATATTGATCTAGTCTGCACGCAAAACCCCAGATGGATTGCCAGGAAATTTGCCGACGAAATCGGCGGGGATTTCTTCGTTTTGGATGACGAACGTGATACCTGCCGTGTCCTGGTCAGTAATGACATGGGCGCCAGTCTCGTCGTGGATTTTGCTGCAATGCGCGGCGATAGCATTCGGGAGGATCTTGCGAAGCGCGATTTCACCATAAATGCCATGGCAGTTGATTTTTTCGATCAGGAGACGGTCATCGATCCCTTCAAAGGCGGGAGGGATCTGCAGGAGAAGCGCCTGCGGGTGGTATCGCCCTCGAGTTTTGCTGATGATCCCTTGCGTACAATTCGGGCGGTGCGTTACGCGCTTAATCTTGGTCTGAAGATGGAACCGGGAATGACCGACCTGATCCTCGCCTCGGTGAGCGGTCTGCAACACATTTCGGCTGAACGTAAGCGCGATGAAATCATCAAGATCTTCTCCGGGCAGAAAATCCACACTGGGCTCCAGCTATTGCAAAAGTTTACTGTTTTTCGTTTTATTCCCCTTGCGGTCAGGTCTGATTTCAGTTGTGCGGTTACACTTGCGCGGTCCCTCGAGGATCTAGTTGCCTGGTTGTGTGGTGAGAAATCACACGAACGCCAGGCTGCGTTCTACCAATCCGCCCTTCTCGTGGAGTTGGGACGTTTCCGTGAGCAATTACGCAACCATTACCTGGTGAAAAATCGATCACGGCGTGAAAACAGATCATTACTTTATCTTGCGATCATTCTAGATGGCGTAACAAACCCTGAGTGTTACTTGCGCGGATTGGCGCTTTCCGTTGATGAAATTCGCCAGGTTACTGATCATTTAAATGCTGGACCCGTTTTGCAGGAGTTAATCGACAAGGGTTCCACTCCTGAACCGATTGATATCTATCGTTATTTTAAAGCCACCGGTTCAGGCGGTTTGGATGCAGCAGTCACGATGCTGGCGAAACAAGCGGGTCTCATCGGCAGCGATTTTTCACAAGCGCAATGGTTGTACTTACTACAAATTACTGGAAAACTGATGGAAGCCTGGTTCCACAAGCCGGAACTGATTGCTCCAATTCCCCTGGTTAACGGTGAAGTGCTAATGCGGCATCTGGGGTTGGATGCGGGTCCGATTATCGGTCAATTGCTGGAGCAGCTCAAGGAAGAGCAGGTAAAAGGATCGATCACAAATGCTGCCGAAGCTTTGCAGTGGATTGATCTCGTGGTCGAAAAATAAAGAGCCGCGGGTGCGGCTCTAAAGGTCAAGCAGATTGCAGCGAAACCTGAAGCGGGGGTCGTTCATGGTTTGTTTCATCACACCGTCGTAACAGGTTGTTGATGTGGGCGATCAACACTCCCCGGGATACCGGTTTGATCAGATAATCATCTGCCCCCGCGTCAAGCACCCTTGCCAATTTAATTGGATCATTCAGAACAGACAGGATGATGATGGGGGTTTTTGTCACCTTCCTGATGCGCCGGGTCGTCTCCATCCCGTCCATTCCAGGCATCATATAATCCAACAGAATGATGTCAGGAACAAATTCCCGCAGCATGCCCGCTCCCTGTTCACCATCATAAGCGTGTTGAATCTCAGCCTGGGTAGGGGTGAGGATTAACTCAAGCAGGTCGGTAACTGACGGGTCATCGTCAATGATCAGAATTTTCATGTTGCTCCACTCAAAATGTGTACCCTAATTATCAAGTCAAATGGAATGTTTTTACCTTTCAATGTATTTACAGCCAAATCATGCAATACACCGTACTGACAGTTCATAAATTTGACCGTATCAGTCCTAAAAAGGTTAGGGTGTGTGGTAAAATTTACACTTTGGAGCTTAAATCCCGATGATTCGGGCGTTATTGAAATCTGGTCCGGAGGAAAAAATGGCAGAAAATAAATGGGTCTACTTATTTAACGAGATCAAAGAAGTTGAACAATATGTGAACAAAGATTGGGAAGGGGTGAGGGGTCTCTTGGGAGGAAAAGGGGCTAACCTCGCTGAGATGGTTCGTATCGGGCTACCCGTACCACCGGGGTTCACCGTGACCACTGAGGCCTGTAACGCATACCAGACCACGCAGCGTTTCCCCGAGGGTATGTGGGAACAGATGCTCAACTGCCTGCAGCAGGTGGAAAAATCGACCAAAAAGAAATTCGGCTCAACCAGGATTCCTTTGCTGGTTTCCTGTCGTTCCGGCGCGAAATTTTCGATGCCCGGAATGATGGACACTGTTTTGAATATCGGCCTCAATGATGAAACCGCCAAAGGTATGATCAAACTCACGCAAAACGAGCGCTTTGTTTATGATTCGTACCGACGATTGATCCAGATGTTTGGTTCCGTTGTGCTTGGAATCGCGGATGAGGCTTTTGAGGAGCACCTGGATGGCTTAAAACAGGTCAAGGGTTACAAACTTGATACTGAGATGACCGCGTCTGACCTTAAGGGACTGATCGAAGTTTTCAAAAAAGTCATTAATGAGAAAATGGGTTTTAAGTTCCCGCAGGACCCCTTGGAACAACTAAAACTGGCAACGGAAGCAGTTTTCAAATCGTGGAATGGTAAAAGGGCGGTGGATTACCGCCGCGCCACCGATATCCCTGACGATTTGGGTACCGCGGTAAATATTCAGACCATGGTTTTTGGCAACATGGGTGAAGATTCCGGTACCGGCGTAGCATTTACGCGTGACCCATCGACAGGTGAGAACAAACTGTATGGCGATTACCTGCTTAACGCGCAAGGTGAAGACGTGGTGGCGGGCATCCGCAACACTGAGAAGATCGTGAACCTAGGCAAAGACCTGCCGGAAGCCAATAAAGAGTTCCTCCAGATCGTGAAAAAACTTGAACTGCATTACAAAGATATGCAGGATGTCGAGTTCACCGTTGAACACGGTAAACTATGGATGTTACAATGTCGCAACGGTAAAAGAACCGCCCTCGCGACAGTTAAGATCGCGATCGATCTCGCCAATGAGGGTATCATCTCCCGGGAACAGGCGGTGATGCGTGTCACCCCGGCGGATGTTGATACACTGCTGCATCCGCAGTTTTCTGCCGAAACCAAGAAACTGGCTGTCAAGGAAGAACGCTTGTACACCCACGGGGTCAATGCGTCACCCGGCGCGGCAGTAGGGCAGGTTTATTTCGACGCGGATACAGCAGAAAAACGCGCCAAGGAATACGGTGAAGCCACCATCATGGTGCGTCCATTTACCAAACCGGATGACGTGCACGGAATGCTGGCCGCGAAAGGGATTCTCACCAGTGAAGGCGGGGCGACCTCGCACGCGGCTGTTGTTGCCAGGCAGTTCGGCGTTCCTTGTATCGTTGGTGCCGCAGCGGTAAAGATCGATCTGGACAAACGCGAAATGACCGCAAACGGCAAAACGATCAAAGAAGGTGAATGGATCTCCCTTGATGGTTCGACCGGTGAAGCTTTTGTCGGACAATTAAATCTTACGACACCAAAGTTTGAAGAGCAGATCGACCTCCTCAACCTGCTAAATTGGGCTGATCAGATTTCAGCGACCAAGGGCATCCGCAAAGCACCGGCAGGCTGGCCGACAACAGGTTTGCAGGTTTGGGCAAACGCTGATTATCCCAAGGACGCTGAACGCGCCCGTACATACGGCGCCGTGGGTATCGGACTATGCCGTACTGAGCACATGTTTTTCGAAACGGAACGTTTACCCATTGTTCAGCGTATGATCCTCTCCAAGACCAGTGAAGAGCGGACTGCTGCGCTAAATGAATTGCTACCCTATCAGCGCAAGGATTTTGAAGGATTATTTGAAGCGATGAACGGTTTCCCGGTCATCATTCGGCTGATCGACCCTCCGCTGCATGAATTCCTGCCCTCTGCTGAGGAGCTTCAAGCGAAGATCATCGCGTTGCGTTTGAGCGGTGAGGGGCTGTCCAGCTATGTATTAGGCCGTGGAGAGCTAAAAGAAACCACTGATCTGGATCTTATGCTGGATGCGGTCAATGCCATGCATGAAAGCAACCCCATGATGGGAATGCGCGGCGTACGGCTTAGCATCGCCATGCCTGAGATCGTTGAAATGCAGGTGCGTGCCATTTTTGAAGCCGCGGCCAACGTGGCCAACAAAGGCATGACGCCAAAACCCGAAGTCATGATACCGCTTACCGGTCACGTGAATGAATTAAAGTGGATCCAACCCCGGCTGGAGCGTATCGCCAAAGCGGTTATGGATGAAAAGAAGGTTAAGTTCGATTACAAATTTGGCACTATGATCGAGATACCGCGCGCTGCGGTTACAGCCGCTGAGATTGCCAGTGTGGCTGAGTTCTTCTCATTCGGCACCAATGACCTCACGCAAATGACCTTCGGTTACAGCCGCGATGACGCAGAACGCAATTTCCTGGGCGCTTATGTCGAGCAGGAAATTCTGCCAAAGAATCCCTTCCAGACGCTTGACCAGGAAGGGGTTGGCAAATTAATGCAGATCGCGGTGCAGGATGGCCGTTCAGAGCGGGTGAACCTTGAAGTGGGTATTTGCGGTGAACATGGTGGTGACCCGGCTTCCATCGAGTTCTGCCACCGTGTAGGCAACAACTATGTGTCCTGCTCACCGTTCAGGGTGCCTATAGCCCGACTCGCGGCCGCTCAGGCGGCCATCAAAAATCGGGTCAAGTAAGACCCGATCGAAAGCTTATCAATTAACCTCTCTGGTTCATTAGCCGGAGAGGTTTTTCTTTGCTAGATTAAGGATGAGAATACAACGTTTTGTAGATCTCGTAGTTTTCGGTAATATACTTGATGTAGTCTCTGGTTTCATCAAAACGTATCAGTTCCACCAGCAAATCCACATCATCTCCGGCCATATCCTTCCAGACGATAGTGTTCCCATCACCGGCGTTGTACGAGGAAAGCGCCGGGGTAATTTCACCGTTGTATTTATCGATCCAAATCTTCAGGTAGTGTGCTCCTAAGCGCACATTAACGTAAGGCCGGTCAAGATACTCTGAAGAGTAATTCTCCGGCCAGCCGTAATTCGCCACGATGTAGTCACCAGTATCATTGGTGATTTGCATCAACCCACGAGCACCGGCGCTCGAGGTGATGCTGGCGTCAAAGAGGCTTTCCTGGCGGATGATGCTGAAGAGCAGCAAAGGATCAAGGTCATTTTCCACTGCGGCCGGCACGATAAGATCGCGGTAAAAGATCCCGAACCGGATATGGTTGAAATAGATTGGCGCCTGGGTCAGGGTCATTTCCTGGCTCAAGCCAGCCAGGTCAAGGATTTGCCGGCTGGATAGCGATGCCGTCTGATAAAAACCCAGTTCAACCATGTGATTCATCAAGCGGTACAGGTTAACTGCGTCTCCCTCAATTTCCCGGCGTAGTTGTTCGAACTCACTCCTGGCATTATCACGCATCCCGAGTTTCCAATACTCCTCGCCCCGCTGGAAAAGGGGATTGCTTAACAGGTCTGTGTGATGTGCGAGGTCAACAGTCTGATCAAGCGTGAATGTCTCTCTCAACCATTCCTCTGCATCAGCTTTCTCTTTTTCAACATCCAGCGCGAAGTCGCTATTATATTGGCGCGGGAATGGATTTTCTCCGGCGATTTTTTGCCTGGCTCTTATCCCGTAATAACCGGTGGGGTCAGCATCAGCTGCCTGCTGGAAATAAGTTAGCGCTTGTTCTTCGTCAGCTTCAGCTTCAAGGCACCTGGCGATCCAGAAATTCGCAGAAGCCTGGTCTTCGCTTGTGGTTGCCAGCACAAGCATGCGTTGAAAGATCAGGTGCGCGTCTTTGTAGCGCTGCATACGATAATTGACGATCCCGGCTTTGAATAAAGCGGGAAAGGCTTCTTCTGCTCCGGGATATTCCGCGAATACCCGCTGCCAGGTTTCTGAGGCCCTGGTCATGTAACCGCCGATCTCGTAAATGTCACCTGCAATTGAAAGAAATTCAGCTGATCGCACAGCCTCCGGGTAACGCGCTGCATAAACCAGCAGGGTGTCGGCTGCGCCTTCGTAATCCTGCATATAGCGCCAAAGTGACGAAGCTTTCTCAAGGTGCGCGGTAGCCAGATACTGGTCCAACGGGTGTTCTTCGATCAGGACATCCCAGGCGGCGATCTCCTGTTCGTATTCACCCAGATTCCAATGGCTTAGGGCTTTGTAATACAATGGTGTGCCGTCATGGTCGGGGTTTTCCAGCATGTACCGATCCAGCGCGATTACACTTAAGCCGTATTGACCGGCGTAATAATCCACGATTCCGCGCATCAGGTCACTTACCGGCTGCCCGTTCTCTACCAGCGCAACCAGCCCGGAATAGGTATCGTAATATGTCGGGAATCTTGTGACCGAATCCTGGAACCGCGCGTAGGCTTGTTCGGGCATTTCAAGTTTCAGGTAGAGCTGTCCGAGTAAAAAATTCGCCTGAGCCTTGATGTAATCGACGGAACTGGTTTCAAGCAGCGTCCAATAGCGGTTGATCGCATCAGCCTCACCGCCCGATTCTGCGGCGGCTTGAGCGGCTTTTAGTTGAAGAGAATCGATCCGCGAGGGTTGCGCAGCATCCAACGCCTCGATAAATACCAGCCTGGCATCGTCGAACTCTCCAGCCTGTACCAGCGCGTCACCTTTCATCTCCAGTATCTCGCTGTCTAGCGGTCCTGGTTTGACGTCGACGTAATTCTGATAGGCTTCAGCAGCCAGCAGGTACTGCTGCAACCCTTCGTATGCTCTACCAAGGTAAAAATACGCCGTGTCGCGCGCATCTCCTTCTGAAAAATTTGTCAGCAGCCAGTTCAGTTGATCGACCGCGCCGTTATAATCGCTTTGCAGCAGCAGCACCCTGCCCACACCCAGCTGCGCGGCCTGGATCACTTCTTCATCGGTGGATTGCTCCCGCGCGGTCCAGAACTCGGTCAGGGCTTTTTCATAATCACCATTCAGGATTTCTGTCTGCCCGATGGTGACTCGGGCTCGTGGCTGCGGGGTGGGTGTAGGTGAGGGCGTCGGCGTTGGCAGCGGCGTTCCTTCGATGATCACAGGAATGCTGTGTTCATCGCTGGTTTTCGAGAAGGGCAGTACACAGGAGGACAGGAAAATCAGGCAAGCGCCAAATGTGATCAGCAGTCGTTTCTTCATAGTAGGTTTATACCCAAGGATGCCAAGAACGTCAACTCAAGAATAGCGTATTGTAAACGACTTTTACGAGAGAAGGCGACCTGGAATTGCACTCCTTCTTTGGTAATATTGCCATACCAAAAAAATCGTGTTAAACTAAATCGGAAGGGACGCTCTCGACCGAGGGCGTTTTTTAGTGACATGAGAACGATTGAGTGGGTGCATGAGACTGGAAAGGTCCGTTTGATCGACCAGAGACGGCTGCCGGCAGTTTTTGAGTACCTGACGATCGAGACATCTGAGCAGATGGCGGTAGCCATCCGCACCATGGCGATTCGCGGTGCCCCCGCGCTTGCCGTTGCCGGCGCTTTTGGTTTGGCGCTGCGGGCAGCCAGTGCTAAAAGTGCCAGCCGGCAGGATCTGAATCTCGCCGTCCGCGCCGCAGCGGCTGAGCTGCTGAACGCCCGACCCACAGCGGTGAACCTGGCTTGGGGAATTAGACAAACCACAGCACTGCTTGATGATCCTTCTATACCCGAAAAGGAACTCGCGCAGCGAATCCTCGAGAAAGCCCTGGAACTGGCTGAATCAGATGTAAAGGTAAATCTCCAGCTCTCTGAATACGGCGCCGGTTTGATCAACGATGGTGACACCATCCTGCATCATTGCAATACCGGCGCGCTGGCGGTGGTCGATTGGGGTACCGCGCTTGGCGCTATTCGCTACGCCCATGAACACGGCAAGCGGGTGCACGTGCTGGTGGATGAAACCCGGCCGCGCCTCCAGGGTTCGCGGTTGACCGCTTGGGAATGCGGGCAATACGGTATTCCTTATGAGATCATTACCGATAACGCCGCGGGATACTTTCTAAAGAGCGGAAGGGTGCAGAAGGTTTTCTTCGGCGCTGACCGCGTGGCTGCCAATGGTGATGTCGTCAACAAGGTCGGCACCTACATGCTCAGCCTGGCGGCCCACGCCAACACCGTTCCTGTCGTTTGCGTTTTTCCGCTCAGCACATTGGACCTTTCGATTCCCCATGGAGACCTGGTTCCCATCGAGCAGCGCGATCCCGTGGAGGTGCTCAACCTTCAGGTTGACGGTCAACCGGTCGCCCCGGCGCAGGCCAGGGCTCTCAACCCGGCGTTTGACATCACCCCGCATGATTTGATCAGCGCCTGGGTCACCGAGGTTGGCGTGATCCGCCCGCCATTTGAGCAAAACATTGCTTATTCCAGCTATAATCAGGGAGTGGATTAATAGATATGGCAATCGTTATCACCGGCTCAGTCGCTTTTGATTACCTTATGACCTTTCCGGGGTATTTCCGTGAGAACATCCTTCCGGAAAAACTCGACAAGATCAGCCTTTCCTTCCTGGTGGATAACATGACCCGCCAGCGCGGCGGCTGTGCGCCGAACATCGCCTACTCCATGGCGCTGCTGGGTGAGAAACCTAAAGTGCTGGCTACAGCCGGCGTGGATTTCGCTGAATACCGCCGCTGGATGGAAGAGAACGGCATCGATGCCGGTTACATCCATGAGATCCCTGGGAAGTACACAGCCTCCTTCTTCGTGAACACAGATCTCGAGAATAACCAGATCGCCAGTTTTTACACCGGCGCAATGGCGGACGCCTCCCGCTTCACCCTCGCTGATATCCCGAGAGGCGAGGTGGATTACGTGGTTATTTCTCCCAACGACCCGGCGGCGATGCGCAAACTGAGCGGTGAGTGCGCGGCCTTTGGCATCCCCTACCTCTTCGACCCATCTCAGCAGGTCGCCAGGAACCCCCACGAAGACCTGAGGGTCGGTGTTGAAAACGCCCACGCGGTCTTTTGCAATGAGTATGAATTTGACCTGCTGGTCAAGCACACCGGTCTTTCCGCGAAGCAGATCGACGAGCATGTGCGCCTGCTGGTGATCACCCGCGGAGAGAACGGCGCGCTGGTGAAATCGGATGCGCGCGAATACCGCATTCCGGTTGTGCCCGCCGCCCGTATCGCTGATCCGACGGGCGTGGGAGACGCTTTCAGGGGCGGATTCCTGCGCGGCTACCGCCTGGGGCTGGACCTGCAGACCTGCGGCCAGATGGGCGCTCTCTCCGCCACCTACTGCCTGGAGCAGAATGGGCCGACCAACCACACTTACACCACGCAAGAATATATCAGGCGCTATCGTGAGTCTTTTGATGACGATGGCGCGCTGGATATTTTGAATCACGATTAACTGGAGGAATGATGCCGAACTGCGATGTAAAGGATATGAACCTGGCTGAAGGCGGACGCCTGAAGATCGATTGGGCGGAACGCGAAATGCCCGTGCTGCGCCAGGTAAAGGAACGCTTCAGCCGCGAACACCCCCTCAAGGGGCTGCGCATCTCCGCGTGCCTGCACGTGACCACCGAGACAGCCAACCTGATGAAGACCCTGCAGGCCGGCGGCGCTGACGTGGTGCTCACCGCTTCCAACCCGCTTTCAACGCAAGACGAGGTGGCGGCTTCACTGGTGACGCACGACGAGATCGAGGTGTACGCGGTGAAGGGTGAAGACAACATCACCTACTACAAGCACATCAACGCCGCGCTTGATCACAAGCCGCATTTCACCATGGATGACGGCGCTGACCTGGTGAACGTGCTGCACCAGCACCGCCGCGAACTGCTGCCCGGTGTGGTGGCCGGCACCGAAGAGACCACCACCGGCGTCATCCGCCTGCACGCCATGGCCGCCGATAAAGCGCTGGCTTACCCGATCGTGGCCATCAACGACGCGCTCACCAAGCATTTCTTCGATAACCGCTACGGCACCGGTCAATCCACCGTGGATGGTATCGTGCGCGCCACCAACGTGCTGCTTGCCGGCAAGTCCTTCGTGGTCGCCGGTTACGGTTGGTGCGGGCGCGGGCTGGCCTCCCGCGTGCGCGGTATGGGTTCCAACGTCATCATCACCGAAGTCGACCCCCTTAAAGCACTCGAAGCGGTGATGGACGGATTCAGGGTGATGCCCATGGAAGCCGCCGCAGCCATCGGCGACATCTTCTGCACGGTCACCGGCGACATTAACGTCATCGATAAGCACCATTTCGAGCTGATGAAAGACGGCGCCATTGTGGCCAATTCGGGCCACTTTAACGTCGAGATCAACATCCCGGCGCTAGAGCAGATGTCAAAGAGCAAACGCCTGGTGCGTCCGTTCGTAGACGAGTACGTGACCGCCGACGAGCGCCGCATCTTCATCCTCGGTGAAGGGCGCCTCATCAACCTGGCTTCCGCTGAGGGTCACCCGGCTTCCGTGATGGATATGTCCTTCGCCAACCAGGCGCTCACCCTCGAGTACCTGGCGAAGAACGCCTCCAAGCTTGAGAAGCGCGTCTACTCGGTGCCCGAAGAGATCGATAAGAAGATCGCCGAGCTCAAACTGGCCGCCATGGGCGTGACCATTGATAAACTCACCCCCGAGCAGGTGCGCTACCTGGCTTCCTGGCAGGAAGGCACCTAAGCCGGCAAGTGTACAACCTGAACGGAGCCCAACGGGCTCCGTTTTTTAATCCTTGATCACCGCCATGTTGTTGAGCACCCCCCACGACGCCAGAAAAGCTTCGTTGCTGCGCCAGTACACCTGCCCGCCGTCCACCAGCGTGACGCTGTATTCATCGTAGCCAACAATGATGGCGGTGTGCTCGTAGTGCGCCACGGTGGCGCTGCTGCCGTCTGCAGAGCTGTAGCCGATGGGCGTGCCGCCGTACCAGGTGTTGCCGATGACCCACACGATCATGGGGTTGCCGCCGGCCACCTGCCGGCGCAGCTCGTTGAAATCATACCCGCTGACGGCAGCCGCGCCCACACCGAACTGCGCCAGTGTATCCGCCACCGGCCCGGCGTGAACGCCGTAGGATTCCGGCGGCACGCGCCCCATCGGGTCGTTGTAATAGCCCACAAACCCCCTGTCGGGGTTATCCGAGAGGGGCAGCTCCGCCTGGAACTCCATCTCGCCGATGTCAACGCCGTAAAAGCGCGCCCAATCCACCGCGGAGCGCGACTCGCAGGTGAGGGTATATGCCTGCGCGTAGCCGTACACGCCTTCGATCTGCGCGGAGTCCGGCAGGTCATCCGGCAGCGGGTATTCGGGCGCGGCAACGGCCGCGGTCGGCTCGGGTGTGTCGGTCGGCAGCGGAGTGTGGGTGGCGGTAGGCGTGGGCGTCTCGGTCGGCGTGGGGGTGGGGGTGCTGGTGGGCGTGGCGGTGGGGGTGGGGGTATCAGTGGGCAGCGGCTGGAAGGGCGTGGCGGTTGCGGTCAGGTTAGCAGGGTCAACCGCGCCGTGCACCGCCGCTGGTGGCAAAATGGATGGTGCCGACGCGAACAGGTTCAACTGCCCCTGCAGCAGCAGAATAGCGCTGAAGAGCGCGCCCGCCGTGCACAGCGCGAGCGCGAACACTACCAGCCGGGTCTTTTTGCGTGACGGCGCTGCCATGATAAAAGTGAGTTAAGGTGTGGTCACCGCGATCTCGATCGTGAACCACTCCCCGAAAGGCTCGCCATCCGGACCGTGCGCGCGCCAGGTGGCGCTGTACCTGCCGGGTTCGGCGGGGGTGGTGAAGGTGATGCTGATCACAGCTTCGGTGCCGTAACGCGCCGGCACCAGCGCCAGCAGCGGCTCGACCCCCAGCGCGTCGCCCGAGATCAGCCTCACCGAGTAATCCGCGTTCCAGTTGCAGGTGCCGCTGTTGCGCACCTTCCAATCTTTCACGATCTCTTTGGAGGGCGCCAGCTGCGTGCCGTCGGGGATGGAGAGGTCTTCTATAAAATCCAGGTCGTTGCTGCAGTTGGCCAGCTGCGTCGGTTCAGCGGCCGCGCTCTCAGCGGGGACCTCGGCTGCGGCGGGCGCGAAGAGCGTGGGTGCTTTAAAAGGCGGCGCCTGCTGCTCCGCGGGCACCGGGCGCGCCGGCGGCAGGTAACCGCACCCCGCCAGCAGCATCACCAAGAGCAGCAGCGCGGCTTTACCCAATAAAAGCGGGAACTTGCGCGTCTTGCGGGCGGGGTTCATTCCTCGTCGGTGCTGTCGCCCGGCGCGGCGCCGGTCAGGTCCATGCTGTACTCGCCGGCCATGGCGCGTTCGCGCACCACCGCCTCGATCTCGTCGCACAGCTCGATGTTCTGGCGCAGGAACTCTTTGGCGTTCTCGCGCCCCTGCCCCAGGCGGATGTCGTTGTAAGAGAAGAACGCGCCGCGCTTGGTGATGATGTCCATGGCGGCGGCCAGGTCGATGATGTCGCCTTCCTTCGAGATGCCCTCGTTGTACATGATGTCAAACTCGGCGGTGCGGAAGGGCGCAGCCACCTTGTTCTTCACCACGCGCACGCGCGTGCGGTTGCCCACGATCTCGGGGCCCATCTTGATGGATTGAATGCGCCGCGTATCCAGGCGCACCGAGGCGTAGAACTTCAGCGCCAGCCCGCCGGGAGTGGTTTCGGGGTTGCCGAACATGATGCCGATCTTCTGGCGCAGCTGGTTGGTAAAGATCACCGCTGTCTTCGTCTGGTTGATGGCGCCGCTGAGCTTGCGCAAGGCCTGAGACATCAAACGCGCCTGCATGCCCATGCTGGCGTCGCCCATGTCGCCTTCGATCTCGGCGCGCGGCACCAGCGCCGCCACCGAGTCGATGATCACCAGGTCCACCGCGCCGGAGCGCACCAGCGTCTCGGCGATCTCCAGCGCCTGCTCGCCCATGTCGGGCTGCGAAACGAGCAAACTCTCCACATCCACACCCAGCTTGGCGGCGTAGGCGGGGTCGAGCGCGTGCTCCATATCAATGAAGGCCACCGTGCCGCCCAGCTTCTGCGCTTCGGCGGCGATGTGCAAACACAGCGTGGTCTTGCCGGAGGACTCCGGCCCGAAGATCTCGGTGATACGCCCGCGCGGGATGCCCCCCACGCCCAGCGCGATATCCAGCGAGAGCGAGCCGGTGGGGATGATCTCCACCGCCAGGTTGTGGGCTTCGCCCAGGCGCATGATGGCGCCGTCGCCGTAGCGCTTGATGATGTCTCCGAGCGCCTTATCCAGCACCGCGCGCTTGGCCTCGCTCATCGGTTCGCTGCGGTCAAATTGATTGTATTCGTTGGGGGTCACGGCTTTTTTTGCCATTGGTCTCTCCTGGGTAGGGGTATGGGTTAATTATAGTATGGATGCGTTTTGTATATTATAGTACATTTGTTCAAAAGAGACAACAGGGCAGGGAAAGCACAAAACGCCCCAACAGCGAGTGATGGAGAGATGGCGCAGGCCAGTGGATACGTAGATGGATGGTTGCGTTAACTCCAGGTTCAAATAGAAACAAATGCGATTCTGTAAGGTCCGAGATCAAACATTACGGGCAAGGCGGTTAGCGCGGGAGGCGGAGGCCTCCAAATCGGAGATGAGATCATCGAGCGAGGATGAACTGCCGTTTGGGGGAACGCGGATGTGTTTGTGAACCTGGAGGAGCCGGGCCAGCGCCATACCGGCCAATGATAAGGCGCGCAAGGTTTCAGCGAGGACAGCGGAATCACGTATCTCAAGGTTGCAGTTGTAAAGGATATACATGTAATCTTTGATCATGGCAGCCTCGCCCAGGAGGTTGCGCAGTTCGCGTTCGTTGAGCTTTGAGGGGGGATTGATGCCGAGGTCTTTGGCATAAAAGCCGTGACGAAAAGCGTTCTTATTGCCGAGCGGCGCACCCCTGGGTTTTTTGGGCGGGATGATCTGTGTTTGGTCGGACATGGGTCTCCTTTTGGGTAAATAGTGATTGGTTAATAGAGATAGAAAAAATGTTCTATATTTATATTATACAACATGTGTCAAGAGGTGTAAGGGTATTTCATCTATTACGTAATCAGATATTTTCGCTGTCGGTGCCCCAGTGTATGGGGTTGGAGTAGATGTATTCTGTGATGGTTTCGTAATCGCGGCCGGTGGTGATGATGTGTTCGTAATAATTGCGCTGCCATACGGGTTGTGAGGGGATAATTTGGAGAAGGTTGACGCGTTTAGTAACAATGGATTTGTATGCACGTACAATGGTTGGAACAGATCCCGATACAGGTTTACCAAAACGTTCTTTGGCGGGGATTTGATTCATTGTAGGGGCACGGCGTACCGTGCCCCCATTGGTCAACCATATGATGCCATGGATGTGGTTAGGCATGACAATAAACTCGTCCTCGAACAGATCAACGTACGGGCGCAGTTCAGTGGTGCGGAACCATTCCTCCCTGGCGATGATCCCGGAATCGTTCAATCGCATTTCACCATCCTCGATGGTGCCAAAAAGGTGTTCACGGTTGTGAGTGACGATGGTGATGAAGTATCCGCCTTCGGAGGTGTAGTCGTACCCACGAAGGCGGATGGAGCGGCGGTGGTGGGGAGGGGGTGGTTTGTAATCAAAATTATGTATTATTGTTAATGATGACTTTTCTTTTAATTTTCTTTAGATATTTTCCCTTTGAATAAAGATCTACCATTTCCAGTTTAGTGTAATTTTCAATTAACTCCTCTGAAACCTCATAAAAAAAACCCTTCATTGAAGTTAAGCCTAAAGTTCTAGTATTTTCGATAGGTTTATTGAATAGATTGGGATCGGAAGGATAAACATATTTTACATCCTTAGGGTGAACCCCATTTATTACCTTTATTGCTGAGATTATGTTAGAAATTGACAGAGTTATCATGTTGAGAGCCCAAACCATATCCTCTGGATCCCAATTCCTTGCATATCTGGTAAAAAAATAATGATGGATTGAATCATTAATTGCTTGAAGGCCTTGGAAAGATGAACCATATTTACTCGAACCTAAGAGATGCATGGTTTGTTGATTATTACTACCTTCAGTTATTTCTTTTGTGCCCACTTGAACAGAAAAACCACCAGGTTTCACACGAAACCCATGTTTAATACTGTTGTATTCCTTAATAAATGATTTATTAGTGAAATCTTGCGCAAAAATCCGCCATAACGAAGCGAAACCTTTTACTATTTCTCTTTTTTTTCTTCATTCTCGAATATCAATGATCTGAAAACATTTTCTGATATTAGCGACCAATCTATAATATCTTGCTTAAATACACTTGGCACTTTTTTAAATGTATTAATACTTTCAATAAAATCATACAGCTCATTGTTATTGATATGTAAAATCCAAGCTTGTACACAATATGGTGCTTGAATAAAAGCTCCCAATAATGAAAATAAAGTCTCCAATCCATGAGAAAATGCTGAGCGAATTGCTATCGCGGCTCGTTGATTATTTTTCTTCGTTTGCAGTTTCTGATAAAGCGTTTTGGCTAAGAACTCAAAATACGAATCGTCAATGCTAGTAATAAACTGCAGATTTTTTTCAATTGTGCTTTCAAAATCCCATACACATAATGGCGTTTTATTTACCATTATTATCGCTCTTTCAAGTTTAACAATCCCATCCATTAGGTTCCTCCATTCGTCATTAAAATATCAGAAATGCAAAGGAATTTATGCCATTATGTAGCGAAAATGACCGTTGGAGGGGCGTATTGCACTACGCCCCGACAGGTGAAAAGTTTAGTTGGAACCCTCCACAATCCTGATCTCCTCATCGGTCAGCCCGTACAACTGGTAAACGAGCTGGTCGATCTGGCGGTCGGTGGACTCGATTTCGCGGCGCAGCTGCTCCTGCTCCTGCGGGGTGGATTTGGCTTGTTTGTGTAGTTCAAGCATGTGTAAAACTTTCAAGTGAATAATTGCATGCATTTTTTGATCTGGGAATGGTATTGGCAAACTTGCTAGTTGTCCTACTTTGATTTGCGGGAAATTTTTATCCATTTCATCATAATAATTTTTAATATAGTAGCCTAAAAATTTACTACCCAAAATCCCAGCTAGAAAATAAGCATCTGGTACAACATCCTTTGGTAAAGAAATATAAACCTGTTGATCGGCAATTGAGTCTTTATCTTCTACTGTTACAACAAGCCGTTCCCCAAGAATTTTTCTTGAGTACACTCTTGAGCCGACGAAAAACTCTGGTTTTCGTGGTTCAGCCAACCAATTACCATATTTGATGTAATCATTAGCATTGGGAGGTGTAAACCTTGATAGGTCTTTACCGTAGATAAAACCCCGGTATCCTTCTAGTTTTATCTTACTATTATAGGGGCGTTCCTCAACGTCTCGTTGGGTTTGTTGGTAGTTACCAAATGCACTTCTACCATATCCACCAGTTCGATAAGGATGAACACCCCTGGTGATATGTGCGTATTGACTTAATGATTTATGTTGGTCTTTAATTCGATAGAGAAATTCCGCTTTGCCACTAGTTGTTATTGGGTTTTTTCCATCGATAAAATTAGATATTAAGTATTTGTTCTTTATATGACTATGTTTCGTAATTTGATCAAAGTCTATTGTGTAGAAAAAATCAATTGACTTGAAATTTTTCTCGTAAGTGTATACAACAGTGTCAACTGTTATGCCTTGAAATACGTCTTCAGGTTTGTAAATCAACAAATCTTTGGCTTGTTGTAAAATCAATTTTCGTGTTTCAGAAGAAAATACGTTATTCATCCAAACATTAGGGACTATTTGTCCGATAAAACCATTAAACTTCGCAAGAAATGAGGCTTGCTCCATAAATAAAGAAAACATATCCATTTGATAGATAACAGATTTATATTTCCTCTTAAAATACGCTTTTACATCATCTGAAATTCCTAAAGAATTCCAGTCTCGTCCAAATACATACGGAGGATTGCCAATCACCGCGTCAAACCCGCCCTGTGAGAACACTTGCGGGAAGGCCCGCTCCCAGTCGAAGGGGTTCACCCGCCTGCGCTCGGCGGGGTCCACAACGAGCTGCCCGGCGAAGTAGTCCTCGCCGATGAGGGAGTTGCCGCACTGAATGTTCCTGCCCAAATCCGGCAGGGCGCGCTCCAACCCGAGCGAGAGCTGACCGGATTCCTCCTCCAAAACCTTGAGGAGCAGGCTGAGCTTGGTCACCTCCACCGCCTGCGCGTCGATATCCACACCGTGGAGGTTGTTGAGCAAAATCTCTTTCTTCTTCAACGTGGTCAGGCGGTAGCCGTTGGTGACCTCGTTCAGCGCGGGGGCTTTGCCTCTCGTCCACTTTGCAGGGTCATTATCGAGATACCATTTCTCGTGCCAGTCGATGAGATACTGGAACGCCCCCAGCAAGAAGGACCCCGACCCGCACGCCGGGTCGACGATCTTCAGCGCCGCGGCTTCGGCGGGGGTCCTGCCTTCCAGCAGCTTGCCCACCGTGTTCGCCACGATGTAATCCACGATGTACTTGGGCGTGTAGTACACACCGCCGGCCTTGCGCACC
The DNA here is from genome assembly GCA_035342915.1 of Anaerolineaceae bacterium. Classification (GTDB taxonomy): domain Bacteria; phylum Chloroflexota; class Anaerolineae; order Anaerolineales; family Anaerolineaceae; genus UBA6107. The sequence goes on from DAOQYB010000003.1 coordinate 87,336, forward strand.
TCGGGCTTCTCCTCCACCTTCGCCTGGTGCCCGGCGGTCAGGCGGATGACCTGCCCGAGAAACTGCTCGTACACCTGCCCCAGGATCTCCACCGGGATCTCCTTGAAGATGTAGGGGCAGGGGTAATACAAGCCGTGGATGATCTCCTTAAGCACGCGGTCATCGATGGCGAGCGCGGGGGTGAAGGTGTCGGGAGGGGTGTTGTCGTTTTTGTCGTGCGTGAAGTTAAACAGCCCCGAGTTGTACTTGAGGTCGGCGTGCCTGAACAGCTCCAGCAAACGCGGGTACACACCCGGCGTGGCGCATAGGGTTTTAAGCTGCTCTTCCGGCTCGATGCCGCGATCTTCACAGATGCGTAAAAAGATGATGCGGTCGAGCGTCATCTGCACGGCGTAGTTGAGCTGCTGCTCATCGGCGATCTGCATATTACGAAGGGCGATATTGCGCGCGAGCACCAGGCGCCATTCGTTCATGTCCTTGAGGAACTCGTCGTCCACCTCAGTGGTGCCCTTCTTGCCCTTCGAGGTGTCGGCGTAGCGGTCGAGCGCGCCTTTCCAGACGGCTTCACGAGAGAAGATGCCGGCGATCTCGTCCCAGCGTTCAATGTACTCGGTAAATTTTATGAACAGCTCGCGACCCGCGGCGGGAGAATCTGATGGATTGGGCTTCTGTTTGCAGTTGTAGACGGCGAATTCCTCAAAATCGGTAAGGATGGAAATCGGCAGGTGCGCGTTCCACGCGTAGCGCTTCAACTGGTAGGCGGGGTGGATGTCGTACTGGATGTTGACAGCGGGCTTCTTGGCTTCCACGAAGAACTTGCGTTCAGGTCCGACCCTGAAGGTGTAATCCGGGGATTTGGAGGTGCCTTCGATATCCAGAGAGGTTTCGATCTCTACATCGGCGTACTGCGGCGCGGCACCTTTGGTGTTGTACACGTCCCAACCCAGTGCGATGAAGAACTGGTCAAGGAACTCCTGACGTAAACGGGCTTCGTTGTATTTGCCGGAGCGGTAGGCTTCGCGGTTTTCGTTGAATTTGGCGACAAGCTGGTGGATGATCTCGGGAGCGGGCATGGGCAATCCCCTTGTGAATTAACGGTGACCTGTTTATTGTATAACGGAACGGAAAAATCAAGGAACAGGCATCGCATTACGGCGCCCTTACAAGAATCGGGCACGGCGTACCTCTCGCTTTCCCTTACACACGCAAGTTCAGCGTGTGCGGGACGCAAAAACCGCGGCTCGTACTCTTCGCTTCGCTCGTGCATTTCAGGAATGCCCAAACCGCGACGCCGTGCCCCTACGTGTACCCGGCACCGCGTATCTCTCGCTTTCCCTTAAACACGCAAGTACTGCGTGTGTGGGACGCAAAAAACCGCGCTCGTACTCTTCGCTTCGCTCGTGCATTTCAGGAATGCCCAAACCGCGACGTGCCCCTACATGATCGTGCATGGGTATCGTGTCAATCCCGTATTACGCTGGTTTTTCCATAAATTCGATGATCTGCCGGGCCACGCGCGTCAGCGTCTGCAGCATCACCTTCTCCTCGTACTTCGCCTCCATCAGCACGTGCGAGGCGCCCTTGATGAGGAAGGAGAGCAGGATCTCCTTGTGCGCTTCGAGACCGATGGCGGGGTAATGCGCCACCAGCTGCCGCTGCACCTTCTCCAGCAGCACGTTCATGCGCCCGTTGAACAGCGTGAAGATCAGCTGCTTGTGCGCCACGAACGCCGCGTACAGCCCGCTCATAAAGCGCTCAGGGTCGGCGTACAGCTTGCCGATGCTCTCAAAGCTGTTCATGATCGCCGTGATGGTCTCGTCCTCCACCTCCTCCGCGAGCGCGTACACGTCCTGGTAATGCTTGTAGAAAGTGGTCTTGTTGATCAGCGCCAGCTCGCACAGCCGCTTGACCCTGATCCTTTCCAGCGGGTACTGCGCGCGCAGCTCCATATACGCGGCGCGGATGCTCTTGCGGGTCTTTACCATGCGCAGGTCCATGTTCCTCCTCATACACAACTCTTTCGCGGATTGGTTGCCTATCCAACCACTGTGCCGGATTGCTGACTGGATATTCTAACCCGCATCCATATAATCAACCATAGTTGTTTTAATTTACTTTGTCAATAGCGAAACGAGGAGCGCATGAAAAACATCCAGTACACCGACACGCTCGGCATCCCCCCGCGCAGCATGGAGCAGGAATTCCTCTGCCACAGGAAGCGCTTTGAATGGTGGTACGCGACAGGTTTTATGACCAACGAATCCGGCAAACTGTTCATGTGGCAGTACACGCTGGCCGCGCTGAAGATGTTCGGCATCAAGCTGAACCTGCTGCTCACCGCCGTCACCGACCTTGAAAGCGGCCGGCATTACTACAACCAGAAGCCCATCTACTTCGGCAGGGATGTGATCGTCACCCCCACGCGCGTAGGGGTTGACGGCCTGGCTGAAATGACCTTCCCGGCGCAGAAAACCGCCGCCGGCAGGCTGGGGCTGGATATGAGCGGCGAGGGCTACGCGCTGAAGCTGGAGATCGACCCGGTCAAGGCGCCCGTCTGGCACTGCGAAGACGGCTTGCTGCGCATGGGAATTGACGAGCCGCTGGCGAAGACCTATTACTGGTCGTACACCAACCTCGCCACCAGCGGCACGCTGGTATTGAACGGTGAAACGCACAAGGTGCAGGGCAAAGCCTGGTTTGACCGCCAGGGCGGACCATTCAATCCGCTTGACCGCCGCCAGCAGTGGGAATGGTTCTCCTTCCGCTTCCTGGATAACGAAGAGCTGATGCTGTTCTCCTTCCCGCACGTGCCCTACCAGGACGGCACCTACATTGACCGCGAGGGGAGCGCGAAGAGGTACAACAATTACACCATCACCCCGCTGGGTTACACCCGGGCCGGCGGCAATAAGTTCTCGTTCGGCTGGAAGGTGCAGCTGCCCGGGATCAAAGATGAAGAATACACGGTCACGCCGATGATCGACGGCCAGCTCAACCTGTTCTTCTTCGAGCTGCTGGCGGAGGTGAAAAACCGCGCGGGCAAAACCGTCGGGTATTGCGTGGTGGAGCTGCTGCCGGGTGTGTTGAATGAGAAAAGCACGGCCTTATCGGCCTTCGCCCGTGTTTAACAAAAGTAGGGGCGTATGGCTCCAATATAAGCAATTGGAGTGCATAAAACGCGACAATACGCCCCTACGGGTAACCATTTATTGGCGCATTACGCCTCTACGAAAATCAATCCACCAGGTCCCGCGCGAGCTCGGCGCGCCACTCCTTCAGCCAGCCCAGGCGCTCCACATCGGCGCGCACGCTGATGCGGTTGAGACCGCTCCACAGCAGCCCCGCCCTGGCCGGGTCGACATTGGTCTTATCGAGGTAATCGATCTCCACGTCAATGCCGCGCTCGACCTCCAGGTGATAATGCTCCAGGCGGGCGATTTCGCGGTCCATGTGCGCCAGGATGGAGGCCTTGTCCATGAGCGGCGAGAAGGCCATCTTCAGCAGGAAAGGCCGCACGTCCAGCTCCCTGGCCTCCACCGGCTGGGCGAGCCACTCCCGCAGCAGCGCCTCCCCGGCGGGGGTGATGGAGTACATCTTCTTGGCCAGGCGGTTCTTGATGGGCACATCCGAGTAGGTCACCAGTCCGCGGTCGTGCAGGCGGCGCAGCGCCGGGTAGATGTGGCTGAGCGAAGCCACGAGGTAACCGGTGGACTCGCGCATGATGCGGTTGAGTTCATAGCCGGTGACGCCGGGGCGCATACTGATAAGGCCGAGCAGAACGCATTCGAGTTCCATGCGCTTGATTATAACCGTTCGTTGCGCAGGTCGTCCACAGCCATTTCAGCGGCCTTCTTGCCTGTAGCCATTGCACCTTCGGTGCAGGCAAGCAGGAACAGGTATTCACCCGCCAGGTAGAGACCTTTGACATCTTTCATGTGGTTGTCGATCAGATCGCGGATGGCGTTGTGCTGCCCGGGGCCTTCGATGTTGACGGCGCGATCCCAGCGGTACACCTTGGTGATCTTGGGCTCAGCAGGAAATTCCGGTACGAACTTGCGGATCTCGTCGATAACCTTGCGGCGGCGTTCCTCGGGGGTGAGGCCGGCGAGCCGGGCATCCTCCCAGCCGCGGGTCGGGGTGATGCAGATGGGTTTTTCTACATCCGAGGAACCAAGCGACATGTAACTGAGGAAGCTGTCAGTACTGGGCGGCAGCATCACCAGGTACATAAAGGTGTCTTTCTTGTTAATCAGCGGCTTTTCGAGCCCGAACTGGTAGTAATAGGTGGAGCTGTACTGGCAGGTTTCGAGCGGTTTGCGCATGGTATCGGGCAGGTCGGGGATGACCTTGCGTACATCGTGCGCGTCCAACCCGACGATGACCTGGTCGGCTTCGATGAAACCGTCGCTGGTCTCAACGCCGATGACCTTGCCGTCTTTGAGGACCACTTTGGTCACCGGTGTGTTGAGGCGCACACTCTCCTTAACACGGTCGTAAAGCGCTTCGGTGATCTGTCCCATTCCGCCATGCATTGCACACATGCCCTGCATCAGCGAGAAAAGGGTGAGGGGGTGGGCGATGGAGATGTCTTTCGGGCGCGCCAGCACCATCATGGCCAGCAGGGTGTGCGCGAACCAGTCGTTGGCATCCTTGGCTTTGTACTTGAGGAAGAATTCCTCGGTGCTCAGATCTGATATCTCCGAGAGCGCTTCGTAATTGTGGGTTTTGGAATCGATGCGCTTAAGGTAATTGCTGATGGGTTTCATCACCCTGAGCAGCTGAAAGTAAGCTTTAAGGGGAATGACGGAAAAGAGGAACTTAAGGTTCTCCGGCAGCGCACGCAGAAAATCTTTGCCCGGGCCGAGGAATACCGTGTGCACCTTGCCGTTCTTGACGAAGCCGAAGCGCATGCCCCCAGTGGCATAAATGCGGTCTTCCAATCCGAATTCCTTGAGGTACTCGAAAGTGGTATCCCACTGCGGTTCCGTGCTGCCGGCGCCGACAAAGAATTCGTAACCGTCCTCGAAGTCATTACGGCATCGACCTCCCACATACTTGCTGGCTTCCAGAACTACAAACTCCACCCCCTGCTTCTTCAATTGATATGCTGCGGATAATCCCGCGCAGCCCGCCCCAATAATGACTACCTTATTCGCTAACATAGCGCCCTCCAGGGAGAATTATTGCGTACATTTGATTATGTACTTATGTACATAGTACGACTTTTAAGATTAAAAATCAATCATTTTGTGAGATTTATTCCGATTGAAAATGCAAATGCAATACCGGGTTTCTACCCTGTCATGACCGTTTACCCTGATGAAAATATGTGATCCTTACAGGTTTGAGAAAATCTGTTACACTCGTGTTTTGAAATTTTTGCATTATGAAACAGGAGAGAATGATGAATTGCCTGCAAGTTGGTGATGCGGCGCCCGGGTTTGAATTACCGGATCATAATGGCGAGATGCATGAGCTTTCGAAATTGCTCAAGGAGCAGCATGTGCTCCTGGTCTTCAACATCGGTTTTGCCTGACCGCACTGTACCAATCATATGGCGCAGTTGCGCCATGACTACGACAAATTCAAGGAACTCAACTGCGAGGTGCTGGTGATGGTTCCGAACGGTCCGCGGATGATCGGGCGTTACGTGCAGGCTACACAGACGCCGTACCCGATCCTGACGGATAAAGGGTCAGAGGTGGCGGGGCGGTATTTGCAGGTGAAGCGCTTTTTCAAGATCGGTGCACCGACCGTGATCCTTGTAGATCAACAGGGAAAGGTCGCTTACACGCATTACGCCACCTCGCTCATCGCCGAGCCGGATAACCGTGAGCCGCTGGCTGTGCTCGCGAACATGAAACCGGCAGACGCGAGCAGATGACCTTGCGATTTTCTTAATGGACGGTGCTGACTATTGACTTTTAACAGGTAACTCTGTATGATATTCGCAATTAACAATTGAATAGAGTGAGAAACAGCGGCTGCATCTCAGAAAACCGAGATGACGAGGTGGAGGTTCTCCTTCGCGAGAGGGATGTTAACCCTGGGGGGATGCACAGGGGAAAATCGAATGATCAGCGGATGCCTCCGGAGCCCTGCCAGGGGCTTCAATCTCCCTTCCAAAACAAGTCAGTGAACAAAACCGGGTGGTGACACGCGGCACAGATAGCTGATACCGGCCAGGCAGAACGGCCTACCTGAGGTGTTAAGCGGAAGGGATGCTAATGTTACATATGTAAATTAAGGCATGCCCAAACGCATGCCTTAATTCTTTAAACAGGAGCAGAAAATGGATAAGAAGGAACTTTTCGAACGGGTAGCAGCGGATGATGTGCGATTCATCTCATTTCAATTTACTGATGTGACCGGAACGGTCAAGAGTGTTGACGCCCCGATCTCACGGCTGGAAGACGCGGTGAACCAGGGCATCTGGTTTGACGGTTCTTCAGTGGAGGGTTTTGCGCGCATCCAGGAAAGCGACATGCGCCTGAAACCGGATATTGATACGTACGCGGTGCTGCCGTGGTCGCCTGCCAATATGCGGCGGGCGCGCCTGTTCTGCGACATTTATAACCCGGACGGCACTCCCTTTGCGGGTGACCCGCGCGGCAACCTGCGCCGGCACCTGGCTGACCTGGAAAAGAAGGGGATGCGGTTCATGGTCGGCTCGGAGCCTGAGTTCTTCCTCTTCCGCCGCAACGGCAGCACAGATATCCACCCGGTTCCGCATGATGTGGGCGGCTACTTTGACTTTTCGCCGAACGACGAGGCGGTGCGGGTGCGCACAGAGCTGATGCAGGCGCTTGACTCAATGGGGCTGGAGGTGGAGGTGGGGCACCATGAGTGCGCGCTGGGGCAGCATGAGATCGATTTTCACTTCAGCAGCGCGCTGCGTTCCGCAGATAATGTGCTGACACTCAAGTACACAGTGAAAGCCATCGCCGCGCAGAACGGGTTGATCGCCTCCTTTATGCCCAAACCCATCTTCGGGATCAACGGCTCGGGAATGCACTGCCACCAGTCACTCTTCGACCAGGAAGGCAAAAACCTGTTCTACGATGCCGCGGATGTATTCAACCTTTCTCCGCTGGCGCACGGGTTTATCGCCGGGCAGCTAACGCATGCCCGCGCGTTTTCAGCGGTAACCGCCCCCACGGTCAACTCGTATAAGCGGCTGGTGCCGGGTTATGAAGCACCAGTATACGTGGGCTGGGCGCAAACCAACCGTTCAGCGTTGATACGCATCCCGAAACCGCTGGAGGGTATGGCTTCGGCCGTGCGCGCGGAACTGCGCTGCCCGGATCCAGCCTGCAACCCGTACCTGGCTTACACAGTCATGCTGGCAGCCGCGCTCGACGGAGTTGACCGCAAGCTCATCCCGCCTGCGCCATTGAATGATGTGAATGTGTATGAATTAACCAGGGAAGAACGCAAAGAGTTAAACATTATTGAACTCCCGGGATCACTGCGCGAGGCACTGGTGGAATTAGAAAACGATGAGATCATCCGGAACGCGCTGGGTGAGTCTCTATATGAAACCTTCATACGTGCCAAATGGTCAGAGTGGGACCGGTACCGCCTGGATGTGACCGATTGGGAACTGGTACGCTACCTGGAAACGGCATAAGCAACGCGATTAAGTAAATTACACCCCTGGTTTACGAGACCGGGGGTGTTCATTTGTAATAATACTAGTCAACTTACTTCAGGGTGCAATCGAGGACTGAAGACAGGCCAGTAATTGGTCTGCAAATCCCTGAGACCCCACTCCCCGGGTGGCAAGTATCGGCCGGGAAATTTCAAGGGGAGTGGAATTGTTCATAATCTCTATCGTTTTTACCGAGGTATCAGCAGCCTGTGAGGGCAGGTAACTGATCGTATTGATGGTCGCAGCCACCTCTTCCTTCATCAGGACTGGCGAGGGTACAATGTAGGAAGATGATGCAGATGGGGGTTTGCCCACAAGAATTGCATTGTCGAAGATCAAGCGCGAATGATCATTTTCCGGATATTGCAGGAATTCCACAGGCTGATCAATCAGCTCATCCATTTGCCCGACTGAAAAACACTCAGGGCAGGCAATTTGCACCTGAGCCCAGGTGTCAATTTCGCCGGCGGCCATCTTCTGGAGCAAGGCAAGGGGTAATTCCTGCAGCGGGTTGGCGGGATTGATGATAAAGACCAGGTCATCCTGCCCGATGAGTACCGATTGCTGCAGCATTTCCAGCGGTTCACCCCACATCAGTCTGAAAGTATCCGCGGCCTCACCGTCAGCGGCTATAGTATCGGTGATCACGGCCAGGCCGGGAATGGATGCAGCACACGAACTAAGGTTCGGGCGCAGCCAAACCAATGCGGGAGGAACCTCTACCAGCAGAGTCACTTCGATGGCAGCTGGTTTCAGTAAAGGGGTAGGAATACCAGCTGTGGAAGGCGAAACAACCGGGGCACCTGAATTGACTGAATTGGTTTGCCGGATACCCATGATGATGAGCACAGCTGAACCCAGCAAGACGCAGTAAGCCGCAAAATACAACAATGAGCGTTTGGTGAGGAAGGATAAAAGCCAGCGAATAGATAGGTAGCCGACCAAACCAGCGGCGATAAAACCGACAATGATGATCGGCAGGAAAGATTTAAGATCAGGGACATCAAGAAGATCCGGCAAACTGAAAATCCCTGCTGCGAGCATGATGGGAATGGACATCAGGAAGGCAAATCGGGCGGCGGACGGTCGGTCGAAATTACGGGTCATACCGCCGGTAATGGTGGAGCCGGATCGGGAAATACCCGGGAAGATGGAGAACGCCTGAAACACACCAATCCAAAGCGCGTCCTTCCAGGTCATTTTTTCCAGCGGACGGCTGCGGCGGCCAAAGAATTCTGCCGCTACCAGGAAGATTGCAGTGATGAAAAGGAAAAACGCGGTGAGCCTGGGATCATTGAACGCGGCTTCCACCCTATCCTTCAAGAAAACCCCGGCCAGACCGGCGGGAATGGTGGCAAGCACCAGATACCAGCCCATACGCGCATCCTCCCCGGCGAAAGGTTTTCTCTGGATGATGCCCATCACAAAAGCTTTAATGATGCGCCAGAGATCTCTCCAGAAGTATATAATGACCGCCGCAAGGGTGCCGAGCTGCACCAGCACATCAAACGGAAAGATCTGGTTTTCAGGAATTGACCAGTTGAGAATGAACGGCACCAGCACCAGGTGGGCTGATGAGGATATCGGTAAAAACTCAGTGAGACCCTGAATGATGCCAAGGATGAGGGATTGCAGGAAACTCATTAAAACTCCTTTTGATTTTCTTTCGTGTAGTCTGCAAGGAACGAGGAAGCGAATTGGGTGAAATTGGCTTCCAGAATGGCAATCCGCGCCTTTTTCATCAAACTGACAAGAAAATGAATATTGTGAATCGAGATAAGCGTCGCAGACAGCATCTCACGGGCGATAATGAGATGGCGCAGGTACGCGCGTGAAAAATGACGGCAGGTATAGCACTGGCAGGGCTCATCAATGGGGTTGAAATCACGCGCAAACCTGTTGTTCATCAGGTTGACGCGGCCGTCTTTTGTGAACGCAGCCTGGTGACGGGCCAGGCGGGTGGGCAGGACGCAGTCAAAGATATCCACCCCGCGCTGGATGCCGTTGATGAGATCTTCCGGAGATCCAACGCCCATCAGGTAGCGGGGTTTATTGCGCGGCAAAAGGGGATCGACCTCCTCGAGTGCAGCGTGCATCTGTTCTTTGGTCTCACCGACTGAAAGACCGCCGATGGCGATGCCGGGGAGGTCAAATGATGCAACGAAGCGCGCGGATTCACGACGCAACTCCGGGAATATCCCCCCCTGGACAATGCCAAATAGCGCCTGATCTGCACGGGTTTTTGCTGCGATGCAGCGTTCCAACCAGGCATGGGTACGGTCCAGCGCGGCGCGGCTGTAAACCGGATCATCGGGTATGGCGCATTCGTCGAAAGCCATGATAATATCCGCACCAAGCTGCTCCTGGACATGGATGGAACTTTCAGGGGTAAAGCGGTGCATGGAGCCGTCGATGTGGCTTTTGAAAGTCACACCATCGTCATCCACCTTGCGCGTATCTGAGAGCGAAAAAACCTGGAAACCGCCGGAATCTGTAAGCATTGGCTTGCGCCACTGCATGAACTTGTGCAGACCACCATGCGCCGCCACCAGGTCAGCTCCGGGGCGCAAATAAAGGTGATAAGTGTTCGCGAGCACCAGTGTGGCACTGGTCTCTTCCAATTGAGCAGGGGTAACGGCTTTAACCGTCGCCTGGGTCCCAACTGGGGCGAAAACCGGCGTTTCGAGCGGTCCGTGCGGTGTAAAAAATACCCCAGCCCTGGCAGAACCCTGTTCTTTGATCAGGTCAAAAGAGAAGGCAATCTTTTCCATGAAGATGTATTATAGCCCCCAAAGGAGCTTGATCCCGAAGATGATGATCAAGAAGGCCGCGATGGTGAGGGGAAAGCCAACTTTGACATAATCCTTAAATGTGTAGCCGCCTGGGTTCATGACCATGATGTTAACTGGATGACCCAGTGGAGAGATAAATGCCAGGGAGCAACCCATGGCCACCGCCATGGCAAATGGACGGGCGTCGATGCCGGTTCCCTGCGCGGTGACCAGCGCCAGGGGGATCATGACGATGGCAGTAACCTGTCCGCTCATCAGCAGGGTGAGCAGCATGGAAACGAACAAGAACACGGCGACGAGTGAAATTGGCGGCGCATTTCCTAATAGACTCAGAACACTGGAAACAGCCATTTCGGCCAGACCAGTTTGCTGGAGCGCAATGCTCAAAGGCCATAAACCGGCGATGAGAAAGATGGCTTTCCACTCAATATTACGGAAGGCATCATTGAGACCCACACAACCGGTGAGGATGAGCAGGACAGCCCCACCCAGTACCACAAGCGCGACTGGCAGGATACCCAGCGCGGCAATGGTGAGGGTGATCAGTGTAATGATGATGGTCATCAAACCCTTGCGGGGCAGCAGCACAGCGTCAGGATCTTCTTCCAGAACGACAAGGTCCTCGTTCTGTTTCAGGGCTTGTATCTGGATCGACGGACCCTGAACGAGCAAGGCATCACCAAAGTGAAGGCTCATTTCAGCAAATTCTTCCTCGATGGGTTTGCCTGCGCGCCAGATGCCAATCACATTCAGCTGGTGACGTTCACGGAAATCGAGTTCCTTGATCGATTTGCCGATGAAGCGTGAGTGCGGGGAAATGATGATCTCCGCCAGGGGATGGGCTTCATCCGTAACCGCCAAATCTTGAAAGTCCACGGCTGAAACACGTAAACCCAGCGTTGAAACGTCTTCTTCAATAACCTTGCCGCGGCAGATCAAAATATCGCCGGGTTTGAGCACCAGGCAGGGATCAGGTGAAAAAAAGCTTTCTCTTCCCCTGATAACCGCGAGGATGTTGACATGCAAGCGGTTGTACCAGTGCCCGTCTTGGATCGACCGGTTTGCCATATCAGACCCGGTCAGGATCTCGAGCTTGACCAGGTTCTTTCTCACCTGGTACAGGTCGCTTAATTTTTCAGTGAATTCCCGTTTGTCCTCCATATAGGTGGAGGTGGTCTTTGAGGATAACAGGCGAATCCCCACAAAGGCGAGATATAGAATGCCAAAAATCATCACCGGTCCACCGATGGGAAAATAATCCAGCAACCCAAAGAAAGGTAATCCAGCGTCTCTAAGCGCTCCGCTGACAATGATATTGGATGTGGTTAACAACGTCGCCATGCCGCCTAAGATGGTGCCGAAAGCCAGGGGCATTAACAACCGTGATGGTGAAACTTTACTTTTGCGCGACAGAGACATGACCGCCGGCAGCAGCACACCAACGGCAGCGATGTTGTTCATAAAGAGTGAGACCAGAGCCGCGAATAGAGTGACCAGCAGGATGAGAAGGGTTTCTTTATTGCCGCCAATTTTATGAATAATCTTGCCGAGCGCGTTGGTTGCCCCGGTGAGTTGCAGCGCAATGGATATCATTGAAATACCCAAAATAGTCATCACCGCAGAGCTGCTGAACCCGGAGAAAGCCTCGACAGCTTCGACCACACCCGTCAGACCGAGGGTAACCATTACCATAATGGCCACCAGGTCAGCCCGAACACGGTTCGTCGCAAATAAGGTGACCGCGGTAAGAAAAACAATTAGTGTGATGATCTGATCAGGGGTCATGCTCTCAATGTGTCCTGTACCCTAATTTTACTAGAAAGGACACCATGCAGGTACCTGCCTTGCAGGTGACTCACAGCTCGTTTATACTTGAGCGATATTGTTATTTGAAACGCTCGATCCATCTGTTGTTACCGCGATCAATTCATTAAAGAAGGAATCCTTAATGCCAGACAGGAACAATACCAAGAGGTGGGAAATTTACCCGAAAATCGATGAAACTGCCAATGCAGCTTTGTCGGACTACCCACAATTTTTCCGTCAACTGCTTTTTAACCGAGGGATATGTTCTGCTGAAGACGCCCGTGCTTTTCTTATTGTTGATGGCGAATTGGCCGATCCATTTTTATTGCTCGGCCTTGAAAAAACGATTGCGAGGTTAATTACAGCGATCGACACTGGAGAAAAGATCATTGTTTATGGGGATTATGATGTAGATGGGGTCACCGCCACTGTGATGATGGTGGAAGTGATGCAAAGACTTGGAGGAATTGTTGAGCCTTACATACCCAACCGGTTTGAAGAAGGATACGGACTCAATGATGAAGCCATTCATGTACTAGCAAAGGAACATGGCGCGAGTGTTATCCTGACAGTAGACTGCGGGATACGCTCACCGCGTGAAGCTGCCACTGCGCGAAACCTGGGAGTCGATTTGATCATCAGCGACCATCACTATCCCAAGGGAGATTTGCCTGAGGGTTACGCAGTTGTTTGTCCGAAACAGGAATGTGACCAATATCCTTATAAGGATCTGGCTGGAGTTGGGGTGGCTTTCAAAATTGTCCAGGGTTTGTATTCAAAAAAGGGGATGGACATCCGAAAAGCTGACGAATGGCTTGACCTGGTAGCGTTGGGAACGGTTGCGGACATGCTGCCGTTGACGGGTGAAAACAGGGTAATGGTCGCCAGGGGGCTCAACCGAATCAGGCTTGGGAGCCGGGTGGGATTAAACGCCCTGATAGGTGTATCAGGGCGAGATGTTCGCAAGGTTACCGCTACAGATATTGGATTTATGCTCGGACCGAGGTTGAACGCCGCCGGTAGAATGGAATCTGCACTCCAGGCGTATGAACTACTGGTCTCGAAATCAACTATTGACGCGGTCAGCGCGGCGCAGGTATTGGATAATCAGAACACGGAACGGCAGAAAGCCACGCTGGCTGCGCAGGAAAAAGCACAACAAACCGTATCGGACCTGGAATCCACTTTTCTCATCACAGCGTTTGACAGTGAATACAGCTCAGGAATCGTGGGGCTGGTGGCATCTAAACTGGTGGAAAAATTCCACCGTCCAGCGGTGGTGGGTGAAAGGTTAGAAGATACCATCCGGGCGTCTTGCCGCAGTATTAATGGTTTTCATATCACCAAAGCGTTGGATGAATGCGCTGACCTGCTGGTTCGACATGGCGGGCATGAAATGGCAGCTGGCTTCACAGTAAAACTGGAGAATGAAGAAAAACTGGTCGCGCGCCTGCAGGGAATCGCTGCCAGGGAATTGGGAAACCGGGACTTGCGGCCGACACTGAAGGCAGACCTGGAGATCGAGTTAAACCGGTTTAGACCTGAGTATTACGGGATGCTGGAACAATTACAACCAACTGGTATGGGCAACCCGGCACCACTCTTTGTTACCCGGGGGGTAAAGGTGGAGCGTATGCAGGTGATGGGAAAAGAAGGTTCACACTTGAGCTTTTCAGTACAAGGAAGCCCCATCAACCGTGCGGTGGCTTTCAACCAGGCTTCATGGTACCAGACCTGGTTTGAGGAAAGACCGCGATTTGACATTGCTTATAACATAGATGTTAATCATTACAACGGTATGGATACACTTCAGCTAAATATTCGTGATATGAAGATATCGGCGATCGGTTTCTGAATGAGCAATCCGCCAAGCAGGATCAAAGCCATCCTGTTAAGTTTCCTGGTGGTTGTCATCTGGTCAACCTCCTGGGTTTTGATCAAAATCGGGCTGCGGGATATCCCCGCGCTCACGTTTGCTGGTCTACGTTATTTCCTGGCTTTTCTTATTTTGCTGCCTTTTGTATTCCAGAAAAAAGTCAAACAACAATTCAAAGATTTCACCCGGAGTGACTGGTGGTTGATCATCATAATGGGTTTGTTTTCGTACTTCATTGCCCAGGGGGCGCAATTTCTCAGCCTGGACCACCTGCCCGCAACCACTTTGAGCCTATTATTGAATCTGACCTCGATACTGGTCACGATTTCGGCGATCTTTCTAATCAAGGAATTCCCGACCAGAGTACAGGTATTCGGTGTTCTGATCAATCTTGCCGGTATGTTCATCTTCTTTTACCCTGAGGGTTTTTCAGGTAACTCAGTGCCTGGGTTCATTTTCGGGATCGCCTGCCTGTTGGCAAATACAATCGGAACACTGGTTGGAAGGAAGATCAACCACGCGGGCAGAGTGAACCCGATCGCGGTGACGGTGGCAGCCATGGGGATCGGTTCAATCCCAATGCTGGCAACCGGCTTGTTGTGGCAGGGATTGCCGCATTTGAGCAACCAGAGCCTGGTGATCATTTTGGTGCTGGCACTGGTGAACACGGCATTTACCTTCGTGCTCTGGAATTACACTTTGCAGACCTTAACCGCCATGGAATCATCCATTATTAATGGAACAATGTTGGTTTTTGTTACCATTTTTTCATGGATTTTCCTGGATGAGACGCAAGATCTGACTGGAGTGCTTGGACTTATCCTGGCTTTTCTGGGTGCTGTGATTGTAAATATCAGATTTGCAAGGAAGCGCGGGAACCGGTCCGGGATGAAGTAATCCCCATCACGGCATGCTATAATCATTTTTACTGCGTTTATCCTGTTTGATTTAGCGGAGGATTTTAGTGACGGATCCTATTCTGTCCTCATCGTTATCCAAGAGCCCAGCCACGACGAGCACAAGCGGACATTTCACGCCGAATCCCATCAATACGATTGAAGACACAGGTCTTGGTGCGTTGTTTCTCCAGGACCTGGCATTGAAGATCCTGTATTTCCAGGGATACATGACCGGTTACAAGGTGGCAGAAGCCCTTTGTCTTCCATTTTCAGGAATGGTAGACCAGCTGCTGGACGCCCTCAAACGCGATAAGCTTGTGGAAATTAAATCTTCGCAAATGGGATTGGGGGAAGGCGCTTATTTATACGCGATCACCGGCGCGGGCATCACCCACGCGCGTGAAGCCCTGGACCGCAGCCAGTACGCCGGTCCTGCACCTGTGCCGCTTGAAGCTTACAACGATTCTGTCCGGCGCCAAAGCCGCAGCAGGATGCTTGTGACCAGCCGCAACATGCACCAGATCATGGGAGACCTGGTATTTGGTGATGATGTATTCCATAAATTGGGGCCGGCTGTTAATTCGGGGACATCAATTTTTATTTATGGCGCTCCCGGAAACGGGAAGACCAGTGTCGCCAGAGCCATTGGCAACCTGGTACTAACCCAATCGATGTACATCCCCTATTCCATCTACGTTGACGGCCAGGTGATCACCATGTTCGACTCGATGAATCATCAACTGGCGGTCGAAGATGAGACCGGTCAACAGAACGGCAGGATGAAGGGCAGGAAGGACCTGCGCTGGGTGAAGATCCGCAGACCTTTCATTATGGTAGGCGGTGAACTCACGCTCACCGGGTTGGACCTGGTGTTTAATGAGACACTCAAGTACTATGAAGCGCCGTTCCAGGTAAAAGCCAACGGTGGAATCCTTTTGATCGATGATTTTGGCAGGCAGCAGGTAAGACCCAGAGACTTGCTCAACCGCTGGATCGTTCCCCTGGAAAATCGTATCGATTATCTCTCGCTCCATACCGGCCGCAAGATCGAGGTCCCTTTTGATGTACTTGTGATGTTTTCAACCAACCTGCCTCCGAAGGACCTGGTGGATGAAGCTTTCTTGCGGCGTCTGCGGCACAAAATTGAAATAACAGACCCGGACACTGCACATTACCGCGAAATATTTATGCGGGTTGCCGCGCAGAAGGGGGTCGTCTACTCAGATGAAGGGTTGAACTACCTGTTGAAGGAATGGTACTTAAAACACAACCGCAGGCTGCGCGCATCTCATCCCCGTGACCTGTGCGATCAGATTATCGATGTCTCCAGGTATCTTTCAACCGACCCGGTCATGTCGCGCGAGATGATCGATAAAGCCGCTTCTTCTTACTTCGTGGAGCTGTAAATGCTTGAGGATCTCACCAGACCAGTGGTTTTTGCTCATCGCGGAGCCAGCCAATACGCTCCCGAGAATACCCTGGCAGCGTTTGACCTGGCGGTAACCCAAGGCGCTGATGCCATTGAGTTGGATGTGAAATTGTCAGTTGACGGCGAAGCAGTGGTCATCCACGACCAGACTGTAGACCGCACCACTGATGGTCATGGCAGGGTTAATCAGTTAACCCTAACAGCTTTAAAACAATTCGATGCGCATTACCGGTTTGACGCTTACCCCGGAGAAAGAATTCCTACCCTGGATGAGGTTTTTGAAAGTGCGGGCAGGCGCATTTTTATCAATGTAGAGCTGACCAATTACGCATCACCCCACGATACGTTGATACCGGTTGTGGCTGAAATCGTCAGGCGGCATCAAATGCAGGAAAGAGTGCTCTTTTCTTCATTTTTTCCAAGAAACCTCAAAAAGATGAGAATGCTTCTACCAGAAGTGCCGGTCGCTCTTCTGGCATCCGAAGGGATCAAAGGAGCTGCAGCCCGCTCGGTTTTCTTTACCAGGATATCGCCGCAAATTATTCACCCTTACCTGAGTGATGTGGACCAGCGATTTGTGACTCTCGAGAGAAAACGCAGCCGAAGGGTGCATGTCTGGACGGTCAACGAAGAAACTGATTTGAGAAGGATGTTTGCATTAGGGGTTGACGGAATTTTTACTGATGATCCGGTAACTGCTTTGAGGATTATGGAGCGAAGGTGATACCGGCTGAACGGGTGATCGAAGCTTATAGGCGCATCCAGCCATTGATCGTGAAGACACCCGTCACCAGAGACCCAAAACTGGACATTTACTATAAATGGGAAAACCACCAGGCAACTGGTTCTTTCAAGTTAAGGGGAGCCGCCAATAAGGTTTTCAGTATCCATACGGATGAACTTAATAAGGGATTGGTCACCTGTTCAGCGGGGAACCATGGACAGGGAGTGGCCGCAGCAGCGGCGAACCGCGGGGGGAAGTGTACTGTTTTCGCGTCTGAGCACGCAAGCCAGGTAAAAGTAGAAGCGATGAAAAAACTTGGTGCAGATGTACGGTTGGTTCGAGGCGGGTATGTTGAAGCAGAAAAAGCAGCCATTACTCACGCGCAAGCGAGTGGAGAAGTTTTTATTTCTCCATACAACGATGAACAGGTCATCGCCGGGCAGGGAACGATTGGTGTGGAACTTATCGATCAGTTGGAAGGCTTATTACCGATACAAGCGCTACTTGTGCCGGTCGGAGGAGGGGGATTAATCTCCGGACTGGGGGTTTTCCTGAACTCCTTACCAAAACGACCGAAGCTCATTGGGGTGCAATCAGAGGCATCGGCGTTCGCCCACAGGGCTTTTCACACGGGCAGGCAAGACGGCGTGGTTGAAGTTGACAGCATTGCTGAAGGATTGGCAGGAGAGATCGATCACAACTCGATCACGATTCCATTGATGCGACAATTAGTGGATGACATCGTGCTGGTGAGCGAGGAAGAAATCCGCGCAGCCATCCGGTTCTGCTGGGTAAATTACCATGAAGTAATAGAGGGTTCTGCAGCAGTCGGGCTGGCGGCACGACTTGCTGGTAAAATTCAATCACATCCCACCGCCGTGATCTTAACCGGTGGTAATATTCAACCAGAGTTGTTAAACGACATCATTCAACTTTAGTAAGGTTAAAAAATCGCTTGAAGAGAATCATTCGCTGCATTTTCCTGCTGATACTTGTTATCAGCCTGGTCCTTCCTTCTGCAACCGGGCTGGCGAATGCCCGTTCACAAGGGAGCGCATATGAAGCTGCAGCACAAGCTCTTTTAGCTCAGATGACCACGGAAGAAAGAGTAGGGCAGGTTTTTCTGATCTCCTTCCAGGGTTCAGCATTGCAGCAGGATAGCCGGATCATCAACCTGATCGAAGAAAAACACATCGGTGGTGTGGTTCTGAGAGGGGATAATGACAATTTCACCGGACCAGAAAACACAACGGTGGAATTGAAAAAACTGGTTACCGGCCTGCAAACCATAAACCATACAACAACCCAGGCGGAGGCGCTTAATTCATTTGTTCCTCTGCTGATCGCTATAACGCAGAATGGGAATCTCACGTCTGAAGGACAGATCCTGCACGGGATGACCAGTCTCCCTAACCAGATGACGATCGGTGCCAGCTGGAAGCCTGAACACGCCGAAGCGGCAGGCGCGATTTTGGGATCAGAGCTGGAAGCTTTGGGGATCAATATGCTTTTTGGTCCTTCTCTGGATGTATTGGACATTATCCGTACAGAGGGCAGGGATGACCTGGGAGTAAGGACTTTCGGGGGTAATCCCTATTGGGTAGGAAAACTGGGGAAGGCTTATATTGAAGGGATCCAAACGGGCAGCGCGAATCGAGTGGCAGTGATCGCCACTCATTTTCCCGGCAGCGGGAGTTCAGACCGGCAACCGGATGAGGAAATCGCCACAGTTAGAAAATCGCTCGAGCAATTGAGGCAGGTCGAGCTCGCACCATTTTTCAGGGTCACAAATATTGAACAAGGACAGACCGGGATTGTGGATGGCTTACTGCTCTCTCACATTCGTTACCAGGGGTTCCAGGGCAATATCCGACCTTCAACGAAGCCGGTATCATTTGATCCGGTGGCTGTTGAGCAGATCTTAAACCTTACCGAGATGAACCCCTGGCGTATGATGGGCGGGTTGATCATCAGTGATGACCTGGGGAGCGAGGCCATCAGAAAATTCGTGGATCCATTGAATACCGGGTTTGACGCGCGACAGGTTGCGCGAACCGCGCTGATGGCCGGGAACGATTTGCTCTACATGGGAAACATCGTGGCGTCAGGAGATGAAGACAACTACACAACGGTTGTAAGAACGATCGATTATTTTGTGCAGAAATATGACGAGGATAGCGCTTTTCGTTCACGCGTTGATGACGCCGTTCAAAAGATCCTGCAACTGAAATATAAGCTTTATCCCGGCTTTGACCCCAACGATGTGATCTCATCGCGCAACGGACTTGAAATCTTAGGGCAGGACCAATCGACAGTGATGAGTATCGCTCAGTCAGCAGTAACATTGATCAGCCCTGCGGCAGAAGATCTCAACTCGTTAATCCCTGATCCTCCTGGAGTGGATGACCGGATTGTGATCATTTCAGATGAGCAGTCTTTAGCGCAATGCAGCAGCTGCCCGACAGAGACTGATTTTCCGGCAGTCAACCTGATGAATTCACTGATCCGCCTATACGGTTCCGGCGCAGGTGACCCGATTCAAGGAAACCACCTGACAGCCTACAGTTACGAAAACCTGAGGATGATACTGGAACAGGCAGAAGGGACAGAGGATATCCTTGTTTCTTTAAACGCCGCCACATGGATCATTTTTACTTTTGCGGAATTCAGCAGCGACCGGATAGAAGCGGTTACTTTCAAGCGGTTGTTTGATGAACGCCCTGATCTGGTGAGAAATAAAAAGCTGATCGGTATGGCATTCAACGCACCGTATTTTCTGGATTCCACCGATATCTCGAAACTGACGGCCTATTACGCGTTATACAGTAAAACACCTGAGTTTTATGATGTCGCTTCACGGGTATTAATGCAGGAGCTGACACCATCCGGCAAACTCCCCGTTTCTGTGCCAGGAATTGGTTATGATCTGGTAAATGTGGTCTCGCCTGATCCTGATCAGATGATACCCCTGGTAATCGAAGCTCCTGTGGAATTGGATGAACCCCAATCCCCTCCGCTTGCCGGTTATAGTCAGCCGCTGCTCTACAAAGCAGGCGATACCATCCCCATTAAAGCCGGGGTGATCGTTGACAACAATGGTAATCCTGTCCCGGATGATACCCTGGTACGTTTTATCATCGATACAAGGTCTACAAGCGGGTCTGTTGAGCAGCTTGAAGCCAGGACGGTGGATGGAATAGCCCGTGTGATGTATGTAATCCCCAGTATCGGCAGTCTGCAATTGAGTGTCTCCGCTGATCCTGCTTTTATCTCACAGATATTGCGGCTGGATATTACCGATGCCGGTGGGGTGGTCACGTCTTTTGAACCGACACCTAAACCGGAGGGGGCTGAAGAAAACGCCCCAACTGAAGTTCAGCCCACTCCTACCCCTGAAAGCAGAACCGTCCAGCTTCATAAACAGGGAAAAGTGGCGGTTTCAGACTGGCTGGTCGCGAATATCTTAATACTCGGCGTGTGCCTTGTTCTAAGTTATATCACTCACAACTATCTCAGTGCCAAATGGAATTTTCTGACCGTTCTTTTCACCGGAGCCGGGGGTTACCTGGGTTACCTGATGGTGGCGCTGGGTTTATCCGGTTCAGGAACTGCACTTAACGAACGCGGTACCGGGCAGGTGCTGTTGATAGTGGGTATTGGTTTGATCAGCGGACTGGGAATTGGTTTGATTTATTACTGGTGGAAAACACGCAGGCAGCGATCAGCGCAGGAGCGTAACCAGCAGGGTTAGCAGACTCATACCCAAGAGAATCAACCATTGCTTCCCAATCCCGCGGTTGTACAAAGCTGGAGTTTTAACAGAAATCCTGTTACCTGATGGAATCGAGACAGGGCGGCTGCCAATCAACGCTTCACGGAATTGGTCGATGGTTGATGGACGGTCATCCGGATGAAGCGCCATCCCCCAAAGGATGGCATTTTCAGTTTTCTGTGTGACCGCGGTATTGATATCGCGTATCGGCTGCAATGAGTTTGGAGAGATGAACCTCTGCCGGGCATCCGTCGGCGGTTTGGAGGTCAGCAAATGATACAGAGTGGCTGCGAAAGCGTAGATGTCACTGCGGGCATCGGTGTGCCCGATGTCGCCACCGTATTGCTCTAATGGCGTGTACAACGCAGTTCCCTGCCCCTGTAAAATAGTGATGGTTACCTCTCCCGGGGCGAGTACTTTCACCAGGCCGAAATCTACCAGCTTGAGCAACCCGGCAGGGGTTATTTTAAGATTACTGGGTTTAATGTCGCGGTGGAGGATAGGCGGGTTTTGACAGTGCATGTAACTGAGCGCGTCTGCCAGTTGAAATGCCCAGTTCAACACATCCTTCTCAGAAATGAATTGTCCTTTTTCACGTTGTCTAACCATGAGGGTGCGCAGGTCTTCTCCAGGAACAAAATCCATCACCAGGTAATCATTTCGGTCGATCGAGAAATAATCAGAAACTTTTGGTAAATTGGGGTGATCGAGGCGCGCCAGTACCGTGGCTTCGCGTTGAAACTGGTCGCGAGCTTCTTGTAACAGGTTCTTCGGCAGCGTTCTATCGTGTTCAACTTCTTTAACTGCGCACTGCCGGCCTTCGAGCCTGAGGTCATCTGCCAGGTAGATACAGCCCATCCCGCCCTGCCCGATAACACGGCGGATGGAGTACCTTTCACGCAGAATATTTCCTTGTTTTAGGGGTGTGATCATATTTTCAGCGGCGGATTCGCAAACTCATGGATTTTGTCCTGTTGAATGTATTATACCTGATGAACATCCTGTATAATCTTGATTGAGGAAGATATGGCCAAATTTTTACCAAGCGAACCGATCATACATGAATACCCTGTACTCGTGGCCCTACAGGGTCCGCTTGAGGGCAGACGCTGGATCATTCGCGAGGATCTGGAAATCGGCCGGGAGGATGATTGCGTCATCTGTATAGAGGATCGCCAGGTTTCACGACATCATGCGCGTGTGCGCGATGACAACGGTGTGTGTTTTATCGAAGATCTTGGCAGCAAAAATGGCACCTTCTACTCAGGTGAACCGCTGGTTGAACCGGTGCGCCTGAGTGATGGCGATATCTTCCAGATTGCTTTGATACAGAAATTTGTTTTCTACAGTTCAGATGCGACCATGCCAATCGAGGACTTAGAACCCGCGCTCTTCAAGAAAACAGGCAGGCTGGTGTTAGATGAGCGATCACGCCGGGTGTGGATCCGCAACGAAGAGTTATTGCCACCTTTATCAGCTGCCCAATTCAGGCTTCTTCTGGCACTTTACGATCAGGCGGGTGAAGTGGTTACAAGAGAAGCATTGATCAAAAGAATATGGGAAGAGGAAGAAGCTACCGGGGTTTCTGACCAGGCGCTCGACGCGCTCATCCGACGTTTGCGCGACAGGCTGGCTGAGCTCGACCCTGAGCATCAATTTATTGTGACCGTGCGAGGTCACGGCACCAGGCTTGAACTGTCAACGGATAAATAATTGTTTTTGAACAACCTGCAGCGAATTAAGAAAAATCCCTGGTAGTCACTGCCAGGGATTTTATGTATGTAAAAAAGGTTTCAGGCGCGCAGGTTCTTTTCCATGTTGTGGCGCAGCGCCATTTTGTAGATATTTTTCAAAGCCTCCAGCAATTCCGGAGTCTGGTTCCGGGTTGATCCCTCGGAGATAATGGCGTTTATTGTTTGCAGGAACTGGTCGTTGACCAGCGCTTCATTTTCCGTGATCAACTTTTTTCGTTCATTGTCATCGCTGGCTTCCAGCAGTCTCTGAATCAGGTCCACTTCAGGCGGAGGTGCGGTCAACTTATCCAGCACTGTGACAACCTTCTGGATCTTCTCCATTCTTTCCAGGTTATTTTCACTGTGCGCTTTTTCAAATTCCACCTGTACAGCCTGGGTGAAGAATTCGTCTATTTCCTCGGCGTGTTTTTCTATGGCTGCCTGGGCATCTGCCTCTGTCAGTATGGATTCAAGTAATGAGGTTGCGCTCTCAAGCCTTTTTTTGACTTCATTATCGATCTTACGGGTGAGGTCCAGGAGCTTGTCCCTCAAAGCCGTGAGGGTTTGCTTGCTGTCATCCTGTTCTTTTTCGATCCTTTCGCTCAGGATCTGGAAGAACTGGTAATCCAATCCGGAACGGGTAAGGCTCACCAGGGTGGTGAGGCTGGCTTCGGATTTCACCGCGGATAATATTTCAAGTAGTTTTTCTCGGGTCAAACCTTCTTTATTGGCCTTATCCAGCTCCTTGAGCGCTTGTTGGGTCTCCTGGCTGTCCGCAAGCAATTTCTTTCCGAAATCAGTTTCGTTCAGCAATTCTGCCTGGACCTGGCTGAGAAGTTTTGCGCTGGTTTCATCTCCCTGGGCGGAAGCGGATTGGATGAGGGTTGAAAGCAGTGTGAAGGTCTCACCATCCACTATACCGGCTTCCTGCCTGATCACAGTAACGCGATCTTCACCATTGGCCATGCTCAACAGGCGTTGGATGAGGTTGACACGCTTTTGTTGAGCTTCGATCATCTCTTTCGTGATCCCATCCGCAGCCAGAATGCGGTCGATTAGCGACTGGTAAGTGAACATTGAATTAGGCTGGAATAAATAGCCTTTGCGCTTTTCGACCGGAAGGGAGTTTACCACCTGGTTGATCAGAGGGCCGATCTGCTTCTCCTGTTCGTTGAGTGGAAGTCCGAGCTCACCGGGGAAGTACGTGAGCAGCAATTCTTTATCCGGGTCGTGGTACACGATAGGGGTGCTGATAAGCCCTTCGTAACCGCAAGCCTGGCAGCGGGCTGTATTGGTCGACCGGCCAAGTAATTTCTGCTTGGCAGTGGGATCTGAGTTCATGTCGAAAAGTAATTGGACTTCAGCTAGTATGGGCTGTTTACAACGTGGACAGGCGGTTTGAATTTTTGGCATATTTCTACTCTTTCATTTATTGATTAATTTAACGGGGTGATTATACCACCCCGAATTCTGACGAAATTCTTGTAAAAAAAGTCACTCCGGGTTGGTCACAGGCAGGCAGAAACAAATACGCGCACCGCGGCCGACTTCCAGGTCGATCCAGATCCTACCCCCGTGAGCTTCAACGATGGCTTTTGCCAGGAATAACCCCAAACCTGCTCCTTTGGTCTGTCGGCTGGCATCAGGCGCGCGGTAAAAACGGTCAAAAACATACGGTGCGTCGTTGGGATCGATTCCCGGACCCTCATCGCTGACGCAAACAACGATATTGTTATCTTTTTGAACAGACCGGATCCGGATCTCACCGTCAGGGGCGTACTTGATCGCGTTCGCAACGAGGTTTGAAATCACCTGGTTGATACGGTTATCATCCGCAACAATGATCGGCAGCGGCTGCGGAATATCGACAATAATATTGTGTTTACTGGTTTGGGTCTGGAGGCGCTCAGCGACATGTTTGATGATCTCAGCCAGCTGAGTATCATTGCGTTTCAGGTTGAAACCGTTGGCCTGCAGGCGGGTCACATCCAGCAGGTTTTCGATATATTCACCCAGGCGATCGGCTTCTTCTTCAATTATTTGCAGACTGTCACTGACGATTTCTTTATCCCAGTGGGCGTCATCACGCCTAAGTGTGCTCACATATCCTTTAATGAGCGCGACAGGGGTCTTGAGCTCGTGGCTCACAACAGAAATAAACGTGGACTTTAATTCATCCGCTTCGCGGAAACGGGTGATGTCGCGTACGGTTGTAATAATATTGACAAGTTTTCCCTGCTCTGAAAGCAATGGCGCGTAGGTGATGCCCACCGGGACGGAGCGGGAACCGGCTGTTCTCTCAAGATCACCTTCGACATAAAGCGCAGCGTGAGGGGTGAGCGGCCAACCATCAGCGATGGCTTGAGAAAGTGTCAACCCGTGAGGCGCTTTAGTGAAACGGATCACTTCATCATGGTCCTTGCCGGTCAACTCAGAGGGTGGTTTTCCGATTAAATGAGCAAAGGACGGGTTAACTCTTTCCACTTTAAGGTCACGGGTCAAAATGAGGATCCCGTCAGCAGCCGAATCCAGCAATCCAGAAACCCGACGGCGGTCATTCTCCACCTGGGTGTATAACTGAGCGTTCTGCATGGCAATGGCAGCCTGGTCGGCGAAACTGGCCAGCAGTGTGCGGTCATTAGGGGAAAACGCAGCGTATTCCCGAAAGACAAAAATCACTCCCAGAACTTTCTGGCCGGTAATCAGCGGAAGTCCAACACTACTCAAGCGACCCAGGCTGACCGCCTGGGTGAATCCACCCAGGATGTTGTTGATGGTTTTCAGTTCGAGGTCGGTGGGATCCTGTTCCTCGGAAATTTGCGCCAATTGAGGTTCAAGAAAACGAAGAAATGCCGGGGGTAAACCGGTGGAGACCTGTATCTTCCAGCCTTCTGTTGGGCTTCGCAGCGCAATGAGACCTGCCTGCCCGGCGAGCATTTCCAGTGAGATCTGCAGGATGCGTTCAAGGAGCTTGACAAGGTCAAGCTCCTGTGTGAGAGCCCTCGAAATTTCCAATAAGTAATCCCGCTGACGAACCCTGAAATCTGGAAGCATCAAATTTTCTGAGAGTTCTTGTTGAACCGTTGAAGATTAAGAGCCATTTTTTTCTGCGAAGGTTATGGCCTGATCAAGAATAGCCAAACCCGCGTCGATTTCCTCACGGGTGATGCAAAGAGGAGGTGAGACACGAATAGTGCTGGTACCGCAGCCGAGTGTGAGTAAACCAAGTTCGAACGCCTTATCAACGATGATGTCGCGAAGTTGTTCTGCCGGTTTTCGAGACTCCCGGTTTTCTACGAACTCGATGCCGATCATCAGCCCGATTCCGCGGACAACCCCGATGGATGGATGGTTCGATTGCAGATCTGCCAATTTCAAAAGGCAATAAGTGCCAACCTCGGCTGCGTTTTTCATGTAACCATTTTCGATCAAGCGCAGCGTTTCCAGGCCGGCAACGCAGGCCAATGGGTTACCGCCGTAGGTATTGCCGTGGGCGCCTTTTGGCCAGGTTGTGATGCTTTTGCGCGCGATCATCGCTCCAAGCGGCATTCCTGATGCGATTCCCTTGGCACTGGTGACGATATCCGGTTCAACATCAAAATTCTCAATTGCCCACCATTTACCGGTCCGACCGACACCGGACTGAACTTCATCTGCGATGAGGAGGATGCCATACCGATTGCATAACTCGCGCAGTTGGGGCAGGAAAGTTTGAGGGGGAACGACATAGCCACCTTCCCCCTGAATAGGCTCAATGATGATGCCCGCAACATCCTGAGGGGGGAGCATGTGGATGAAAAGCTCTTCGATATACCTGATGGTCGCATCGCCGATGTCTTCTGAGGGATTTGTTTGAAGTATTGGGCGGTACGGATCAGGGAAGGGCACATGGGTAACGCCGTTCATAAGCGGATAAAACCCATGATGATATTTGGCTTTACTGGCCGTCAATGTGACCGAGCCGTATGTGCGGCCGTGAAAACCACCCATAAAGGCGATGAATTGTGTCCGACCGGTGTGGTAACGCGCCAATTTAAGCGCTGACTCAACGCTTTCAGTGCCGGAATTGGTCTGGAAAATTACGGCATCCTCTTTGAATGGCGCGATCCGGTTTAGGTACTCTGCAAGTTCGATCCATTTGGCGTGATAAAAATCGGAAGAAATGTGGATGAACTTTTCCGCCTGTTCCTGAATGGCCTTCACCACATCAGGATGGCTGTGACCGGTGGAATTTACCGCAATGCCGGCTGCGAAATCAAGGAATCTATTGCCATCAACATCCCAAACGTAGACTCCTTTTCCATGATCCATAACAAAGGGATATCCACGCGGATAGGAAGGTGAAATCACCTGTTGGTCGCGAAGGATCAAATGTTGTGCTTTATCGCCGGGTAATTTCATGGGGTTCAAATCATCCTCCTGATGTTTTTTTAGGTTGATAATGATGATTCCAATGCAGTATATCGGTAAAGTGATTATAACATGAGCATCATTTCGGGTTTTCGGGTTGTGCTGGCTGAGCTGAGCGAATCACTTTTATTGACGCGACCATTAAACCCTGCTATTATCTAACAAAATGCGAACACGCAGAACACGAAAATTCAACAGTTTTCTCCAATCCATACTCCTAAATCTGCGCTGGCTGGTTCCGGGTATCGGTGTCAAACGCTGGGTGTTAGTGATACTTGCAGGTACCACCATGCTGGGGGTGGGGCTGGCTGTATATCTTTTGGATATTTACCGCACAGCACCTGAGGGCTGGTGGCTGCCAGTCATTAAGATTGTCGCGCTGCAATTCATCACCAATCGCATCCTGCGGGCTTTGATCTTCGGCAGTATAGGGTTGGCACTTGTCGTGATCGGAATTATGGGATTAAACCGCGCACTGCTGAGACCATTTATGAGACCCGGTAAGGATGTGATCGATACAGTGGCGGAATTCAGACGCAGGGAAAAAGGCCCGAGGATCGTCGTGATCGGCGGCGGCACCGGATTGACTTCCATACTGAGAGGGTTGAAGAGCTACTCACGCAACATTACCGCGATCGTCACCGTGGCGGATGACGGCGGGTCATCCGGTGAGATACGAAAATCCATTGGTATCCTCCCACCCGGAGATCTACGCAATTGCCTGGCGGCGTTATCTAATGATGAAGAAATGATGACCCAGCTTTTCCAGTACCGCTTCGCATCCGGCGCGGGATTAAATGGGCATTCCCTGGGAAACCTGCTCATCACAGCACTGACCGAGATCACCGGCAGCTTTGAAGCCGCGATTACAGAGTCAGCGCGAGTGCTGGCTGTGCAGGGCAGCGTTTTGCCGGCGACTTTGAGGAATATCAACCTGGTCGCCGAGGTGGAACTACCGGATGAGAAGATCATCTTACATGTAAAAGGTGAGAGCGAAATCAGTAAAACCGGCGGCAAGGTTCGCCGTGTTTGGCTGGATCCGGCTAATCCGGCTTCATATCCTCCGACAATTCAAGCAATTCTCGGTGCTGATCTCATCCTGGTGGGTCCGGGCAGCCTTTATACCAGTGTTATTGCCAACCTATTGGTACCGGACCTGGTAGAAGCGATCAAAGCCAGCCGGGCTTATAAATTCTACATTTGTAATATTGCCTCTCAACGCGGTGAAACAGATGGATATTCCTGCGAGGATCACCTGCGTGCAATCGAAAAACACGCCGGTCACAAACTCTTTGATGTAGTGCTTGCCAACAACCGGTTTGACAGATCCATGCCGGAAGGTACCGATTGGGTAAAAGTGCAGACCGAAGACAAGCATTACCCAATCTACCAGGCTGATTTTGTGGATACAGAAAATCCTTGGCGGCACAACCCGGCAAAGGTGGCGAAAACGATAATCGATCTCTACATGGAACGAACGGGTCCATTGGTTTCAAGAGAAGTCGGTTCATCAATTTAATTCTCAAACCTGTATGGACATGGTAAAATTTATGGATATTCTATCTGGAGGAAACATATGACCATAAAAGTTGGAATTAATGGATTCGGCCGCATCGGCCGCCAGGTTCTCAAAGCGATTAATGAATACCACACCGGGGAAGTTGAGGTTGTGGCTGTCAACGATCTTTTTGATACCAAGACCAACGCCCATTTATTCAAATACGATTCGAATTATGGGATCCTGCCTGTACATATAGAAGCAAAAGATAATGAATTGATCGTGGACGGCAAGGCGATCAAGGTTTTTGCAGAAAAAGACCCGGGTCTGCTGCCATGGAAAGATCTGGGTGTGGATATCGTTGTAGAGTCCACCGGTGTATTTACTGATGCCAAGGGCGACCCCGCCAAAGGCAAGGCTGGTGCGGTCGTTCACATTGAAAAAGGCGGTGCCAAGAAGGTGATCATCACTGCGCCCGCTAAAAACGAGGATCTCACCCTTGTGCTAGGCGTAAATGATGATTGGTACGATCCCGCGAAGCATCACGTGATCTCAAATGCATCCTGCACTACCAACTGCCTCGCTCCAGCGGCAAAGGTAGTGAACGATAAATTCGGGATCGTGCACGGGATGATGACAACGATCCATTCCTATACCAACGACCAGGTGATACTGGACCAGGGACATAAAAAGGAAATGCGCCGCTCTCGCGCCGCTGGGTTGAACATTATCCCCACCACTACCGGTGCTGCCAAAGCCCTGGCACTGGTCATCCCTGAACTCAAGGGAAAATTTGACGGCTTTTCACTTCGCGTTCCAACCCCCACAGTGTCCATTGTTGATTTTGTCGCGATCATCGAAAAGTCCATCACCAAGGACGAATTAAACGCAGCCTTTGTTGATGCAGCCAATGGTCCGCTGAAAGGCATTCTCGGCTATACCAGCGGTGAATATGGTGATCCTCTCGTTTCAATGGATTTCAAGGGTGATTCACGATCTTCGATCGTTGACCTGCCTACCAACATGGTAATGGGCGGTAACATGGTCAAAGTGGTCGCCTGGTACGATAATGAATGGGGTTATTCCTGCCGGACCGCCGACCTGGCCGCGATGCTGGGAAAGAAGTTATAAACTTTCGAACCCGGCTGAGTTTTCCCGGGAAATCGTGATGATTTCGATGCGCAACTGGTAGCTTACCCGGGTTGCGCATCATCCCTTAACCAGGAGGAATGATGATGTTTGATAAGAAAACCGTTCGGGATGTTGATGTAAAAGGTAAAAAGGTTCTGGTCAGGGTAGATTTCAACGTACCCTTAACCGAAACCGGAGTAGGCGATGATACCCGCATCCGGGCAGCACTACCCACGATCCAGTACCTGCTGGAGGGCGGTGCAGCAGTGATCCTGTGTTCCCATCTAGGCCGCCCGAAGGGGGGGCCAGAGGCGAAATATTCGTTGAAGCCTGTAGCCGATCACCTATCAAGCCTGTTAGGAAAACCGGTCAATTTTGCCTCTGATTGCATCGGTCCTGAAGCTGCCGCAGCGGCGAAAGCCCTGAAAACCGGCGAAGTGCTGGTGCTGGAAAACACGCGGTTTCACGCTGAAGAGGAGAAGAACGATCCGGGTATGGCTGAACAACTGGCCAGCCTGGCCGCCCTTTTCGTAAATGATGCTTTTGGCAGCGCACACCGCGCCCACGCATCAACTGAAGGAGTCACCCGCTTCCTTCCAGGCGTGGCCGGTTTTCTGCTTGAGAAAGAGATCAAGTATCTTGGTCAGGCAATCGCTGATCCTAAACAGCCTTTTGTGGCGATCATGGGCGGCGCCAAGATCAGTGACAAGATCGGTGTCATTAAGAACCTTTTAGTGAAGGCAGACGCCATTCTAATTGGCGGTGGAATGGCAAATACATTTTTCAAGGCCCAGGGACTGGCCATGGCGGATTCGCTGGTTGAGGATGATTCCCTTGAAATTGCCCGTGCTCTGCTTAAAGACTCGGGTGGTAAGATACACCTGCCTGTCGATATGGTACTTGCTGACAAATTCGAAGCAGAAGCTGCCAGCAAGACTCTCCCAGCTGGCGAAGTTCCGGATGGCTGGCGTGTGTTGGATATTGGACCAGAGACGGTTAACGCATATGCTCAGGTCATTCGCGCTGCGGGAACCGTGGTATGGAACGGCCCGATGGGGGTATTCGAATTCCCCCGGTTTGCCGAGGGAACGTACGGTGTAGCAAAAGCAGTAGCTGCCAGCAGCGCAGTCAGTATCATTGGCGGCGGCGAATCGGTTGCGGCAATCCAACAATCAGGACTGGCAGACCAGATCACCCACATTTCCACCGGCGGCGGGGCGTCGTTGGAGATGCTCGAAGGATTGGAATTGCCTGGCGTAGCCGCCCTGCAAGATAAGTAAAACCCCGTCCCATCTGGACAGATTGCAGGGGTTAAGGTAGAATTCTTGCGCCACCTGAACAGTGCTTACCCTCGACCCTCGCACTGACAGTTTTATCGGAGGAACAAGTTGGCTAACATCAAATCTGCAATAAAGCGCAACAAGCAAAATGAAAAACGAAGACTGCGCAATCGTGTATATCGCGGTTCTGCGCGCACTTATGTCGCCCGGGCAAGGGTGGCATTAGCCGGCCAGGATCCTGAAGCTGCGGAAGCTGCTACGCTGGTAGCCGTGGCCGCCCTTGATAAGGCAGCCCAAAAAGGGGTTATTCATAAGAATAACGCCGCACGGCGCAAGAGCAGGCTGATGAAGCGGTTGGCTGCTTCAAAGTAAGATCGTTTTTTGTTTATCGAATGAGCGGGAGGCGTTTTCCTCCCGCTCTTGCTATTTAACATCGAAGATTGATTTTCCCCCTATGATATAATCCATCTGCCTTACGAAACAGGAAAGCGGTTAAATATGTTCGAATTGGAACAAAAGCAAGTTGAAGCCAAGATCCAGGCGTACTGCCGGGAGCAAGGTCTTCCTGCACCCGAGATAAAGTGGGTCTGGATTCCGTTCAATGGGCAATGGGGGATCAGCACTTCCTTTTTTCAGCTGGCAGCTGCTTCTTTTGGAGAAACAAAGGGGAATGTGGGAGCGCGTGCGGCAGAAATCGCCGATAACCTGGCAGTATACCTGGCAACCACCAGCGGGTTCGAAAAAATCGAAGCTGTAAAAGGCTATCTCAACCTGTATTTTTCTAAGGTTGACTATTTTCAACATGTACTAAATTCTGTCTTAACGAAAAAAGATGGTTACGGATACGGCGAAAGACTGCAGCAACGGGTCATGGTTGAGTTTTCTCATCCGAATACGCACAAGGCTTTTCATGTCGGGCATCTGCGCAGCGCATTTTTGGGTGATGCTTTGGCACGAATTCTCCATGCCGGGGGATTTGATGTTGTCAGGGCGAATTATCCCGGCGATATTGGTTTGCACGTGATCAAGTGGTTGTGGAACTACCTCAAGTACCACAAGGGCGAAAAACCTGATGCGGATATTACCCGCTGGATGGGTTCGATATACGCTGAAGCAGTGAAACGCCTGGAACAGGACCCTGCGCTTGAGGAAGAGATCAGAGAAATGTATAACCGCTGGGATAACCGTGACCCGGAGGTAGTGGACTGCTGGAAGGAAACCAGGCAGTGGTCTTTGGACGGCTTCAACGAGATGTACGATCTTCTGGACATCCACTTTGACCGGTATTATTTCAATTCGATGTTCGAAGTGCCTGGCAAGGCGATGGTTGAAGATCTGTTGGAAAAGGGAATCGCAAACGATGAACGCACTGATGGAGGAGCGGTAATCGTCAAGATCGATGAAAAACTGGGATTGAAAGAAGAAAAATACCGTGTGATGGTGGTGCTGCGGTCTGATGGAACCGCGTTATATGCCACTGAAGATCTGGCTTTAGCAAGGCAGAAATTCCTGGATTATCCTGATCTACAAAGATCTTATTACGTGGTTGATGTGCGGCAATCGCTGCATTTCCAACAGGTGTTCAAGACTTTAGAGCTCGCCGGGTATGAATGGGCGACTCGCTGCCAGCACCTGCCTTACGAGCTGGTCAGTTTGCCGGGGAATGTGGTGATGGCCTCTCGAGAAGGAACAGTAGTACTCTTGGAAGATCTGATTCGTGAAGCCACAGCCCGCG
Source organism: Anaerolineaceae bacterium (assembly GCA_035342915.1). Classification (GTDB taxonomy): domain Bacteria; phylum Chloroflexota; class Anaerolineae; order Anaerolineales; family Anaerolineaceae; genus UBA6107. The sequence continues at coordinate 120,072 of DAOQYB010000003.1, forward strand.
CGTTGACGGTGGTGCAGGAAAAGAACCGGGAACTCTCCCCTGAAAAACAAATCGAAATCGCCAGGGCAGTGGGAATAGGTGCCATCAGGTACCCCATGCTCTCGCGCGAGAGCAACAAGGTGGTCACATTTGATTGGGAATCGGCTTTAGACTTCAATGGACAGGCCGCACCATATATTCAGTATGCTTACGTGAGGGCGAACAGCATACTCCGTAAAGTAGATAATCAAATACCGCCTGACCTGGCGTCTGAATACGAGTTGACTGAACAGGAGGTAACGCTGGTCGATCTGATCAGCCGCATGCCCGAGGAGATTCAAAAAGCAGCCCGGGACCTCAAGCCGCTGATCATCACCAACCAGGCCTACGAGCTGGCACGCGCCTTCAACGATTTCTATACCCAATGTCCGGTACTCAATGCAGAGGAACCTGTACGTTCAGCGCGCCTGCGATTGGTGGCTGCCGCACGGCAGGCGATTTTCAATAGTCTGGCAATACTGGGCATCACAGCCCCACAAGCGATGTGAAAATAATCTATTCACAAAAGGAGAAATTCCAAATGTCCCCAATCAAAACCCTTATCATGGGTGCAGCCGGTCGCGATTTTCATAATTTCAATGTTTTCTATCGCGATAACAAGGATTATGAAGTCGTCGCTTTCACCGCCACACAAATTCCGAACATTGAAGGCCGGAAGTACCCGGCTGAGCTGGCCGGTTCTCTGTATCCGACTGGAATACCGATCTACCCGGAGAGTGAACTAATTGATTTGATCAAGAAACTAAAGGTAGACCAGGTGGTCTTCGCGTACAGTGATGTACCGCACGAGGTTGTGATGCATAAAGCCTCCACCGTGCTGGCTGCCGGGGCGGATTTCCGCCTGATGGGAGTGGGCAGCACCCAGGTCAAATCGGTAAAACCGGTTGTCTCCGTTTGCGCGGTTCGCACCGGTTCGGGCAAGAGCCAGACGACCCGCCGAGTTTCCATGATCCTTCGTGATATGGGATACAAGGTCGCGGCTATCCGCCACCCGATGCCTTACGGTGACCTGGTAAAACAAAAGGTACAGCGGTTTGCCACTTACGCCGACCTTGACAAGCACGAATGCACAATTGAGGAACGTGAAGAATACGAACCTCACATTGACAACGGCGTTATCGTGTACGCAGGGGTTGATTACGAAGCCATACTGCGCGAAGCTGAGAAGGAAGTTGATATCGTGTTATGGGACGGTGGGAACAATGATTTCTCGTTCTATCAATCCGATCTGAGCATTGTTGTTGCTGATCCGCACCGGCCCGGGCACGAATACAAATATCACCCCGGAGAGACCAACGTCCGGTTAGCCGATGTGTTTGTAATCAATAAGGTCGACACCGCCAAACCCGGAAAAGTTATTGATGTCCGCAACACACTGCATGAACTGAATCCGAATGCCGTCATCATCGAAGGTGCTTCGCCCTTATTCGTAGACGATCCCGAAGCCATCCGCGGCAAGCGCGTGCTGGTGGTTGAAGACGGTCCGACTCTGACGCACGGCGAGATGGCCTACGGCGCCGGCTGGGTGGCTGCCAGGCGGTTTGGCGCTGGCGAGATCGTAGATCCGCGGCCTTACGCTGTCGGGACCATTCACGATACTTATGTCAAGTATCCGAAGACGGGTACTATCCTACCCGCAATGGGTTACGGCGACAAAATGGTCAAGGATCTTGAAGACACGATCAACAAGATGGATGTGGATCTGGTGATCTCCGCCACACCGATCGACCTTACCAGGATCATCAAGGTGAATAAACCGATGCAGCGTGTGCGCTACGAGCTGCAGGAGATCGGCAAACCGGACCTGGAAGACATTTTAAAGAAGAAGTTCCCGAAGAAGTAAAGGAAATTACACAGGCTCAGCAAGAAAAGTGCTGAGCCTGTTGCAGGAAGATAAAAGATGTTCATCGATGAAGCAACCATATATTGCAGGTCAGGACGCGGTGGAGCGGGCGTGGTGCATTTCCGCCGTGAAAAGTATGTTCCCCGTGGTGGACCGGACGGTGGAGACGGCGGCAGGGGGGGAGACGTTGTTTTTCGCGTAGATGAAAAAATGAACACGCTGCTCAATTTCCGTTACCGGCGTAAGTTTATCGCGGAGGACGGCGGGAACGGCCGCGGCAGCAACATGAGCGGTAGAGGAGCGCCCAACCTGGTGATCCCCGTGCCGCCGGGAACAATTGTTTATGATCAGGGAACCAGCGCGCTGCTCGGTGACCTGGTTGAACCGGGCCAGGAACTGACCATATGCAAAGGCGGACGCGGTGGGAGGGGCAACCAGCATTTCGCCACTTCGCGCAACCAGGCGCCGCGCACCGCTGAAAAAGGCGAACCCCCGGAGGAACGTGAGATAAGGTTGGAGTTGAAACTGCTGGCAGATGTGGGGATCGTGGGTGTACCGAACGCCGGTAAATCCAGCCTGCTGGCAGCGGTCACCAATGCCAAACCCAAGATCGCTGATTACCCATTCACTACTATTGAACCCAACTTGGGCGTGGTGCGGCTGGACACTGAAACCGATCTTGTTTTGGCGGACATCCCGGGGTTGATCGAAGGTGCGCACGAGGGTGTTGGGCTGGGAGATGCCTTTCTCAAGCACATTCAACGAACCAGGGTATTGATTCATGTTTTAGACGGCAGCGCGGATGATCCGTTGGCGGATTTCAGCCAGACCAACCAGGAACTGGCGTTGTTTGATAGCGAGCTGGGAGAAAAGCCGCAGGTTGTGGTGATCAATAAAATTGACCTGCCGGGTGTGCAGGAAAAATCGGAAAACCTGCTCAAGAAATTGAGAAAATTGGGTTATGAAGCTCATCAAATCTCGGCGCTCACCCGCGAGAACCTGACACCGGTACTCTGGAAGGCTCATGAGATCCTCATAAATACACCGAAGAAAGAAATCGCACCCGAACTGCCTACTTACAAACCGAGGGAGGACCCGCGCGATTTCACCATCGAGCGGGAGGGCGGTGGCTGGCGGGTGAAGGGCGCATCGATAGAGAGAGCAGCGGAGATGACCTATTGGGAGCATCATGGTTCCGTCAGGCGTTTTCAGCACCTGATGGTCTCGTTGGGTGTGGACGATGCGCTGCGCAAACAGGGGATCGAAAACGGCGACACGGTTTATATCCTTGATTATGAACTGGAGTGGCAGGATTAAAATGGCATTCTATCAACGCGTCGGTATTTTCGGCGGCACCTTCGACCCACCGCATGTAGGACACCTGATCCTGGCGGAGGAATGCCGCACCCAGCTTTCACTGGACCTGCTCTTGTGGGTGGTAACCGATAATCCACCTCATAAGCGCTATACTAACGTCAGCCCGATTGAAGAGCGTTTCTTGCTGGTGGAGAAAGCCATTCACGGGAATCCCGCGTTCAAGACCTCCCGCGTGGATATCGACCGACCCGGACCGCATTATGCCATCGACACGGTCAACATCCTCAAAGAGGAATACCCGGGCGCGGAGATGTACTACCTTATGGGTGGTGACTCGCTGCATGACCTGCCAACCTGGAACAAACCGCAGAAGTTCATTGAAACCTGCGACGGCATCGGTGTGATGCGGCGGCACGCCGACCAGGTGGACCTGACCGTGCTTGAAGAAGCCTTGCCGGGGATATCCAACAAGGTTAGGATCGTTGACGCGCCCATCCTCGAGATCTCCTCGAAGCAAATCCGCCAAAGGATTGCTGAAGGGATGGGCTACCGTTATTATTTACGGGACGCGGTGTACCAGGCAGTGTGTGAATTAGGATTGTACCGTTAGTTATGCATTAAGATTCGATAAAAAATCCCGTTCACTGAACGGGATTTTTTTTTGTTTTCGATTTTTATTCTTGCACCAGGTTTAAATTTCCCAGGGCGATGTCAATGCGGACCGTGATGAGAGCGCCACTCGTTCCAGCCTGGTAGGTATTGTTTTCTACAGTCCATGTTCCGGTGAGGTCTGTATTGCTCAGCTCACCCTCGACGATGATTTCGGCGCGGGCGTTCTCGGGGATAGTAATGGTCACATCGCTGATCCCTCCCTCGATGACCACGTTGATGTCATTGGTATTCACACCCGTGAAGTCGAATTTGTAACTGCCAGCGCCGCAGATGAATTCGAGACGCTCAGCCCGGGCGTTACCCAACTCATATAGTTCGACATTTGACGCGCCGGTCTTGTATGTAAATAAATCCATTTCCGTGGTATTGGGTTCACTGAACCGGACCGTAGATTTGCTGGCACCATCAGAAATTTCCAATCTGGTAATGGCGAGTCCGCCAAGATCTATGTTGCCTTCATACGCACCTGCGCCAAGCTCCAGTTCCATTGGCATTGATCCGAGTTTTAGATCCCATTCATTCCGGTATTCCTTAACCGCCTGCGCATCCCTGTTTTGTTTCAGGGTGAGCCTGTTATTTTCCCTGATCACTACTGGTTCCCAGGTATCGATGTTGTAGGTTATCGTCCCTTCCATCAGTTTTGTTGACCCACCGTTAATTGCCAGGGTGCCAGCACCCATCTCAATATCCACCAGGGTTATTTCTGTATCTTTGAAAGCTTCTTCACTGATCTCGAATATCTGGGTTTCACCGGTTCTCACAGGGGGAATATCGAGAAAGAATGTGCACGATGTCAATGTGAATACCATGGTGATGATCGCGATCAATTTGATTGTTTTCATAGGTTTGTGCCTCCGAAGTTATGTAACCAATATACGTAGCTCAGATGCCGGGGGTTGCAGGAGGTTGCTGAGGGGGTTCTTCATCGGGCGCAGTCGGCTGAATGGGGGAAATCACCGCTTCCACAACTTTGGTCGCGTATTTGGTGGATCCAAATCGGCTGGTGACCACCGCGCCGAGACCCAGAATGGATGCGATGAAACCCAGCACCCAGCCCACACAGGGGATCACCCCGGCCAAACCTGTGACCAGGCTGAGAAGCAGCGTGCCGATACCGGCAGCGATGGAAGGATGCCAGGTGTCTTTGAATACAGCAGAAAGGCGGTTTCCGATCTCGTAGCCAACAACGATGTTACCGATAACGATGGCCAACCCGAGAGCGATGGCAGCCAGCAGTGTGACAGGAATCAGAATTATGGTGATGGTGAGCAGCACGAGGATGACCGGGGCGACGACCACGGTGAGCAAGCCAACGCCGCCATTTACAACCGGTTCGCGCACCAGCGCGGCAGCGGAGTTCTTAAGATTCCGCGGCAGCAGCAGCCCCACCAGTACCGCCAGAACTGCCATCACCAGTGATTGGAATGCCGCGGTGAGGATTTTGTTGAGTGGTTTCACAGCGGGTTTGAAGGGGAGGTTCAAACCATTTTCATCAAGAAAATCAAAATCGAGAAATCGCGGAGTTTCTTCTGAGATGCTGCCGCTGATCTGTGCCGAAGGTGAACGGGTGAGGCTGGCGCCGATCATTGTGAGACCGCCGTTTACCACAGCACTGTCTTGCAGGTTGACCACGCCGCCGATCGAAACGATGTCGCCATCGACCGACCCGTTGATGGCTAATGTTCCCCCTATGAGAACGAGGTCACCATTGACCGCGGTATCAACCGCGGTGGAGGCTGTGCCGCCAATGATGAGCAGGCTGCCGTCAAGGGTTTCTCCGCTCTCCAGCCTGAACGTATTGCCGATGATGACCTGGTCACCGGAAATGGTGTTGCCCGGTTGGGGATCCTGCGCCAGCACTGGCGTTGGCGTAAATGCCAGCAGAAGAAAAGTGGTTACCAGTAGGATTGCTAATATTTTTTTCATTTACGCACCTCAGATTTCCGAAAGGCGAGTTTCCAGATGGATAACCCGAGGGTCAGGCTGGCCAGGAGTACCCAGCCGGCGAGAATCACTCCGCTGATGATGAGCGTGGACGGGCTCAACTTCTGGAAAGCGTTTAGTACAAATGAAAGCGCTTGCTGCAGACTGGTGAGCAAACCGACTACCGCCGCGATGGTAGTGGCAGCGAGTGAAATTAGCGATAACTCGGGTACGAATATATAAAGCGAGACCATGACGATGATCAAAGCGGTAGCCGCCAGAACAAGAGTCAATGTGCGCGCCTGTTTGCGTTCCTGTTCGCGCTGGCGGGCTTCAAGTGAAGCCATAAACCTGCGGGTAAAATCGGGTGGAGCCGCCTGCTCGTGCGCTTCACGGACGGTCTGCAGGGCGATGCTCAGGGAACGCGAAAGCTGCGCGCATTCCGGGCAGAGTTCCAGGTGGGCTTGCAGCTCTTCGCGCTGTGTGTCGTTGAGGTCTGCTTCATCCAGTATCCAACTTCTGAATGGGTAATGATTCATAACATTATCCTCCCTGTACCGTTAATGTTTGATTTTCTATCACGGCATCAGCCAGCTGCCGGCGGGCCCGGTGCAGCCGGCTTTTGACCGCGCTGACTGTGAGTGAAAGCATCTGACCGATCTCTTCCTCCGAACATCCATACCAGTATTTCAGGATCACTGCTGCGCGATCGGGCGGATTTAACTGGTCGATCATACGGTGCAGCGCTTCCTCTTCGTCATTGGTGATGACAGCCGATTCAGGGTTGGGAACATGCGGGTCGCCTAGGTCAAAATCGGGATATTCATCCAGTTCGAAGAGCGTGACCTTCTGTTTGCGCTGCTGATCAATGCAGTAATGCGCGGCAATGGAGAGCAGCCAGGTGCCGAACGGGCGCTGCGGGTCGTAACTTTTGATCTTCTGCCAGGCGCGCCAGAAGGTTTCCTGGGCGGCATCCTCAGCGGCCGTGCTTTCCCCAAGCATCCTGTAACACAGGTTAAAAACAGGGGTCTGGTAGGTATCAACCAACATGGTGAAGGCTTCTTCATCTCCATGGCGGGCTTTCTCGATCCAAATTGGGTCAATCTGCTTCACTGTTATCCCGCCTAATAAATTTGTCTAGATAATATACGCAGTGAGATGAAATAGGTTGCAGCACACATAAGGGTAATTCCGTTACCTGACAATTCTCAGAAAACGATCTCTTCGCGGCCTGAGAGCTTTTCTTTAATCTTCTTCACCACGGTATCGAGGTGGCGCGGTTCATGGACGAAATCAAGGTCGTCAGTGCGGATGGTGAGGATGGGGCAAAGGTCGAAGTCGCGCGTCCAGTCGTCGTAATATGTCTCAAGCAGGGCGAGGTAATCGCGTGAGATGGAAGATTCGATGTCGCGGCCGCGGGACTGGATACGCTCGACGAGGGTATCCACCGGGCAATTGAGATAAACAAGCAGGGAGGGGTGGGGCAGGTTGGCGGTGATCAGGTCAAAGACCTTGCGGTAGGTACTGTAATCGCGTTCGTTGATGTTGCCCATTGAATAAAGGGCGCGGGCAAAAATGTAGGCGTCTTCGTAAATGCTGCGGTCGATGATGGCAGAGCGCGGGTCATTGAACATATCCAGGTGCTGCTGTGCACGGTGGCCGAGGAAGTAAACCTGCAGATGAAAAGCCCAGTCTTTCATGCTGGCGTAGAAATCTGGCAGGTAAGGGTTATCCACAACAGATTCATAGGCTGTGTGCCAGCCAAGGCGCTCACCGATTCGCTCGGTTAGCGAGGTCTTGCCGGAACCGATGTTACCCGCGACGAGGATTAGTCTCTTAGCCATGTGCGCGCTCCTGAAGCGAATTTTGTTCTTATTATACGGCACAGTCGCCGGTATTTCTGTTTTGTTACTTGATCCGTTGGGTAATTTTCAGCATATATGAAAATCCGCCATCGAGTTTTCGTGTAACTCCCAGGTTTCGTGATATACTAGCATCCGCGTTGCGATAACGCAGAAAGATCGTGCCAGGTTCAAAATACCCAGCCGGTTTCGGAGGGTATTTTTTTATGCGAAAAGGAATTGAATGATACAAAGTTTTGCTCAATTAGGTTTAAATGATGAATACCTGCAGGCGGTGGAACGGGTAGGGTATACCCAACCGACACCGATCCAGGTGGAAACGATCCCGCTGATGCTCAATGGCAGAGATGTCCTGGCCCAATCCCAAACCGGGACGGGCAAGACGGCGGCCTTTATGCTGCCGATCCTGCAAAGGCTGGGCGAGGGTAAAGGTACCCCGCGCGCGCTGGTGCTGGCGCCCACGCGCGAACTGGCCAAACAGGTCGCGGATGCGACCGACGCGCTTGCCAGGGGTTCGGGGATCAAGGTGCTGCCTGTTTACGGCGGACAATCCTACGAAATACAGATCAAGGCGTTGAAGCGCGGGGTCGACATAGTCGTCGGTACACCCGGCCGTCTGCTGGATTTTATCCGCCAGGACAGGCTGGACCTGAGCCGGGTGGAGTTGTTGGTGCTGGATGAAGCGGATGAAATGCTCGAAATGGGCTTCATTGATGACGTTGAACTAATTCTCGATGAGTTGCCCGAAACACGCCAGGTGGCGCTGTTCTCGGCAACCCTGCCGGTGCAGATCCAGAAACTGGCTGCGAAGTACATGCAAGACGCGGTGAAGGTCTGCATCAACCCAAAACAGGTGACGGTGGCTGAAACTGAACAGCGTTTCTACAGGGTGAGAGAAGAGAGCAAACTGGCGGCGCTGTGCTGCCTGCTGGAGACCGACGAGGTTACGAGCGGGCTCATCTTTACCCGCACCAAGGCCAGGGCGCAGGAACTGGCTGATGAACTGCTGCGCAGGGGCTTCTCAGCAGACTCGCTGCACGGTGACCTGAACCAGGCAAGGCGCGAACTCGTGCTTAACCGCTTCCGCCATGGCAGTGTAACCCTGATGGTGGCGACCGACGTGGCAGCCAGGGGGCTGGATATCACGGATGTGTCACATGTGTTCAATTACGACATGCCCGCGGACGCAGAGGATTACGTGCACCGCATCGGCCGCACCGGCAGGGCGGGCAAGAAGGGCATTGCCATTACGCTGCTCACGCCGCGCGAGCGCAGCCGGATGAACCAGATCCAGGCATACACGCGGCAGATGGTGACCGAGATGCCGCTGCCCGGCGCCGATGAAGTGCAAGCGAAGCGCGACGCGCGCCTGATGGAACAGGTGAGCGCGCAGCTGCTGGCAGGGATGAACCACTCAGAAAAGCTGCTGCTGGATAAGATGATCGGCAACGGTTTCACGGTCAACGAGATCGCGGTCGGTCTCATCAGATTGTTGCGCGCCAAAAGCCAGGAGATTCCCGTGAAGGAATTGATGGAGATGAAAAGCGCGGCAGATGAGAAGCCTGCGGTGTCCGAACGGTACTCCAGCGATAGAACTGCTGCAAAAGGGCATCAAAGCAATGCCAGCGCTAAAGAAAAAGCGGGTGTTGAACCCGGTATGGTGCGGCTGTGGATGAGCCTGGGCAACCGCAGCGGGCTGCGCCCGGGGGATATCGTCGGCGCGATCGCGGGGGAATCAGGTATACCCGGCAAGGCCATCGGCGAGATCACCATTCAGCCCAATTACACGCTGGTCGATGTGGCTGAAAACCATGTGAAATCTGTGCTGAAGAGCAGCAAGCGTGCTTACAGGATCAAGGGCAAACCGGTGCACATTCGCCTGGCGGACCTGGCAGTCGTTTGAAAATCCATTTTCTGAAAATATACAACCACCGGAAAACCGGTGGTTGCTGCTTTATGGCGTCCAGGTTTTAATCTGAGGTTACGAGCACGGCGGCGATCAACCCGGTGCCGCCGTGAACAGAAAGGCCGGGTGTGAACTCGGCGACGAGGATCTCGGCGGGCATGGGCAGGTCAGCGCGCAGACGGGATTCAAGCGCGGCGGCGTCTTCAAGGTTGTTGACATGCACGATGCCGGCCTTAACGATGCGCTTGCCGGCAACGGATTTTTCGAGCAGCTGCACCAGGCGGTTCATGGCAGCGCGGTGCGTGCGCACTTTTTCCAGCAGGCCGAGCTTGCCGTCGATCATGGTCATGACGGGGCGGATGTCGAAAAGGTTGGCCATTTTGGCCGGGAACTGGCCGATGCGACCGCCCATGGCAAGGTATTTTAATGTTGTGAGCGAGCCGTAAAGGTGTAAACGGGGCAGGAGGGCGAGGGCGGCATCCACAGCCTGTTGATGCGAAGCGCCGTTATCGATGGCTTCTGCGGCGGCGATGGCCATGAATCCCTGACCGAGCGAAAGGTAGCTGGAATCGACAACGGTGATGAGTTTGCCGGGGAAGTCTTCAGCGGCGGCTGTGAAGGCGGAATCGTAGGTGCGGCTGATCTTTGAGCCGACAGTGATGCAGATGATGGAATCAGCGCCTTCTGCAAAGGCCGCGGCATAAGCAGCGCTGAAAGCACCAGCCGACGGCGCGGCGGTGGTGGGCAGCTTGCCGAGCGCGTCGATCTTCTCGAAGAGCTGTTTATCGTTGATGTTGACGCAGGCTTCGTAGGTCTCTTCGTCGAACTGGACGGTGATGGGCACCTGGTGGATGTGGTAGCGGGCGGCGACCTCAGCCGGCAGGCTGGAATCGGTATCAGTGATGACGCGGATGTTGCTCATACGCACCTCCTTGGTTATGAAACCATTATACCCAACTGAAAGGGGTTTTCTCTATATTGGTTAACCGCGTTTGAGGGGATTGGATTCGCCTATCGACAAAATTTCTTACTCACAATAGCGGCAAGGATTTAGTGCTGACACATGAGACAATCAAGGATCATGTAAATTAATACTTTACAGAATGCAAATTCCGGGATTCTGAAACCAGAATCCCGGAATGGTGAAGGAGTAATTTGGAGATTGCTGCGCCGGAAAGCACGGCTCGCAATGACAGCAACTTCATCTCAGCACTCGCTATAGCCGCAGAGGCAGCACCCTCACCCTCTTATCCCTCTCCCACTTATAACGGGTCTTTTATGCTTGCATTCCGGGTAAGCGTGGGAGAGGGACGATTTGGTTATCTTCTTCGCGCTCTCAGCACTCCGAATAGCCGCAGGCGTAGCACTTGCGGCAGCCCTCTTCGTTGATCACGGCGGCGACACCGCACTCGGGGCAGAGGTCGCCGATCTTTTGGACAGCGGAAGGCGTGTCGGTGGAGGGGGTTTCGGCCGGCGGGGTGAGGTCGGTGATGTCGTTGATCAGGTACTGCTGCACAGCGCCGGGCTTATCCGTGGACTTGCCCAGGCGGATGGCGCGCTCATCCAGGTATTCCTCGAGCACCTGGGCGACGCCATCGGGCAGGGAGCGCACGCGGTTGGGGCCAAAGCCCAGCGAGCGACCGCCGCCGATGCCCAAAAGCTGACGGGTGAGGTCGGTGAGGCGCTGCGAAGGTTCAATGGGTGAAGCCAGGCGCAGCACGTATGAGATGAGGCGGCCGATGGCTTCGCTGACGGCGGCGGTATCAGAACCGGCTTTGGCGGTATTTATGAAAACCTCAAAAGGCTGGGTGGCGTCGTTCTCGTTGATGGTGATGAAAGCCTTACCCAGCGGTGTTTCAATGGAGAAGGTGCGCCCGATGAGCGAGCGCGGCCTGGGTTTTTTGGATTCCTGCCAGAGTTTTATCTGGTCGGGCATGGCGTCATCGGCGGCGGGGGCTTTTTTGCTGGCGGTGGCGTTGGTCTCGAGCACCACCTCTTCGCGCGAGCCGGTGACATACACGGTGATGCCCTTGCAATTAAGCTCCCAGGCGCGCATGTAGGCGGTGGCGACGTCCTCTTCGGTGGCGTTCTCGGGGAAGTTGATGGTCTTGGAAAGGGAATTATCCACGAAAGCCTGCAGCGCGGCCTGCATTCGCACATGCTCCTCAGCGCTGATATCGGCGCTGACGACGAAGGTGCTTTTTACTACATCGGGAACAGCTTTGATGTGCTGGCAGGAGCCGTCTTTCATCACCTGGTCGTAAATGTCCTGGCGGTCCATCTCGTTGACCCCGGCCTCGAGCAGCGCCTGTTCGAACGCGGGCGACGTGTAAGAGAGTTTGAGGTCCTTGCCGTTGTCATTAACGTGGCGGATGTACGCCAGGGCGAACACAGGCTCGCAGCCATAGCCCTCGCAGCCGGCGACGGTGGCGATGGTGCCGGTGGGGGCAACAGTGGTCTGGGCGGCGTTGCGGATGCCGTAACGGCGGATACCCTCGCTGATCTCGCTCCAATCGATGGTGGGGCGTCCCCAGTACTGCTGGGTCTCGATGAGAGAGACGGGGGGCTGCCAGACGAGGTTCTCGGGGTCGTAAATGCTGCCCTTGATAGAGGGGAACGCGCCGCGCTCACGCGCCAGTTCAACACTGGTCTTCATGGCGTGGTAGCGCACGTATTCCATCACCTGGGCGCCGAAATCCTCCGCGGCAGGTGAGCCGTAGCGTACGCCGACGTGGTACATCAGGTCAGCCAGACCCATGATACCCAACCCGACGCGGCGGTTGCGCATGGCGGCTTCTTTAAGCTGGGGTACGGCGGGCACGTAGGCATTGGCGTCAACGACATCATCCAAGAAGCGCGTCGCGAGGACGGTATTCTCGCGCAGCCTGTTCCAGTCGACGCTGTGTTCGGGTCCGAGGTGCTGGGCGAGGTTGATGGAACCCAGGCAGCAGTTCTCGTAGGGGCCGAGCCACTGCTCACCGCAGGGGTTGGTGGCTTCTAGCTGGTAAAGGTGGGGGACGGGGTTGGCGCGGTTGGCGGCGTCGAGGAAGAGCAGACCGGGCTCACCGTTGTGATGAGCCTGCTTGACGATGCGCTGAAAGAGGTCGCGGGCGCGGATGGTCTTGTAAACCCTGAAGGGGATGCCGGCTTCTTCAGCCTGCTCAAAGGTGCCCATGAATTTTTTGGCGCGCGGATCTGAAAGATCGGGAAAACGCAGGCTCCACTCCACATCGTCTTCCACGGCGCGCATGAAGGCGTCTGTAACGCCGACGGAAATGTTAAAGTTGGTGATCTGGTTCTCGTTGGTCTTGCAGGCGATGAATTCCTCGATATCGGGGTGATCCACGCGCAGCACGGCCATGTTGGCGCCGCGGCGGGTGCCGCCCTGGGCGACCTCGCCGAAGGCGTGGTCATAAACGCGCAGGAATCCGACCGGTCCGGTGGCCTGGCCGGCGGAGGTTTTTACATGAGAGCCCTTGGGGCGCAGGCGGGAAAAGGAAAAGCCATTGCCGCCGCCGGTCTGCTGGATGAGGGCGGCGTCGCGCAGCGTCTGGAAGATGCCGGCGGCGTCGCGGCCCATGTCGTCATTGATGGGGAGGACAAAGCAGGCGGCGAGCTGCCCCAGCGGGGTGCCGGCGCCGGTGAAGGTGGGCGAATTCGGGAAAAAGGCTTTGGAGGTTAACAGGGTGTAATACTTGCGGGCGAGGGTGTCAGTATCGGTAGCCCAACGGGTCTCGACATTGGCGATGGTGGAAGCCACGCGCCAGAACATCTCTTCAACCGTCTCAGCAGGGGAGCCATCGGGGTTGCGGCGCACGTAGCGCTTGAGCAGCACCTGGCGGGCGTTATCAGAAAGCACAACGGTTGGCAGATTGGCGGGGATCCCGCCCAGGTCGAGGAGTGATCTTTGGGCTGTTCGCGGTGATGTATCCATGTAATCTCCTAGGATGCCAGTAACCGGTCGATCTCTTTACGGATCGACTGCAGGTCTGATAATTGAAGGTAAACGATGGCGTAACGGATGTAAGCGATTTGGTCCAGGCGTTTGAGGCCTTCGATGACCATATCGCCGACCACGCGGGAAGAGACCTCTTCACGTCCCATCTTCTGCAGGGCGGTTTCGATCTCGTTGACCAGGTGATTGATGTCATCAGCAGAAACCGGACGCTTGGCGCAGGATATACGGATGCCCTCGAGGAGCTTTTCGCGGTTGAACTGTTCGCGGGTACCGGAGCGCTTGATGATAAGCGGAGTGGCCAGGATGGGGCGTTCGTAGGTTGAAAAACGCTGCCCGCAATGTTCACACTCACGGCGCCTGCGGATGCCCCCGCGGCTGTCGTGAGTGGTGTCGATTACCTTTGATTGGTCTTTCTGGCAATACGGACAGATCATCCTACCCTCCAAATAGACCCCTTGAACGATGTGCCGGTATATCTGACCGGAATCCGGGCTGTGATGTTCGTCTTGAAACGACATCCCCCATATGTAGGGGGAGGTATTTGTTGCAAACCGTACATCTACGGAGTATTCTAACATACAGAATATGGTGATTCAAGCCAAAACAAGGTGATTTTTCTTAAAACTTCCGGGCATGGAATAATTGCCCCGGGTAGCCGGCAACAAGAAATATTTGATGAAAACCCTGTTAAATGTGTCATTAAGTATCAAATCATCCAAAGTTACGCTAATAAACGTCACCCGGCACGATATTATGGATTTCTTTATCCAGGGTCTTGTACCTTAAAAAAACATATGGTATGAATTCACAGCCGATTCGTCTATCGACGCGACATCACTTCCGATTAATCATATTTCGAATCCCGCGGTTAATGCACACGACTGGCGGGGACCGGCCGCCAGTCGCGATTTAATGGTATGAGCCGGCTGCGCGCAGTACGCGCACCCGTCATACACTATGGAGGACAGGGTTCAAGCGTGAGAAGCAAACTCAAAGTTACTTCTCGTCAAGATGAATGCGCAGGAAAGTTGGAAGATCCAACTTGGTATTGACCTTTACCGGTGTGAACTCATTTAACTGCCCGTTCACAGGGGTGGTTCTACCTGAATCCGCGCTCAACTGAAAGAGGGCTTTCCTGTTCTCTTCCTCTGATCTCGCCACAGGTTTTCTAACGGTAGGCACACCATTTGCACGATCGAAACCTGTAGCGATGACGGTAATGCGAACATCATCACCCATATCGGGATCGATAACAGCCCCAAATATGAGGTTGACCTCGGGATGGGCGGTTTCTTTGATAATGGCAGCAGCCTGGTTGACCTCGAAGAGTGTGAGGTTCGGACCGCCGGTGACATTAAAGAGGATACCGCGCGCGCCGTCAATGGTGATATCCAGCAGTTGATTGGAAATCGCCATTTCAGCTGCCTTTATGGCGCGGTCTTCACCGCTGGCGCGTCCAACGGCCATCAGCGCTGCGCCGCCTTCTGACATCACGTTTTTGACATCAGCGAAGTCGAGGTTGATGAGACCGGGGATGGTGATGACTTCAGATATCCCCTGAATACCCTGGTGCAGTACTTCATCCGCCATTTTGAAGGAATCCTGCAGAGAGGATTTGCGATCCACCATCTGGAGCAGGCGATCGTTGGGGATGACGATGAGCGTATCCGCGTGTTCCTTGAGGCGGGCGATGCCCTGCTCGGCAGATTGAAGCCGCTTGGAGCCTTCAAATGTGAAGGGGCGGGTGACAACACCAATGGTGAGCGCTCCGACCTCTGAGGCTATCTGGGCGATGATGGGCGCTGCGCCGGTGCCGGTGCCACCGCCCATGCCGGCGGTGACAAAGACCATGTCGCTGCCCTTGAGGACCTGGTAAAGTTCTTCAGAGGATTCTTCAGCGGACTTTTTGCCGATCTCTGGATTGCCGCCGGCGCCAAGACCGTTGGTGGTCTTATCGCCGATGCGAATCTTGGTGGGCGCTTTCGACATCAACAGCGCCTGGGCATCGGTGTTCACCGTGATGAACTCGATCCCCTGGGCTCCCTGGTCGATCATGCGATTGACGGCGTTGCAGCCTCCGCCGCCAACGCCGACGACCTTGATGCGCGCGAAAGCTTCGATGGGCGTCTTGCTCTCTGGTTCATAATTGCTTCTTGATGATGCGTACTGTAGTGCTCTGTTGGTCTCCATTTTTATATCCTCCATTTTGATATTATTGTTAACCGGTCAACGCTGACCGGGGACCTACGGCAGTAATCTTTCCACCCACACCCTCAACTTATTCCAGTTGAGGGAGGCGGGTTTGAACCCTGTGGTCTTGGGCTTGCGCGGGTGAGTGACCGCGTAAGAGGGCTGGGTCATGAGTTCCGACCATTTCAGCAGTCCCACACTGGTGGAATAAGCCGGGGATTGCAGCTGGTCTACCAGACCAACGAGGTTCTCGGGGCGGGCGATACGCACAGGCATGTTCAGCACGTTGGCCGCGAGCTGGCGGATGCCGGGCAGCTGGCTGGTGCCGCCGGTGAGGATCATGCCGGCGGGCAGGAGATTATCGTAACCAGAGCGGCGCACTTCCTGGTGCAGCAGCTGGAAGATCTCTTCTACGCGGGCTTCAATGATGTAAGCCAGTTCGCGGCGGCTGATCTGCTTGGGCTGGTCATCGCCAAAGGTCTTGAGGGTAAAGAATTCTCCCTCGCCAACCTCCGAGGTGATGGCGTGTCCGTATTGTTTCTTGACCTGTTCCGCCTGCTCGGGGCTGATGCGTAAACCAATGGCGATGTCCTGGGTGATGTGGCTGCCGCCGACCGGCAACACATTGGTGTGCCAGACATCACCATTAATGTAGATGGCAAGGTCGCTGGTGCCGCCGCCAATGTCGCATACACACACACCCATATCACGTTCGGGTTTATTGAGCACAACCTCGCCTGAAGCCAGCGGGTTGAGCACGAACTGCAACACGTCAACATTGCTGGCGTTGACGCACTGGCGCAGGTTCTCGACGGTGGCAGCCGCGGCGGTGATAATGTGGGCTTCAACCTCCAGCCGGAACCCGGAGAAATTGACCGGTGATTGGATGCCTTCCTGCCCATCAACGGTGAAACCGCGCTGGATAACATGGATGATCTCACGGTTGTGCGGCATGGCAACGGCCATGGCTGCTTCAAGCGCGCGGTCGACATCCTCCTGCGAGATAACCCCTCCACTGATGCCCACCACCCCGCGCGAGTTCATCGCTGAGACGTGCGAACCGGCCAGGCTGACAAGGGCTGATTCGATCTCGAGCCCCGAGGTGCGCTGCGCCTTTTCAATGGAACGGGAGATGGATTGCGTCGCGGCGCTGATATCCACCACATTCCCTTTTTTAATTCCCTGGGCGGGCTCAATGCCCACACCGAGGATGCGCATGTCCGCGTCTCCTTCGAGACGGGCTACCAGGGTGCAGACCTTGGTGGTACCGATATCGATTCCGACAACAATAGGCTCTTCCATAATTCTTACTCCGTCCGATAATATGGGGCGTCAACGTGCTCAACGCTGATCATCTCGGGGGAAACCCCCATCTCCTGCAGGCGTCCGAGGATCGCCTGGTACATTAACTGTTTCATCTGGACATTGCCCAGGTCGTTGCCGAAGTAAGCTTCCCAGCCGCCGGGATCCTGCCAACCCATCCCGGAGATCGGATCGTAAATGAGTGTCGCGCCTTCAGGGATAAGGGAGTTCATTTCCAGCGCCGCCTGCAGTACATCCGGGTGAATATGAGCAGCGCGCTCAGCGGGATCAGCCGGCCTGGTCTTACGTTCGAAAACCATCGTGGCGTACTCCACAAAATTTCCGGGTTCGTGCCGCTCGACAAGAAGGGGAGGTGAAACCGGGCTTAGGATAGTGAGGAGACCACTCGCTTCTCCACGCGGGGCGAGGATGACACCTTCGGCATCGATCCAGTAATTTCCAGCGTCACTTTGCCAGAGGATGACCGGTTTTCTTTCGGCGGCTGTGATGACGATGCGGTTTGGCAGGCTGATTTCAACCTGGCTGCCGACCAGTTCAGGGAAGGAGATCAGGATGGAATCAAAGATCTCGGTCGTATTCACCAGGAAGATCGAGGTCTGCCGGCCATTGAGAAGGTGGTTGAAATCAGCTGAGGAATACGTGCTGAGTCCGCGCACTTCAAAACCGTTCACCCTGAATATGGGTGTATTCAGCAGCACGATAATGAACATCAAGAGAAGAATGGTGAGAATTCCTGAAACCCACTGCCAGCTGAAGCGTAAAATGGGCAGGGAGGGCAGCCGGGTCTCGACGCCATTGTCACCTACAGCGTACACCACCTTGCGGCGCGGCTGCACCCCGAGCGCCTGACGGTTCACGCCAGACCCATCGGAGCGGCGGGTGACGACCCGGGAGGTATCCACTGCTGCGCGGGAGGCCGAGGGAGAAGACGCTTCTGAACGTGTTTGAGCCGCCGGCTGGCGTTTCTGCCGCAGTTTTTCAGAACGATTCACCCGGTCAGGCTGCTTAAAGAGCTTCATGCCTCTCTCCCGTAGGTACGCACGGTGATATCACGATCGTGTTTTCTTTCAAGCGCCAGATCGATCAGGCGGTCGATGAGCGCGGTATAAGAGATTCCACTTGCCTGCCAGAGCTTGGGGTACATGCTGATGGCGGTGAATCCCGGGATGGTATTGACTTCACTAACGAAGAATTCACCAGTCCGCCGATCCAGCAGGAAGTCCACACGGGCTAAACCGGCTCCGTCGATCGCCCGATACGCACTGACCGCGGCGGTGCTGATGGCATGACTGGTGCTCTCATCCAGTTCAGCCGGGATCACCAGCCGGGACTGGTTGGTGAGGTATTTGGCGGAATAGGTGTAGAAATCCTCCTGGGGTTGGATCTCGCCGGGGACGGATGCGATGGGGTTCTCGTTGCCGAGCACGCTCACTTCCAGTTCGCGGGCGTCAACCGCACGTTCCACCAGCACGCGGCGGTCGTATCGGGCGGCGTCCGTCAAACCTTCCAGCAGGCTGGAGCGGCTGCTGCAGCGAGTGATGCCAACAGAGGATCCCAGGTTAACTGGTTTCACGAAGACCGGGTAAGCGAAGGCATCTTCGATCTGCTGCATGGCCTGATCAATGTCGGCGTTGACCGACGAGCGGTTGAAGAGCAGCGAATCAACAACAGGAATATGGTTGGCGCGCATCACATCTTTGAAGAGGCTCTTATCCATGCCGACCGCGGAAGCCAGCACGCCACCGCCAACATAGGCGAGGTCGGCCATTTCCAGCAAACCCTGCAGCGCGCCATCTTCGCCGAAGGTGCCATGGATGAGGGGAAAGACTACATCAATGTTTGTCAGATGTTCCAGTTTTCCGTCTTTAATCGTGAACAACGCACCATCGAGCGGCTCAGGGAGGAGGGCGACCGGGTTTAAGGAGGTGTATGTGTGCTTTTCAAAGCAACCGATCACATCTTCACCGCAGAACCAGGCACCGTCTGGAGTAACACCGATCTGGGTGACCTCATAGCGTTCTGCATCCAGAACGGAAAGCACTGAGCGGGCGCTCATGAGAGAAACCTCGTGTTCACCTGACCTGCCGCCGAAGATCACAGCCAGCTTTTTCCTGCCAGTCATTCCTGTTCCTTCCAATCACCGATCATTTCTATCTCGAGTTCCAGCCTGGTACCGGTTTTTTCCTCGACGATACCCTGCACGAGGAGAATCAGGTCACGATAATCACGGGCGGTAGCGCTGCCGTCGTTGATAAAGAAGTTCGCGTGCATCTGGCTGACCTGAACACCGCCCACACGGGTACCTTTGAGGCCGAGTGAATCAATGATGCGCCCGGCGGAATCACCCGCTGGATTTTTGAATGTGGAGCCCATACTCGGACCGGGAGGTTGGGTTTGTTTCCTCCTGGCTGCGAACTCGTTCAGCAATGCTTTGATCCTTTCTGTGTCGCCTTTTTCGACGACAAGCCTGGCGGAGAGGATTATGGCTCCACCGGGTTCGCGTTTTAGCGCGCTGCTGCGATACGAATACCCCATCTGCTCGGTATTGAGCGACAGGTAGCCCTTTGTGCGGTGCAAGATATCTGCCAACAGCAGGTTCTGCTGCATGGAAGCCCCGTGAGCACCGGCGTTGCCATAAACCGCTCCGCCGACAGTGCCGGGGATGGTGGTTGCCCATTCCAGGCCGGTCAGCCCACGCATCGCCGCCTGGCGGGCGGCAGTGATGAGGATGGCACCGGATTCAGCGTAAAGGCTGGGAGTAGCGCTGTTCTCGTCAAAATGGATCAGTTTCGCCTTGTTATGAATAACCACAGCCTCGATACCGGCGTCGCTCACCAGGATGTTTGACCCGCTGCCGAGAACAAGGAAGGGGATGTTTTCACTCCAGAGGTAACCCACATCCGCGGCGAGCTGAGCGGCGCTTTCTGCGCTGATAAAGTAACGCGCAGACCCTCCCACTTTGGCAGTGGTCAAGTTCGCCAATGGAACATCCTTCCTCAGGCGGTTATCAAAGCGTTCGATCAGCAGCTTCTCATCCATGCGCGGCGTCATCCTCTATTCCTAGAGTTCTCTGACCCTTTCGATCAATCTTTCCATCAAGTCCACACGGTCCTGCAGGTTCAAAGCGCGAAAATCATCCACCGGCTGGTGGAGCTGGCGTTTCACCTGGATGCGCGGGAACTCTGAAAAGTAGCGCGGTGTGTCAAAATCGTGATTGACATTCTCAATACTGTCTTTTCTGGGCGGGTTCATGGTGTACCTTTCCTTTCATGCAATCGTACTTTGACCTCACGGCAAACCTGGTCAGCATCTCCGGCTGACAGGACGATCAGCACATCTCCGGGCTGTAGATTTTCCAGAAGGAAATCCACCACCGCGGGAATGAGCGGAATATAGCGCGCTGAAACGTAATCGATCTTTTTTACCAGCTGTGCGGAGGTGTACGCCTGCGCAGCTTCGCGGGCGGCATAGATGGCGGTGACAATCACGAGGTCGGCGTCATGAAACGCATTGATGAAATCAACCTCGAGCGCCTGCGTACGCGAGTAGGTATGTGGCTGCCAAACTGCGATGATGCGCCGATTGGGATATCGGGCGCGCGCGGCGCTGAGGGTGGCAGTGATCTTGCTGGGATGATGCGCATAGTCATCAACAATAGTAATTCCGTCCACCTCGGCGATTACCTCGAAGCGGCGGCCTGAACCTGTGTAAGCTGAAAGAGCTTGCGCCACCTGCTGCACGGGGAAGCCCAGCGCGTGGAGGGCAGCCAGAACTCCGAGGGCATTGCGCACGTTGTGAATACCGGGCACGCGTAAACTTACACTGGCAACCGTTTTCTGCAGAGGGTTGGCCTGAACAATGAACTCAAATCCGCCCATTGTATTTGGTTTGACATCCACGGCGGTGTAATCGGCTGAAGTAGTGAGACCATAAGTGACCACACGGGCTGACGCGGGTGCATCCGTAAGTTTAGAGAAAGATCCGGGATCGTCAGCATTGGTAACCAGCAGACCACCGGGTTCCAATTGGTTCACGAAGGTTGAAAAAGCCGCCTGGTATTTTTCAACCGTCGGGAAACAATCAGGATGATCGTATTCTACGTTGGAGAGGAGGATGACCGCCGGTATGAGACCCAGGAACATGTAGTCGTACTCATCAGCTTCGATGACGAAATGCTCACCAGTGCCGGCGCGCGCGTTGTTGCCGAGATCCCTGGATACACCGCCGAGGATGTACCCGGGATCCAGCCCGAGCTGAGCCAGGCTCCAGGCCATCATGGTAGAGGTGGTGGTCTTGCCATGCGATCCTGCGACAGCGATGCACATGCGATCTTTTGAAAGTTCGCTTATGAATTCCTGACGCTTCATTACAGGAATGCCAAGCCTGACAGCTGCTGCAACTTCAGGATTTTCATCATTTATCGCGGAAGAACGCACGACCAGGTCAACCCCTTGAACATGCCGGGAGTCGTGCCCTTCGTATATCAGAGCGCCAGCTGCGCGCAGCTCGAGCGCCAGCGGTGAGAGCAAACGGTCGGATCCGCTCACCGCCCAGCCCTGCTCGAGCAGGACACGGGCAATGGATGACATACCTGTGCCGCCGATACCGATGAGGTGGATGCGCTTTTTCATATGAACACCACCAGTACGAATACAAAACACACAGCCACCGCGATATAAATCGTTGGGGTGGTCATCAACCAGGCGGGAGGAAGATTCTCGATCCAGCGCAAGGCAGCCTGGCCTGACTGCGTGAGTGCATCAGGAGGAAGCACAAAGGGGTAAGGATAACCGGTGGAATGCAGGTAGTACCAGACAGACCCGAAGATGAGGTAACCATTTAAGCCACCGAGGACGGCACCCAGTAATGTATCCTGGAGCATGTGGCGAATGAATCGACCACTTTCCACCAGTTTGGGGATTTTCGGGGTCTGATAACCGAAGAATACCAGTGCGATGAGAATACCGCTTTTCAACCAGAATACGGTCGCCGGTTGGGATTGTTGTAAGGTTTCCTTGAAGAAAGGCAGGAAGGCTTCCAACACGGTTAGGGTGAACATCGCCAGGATGATACTGAAAGTGACCAGCAGTTCTTTGGCCCAACCGCGCATGGCGCCGACCAGCGCAAAAAGGATGATGAAAATCCAAAGCAGGACGTCAAGACTGATCATATCAGGCGTTCCTTTCTTTCTCTTCACCCGCCCCCAACTGAACCAGCAGGTCAGCGATCTTCCGTGCTGCCTCAGGCGCCGCCAGGGCTCGCATCTTTTCGCCCATATCCACCAGGAGCGATCGTTTTGACAGCAGCTCATCGACCAGTGAAAGCAACCTGGAGGAAAGCTCGGCGTTTTCCACGATCAACGCGCCGCCGGCTGCGGCAAGGTAATCAGCATTGACCTTTTGGTAGCGCCAGGCGTAAGGATATGGCACAAGGATCGCGGGGAGACCATAAAATGGCAACTCACCCAGTGTGGAGGCTCCCGCGCGTGACAGGACGAGGCTGACGCAAGAGAAGGCGGCGCTCATCTCTTCATGCAGGTAGGCGCGTGGTTGATAGCGAGAAATCAATCCGGGCTTAAGGGCGTGCTTTTTCCCAATAGCTTCATCCCAATCCAACTGACCGGTGAGATGCAGCACCTGGGTTTTTTGCAGCAACGGCTCTAAATTATCAAAAATCGCCTGGTTAAGCGAATGCGCACCTTTACTGCCGCCGATGACAAGCATAACCGGCAGGTCACCGGATAATTCAAACCTGCTTAAGGCATCTTCGCGGGGCACTTTCACTAATTCTTCGCGTTTCGGATAACCGGTGACGACGATGTGTTTCCCGTTACCAAAGAACTTTTTTGAGCTTTCATCAGTCAACGCGATAACATCTGCATAACGTGAAAGGGCTTTGAGCGCCATGCCGGGTTCAATATCCGGAACATAGAGCAGGGTTGGCACATGAGCACCGGCAACTGCCATTGGAACAGCCAAATAACCGCCGGTCAAGAGCATCGCATCCGGCTGGAAATCCCGTAAAATGCGTTTCGATTCAAAATAGCCGCGGGCGAGCTTCAGTAAATTCGCTGGAAGCGCGCTGAGACCGACGCCGTGCACACCAGCCGCGTTGATCTCGCTGTACGGGACGCGCGCGCGCGCGACCAGGCCGGCTTCCATGCCGCCCTTGCCGCCCACCCACAGGGTCTGATCCACGCGATCAGCGACCGCCTGCAGAACTGCCAGCGCGGGATACACTCCCCCGCCGGTTCCGCCGGCGCAAATCAACAACCGCATTTTTTGGGCTCCTTTCTGCGCTCAACCTTGTGAGCTTTGATTGACGTGCGATTCCCATCAGAATGCCAACCGCTGCCAGCGTGGTAATAAGGCTTGAACCGCCAGAACTGATGAGTGGGAGGGCGTTACCGGCGAACGGCAGCAGGTTGACAAGAACACCCATGTTGATGATGGCTTCAATGAAAATCCATAAAGAAATACCTGCCGCCAGCCACCTTCCGAGCGTGTCGGGCGCGCGGTCGGCGATCGTCAATCCGCGCCACAGCAGGAGTACATACAGAATGAGGACAGCGAAAGCGCCGAGCAGCCCGGTTTCTTCCGTGATGACAGCGAAGATCGAGTCAGTTGTGGCAACGGGCAGGCCGATAAACTTGGTTGTCGATCTGCCGATTCCTACACCGAACACACCGCCGTTGATGATGGCTTCAAGCGACCACTTCACATGGTCTGAAGCGCTCTTCGGATCCTGTAAGCCGTTCCAGTAATCTGAAAGGCGGGTGGAAGCAGTGGAACTGACCTTAACCAACAGGAACCCCATCAGGGCGGTCACAACAACTACGACGAGGATCTGGCTGATCTTCCCGCCGGCGACGAAGAAGAGCACCCCGCCCAGCAGAATGATGGTGGCGGCAGCGGAAATATCCGGCTGCATGAGGATCAGACCCGCTGTAAAACCGATAATGGCGAGCAACGGGATGAGACCATAAGTCCACTTGTGCAGGTTGCCGCGCTTGTTGTAAAGCCAGAAGCTCAGGTAAATGATGACACCCAGCTTGGCGAATTCGGAAGGCTGGATGGACCCAGAGAAGAGACCGCGGCGGGCACCAAACTGGGTCTCGGAGCCGAACAGGAGGACCAGTACGCACAAAGCAACGATCACCAGCATGCCGGGTACAACGAATTTCTGGTACTGGTGGTAATCGATTAAAGTGATGATCACAATGCCGCCCAGCCCGGCCAGGCCGATCAACATCTGACGTGTAACCATCTGGTATTCTGAGAATCCTTGAACACTCGCGTACTGCCAGCTGGCGGAGTAGATCATCAATAGACCAACCGCGAAGAGGGTAAGAACCACGACCGCGAGTGGAAGATCGAAGCTCTCACGCAGGGTTAAGCGGCGAAAATTTGTGCGGCGCGGCTGGCTGTTGGTCGTTGTTGTTGTCATAAGTTGTTCACCCATTCAATAAAGGCTTCACCACGGGCTTCAAAATCCTTGAAGGCATCGTAACTGGTGCAGCCGGGGGAGAGGAGTACAACATCACCCGGTGATGACAGGCGTAAAGCCTGATCTAATCCATCCTGCAGTGTTTCCACCCGGGTTACACTTTGTAGGTAATCGCCATCACGCGTAGTTCCCAGGGCTGTTGTGATCTTTTCACCCGCTTCACCGAAGATCACTACATGGCGCGCGCGTTTGTGTACTTCTTCTGCCAAAGGCAGCCATGGCAGGTTCTTATCTCTGCCGCCAAGGAGCAGAATGATCGGCTCGCTGAAGGATTGCAGTGCGGCGAAGGTGCGTTCGGGAGCGGTTGCGATGGAATCGTTGTACCAGCCGATGCCATTGACCACACGCACCAGTTGCAGGCGGTGCTTAACCCCGGTAAAGCCTTCAACCCCTTTGATCATGGCTTCGGTTGAGAATTCGCAGGCGAGCGCGAGCGCGCAACCCGCGAGCACGTTCATCAGGTTGTGTTTTCCACGCAACTGAACCAGACTGGTCTCGAATAAAGTTTTCGTTTCACCCTTTATTACGGCCGTAACCTGGTTACCGTCAAGAAATACCTGGTCACCAGCGTAGCCGGTTTTTTTCAGGCCAAAACTCACCAATTCACCGCGCAGCATTGGCTTGAGGTTCCAGGATCCCGGATCTTCATGGTTGAGCACGGCGATGCCGGTTGCATCCTGGTAGGAGAGAATGCGGGATTTGGCGCGCGTGTATTCCGCCATATCCGCGTGGCGATCAAGGTGATTAGGAGTGATATTCAGAACCGCGGCGACATGCGGGCTGGTGGTCATCAGCTCCAACTGGAAACTGGAGAGTTCCTGCACTACCAGGTCATCTTCGGAAATTTGATCCACAAATTCAATCAGCGGATTGCCGATATTTCCGCCGACCCAGGCTCTGCGGGGAGGTTTGATTTCCGCATTGGCCATGCGGCCGAACAGGGATGTGGTGGTGGACTTACCGGCTGAACCGGTGATGCCTACCACCGGGGCTTTGACTGTTTCCATGAAGATTTGAGAGTCATTGGTAAGCGGAATACCGCGTTGAACCGCAGCCTGGACAAGCGGCAGGGTGAGGGGAACTCCACCGGATATACAAACCAGGTCAGTATTCTCAAGCAGGCTGAATGGATGATCACCCAGGACCCACTCAACCCCGCTGCCGGCGAACCGGTCTATTACCGCTTGAAGCTGTTCACGGGTCTGGCGGTCATTGAGGGTAACGCGCGCGTGCTGTTTGATCAGATACCCGGCAAGCGCCAGACCCTGCCTGGCGGCGCCGATGATCAATACGCGTTTCCCACTGAAGCGGTTCATCTTCACCTTATCCTAAAGCGATTGCCATACCGATCATGCCGGCCAGCAGACCGATCAACCAGAAACGCTGTACGATCTGCGTTTCGCTCCAACCCAACAACTCAAAATGGTGGTGCAGCGGCGCCATCTTGAATAGGCGTTTACCCTTGGTCGCCTTGAAGTACAGGATCTGTAACACGTCACTGGCCGCTTCGCTGACCGGGATGATAGCGATGATCGGCAGCAGGATCCACTGCCCGGTCATGAGGGCAACCACGCCCAGCACCGCGCCAATTGAGAGCGAACCTGTATCACCCATGATCATCATGGCTGGGTGTACGTTGAACCAGAGAAAACCGAAAAGCGCTCCGACAACTGTGAAGCAGAAGCGGGCGACGAAGATATTACCCTGCATCAACGCGATACCCCCGTACGCGGCAAAGGCTGTAGCGCAGATCAATCCCGCCAAGCCGTCGAGTCCATCGGTGAAGTTCACTGCGTTGGACATGGCAACAATGATGAATGTTGCCAGCGGGATGTACCACATGCCCAGATCAAAAGTAATGTTCAAGCCAGGCCAATACATATCCGGAACATCCAGCACGTTCTTGAGTACGAAAGCCGCGATGAGTGCGAGAACGACCTGCAGGAGGAACTTGGTGCGGGCGCGCATCCCGAGCCCACGGCGCGGACCGCGAATGCCCTCCCAATCATCAATAGCCCCAAGAAGACTGAATGAAATCATTACAGCCACAGGCAGCAGCACTGAACGGCCGCTGAGGTGAAGACCGAGTATCGTGGCCGCGTTCAGCAGCACCGTGAAGAGCACAACCGTGCCCACGATGACCAGCCCGCCCATGGTTGGGGTGCCCATCTTGGTGATATGACTTTCAGGTCCTTCGACGCGGATGATCTTTCCCATTTTGAAGTGTTTCAGCACCCGCAGCAACGGGCCACCCCAAATGACCGACAGGATGAACCCCAAGCCGCTCAAGGATAATGCCAGGGCGGTCTCTCTCATTCTTCCACCTCCATCGCCTGAACGATGCGATCCATGCGCAGGCTGTGCGCGCCTTTAACCAGTACAACATCTCCGGCATGAAGTGTGGCGTTTAGCGATTGGATGACCGCGTCTTCATCTTCAAGGATTTCGATGAATCTCTCAGGAAACCCCGCGTTTTTTGCCGCGGCGGCGATCATTTGCGCGTTCTCCCGGAAGGCGATCAATTTATCCACAACCTCGGCGGCGCGTATGCCAACTTTGTTGTGCCCGAGCAATTCATATTGTCCCAGTTCATTCATACCACCAAGGACGGCAATCTTCCTGCCGGGCAGCTCGTTCAGCAGGTTCAAAGCTGCCAACATCGATTCAGGGGAGGCGTTGTAGGTATCATCAAGCACAAGCGCGCCCTGGCGGGTTTTTACTGCCACCAGGCGCAGCTGGCTGGTGGCGTGCTGCAATCCCAGGATGATCTCCTGCCAGGTCAGCCCCTCAATGAGGGCGGCAGACGCGGCGGCGAGAATGGTGTGGATGGAATGACGCCCGATCATTGGAGCCTGGATATTAAAGATGTCTGTGCCGTGATGGATCCTGAAACGGATGCCGTTGAGACCCTGTGATTCGATCTCGTCTGCCCAGAGATCAGCTGTCGGATCGAGCCCGTAAAAGAAAACGCCGGCTTCAGTGAGTTTGGCCATCTCCCTGATAAAGGGGTCGTCAATATTGAGAATGGCAGTCCCAACGGGCAGGGGCGGCAAAGCGCGCACGAGTTCACTTTTACCGCGGGCGATGGTTTCCTGCGATCCGGCGCGTGAAGCGTGCACCGTGCCGATGTTGGTGAGGATGCCCACCTGCGGGAGGGCGATGTCACATAAGCCGGCAATCTCGCCGGGTTCGTAAAAACCCATTTCCAGCACCACGCGGTCATAACCGGGTCCGAGGCGCAGGAGGGTGAGGGGGAGGCCGATCTCGTTATTGAAATTGCCCTGGTTCTTAAGGGTGCGGAAGCGCTGGGCGAGTATTTCTGCGGTGAGTTCCTTGGTGGTGGATTTGCCAACGCTGCCGGTGATGCCAATGACGCGGGTCGTAAAACGACGCCGCCAGAAAGCCGCCAATTTTTGAAGCGCCATGGTGGTGTCTTCCACGCGCAGCGCGAAAGGCAGGGCTGGAAAAACCTGATCAGCTGGAATTGGTTGGCGCAGGTTCACGACAGGTATTGCAGGATCGATGTCCCGCTGCACGAGGGCGAAGCTGGCGCCATTGTTGAACGCCTGAGCCACGTATTCATGGCCGTCGGTACGTTCGCCTTGGATGGCGATGAATAATGACGCGGGGATAGCGAGGCGCGAATCCACGACACCCTCGGAGATACCCGGGGTTACTCCCGCCGGTCTCACGCCAGTTAAAGCCTCAACCACATCCGCCAGTGTCAACATCTTTTCCTTCAATCTTCCTTCATGCTTATCCTGATCTCATCAGGCGGTAAATTCATCAACACAACGATCTCCTGCACCACATCCCTGAATACTGGAGCGGCGACCACGGAACCCCAGATGGAAGAGCTGGGTTTCTCGAGCCAGACAAACACGATGAACTGCGGGTCATCGATCGGACCCCAGCCCACGAAGGAGGCGTTTGTTTTGTTGCTCGAATACTGCCCGTTGACCGCGATTTCAGCGGTGCCGGTTTTTCCCGCCACCCGGTAACCTTCAACCAGCGCGTCTGAAGCTTCCTCTTCCAGGGAGATGGCGAGCATGTCTGTAAGGGTTTTGGCGGTATCTGCCGTTATGGGAATCCCGACAACCTGCGGGGTGGTATCGAACTGCTGTCCGTCTTGAATGTAGGACTTCAACACGTGCGGGGCGACCATCTGTCCTTCATTGGCAATGGAGGATGCTGCCATCAGCAGCTGCACGGGAGTGACCGCGACACCCTGGCCAAAGGAATTGGTGGCAAGGTTGACAGTGTACCACATCGGGTCACCGGGCACGCTGAGGGGATAAACCTCCTCACCAGCGAGATCGATGTTGGTGCGATGACCGATGCCGAAGCGATCGAGGTAATCGTAGAACTGCGTGGGACCAAGCTGCGTGGCCACCCAGGAGAGACAGACGTTGAGCGAGTGCTGCATGCATCCGATCATATTCTGGTTGCCCCAGGCGCCGCGGTCCCAGTTATAGATCGTCCAACCGCCGACCTCGATCTGACCGGTATCAGTGAAGGGTGTTTCAGGCGTCACCACGCCGGCGTCGAGAGCGGCGGCCATGGTAAGGATCTTGAAGATGGACCCGGGTTCATACACCTGGTTGACGGCCTTGTTATAAGGCACTCCCGCCGGGAAGACCGTGGTGTTTTCCCAGTAGGCGTTGGGATCAAGACGGGGATTGCTGGCCATGGCCATAATTTCACCGTTATTCGGATTCATGACGATGATGGTGCCGCCGGCAGCCCCGTTGTTTTTGACAGCGTTATCGAGGATCTCTTCCACCGTGCGTTGGATTTCGCGGTCGATGGTGAGCACCAGGCTGGCGCCAGCAGGAGCGGTGGGGATCTCCTGCATTTCGTAGGGATCAAGCGGGATCATCACGTTGCGCTTCACACCCGCCAGCAGCGTGTTGTACTTCTCTTCAACCCCAAAATACCCCGCGCCGCCTTCACGGTCGTAATACGTGAAAAATCCCAGGATGTTGGCGGCGAGGTTGCCTTCAGGGTAAATGCGCTGGAGGTGCGCGGTCCATGTTAACCCGCGGAGCGAAGGAAGTTCGGGGTTGTCACCATAAGGATTGTTGTTCTCATACTGGGTTTTAAGCTCGCTGAGGTTTCTTACCTGATTCGCCTGCACAAAGTCTGTGAGGGTGATGTAAACCTGTTTGCCTGGAACGTATTCTGTCTGAGCAGCTTCGAAAACCTTCTGGTAATCCAGTTTGAGTACATCAGCAAGCGTGGAAGCGATCGTCGCGGGATTGCGAACAAACTGCAGTTCAATGCCGACTTCGTAGACTTCTTTGTTACCGGCCAGCAGGTGGCCGTAGCGGTCGTATATGTAACCGCGTTCAGATTCAATGGTTCGGAGTTCGTAACCGTAATCTTTCGCCCAATCATCGAGGTATTCGGCGTGGGTGCTGGTTTGAATACGAACCATCTGCACCGCAATGACGATAGCAAAGGCGGAGAGAAAGATCCCGAGGAAATGGTAGCGGGTGAATCCTTTTTTCTTCAACTTCCGTCTCCCAATATGCCTGAACCGAGAGAGTTGATTCCGGTGAACAACCAATCCCAAAGGGATTCCCGGTATATCGACCTGACCAGCTGCCGGCTGGAATCGTTTATCCCTGGGGGGGGAGCAACAACCATTGTTCCCCTGCCTGTATAACCCGGCACAGTGAGGTAAAGGGCATCCTCCGGAGCGATCTTCTCAAAGCCCATGCTCAAGGCCCTTTCTTCCATAGCCGGAGCGGAGGTGATTAGCGCCAGGGTAGCCTTGCGGTGGGCGATCTCACGTTCAAGGTCCAGGCGTTTGAGATCCAGGCGGTAAGCATCCAACCCGGCGTTTGCAGCCATACCGCTGATGCTGAGGTAAATACTGGCGACCACAAGGACGACAACGAGTGTAAGCAGGAAAAGACCAACATAGCGGGCGTGGATCCTCCAGGGCGCCTGTTTAAACGCCTGAACGAGCCGCATCCTCTTTTCGGCTTTTTCTTTCCTTTTATTTGCCCTATCCCGCGGTTCCGCCATCCTGTTCGCCTATCTCTTTTCTGCGACGCGCAACTTCGCGCTTCTTGCTCTGATGTTGCCGGCTATCTCGATCCCGTCAGGGGTGATGGGGTGACGGGTGACTTCAATGATCGAGGCGTGATGCCCGCATGTACAAACGGGTTGGTCTGCGGGGCAGACACAATCCCGGTTTTCACGTCTGAAATACTGCTTCACGATGCGGTCTTCCAGCGAGTGGAAGGAGATGACCGCAAGGCGCCCGCCGCTGCAAAGTGAGTCAATCGCCTGGGGGAGAAATTCCTGCAGCGAATCCAGCTCGCGGTTCACGGCGATGCGCAGCGCCTGGAAGGTACGGGTGGCGGGGTGAATTTCGGAATGGCGTCCGCGGCTGGTTTTTTTAATGGCATCCGCGAGCTGCCGTGTGCTGGTGAAAGGACGGTTGTGAACAATGGTCCGCGCGATATGGCGTGAATTGCGTTCTTCGCCGTAACGCCAGATCAGGTCCGCCAGATCGGATTCAGAGGAATTGTTGACCAGCGTCTCCGCGCTGACGGGCTGGGACGGATCGAAGCGCATGTCCAATGGTCCATCGTGAATAAAGGAAAAACCGCGTTCGGGAGAGTCGATTTGCATTGAAGAAACGCCCAGATCAATAACGATGCCATCCACGTGGTCCCAGCCTAACGTCAGTAGCGCGTTGCGGAGCCCGGTGTAGGAGGAGTGAAGCAAATGAATCCGTTGGCTAAATAAGGTCAGGCGCTGGTGAGACAGCGCCAGCGCCTGAGGGTCAGTATCCAATCCAAGAAGCCGCCCGTCAGGCGAGCTCTGCTCCAGGATCCCCCAGGCATGTCCACCGGCGCCAATGGTCGCATCCACATAGAACCCCGGACTTACAGGACGTAAAGCAGATATTATTTGATGGTAAAGAACTGAGACATGCGGTGGTCTGGCCGCACTGTCAGAGATATTTTTCATTAGATCGTCAGATCAAAGTTCGATACAAGCTCAGCGGCTGAAGTAGGGCCTTCACCCTGCTCCTCCTGCGTTTTGTAAGCGTCCGGATTCCAGATCTCAATATCCTTACCGATACCGACGATAAGGGCAGAAACATCCAGGCGGGCGATCTGACGCAATGGTTGCGGTATGATAAAGCGGCCGGATTTATCGAACTCGATCTGAGTGGCGGTGGAGAAAATGTAACGCCGAAGCTGGCGGGTGTGAGCATCTGCCATATTCATGTTGTTGACGCGCTCGTACAGGAGTTGAAAGCGGTTGGCGTCCATCACGAGCAGGTTCTGGTCGAATCCGTTGAGAATGACCGGGTTTTCGCCCAGGAGGTCGCGGAAGGAAGCCGGGAACGTTAAGCGTCCTTTTTCGTCTATATTATGGAGGTAGCGACCTATGAAACCATTGAACATAATTTCTACCTTTTTGTTATATGGCGAACGCCGGAATGGCATCCGGCGCTCCACTTATTCCCACTTTTTACCACTTTCCTCCACATTATACTGATATTCTTGAGCAAATGCAAGTGTTTTTGCCATTTTGATATGCGAATTTTGTAAATTGGTGCAGGTTTTTTGCCAAAATGAGTCAAGGAGCAGGCGATGAAAGGTTCAATGGGGTATTTTTCTGCTTTAGTGGTTGTTTTCATTGGGGTGACCGCGATGAGCGGTTGCATCACGGTCAACCTGGGAGGTGAAGATACAGGGCAGGCACCAACAGAGGTAGTAGATGTAGAATTGTCCCCACAGGCTACGATCCAACCGCCGCAGCACGTATTAACTGAAAAACGGCTGCTCAACGCAGATTACCTCTCCCCGCTGCTGCAGACTCCCATCACCCTGGTGGACGGTAAATACTCCGGTGTAATCGACGGCACAGAATTAAACGTGACCCTGCAGCCGGGAATCCAGTACGGAGACCTGAACGCTGATGGCATCGAGGATGCGGCGTTCCTCCTTGCTGAAAACAGCGGAGGAACCGGTGTCTTTGTATCGCTGCTGGTTGTCTACAGTCAGCAGGAACAGTACGCGCAGGCAGCAGGTGTGTTGATCGATGACCGGCCGGTGATCAAAAGGCTGCTTATTGAGGACGGGGTGGTGAAGCTTGAGGGGCTGGTGCACGGACCCAACGATCCGATGGTCAACCCGACCACCAGCATAAGTGCGGAGTACTCGCTAATGGGAGGCAGGCTGGTGCAAACCCGGCTCAGTTCCACTTTCGCCGGCGGCGGGGAGCACATCATCTACATCGATTCACCTGCTGATGGCGAACTGGTGAGTGGCAGCGTGAGTGTAACCGGTTCGATGCCCATCGGACCCTTCGAAAACAATCTCTCGCTGCTGATCAGTGATCCGATGAGCGGGCAGCTGCTGCATCAAGGCTTTATGGTACAGGCGGAGGATATGGGCGCAACGGCAACCTTTGATAATACCGTCGCGCTGCCGGCCGTACCAGCGGGTACGCGCATACTACTGGTGCTGAGCGAGCTAAACATGGCAGACGGCAGGCCGATGGCGGTGGATTCAGTTCAGCTGATCGTGGAATAGGAATCCTGTAGCGGCTATGCGGGAATAAAGAGATGAGAGGTGCTTGCCGGGTTTTTCAGAGGTTTTTTTCTATGCTCTGGCAGTACTCCCGCCAGCCGCCCCAACGCGTGATTTCCTCGTGACCGGTGATGAGGCAGGGTTCAGCCAGCACGCCGAAAACCGCCTCGCCATCGCGCAGTTTAACCTTGCCAAGGCACAAGCCCGGGGGTTCACGCTGCAGCACCTCGACAAGCCCCTCTGGCGAGAGCGCCCACACTTCCAAGCGGATTGAAGCGCCGGCGGCTTCATCGCGCAACATGGCGGGGTAGGCATCGTCGATCGACCAAAGGCGGTAGCCGGGCGCGGTGGCGGTTTCCTGCACGAACTCGGCACCAACCTCGATCAGATTGAGGTTGAGCGCGAAGCCGCGCATGAGGGTGCCATTGACAGCCAGTTTGATTTTTCTATTTAGATCCACGGCTTTCTTATCAGTCATTCAAGGTTGTTATACCATGATTCACGCAATCGACTGATTCCTGATGAAATTGATCCAGTCAATTGGGGAATCGGGATGCACAAATCTGTAATGGGACTCAACTGGTATGTTTTTTCATGTAAGCGCGGTAGAGAATGATCGAGCCAAGCGCGAAGCCGAGGTTTCCCAGGGTGTTGAAGCTCTGTTCAAACCACTGCAAGCTGATCGTTTGGGTCCGGCTGGCCATAAAACCCATTAAAAGGACCATAAGAAAAGCCACCAGAAAACCCGCTGCCGCCGCCCATAAGCGCTTACGGATCGAGATCATTCCAAGCAGGGCATATACCCCCAGGCTCGAAAGCGTCATGACCGCAAGGAAGGGAACTTTCCACATCGCCATGGCGGGTAATGAACTACTGATGGTGAGTTTTCTTTCTCGCATGAGCCTTATGACAGGGAACAACATACCCAAATACCCGAATGCCATCAGGATGAACTGCGCCTGGCTCATCCAGTGGATATCAAGTTGAAGAGAAGCGTTGAGCAGCTTCCAGGCGGCCTGCAATCCACCGCCCAGGATGATCAATACGCAGCCAAGCGTCATCAAGACACGGTATTTTTTATCGAGGACTAGGCGGGTGATTTTCACACAAAAAACCGCTCCGATCAAAAAGCAGAACACCGGGACAAAATCATAAAGAGCCATGCTAATTTTGTAGGTTTCGTCGGTCATGAAAATCCTCCTTCTATATTGCGATTGCTCCAGGAATCTTTTCCGTATTCCTTAACGTGGTGGAGGGATGGAAAAGATATCAATCCATGGTAATTTGTAAGTAAAAGTTATGTATTGAACCAGGGATATGACGAAGAGAGTAACAGTCACCAGGATGAACAGCGAACCAGGTTTTGTTTTTTCTAATTGGTCCTCGACAACAAGCGTGAAAGAAGATGATACAAAAAGTGCGATATTTGCATAAATGACCTCGAGCGCAATACTCTCCATACGGCCAAACACAAGAGGAGCGAATAGATAGATGATCACCATGACTAATGGGAAGTATGTGGCAGAGAACAACCTGGAAAAGAGGAATTGCCTGCCCTGTACAAGCGATTT
Organism: Anaerolineaceae bacterium; assembly: GCA_035342915.1. Classification (GTDB taxonomy): domain Bacteria; phylum Chloroflexota; class Anaerolineae; order Anaerolineales; family Anaerolineaceae; genus UBA6107. The sequence goes on from DAOQYB010000003.1 coordinate 154,743, forward strand.
TCTTGTTAATGCATATTCGAGCAAAGCGAAAATGATGTATGAATAAAAGCACATTTTCATGTGCTGATAAATACTATCATCTATGCCGCTAAATATCGCCGTAAAGCTGTTCGGGAACCAATCATAAAGAAAATGAAGAAGACTGTAAATTAATTGAATGAGAAGAATTTTCAGCAGAAAGGGGAATTTCTTTATCATTTACTCACCTATATTAAATACCGCTTAAAAACATTATAGAGAGTTTATGGATTTATTCAACAATTCTTTTAAATTGCCAAAATTCTCTCTTTCTCTGTTTACCTGAATCCATGTGATGCCCAATAAAGTTATAAAAGGATTAGCGTTATTCATGCATGATCTTATTCCCTGTCGATAATGTCAACGGGTTGATCTATTACGATCTTCTCAAGTGTTTATGTTGTGGGAGAAATAGGTTCAGATGGTATCCACCCTGGGGCGGTACTGCAGCGCTTCGGCGAGGTGGGTGGATGAGATCACCTCGCTGCCGGCGAGATCAGCGATGGTGCGGGCGAGCTTGAGGATGCGGTGGTAGGCGCGGGCGGAGAGCTGCAGCTGGTTCATGGCCGCGCGCATCAGCCCGCGGCAGGGTTCATCGAGAGCGCAGTACTGGCGCACCTGCGCCGGGTGCATATCCGCGTTGGAGGTTAAGGCTGTACCGGTGAAACGCTCACGCTGTACCTGGCGGGCAGTTTCAATGCGGGTGCGGATGAGAGCCGAAGGTTCGCCCAGGCGCGCGTCGCTCAGTTTTTCGTAGTCCACACGCGGCACTTCCACATGAATGTCAATGCGGTCCATCAACGGGCCGGAGATGCGGCGTTGGTACTTGGTGACGATACCCGGCGCGCAGGTGCAGGCGCGGGTGGGATCGCCGAAATATCCGCACGGGCAGGGGTTCATGGCGGCCACCAGCTGGAAGTTGGCAGGAAAGGTAAGCGTGCCCTGGGCGCGGCTGATGGTGATGACCTTATCCTCCAAAGGCTGGCGCAGCACCTCGAGGGTGCGGCTGCCGAATTCGGGGAACTCATCGAGGAAAAGCACGCCGCGGTGGGCCAGGGAGATCTCACCGGGGTGCGGCCAGTTGCCGCCGCCCACCAGGCCGGCGTGGCTGATGGTGTGGTGCGGGGAACGGAATGGGCGGCTCTTGAGCAGCGGTATGCCAGCGGGTAGGGCATCAGCCACAGAGTAGATGCGGGTGACATCCAGGGATTCCTCGAGGGTCATGGATGGCAAAATGGAAGGCAAGGCGCGCGCCATAAGCGTCTTGCCGGCGCCTGGCGGACCGATCATCAGCAAGTTGTGCGCGCCGGCAGCGGCGACCTCGAGGGCACGTTTGACATGCTCCTGCCCCTTGATCTCGCGAAAGTCGGTCTGCACCAGGGCTTCAACCTGTTCCAGCTCGAGCGCGGGCTGCGGGGAGATGATCACCTGTCCGATGAGGTGCTGGTAGAGATCAGCCAGCGAGCTGACCGGGATGACTTCGAGGTCGGGGAAGATGGCGGCTTCAGGTGCGTCCTCCGCGGGAACGAAAACGCGCTTGAAACCCTGCGACCGGGCTACGGCTGCCATAGGCAGTACGCCGCGGATATGGCGCACGCTGCCGTCCAGCGAGAGTTCGCCCATCACCAGCCCATCCTGCAGGCATTGAGGCGGCAACTGGCGGTTGGCGATGAGGATACCCAGCGCGATGGGCAGGTCGTAAGCAGAACCCTCCTTGCGCACGGTGGCAGGCGCCAGGTTGACGCGCACGCGTTTGCGCGGGTACTCGAGACCGGTATTGCGGATGGCGGATTGCACACGCTCGCGGCTTTCCTGCACCGAAACATCCGGCAGACCGACAATAATGATGGGCGGTTTAAAGCCGGGGGTGAGGTCGACTTCAACATCGACGACAACCCCATCCAGGCCGATGACGGCGCAGGCGTTTACCTTGGCGAGCATGGGTTAAGTGTAGAAGCGGAAGGTAAAAAAGTCAATTCAATCAATATCCAGAAATGATCTAGGAAAGAACCCGAAGGTATATTTACGAAACCCCGGTTGAGGGACGCGTGATCAACAGGTTGACAGGTTTGTATAATAAGAGAAAGAATCATGTTCATTGCAGTGAGCATCACCAGAGGTTGGCCAGTGAAGGAGGTGTTAAATGCAAAAATACCTGTTTTATGGAACTTACACACCTGAAGGGTACAAGGGATTGCTCGCTGAAGGTGGAAAAGGCCGGGCTGAAGCTGTAAAGGTCGCCGCTGAAAGCATGGGCGGCAGCGTGGAGGCTTTCTACTTTTCCTTTGGCGAAAATGACTTTTATGTCATCGTGAACCTGCCGGATAATGTCAACGCGACCGCCTTCACATTAACCGGAAATGTCAGCGAATCCTTCAAGATGAAAACGGTAATCCTGTTGGCACCAGAGGAACTGGATGCAGCACTGAAGATCAAGGTGAATTACCGTATGCCCGGTCAGGAAACTTGACCACGGTGTGCCAGTAAACTTCTTAGATTTTCCTGTATTCCAATGCAGCCGCGAACTTGAAGTCATTGGCTCATTACATATTGAAAACCAACGTTCAATATGACCCGGGTTTTGCCCTGGCAGTCCAGGGATATAAGTCAGGATGGAATGTAAGAGATCAATCCCATTTAGTCCGATCTTCAAAGCGCAGATAAGGATAAACCTCAAAAACCGTTAGTATTAATCAGGTGAAGAACGTCCTATCACCGCTAATGCTCAGAATTTCACCGAAATAGATCCTGTGATAATCATCCTTTGTGTAAAGGATTTCAATGGCGGGGTCGACAAAATACTGCGGGTGGAAGACATCAGTGTAAATTTTCCGGCATTCGAAGATCAAATTTGCTTCCTTGAATACGGGAGAATTCACCTGGGTTCCGGCCGTTGGGGTGAGCCCTGACCTGGACATCTTGTCGCTATCCCGGCCGGATTCCGAGCCCAGCAGCTCTAGCGCTGGTTGATAAGCAACCGGGAATGCACAGGCTGTAAAATCAGGATATTTTTCCATAAACTCGTAGGTGTACCGGGTCGGCCGGACTACGACCTGGATAAATGGTTTATTCCACATGATACCGATGCTGCCCCAGGAGACGGTCATGCTATTAAATTGATTTTTGTTGAAATCACCACAGCTGAGCAAAAACCATTGGTCGTTAAAAATGGAGAAAGACTTGAGGTACAGTTCCTGAATGTTGATGGGCGAATTTGTCATTAATCCTCCGAACTTGTTTGATTGTAAGAATTATAGGCTCGAGGAGAGCAAACGCGGGAGTACATGAGGGATTGCTGAAGATTTATCAGGGGGTATTCGCTGGATGGTTGCAGGCGCAGGTAATCGCCTTGTGCTGTCAAATCGCGGGCGCTGTCGTTATCACGCAGGCATGTTTCCAATACCACATCACGCAGGTAGCGGACTTGTCCGGGGTCAGCTACCGGGAACAGGATTTCAACGCGGTGATCGAGGTTGCGGGTCATCAGGTCGGCGGAACCCAGATAAAGCTGTTCGTTACCCCCATTGGCAAAATAGAAAATTCGGCTGTGTTCGAGGTAGCGGCCAAGGATGCTGACAACGCGGATGTTCCCGCTCATGCCCGGCACACCCGGCACCAGGCAGCACATACCTCTGACGATGAGGTCGATCTTGACGCCAGCGTTGGATGCTTCATATAAAAGCCTGATCATTTTGGGATCGGTAAGCGCGTTCACCTTTATTACGATGTGACCATCGCTGCCCGCTCGGGCGAAAGCGATCTCCGTACGGATGAAATCTTCAAGTTTTGCGCGCAGGTTGAACGGAGCGACCAGAAGCTGACGGTAATCGCGCATCTTTGAATATCCGGTAAGGTAGTTGAACAGGTCGCTGGCATCAGCTGCGAGGTTCTCATCACAAGTGAACATCCCGATATCTTCATATGCATTGGCTGTCACCGTGTTGTAATTCCCTGTGGATAGGTGCAGATAACGGCGGGTGGCATCACCTTCACGCCGTACAACAAGTGCGATCTTGCAGTGGGTTTTCAATCCCTCCACCCCGTATATGACATGCGCGCCAGCCTTTTCAAGGGCACGCGCCCAGCTGATGTTGCTTTCTTCGTCAAAACGCGCCTTGAGTTCCACCAGCACCGCCACCTGTTTGCCAGCCTGAGCAGCCGCTAAAAGCGAATGGACTACTGGTGAATCATTCCCCACGCGATACAGCGTTTGCTTGATCGCCAGCACATCAGGATCCTGCGCAGCAGCCTGTAAGTAGCTTTGAACCGGCGAGAATGAATCGTAAGGATGGTGCAGGAGGATATCCTCTGCGCGGATGTGCGCGAAGATTTCAGCCGGAGTTTGCATTTCAAGAAGAGTAGAAGGGATGGATGGTGTGTGGGGCGGGTACTTGAGGTCCGGGCGGTCAACCGCCTTGTAGATCTCTGCCAGGCTGGACATGCCCAGTGTGCCGCGGTCCTCGTACAGGTCAGAGTTGCGCGCTGCCAGGTTTTCAACAAGCAGTTTGCGAACACGTTTTGGCATTGAGCGGTGAACGGCGATCTTTACAACCGAGCCGAACTTGCGCTTCTGCAGCGTTCTCTCCATCGCCTGCAGCAGATCATCGGCTTCCAGCTGCTGGATCTCGATATCCGCGTCGCGCACCACGCGGAAAGGATGAAATTCAATGACCTCCATGCCGGGGAAGAGAGTGGAGAGATTGGCTGCGATCACCTGGTCAAGCCAGGTGAAATACTGGTGGGGTTGAATTGTCTCTTTACCGGTGCTTGCAGCGGGAATGCCGAGTGGAACGAAACGGGGCAGGGTTTCAGGTACTTTTACCCGGGCGAATCTTTCATTGCTTTTTGATCCATTGATGATGACAGCCAGGTTAAGGCTTAGGTTTGAAACATGCGGGAAGGGGTGAGCTTTGTCTAGTACCAGCGGGGTGAGGGCAGGGAAAACCACCCGCTTGTAATAGTCATCCGCGGCTGCACGTTGTGATTCATTGAGCTTCTCGTATTGAAGGATATGCACGCCGGCTGAATCAAGCGCGGGTTGGATCTCACCGCGGTAAAGAAAGTGCGCCTCCCGGTACAGAATAATGGCGCGCTTACGGATCAGGCGCAGTTGTTCACGCGGAGTAAGCCCATCCGGAGACAGATCAGGGTATCGCCCCCTCTTCAGTTTCTTGATCCCCGAGACCCGCACCATAAAAAACTCGTCCATGTTGGAACCAAAAATGGAGAGGAATTTGAGCCTCTCCAAAGGAGGATTTCGATTATCGGCTGCTTCTTCAAGCACCCTGGCCTGGAAATCCAACAGGCTTAGTTCACGGTTGAGAATCCTGAACCCGGTTTCGGGTGCAGGCGCATCCTTCTTTTTTTCCATCCTGTTCGTTCTGTTGCTTTTCAGAAGTTCGGTGTCAGGAGGATTTCAAGCCTGGCGCATTTACCATCAATCAGCTCGTCAACCGACAGTTTACATAAACCGCCTTTCTTGAGGTCGATCGGCAGTTCAAGTGTGCCAGTGAGCAGTTGTGAGATCAGTAAACTGAGGTTCGGGTCATGCCCCACGACCAGCAGGGAATCCACCATGTACTTTTCCTTGATCTCGGCGATGAGATCAGCGTTGCTGCCCTCTGGCAGGAGACAATCGAGCTTGACGAGTTGTTCTTTTTGCAGTTTGAGGTCTTTCCGGATGATCTTCGCAGCTTCAAGGCAGCGTTCAGCGGGGCTGGTAAGAATGAGCGCGACCTTGTTTTTGCGTTTCTTCAGGAATTTTGCTATTCTTTCGGTCTTGTTTTTTCCTTTCTTTACCAGCGGACGAAGGTTATCATCTGTGTACTTATCTTCATCCCGTTTATCGGCATCAGCGTGGCGTAAAATGTACAGGTTCATGAGTTGCTCCTTTTTCGGTTTTTACGGTTTGTTTTATCTCATTCAATGACAATACTCTCCAGCCCTTCAGCCGGAGGCGGGAAGCTCATTTTTTGGTCCTTCAAGGACTCGACCAGCACCGTGGCGATCACCAGGTCGCGGTACCATTTACGGTCTGAGGGAACGATATACCATGGGGCGAACTCTGTGCTGGTGGCTTCAATGGCTTCTTCATAGGCTTTCATGTAATCCGGCCATAGTTTGCGTTCTGCGAGATCACCAGGATTGAACTTCCAGATCTTCTGCGGGTCATCCAGGCGGGCTTGCAGGCGTTCTTTTTGTTCTTCAAGGCTGATGTTGAGGTAAAACTTGAGGATGAGCGTTCCGTTGTCAGCAAGCATGCGTTCGAACTCAACGATCTCCCGGTAACGCCTGCGGCATAATTCCGGTGAGACCAATCCATGTACACGCACTACAAGCACGTCTTCATAGTGACTGCGGTTGAAAATGACCATCTCACCTTTACCCGGGACCATCTTGTGAATACGCCATAGGTAATCGCGACTCAGTTCTTCGGCAGTAGGCACCTTAAAACTGGCGACTTTTACCCCCTGCGGATTGACACCTTCAAAAACCCGGCGAATAACACCATCCTTGCCGGCAGTGTCCATCCCCTGCAGCACGATGAGCACTTTGTGCTTCTGTTCAGCGTAAAGCAATTCCTGCAGGCTTTCAAGTTCCTGGTTGAGGTCGGTGACCTCTTCAAGCCCGTCCTTCTTGCCCCCATCGAAATCCCCGGTATCACGCGGATCCCATTGGGAGAGGTCTAAGTGTGTACCGCTGGCAACTTTGTATTGATCCATTTTTCCTCCTGGTTGGAAGGGCGCCTGAAATTTAACCCCGTTTGAAATAGTATAGCATTTTTACTAAAGATGGCGCGGATTGACCAGACCATGTCTCGATGTTTGATTACTTGTGCTAACACCTAAGGCATCACCCTGGACCTGATCGGGATCCTTGTATATAAAATAGTTGTTGTGATCTTTATGAACCTGTTTCCTGCACCATCTTTTTTACGCGCCGCATCATTGCCGGGTCACCTTTAAGGAGTCCAGCTGCGGGCAGACGTTCGAGAAGGAGCAGCCAGTTGGGATCTGTTTTGATCACTTTTCCAAGGATGGGTAAGGCTTCCTCCTCCCTGCCGCTGTCCAGCAAAGTAACGGCCTGCCAGAAAGGAAGTTCATCCAGATGAGGAGCGAGCGAAGCGCCTTGCCTGTAAGCCAAAAATGCTTCGTCCACCAGCCCCTGGCTGAGCAGATCGTCTCCGCGGTTCATGTGCTCATAAGCCCGTTGTACGGTAAGCAGCCGCTGCAATTCGGAAAGTGGCTCAGGGTGATCTTCAATGCGCAGATCCACAAGGATGCCTTTCCAGGGCTGTTCGAGGATTTCTCCTGAGACGATGAGCATGGCAGCGGACTGTTTACCGCGGATATCACCACCTTCTGCCTGGGCTGCATCCAGTGCTGCGAGGAGCCGGTCAGCCAGTGGACCTTTCGATGCTTCGTAAGCAGTTGCCATGGCCGGCCAGACGGTATTTCTTAGCATCATGTTAGCCTGTACCGAATACTGATAACCGGCCTTGTGACCGGCTTCGGCGATACAACGCGCGCCGGTGTGAACTACCACGCTGCCTTTGGCATCCAGCATAGCCACCTGCCGCGCCTCGCGGTTCTCATCCTTTTTCAACAGGTTTGCCAACGCGATGGCAGCCGGTTTACCCTCGCGCATAGCGCTCAAACCGAGTGGACCATAACTAACTTCGGCCATGGATTGTGTAGCAACCACGCCCACACCCGGTTCAGCCCAGGTGACGATCGAGCCGGTCGAAAACCAATGGGATTGCACTGCCACACCCATTTGCCCGTTATCCGGGTCGCGAGCTACGATAGAAAAAGTGTGAGCGAAAGGAAAACGATTAGCTTTCATCATAACTCCTTTTTATATCTGCTTACCCGCAAGACTGATTTTCTGATGGATATCCGCGCGGCACCAACGCGCGAAAATGGCTGTGGAAAGGAAGCGGTTAGCAGAAGATTCCAATAAGCCGATCTCACCCGCCGCGGTGACGCCGTTGAACCCGGAGGTCATTTCATGGATGGCATTGAACATGGTGGCAGCTGAGGCTTTCACGGCGTAGGCGGTGAGCTGGACGAAAAGCGGATCTGAAACCAGGATGGCGCGGCAGGCGCTGAGCAGGTCGGGGAGCAGTTTATAAAAATCCCACACCTCGCCTTTGGGGCCGCGTCCGAACTTCGGCGGGTCGAGGATGATGGCATCGTATTGACTGCCGCGGCGCTGCTCGCGCTGCACAAACTTTACGGCATCATCCAAAATCCAGCGAATGGAGGATGAATCCAAACCGCTAAGGGTCTGGTTTTCTTTCGCCCAAGTGATCACCTTGCGCGAAGCGTCCAGGTGAGTGACCTGGGCGCCAGCGGCTGCGGCTGAGAGTGAAGCCAGGCCGGTGTAACCAAACAGGTTGAGCACACGCGGTTTACCGCCGGCAATGCGGATGACTTTTTCCGCCCAATCCCACTGACAGGCTTGCTCAGGGAAAACCCCCAGGTGACGCGAGGCTGAAGTTTGAACCCAAAACGAAAGCTGACCATACCGTATTTTCCAGCGGTCGGGGAGTTTCTTGCGATGTTCCCAATGCCCGCCATTCTCTTCAGGAGCGGGTTTATACACCGCCGCAGCAGAACGCCACTCACCTTCAGGCAATGAAGGCTGCCATACGGCTTCAGCTTCAGGGCGGACAAGACGGTAAGGTCCGAAGCGCTCCAACTTGAATCCAGAGCCGCTATCAAGCAGTTCGTAATCCTGCCAGCGGGTCGCAGGCAGAAGTTCAAGGATTGGTAGATCGAACAGTGAAGGCATGTTAAAAAAAGTATATCAGAATCAGGGTCGAAAGGGCGAATAAGTGCGCCATATACTATAATCCCTACATATATAAATGATGGAATTTGAGGAGTTTATGTTCCAATCACCTGACCGCAGGAACACCGATAGTGTTAAATGGGGATTGTTCGAGGAAGATGTGCTGCCTTTGTGGGTAGCGGACATGGATTTCACCTCACCGCCCGCGGTGATCGAAGCGCTTCATCAGCGTGTAGCGCATGGGGTGTTCGGATACGCGTTGGACTTCAAGGAACTAAAAGAGCTGGTTGTCGCGCGAATGGAGCTTTTGTACGGGTGGGAAATTACACCTGATGATATCCTGCTCGTACCGGGTGTGGTTTCAGGCTTCAATCTGACCTGCCAGGCGGTGACACAACCGGGTGAGTCGATCCTGCTGCAGCCGCCGGTTTACCCGCCATTCTTTGAGGCTCCGGTAAAAGCCGGAGCACGCGCGGTTTACAACAACATACAACCTGGAGCAGATGGAAATTACAGAGTTGACCTGGATGCATTTTCTTCCGCAGTTGAAGCGGATACCAGGGCATTGCTGTTATGCAACCCGCATAACCCTTTGGGCAGAGTGTTTTCGCGAGAGGAGCTTTCCGGAATGGCTGAGTGCTGCCTGCGGCACGAAATGGTCATTATTGCTGATGAGATCCACAGCGACCTGGTTTACAGCGGGTACCAGCACATTCCCATCGCCTCCCTGGATAAAGAGGTTGCAGCCAGCACGGTGACACTCATCGCACCGAGCAAGACTTTTAATATCGCCGGCTTGGATTGCTCGATTCTCATCTGTCAGAACCGTGATCTTAAGAAACGAATTAAAGAGGCAAGACGCGGGCTGATGGGAGGGGTAAACCTGTTGGGGATGACCGCGGCGGAGGCAGCTTACCGTGATGGTACCTCCTGGCTGATCGAAGTGCTAACCTACCTGGAAGCCAACCGTGATCATCTGATGACATACTTGAATGAAAAGCTGCCAGCAATCCACATGGTCAAACCAGAAGCTACGTACCTTGCCTGGCTGGACTGCCGCGACCTTGGCCTTGAGATTCCTCCATGCGAACATTTTCACGCGCGCGCGAGGGTCGCCTTGAACGACGGAAGAGATTTTGGCGAACCCGGGAATGGTTTTGTGCGTCTTAACTTTGGCTGTTCCCGTGAAATGCTGGATGAAGCGCTTGAACGGATGAGGCGGTCTTTGGATTAAAAAAGCAGAGCCATAGGACTCTGCTTTTATGGATTATTCAGTTTTTATTATTCCACAGGTTTTACTTCGGCAGCCTGCAGGCCTTTTGGACCTTTTTCGATGGAAAATTCCACCTGCTGCCCTTCCTTGAGAACCTTATATCCCTCCATTTCAATTGCGGAAAAATGCACGAAGACGTCTTCAGCATTTTCACGACCGATGAAACCGTACCCCTTGGCGGGGTTGAACCACTTCACAGTTCCAACAAAACGTTCAGCCATCCTGATACTCTCCATCTCAAAAAAGTGATAGCGGAGGGATAATGACCCCTCATCGCCTGCGATAAGGTGAATTTACCATACGGGTAAATCGGTGTCAAGCGAAAGATGGGCAGGAGTTTTACCGTTAAAGGCGGGTAGCATATAATTGAGGTATGAGGTTGGAACGGAAATTTCTTTTGATTTTTCTGGTGTTGATTCCATTGGCATTTGTTTTCCTTTCTGAAGCAGGTGCAGCATCCGAATTCTTCACCCGGTCTCTTCAAGATGAAAGAGCGGAACTCGCTGCGGGTAACGCAGAAGGAGAACTCAACGCGCTTGAGGATGTGCTGCAATTTCAGCGTTGGCGCGGCGACCTTTGGCAGCGGGCAGGCAGACTATACATGGACAGTGGAGACCCTGAAAACGCGTTAAAAGCTTTCGAGGCGGCACAGGAACTGGGGCAGCTTGATGCGCAGGGTCAGGTATGGTTGGCGGACATGCTGATTACGAACGGTTATGGAGACGCTGCGAAACATGTACTGCGTTCCATTGAAACGAGCGACATATTCATCATACTGCAGGGAGCTGCATTACTGGTACCTCTGAATGATCCTGAAGGATTGGTCGACCTGCTGCAAAAAGGTTACACGGCTGAACCAGACAGCAGCGAGGTGAATTACCAGCTGGGGATACACACGATGACGCTTGACCCAGGAAGCGCGCTCGCGCACCTTGAGCTGGCACGGAAAGATACACTTCGCGCGATTCCTGCAGCCTATCTCATCCGGGTGATTCAACAATACGGCGAGCTGGAAGAAACCCCTGAGTGGTACCTGTATGCAGGTCAGGCTCTGGCACAAGCGGGGGAGTGGAATGCTGCATTTCATTCATTTACCATGGCAGTTGAAGCAATGCCTAAAAACGCTACCGCTCTCGCTCTTTTGGCAGAGACCCAGCAGCAACTTGGTATGGATGGTTGGCCCAATCTCGAGAAAGCCCGAACATTTGATCCGGATGGAGAGATGGTCAACGGAATGTTGGGATTGTATTACCGCCGCCAGGGCAACCTGGAGAAATCATTGGAACACCTGGGTACCGCCCATCAAGCCAACCCGAAAGCGGCGGTTTGGTTGATTGAAAGCGGCCGCACATTCGCAGCGATGGGTGAGCTGGAGAAAGCATTGAGTGAATTTAACGCTGCCATAGAAATCGATCCCGAGAATATAGACTCGTGGCAGTCTTTGGCGGAATTCAGCATCCAGCACAATTACCAGGTTGGAAGTACCGGTTTGGAAGCTGCACGCCAGGCACTGGCACTCGATGCCGGGAACCCTGTGATGATGGACCTGCTGGGTACCGTTTACATGCAAGTGGGAGATCTGGACAGCGCCGAGCGCTTTTTTCAGCAGGCATTAGCGGGTGACCCCGAACAGGCAGCCATCCTGATTCACCTGGGGCAGCTCAGCCTGTACCGGGGTGACCGGGAAAGCGCATTCGATTACCTGCGCCGGGCTGCGGCTTCAGCCCGCGATGACCGCCTGCGCGACATGGCAAACCGATTGCTTAAAGAAAATGGCGCGCAGTAATCAGCGGCAGGTATAATACCTTGGTCTGAGAGCAGGATGATATGAACAAGAAAACCGCACCGATCGAGGTATTTATAGTGTTTTTTTTCGCGCTGATGCTGACAGCCTGCGGGCAGGCGGGATCAGGCCTTCGATTATTTGGGCAGCGCGGTTCGGGTGATCTGCTGTTTGAAGATGATTTTTCAAAACCACCCAATGGCTGGGGAACGATTGAAAAGGATGGCGGAGAGATCGAATTCGTTTATGATGGGGTGATGTTTTCTGTTTTCCTGCCGAACTTTATATACTGGTCTGTGAACGGGAAAGAAGTCTCTGACGCACGTATCGAGGTGGATGCAGTGCTGGCTGATGGACCTTCGAATGATAATTTTGGTGTCATCTGCCGCTTTCAGGATGACCGCAACTTCTATGGTTTTGTTTTGAGCCATGATGGTTATTACGGGATCTTCAAGTACCTTGATGGAGAAATGATCATGGTTTCAGGTAAAGGGGATATGGGATTCAGTGAAGCGATACGCCAGGGCGGTGTGGTGAATCACCTGCAGGCGACCTGCCATGGGAATGTGCTTCGCTTGAGTGTAAATGATACGCTGCTGGCAGAAGCGATTGACGATTCTTTTAAGTCCGGAAAGGTGGGATTGATCGCCGGTGCTTACAATGAACCTGGAGTGGTCGTATTTTTTGATAATTTCAAGGTTTTCCAGCCATAATTATGAAAGTATTTTTTGACACCGTCGGTTGCAGGCTAAATCAGGCGGAAATCGAACATCTGGCCGGTGAGTTCCGGTCTGCTGGACATGTTATTGTTGATTCAGCCGATGGGGCAGACCTGGTGGTTCTGAATACCTGCGCGGTCACCGCAGGTGCGGCTTCAGACTCGCGGCAGAAAGTGCGGCAGGCGCAGCACGCAGGAGCAAAAAGCATCGTTGTCACCGGGTGCCTGGCCACGCTGGACCCTGGTGAAAGCGCCAACCTCCCGGGGGTTTCTCTGGTCGTTCCAAATGCTGAAAAAGATCAAATCCCGGGGCTGGTTTTGGGGCAGATTGATATATTTGACCTTGAACCACTGGCACGTCATCCGCTGCCTGGTGCGCGGAAACGAACCCGTGCATTCATAAAAGTTCAGGACGGGTGCGATAACCTTTGCACTTTTTGCGTTACGCGCATCGCGCGCGGCTCCGCTGAGAGCGTACCAAAAGAGGCAGTGCTGCAGCAGGTAATCGCCGCGACCACCGGGGGTGCACGCGAGGTGGTTTTAACCGGTGTGCACCTGGGATGCTGGGGGCGAGACTTACGAGAGGGAGAAAATCTTGTTAACCTCGTCGCCTACCTGTTGGATAAAGCACCAGTTGAGCGCTTGCGATTATCCTCAACTGAGCCCTGGGACCTGGACGAACGCTTTTTTGACCTGTGGCAGGATTCACGAATGTGCCGCCACCTGCATCTGCCGTTGCAGTCAGGGTCGGCAGGAGTCCTCAGGCGCATGGCCCGACGCACCACGCCTGAGGAGTACCGTGCACTGCTAAAGCACGCCAGATCACGCATACCGGGGTTGGCAGTGACAACAGACATTATTGTGGGTTTTCCGGGTGAGACAGATGAGGAATATAACGAGAGCCTGGAATTTGTTAAAGAGATGGAGTTTTCAGGCGGGCATGTTTTCAGGTACTCTGCACGCCCTGGTACCGCTGCTGCCAGGTTCCCGGGCAGAGTTCACGGCAGCGTTGCCAAAGAACGGGCAAGAATGATGCGCTCTGTATTGGATGAAACCGAGCAGCGCTATGCCCAGGGTTTTATCGGAGCGAACCTTAAAGCACTTTGGGAAACAGCTGAATCCAAAGATAATAATTGGTTGCTGCGTGGATTAACGGACAATTATATTCAAGTTACAGCTTTGGCAAAAACGGACCGCAGTAATCATATTGATACAGTGAGAATTGAGTCGATTGACGGGAATATTCTGTCGGCCGCGAACATTACTTAATTGTTTGGAGTATTTACTTACATGAAGAACATAGCAGCGCAACAATGGTGGCAAAGAGCAGTCTTTTACCAGATCTATCCGCGCAGTTTTGCAGATGGCAACGGCGATGGCATAGGGGATTTCACTGGCATGATCGGAAAACTGGATTATTTGCAGCAGCTTGGGGTAGATGCCATCTGGCTTTCACCGCATTTCCCATCACCTTACATGGACTGTGGATATGATGTTTCCAATTACCGGGATGTAGCACCTGAGTACGGGAGCATGCCGGATTTCATCCAATTCCTGGATGGGCTCCATCAGCGGGGAATGAAGCTGGTGCTCGACCTTGTGCTGAACCATACCTCAGATCAGCACCCGTGGTTTATTGAATCCCGTTCCAGCCTTGATAACCCCAAACGCGACTGGTACATCTGGAAGGAAGGCGAACCGGGTCAGCCCCCCAACAACTGGTTTTCCACCTTTGGGGGTTCAGCCTGGGAGTATGATGAGCGTACTTCTGCTTATTATTATCACTATTTCTTTAAGGAACAACCCGACTTGAACTGGAAAAACCCGAAAGTGAAAGAAGCCATGTTCAGCGCGGCGCGCTACTGGCTGGATCTGGGGGTGGACGGCTTCAGACTGGACGCGATCGGTACGATCTTTGAGGATGAGAATTACCCATCAATCCCCGATGACATGAGCCAGGAGGAACTATACCGGCTGGCGCGCGGCAGCGCCAACCCTGATGCTGATGAACAGGTACTGGCCTACTGGATGGGGATGTTCCGCCATCAATCCGATCGGCCTGAAGTGCATGTCTTAATGAAGGAGCTTCGGAATCTCATCGATGAGTATGAAGACCGGGTTTTGATTGGGGAAACGGATGACATCGCTTTTTATGGCAATGGAGATGACGAACTGCACCTGAATTTTAATTTTCCATTGATGCGCACTTTGCGCCTGACCGCGGATCATGTGCGAAACAACCAGCGCGCGCGCCTGGCAGCCATGCCGAAAGGCGCCTGGCCGTGCAACACCCTGGGGAACCACGATTCAGCGCGCGTGTATTCGATGTACGGTGATGGAAAAAATGATGCTCTTATGGCCAGGCTGCACCTCATGCTGCTGCTGACGCTGAAAGGCACACCATTTCTATATAATGGCGAGGAGATCGGTATGTCGGACCTGCTTATTGAAGACCCTGTCCGGTTCAGAGATCCGCTCAGCCTGCTTTACGCCGAACTGGAACGCAAGGTGATGCAATCAGATCAGAAAACATCAGTCCTTGTCGGAGCGAAGATGGGGCGGGACCGCAACCGTACTCCCATGCAGTGGTCTGATACCGCCAACGCAGGTTTCTGTCCCTCCCGCGTAGAGCCCTGGCTGCCAGTGAACCCGAACTACCGATCGGGAGTGAATGTAACCGCTCAAGATGGAGAACCTGATTCTTTGCTGAACTTTTATCGCAGGATGATCACGTTCAGAAAGGAATATTCTGCGCTGCAAACCGGGGATTACCAGGAGATTGACGGCAAAAACGAAGAAGTGCTGGTTTACCGGCGTTGGGATGAAACAGATGATTTAACCGTCGCGTTAAACCTCAGTGATACCAGTCAGCGGGTGAACCTGCCGTACGAAGCAGGGAGAAACCTTTTCAGCAACCGCTCTTTTGCGGATGGATTGTTACCGAAAGTTATCGAGTTATTACCCTACCAGGGGGTTATCATTCACAAGAAACCTTCTCAAGCAGGGATTGTTCCGTAATTTGTTTGAAATGATGATATGATTTTTCCTATTGATTGACCTGAGCAGGAAGTAAAAGTATAATCCCAGCCTTTGTACTGATGAAAGCTGGATGGAAAAATAGATGAAAATTGAAGAAGGTAACGGTTCCACTGTTTTCCGCCGGGCTACTGAATATAAACCCGGTCGGAACTGGAGCCGTTTTCTTGTAGGAAGACCTCTTTCCACCGCGGACGCTCCTCACCAGACAATCGGTAAAGTGTTGGGTTTGGCGGTATTCTCCTCAGACGCAATGTCTTCGGTGGCGTACGCTCCGCAGGAAATCCTGATCATCCTGGCTGCCGCTGGTGTCACGGCTTTTCACCTGTCGGTGCCGATCGCCATCGGTATCTGTGTATTGCTGGCGATACTTATCTTTTCTTATGAGCAGACGGTTCACGCCTATCCGAATGGAGGGGGTTCCTTTATCGTTGCGCGGGATAACATCGGGGCCATCCCCGCGCAGATCGCTGCTGCAGCACTGCTGACTGATTACATACTCACAGTCTCTGTATCCATTTCTTCCGGTGTTGCGCAGTTGATCTCTGCTTTTCCGCCTGTTGAACCATACAAGATCCCCCTGGCAGTGGGTTTTGTGCTGTTGATCATGCTGATTAACCTGAGAGGTGTGAAAGAATCAGGCATTACCTTCGCCATTCCTACATATTTTTTCCTTGTCATGATGTACATCAATGTAATCGTGGGCTTCATCCGTCTCATCGCCGGAACCTTGGGAAGTGTGGAAGCTCCACCGATGGACATGGTTTTCTCTGAATCAGTACTGCAACCCGTAACCCTGTTTCTCATTCTTAAAGCATTTGCCAGCGGAACATCTGCAGTAACCGGTGTTGAGGCGATTTCTGATGGGATCACGGCGTTTAGAGAACCGCGCAGCAAGAATGCGGGCACCACGTTGATCATCATGGCACTTATCCTTGGTTCAATGATGTTCTCAATTACGTTCCTGGGCAACCATGTTGGCGTGATGCCTTCAGAAGAAGAGACGGTTATATCACAACTGGCGCGCACAATATTTGACGGCAGGGGATTGCTCTACCTGGGAACGATCGCTGCTACCACCATTATCCTGGTGATGGCGGCGAACACCGCTTTTGCTGATTTTCCGCGTTTAAGCGCGATTGCCGCTGCAGATGGATATCTACCAAGGCAGTTGACCTATCGCGGGAGCCGCCTGGTGTATTCACGGGGAATCGCCGCGCTGGCGATCGTGGCATCCCTGCTGATCATTCTCTTCCAGGCAAGTGTATCCAGGTTGATCCCGCTTTACGCGATTGGTGTCTTCCTTTCATTCACCATTTCACAATCCGGTATGGCACGGCGCTGGTGGAAATCCGGCAGGCTGAACCCGGGAGTCGAGGTGCAGGAACGGGGGTCAATCCTGAAACACGATAACGGCTGGAAATACAAAATGTTCATCAATGGTTTCGGTGCGGTCATCACCTTTGTGGTGATGGTCATCTTTGCCATAACCAAGTTCGTGGATGGCGCGTACATCGTGGTCATATTGATCCCTGCGCTGGTATTGGTTTTTTCGGCCATTCACAAGCATTACAGAGTCCTCGCAAAGGATCTGTCACTCGACGAGTTTTCTCCTCCAAGCCGCATTGTGCATCAGCGTGTGCTGCTGCTGGTAAGCGGCGTGCATAAAGGCACGCTCACGGCGCTGCGATATGCGAAAACACTCTCAGAGGACATTACCGCGGTCCATGTATCCATAGATCCCCTGGAGACCAGGCGGATGCAGGATAAGTGGGAAATGTGGGGTGAGGGTTACAGGCTGGTGGTGATCGAATCGCCGTTCAGGTTGTTCATCGAGCCGCTCCTGGAGTACATCGAGGAAATCGACAAGAACCGTTCACCCAACGAAATTATCAGCATCATCGTTCCGCAGTTCATCCCGCGGCGCGGTATCACCAACCTGCTGCACTCCCGTACGGCTGACATGCTGCGCAAGGTTTTGTTATCACGCAAGGACATTGTTGTCATGGAAGTTCCGTACCTGGTAGATTGAAAGGAATAGAAGATGAGAACCATTGTGATTGGATGCGGAAGGATCGGGGCAGAGCTCGCTTACAGCCTGTACAAAAGAGGACACCAGGTTTCTGTGATCGATGATAATGTGAGCTCCTTCAATAACCTGCCGTCAGATTTTGAGGGTAAAACTCAGGAAGGCGACGCGATGAATCAGGATGTGCTGCTGCGCGCTGGTATCCAGAATTGCGATGCATTGGCAGCGGTTACCAATAACGATACGCTAAACGTTGTGGTGAGTCACATCGCGAAAACCGAGTTCAATGTGCAAAATGTGGTCGCCAGGAATTACGATCCGAACTTACGCCCGATCTTTGAATCCTTCAATATCCAGGTGATCAGTTCCACCAGCTGGGGAGCGCAGAGAATTGAAGAACTGCTGATCGATGCGGAAGGAAGGACGGTCTTTTCAGCGGGGAACGGGGAAGTCGAAATATACGAGATAAAAATCCCAACCTCATGGGACGGCAAGACCGTAAGCGACCTGGTCACCTGCGGCGAATGCAAATGGCTGGCGATTACCAGAGCCGGCAGCGCGTTCCTGCCCGAACAGGAAACAGTCATAAAAGCTGGCGATATATTAACGGTTGCAGCCACGTTTGAAGGAATCACGGATACGCGCAGAAACCTCAGAGAAAGACAGGAGGCGTAAGATGTTTGTTGTGATCGCGGGCGGCGGACGGACCGGTGCCCAACTTGCCAAGGCGTTGATCAGTGCAGGTCATAAGGTGCACCTGATCGAGTATCGGAAAGAGATTCTCACAAGAATTCACAAGGAAATCCCCACAGAGGCGATCATCGCAGGCAATCCGCTGGATGTTCACACTCTGGAACTGGCAGACATGAAAAACGCGGAGGTCTTCGCGGCCACAACTCCCAGTGATGCTGAAAACCTCGCTTTGTGTTATGTGGCGCGTGAGCGTTACAAGGTGAACCGGACCATCGCCAGGGTAAATAACCCGCGCAATGCGTGGTTGTTCAATAGCAAGTTCAACGTGGATGTCGCTGTTAACCAGGCGGACATTTTATCTCACCTGATCGCAGAAGAAATGTCGATGGGCGACATGATGTTATTGTTGAAACTCCGGCGCGGGAAGTACTCGCTGGTCGAAGAGAAAAT
Source organism: Anaerolineaceae bacterium (assembly GCA_035342915.1). Taxonomy (GTDB): domain Bacteria; phylum Chloroflexota; class Anaerolineae; order Anaerolineales; family Anaerolineaceae; genus UBA6107. Next base: position 173,539 of record DAOQYB010000003.1, read on the forward strand.
ACCTGTGGATGCCGCGGCGGTGGGCATGATGATCAAGGACCTGAACTTACCGGCAAATTGTGTCATTGCCGGGATCATTCGGGATGGAGAACTGCTGATTCCGCGCGGAGTGACCACATTGGCAGCCGAGGATGAGGTGCTAACTTTAACTGATGCTGAAGGTGCCAGGAAGGTGGCCGAGCTTTTTGAAGGGCCGCGCCCGAAAAAACCTTTGACCGATTAATGAGGTTAAGGTATAATCCAAGTTTGCGAATTTAAGCTATCTGTAATGAATTGAGAGGAAGTGGAATGACCAAGAGGACCTACCAACCGAGAATTCGCCGCCGTGTTCGTGTGCATGGCTTTCGCTCACGCATGGCTACCGCGGATGGGCGCGAAGTATTAAAAAGAAGACGCGCCAAGGGCCGTCATCATCTGACGGTTACGATGAATAACCACGTCAAGAAGATCAACTGGTGATTTTTCTTAACGTCCGGAACTGGTATACCATAAATATGTTTCCAAAGTTTTCGGACTGGACAGCGGGTGAAACGGAAGTTCCGATTAACCCAGGCAAATGACTTCAAGCGGGTGCGCCACACAGGTAGATCATACGCGCACCCGCTTGCAGTCATCGTTACCGCAAAAGGATTGGATCAGAATTCACGGGCAGGGATCATCGCGACACGGTCAGTTGGTGGTGCTGTAGAGCGCAACCGGGTGAAGCGTCAATTACGCGCCATCATCGCTCCATACATGCCAGAACTACAGGAACCTGTTGATTTCTTACTGATCGCTCGTGAGCGGGCTTCAAAAGCCAGGTTTATTGAAATACAATCGGCAGTTGTGGAACTGCTGGGAAAAGCAGGATTAATTGTCTCAAACCATCATGATCCAGGAAGATGAGCACATCCATGTGGATGAACCGCGTTTGCGGGATCTTCCTCTTACATTACGAAATATCCCCCGCATGCCCCTGCTTGGTTTGATCAGATTGTACCAATGGTTGGTTTCTCCAGCTCTGCCTGCTAATACCTGCCGCTTTTACCCGTCGTGTTCACATTATGGATACCAGGCAATATACAAACATGGTGCGATAAAAGGCACGATCCTGGCCACCTGGCGTGTATTGCGTTGTAATCCATTCAATCCTGGCGGTTTTGACCCGGTTCCTTGACAATTGTCGTTGTAAAACCACATTAAGAATTTAGGATTCTGATGAGAATGAAAATAAATCGATTTGGTGTAATTCTGCTATTTGCCCTGCTGGCGGTAACGCTCACGGCTTGTTCCGGCGCTGGTCAAACCAACAGCTGGTCTGGCGTGCTGCTAACAGAGGAATACGTGTATTACGCCGGCGGGAACCTGGTGACCGCGCTGCGCTCGGACAGCGGAAACGTAGCCTGGCAGTACCCCGAAAAGGCTTCAGCGCAGCGGCTTTTCTACGCTGAACCTGTGCTTATCGGGGAGCAGGTGATCGTGGTGGATTATGCCCACCAGTTGACCAGTTTAAACGCCAAAACCGGGGTTGAGACCTGGAAATTTTCGGGTGCAGAGGGCCGGTACATTGACAGTCCAGTGGTGGTGGACGACCTGATCATCGCTCCAAATACTGATTACTCTGTTTATGCGCTCGACCTCTCCGGTAACCTGGTGTGGAGCTTTAAAGCCGGACATGCCCTGTGGGCCAGACCTGCCACTGATGGGACCGCAATCTATTTCCCATCAATGGATAAGAACCTTTACGCGTTGGACGCAGCCACCGGTTCGCTCAAGTGGAAGGTCGCGTTGGACACTACTGCAATTTCCCGTCCGCTTCTGGAAGATGGCGTGCTTTACCTGGGCAATCTGGATGGCACCTTCTTTGCCTTCAATGCAAAAGACGGTTCGCGCATCTGGGAGCAAAAGGTGGGCGGCGGTGTGTGGTCGCAGCCGATCCTGCATGAGGGAAAATTGTATTTTGGCGACCAATCAGGCCGCATCAACATATTAAACAGCGCGGATGGTCAGAGCGTGCAGTACATAGAAACTGACGCCGCCATTGTCGGAACCGGCGCCCTGCTCGATGAAGGCATCGCTTTCGGTAATGAAGACGGCGAAGTGATCCTCATCGGGTTCGATGGCGAACGGTTGTGGACACGTTCATTTGACGGCAGTGTTTACGCCAACCTGCAGCGCCTTGGTAATCGCCTGGTATTGAGCCTGAACAAAAGCGAGAAACCACTGATCGCGCTGGACACCAACGGCAATGAAAACTGGTATTTCGACGGAAAGAATTAAGGACGGATAACCATGTGGGATACGATCATCATCGAACCATTTATTAACCTGTTATTGTGGATCTCAAAGCTTGTGGGTAACTTCGGCGTCGCGCTGATCCTCTTCACCATTCTCACAAGAATTGTGCTTTATCCACTGACAGCCAAACAGATCAAGAGCTCGGCGGCGATGCAGGAATTGCAGAAGGACAAGCGCTACATCGAGATCCAGACGAAGTATAAGGGAGACAAAGAGAAACTCGCCCAGGAACAGATGAAGCTATACCAGGAATTAAAGATCAATCCTATGGCGTCCTGTCTGCCGACCCTGATCCAGTTCCCGATCATTATCGGCCTGTACCAGGCGATGATCCAAACAATGGCGACCGGACCGCTTGATCTGCTCAACCTGACCAGGCACATCTACCCGAAATTCCTCAGCATCGCAGAGGTGCTTCCTTTGAACAGCAAGTTCCTGTGGATGGACATGGGAATGCCGGAACGATTGAACATCCCCGGGCTAAACTTCGGCATCCCTGTGCTGGCCATTATCGTAGTGATCACCACTTACATCTCAACAAAGATTATGACACCCCCGCAGCAGCCGGGCGCAGCTGACCAAGGTGCAATGATGACCAAAATGATGAACCTGTATATGCCGGTGCTGATGGGTTGGCTGGCGTGGTCGCTCCAATCCGGCCTGGCGCTCTATTTTGTGGTCACCAACCTCGTGCAAATCGCCCAGTACGCGATTTCGGGTAATGTGCATTGGGATAACCTGGCTTTCTGGAAAAAGAAGCCTGAAGTAAAGAAAACACGCTGAATCAAAAACCCCGAGGTGGAAAATGAGCACAGAGAAAACAACACTCGAGATGATCGCCCCGACGCCGGATGAAGCCATTGAAAAAGGCCTCGAGCAGCTGGGTCTCACAGAAGATATGGTAGAGATCGAGATCCTTGATGGCGGTTCCCGCGGGCTGCTGGGGTTAGGCGGCAGACAATCACGGGTTCGTCTGACGGTGAAGTCATTTGAAACCCTGATCGATGAGCATGAACCTGATTTTGAAGAAGACGGTTATAAGGCAGAATCGGAACCGGAATCCATGCCTGTTAACGCGATTGATCTGAGCGACCTGAGCGAAGAAGACCAGCAGAATGTCAAGTCTGTGAGATCTGTGGTGGTAGAGTTGCTTGAACGGATGCGAGTGAAGGCAGAAGTAACTGCGAATTATATTGAACCCCAGGATGACAAAGATCAGCGTGTGGTGCTGGTGAATATCGAAGGCAAGGATCTCAGCATCCTCATCGGTAGAAGGTCGGAAACCTTAAACGCGCTGCAATACATCACCGGGTTGATCGTCAGCAAAGAGCTGGGACGCTGGGTTCCTTTACTGATCGATGTGCAGGGATATCGAAACCGGCGTGAGCGCCAACTCCGCCAGTTGGGCAGGCGCATGGCCGACCAGGCCATCCAGACCGGCCGTAAACAGACGCTTGAACCCATGCCTGCGAATGAAAGGCGAATTATTCACCTGGAGCTGCGCGACCATCCCCAGGTATTCACAGAGAGCATTGGGGAAGAGCCGTACCGAAAAGTGACCATTGCTCTAAAAACGCCATAAGTGTGGTTCAATTACGCGCCAGGTCCGATCAGACCTGGCGCTTTTTTCATTCATGGCTATAGTAAAATTAGCTTCCATTTCAAAATAGCGTGGAGCGCCCATGAGAGCAGTGGATATTATCATCAAAAAAAGAGACCATCAGGAACTCAGCCGTGAAGAAATCGAGTTCTTCGTGCGGGGTATCGCCAACGGTGAGATCCCTGATTACCAGGTTTCTGCCTGGGCCATGGCGGTACTGCTCAACGGGATGAGCGACCAGGAGACCACGGACCTGACACTGGCGATCGCGAATTCCGGTGAAGTGCTTGATCTTTCAGGGATCGTACCCATCGAGGTGGATAAACACTCCACTGGAGGTGTGGGTGACAAAACCACACTCGTGGTAGAGCCGATCGTTTCAGCCTGCGGTCTGCCGGTAGGAAAAATGTCGGGCAGGGGACTGGGATTCACGGGGGGAACGCTGGATAAGATCGAATCCATCCCGGGTTTCCGGACGAACCTCTCACAGGAGGAGTTCATCAGGCTTTTGCGTGATGAAGGCCTGGTACTGGCGGGTCAGAGTGGTGATCTGGCGCCGGCAGACGGCAAGCTTTACGCGCTGCGCGATGTCACTGGAACGGTGCAATCGATCCCCCTCATTGCCTCTTCGGTGATGAGTAAGAAAATCGCTGGCGGGGCGCGTGGTATTGTGCTGGATGTAAAAGTGGGCAGCGGGGCTTTCATGAAAAATCTTGAGGAAGCCAGGCAGCTTTCTCGGTTAATGGTGGCCATTGGCAGACTGAGCGGGCGTAAAGTAGTGGCGCTGCTTTCAGACATGAATCAGCCGCTTGGAAATGCGGTCGGCAACGCCCTGGAAGTTATCGAAGCAATCGATACGCTCAAGGGAGTGGGACCAGCGGACTTCACCGAACACTGCCTGGTGGTGGCTTCACACATGCTGCTCATCGGTGAGAAAGCGCAAGACCTGGTAACAGGACGAAGGATGGCAGAAAAAGCCCTGATCGATGGAAGTGGATTGGCGCAGCTAAGGAAACTGGTAAAAAACCAGGGCGGTGATGTCGCATATGTGGATGATCCGAGTCGATTCCCACCTGCACCTGTCATCCGCGGGGTGCAATCCCCTCGCAGCGGCTATCTCAGCCGGGTGGACGCATTAGAGATCGGAGAGGCCTCGGTGATGATGGGGGCGGGGCGCGGTAAAAAAGAAGACAATATCGACCACAGGGTAGGGATCATGGTGCAGCACAAGGTGGGTGATTTCGTAAAAGCGGGCGATGACATTTTTGTGATTCACGCGAAAGATGAAGAATCCTGGCAGAAAGCTGCGAAGAGCGTGATCTCCGCCTGCCGCTGGCAGATTGAACCCTGTGAGCCGTTACCGCTATTCTACGAGGTGATCGGGTAGTCGTGCAGCAGGATCCTGTATATTGATATTTTCATTTGTTTATGGGATAATTTCTGCAACAACAGTTGAGATGGAAACGAGTAAGCTCGTAAGAACCTGCAGCGAGACCGGAAAAGGTGAAAGCCGGCCAGGAGAGCGAGCTGAAAATCCTTCCGGAGCTGCGACCTGAAAGCGGAACGCAAGTAGGTGAGCCGGGAATCCGACCGTTATACTGGATCAGGTCTATTCTATAGAATGCACCTGGCAAAGCGCTCATTATTGAGAAGCAGGGTGGTACCGCGGGACCCTTACTCCCGTCCCTGATCAGGGATGGGATTTTTGTTTACGGAGGAAGAATGTTCAAACCAGTATCGCCAAAGCTAGACATAACACACATGGAAATGAAGATATTGCATCACTGGCAGAATTATGACATCTTTCATAAAAGCCTGAGTTCGCGTGAAGGCGGACCGGAATATATTTTTTTCGAGGGGCCTCCTACCGCCAATGGAAAGCCCGGCGTGCATCATGTACTGGCCCGCGCCTTTAAAGACATCTTTCCACGTTACAAAACCATGCGCGGGTACCACGTGGCACGCCGCGGCGGCTGGGATACTCACGGGCTTCCGGTCGAGATCGAAGTTGAGAAAAAACTTGGGTTCACCAACAAGCAGCAAATCGAGGATTACGGTATAGGGAAATTCAACGATCTATGCCGAGAATCTGCCTTCACGTATATCCAGGAATGGGAAAAGCTCACCGACCGCATCGGCTACTGGATCGATCTCGACAGCGCTTATATCACTTACACCAGCGAATATATCGAATCTGTGTGGTGGATCCTGAAGAGTTTCTGGGATAAGAACCTGCTCTACCAGGGGTACAAGGTGGTGCCGTATTGCCCCCGCTGTGGAACACCACTTTCAGATCACGAGGTGGCGCAGGGTTACCGCGATGCCTCTGATCCTTCAGTGTTTGTGCGAATGCCGCTGGTGGATACTCCAGGCACATCGCTGCTGGTGTGGACGACAACACCGTGGACCTTGCCGGCAAATGTGGCGGTGGCTGCGGGCGCTGATATCGATTACGTGACAGTGGAGCGCAAGCTAAATGATGGAGCAACAGAAGAGTTGATCCTCGCTGAAACTCTGGTGGAAAAGGTCTTTGGAGAAGAACCGGTGAAGGTGATGAACCGCTTCAAAGGCAAGCACCTGAAAGGCGTGCGCTACCAGCCCCTATTCACTTTTTTGCCCACAGAGAAAAAGGCTCACTACGTGGTGTTGGGTGATTTCGTCACAACGGAAGACGGTACCGGGCTGGTGCACATCGCGCCGGCATTTGGTGCGGATGATATGCAGGTGGCGCTTGAGCATGACCTGCCAATACTGACCACAGTAGCAGAAGACGGAACTTTCATCTCCGAAGTGCATCCATGGGCAGGGATCTTCGTAAAGGACGCTGATCCGCAGATCACCCTTAACCTGAAGGAACGGGAACTGCTGTTTAAAGAAGGGACTTATGTCCACACCTATCCTTTCTGCTGGCGGTGCGACACACCCCTTCTGTACTACGCCCGTCCGACCTGGTACATACGCACCAGTCAGTTCAAGGATCGAATGGTTGAATTGAATGAAGAGATCAACTGGTACCCTGAACACATCCGCAGAGGCCGTTTCGGCAACTGGCTGGAAAACAATGTGGATTGGGCGCTGGGGCGTGAGCGCTACTGGGGCACACCGTTGCCGGTGTGGGAATGCGAATCCTGCCATACCCAGGAATGTATCGGTTCGATCGCGGACCTGTCGGCGCGTTCCGGCAGGAACCTGGCAAACGCCGACCTGCATCGCCCGCATGTTGATGAAATACATATGGATTGTACTGAATGCGGCGGCAGGATGCGACGGGTACCCGAATTGATCGATGTGTGGTTCGATTCAGGTTCGATGCCGGTGAGCCAGTGGCATTATCCATTTGAGAATGTTGACGCCTTTAAAAACCAGTTCCCGGCGGATTTTATCTGCGAGGCAGTGGACCAGACCAGGGGGTGGTTCTATTCGCTGCACGCCATCAGCACGCTGTTATTTGACGAGAAATGCTTCAAGAACGTCATCTGCCTCGGGTTGATCCTGGATGGCGAAGGTCAGAAGATGTCAAAATCACGCAAAAACGTGATCGCCCCATGGTCTGTTATCGAAAAGCACGGCGCTGATGCCATGCGCTGGTACCTGTACACCGCAAGTCCGCCAGGCCAGGAGCGCCGCTTCTCAGCAGATCTGGTGGGCGAGGTGCTGCGCAACTTCACACTGACGCTGTGGAATACCTATTCCTTCTTCGTAACATACGCCAACCTGGATAAATGGACACCCTCTTCAGAGGTTAAGGTGGAGTACAGTCCTCTCGATCAATGGATGCGGTCAAGACTGCACGCGCTGATCAGGGATGTAACAGCAGCATTGGAGAACTATGATGTGCTCGGCGCGACCCGGCCGGTGCAAACCTTCGTGGAACAACTCTCCAACTGGTACCTGCGGCGATCACGAAGACGTTTTTGGAAGAGTGAAAGTGATGATGATAAGAACGCGGCTTACAGCACTTTGTACGAGTGCCTGGTGGCGTTGAGCAAGCTGCTGGCACCAACCATGCCTTTCATAGCGGATGAACTTTACTTGAACCTGGTGGGTTCAGTCGACAAAAACGCTGGCGAATCAGTACATCTTTCTCAGTGGCAGGAATTTAATGCTGAAGTGATAGATGAGCAGTTGAATCGAGAGATGGACCTGGTGATGAAATTGACCTCGCTCGGGCACGCCGCACGCAACAAAGCCAACCGCAAGGTGAGGCAGCCGCTCTCAGAGGTGGCTTTCTCAGTGGGCAGCCAGGAGGAGGAAAGGGTTGTTAAGCTTTACGCGGAGTTACTCGCGGATGAACTGAATGTTAAGAAAGTGCGCCTTTTGAATGCCGCGGGAGAAGCGGTCAGTTATGGATTGAACCCGCTTCCGAAACAGCTCGGGCAGAAACACGGCAGCCTGTTCCCTGAAATCCGCAAAGCGGTCTTGGCGATGGATTTGGAAACCACCGCGCTCAAACTTCTCGCAGGTGAGAGCCTGCGCGTGGAAGTTGCTGACAGAGTGGTGGATGTACTCCCGGATGAGGTAGAAGTGAGACTACAGGCGAGGGAAGGTTACTCGGTAGCCTCGGAAGGCGCCTACCTGGCTGCGCTGGTAACCGAACTGACCCCTGAATTGATCGCGGAAGGGTTGGCCCGAGAATTTGTGCGCCGGGTGCAGGACCTGCGCAAGGCGGCAGACCTGGATATTGCCGACCGCATCAACCTATACTACACGGCGACGCCGTTGCTCACCCAGGCTGTTGAAACCTACCGGGATTACATCATGACAGAGACTCTCACGCTTGCGCTGCACAGCGCTGAAGCGCCGGATGGCGCGTTTACTGTATCGGATGAATTTGATATGGAGAAGGTGACTGTAGGCATCGTTAAAGCCTGAAATCAAGGGGCTCCTGAACGGAGCCCTGTAATTATTGATGGCAATTCTGGTGTAAAATTCACCCACCGTGGAATGGAGCCCTGATTGAAGATATTTTTCCGAAAAACCGCCTGGCTGTACCTTGTTGCTGCCGTAATCGTGGTGTTCGACCAGTTGACAAAGAGCCTGGTGATAAAAAACATCCCCTACGGCGGTGTGTGGTCGCCATGGGAGTGGCTGACACCATACGCCAGGATCGTGCATTGGAGCAACACGGGGGTGGCTTTCGGGATGCTGCAGGGAATGAACCCGGTCTTCATAGGCCTGGCGTTTGTCGTTTCACTCGGGATCATTTACTATTACCCAAAAATCGAGAAGAGGGACTGGTTGATCAGGCTGGCGTTGATGATGGAACTTGGGGGTGCGGTAGGGAACCTGATTGACAGGATCAGGTACGGGCATGTCATTGACTTCATCTCTATTGGCAACTTCCCGGTTTGGAACATCGCTGACGCCTGCATCACAGTTGGTGTTTTCATTCTTCTGATCGGTGTTTGGCTGCAGGAAAAACGCGCAAAGGTAAGGTTGGCCGAATCCGAACAAAACCGGATGGATGAGGGGGTAACCTCTTGAGTTCCACGCTTTACAAGTTCTTGGTTCAAAGCGGGGAAGAAAACAGGCTGGACAAATTCCTGGCGGAGCACCTCCCTGATCAATCCCGTTCCAGGGTGCAGGCCATAATAAAAGAGGGCGGTGTGACGGTGAATGATCTGCAAGCAGAAAAAACCGGATTGATGCTGGAAGCTGGAGATAGTATAAGTATCAATATTCCGGAAGCAGTGCCAATAAAGCTGGAACCCGAAGCGATCCCGCTGGAAACGCTGTTTGAAAATGAGGATCTCGTGATTGTTAATAAGCCAGCCGGGATGGTCGTGCACCCGGCGCCCGGGCATTCGAGCGGCACTTTGGTACACGCGGTACTGGGTAATTTCATCGATCTTCAGGGTATCGGTGGAGAACTGCGGCCGGGAATCGTTCACCGCCTGGATAAAGATACTTCAGGTTTGATAATCATCGCTAAAAATGAACAAGCCCATCGCTGGCTGCAGGACCAGTTCCGATTGCGCAAGGTGGAAAAAACCTACCTGGCTCTGGTGGATGGAAAACCCCCTACACCCGCTGGAAGGGTGGAGGCAGCGATTGCCCGGGATATGACGCACCGCAAGCAAATGGCGGTAGTTTCTGAAGGGCGAGGGCGATCAGCGGTGACAGAATACCGCACGGTGCAGCAATTTGAACAGCACACGCTGATTGAAGCGCACCCTCTGACCGGGCGCACCCACCAGATCAGGTTGCACATGGCGTTTTTGGGGTGCCCGATCGTTGGCGACCTGGTATATGGTCGAAAGAAATCGACGCTCGAAATTTCGCGGCATTTTTTACACGCTTACAAGATCAGCATCATCCTGCCAGGTGAACACGAGCCGCGAACTTTTAGCGCACCGTTGCCCTCTGAACTGCAGGCAGTGCTGGATAAATTAATCTAAAATGGAGATCCACATGAGATCTATTGATCTACGTTCTGATACAGTCACTCAACCTACTGAGGAAATGCGCAGGGTGATGGCAGCCGCGGAGGTTGGAGACGATGTATACGGCGAGGATCCCACAGTCAACCGGCTGCAGGCACTGGCGGCAGAAATGACCGGGAAGGAAGCCGGTTTGTTCGTGCCCAGCGGCACAATGGGAAACCTGCTTTCGGTGTTGAGCGTTTGCACCCGCGGCGATGAGGTCATCATGGGGAACCTTGGGCATACTTTCCTTTTTGAAGGAGGCGGCATCTCGGCGTTGGGCGGCATTTTTGCGAATACTTTACCCAACCAGGCGGATGGCAGCCTGCTTATTGAAGAAATCGAAAACGCCATCCGGCCGGATGATATTCACGACCCTATTACCCGCATGGTCATACTGGAAAACACGCATAACCGCTGTGGAGGCACCGTACTCACGGAGGATTACACCCGGAAAGTCGCTGAACTGGCACACCGATACAATTTGCATTTGCACCTTGACGGCGCGCGTGTGTTCAATGCTGCTGCTGCGCTGGGTGTCGAGGTGCTTGTGCTCACACAGCATGTTGACAGCGTGACTTTCTGCCTGAGCAAAGGGTTGTGTGCACCGGTGGGCAGTGTGGTTTGCGGAACGAAGGAGTTTATCCGGAAAGGGTTACGCATCCGCAAGATGCTGGGAGGGGGAATGCGCCAGGCTGGTGTACTGGCGGCGGCAGGGATTGTAGCGCTTGAAAAAATGACTCACCGATTACGTGAAGATCACCATAAGGCGGCAGCCCTGGCAGCAGGGCTGGGGATGATACCCGGCATCTCTTTTGAAATGGGAATGCCGCAAAGCAACATGGTGTTTCCCTCTCTCAGCGATGAAATCAGGGCTACAACTGAAGAAGTCGCCGCGCAGTTGGCGAGGATGGGGGTTAAAGTAGGCGTGGTTGCCAGGCGCAGGTTCCGCCTGGTGACACATTACTGGGTCACTGAAGAAGACATCGCTTACACCATCCAGGCATTCCACAAGGTGTTATCGGCGTCGTAAGCGCCCCGTAAATCCTGAAGGTCATTCTGATATAATACAGAAAGGTATTCTGTATCGTTTTTCGATTATTGAGGTGACCATGGATTCTTTTATCACTATAAAAGAAATAGATCATGCTGCAAGTTTCATAACCAGCAAAATTTTTGAAAAACCGGTCGTGGCACTTGTGCTGGGCTCAGGGTTAGGAAGCCTGGCTGAAGAAGTCCAGGATTCCACAATCATCCCGTTCGATCATATCCCGGAATGGCCGGTATCAACCATCCAAGGGCACTCCGGTCGCCTGGTTATTGGCCGTCTTTTTGGTGTTCAGGCGATGGTGATGCAGGGTCGGGTGCATTATTACGAGGGATATTCAATGGATCGGGTCACACTCCCGGTGAGAGTGATGCAGCGAATGGGGGTTGGGAATCTCATCCTTACTAACGCTGCCGGGGCTATCAACCCGGATTATGTACCGGGGGATGTGATGGTTCTGACCGACCAGATCAACCTGATCGGTATGAGCGGGTTAAATCCGCTGCGTGGACCCAACATGACGGAATTTGGTGAGCGTTTTCCCGACATGAGCCATCCATATGACCCGGAGTTCATCTCAACTGCCCGAATAACAGCCAAAAAGCACGAGATCACGCTTCACGAGGGTGTCTATGTGTGCCTGGCGGGGCCATCCTTTGAATCGCCGGCTGACCTGCGATTCCTTAAGGCCATCGGTGCAGACGCGGTTGGGATGTCCACAGTGCCTGAGAACATCGTTGCGCGTCACGGTAAGACGCGGGTATTGGGATTGTCAGGCATCAGTAATAAGGCCAACCTGGATGGCAGCACAATTACCACTCATGAAGAAGTACTGGCAGCCGGAAAGGTGATCGTGCCAAAACTAAGGGAAATTATCCGAGGTGTTGTTGAATCGTTGGTAAACTAAAACGAGTTTATTGAAAATATTATTACTGGCCAGATTATTGTGAGCAGCATTTTACGGTTTTTGGAAAAGTTTGAAGTTGTCATTTACCTGGCGGCCGGACTGATTATCCTGGTTTCGGCCCGGAAAACCTATCTTTCCTGGCGGGAATGGTCAAGCAGTATTTTCGGTTTAGAAAAAGAGCATTCCCAGCAGAAATTCAACTCGGCATTGACCGTGCTGGTCTTCAGCGTTCTGCTCGTGATCGGTTTGTTTGTGGTGAATACTTTCGTCACACCTGCAGTACCCGGTGTGCAGCAGCTGGCAACCCCGACCATTGATCTGACCCAGCAGCCGCCGACCATTACCCCTGCTCCAACGATTGTGATCACCGGTGAGGGGCTGATCCCGACGATTACCTCCTATTTCAGCCGCGGATGCATTCCTGACCAGATCGATTGGACTGATCCCCAAAACGGCGATACCATTAACGGGAGAGTAGAATTAAAGGGAACGGTTAATGTTGAAAACCTGGGGTTTTATAAATACGAGTACTCCCCATCAGGGAGTGATACCTGGACCACCATCGCGGCCGGCAACGCAAGAATCGTAAACGAACCACTGGGGGGAGCGTGGGATACGAGAGCGCTCGTGCCGGGGGAATATGAGCTGCGGTTAGTTGTAAACGATAATCAGAACAACCCGCTACCTGCCTGTGTCATACAGGTGATCATTGAAGCATCGGAGTAAAAAATGGCAGAAGTTGAAATCCGCCCCGCGGTTTCAAGTGATATTTCAGCGCTGGAAAAGTTCGATCATACCAGTGAGACCACCCACGTGTGGCGGGTGGACAGCAGTGTCACAAGGGACCGCATCGCCGCCGAACTTAACGAAGTAAAGCTTCCCAGGGTATTGCGCCTGAGCTATCCGCGCCGGGCGGAATCATTGAAAGACACCTGGACGCGTCACCTGCTTTTCCTGGTCGCCAGGTGTGAAGGCAACCTGGTAGGCTACCTTACGCTTGATGAAGACAGCGATAAACAATCCGCCATGGTGTGCGATCTTGTTGTTAACGCACCGATGCGGCGCCAGGGAATTGCCACAGCGCTGATCTTTGCAGCACAGGATTGGGTAAAAAGGCGGGGTATGACCCGGCTAGTGCTTGAAATGCCGGCGAAAAATCACGCCATGATAGAACTTGCCAGAAAGCTGCGCTTTGGCTATGCCGGAATGGTCGATAACTATTATATGAATGGCGACATGGCATTATTCTACATGAGCACACTCAAGTAAGGGTACGATGATCAGCAGCTGGATGAACGAAATCATTGCCGTGGCCAGGACAGTAAGCCAGATCCTGACCGCCGGCATCGCGATCACTGCTTTTGCGCTGCTGCTTTACAGCCTGACATTCAATCTGAAGGAAAGGGTGGCGCGGGCGTTCGCGGCTATTATGCTGTGCCTGGTCATCGTGTTCTCTTCTGAATCGTTCGGGGTGACCAGCAAAGACCCGTACATGATCGATTTCTGGCTGCGGGCGCAATGGATCGGGATCATCCTGCTGCCGGCAACATACCTGAATTTTTCTGACTCGTTATTGGCGACGACCGGATTGCCTTCACGCTGGCGCCGTAAATGGGCGATCAGGGCGACATACCTGTTTTCATTCCTCCTGATCATTTTTCTATTCTCGCCCTGGTTCCTGGGCGAGTTGGTGATCGACCAACCGCCTGCACCTCATCACTCACCAACGATTTTTACCCAGTTGTTCACCATTTACTATGCGCTCATCCTGGTGCTCGCATGGATCAACTTCCGGCGCGCCTATCAACGGACGCTGACAAGGACCAGCAAAAGACGGATGCTGTACCTGGCAATAAGCGCGATCGGCCCGGTTGTGGGAGCATTCCCGTTTCTGTTGTACAGTTCAGCGTTTGCCAGCCAACGGACTTTATTTTTCTGGTTGTTGGCTGCGATTGTATCTGTCGGATTGGACATCTGTATCTTCATCATGGCGTACGCGGTTGCGTTTTTTGGGGTCCCATGGCCTGACCGGGTCGTGAAAAGCAGGTTGATCAAATGGACCTTGAGGGGACCTGTTACAGCGGTATTAGCACTTGGATTGATGACCATAGTGAAACGCGCCAATGTTGCGCTGGGCACTCCCTACGATGCCCTGGCGCCGATCGTGATGGTCGTCACGGTGTTGGTCTGCGAGTACGCCATTACGTTGTTCTACCCGTCAGTAGAAAGATGGTTGATCTACGACCGTGATGAACAGGATCTGCGTTTTGTGCAGACCCTCGAAGAGCGCATCATTACACGCAGCGACCTGAAGCAGTTCATTGAGATGGTGCTGGCGGCTGTAAATGACCGGGTTCAGGCGGAGGGGGCATACCTGTTGGAGAATACCGATGATGGGCTGATCCTGGTGGAAAAGACCGCTGGTTTTTCTTTTGATCCGCAGCAACTGGATGAGATAGATTGCCTGGCAAAAGCAGAAACTACTGACGGAAAATTCATTCTATGCCTATCAGACATTCTGATTCCCTTGAGAAACGGCAATAACGGGTCGGCAGAACAACTGCTGGGTTTTCTGGGGGTATCGGGGATCAGCGACATTTCCAACCTGGAGGTTGAAGACCACGAAGCCTTAATGCGCCTGGCAGCACGCGCCGGTATAGCCCTGCGCGATAGGAACATGCTGGAGCAGGTTTTTGATACACTGGAGAGGCTGGAACCCCAGGAGGAACTGATCCAGAAACTTCGCGCCGCCGGCAGATTCGACCGGAAAGGTCTGCTGATTGATGCCGATTGGATGGAAAAGAAGGAAATGACCGCCTGGGTTAAAGGCGCATTAACGCATTACTGGGGGGGACCCAGGTTAACCGACAGCCCCTTAATGGGGCTTGAGATTGTAAAATCAGCCATGTTGGAGCATGAAAACAACGAAGTCAATGCCTTGCGAAGTGTGCTGCGAACTGCGCTTGATCAGTTAAAACCTGATGGCGAAAGAAAGTACACGGGCGAGTGGTTATTGTATAATATTTTGGATATGAAGTTTCTGGAAGGCAAGAAGGTGCGTGAGATCGCCATAAAATTGGCGGTCTCGGAAGCTGATCTCTACCGGAAACAGAAAGTGGCGATCGAAAAGATCGCTGACATGCTGGTGCAGTTGGAGATGAACGCCAGGAATAAGCAGACGGGGTAAGCATTATTGTTGTTTATTGTCTCGGGAGGGAAAATAGTGGTCGACGTTTTGCATGACCAGAACATGGAAGAACAAGTCACTGAAAAAGATGAAGGATGGTGGGCTTCAGTTCTGGCGGATGAAGAAAAGGTTTTCCGCGAGAGTGAAGAAGTTAATTGCAGACCCTGTGAAACCAGGAACACCGGTCAGATCGATTGGGATTGTGTCAAATCGATCTTTGAACGCGACGAAGTGGTTCTTCTCGAAGTGACAGGGTATAACCGGGGTGGATTACTCGTACAGACAGCTGGAATACAAGGGTTTGTACCCATTTCTCATCTCATCGACCTCCCGGCTGACGCGAGTGATGAGATGCGTCAGCAGCTGCTGGCGGAATACGTGGGGAAATCACTCTATCTGAAGATTATTGAATGCGAAATCGAGAATGAACGCATTGTCCTTTCTGAACGAGCTGCGCAGGCTGGAGAGGGAAAACGCAAGGAGTTATTTGCCAGACTTAGCGAGGGCACCATCGCTTGCGGTGTGGTCACCAACATCACCGATTTTGGCGCGTTCGTTGACCTGGGAGGTGTTGAGGGATTGATCCACGTTTCTGAGATGTCCTGGGGCAGAGTGGAGAATCCCGCGAGCGTGCTGCAGATCGGTGAAAAAGTAAAGGTCATCGTGCTGCAGGTGAATGAATCCAACTCACGCATCGCGTTGAGCATGAAGCGACTGGCTCCCAACCCGTGGGACCGGCTGGAGAGAATATACAAACCGGGTGATATCGTTTCTGCTGAGCTGACTTCTATCATGCGCTTCGGTATCTTCGCCCGATTGGATGAGGGGGTTGAAGGCTTGATCCACATCTCATCGTTCCCTGAAGAACTTCGCAACAAAGTCATCACAGAGCATTACCACCCAGGTCAACGAGTTCAGGTGAAAATTCTGCATGTGGACGTAGACCGGCGCAGGCTTGGACTGGGATTGATCAGTGAAGAATGACACCAAAACCAGGTTCAAAGGATAGAACACCCTCGAGGCAAACCCCAGAATCGACCATACACACTCCGCTGGTTGAGCGTGTAGATAAAGTTCTCAGGCATTTCCGTCAATTTGGATGGGACCTGCTCGGGACTTTTCTAATCCTTCTTGCCATATTGACCATGTTGGGTTTGCTCGGATTGAGCCGGGGGACGCTGATTAATTCCTGGATCACACTCATCAGGCGGGCGTTTGGGTTGGGAAGTTTCCTGCTCGTACTGGTACTGATATTTATCGGCATCAGTGTTTTCCGTCACGGGGCCGGCAAGCGTTTTCCTTTATCCTTCGGCAAGGTTATGGCAATAGAGGGTCTGCTCCTCGTGACCCTGCCGTTATTGGCATTCACTGGAAATGTATCGCTAGACCGCGCGTATGAAGGGATGGATGGAGGAACCTTTGGCTGGGGACTGGCGCAACTCCTGATCCCGCTGATTTCCAAACCTCTCACCTTGATTTTTTACCTGGTGATGTTCTTCGTGTTCGCCGGGCTCGCGACTGGTTTCTTCGTGCGATTACTGGAAAAAGCCAGGAACTGGAGCCGGGGCGCGGTAAGACCGACATCTAAGCGATCAACCGTTCCGCCTACGAAAGTTGACAGTAAAAGAAGATCCGAACCCGACCGGCCGCCCGCCAGGTCCAAACCGGAAAAACTCCAAAAGACACCGCTGGTTAGCTGGCGTGATACCGGGCTTCCTCCATTGCACCTGCTGCTTGAGGATCAAATCATTCCCCCGGACCAGGTGCTGATCAAAGACAATGCGCGGCTTATTGAGGAAAAACTCGCGGAATTTGGTGTACCGGTCAAAGTACTCGGTTTCAGAGTCGGACCAACTGTTACGCAGTACGCCGTGGAACCGGGATACATCGAACGGACTGGCACGGATGGTGTGGTGTCACATCAGAAAGTAAAAGTGTCAAAAATCTCGAACCTGCAACGCGACCTGGCATTGGCACTTTCAGCGCACAGGCTGAGGATTGAGACCCCGGTGCCGGGGCGATCTTATGTCGGGATTGAGATCCCCAACGAAGATAACGCGTTTGTGCGCCTGCGACCGGTTTTGGAATCTGAAACTTTCAGAAAAAAGAAATCTCCGCTGCTGCTCGCGTTGGGCCGCGATGTTTCTGGAGAACCTGTACAGGCGGATCTTGAGAAATTACCTCACTTGTTAATCGCAGGAACAACCAATTCGGGGAAATCGGTCTGCGTCACAGCGCTGGCAGCCTGCCTGGTAATGAACAACACCCCTGAAAGCCTGCGCCTCGTGATGTTGGATCCAAAAATGGTTGAACTGGTACGTTTCAATGGACTTCCGCACCTGATGGGAAAAGTAGAAACCGAGATCGAGCGCATGCTGGCGGTGCTGCGATGGGCGCAAATGGAAATGGATTCACGTTACCGCCTGATGGCAGAGGTGCGCGCCCGCAACCTGGAGACGTACAACCAGAAAATGCTGCAAAAGAAAAAACCCGCCCTGCCCCGGATCGTGATCTTTATTGATGAACTGGCTGACCTGATGATGAGCGCACCGGACCAGACTGAACACAGCCTGATCAGGCTGGCGCAGATGGCACGCGCAACCGGAATTCACCTGGTGGTCGCCACGCAGAGGCCAAGCACGGATGTTGTGACCGGATTGATCAAAGCCAACTTTCCCGCCCGCATCTCTTTTGCCATGGCATCGGCTGTGGATTCGCGCGTCATCCTTGATGCAAATGGGGCAGAAACACTGCTGGGCAAGGGCGACATGCTTTTCCTGGATCCGGCGCGCTCCGGGCTGCAGCGCTTGCAGGGGATTATCGTGAGTGATAACGAAATCGAAAAGATCATCGATTACTGGCAATCGGTAGTGATTGCAGAAGAAGAAACCCCACCGTGGGAGGAATTGATTGACAACCAGGAGAACAGTGATGTAGACGCATTACTGCAGCGGGCGACGACTGTTGTACGTGAAGCCGGAAAAGCCTCAACTTCATTGCTGCAGAGGCGACTGCGCATCGGTTTTCCGCGGGCTGCGCGACTGATCGATGAACTGGAAGGAATGGGCGTGATCGGTCCAGCAGTGGGCAGCGGTAAAGAGCGGGAAGTTCTCGATTTCAGCCAAGAAGAGAGTGACATTGTAGATGAAGATGAATAGGGTTTTCAAGGGTGGTCTGGAAGTGAGTCTATAGTACAATTCCCCTCCAAGGATGATTTAGAAAATGAGAGAAACGAAGACTGATCGATCGGAAAAAAGCACCTGGTCGCTGGAAGGATATCTGAGGAAATTCTTTAAAGGGGTCATCGACCCGATCGCGGGTTTTTTTCTCAAGATCGGATTGAATCCGAACATGATCACCGCTATTGGATTCCTGCTGGCGGTGCTGACGGCATACTTTGCCGCGAGCGGTCGTTTTCTCGTCGCCGGACTCATCCTGCTGGTGGGAGCGCCACTGGATGTGATCGATGGATCGATGGCCAGGTTGAAAGGTGAACCCACCAAATTCGGCGGGTTCATCGATTCTGTAACCGACCGCTACTCAGAATTGGTTGGGTTGCTGGGATTGCTTTTTTATTACGCGCAGCAGCAGAATCTTACAGCCTGCCTGCTGGTATTCATCGCAGCGGCCGGCAGCCTGATGGTTTCTTACACCAAGGCGCGGGCTGAATCGCTGGGATTTTCAGCCAAGGTTGGGCTGCTTACCCGTGTTGAGCGCATGATCGTGATGGTGATTTTCCTGATCGTGCAATTACCGATCGCGGCTTTGTGGATCATTGCCATCGGGGCTAACTTCACCGCAATCCAAAGGATGATATTTGTTCATAAACAGTCGAAAGCTGACACCAATACCGGTTCTTAAAAGAGGAAAAAATGGTTAACGGTTTCACAATATTCGGGATCAAGATCTATTTTTACGCGCTGATCATCATTGCAGGAGCTTTACTGGGGGCCGCGCTGGCTTCACGGGAATTACGCCGGCGGGGATTGGATAAGGATATTATCTGGGACCTCCTGCCTTGGGTATTGATCGCAGGGATCATAGGCGCACGTATTTGGCATGTATTGACGCCTGATTCCACCCTGCTGATCGATGGTAAAAACCCTTACTTTCTCCGCCCCATCGAGATCCTGAATATCCGCAACGGCGGATTAGGAATCCCGGGCGCGGTGATGGCGGGTGTGCTGGCTTTATGGCTTTATTGCAGGAAAAAGAAGCTCAAATTCTCACAATTGCTGGATGTAGTGGCTCCTGGACTGGCATTGGGACAGGCGATCGGCAGATGGGGCAACTTCTTCAACCAGGAGGTATACGGCCTGCCCTCGAATCTCCCGTGGGCAATCAAGATCGATGAGGCGCACCGGCTGCCGCAATACGCCAATGTGGAACGCTACCACCCGACCTTTCTATACGAGTTTATCTGGAACATCCTCAATATGCTGGTGTTATTGTGGATCGCACGCAAGTTTGAAGGAAAATTGAAACACGGGGATGTTTTCCTGGTGTACCTGATCATTTACCCGGTGGGCAGGTTTCTGCTGGAATTTATCCGCATTGTTTATTCGCCCATCGCAGGGATCAACAGCAACCAGCTGGTGATGGCGGTCATCGCCGTGTCGGCGGCTATTACGCTGATCTTGCGGCATCTGCCCAGGAAGCATTCAGCGGTGACAACTTCTCAAACCCAGTAATTAAATCAAGGGATAAAATAAATGGATCGTGTCACAATCCTTGGATCTGCAAATGCCGTGCCCAAAATCGGGCAGGACAACACCCACCTGCTGATCGAAACCGGGACAAGCACGGTAATGGTGGACTGCGGAGATAACCCGGTGGCAAAGGTGGCAGCCGCAGGTTCACACATAAACAAGGTCAATGACCTCATATTGACACATTTCCACGCTGATCACGTGGGCAGCCTGCCGCTGTTGATCATGGACATGTGGCTGGAAAAACGGGAAACACCGTTGACCATTCACGGTCTTGAAGTAACGCTGAACAAAGCCAAGTCTCTACTTGAGCTCTTCAACTGGCAGGATTGGAAGGGGATGTTCCAGGTGAATTTTTCCGTCATTCCTGACGAAGGCAAAAAGGATTTCATCACTGGCGACCTTTTTATCAGCGCATTACCTGTGCTGCACCTGGTACCGACAATTGGTTTAAGAATGGATTTTAATGGGAAACGGATCGTTGCCTATTCCTGTGATACTGAACCCTGTGAAAACCTGATGAAACTGGCCAACCAGGCGGATGCGCTGCTGCAGGAAGCTGCTGGAAATTCAAAAGGACACACATCACCCGCCCAGGCCGGGGAGCTTGCAGCGAAAGCCGGGGTGAAGAAGCTGGTGCTAATTCATTATGATAATCGTATTGATGAGGAATTGTTGCTGGCGGATGCCCGGGTCGAGTTCAAGGGTGAGGTTGTTTTGGCGAAGGATATGATGCAGGTCTGAGATTACCAGCCTTCCAGGAATTCACTCCACTCAGCATTTTCAGGCAGATAGCGGGCAAATATATAGTGGGCGGATTGCGGCGGTTCCTTTGGTTGTTTTAATAATGACATGCCGCTTTCTGACAGCGAACGCCCTCCTTTTTTATGATTGCAATAGGAGCAGGCCGTGACCAGGTTCGACCAGCCGTGCGAACCGCCGAGGTGTTTGGGGACGACATGGTCTACTGTGAGCATGGGAGTGGATTTTCCGCAGTACTGGCAGTTGAAATGGTCACGCCGAAAGATTTCGCGCCGTGAAAGCGCTACTTTGGGGCGAGGGGGGTGAACCATTCGGGATAAGCGAATCACAGATGGAATTGGAAACGAGTTGCGGGTGGTGTGGATCCATCCGCGGCCGTTAAGGATGAGCGTGGCCTTATCGGTGAGCATCAAACCGACCGCCCGCTGAAATCCACACACGTTGATCGGCTCGAAGTTGGAATTAAGAACAAGAACAGGATTTTCCATAAGATAATATGCGTTATTATAGCATGCCATTAATCGCCTAATTCACATTCGCGTAGGCATAATGATTTGACATGAAATAGTAAAAATATCATTAATGAGCAGCGTGTTTTGGCTACTGGTATAATAAGCCATCAAAAATCTCAAAAAGGAGGCCGCAATGAACATCAATGAACAGGTCGAATATCTGATGCAGGGCACAGAATATGGCGACGAAACATTGAAACAGAAAATGGCGGATGAGCTGCGCAACCGGCTGCACACCTGCCAAAAGGAAGGAAGAGTGCTGCGTGTTTATTGCGGCTTTGACCCCACCAAAGCTGATCTGCATCTCGGGCACACGGTCCCGATGCGTAAACTCCGGCAGTTCCAGGAATTGGGACATGATGTCACTTTTGTTATCGGCAACTACACATCACTGATTGGTGACCCTTCTGATAAGGATAAATTACGTCCACAGCTCACGCCTGAAGAAGTGGCCGCAAACGCCCGAACCTACGCAGAACAGGCTTTCCGTATCATGGAAGAGGGAAAAACCCACATACGCTACAACGCGGAGTGGCTTTCTGAGCTCAGCTTCGCGGATCTGATCAGGCTGGCTTCGAACTTCACTCTGCAGCAGTTTTTGACGCGCGAGAACTTTAAGCTGCGTTGGGACAAGGGTGATCCGGTTTACCTGCACGAAACCTTCTATTCCCTGATGCAGGGTTACGATGCGTTCACACTCAAGGCGGATGTCCAGGTAGGCGGGACGGACCAGCTGTTCAACATCATGACCGCGTCCCGCAAGATCATGGAATTTCTCGGAGCACAGCCGAACATCGCCATCATCCTGGGTATCCTGCCGGGAACGGACGGTGTGGTGAAGATGAGCAAGTCACTGGGCAACCACGTACCCATCAGCACAGACGCGGTGGATATGTACGGTAAAGTAATGAGCATCCCGGATAGCGCCATGGCTGTGTACTACAAACTGGTGACTCCTCTGACCCCTCCTGAGATCGCTGCGATCGAAAATGGTGTGCAAAGCGGTGTAATACATCCGCGTGATGCCAAGATGCGCCTGGCGAGAGAAATCGCAACAGCTTTTTATGGCGGCGAAGAAGCTCAAAAAGCCGAAAAAGCTTTTGTTGAAACCTTCCAAAAAGGCGCAATCCCTGAAGATATCCCGGCGTTCAAAGTATCACCTTCGAACTCGATATTGGAAATCCTCTTATTGACGAACCTGGTACAAAGTAAGAGTGAAGCCAGGCGCTTGATCGAGCAAAAAGGTGTCAGGTTTGAGGCAGTCGTGATCGATGACCCTGCAGCCAGAATCCCGCAGGAGGGCGTGCTTCAGGTTGGCAAACGGCATTTCATCCGGATAATTTTCTAGCGACCAAAAATTCAGTTTAGGCTGGCAGAATTTTCTGCCAGCTTTTTTCTATTCAGCGAGGGAAGCTGTGGCTTCGAGGAAGATCTTCCGCCCAATTACCCTTGCCTGGATCGGATCGGTGTTTTCTAGCGCGACAACAATGGTCAAGGGTGTGCCGTACCAATCGGAGGGAGTACCCGCCACATACCAGGAGATGGCAGCATCTTTATAAAAGGCGCGGGTGGTGATCTCCCAGCCGGGAAAGTCACCAGAGGTGAGCATGTTGGCAGCCACTTCAGGTTCAAAATCTGACAAAATCACCGGCTCGCTGCCTTGTTCGATCAGGTTCCAATCATTATGGTTTGGAGAATACGCGATGGCAATGTGAGGAGATACAACCCTGCCGCTGTTGGATAGGGACGCGGCAGCAACGGCAACCTGAACCGGAGAGAGCAGGATGCCGGCACTGCCGGAGTAGAGGTCTGAATGACCCGCAATCACTTCAGGGCGCACGGCACTGCTTGATTCCAGAGGTAGCTCCACATCCTGGTACAAACCAGCTTCTTCGTATAATTCAAGCGTATCAGTGAGAAGCGATGAGCGGCTGATCGTGCTGAGCGCTCTCACACAACCGCAGGAAACCAGTTCGCCCCAACCCGGATCGGATCCCGGTTGAATGGCGCAATAATTCAGATCACCTGTCACGGTGGTCCAGGGATACGCGGGGACAGTAGTGGAAGGGGTATATTCAGAGAGGAAACGCGCCAGGATGATCCCGCCAGTCACGCTGCCGGGCGGGTAAAGCGCCTGGGTAGCCCGGTTGAGCAGTGGTGCGTTCTCGTCCTCCATCCAGGTTTGCCATTTTTCTTCCAATTGATTGGCATCAAATGTGGGCGAGGTCGACATGACCATTATTTCACCACTGTCTGCATTCATGAGGACCACGGCGCCAGTGTAGGAGGCTAATAAGCGATCTGATACCTGCTGCAGAGGCAGATCCAGGCTGAGCCTGAGGTCAAATCCTTCCGGGTCCTGCCCGTAAAGCATGCGCAGTGAATCTACCGCGAAAGCTGAGTTGGTGGTGATGCCGCGCAGGTATCCATCCATCTTATATTCGATACCCGTTTGACCGTAGTTCGGGTCACTATACCCGATGACTGCGCTCAATGGTGGATATATTGTTTTGCGTAAAAAACCGCCAGCTTCGCCTGAATTTGCAGTGAGGGGTTGGTTATTTCGATCCAGGATAATACCCCGATAGACGTACCTATCGGATATCGCACGGCGGGGATTGTCGCCCCGGCTCAGCAGAGATCTAGAGCGGACAAATCCCCAGTAGGACCCGAGAACTGCGATGGCGGTAAAACCGAGCAGGATCAAAGCTCCAACCAGCATATACGGCCGGGTTCTTTCAATCGGGGCAGCCTGGTCTTGCGGTTGGTTGCTGATGACCATTAAAAGCAGCCCGGATGCCATGGAGACCACCAGTGAAGTCCCTCCATACGAGATGAAGGGCAGTGTAACCCCGGTAAGTGGGAGCAGGCGGATGGTTCCGCCCATGATGAGAATGGATTGTGTGGCGATGAATGCAGTGAGCCCGGCTGCCAAAAATCGCTGGAACTGGTTGGAAGCCCGAAGAGCAATGGACAGACCGCGAATCGTGAAGAGCGCGAGAATCATGACCAGACCAATCCCGCCCGCGATGCCGAATTCTTCAAGAATGGCGGGGAATATGAAATCTGAATGTGCCACCGGGATCACACCGGGGCTGCCAAGACCCAGACCACGGCCTAGTATTCCGCCGTTGGCCACGGCGATCAGGGATTGAACGATCTGGTATGAACGGTCACGGGCATCCTGCCAGGGGTTGAGCCAGGCTTCAATGCGCAGCTGGATCACATCGAAAACCAGGTATCCGGCGATCAAGGCAGCTATCACAATAATGAAGCTGATCAATAAAACGCGGCGTTTGCCGGAGGCAAGGTAAACAACTATTGTGTAAAGGATGATGAAGAGGGTCGCGGTACCCAGGTCACGTTGGGCAACCAGGATAAGAACCGCCACCGCGATCAGGATCAATGTGGGGGTTAATAACTGTCCCAGCCGCAAGCGCGCCTGGAATGTATCAGCGAGATAAGCTGAAAGGTAGACGATAAGGAGGAGCTTTAGAATCTCAGACGGCTGAATATAAACGCTCCCGAGGTTCAGCCATAAACCAGGTCCATCGCCTCCGGGGTATGTGCCAATTATGAAGGTAAGCAGGGTGAGCAGCAGACCGCTTACAAGCCAGACGTATTTGTACCGCCTTAAGGTGGGGAGGAGGTTCTTGTACCTGAGGGCTGCGATGACTCCGATTATGGCTAACGCAGTCCAGATCGTCTGCCTGATGCCGAAGTTGGTGGACAGGCGGTAGATCATCATGAGACCCCAGCCGTTCAACAAAGCGATGATCGGCAGAAGATACGGATCACGCTCAGGCAGGTATTTATTCATCTGGAAATAAAGAACTGTGTATCCGGCCAGCCATACAACAAAACCAATCCAGTGTTGCCAATTAAGGTTCGCGTGCCAGGTATGCAGTCTGACTGCCGGGGCGAAGGTTAATATGAGACTATTAAGGAAAATGAAAACCAATACCAATAACATCAGCCTGGTCTGAATATTACTTTTCGATGGAAGGTTTTCTGAATAGAGCAGTTTCACTTGAGATACTTGCCAATCAGTAGATCCAGTTTTTCCTGGGTGGGGGTTTGGATGGACGATCGGTTGGTGATGATCGCGTTTTCGAGAGCGTGATTACAGCTGCAGTCGGTTTTTTCAGGCAATTGATCAACCAGAGTGGAGATGCTGCGTTGGGCAATTTCTGTATTGCGGATGAGTGTTTTTACGACCATTTCAACACTTACAGCCTCTTCGGTCATGTGCCATACATCATAGTCGGTCACATGAGCCATGACTGAATAACATATTTCGGCTTCACGTGCAAGAAAGGCTTCAGGTGAGGTGGTCATTCCGATGAGAGATAGACCCCAGGAGCGGTAAACATTGGATTCTGTTTTTGTGGAAAACCGCGGACCCTCGATTGTGATCATCGCACCACCTTTATGCACGGTGCAATCAGCGGTGGAAACTGCCTGATGCAGCAGAGTGGAGAGTTCAGGGCAGAAAGGATCCGCAGAGCTTATGTGAACAACCAGTCCCTCATCAAAAAATGAACGCGCCCGTTTGTGTGTGTGATCAAAGAGCTGATCGGGTATGACAATATTACCCGGTGCGAAATCTTCGCGCAGCGACCCACATGCGCTGACACCGACGATGCGCTCCACCCCAAGCGTTTTGAGTGCGTAAATATTGGCGCGATAATTCACATAAGAAGGGGAAATCGTGTGACCAATGCCGTGCCTGGCGAGAAACGCCACCAGCTTTCCGTTGAGTTTGCCCATCACGACGGGCGCGCTGGGATATCCAAAAGGGGTGGAGGGGTTGATCTGTTGCACATCTTCAAGTGATGGAAAATCGTATAAACCTGACCCACCGATCACACCTAACACAGGTTTTGGTTGCATCGTCTCTCCTTGTTGATTACACAAGCGGTTGAATTTCGACGATCAGAAGAACCTTGCCTACTCTGATCTCGTCTTCATTGATAAGAATGGTTGGTGTTTCTACCCGTTCATCATTGAGGAAGGTGCCATTGGTTGATAAAAGATCCTCTATCCACCATTGCTTGTTCCGATATGATAACCGCGCGTGTTGAGTGGAAACAGTATCATCATCAAGGCGGATTTCACAAGAGGGGTCACGGCCGATCCGTAATTCAGGTTTGGTAAAGATCTGCTTCTGATCGGCAGATTCCTGTTCGCTGAAGACGGATATCCATGGGATTTTTTTGGCTGCCAGGCTTTCAGTATGGAATTTCAACTCCCGCCATAACGTGTACACAGCCCATGCCAGGAATGACAAGAGGGCGAGGAGCAGCAGCACACGAAGTATTAGGATGAGGATAGCCAGCATCAATCCTCCTTTTTTTCTTCAGAATTCTTGATTTCAGACGTGATGCCTTTTTGGGTTTCCTCAACAGGCAGCTGATCAAGGGTGTAGATCATCGTAAACCCGGCCAGGGAGATCACATCACCAGGTCGCAGTATGTGACTGTCGATCCTGTTTGAATTGATGTAAGTTCCTCCTGTTGACCCGACATCAAAGATCATGTAATCCTCTTTTACCTTGCGCAGTTGCGCATGCACACGGGAGACCCGCAGGTCGTTGATGACGATCTGGTTGCTGGTTTTCCTGCCGATATTGATCACGGGTTGAATCAAGGTAATAGTCCTGTCTCCCTGGAGGATAAGGGTTGGTTTGTTAGGGGCAGGTACGAGGTTGTTGGTGATCGCCGAGAGTGAAATGATCCCGGTTTCCCCCCCATCCGGTAGCGGCAGATCCTGCAAGGAGATTTTTATCTCTTCGATTTCTACGGATGGATCCGGCATCAGTATTATTTCAGGTTGCGTAACAATTCGGAATCCGAACTCGACAGCCGAGGTAATGAGTAGATTCGCCAGATTGGCTTCCCAGTTATTCTGCGCCTTCCAGCGCTCTGCGGTTCGCGGGTTAAGGAAGAATTGAAAGCTGGGATGGAAGTATTCCCGAGGGGTTTCATGAACGAAAAGATCCTGGAGCGCTTCGCAGAGGTGTTTTAACAGCAGGTCATCCTTTCCTGCCCAAGGCAGAAGCGAAGGGCTCTTCTCAAATATGTCGCGAATGCGTTTTTCGATCTTATCTAATTGACTCATATTGTTTGATTATAACCACGACAGTCAAGTTTATCCACCGCTGTTCGCAGGGATCGCGGGCAAGGCGATCATTAAAATTCCTCCCTTAATTTACCCGGCGTCAGTTGCTCTGTTTACTTCGGTCAACAACGACCTTCTTTTCACATAGATCGGGTTGCTAAAGATCCAACCCCGCTCCCTTCCCAGGTGGTCAAGGTAGACTTCGACTCTATAAGCTCCAGGTTGATCGATGGTTTTCACGAGGAGGTTGTGATCATCTCTTTCTTCAAGAAGCTTGCCATTATAGATCAAACGAATGAAAGCCTTTCTGGGTAAACTGACCCGAATGGTCGCCCCGGGATCAAGGTTGAGCTCTTCACCCATTCCCACTTTGGTCTCTCCATTTTCTGCCGAAAAAGTAAAACCCTGCGATTGACCAGCGCGGTCCAGGCAGATATAACCGGCGCCGTTAGCAAGCGCTTTATAAACTTCCTGCTTATCTTTACCAAGATCGCCGCTGAAAGGCGCAGGAAGGAGGAGGTGATTATTGAGGGAGGTGAAATGGTAGTGATATGGAAAAATCACTTTTCTGATGAATTTGAACCGGTAATGCAGCGCGTGCGAGTCAGACCCGGCGACAGCCACCACTTTTTTCCCGGCTGCGAGGAGTTCATCCCACCTGGCGAGTGCCTGAGGCAGCGGTCGATGAGGGATGAGTTCAGGCGCGAATGCATACAGCAAGACACGTGGAAATGTGCGTGCAACGGTCTTGAACTCGCTGAATCCATTCCATAATTCCAACCCGGTAAACCCCTCGACTCCCCAGGATTCCCACGTGATGTCGGTCTCTTTAAACATTGGCAGGTCATATTCGTAAGGATGGGCGATAAAGGATAAGCCGCCATCCTGTGAGATCTTATTGATCAACCGCTGCGGTTCATAGGCATGCTGCGCCATCTCATGCCGGCATCCCAGCACCAGTAAATGGTCTTTTTGCGGCATCCGGTTCTGGTTGTGTACTTCTTCCCCTGTCAGCAGTAAAAGGCGTTTCCCGTTCTTCTCGTAATATTTCTCCATCCCTTTTACAAACACATTATGATCGGTGATGATCACCACATCCAGACCGGCTTCCAGTGCTTCATCGGCAATTTGAGTGTAATCACCTGTCCCATCAGAGTAGATGGAATGGATGTGCAGGTTGCATTTGATATCTTCCATTAGGTTGACTTTTTCCGGTTATGAACGGTATAATCTTCGATGTTTCAAATTTCAGGAGGTATCTTGTGGAACTCTACATTGACATCGCGCTAATTATAACGTCAATAGCTTTGATAGCGAGTGTGATCCTGCAGAATAAAGGTGTGGGATTAGGAGGATTGACCGGGCAGGACTCTGGTGGAATTTTCACCGCCCGCAGAGGTATTGAGAAAACCTTATTCTGGGTCACAATCGTACTCAGTGGCTTATTCTTTATTCTGACCTTCACAGCTGTCCTGATTCAGGGGTAATACCGGGTTATTCAAGGAATAGTCCGATACCTGGAAATTCGAGGCGACTAACCTTGAAGAAAGGTGAGTCGCCATTTTATATAAACCTTATGAAAAAATATCGCTGGCAATTACTAATTCTCTTTCTGACCGGTCTGGTGGTTGGAACTCTCTTGCTTTTAGAAAAGCGTGGCGGGCTGGGAGAAGTGAACACTCCACAACCGGCGCAAGGAGGGGTTTACACTGAGGCCCTGATTGGATACCCCCAGCGCATGAACCCGCTGCTGGATAGTACCAATAGTGTGGATAGAGATGTAGATAAACTGATTTTCTCTGGCCTGGTGAAATTTGACTCAAGAGGTATTCCCGCTCCTGACCTGGCCGAAACGATCGGGATTTCTCAGGATGGGATACTGTATAACATCTCGCTAAAACCAGGGCTGGTTTGGCATGACGGCGAGAAGCTGACCACCAAAGATGTTTTGTTCACCATCGAATTGCTCAGAACAGGAGGTGTCTATATTCCGGAAGATATACGCAAATTATGGGATTCGATAGAAGTGTATCTCTTCGATGACCAGCATATGCAATTAAAACTTCCGGAAGCCTACGCGCCTTTTATGGACTATCTGACCTTTGGCGTGTTGCCACAGCACCTTTTTGCTGGCATGGATATCAACGAAATTGCCGCATCCGCCATCAACCTTCAACCGGTAGGCAGCGGCCCGTACCGCTTTGGTGAACTGCTGATGGAGGGGTCAACAGTGAGCGGCATTCGACTTCTGGCAAATGAAGACTATGCCGGTGGACGACCCTATTTGCAAGAGATCGTTTTCCGTTATTATCCTGACGCATCAAGCGCCTATCAGGCATACGTTCAGGGTGCCGTGCAGGGCATCAGTGAAGTTCCCACAGGCCTGTTGCCGCAAGCGCTTGCGAACGAGGATCTTCGTATTTATACAGGACGCTTACCGCGCATCAGCTTGGTGTTATTGAATCTAAATGACCCAGGCGTCCCGTTTTTCAAGGAGATAGAGGTGCGCAAAGCGTTGATGCTGGGTTTGAATCGCCAGGCGATCATCTCGCAGATGTTCAACGGGCAGGCGATTGTGGCGAATAGCGTTATCCTCCCTGGAACTTGGGCTCACAACGAGAGTATTGCTGAAATCGGTTATGACCCGCAATTGGCAGCCGAAACCCTCAAGAACGCGGGTTACGTGATCGCTGGTGAAAACAATACCACCAGGGCAAAAGAAGAGGTTCCGCTATCTTTTGTGCTGTCTTATCCAGATGATGACCTGCACCTTGGAATAGCACAGTTAATCGCCAACAACTGGCAAGCCTTGGGGGTGAACGTTACACTGGAGGGCGTACCCCCAGATGTGTTCGTTGCTGAAAAACTAGAACCGAGGTCTTACCAGGCAGCTCTGGTCGACTTGAACTTAAGCCGCACGCCTGACCCTGACCCCTACCCGTTTTGGGACTTGGGGCAGGCGGAAAATGGGCAGAATTACTCCCAGTGGAACAATCGCCTGGCAAGCGATACGATCGAGCAGGCGCGCGTGACCACTGACCTGGGTGAGCGAACCCGTCTCTACCATAATTTCCAGGCGATCTTCGCGGAAGAATTACCGGCTCTACCGCTCTATTACCCGGTATACAACTACGCGGTTTCAGAGCAGATACTGGGCGTGACGATGGGTCCGCTCTTTGATACCAGCGACCGGCTGGGAACGATCACCACCTGGTATCTCACTACCAGCCGCAACCAAAAAACCACGGATACAGCAGAAACAGATACAGGGAACTGAAATGTCGTACCAGGGCATGGAGGACGACATACGGCTAATCCTTGCTGCTGGAGAAGAACTGGCGCAATATCTGTCTTCCCCCATCATTCTCTGGAGGGTGAAACACTGCAACCAACCTCTTTCGCCTGGTAACCTGCTTCTGGCTATTACCCGGCTAAAAACAGTTAATGAAATTGCGGTGCAGCATGATGAAATGAATAAGGTTGAAAAACTGATTGACACCCGACGGCAGGCGTGGGAAAATCGTGCGCGTCAGGAGATCCCTTTGCGCTTGAACCAATATCGCGAACTGGTCGATGAATACCTTGAGCAAGGAGCAATCGACGCAAGTTACCGCAGCAATATCAGCACCCGGGTAAAGCTAGATTTGCTTTTTCGAAGCCTGGCGGCAGAACCATATGTAGAGCAACGTAAAGCGCAAGAACTGGATCGTCAACTTGGCGCGTTGTTGCCTGAAGGTGATTTTATTTGGGAACCAGAGCTGGAAACGGGTTTCCCCAAATCAATCTATGCCTATCTTTATGTCAGGAAAAAGTGAACTATCATGAAAAAATTTTATACAGGAACAGGTGATAAGGGCTCAACCGGTTTGCTTGGCGAACAGAGAGTGGACAAATTTGATTTGCGTATGGAGGCGCTGGGGACGCTGGATGAGCTATCAGCGGTGCTGGGAATTGCCCGCAGCATGCTCACCGACCCGCAAGACCGCCAGAAGATCATTCTGTACCAACGCAAGTTATACCAATTAATGGCCGAAGTGGCAGCTTCGCCAGAGAACAGGGAAAAATTTGCCAAAATTAATGAGCAGTCGGTGAACTCTCTTGAAGCTGAAATTGACCGTATTTCGATGAGAGTGGATACACCCGCAGGATTCATATTGCCCGGAGAAACACCAACCAGCGCGTATATCGCCCTGGCGCGTACCATTACCAGAAGAGCAGAACGGCGTGTTGCAGAACTTACCAGCCGTGGAGACCTGACAAACGCGTATGTCTTGATTTACCTTAATCGTCTTTCGTCGCTCTTTTTTGCAATGGAACTGGACCTGATACAGCGTGAGACCTCTCACAAACCAACCATGGCCAGGGAATCGTCAACTTGACTGGAACATTAATCAACTATGCTGGCATTCTCGTGGGAGGATTGACAGGCCTTTTACTTGGATCCAGGCTGAAAGAGAAATTGAAGCAGACCATCATCAGCGCGCTGGGTCTCTTCACACTCCTGTACGCGATATCGCTTTTTCTTGAAACGCAAAACGCGCTCATTGTGCTGGGAAGCCTGCTTATCGGGATTTTGCTGGGAGAATGGTGGCGAATCGAAGAGGGGTTGATGGCGCTGGGGGAGAAGCTGGAAGGTCGTTTAAACCATTCCGGGCGGGGAGAAGGCTCCAGCCGGTTTATACAGGGCTTTCTTTCGTCAACACTGTTGTTCTGTATCGGGCCAATGGCGGTTTTGGGCTCTCTACAGGATGGATTGAGCGGAGGTTCTTACACGCTCATTATCAAGTCCATCCTGGACGCTTTTGCCGCGTTAGCCTTTGCTTCCAGTTTGGGCGCGGGAGTGCTTTTTTCTTCTGTCCCTGTATTGCTTTACCAGGGTTCTATCACCCTGTTGGCGCAACAGGTACAGCGTGTGGCGACCCCTGAAATGCTGAATGAGCTCAGCGCTACTGGTGGGGTGATCCTGGCGGGACTGGCGATCAGCAATATTATGGAAATAAAGAAAATCCGCACAGGGAATTTCCTTCCCGCTCTTCTGGTTGCCCCACTACTCGTATTTTTTCTATCCCTGTTCAAATAAACCCCGGTTTACAACCGGGGTTTGTCATTCTGGTCATTTGCTTCGGCTAATTTGTCAGACTGGTTTCGATTGCTTGAACCAATTCAGCTGCGTTGACTATCTTGCCATTAATGAGGAAGGACGGGGTGTAAGTTGCGCCCTGTTCTGTGGCGAACTTATTATCGTTTATAACCTGCTGACTGTATTTTCCTGAATTAAAACAGGCATTGAATGCTTTCATATCCAAATCAAGTTGCTTGGCGAATGCCACCAGCCGTTCTTTTGAGTAGGCTCCGCGGTTTTCACCATTATGATTGGCGAAGACCATATCGCGGTATTCCCAAAACTTCTGCTGGTCGTTGGCGCAGTAGGCTGCTTCAGCGGCCTTAATTGATTCATCCCATGCTTGCCCCTGACCAAGGAAGGAGAAGGGGGAATAGGTGAAACGCGCTTTGCCTGTTTCGACGTAATCTTTTATGATTTGGGGCTCTAAAACGGACCAATAGTTGGCACACGCGGGACATTGAAAATCAGCGAATTCAATCACCTGAACTGGCGCATCCGGGTTGCCCAATGATAGACCGTCTTTTTGAGCGGTGGTGGTTCGCGTGATCGTGGCTATTTGGCCGACTGGTTTGTACTGGGTTAAAATCACCATGCCAACGACCACAAAAACAAAGGCGGCAATAATTAAAATAGTTGTGAGAGAATTTTTGGAGCGGTTTTGTTTTCTTCGTTGTTGCACAACATCTCGTTTTGTCATCTTTCCTCCATAAAAGTCCTCGCATTATCTCATATAAGACTGAAATTGTCCATAAATATCCCGGTCAACAATTGCTTTGTTCAGCCGGATTTCGTGAAAACCGGGAAGGATTCAGAGGTCTGGAAAAAGCCCAGCTTTTTATAGAGAGATAAAGAAGCCTGGTTATTATCCTGGGTATTCACGGTGATTTGCCATATTCCCCGCTGTGTGAAATATTCCAACAGTTGAGCGACAAGCGAATAGCCGATATTCAGGTGCCTGAATTCTGGCAGCACTGCCAGCCGGGCGAGATGGGAGGAGAGAGAGCTGGCGGTCGAGAGCTCGTAACCGATTATCTGCTCATTTACCTCAGCGACACTGGCGTGCGCTGATTGCAGGTACGCACGCTCCAGTGAAGCCCGCGAAATGACCCAGGCGGCTTCAAAGGTCTGCCTGTCCACTTCTGCTACCTGGTTGAGGTCAGCGGGTTCCATTGGACGAATCAGTACTTCAGGGGGCATGTTTTTCACTGGAGGTACCTCTCTACCCCAGTGAAGAACGACGATGTTCTCAAAAGGCGTAAAGCCAGAGGATCGCAGCAGCCTAGTGTACCAATCGGACAGGGACAATGAAAAAACCTGGCAACGGGTTACAGCCAGTTCGATCAAGGCGGGTTCAAACAGCGAGTGCCAGACAGCGTTCACCTGGTTGGACCAATGGTCCATGATAAAAGCGTGAATCCAGGCAACGCCTTCAGGATCTGGAGCGCAGGATAACAGGGCGGTTAGCTGTTGATTTGCGAAGCGCAGTAAAAAAGGGGGCTGTGAAACCCACTCCACCAGCGGGCGCCAATCCAGGTGGCGATGAGTCAGGGAAGCTTTATCGACAAAATCAGTGATTGCCGTGATATCTTGGCTGACAGCCTGGCGGATTTCAGTATTCGAGGGTGCCTGTAGCATTTACTTGAATAATTTGTTGCGAATGGCTGCCAGCGTTGTTTTGAACACGGAGTCCTTGATGGTAGGTTTTTCTCTCTGGTTATATGCCGCTTCCATGGAAGCAAGGGCCTGGAAGCCTCGTTTGGTCTTCAGTTGTAAATCAGATACCCGGCGCAGAATATTGATTCGCAGCTCTTTCTCGCCGGCTTCTTTGAAAATATCCAGTGTGTGTTCGTAAAGAGCCAGTGCTTCTTCCTTTTTATCCAGCGCTTCAAGGGCAGCGGCGGTATTCGCCAGCGCCATCCCCTGGCCTTTCAAATCGCCGACCTTTTGGAATGTCTCATCTGTGCCTTTGACGATATCATAAGCTTCTTGGGCGGCGTTCTTTCCCAGCAAGGCAACACTGATATTATTGCGCATTTCTGCGACAAGCAGTTCATCGTTCTGTTTTTCATAGAACTCAAGGCAGGATTGAAACCCGGCAATTGCGGCATCATATTTTCGGCGATTGTAGTCTTTAATCGCCTGTTGTTTAAGTTTTTCAATTTCTGCAGTCATTGGTCAGAATGTGATCTCCAGCAGGTTTTCTGCGATAGCGCGCAGTTTCGTGGCATCCATCCCGCTTAGCCTTTTCGCCAGTTCAAGGTAGGGCAGGTTTGCCGGGTTTTGAATGAAGGATTGTACTTCTTCAGGTAATTGAGATGAATCCTGGCTTGGTGACGCAATGGGGGGCGGTTCGCTGTTTTGGAGGGTGATTGAAGAATATAAGGATTTCAGTGGGATGCCTAATTGAGAACAAAGGTGTTCAAGTATAGGTGCGGGAATCGCTGTTTCGCCCGATTCATACCTGGGGAGAATCGCTGCGCTGATACCTACTGCAGCGGCCAGCTTTTTTATTGTCCAGTTTTGAGCCAGGCGCTGTTGTTTGAGGGTTGCGGCGATGACCCTATTTCTGATTTCAAGGAAGTTGTTGACCTTTTCACGCGGCAGGATTGTCTTCTTGAGTAAATCTGGGTTCCCGCTGAGAAGATTTTCAATTGGTATTCGATACAGCTCAGACAATACCTCCAGTTGCGGCAGGCTGGGAGTAGATTGACCGCTTTCGTAATTCTTGACCATTTTCACGGAAACACCCAATTGCTCAGCGACTCTGGCGAGGGTTTTTTCGCTCACCTCCCTTGCGGCCAATAACCGGGCGCTGATTAGTTGACTTTGTTCTTCCAGCGGGCTCACTTCCATGTTGACTACTCCAATCTCAAGGAACTATGAAAACCAGGCTTGATTATCGCATCTGGCCTTTTTCATTTCTTTGCTTGCTCATCAAGCGCGGGCATCTGGTAACCCATACCGGTGCGGGTGACTATGTGAACAGGTTCGTGGGGGTCGTCTTCCAGCTTTTGGCGCAGCCGGGCGATACTCACCCATAGGATCTCTTTTTCATCTTTATAGCCAGGACCCCAAGTAGTGGTGAGCAATTCTTCTGCGCTGAGTACCTTCCCCAGGTTATGGGCGAAATGGATCAACAGCTTGTATTCCGTGGCAGAAAGGTACACCGGGTGGTCGCCTTTGAAAACCTCAGCCTTGGCGATGTCAATCTTCAGGTCACCATGCGTCAATATCCTTGACCTACCAGCGTTTTCTTTTAATTGGCTGCGCCGTAAAACGGCTTTGACCCTTGCCACCAGTTCAGTAGCTGAAAAGGGCTTCACGACGTAATCATCAGCGCCGAGGTTCAACCCGCGTACACGGTCGCGTTCTTCTCCCAGGGCGGTGAGCATGATGATAGGCACGTTAGAGAACTGCCGGATGCGGGTTGCTGTGGTTATACCGTCAAGTTTTGGCATCATCACATCCAAAATGATCAGGTCAGGCATCTCGTGTGAGACCAGGTCAAGCGCTTCCTGACCATTCTTGGCGGTTGCAATCAGGTAACCTTCTTGCTCAAGGTTCACTTTAATCAGCCGTAAATAGAGGGGTTCATCGTCAACAATCAGTATCCTGGCATTCATAATCAATCCTTATAGACTCACATCGTGGTTCAAAGGAAGTGTGATGGTGAATTTTATGCCTTCTCCCTGAGAAGAAGAGACGCTAATCTCTCCGTTGTGGTTGTTGATGATTTGTTTACAGATAGATAAACCTAAACCGGTACCATATACGGATTTTTCCAGCTCAGGAACGCGGAAAAAACGGGAGAACATGTTGGGTAGATATTTTTCGGGGATCCCTGGGCCGGTGTCGGAAAATTCAATAACCAGGTTGGCCTCTTTTTGAAAAACCTTGATGGTAATCACTGAGCCCGGAGCGTACTTTTTTGAATTTTCAATCAGGTTGTCAATGACTTGCGCCAGGCGACGGGGGTCGCCGACAACCGTTGGCAGTTGCTGTTCTAATTCCAGTTTAATCACCTGCGATGGGTTGGTGTATTCAGCGCGCTTGACCTGGTCGCGGATGATGGCGTCAATATGCAGGCTTTGAAAGTCGAAACGCATGTTGCCGCTCTGCAAGCGTGAAGAATCGAGCAAATCATCAATCAATTCGCCCAGATGCCCTGTCTCACGGTCGATAATTTCCAGGAAATCATGCTTGGTTTTTTCATCCCAGTCTGCATCTTCACGCAGCAAGGTTGTGGTATAACCGCGGATGAATCCCAGGGGGTTGCGCAGCTCATGGGTGATGGTGCTGAT
The DNA here is from genome assembly GCA_035342915.1 of Anaerolineaceae bacterium. Taxonomy (GTDB): domain Bacteria; phylum Chloroflexota; class Anaerolineae; order Anaerolineales; family Anaerolineaceae; genus UBA6107. The sequence goes on from DAOQYB010000003.1 coordinate 210,509, forward strand.
AAAATCATCTTGCAGGTTCGAGGAACGACGCAGCCCGCTTAGTTCTTTCTCATAGTCATTTATTGTTTTTTGACGGATGACACTGGCAAAAAGCGTGCCCATTAATTCAGCGAATTCCTTGCTACCCGGTTCGAAATCAGGACCGCCAAAACGGATGAAAATAAGCACGCCGGTGATTTCTTTTGAAATGCTCAGAGGCACGCCGAGCAGAAAAGGAGACTGTAAGCGGTCAGAAGCGGTTTTATTCTCAGGTTGAATGATGAAGGCTTTCTTTTCCGCAACAACCCTGGAGGCGATGTCTTCCCCCCAGGAAACGTCGGCTTCTTTGGATCTGCCGCGCCCCATGGCCCGAGCGTACAGCACATCCATCCGCTTGATGGTGCTATCACCCAGGTAAACGACCAGGTTGTCGAATATGAAAAACTCGCGGATGTAGGTGACCATCTTGTCGAGTGTTGCTTTCCAGTCGTCAGATGAAGAGACAAAATGGCAAAACTGCAAGAGTTTTTCTTTATCGATTTCATCGAGAAGAAATTCATTAGACCCGGATTCCACGTCGCCAAATCAGTCAAATTGGAGAATTTGGATAAAACCCCC
>DAOQYB010000004.1:0-153938 GCA_035342915.1 Anaerolineaceae bacterium
GTCCCAGTCCACTAACACAGGGCTGGAACCAGGCAGGTGTCCTTTCGCCGCCTCCCGTCGCAGGTACTCCTCGTGGATGGCGCGTGAGATCGCCTCGTGGCTAGAATTGAAGACCAGGTTCATTTTACAGGTCCGCTCCATCAACCCGAAGAAGAACAAGCGCTCAAATACTCCAGTATTCTTGCTGGAATCCCGGATCAGACTTGCCAGACCCTTTTCTTCGCTCATCCTTACTAGGATGCGCACAGGCGTAGGTTTCATCCGCTCCAGCAGCATCAGCGAAGCTCTCAATCCGATACCTTCATCCTCCACCATCACGTATACCGCCGAGACATTCACCTGTTTTTGGGCGTCCATCAGGAACCCTGCCTTCAGGAATTCAATTGAGCTCGTGTCAAACGAAAGGCACTCCCAATCGCAAACATGGTTTACCAGCGAATACTCCTGACAAACCTTCTCAATAAAAGCGTCTGCTCCGGGATCCACCAGTGAAATGTGAATCTTTTGCTGTGTTGCATCGTGATGAGGCGACCATCTGCGGGCAACGTTAAGAATTAACTGCTCAGCGAAATCTCCCAAACCGATAATGAGCAGGTGAGGTACCCGGGTAATCTCCTCCGGCTCTGCGGATATCGGGAACTCGCGGAAGAGTTGTTTGGCGCCCTGGTCATAGATATTGAAAATGTCCAGCCGCATTCCTTGGTTTTCCCTGGCAGAGAATTCCTGCTTTCTCAAGAGGACCCACAAGTCAGGATCTTTGATATGGATCGAGCAATTCAGTTTACTGCCCGCGCGCCTGGTAACCAATCTTCTTGTAATCACTGCCACGTCTGAATTTACCCCATCCGCACCGCACACGGCGATCAGGTATTTTGCGCGATTGACACCAGCTTTATTCAACAGGTAGACGTCGCGTGCATCACCGGTCAGCACGATCGCGCCAAGTTCGCGGCTTGAGGCAATGTTCGGGTTATTACCATCGTGCTCAATGACAACTACTTCGTACCCATTTCTCCTGAAATCACGCACCAGGTGAAGTCCTTTCTCACCAAGACCACAAATGATCGCGTGGTTCCGAAAAAACCTCAACCCAAAAAGCCGTACCTGGTCCCGGAAAATAGCAGCAAATCCCAATAGAATGCCGTACATGGCAATCGCCGGAGCAAGCCACCGGGCAATTTCCAATTCCCAAGGAATAGGTTCTATTAGGTTGCCCGGTTCAATGGTAAACAACCAGATTGCGTTGTAAACCGCGGTAGCGAAAGATTTCTGTTCCCCGGTTTGATTAAAATACCGTTGAAACCCAATTATGCCAAGAGTTAACGCTGCCAGGCCCAGGAGGATGAGAATTGGAAACCTGGCATCAGCGAGAACCCGACCAAAGTGCATCGCTTTTTGTTTTTTATCCTTCTCATCTATGCAGGGTTCATCATTGTAACCAGGTACGGGCTCAGGCATTCCAAGCCTCCTTGGGAGATTCGTCACCTTATAAGAATAAGTCATATATGGCTAATTCATTTTATAATAACATAGTAATTTTTTCTCAAATCATACAAAACTATTGATAAACTCTTGATTAATAAATCGAACAAAGCTTTGAAACTGGTGGAAGCTATGGGATCTTGATCCATATTTGGTAAAGGTAAAGCCAATATGTAAGAATTTATAAAGCTCGTAACTTTCAGACGTCGGAAACCAACAGCGCGGCTACTCCACTTCGCTCTTTTCTGTCAATACTAATGGTTTGCTACTAATCTCCCGCACCTGCCCCTCAATGATCTCCGCCACGCCCTTCTCCAGGTATTCCGGGGGAAGGGTAATGTTCATCTGCTCGATATTGACGCCGGAGTTCCGTAAGAACTCGTGCAATTCTGTCTTGTCTGTTCCTCTCGGGTCGATGGCTTCCACCCCATTCAAGCGGATGATCTCAAAAGCCGCCTTGGCCTTGGCAGAAGCAGGGGAGGTCGGGCTCACCAGGATCTCCCTGATGGCCCTTATAGCAGGGGACAAGAGGTCGGTTAGAGCTGCTTGAGTGGCCTTGAGGCGGGGGTCATGACCCAGTTCAGCGAAGTGCGCATTGTAGACCTGCATGAATTCTTCCGTTTTGGTTAAGTCTTTCAATCCAATGAGTGACAGCCCGCACTTCTCGGCGATCTCTTCCCACGAATGATCGTCCTTCAGATCTAAAAACAAAGCCACGGCGGTTTCTACCTTCTGCTGGTGGATTAGATCCCTCCGTTCATGCTTGCGTAGCTTGATAGCCCTCTTGCCGCTCGGCAAGACCCTCTTGGCCATGGCGCCGGTGAGTTCTAAATTTCCCAGTTTCTTGTGCCTGCTGACTTCTCCCATGTAGCTCCTGTGATAGGTTGCCTAACGGCGGAAGTATAGCATAACGGTAAGAGTTAGTCAAGAAATGGTTGACAACTGTTACATAATCTAGTATCATACCTAAAGGAGGCAGAATGACCGAATTAAATGTTCCAGACGTACCAGAAAGCGATCCCAGCATCGAAGATTTCATCCCCGAAGGTGGCTCTTTCGAGCTGCCCGATCCCTCGACCGTCATCAAGCTGATGACCTCGGGAGGGGATGAAGCCTACGTTATAGCGGGCGCCCCCATGACCATCGGGGAAGCCATGCTGCAGAGCGCGCTTCGTATCACCGGCGCTGTCCAGTACTGGCTCAACGGCGCCCAGGTGGACGTCAACACGCAGGTGGGACCGGGTTCCACCGTCACCATCGTCGGCAGCGTGAAAGGCGGATAATCCTGTCCGCGAGACCGGGGGGCGGACCTCCTCCGCCCCCCTATTTTTGGAGGTTTCCATGAAGATCGCTCCCAGAGCCCCGATCTCCGAAGAGTTCGTCGCCGCGCTGCGCGAGATTTACACTTCCCGCTTAAAGGAATACAAGCGCGCGCTCCAGGATAACGCCACGATGTACCAGCAGAGTTACTTCGCGCGCAACAAGATGCACATCGCCAAGCTCATCTCCCTGCTCACGGACAAATCCGTCTTCGATTTTGAGCTCACCCGCCTGCGTTCCCTGAACTACAGCGAGTACTGCATTAAGACCAATACGAGAGGCGCTAGATACCTATGCGGTCTTTCTTTCCCGGTGGTCATCCCCATTGAGAGGGTCAAGTTAAACCTTGGACCTTACTGGGTGTGCACCCTGGTGGACTTCCTCAAGGGCTGCGACCGGGACGGCATGCAGGACCAGAACGGCTACCGTTTTCATTTTTATCCTTCTCGGCAGGAGATGAGCGAAACCCGCACACCCCATCACTACGGTTACTGGCGCAATACGACAGAAACACCGCAGTCCCCCCTGGACTACGCTTCCAGCACCTGTTTGGGCGGCTTCAACACCATCATTTATTCCTTAGCAGCCTGCGGGGACGTGACCGAGTACCTTAGAAACGCCTACATCTACCTCAACCGCCACAGTCCCCATGATCAACTGCGCTTCTCCTCCATCCGTTCCTTCCCCTGGGCGGAGGTGGTGTGATGCAGATCCAATTATCCGATACGGTCGCCCTCAAACTGATGACCTTCGGCAACATCACTGAAGGCCTGGAGTTTTCTGGATTTGGCTTCGTCGAGGTCAAGGAGGACACGATTTACGTCTACGACGTGGTCGTCCTGGACATCGGCAGCGAGGTGTTTACCGAGATCGATCCCAAGACCTTGATATCCCTGATGGAACGGCCTGACGCCAGGAATATGAAGCTGTGGCTTCACAAGCATCCTTTGGGAGACGGGGTTCCAGGAAAACACAACTGGTCGGGGACGGACAACACCACCATTTCAACCGCCCCTCTCGGCGGGCATCCTGAGATGGTCAAGTGGTCTTGTTCCATGGTCCTGACCCCGAGAGGCTGGGTGGGGAGGATCGACAACCACCTCAAGAACATCACGCAGCACATTGAAGTGGTGCCGCAGTGCCGGGAAGCTTACGTCGTCTGCGACGCCATCCAGGAGAAGAAACCAAGAACGCAACTATTCTGTGGTCTCTCGCGGGAGCACGAGATCTGGGGCGGCGAGTACAACGAGTTCATTGGCCTTGTCAGGGAAAGGTTCCCCGAGAGTTTGCTCAACGACCTGGGCATTCCCTTAGAGGACATGGCCGATTTCCTGATCGACAGCTACTACGAAGGGGACGACGAGATGATGGACAGCTTTTTGGATCCCGGCGTCACCAACCACCAGATCTTGCGCATGATAAAGGAAAGGAGCACAGATGGATCACACGCGGCACATTGATATCTATGACGTATCCAAAGAAGTTGTGACCCTCATCGGCGCGGGGGGCATCGGCGCCACCACTGCCATAGCCCTCGCCAAGATGGGGATTAGTGGGCTGGTCATTTACGACATGGACAGCGTCGGCACGGAGAACCTTGCTACACAATTGCACAGACTTTCAGACGTCGGAAAGTCCAAGGTCGAGGCCATCAATGAAGCGATTGGCACTTATGCCAACGACGTGAGCGTGTTCCCGCGAGTGGAGCGCGTCACCGCTCAAACCCAATTTGAGACACGTTTCGTTATCTGCGCCGTGGACAATATCCATACCCGCCAGGAAGTGTGGCGAAGCGTGCATTACCCGATGGTTCGTTACTTCATCGACGCCCGGATGTCCGCTGAGGAATTCCACATGTACACGGTCGACCTGAAGAGCGATGACAGTGTCAAACGCTACAACGACATGATCTGGCAGGAGAGCGACGAGAACATTCCGGAGTTGAAATGCACGATGAAAGCCACTATTTTTTGTGCATTTATGGCCGCAGGACACTTGAGCAACGCCGTCAAGAAGCTGGCGATGGGGGAGGGACATCCCTTTTCCCTCATCCACAACATCAAGACCTTCACCTTTTTGGCAGGTTGAGATGGGCTTCTCGGCGATCATCTATGACACGCACGCCCAGGTGTTCATTAGTGGAACAAGTCTTCAGGACTTCAACGAGCAGCTGGAGTGGTTCAGGGACACGATAGCTCCTTCCGACCGCCGCTACGACCCGGACCACAAAGCCTGGATAGTCAAGCCATACGAAAAGTATATGGACCTGCCATACATGCAGATCGCGCTGGAAAACCGCCGTAAACAGTTGAGCCTGTTCGAACCCGCCGAGATTATCCAATGACTTTGAACGATGAGATCCAGATGGCGCGGCGCACACACAACATCCACGACATCATTGGGACACACAAGAAGTCATTGTTGTGTCCTTTGCCGATGCACATCCACGTCAACAACACCCCTTCCTTTTCTGTATTTTGGTGGGATGGGGTGCAGATGTTCCGCTGCCATGGTAACTGTGGACTGCAGGGCGACGTGATCGACCTGGTGGGGTTCCTGCGCATCCCGGGATACAAGCCGCACAACAAGGCGGACATCCGCCGCGCCTTGAAACTGCTGGATGACCGCTACGAAAGGGTGGCTTTGCCCCCGGTGCGCCGAGAGCGTTTACCAGGGAACGCCTGGATGGACTTTCTTCCGCCCGGTCCGGAGGTCATTGAATACGCCAAAACGCGGGGACTGGAACAACAAACACTGCAGAAATTCCATGTTGGGCAGTCCGGTCACTGGATGACCATCCCCTCTTTTGAAGAGGGAAGGTTGATCGGCATCAAGCTGCGTAATACCGAAACAGAAGGTCTTCGCTTCATGGCCCTCAAGGGTTCCCATCAAGCGCTCTTCAACTATGACAATGTCTATCTCTCGGCGGGCACTGTTCTCCTGGTCAAGGGAGAGATACCGTGCATGTTACTCGACCAGCTGGGTTTCCTGGCCTGCGCTCCAACGGGAGGGGAAGGGGGATGGAAAGTGAACTGGCGCGTGGCTTTGGCATTGGCGAATGTCATTGTCGTGGGCGACAACGACGAGACAGGGAGAACGATGGCTGCGAGGCGCGCCGCTTTCCTCAACGCAGTCATCCGCTACCCGCCGCAGAACCACAAGGATTGGGATGAATGGTACCTGGCTGATCCTGAGCATTGTCTGAGAGAAACTAAAAGTTGGATAGGAGAAAATCTATGATGTACGAAAGGAGAGGGAATGGCACCCGAAAAGAAAGCCAGCGCTATATTGACGTTTGAGGGCAGTGTCAGTGCAGACATCATCGTCGAGATGATCGAGATGCTCAAAGTGACCCGCGCAAGAAACGCCGAACTGGAGGCCGAAAACACCACTCTTAGCGAGCTGGTTGACATCCTCGCCGCTCAAATAATCCGGAAACAGGAGGGCTTGTGAGAGTAAAGACCTTCACCGCCACTGATCAGGCCGTACTGGATTTTATCCGCAGGTACAAGGAAGAAAACGACGGCAATTCCCCTTCTCACAGGGAGATCATCGAGGGGACAAGTATCATGTCCACCGGCCACCTGACCTTTGTTCTTGAAAAACTTGAACAATTTGGCAGGATCAACGTTAAGAAGGGGCACCGCTCGATTACAATAATTGGCTGATGAAAAAATCTAAACACAGGTGGAGCAAAATGGGCATTCTACGAGACACCGTCAACCGATACTTCCAGTTCCGGGGATACAAAGAGCCGGATACTATTCAAGCTTTCCTCTTTCTGACGTCTGAAATTGGTGAACTATCAGATAAGCTGGTGCACCGGCAGTCAGATGAATGGGTGCGCAACCATCCCGAGAGTAAGAATGATGATGTCGCCGGTGAAATAGGGGATGTCCTGATGATGCTCACCAAAGTTGCAGATACTCTCGGTGTGGATCCCATGGACTGCATGCTGGAGAAAATGGCCACGAAGGGGTTCGATGGGAAAGATTAGGAAAAAGGACGACGAGATCGCCATCGTCGCCGAGCTGAAGGAATTCCTGGATATGGAAGTGCCGAGCCCGGGTCGAGCACGGTTCACGCTTCCATTGGGGTTCCTTGTCGGCGTCGCCGCCAGGAAGAAGCTGGAGGACCTTGACCAGGTGCCCTTTCCGTTATCCCGAGTGAAGATTGAGCTGGAGGGGAAGCAGTTGAAGGTGACTTTTAAGAAGTTACCTGATTAGAACTTTATTATCCTTGAGGAGGGATGTAATGGAATATTTCTGTCAATTCTGTAATGAGAAACTGGACGAGGATCACATTCTGGTTTGCCCGACATGTAAGGGTCAGCTGCATATGGGAACTCACGCCAAAGTCTGCGCCACATGTGGACGTTCTTTCCCGCTTGGACCCAAGCCCAGGAAAGCCGCCGATCAGAAGGTCAGGGAACCGGAAACCGAGGATATACCGACCCCAACGGTTACTGAAGAAGGATGAAATCCCTGCGAGGGCGCTGAAAGGCGCCCTCCGAAGCTGCATAGATTGTTTGGGGATCAGCACTTAAAATTGCATAGATCAGTGGACAAGTGAATTTATGCCACGAAAAAACCCCCGATTTTCCTCTTAGATGATTATTGTAATTCCAATTTACGTGTTCCCAAATGTGTGTACGCAAATAGCACTGGAAGAAACTTAGTTATTGGCACAAGAGGCTCTGTTAAGAATTAATAACAGATTTTTCCTGATACCGAAGTTGCGCTATTAACCGATGAACTCATTCATGGTTTTGTTGTTAAAACCAAATCTATTCAAAAATGAACATTCACTCTTGAGAGGTGGGCGGAAAAACCTCGGTCTTTTTCTTTCCTCCACCTATGATGGCAAGAATCCCTCCAACAATCGCTAGTGCCATAAAAATAGCTACAAGTGTTCCTCCCAGTATTGCACCAGCAAGAGAACTTATAACGAGCAGAATTCCTGCCACACGACCTTTTGCACCCAAGGCAATAGCAGCAAGGATAATTGTTACAAACGAAAAAACAACACCTCCCCAACCGAGGCCAATAACCGTACCTGAACCCTCTGCATTAAATGCAGACGCAAATCCTCCAATTAAAAGTGTGGCCAGTGCGGCAATTACACTAAAAATGCCAGCAATAAGTGCGATTATTCCACCCGCTTTTTTCATAATACTCCTCCTGTATTGGTTTTATGCCCGATTTGTTATTAATTTCTTTTCACCCTTGTTTTGTTACTTAAAATTAATTTTACACCTTTCACTAATGATTGAAAATGCATCTACCTTTTATCCTGTATAATGGGTATATTCAATGGACTTCATAGAAAAAGGAGAGGGTGATGAATAGAAGGAGTTTCCGCACGTTAATAATCTTGATAATTGTTTTATTCTTAACTTCATTAGCTTGTGGTTCCAGTGACAATGTGAGCACAAAAGTGGGTGAAGTAGAAACCGAACCAACTAAACAAAATGCTACTGAACCTCCAGCTGCGCCGGTAGCAACAGAGGCTCCTACAGAAGCTGTCAAGCTTCAGGACAAGTACATGGTGGGTGACATTATTTCCTTGCCGAGCCAGATTATCGTGTTAACTGGAGCAGAATTTAAAGGGAATTTGCTCGTAGCCGACTTTGTAATCGGTAATACCAGTAATGAATTCCTAAATATCAGTTCTCTCGTGTCCTTTTCTGCGAGGAGTGCGGATGGAACTACTCTTGAACAAGAGTGGTTTGATTGTGGACCAAGTGTGGATGGTGAACTTGCTCCAGGTGATAAGTTAAAGGGCAAAATATGCTGGAAAAATGCAACTCCTGGCACGAAGATCTACTATGAAGCGAACCTGTTCTCTTCTGGTGCTGTTATTTGGGAAGTCAACGAGTCAATTCCGACTACCGGCGCTGCAATACCCGAGATTGATAATCTTTCTTTGACTGTTGAAACAAAGGGAATTGGAACTGAAGTTGCTCTAAACGGGGAAACCATCATTTTGAATTCTGCTGCGATTAATAATGGGTTACTTACCGCTAATTTCACAGTAAAAAATACTGGCACAGAAGAAATCAACGTAAGTTCTATGGTCAGTTTTTCTGCTCGTGCAGCAGATGGGACAAAACTTGAACAGGAAATTTTTGATTGCGGTACTGGACCAGACGGTTCTGTTCAGCCTGCGGATTTGATCAGAGGTGATATTTGTTGGAAAAATGCCTCAAGTGGAACTAAGATTTACTATCAATCCGGTTTCCTGAGTTCACAGTACGTCATTTGGATAATCAATTGATCGAACAAAAATGAAACATAGGCTTTAAATACCTGCGAGGGCGCTGTGAAGCGCCCTCGCCGTATGCATCGCTGAGCAAGACAGTTTCCTATCTATTCTTGTAGTGGTCTAGAGGTCCAAAGTTGGAATGGGCGTGCACCAGATCCTCCGTCTGTAAGGCAAGGTAGCGCTGCAGTACCGTGGTGCTGGTGTGTCCCATCAGGCGCATCAGCTGCATCAAGTCCATCCCGTTGCGCAGGCACTCCAGAGCGAACGTGCGCCTGAAGTCATGAGGGCAGGGTACCTCGACGTGGGCATCTTTCGCGCGACGGCGTAAGATTTCACGCAGCCCATCCGCGCGTAAACCTACTCCGGAAGCGGATACCCACAGAAAGTCTCTCGGGTCTTTTGACTTTCTCCAACGCATGTAGCGCACGATGTCCCGGCGCGCGGTGGGTCCTACAACTACTGTTCTCGGTTTATCGCCTTTGCCGTTCATCACCTTGATCTCCCCATTGTCCAAGTTGATGTCCATGTTGCGCAGGTTGCAGAATTCGCTGCGGCGCAATCCTGTGTCGACCAAGGTTCGCAGGATGGCAATATCTCTCACACCGCTGAAGGTGCGGGGATCGCACGCATCCACCATCCGCAGCACATCGACCATGGGAACGCCCTCGATGGGATCCCATCTAACTTTTGGAGGGGGGACTTTCTTGATCGGGTTTGACCAATCAGGTAATTCGTATTCCTTTTCATACCACAACATGAAGGCTTTGACTGTCCTCCAGAATGTGTGAACACCGCCAGGTGTATGCGACTTTTCCAATTCCAGGATGTACTCACGGAGTTTTGCCGCTGTCAGCGTTTCCATGTCCTCAACCCCGTTGTTCTTCATCCAGTTGGTGAAATTGACCAGTTTCTCTTTATAGAATTTCACCGTCCCGAAAGCCAAATGTCGGGCCTGGCGGTCAACCAGAAAATTTTGTGTCTCCTCAGAAATCCTGTGGTTGCCGAAATTTCGTTTCATTCTCAACTCTCCTTTGCATCACCATATGTGCTGGTTGAGAGAGTTGTTACCCCCATATCTTCGGTAAAAGTGGGGCGAGAGGGGGTCGAACCCTCACGATGTCACCATCGACGGATTTTAAGTCCGTTGCGTCTGCCGATTCCGCCATCGCCCCAGGCAGTTCCTATTTTATCGCAATTCGCAAAAACGAGAGTAGAGAATCGAGAGTCGAGGATTGCCCGAACTCTCACGATTCTCACCTTTCCATTCTTAATTCACGATTTTCGAAACCCCTTCACCATCCGCGCCCGTGTTGAGTACAGGTGCACCAGCGGGCTTGAAACCCTGCCAAGTACCCGGGCGGAACGGACGGCGGCGCGCAGGCTCTCCGCGTCGTGAAAATCCGGAAGCAACGAGTACATGCGCCCGATCTCGCTCTGATGGTGCGCGTCTGAGCCGGCGTTGCCCGGCAGCCCCAACCCTTCAGCGAATACCGCAGCCAGCCGGTTATATTCGGGTAGAAGCACACGGCCGTTGCCGACCTCGATGGCGTCCACCTGCGGTGCGATGAGGTCAAGTGTTTCGCGGCGCCAGCCGGAGCGCTGCGGGTCAAACGGGTGCGAGATACTGATGAAAGCCCCCTGTCCGCGCAGGCGTCTTAAAGCTTCCAGCGGCTCCAGACCGCGCGGTACCTCCTCGCTCACAAAGGCAGCGAGGAACTCGCCTTCGGTGGTCTGCACTTCTTCACCCGCGATCACCAGGTCGGGGGCGGCACGCCAGGCTTCCAGCGCACCGGTGAGTGTGTTGTGGTCGGTCACAACCACGCGGTCCATCCCGCGGGCGCGCGCGGCGGTGATCAGCTTCCCGATGGGTGTGATACTGTCAAGCGAATAATGGGTGTGGGTGTGAAAATCAACCTTCAGCAACGCTGTCTGCTCCCGGCTCGGCCGCGCAGGATTTGGCCGCGGCTGACCAGAAGAGTATACCAAAGAGCAGGCTGATCCAGAAGGTGGACAATCGGAAGAGGATGGTGGCGGTGACGCCCAGTTCAGGCTGAAACCCCAGCAGGAGGGTGAGCAGCCCGGCCAGCGCCAGTTCGATCACACCCAATCCGCCTGGAACGGTGGAAAAGAAACCGATCATGATGGCGAACGCCAGCACCAGGCAGGCAATGGCCGCCAGGGTGAGGTCGGCATTTAAGCCGAACCCGACCAGGGTGAAAAAGAGCGCAGCGGCCAGGGCGATCCACGCCAGCACATTGAAGAGGAGCGAAACCGTCATAGGGAAGGTTTTGAACAGGCGCTCGTTCCCTTCCATACACTGGCGCAGCTGACGGCTGTACAGGCGCAGCAGGGGCAGCTTCTCCCCGGCGTCCAGCAGGCCTTCTCCGGCGGGCTTGATCTGCAGGAAAAGGATGGAGAGCACAAATAAGCCCAGCATGGCCGCGAAGAACGGCCAGAAAGCGGGGTAGGCCAGTATGCCGAGCGTGGCCAATGCCAGGATGCTCAGACCGTCAGAGAGTTGGTCGATGAGGAAGATGGAATCAATGCGGATGAGAGGGATGCCGCAGGCTTTGCTCAGCCAGACCGAGCGGTAGGATTCGTTGGCTTTCGGGTCTGCGGCGGTCAGCGCGGAACTGGAAATGTAGTAGATCACACGCTTCTTGAGGGGAATGCTGCGGATACCGGAAAAGTTCAATGAAAAAGAAAGGTTGAGAAAGCGCAGCGCGTGATGCACGAGATTCAACCCCACAGCCAATCCGAAGTACATCCACTTGAAATCACTAAACAGGCTGATGACGCGGGGAAGGCTGCTGAGGAATACCAGGATGATGAAGGCGATCAACCCTAACAGCAATCCGGGAAGCAGCACGCGGTAATTCTGGCGGGTTTCTGTGATCAAAGTGTATTAACTCCGTGGTTAATTATAGCCAAATTCAACTTTACTTTGGTTTACACGCCTGTAAGTTTTCGCTTCTGCAAACCAGGCGCTTTTTGGTCTTTCCAGCCTTGAAAATGCCCTTTTTTTGACTTTTCATTTCATTTATGCTATGCTACTAAATTGGATCGTTTAGTAGAACAAACCGGATTTCAAGGACGAGAACATGCATCGAGAACGGGTTTCTGATAATGTGTATTGGTTTCAAAGCGAGGTTTACGCCCAGGTGACGGCTGGGGCGGTCACGGGCCCGAGTTGGGCGGTGATGATCGACACGCTGGCTTTACCGGAGGAGGCGCTGGAGATGCGCGCTTTCATCGAGGATAACCTCGGGGTGCCGGTGCGTTATGTGATCAATACCCATTATCACGCAGATCATTCATGGGGCAACTGCTTTTTCCCCGGCGCCACGGTGATCGCGCATTCATTGGCCCGTGAGACGATGTTGGAGAAAGGCGAGCCTTCGCTGGAATCGATCAAGAAACAAAACGCGGCGTTTAAACAGGTCAAGCTGGTCCCGCCGCACCTGACCTTTTCAGAAGGGAACCTGACACTGCGGGTGGGCAAGAAGTCGCTGGTGATGTTCGCCACACCAGGGCATTCAGCGGATGGCATTTCCGTGCTGGTGGAAGAGGACAGGGTGCTCTTTGCCGGCGATGCCTTTATGCCGCTGCCCTACATGGTAGATGGCGACCCGGAGGAAATATCCGCGACGATCAAACGCATCGGCAAGATGGGATTGGAGAACATTATCCAGGGGCACGGTGACATCATCCTGCGCGGTGAGATCGAAGAAGCCACCCGTTCCAACCTGGCGTATATCAACGCGGTGCGCAAGGCGGTGCGGGCGGCTTCTAAACGGCGTGAGCCGCTGGAAGCGTTGGCCGAAATCGATATCGAATCCTGCGGCAAGAGCCGGGTCACACTGGGGGGTCTGGGCGTGGAACTGCACAAGCGCAACGTGGTTTATCTTTATAAAACGCTCACAGCCGAAGAAGGCTCAATCGATCAACAATAACCGGCATTCAGCCGGTTTTTTTATCGAAGCAGTAAACCCAGCAATGTAAATGCCAGCGCTGCCACCAGCGGCTCGATCCACAGTGTGCGGCGGTTGGCTTTTTCTTCGATATTTGAAGCCAGGCTGATCAATCCATACAACATGCCCAGGAGGATGAGTCCGAACTGCAAGGGGCGCAGCGGGAGGTAGAACATGGCAGCAGCCAGCTGAGCTAGGATAAGAGCAATACCCGCCCCCCAACCCACATGCCACACACCACGGAGTCTTAAGAACAGCGAACGCGTGCTGATCAAGAAAACCACCGGGATGATGGCGGCCAGCAGGATATACAACCGCAGGTCAGCGCCGCTTATCGCCGCGACGATGATGAGAAAGAGCGCGAAACTGACCGCGTCAAGCCCCAGCACGGCGAAGGAATAACGCAGATCAGCGGGATCAGCTGAAATATATTCAATCGTCAACACAGCCGCCAGGAAGACACCTCCCAGGCCGAACACGGTCCACCAGGCGGGGCCGACCGGCAGCGTGCCGAGCGTTATGCCGATGGCCACCGCGCTGAAAGCCGGCACCAGCCAGTGGTGCCAGTGCTGGTAATATTGCTGCGCACTGAGGTTGGGGTGTGAAGTTACCACCCATTCCACCCCGGCTGCTGCCAGCACAGCCGCTACAACCGCTACAACGGTTGAAAAATTCAGGCTGATCACCAGCAGGATGCCGGGAAGCTGCAGGTTAAGAGAGCGGGTGGGGAGCGTGATGAACGCCGTGGTGGCGTATGCCAGCAGGATCAGGGCAATGACCACACTTAACCGTTCAACATCCGGGAGATGTTTTTGTTCGTTCACAGGATTATTTTACCTTATCCACTGACTGACGGCGTGGTGCTTCGAGCGGACAGGAAATCAGATATGGTAAAATGATAGACTGTATGAATACGAACGAGCCGATCCTTTCAGCCGCACCCCCCCGGTTATTTACCACCATCCTAAAAGGTTTCAACACGGTTGCCGGGCAGGTGCACCTCATCCTGCTGCCAGTACTGGTGGATCTATTTCTGTGGCTGGGTCCGAAGCTGCACATTTACGAGCTATTTGAGCCGACGCTCAAATTGATCACCGCGAACATGTTGAAGCTGACCTCCTCAGACATGCTGGATACGATGCGCGCTGCCACAACCCTATACACGGAAATGCTCCAGGAGCTCAACCTTTTTTCAGCCATACGCACCCTGCCGGTTGGTGTACCCAGCCTCATTGCCCGCCTGGGCGAGGTGAACATGCCGTTGAATTACTTTGGGACTTACGAAGTGGATTCTCTGCGGGTGGGTGTAGCGGCTTTGGGTGGATTGATTATGCTCGGGTTCTTTATTGGCACTGTTTATTTCAACGCGCTCGCCCGCCATTCTCAGCAGGAAGCGGTCAATTTCAGCTGGAAGAAACTTATCAACCAGTACGCGCAAACACTGGTGTTCTTTTTGATACTGGTGGCGCTGCTGATCGCCATCTCGATCCCGCTGCTGATCCTGGTTTCGATCCTTTCATTAATCAGCGCCGGATTGGCGCAATTCGTTATCGTACTGGTGGGGTTTATGGCGTTATGGCTGGTCCTGCCGTTGGTTTTTTCACCGCATGGAATTTTCGCTCTGGATCAGAAAGTGGTTCCCTCCATGCTGCTCAGCCTGAGGATGGTGCGCTTCTTTCTTCCCGGCACGAGCTTCTTCATCCTGGTTTGCATTCTGATCAGCGAAGGATTGAACATGGTCTGGACGCTGCCGGGTACCGATTCCTGGTTGATGCTGGTGGGCATCGGCGGACACGCGTTTATCGTTACGGGGTTGTTGGCAGCCAGTTTCCTGTATTATCGGGATGGGATCAAATGGATGCAATACAATATTCAAAAGATGACAGAAGCTGTAAAGAAACAGGAAAGTGGAGGAACACCGGATGAACAACAATAATCCCACCAATTATGGCGCCAAAGATATCCAGGTGCTTGAAGGTCTGGAGGCGGTTCGCCGCCGTCCGGGTATGTACGTGGGAGGGACCGATCTAAAAGCGCTGCATCACCTTGTATATGAAGTCGTGGATAATTCCATTGATGAAGCGCTGATGGGCGCCTGCAGCCGCATTGATATCATCATCCATCCTGACAGCAGCGTGACCGTGATGGACGACGGCCGCGGCATCCCGGTGGATATTCACCCTGAAAAACAGAAATCCGCGCTGGAAGTGGTCATGACCGTGCTGCATGCGGGAGGCAAGTTCGGGCATTCCTCCTACAAAGTATCAGGCGGTCTGCACGGCGTGGGTGTATCGGCTGTGAACGCGCTTTCGGAATGGTGCGAGGTGCATGTTTACCGTGATGGTCAAGAGTATTTCCAGCGTTACGAGCGCGGTATACCACAGGAAGCTGTAAAGGTCATCGGCAAAGCTCCGGCGCATAAAACCGGGACGTCGACAACATTCAAATTTGACCGCGAGATCTTCAAAGGCGAAGTGGATTATCGTTTTGATACCCTGGCGCAGCGCTTCCGCGAGATGGCTTTTGTAACCCGCAATGTAAAGATCAAGCTGGTGGATGAACGGCCGCCGGAAAAGGAAACGACCTTCCTCTTCGAAGGCGGCATCGTTTCGTTCGTGCGTTACATCAATCGCTCCCGGGATGTGCTGCATCCGGTCTATTATGTTGAAAAAGAGATCGATAACATTGGTATCGAGATCGCGGTGCAATTCACAGACGCATACAGCGAATCGGTTTTTTCCTTTGCCAATACCATCAATACCATTGACGGCGGTACCCACCTCACCGGTCTGCGAACTGCCATCACCAGGGTGATCAATGATTACGCGCGCCGCGCCAACCTGCTTAAAGACGCCGATCCCAACTTCACCGGAGATGATACCCGCGAAGGGATGACCGCAATTGTCAGCATCAAGCATCCTGACCCGCAGTTTGAAAGCCAGACCAAGGTTAAGCTGATGAACCCGGAGGTGCAGACCTATGTGCAGCAGGTGGTGGGTGAATCCTTCGGTGCTTTCCTTGAAGAAAACCCCGCTGCCGGCAAGGCCATTGTGAGCAAGTGCCTCACATCAGCCCGCGCGCGCGACGCCGCGCGCAAGGCGCGCGACCTGGTGATCCGTAAATCCGCGCTGGAATCGCTCACCCTGCCGGGCAAGCTGGCGGATTGCTCCGACAAGGACGGCAGCCGCACCGAAATGTACATTGTGGAAGGGAACTCGGCAGGCGGTTCAGCCAAGCAGGGGCGCGACAGGCACTTCCAGGCGATTCTGCCGCTGCGCGGCAAGATCCTCAACACCGAGCGCGCCCGCCTGGATAAGATCCTGGGCAATGAAGAAATCAAAGCCATCATATCCGCGCTGGGCACCGGCATCGGGGATAACTTCGACGTCAAGAATTTGCGCTACGGCAAGGTCATCATTATGACCGATGCCGATGTCGACGGCAGTCACATCCGCACCCTGCTGCTCACCTTCTTCTTCCGCTATATGCCGCAAATCATCGAGGAAGGGCATCTGTACATCGCCCAACCCCCTCTATACCGCATCGCGCACAAGAACCAGATTCGCTACACCTACAGTGACGCCGAGAAGGACGAGTATCTAAAATCACTGGGCACGGTGGCCGAAAAGGCAACCCTGCAGCGTTATAAAGGATTGGGAGAAATGAATCCCACCCAGCTGTGGGATACGACCATGAACCCGGAATCCCGCACGCTGCTGCAGGTTTCGATTGAGGATGCCGCTGCGGCTGACCACACCTTTGACATGTTGATGGGCTCGGCGGTGCCCCCGCGCACGCGCTTTATCTCCACTCACGCCCACGCGGTGCGCAACCTGGATATCTAAAAATCTGGCTCCCGGAAGAAAAACCGGGAGTCATTTATAATCAATTAGTATTTTTATTGGTGATTTCTGTAATCAGGAGAATGACAATGAGACAAGTGGTGGAGGTCATTGAACCGCAATGGGTGCGCGAAGGAGCGGGTGTCAAACTGCGCCGCACTTTAGGCTCAGAGAAAATTGATCACCTGGACCCCTTCCTGCTATTGGATCATTTTGGCTCGAATAACCCGGAGGATTACCTGCGCGGGTTTCCCATGCACCCGCACCGCGGCATTGAAACAGTCACCTACATGCTGGCCGGCCTGGTGCGGCATAAAGACAGCCTGGGGAACAAGGGTGAGATCAGCTCCGGCGACGTGCAGTGGATGACCGCGGGGCGGGCGATATTGCACGAGGAAATGCCTGAGGGATTGGGCGGACAGATGGAGGGTTTTCAGCTATGGGTCAACCTGCCCGCTGACCTGAAGATGAGCCCGCCGCGCTACCAGGAGATCCAGGCTGGCAGGATCCCCTGGCTGAATCCTGAGAAGGGTGTGGCGATCCGCCTGATCGCCGGCAGGTATGGTGATGCGGCAGGACCGGTAACAGAGATCGCGGTCGATCCACTCTACATGGATGTTGCGGTGGACAGCGGAGACTCCTTTGAGTATGACCTGCCAGAGGAACACAACGCTTTCCTTTACGTGTTCCGGGGCGGGGGAGACTTCTGCGGCCTCACTACTGAAGCGACCCGGCTGCTTATACTGGGGCAGGGCGGCGGGGTGTGCGTTAAAGCGGGTCTGCTGGGAACCAGGTTCCTGCTGGTGGCAGGCAAACCCCTGAACGAACCGATCGTGCGTTATGGACCGATCGTGATGAACACAGTTGACGAGATCAAACAGACGCTGCGCGAGATACGCGACGGGACCTTCATCCAGCCTTAGCATTTTGTGATTTTCAGGAGATCAGCTATGTCACTATTTAAAAGTATCAACGTGGTTTCTTACCACGTAAAGGATTGGGAAGCCGCGAAAGATTTTTACAGGAAAATTCTTGAATGGCAGGTGGCTTACGAGAGCGAGGAGATGGGTTGGATCGAATTCGGGGGTGAAGGGGAGACTCACATCGCCATCAGCCGCTGGGATTCAGAAGAACCAATGCCGCCGTACATTGGCGGCGCGACTGCTGTGCTCAGCGTGGAGGATGCAGTCGCGGCGACCGAAGCGCTGCGTTCCAGGGGGGTGCGTTGTGATGACGCGGTGATGATCCCCGGAGTGGTATGTTTTGGAACTTTTTATGATCCTGAAGGAAACCGTATTCAATTCGCTTCGGATCCAAAATAAAAAAGGTTGTTCCATACCTGGAACAACCTCTCTCGTTTTCTTGTTATTTCAAGGTTTCCAGTTCCTTGAGAACCACACGCCGGGGCTTTCTTCAGTGAGTTCCGAATTAAACCCTGTGAAGTGCATCCAGGTGTTTCCCGGCTGCAGCTCAAAGGGGGTGCCGTCCTGGTTAAGGAACTGGATGGGAGTATCCCACCCGGATTTGTAAGTGAGCTCGTACTTCATGCCGTCACGGAAAACCACGGCGCGGCCGCCGGCATTGAGTATGTGTATCTCATGCAGGGTGTCATCGTGATGCAGGGTTTCGATCTCGGCGTACACCAGGATGATGTTGGAGAACTCCAGTTGTTCGCCGTTATTCCTGTCGGTTAACGGCACCATTTCTAAATCACCGTTCTCTTTGATGCTTTCGATCGTGCGCAAGAATTTTCTTGTTTCAGGGTTGTACTTCCAACCCGCGTAATTATTTTTGCCGAACTGGTGGGTCATTTCAATGGCTTCCACACCGCCAGCTGGCGGCAGCGTGTAAAAAGCCATTCCGTTAAGATTCTGCCGGGTATTGCTGGCGTTCGGACGGGCAGCGTAATACTTGGTCATCTCGGCTGAATTGGCAAACACGCTGATTTCCGGCATCACATCCTCCTGGCGGCACATCGCCGGGCAGGTGTTCGTTCCTTCAGAAATGACGCGGCTCCACCCGAGATAATTCAGGATCGTCTCCCAGGTGCTCGGGAAGGCGTATACCGCTCCCAACACGCCCTGGTACATGGTGACAAGGTAACGATCCACCAGCCTGCCTGAACGGATGGGACCGATCTGCTCTGAATCGGTTCCATAAAATAAAGCCAGAAATCGATTTCCTCCTTCGCCGGTGTAATAATCGAAAACAATATCAGCCGCTGAAAGGCCGGCATGCGGCCGCCCCTCGCGCGGGAAATTGGATACTTTGATCATCATCGGGCGGCGATCGAGGATGGCAGGGTCAGAAACCTCCAGGCCGGTTAACGGGTTCACATTGGCAGGGAAGTTATCAGGTCCGTAACGCACGATGACCTGGGTTGGTGTGGCTGTGGGAAGAGGTGTGGCGGTGGGGGTGGGCGTGCTGGTTTCGGTTGGCAATGCGGCTACTGTCTGCCGTACTGCTTCATCCACGCTGATCTGCGTCGCGGTTGGCGCTGCGGTTCCACCACAGGCGGATAGCAGCAGCAAAGAGGGAAGGATGGTGAGAATCACCAGTCGCTGTAACAGTTTCATATAGGCTCCAATACTCTCAGGTTGGTTCGTTACCAAAAATTATAACCCAATTCGTTATGCTGCCTCCGAGCCGGGTGATCAACGGTTAACGGTGAAGTGCAATCTCTCGCCATCCGCCGGCGACGCGTAAATAACCCCGGTCGATCCACCCGGCGTTCCCAGCAGCAGTTTCCACCCGCCTTCAGGTCCTGAAGCCCCGATGTAGCTATCGGCATTGATCCAGGTAAGATCACGGACATTGTTGAAATCCGGTATGGATAGGGGGGCTGATCCAGGTTGGCCGATCCAGGCGCCGGTCGCATCATCCCGGTAGAAAAATCTTGTGTTGTCTTTGGACCATTCAGGAACACTGTAGATCTTGCCAGTGGCGTAATCAATCAGACCGCTGCCGTCGATATTTGCGAGGCGCAGGGTAAAGTTGCCATCGGCTGGTGCACCATCGTGCACAAGGAATGCCAGTTTTGAAAGATCAGGCGCAATTGCGGCGATCTCCGAAGGCCAGTAGGTCATCTGGGTGTCGAACATCAACTCACCTGAAAGTCCATCAGATGAGATGCGGTAAACACTTGAGTCAGCGTAAGGTATGGTCCATGGATCCTGCGGAGGAACGACTGCCACCAGGGTGCTGCTGTCCGCAGACCAGGCCGGTGAAGCCACCCAGGCGTACTCGGATGCGGTCTTAACGAATGGATATGCCAGCACGGGGCGGTCCAGTTTTATACCTGTTGAATCAAAAATATCCATGCCTTCAGGGTAAGAAACGGCGATCTTTTTTCCATCCGGCGAGAAGGAGTAATGCCAGCTCCATTGCGTACCGACATTGAAGAGAGCACGCATCGCAGAGGTGTCGGTGTCAATGAGGTAGAGGCTTTCTCCGGTCTGATAACCCGGTCCGTCATAGGTGACGCGCGTCGTCATGGCCAGGCTGCGGGTGCCGGGTACCCAGCTGAGCTGGTTGGGGACCGATGCGACAGCGTCAGCCGGGCGGGGGAGGACATCAAAGCCGGAAGGATTGATGAGCGTGCGTAAATTGCTGCCGTCAGCGTTGATCACCTCGAGGGTGTAACTAACCCAGTCAGTGGAGCGGGTTAATGCCACCTGTGAACCATCGGGTGAAACTATGGCTTGCTCCACATCGCCGCTGGTGGTCAGGGTGATGGGAGTAGAGAGGCTTTCTTTCCAGAAATATGCGTTCTTATCTGGTGCTACGAACGCCACGCTCAAGGGGAAGGCAGCCGGCGGCGTGACCGGTGCAGGGGCTTCTGTTGGTAAAGCCGTGGCTTCCTGGGTCGGTGTGACCGGCATTGTTGTTGCCGATCCTTCTGGTATTCCCCCTTGTGCCGCATTGACTGTGGCAGCCACGCTGGTCTCGATGAAATATTCGGACGGAACCCCGTCAGGGGTGGCCAAACCGCAACCTGAACCTGCTACAACGAAAAACAGCATCACGCCAAGGAGCGGTAGAAGTCTCTTATTCAACATCTGATTTCCTCCTGGTAGTTGTAATTACGATAATTATACTCTTATTAATATTATAGCATTATCTCAGCAAGTTTTATTCCGTTTCGTAAACGAGCAACAAAAAAGGCAGCGCTACTGCCTTTTAGTAAATGTTTTCGAAATGTATTGTGTCCCGTTACGCGATCAGGAATCCAATGCCCATCAATAGCGGTGTCAGCAGGTTAAGCAGCACGTTCTGGATCAACGAGGGCAGCAGCGCCGGGAGGTTCTCAGCATTGCTTAACACATTCCGCGCTGTCGGAATGGCGATGACCACTGACAGCAAACCGATGAGCGTCCAGGCGGGTGTGAGATCGAATACCACCCCCAGGATGATAGCGACATAGGTGGCTGCGAGGAAAGCTACATAAATCACCGCACTGGTTTTTCTTCCGATGAGAATCGGGTAATGCTTTCTGCCGGCCGTGGAATCAGCCTCAACATCCGGGAACTGGTTCAACAAAAGCAGGTTGCTCACCAGGAAAAAGGGAATAAAAGAGGCAAGTACCGCTGCCCAGGTGAGACTTCCGGTGAGGACGTAGAATGTTCCAAGAACCATCAAGGTTCCAAAACCGAACCCCGGTGAAAGCAGGCAAAGGAAGGGTTGTTTATTGAGCCATTGTGTGTAGGTCAGGATCACTACCAAACCGATAACGCCTATCAATAGGATCGGCCAGCCGATTACCACGGCGAAGTAAACCCCGATCAGTGTGGAGATCAATGCGGTGCCGATCGTCGTCCATAGTGCCAGGTTTACCTTGGAGGAGTCTTCGACAAATGTCCCGCTGCCCCCACTGAAGGGAGTGCGGTTGGTGCGGAAATCCAGTCCGCTGCGAATATCGGTGTAATCATTAATTGCGTTCACACATCCGTGGGCTGCCAGGCCGCCGATAAATGCCAGGATAACGTGCCAGGGATTGACCGCTCCAATCGTCCAGATGGCGGCTGCGGTTCCCAGGAACACGCAAACAAGGGCGAGGATGAGGAATCGCGGCCGCATGGTGCTGATGACATATTTCATTTACATACTCCTAGAAGTAGATTATTACCAATAATCAATAACACATTGAGGGTATTTTAGATATTCAGCCAGCGGGCAGCTGCAGCCGGCAGGTCAAGGCTGGATGCCACCCTGCGGGTACACTCCGGCAGCGAATCCAGGAATAGACGGCCGTATTTTTTGGTGAGCACGCGTTTATCCAGGATCACCACCACGCCGCGGTCTGACTGGGTGCGGATCAGGCGGCCGAAACCCTGCCTGAATCGCAAGATGGCTTCCGGCAGGTTGTATTCATTGAATGGATCCTCAAATGTCTCTGAGCGCGCGGCGATAATCGGATCGGAGGGAACATCAAAAGGCAGTTTTACGATAACCAGCACGGATAAGGCTTCGCCGGGGATGTCCACACCCTCCCAGAACGCGCGCGTGCCGAGCAGCACAGCTTTTTCGGCTTCACGGAAGGTTTCAAGCAGCGTGTTGGTGGAAGCGCCCTCACCCTGTTCGTAGACCTGGATATCGGCATCAACCATTGCAGGTCCGATCGCCTGAGCCGTCTTTTTTAGTTGCGCGTACGAGGTGAACAAGGCCAGCATGCGCCCGCCGGTGGCTTTTGCCAGGCGGATGATCGCGCTTTCAACCTCACGCTGGTAAGCATTGGCTTCAGCCGGTTCGGGAATGTCATTCACCAGGTAGAGCAGGGTGGCATTTTCGTAATCAAAGGGTGAGCCCAGTACCAGTTCATCCGCTTCATCCGCGTTGAGGCGGTTGCGTATGTAATCAAACTCATTATTGGTGGTGAGGGTGGCTGAGGTGAGGATGACGGAGGCTTTTTCATGCCACAGGTATTTTTCCATCAACGGTCCAATATGCAGCGGTGCCACCTGCAAGGCCAGGCGCTGCGAATTAGGCATGATCTCTACCCAATAAACAAAGTTCATGTCGGGGTGGTTCACCAGCGCCTCAAGGTAATTTTGGGCTTCACTCAGGCGGCGGTACACACTGGCCAATGACCCCAGGGTGTCCTCAAGTTCTTCAGGAACCTCATCAAGGCTGTCACTGATCGCCTTTTGAAGTTCAGCAACCAGTTTTAACGCGGAGCTCAGGGATTCCTGGCAGCTATCCCAGGCGATCTCAACATTAGACCAGCTGGGCAGGGTGCGTGTAGCGGGAAGCACCCGGCATTGCTGTCCGTAACTGCTGACGGGCTGTCCCTCGCGTTGTTCGTCCATGAAGGAATCCAGGCTGAAGATCAGGTCGGAGAACTCATTCTCCAAACGGAAGAGCAAGTCTGAGATCTTGTGCACGGCCATGTTTAACGCCGCGAAATCTGATGGCGGCAGGGAATGTGAAACCAGGGTCAATAACCTGCCCAGGAGTCCGCTGGAAATGCTGCCGATCTCACGCAGCATGCGTACAAAATCGTTCTGAGTGAGGCGGAAGGAGAGGGCGTTGGTGGTCGCGGATTCCAGGTGGTGCGCTTCGTCGACGATGAGGTAGTTGTATTCCGGCAGCACCCGGTTGCCTGTAACCACATCCGCCAGCAGGAGGGCGTGGTTCACTACTAGAATGTGCGAGGATTGAGCATCCTGGTGGGTGCGGTAAAAGGGGCAGGCGCCGCCCATGCGTGATACGCAAACCTCGGTTTTACAACCCTCATCTTCAGCTGAGAGCCGCTGCCAGACCTCGCGCTCCTGGGGACCATTCAAATTGATTTCGCCGCGGTCACCGCTGCCGCCCGCATTGAGCCAGACCAGGGTTTTCGCGAGGATCCTGACCTCTTCCGCGTTTTGGGGTCCGACCTTGCGCATGGCGCTGAAGCGGCGGGGGCAGAGGTAATTGCCGCGGCCTTTTACTACCGTGGCACGTACCTCCGAACCCAAAGCGGCTGCCAGGTCGGGGATGTCTTTTTTGATCAACTGGTCCTGCAGGGTGATGGTGTTGGTGGAGATGACCACACGCATGGAATTACGGATCGCCCATTCCACAGCCGGGATGAGGTAGGCGAAGGATTTGCCCGTACCCGTTCCGGCTTCAACCATGAAATGCTGGCTGTTGGAGAGCGCGTTCGCTACTGCACGCAGCATTTCCAGCTGCTGGGGACGGCTCTCGAAATTATCAAAGTAACGTGAGAACGGACCGCCGTGTTCGATCTGCGCGGCGATCTCATCAGCGTCGAGCGGGGTGGGGGTTTCCACAGGAACCAATGGAGGTGAACTCTTGACTCCTCCAAAGAGCAGCCCGTAATCGTCCTGAACCACCTTCCTGGCTTCCACGGGCATGCGCCCTTTTGCCTGCAGCACCAGTTGAAAAGCCAGCTCACCATCCCACTCGATGCCCTCCGCCATGCGCACCACTTCGGCAAGGATTTCAATGGGGAGTTCCAGCAGCTTTTGTGAGAGCGAATAATAGACCGCCTGTGTAAGCCGGGCGTCATCCAGCGCGCGGTGCGAGTTGGGGATCAGGCTGTTAAGCGTTAAGCCCAGTGTGCCCAGGTTATAACGGCTGTTGCCAGGAAGCACAATGGCAGCCATTTCGTAGGTGTCGATCACCTTGTTAAAAAGGAGGATCTTCTGTTTTTGAAGAAAACCGAGGTCAAAGCGTATATTGTGCCCCACCACCGGATCGCTGCCGACAAAATCCGCCAGTTCCTGGATGACCGCTTTGAGCGGTGGAGCGTGCGCGACCATCTGATCTGTGATCCTGGTGAGTTGTGTGATGAGCCGGGGAATCGGGCGGCCGGGATTGATGAGTTTTGTCCATTCCCCCTCCACGCGGTGGCCGTTAAAGCGCACAGCCGCGATCTCAATGATCGCGTCCCGCTGCGGATCGAGTCCGGTAGTTTCGATGTCAATGGCGACCATGGGGGGCATGCGGCAATTATATCACGCGGGTTTTGGCGGGCTCTGATGTATGAATTAAGCGGTCATGATAAGATTACTCAGTTCATTCACTCGCGTGGAGGCAGCCGTTGGAGCGCATTCAATCTGGAGTTTTATCACTTGAAGTCAACCCGGGTTTGGGGCTCTTCGATATCCGCACTGCAAACCCGCATTTCCCCTGGCTGGAAGAGATCAAGCCCGGGTGCGAGTACACGCTTGATGGGAAAAAATTCCGTTCACCCGGTCTCAGCTGGAAGGTTCAAGATTCGCAGCACCGGGCGTTGAGCACCCTGGAGCACGGCGGAATGGATTGCCTGGTGTATGGGCTCGCGGAGGACGAAAACAAGATCGGATTAACCCTGACCTTTGGTATCACTGGTGAACACCCGATGGTTATGTGGAAAATCAAGGTTACCAATTACAGCAACAATGCAGTAGATATGAACCGGATCATCATGCTGGACGTGGATGGGAGGCGAAAAAGCAAGGCCCGCCGCCTGAAGTTCGGAAGTCCCTCAGATCTGGGCTTTTTCTCAAATGGCTGGCAGTCGTGGTCTCCCAGCAGGTGGTATAACGGGGAAGAACGCATGACCATCAGTCATTTGTTCGGGATACAACGCCCGATGATCTACAACCCGGGTACAACCCTGCCGCAAAAGCGGGGTACTTTCTCAAGCGACATGTTCGCGGTGGTTGGAGACCGGGTGACGCGGACAGGTTATCTTGTCGGGTTTCTTTCCCAGAAAAACCACTTTGGCTCGATCCTGGCGGACCTCAACAGCGGTGATATCTCGATGTGGGCGAACGGCGACCACACACGGCTTGACCCGGGTAAAGAAATGGAGACAGATTGGGCGGTCTTCACCCCGGTGTTGCTCGATCACCGCGCCCCTTTGGAGATCTACATCGAAGCAGTAGGTCGTGAAAATCACGCGCGGGTGCCGGCAGAAACCCCTGTAGGATGGTGTTCCTGGTACCACTTTTACACGGCTGTGACCGCAGATAATATACGCGAAAACTTGGGGGCGATACTTGATCAACAGGAAAAACTGCCAATCGAATTGGTGCAGATCGATGACGGGTTTGAAAAACAGGTTGGGGATTGGCTGGAGTTTAAACCCGCTTTTCCCCATGGGGTAAAACCACTGGCAGAATCCATCAGCCGCGCGGGGCTGGTTCCCGGGCTGTGGCTGGCGCCGTTCATTGTTCACCCTGGTTCCGACCTGGCGAAAAACCACCCGGATTGGATGCTGCGAAAAGCTGATGGCAGGCTGGTGAACGCTGGCCTGGGCTGGAAAGCTTTGACAACGGCTCTGGATCTGACCGTCCCCGAAGCGCTGCAGTATGCCAAAGATGTGATCAGTACCGCCTCAAAGGAGTGGGGATTCCCGTATTTGAAACTTGATTTTCTCTACGCGGCTGCGTTGAATGGGCGCTATCACGACCGCTCGCTAACAAGGGCGCAGGTGATGCGCATGGGAATGGAAGCCTTGCGGCAGGCCGCCGGACCGGAAGTGACCCTGCTTGGCTGCGGTGCTCCACTGGGTTCGGCCATCGGTGTGGTTGACGCCATGCGCATCGGTCCGGATGTTAGCGGGGATTGGCTGCCGGCATTCAACGGCATCGGTGCAGGTCTGCGCAAAGAACCCGCTGTGCCTTCAGCCAGGAATTCGATCCATAACATACTGACCAGGGCGAACCTTAACCGGGGCTGGTGGGTGAACGACCCGGATTGCCTGCTCATACGGCCGGATACCAACCTGACAGAAGGGGAGGTACGTTCACTGGCAACGGTCATCGCGCTGACCGGCGGTTCGCTGCTGCTTTCTGATGACCTGCCGGGATTGCCGCCGGACCGCTTGCGTATCGCAGAAGCTTTGCTGCCGGTGATCAATGAAGAGGTACGTGTTTTGGATTGGTTCGATAACAGGATGCCATCCAAACTTCGCGTAGACATGTTCAATGAAACAGGTGCATGGCACCTCCTTGGCGGATTCAACTGGTCTGAACAAAGAGCCGCGTTACACTTTGACCCGAAAACGTATCACCTTGAAGATGGGGAGTACGTATTCCGCGAGTTCTGGAGCGGTGTAACTGGAAGATTCTCCGGGCAGACCGCGCAAGAAATACAGGATGTACCCCCGCACGCGCCGGTACTGCTGGCTGCCCGCAGGGTATTGAAAGGGCAAGCGCAGTATCTTGGCAGTGACCTGCACTTTTCGCAGGGAATCGAAGTGGTGGAATGGCGAGAAGATGCGCGAAGCCTGGAATTTACATTACGGTTGCCGCGCATCGCTTCAGGGGTGGTGATATTAAGCTTGCCGTTCACACCGGTAAACGCCGTTGTTAACGGAGAGCAGGCCGCAATCAGGATGTTAACTGAGGGAATTTACAATCTACCAGTTAGCGTAGAGGGTTTTTGCAAGGTGCGGATTAACAAAGAAGGAGCGGAATAACCGCTCCTTCTCATCAGCTTTTGATTTATTACTTGTCAGAAGGGACCGGGGGAATAGAGTCTGGCTTGTTTTCTTTCAACCAGCGCTCTGTTGCAGCCTGTTTGCGCGCAGCGTTGCGGCGTTTGAGCCAGCGCACCAGGAAGTAGATAGGCACCCCGAAAACCAGGATGATGGGAACCACCAGGATCACAAGCCAGATGAGGAGGTTGACCAGCCCTTTTCCGAAATCAAGCAGCGCCTGAAGGGCGTCGCGAGCGACACCTGAGGGCTGCCAGCCCGCGACTGTTAGCGGGGCGATGGTTTCTTTGGATTGGATCTGCACTGCGATGGCTGATGTAGAAACAGATTCATCGTAATACTTGATCTGTCCCTTGATGAGCTCGATCTGTTCGGTCACCTGCATTTTCTGACTGTAAATGGACAGCGCTTCTTCAGTGTTGGTTGCGCTTTCGTAGAATTCAGTCAGCTTGGCATCGGCTTCTTCCAGGTTGCGTAAACGAGATTTCAGGTCGGTATATTCCTTGGTTACGTCCTGCCCGGAAATGGTTTCATTCAGCGTGTATTTTTTGGCGTCTCCGGTCATGTTCTTGATCTTCTGCATGGCTTCGTCCAGGCGCTCAGCGGGCACCCTGATGGTAACGCTGGCTTCAGGGACTTCAACGCCTGATGAAGTGTAGGCTTTGTACAGGTTGGAGGAAACGGTGTATCCGCCCATACCCTTGGCAAGCTGCTGCACATCATCCAGTGTGACGGTGGGGTCATCGACCGCAATCGACAGGCTGGCTGTCATCATGATCATTTGCACTGATTCCACTCCGGCAGCGGTCGCTCCCATCGCTTTTTCGGATTCAGCATAATCAGCAGCGAGCGGCATGGGTTCAGCCGCCGGGGCTTCCATGGCGTATTCCTCTACTCCGCCGAATTGCCGTTCAGCGTTATTTGAGGCTTTGGATGCGCAACCGCTGAGCATAAGCACAAGAATGACCATTGCTATCAAAATGCTTTTCGTTTTCATTCCCTTCCTCCTTGTAACTGGTCGATGAACTTGGTTATTGAGATGACGTAATTGGGACGGGATTGGTTCCCGAATTACCAGCCGGCGCTGAGGCGGCGGGCATGTTTTTCCGGTAAGCCCGCATTGATGATGCGCTGCTGCACGGAGGGAATGTCATACGGCACCCGGTGGATTTCCCAGGTCATTGACTCCGGGTCAAACACACCATAAGATGCCCTCGGGTCATTATCCCGCGGCTGCCCGACCGAACCGGGATTAAGGATTGCCCGCGTGGTGATGGTTAAAGGGACACCTGCCAAACGGTAGCTGCGTTCGACGAATCCGTTTGCAGGATTGACTGTGAACGCCAGCGGCAGGTGAGAGTGCCCGACAAACGCGAGTTGAGTATTAAAACCACTGAAGTTTTCAGCCGCGATGCCTGTATCCAGGATGTATTCCCAGACGGGGTTGCGCGGGCTGCCGTGAATGAGCGTGACCAGGTCGGAAACCAGTTTTTCCGGCAGACTGCGCAAGTATTGCAGAGTATCGGGGGTCATCATCCGCCTGGAGACCAGGATCGCCTCACTGGCTTCGTGATTGAATACCCCCAGGTCAGCGTCTCCGCATATTGCCAGGTCATGGTTACCCCTGACGCAAAGCAGATTCGGCAATTCGCGGATGCGGCTGACGCACTCGTTGCCGTCCGGTCCGTACCCCACCAGGTCGCCCAGGCACCAGATCGCATCAGAATTACCGGCATCTGAGAGAACTGACTCAAGCGCTGTCAGGTTGGCGTGTATATCCGAGATCACCAGGATTTTCAATGTTGTTTTCCTTGGTCTGCTCAACAAGATCCAACGGATTTATTGTACATTAATCAAGGATTTATATTCCTTCAATTATCTCTGCTGCGTGGTCGTAACGCTGGAAAGCGGGCATCAGGTAAATCCCCTGCGCGTAAGGCTTGATCTGCTGGATCAATTCAATTGTAAGGCGTATACCGGTTTGTGTGCCGTGGTCACCGCTGGCTGCCATCAGGTCACGGGTTTCCTGCGGGATCTCAATTCCCGGCACCTCAGCCTGCAGGAACGCCGCGTGACGAGCGCTTGCCAACGGCAGCAGGCCGACGATCAAAGGGACGGGCAATTTATCAAACCTGGATTCGTATTCACGTAAGAAATCTGTCAAAAGGGCGGGATGGTAGATCGGCTGCGTGAGGATGAAATCCGCCCCGGCTTTCAGCTTGCGGCGTAGGTTTTTCAACTCCGAGTCTACATCCGCTGGTTTGAGGTTGAGCGCACAGCCCACAAAAAAGCTAGTCGGCTGCCCGATCCCGGATCCGGCATGGTCTACACCGGTGTTGAATCCCTGTTTGACCAGTTTGATCAAGCCAGACGGCACGAGGTCGTAATTGTCCATGGCGTCAGGGTAATCACCGATGGATGTCGGATCGCCCATCACCACGAAGATGTTGCGCACATCCAACGCGTGGGCTGCCAGCAGGTCGCCCTGTACGCGCAGCACGTTGCGGCCGCGGGTCGGAAAGTGCAGCACCGTCTCAATTCCCACGTTTCGCTGGATCAGGCTGCAAACCGCCCAGGGGCTCATACGCATGCGCGCCATGGGACTGTCTGCCACATCAATCACATCTGCGCCGGCTTCAGCCAGCAGGCTTGCGCCTGCGATCAACTTGTGAGTCGAAAGTCCACGCGGGGGGTCCATTTCCACGGCGATGATGAATTTTCCATCGTTAAGCTTCTGTGCCAATTTTGTCGGCGGAAGGGCATCAATACCGGCAAACTGCCCGCTTTCAGCTACCGCGAGGGTTTCTACAGGCAATCGTTCAATATCCGGTGAACTTTTAAAAGCCTGCGCCATGGCGGCGATGTGCGCGGGCGTGGTACCACAGCACCCGCCAATGATACTGGCGCCGCTCTGCCAGAAGGACAGGGCGTATGTGCCGAAGTACTCGGGAGCAGCCGGGTACATGATCCGTCCTTCAACCTGTTCTGGCCAGCCGGCGTTGGGCATTACAGAAAATAGCGCATCCGGCAGCACACGGCGCATTTGCCTGAGGATGTTGAGGATCTGGTTGGGACCGCCCGAACAGTTCACCCCGATCACCTGCGCGCCGGCATTACGCAGTCTTTGGGCTACCTTGGCGGGGGGGTCGCCGAGGAGGGTGCGGTTATCGCGCGTGAAGGTCATCGAGGCGATCACGGGCAGCTGCGGCTCCACTTCGTGAACTGCGAGCACCGCCTCAACAGTTTCATAGAGGTCGGTCATGGTTTCGATGATGATCAGGTCAACCCCGGTTTTGATGAGCGCTTCAGCCTGCTGCCTGAAAGCATCGTGCGCTTCGGGTAGTTGTACCCTGCCGAAAGGCGCGATACGCACCCCCAGAGGACCAATATCACCTGCGATCAGCACTCTACCATCGTTGGTAGCGACCGCGCTGCGGGCGATTTTCACTCCCGCGCTATTGATCTCCTCCAGCCGGTCTTCCAGTCCATATTGGGCCAGTTTGAAGCGGTTGGCGCCGAAAGTGTTGGTCTGGATCATGTCCGCTCCAGCGTGGATGTAGTCACGGTGTACGGACTCGATCACCTGCGGGTGGCTCAGGTTGGCGCTATCCAGGCAGCTCATTCCCGCTGGCAGGCGTTGGCTCAGCAGGGTGCCCATGGCGCCATCAGAAAAAATGGCGCGCTTATCACTAAGAAGATCTAATAGTTCGGTTTTTTTGATCATGCTGCACCCATTATTTCATCAATTGCTCAACCCGGGTTTCACCCAGGCTGTAATACTTGGCGCCCGGGTGATGCAGGATGATCGCTGCGGTGGATTGTTCCGGAACCAGCTGGCAGGCGCTGGTAAGGCTCATGCCCAGGGCCTCTTCTGCAGGCAGCAGGTCGAACACCTTCCTGTGATCTTCCAGATCCGGTATTGCCGGGTAACCCCAGGAGTAACGTTTGCCCTGGTTTTCGGATAAACCCAGCTCACGGCGGATGTGCCGGTGTAGGTACTCGGCAGCGGCTTCCGCGGTCTGTACGGCCAATCCATGTGAGAAGTAAGCTTCTGAGAAATCCGCGGCAGCCTGCAGCCGGTCAAAGCGGCTGGTGGCTTCCTGTCCAACCGTTACCACCTGAAAGGCTACCAAATCCATCCTGCCTGTATCCACACCGGCGAAGTAATCTGCCAGGCAGAGCAATTCTCCGCCAGGCTGCCTTGGGAAGGTAAAACGGGTTTTTTCAATCGGCTTTCCTTTTTCCAAAGACTCCACATCGTAAATGATGAGATCATTGCCTTCCGATTGCGCTGGCCAGTAACCATATACTCCTTTCGGCTTCAGCCATCCTTCAGCAATGGCTTGCTTACGCATCTTTGACAGGCGGTTTTCATAATCGACCCTGATCTTTTCCCAATCTGCACCATGGGCGTTCTTGGCGCCCCAGGATAAACGGAAAAGCTCATTGATCGCCAGGTGTTGAAAGACAATTTCCAGGGGCATCTCTTCCACGACCCTCACCCCAAAAGCGGCCGGGCTTGGGATAACCGCGGCGGGTTCCACAGTTTTCACCTGCCTTGCGGTTTCTGTTTTCGTCCCTGGTTGCACCCGTTCCAGCTCTGCAACCGCTTCCTTTTTGATGCGTTCTCGCAACGCCAGGTTCGTTTCAGGATTTGAAAGTGCGTCCATCGTGGATAATCCGTCAAATGCATCCTTGCAATAAAAAACACCGGGCTCGTAAAGGGTTCCGTCTTCGGTTTGCAGGATGCGCCTGCCAAAGCGTTGATTGATTGCCGCGCCGCCGACCAATACCGGGAATTTCAGTCCGCGCCGCTGCAGTTCATTGACGATGAGCGGCATTTGCTTGCTGGTGCTCACCAACAGGGCGCTCAGACCAATGGCATCAGCGTTTTCTTCAATGGCGCGGTTGATGATGGTATCCGCCGGCACCTGTTTTCCGAGATCGACGACGGTGTAGCCGTTATTGGAGAGTATGGTCTTAACCAGGTTCTTACCAATATCGTGGACGTCACCATAAACAGTAGCCAACACAAGTTTGCCTTTGCTGGCGCCTTCTTTGCGTTCGAGAAAATTCTCCAGGTAAGATACAGCTTTTTTCATCACCTCGGCAGATTGCAGCACAAAGGGCAGAATCAGCTCCCCACTACCAAATTTGTCACCTACTTCCTTCATCGCCGGCAGCAGCACATTATTGAGGATGCCAACAGCGGTGTCA
The DNA here is from genome assembly GCA_035342915.1 of Anaerolineaceae bacterium. GTDB lineage: Bacteria > Chloroflexota > Anaerolineae > Anaerolineales > Anaerolineaceae > UBA6107. The sequence goes on from DAOQYB010000004.1 coordinate 32,526, forward strand.
TTGCGGCTGGTACCACGCCCGCCTGCCTGGAGGAGGGAGTCAATATCCGCCTCGATGTCTTCCTTTAAACGATGAACGATCTTCCAGCGCAGGCGTTCATCAGGGCTCATCGCGGACAACGCTTCCTGCTGGGTGCTTTTTTGCGTTTCGCCAGGTCCGGCGGACTGGAAATGTTCGATCAGGTGCTGCAGCGCCTCCGGTTTACGGTTGAAGATCAGGTCCTCCGCCAGTTCGCGCTCAACTGTTGTGATGTCCGTGTAGGCGGTGATCGTCGCCGGATTGACGATAGCCATATCAAGCCCCGCCTGCACGCAATGGTAGAGCATGACACTGTTGATCACCTTGCGGGCGTTGGGTGCCAGCCCAAATGACACGTTGCTGACACCAAGAGATGTGAGCACCCCGGGCAATGCGGCTTTGATCAGGCGGATGCCTTCAATGGTCTCGATGGCTGAACCAGCGAATTCGTCTGAACCTGTGGCGAGGGTGAAAGTCAGATCATCGAAAACAAGATCCTGGGCGGTCAGTCCGTGTTCGTTCACGGCGATATCGTGGATGCGCCTGGCTACCTCCAGTTTGCGATCTTTGGTCTTGGCCATGCCCTGTTCATCAATCGTAAGCACGATGACAGCGGCGTTATGCTTTTTCGCCAGGTCAAATATGCGGTCAGCTTTTTCCCGGCCGCCCTCCAGGTGGGTCGAGTTGATCAGGCAGCGGCCTGGCGCGGTTTTGAGCGCTGTCTCCAGTACATCGACCTCGGTGGTGTCAATCACCAGGGGCAGGTTGATTACCGGAGAGATCGTCTTGATCAGGCGCTTCATGGTCTCTTTTTCATCGGCTCTCTCAGTGAGAGCCACGCACAGGTCAAGCCCGTGCGCGCCGTTTTCCACCTGCTGCTGCGCTAATGTGAGGATGCTTTCAAAATCATTTTCAAGAACCATGTTTTTAAATATTCGGCTGCCCTGCGTGTTGAGACGCTCGGCGATAAAGAAGGGCGGCGGTTCCTGCTGCATCGGTTGCGCTTGCATGGCTGAAGCCAGTTGCGGTCTGGAAATGGACTGGCGCGCTCTCACCTGAACTTCGCGCACCATTTCCACCAGCCGGGCGAGGTGCGCGGCTGTTGTACCGCAGCAACCGCCAACAACATTAACCCCGTGATTTAGAGCGAAATCATAAAGCGACTGCGCGAAGGGTTCAGGTTCAAGAGGATAAACCGCCTGACCGTTGACGTTCAAAGGCAGACCGGCGTTGGGAATGCAGGAAACCGGGAGGGTTGAATTTTGACCAAGGAAACGGATGGGTTCGCGCATGAAGTCCGGACCGGTGGAACAGTTCAGACCGATCACATCAATGGGGAGTCTTTCAAGTATGGCCAGCACGGCTGAGATATCGGTACCCAGCAGCATACGTCCGGTTGTATCCAGGGTCACCTGCGCCTGGATCGGCAGGGAAACACCGGTCTTTAAGAAGGCTTGCTGGATGCCATGAATAATGGCTTTAACCTCAAGAATGTCTTGCGAAGTCTCGATCACGATTAAGTCCACACCGCCTTCGATCAATCCCTCAGCCTGTTCCTGGAAGATCGCGGCCAGTTCATCAAAGGTGATATTTGACAGTTCAGGATCACTCATTGAAGGCAGTTTTCCGGATGGTCCGATCGATCCCGCCACGTAACGCGGTTGTTCCCTTGTGGAATACTCATCCGCGAGGCGGCGCGCGAGCGAAGCAGCGCTTTGATTGATCCTTTTCGACTGGTCTGAGAGCCCGTATTCACCAAGTGTGAGACGGTTTGACCGAAACGTGCAGGTCTCGATCACATCTACCCCTGCTTCAAGAAAAGAGCGGTGAACTTTTTCGACAGCCTGTGGATAAGTGATGACCAGGTAATCATTGCAGCCGTTTGTTTTCTCACCGCCAAAGTGATCCGCGGTCAGGTCCTGGGTCTGCAGATTGGTGCCCATGGCTCCGTCAAAAACAACGATCTTGCGCTGCAGCGCGTCAAGGTAACTACGGTTGGTGTATGTACGCTCCATGTGGTCTCCTCGATATTCTCACTTATAAAAACAACCTCTCTCGAGAGAGGTCGCATGTGAATGGCACATTCTCTCTCATCTCTCAGAATTCCTTCTGCCGGAGTTGGCACCAGTCTGCATGAGCGGTTGCCGAGGTTTCTGCGGGCCGGTCCCTCCACCTCTCTTGATGAGCGGGTCACAATCACCCTGTAATGTAAAAATTTTACCATGAATGGAAAACGATCTGCTGTCAAGTATATTTCTTGCAACAAAAGAGAACAGGTGATGTTATTGCAGCGCTTGTTCATATACCCCCGCTCTTGATATAATGGAATATCAGCATCAAACAAGGACCTTCATTTGAACAAAAAAGAAACTCAATCCCAGAAATCACGCTTTCTACCGGTGTTCACCACCAGTATCATCCTGGTGCTGGCTGCTGTTGCCGGGCTGATGGGGCTATTTCTCTTTACCGTTCCGACGCTTGGACCACGGTGGCTGCTGTTCTTTCTCGTCACCATGCTCGCGAGCGGGCTGGTACTGCCGGTGATCTATTACCTTCATCTGCGTTTTCCTTCAAAACCACCGGTTACATCCCGCGTTGTTTTTCGTGAAGCCGCCTGGTGCGGCGTTTACGCCGATGTACTTTTATGGCTGCAGTTCGGCAAGGTGTTGAATTATGCGCTAGCCATTTTTATCGCGATCGGATTTATTGCTGTCGAGCTGCTCATCCGGATGCGGGAACAAAGCCGCTTTTCCCCCAGCAAAACCTCATGATCGATCTACGCCGGCTGCCTTCTGTAGACAGGCTCTTGAAGCACGCGGACACACAATTATTGATCGAACGCTTCGGACGCGTTTTAGTCCTTGGAATTATCCAGGATATTCTTGAAGACATCAGGCAAAAACCAAATGAGTATGATGTTGCGCCTGACGCGGAGTTCATCCTCAGCCGCTGTAAAAACTTGATCGAACATCAATTAAAGCCTACTCTTACCGGGGTGATCAACGCCAGCGGGGTGGTGCTGCATACCAATCTGGGGCGGGCTCCTCTTTGCCGCGATGCGCTGGATGCCATCCGGCAGACGGCGGGTGGTTTTTCCACATTGGAGTATGACCTGGGATCAGGAAAACGCGGCTCCCGCAATGTGCATGCCGGCAACCTGTTGCGCCTGTTCAGCGGTGCTGAAGATGCGCTGGTCGTGAACAACAACGCGGCAGCAGTCCTGTTGTGTTTGTCTGCTCTTGCGAGAAACCGCGGGGTGGTCATTTCACGATCGCAGCTCGTTGAGATAGGCGGCGGCTTTCGCATCCCGGATGTGATGAAACAGTCAGGCGCGCGCCTGGTCGAAATAGGCACAACCAACCGGGTCAACCTGGCTGATTACGAGAGTGCTCTGCAGGATGGCGCTGCGCTGCTGATGCGCGCGCATACCTCGAACTTCAAACTGGTCGGTTTCACCGCGCAGCCGGAACTCGAAGACATGGTCAGGATCGCGCACCAATACGAAGTACCTGTTTTGGATGACCTGGGTTCCGGAGCGTTCATTGATACTGCCCGATACGGCCTGGCGCACGAACCGATGGTGCAGGAATCTCTCAAAGCTGGTGTGGACCTGGTGTGCTTCTCGGCTGATAAACTACTCGGCGGGCCGCAGGCCGGTATCATACTGGGAAAAGCGCAGCTCATTGCCAGACTCAAACGCCATCCGCTGGCACGCGCGATCAGGGCTGATAAACTGTGTCTGGCGGCGTTGAGCGCGACATTGCTGCATTATTTGATGGGTGATGCTGAAAAAGAGATCCCGGTCTGGCAGATGATCTCTGCAGACCCGGTTGAGCTGAAAAAGCGCGCAGAAAACTGGCAGCAAAAAACCGGTGGGGAGGTTATTGAAGAGCGTTCCACCATCGGCGGCGGCAGCCTGCCGGATGAGACCCTGCCCACCTTTGTGCTATCATTTGTTATCCCAAGGCCGGACCAGGCCGCTGCGAAACTGCGCCAGGCAACCCCGGCGTTGATCGCAAGGGTTCAGGGCGGGCGGCTGCTGCTTGATCCGCGTACGGTATTACCTGAAGAAGATGCACAGGTGATCGAGATCTTAAATACACACATCACAGGAGCCGGCAGTTGAAGACAGATATTGATAAATTGATGAAGAAACACGGGATCGACGCGTTGTTTGTTATCGGCGCGGCGCAGCACAACCCATCCATGGTTTATTTTGTCGGATCGGCGCACGTTTCAGACGCTGTTCTCATCAAACTGCGCGGGAAGGAAGCGGTCCTTTTCCATTACCCGATGGAGCGCGAAGAGGCTGCCAGGTCGGGCCTGAAGCTGGTCAGCATGATGAAGTATCCCTTCAATGATCTCATCAAGCAGGCTGGCGGAAACTTCCTTGAAGCTTATGTTCTGCGCTTAAAAATGATGCTTGAGGAAATGAAGCTCACGCGCGGCCGCGTTGCCCTCTACGGCAAGGATGATGTCGGACCATTCTTTTCAGTAATAACCCGCCTGCAGGAGTTAATGCCCGAGCTGCAGTTTACCGGATTTGTCCGCGACGAGATCCTGATGAACGCGATGATGACCAAGGATGCCGAAGAAATCGATCACATTCGCGCCATGGGCAGGGTCACAACCGATGTGGTGGCGAAGACCGCCGACTACATCACCGGGCACAAAACAAAGAATGGGGTGGTAGTGCACAAGGACGGCGCGCCTGTGACCATTGGCGAGGTGAAAAATCTCATCAACCTGTGGCTGGCGGAAGAAGGCGTGGAAAACCCCGAAGGCACGATATTCGCCATCGGCAGGGATGCGGGAATTCCTCATTCCGTCGGAACTGCCAGTGACCCGCTCAAACTGGGTCAAACGATCGTGTACGACATTTATCCCTGCGAAGCCGGCGGCGGTTACTTCTACGATTTCACCCGAACCTGGTCGCTGGGTTATGCGACAGATGAAACACAGCAGCTTTACGACCAGGTGAAGCAGGTTTACGAGACCATTTACGGCGAACTGAAAGTAAATGCGCCTTTCTATAAATACCAGGAACGAACCTGCGAATTATTCGAAGCCATGGGTCACACCACCATCAAGTCAAACCCTGCCGCGGAGCAGGGATACGTGCACAGCCTCGGGCATGGCATTGGCTTGCGAGTTCACGAAAAACCCTGGTCATCGGCCATCAATCCCTCTCCTACAGATATCCTGGCGATAGGGTCTGTGTTCACCCTTGAACCAGGGCTGTATTATCCTGAACGCGGCATGGGCGTGAGAATTGAAGATTCATTGTGGGTCACGCCTGATGGCAGGTTCGAAATCCTGGCGGACTTTCCTACGGACCTCGTTCTGCCCATGAAGTAGTGAGGAACGCATAGAAAGGGCAACCTGATGAACCTCAAACCAGCGCGCATACTTGGCATAGAAACCAGCTGCGATGAAACAGCCGCGGCAGTGGTGGAAAATGGACGGGAAATCCTTTCCAGCGTGGTGGCCACCCAGATCGATCTGCACGCCAAATTCGGCGGTGTCTTTCCTGAAGTGGCTTCACGCCAGCATATCCGCACCATCTACCCTGTGATCGATGAAGCGCTGCAGAAAGCCAACCTCAGCCTGGCGGATATTGAAGCCATCGCTGTCACCAGGGGACCGGGCTTGGCGGGGTCCCTGGTGGTGGGGATGAACGCAGCCAAGGGAATCGCGCTGGGGAGACAGATCCCATTGATCGGGATTAACCACCTGGAAGGGCACATCTATTCCGCCTGGCTCTACCCCGTGGATACACCCAAGCCCCCGCCCCCGCCGGAGTTTCCGCAGCTGGTGCTGCTCGTTTCAGGAGGACACAGCGAACTCAACCTGGTGAGTGACCATCTCCAATATCGGCATCTCGGCGGTACGTTGGATGATGCTGCGGGTGAAGCTTTTGATAAAGTCGCGCGCATGCTCAAATTACCCTATCCTGGCGGTCCTTCCATTCAAAACGCAGCCCGTGATGGAAACCCCCAGGCTTTTAACTTCCCGCGTTCCTGGCTGGAAAACACCTGGAATTTCTCGTTTAGCGGGTTGAAAACAGCGGTGCTGCGTGAAGTTCGAGCATTGGAAAAAGAGAACCGCTCCCTGCCGGTAGCCAACCTGGCAGCCAGTTTTCAAAATGCCGTGGTGGATGTTTTATTTGAAAAGACGATGAGAGCGGCGCGCCAGTTCGCGGTAAGGTCCATACTGGTCGCAGGCGGGGTTTCCGCGAACGAGGCGCTGCGGCACAGGTTTACCAGCCAGAGCGAATTCCCGGTGCATATCCCGCCGCTTTCGTTTTGCACAGACAACGCTGCCATGATCGCCAGCGCAGGATATTACCACTTCTGTTCCGGGCACATCGATCCATTGGACCTGGATGTGCTGCCTACCTGGCCGTTAAGTTAGGTCACTTTTTTTCGATAAGTTCATCTATATGAATACAGGCAGGCAATTCTCACCGGAGTTTGTTGAGCGCCTGGTCGCTGGTGATATGCAGGCGTTTTCCGACCTGGTTGATCAGACATCCGGGAGCATTTACGGGTTGGGTTTACGCATGCTTGGAAACGCGCAGGATGCAGAGGACGTGCTGCAGGAAACCTTTTTAAAAGCGCACAAAGCGCTGCCGAACTTTGAAAAACGATCCTCGATCAATACCTGGCTTTATCGCATTGCCACGAATGAAGCCCTGATGCTGCTGCGAAAAAGGAAGGCAGAAATCCGCTTCGACCTTGAATCAAAAGAAGAGGAAGAGCCTGAGGGAGAAATAGAGATCGTGGATTGGTGCTGCCTGCCTGAAATGGAGTTCCTTTCAGAAGAAACCAGGGTCTTGCTGAACCAGGCAGCCTTAAAACTAACACCAGCGCTTAGAATGGTTTTTCTGTTGCGGGATGTGCAGGGATTTTCAACCCAGGAGGCAGCTGAGATCCTGCAAATTAACGAGGACGCGGTAAAAACCCGGCTCGTAAGGGCCAGGACCAAACTACGTGAGGAGTTGAGCGGGTACTTTCGCGAACGTTTACGAGGGCAGGTGATGAATGGGTGAACACGGTCATTGTAAAGAACATCTGCAGCAGTTCTCTGATTACATCGATGGAGAACTGGCTCCGGAAATTTGCGCTCAACTCGAGGAACACTTGCAGGAGTGCGACGATTGCCGGATTGTGCTCAACACGCTGCAGAAGACCATCGACCTTTACCATGTCCCGGGTGAGGAAGAAACCCTGCCTGAGGGGGTGCGCTCGCGGTTATTTGCCAGGCTTAAACTGGAAACCCGGGCAGGGGATAGCCCGCGTGAGTAGTTCCGAAGCTGCTGGTCAGCGTGAAGTGCAGGGGCGGGGCAGGGAGTCTGCAGATCAGGCTGGTTGTGCAAGCCCGCAAAGTGGTAATTGTTTATCAGTTCGACCAGGTCAGCTATGCCCGGTCTGCGGCAAAGGGATTATGAACTATGATGGTTTGCTTATCCTGGGTTGCGCGGTGTGCGGGTTCAAAGAAACTGGCGGCGGTTTTACCTGATAATGGTCATTCTTCTCCAGGTTGGAGAGCAATAATTAGTAAATGTAAAAATATCCACAAGGTTCAGCAATAATTACTTTATCAATCAATATCAGGAGGAAATCAAGATGGACGCAAAACTAAGATGGAAATACGGGTTATCTTTCAAAGGGGTCGCTGATTCAAATATCGAGGTGCCGCTTGGAGCATCGATCGATCACGGCGGAGCCGGGGACGGCGTGGTACCGATGGAAATGATCCTCATGGGTCTGGGGGGCTGCACGGCGATGGATGTCATCTCGATCCTTGAAAAGAAACGCCAGCAGGTGACAAATTTTGAGGTAAGGCTTCACGCTGACCGGGCGACCGAGCACCCCAAGGTGTTCACGAATATCACCATTGAATACGTCATTAAAGGCCGGGATATAGACCCGGAAGCGGTCGCCAGGGCGGTTGATTTGAGTGAAAATAAGTATTGCCCGGGGATGGCGATGCTGCGCAAGGCAGCAGATATTCAAACCAAATATACGATTGAACAGTTGTAAGAGTTTAAGAGAAGTTGCCGAGCAGTAGTTTTTCAGTAAACGTGATCTGCTACAGTGTTTTGTGCGATTCTCTTTAGGATCTGCTAATTCCCTACACTTGTGATGTAGGAGTTCGGCAGACCTTTATCACTGGCGGTGATCACCCGGCCAAAGTTGAACATGGTGCCCTGGTAGGGTGTTGCGCCTTTTTTGGCAACCCAGCCTTCGAGGTTAAAGGGAACCACGCTGTCCGCTTCCATCCATTCACCGTTGTACTTGCGGGCGAGGTGCACGTGGGTGCCTGTGGCGGAACCGCCTTCACAGGAGGGATGTCCGATCAAATCACCGGTCTTCACCAGCATGCCCGGGCGTATCTTATCGTTGATACCCAGGTGGAGATAAAGGATCACCCAGCCTGTATGTTCATCGCCGTCGCCATCGAGGTCGAGCAGCGCAACCGCCGGATCAGAACGCACGATCTGTCCATCGGCCATGGCCGTGACGAACTCTTCACTTGGGGCGCAGCCGCCCGCCACCGCCGGGGGCGCGAAGTCAATGGCAGCCAGCGGAGCACCTTCACCCCAGGCGGAATGCGGTCCGCCGGTGTACGACCAGGTTTTTCCCGGTACGAATGGCAGCCTGAGTTCAGGCTGTTTCAGGTCGCCCGGGATATGGTCAGCAACGTTCTGCCATGGATCGCCGAAAAGGGTGGAATAGGTTTTATAGAACCCCTCGCTGTAAATGGCTTTTTGATACTCATCAACGGGAAGCAGACCGGAGAAATAATGCTGCAATGCAACAGTTGCCGCGTTCTGCCATGGATCCGGGTGTTCAATGGTGCCGTCGAGCCTGGTGATGGTATCGAGAGTGCCGGAACGCCAGCTGTAATACCCATTGTTCAGTAAATTGGCTGCCAACAAGAGCTGCAGGTAAAACCCTTCGTGAGACTGGTCTTCAAAACCGAGCGGGTAGGCTTTCAATTCATCCGTCAATGTTTCTACGGTAAGCGCCCCCACCTGGTACTCTGCCACGGCTAACAGCAGCCGCGGACTGATGGAGTATTCCAGGGCGACATATTCCACCAGGTCGCCTCCGCGGCGTACTTCTCCACCGGCAAGTGAAGAGTAGTTCTTCAGCCAGCCGGGTTGCGCATCCACAAAAGCCTTGGTATCAAAGCCTATCTGAGCGGGACCGTTGATGAAAAGCGAATCCGGAATGATCTGGAATGGATTGCCCCATAAAGCCTCGTAATAGATCGGGATTTGCATCTTCATGCCGGGTGTGAGGGTGGTCACCCCTTCGTTGAGGTCAGGGTTGTTCTCAAGGATTTCCGGCACTGTTGTATTGAAGCGCAGCGCCAGTGCTAGCAGGTTGTCGCCGGTGCGGGCGCTGTAATCAACCAGCGTGCCAGGTTCGTAGACAGGTCGGGTCGCCAGCGGGGTCGGTTGCTGGGCTGGTTCTTCGGTGGCAATGACCGGAAATGGTGTAATGTACACTGTCCTGGGCGGCTGCGGCGCGCAGGCGGCCAGTATTACCACCATTGATACCAGGGTGATGCACCTGGCGAGCGGCACTGGTTTATTGACCGGAATACGGTTCCTGATTTTCATTGCGATATATTTTAACCCAGAAGGTGATGAATTTCGGCTAGGGAATTGAGATGAAGGTTCGCAGTGTTCCCAAAGGGTTGGCGATGATGCGCGCGTCTTCGCGCACCAGGCTGCCCTCGTAAGGGGCGTCGCCGTTTTTTGCCAGGTAACCGCTCAGGTTGAAGGGCAGCGGACCGTCCGCCAGGATCCACTCGCCGTTGAACTTGCGCACCACGTGCACATGGGTGCCGGTCGAAACACCGCCTTCGCAGCTGGGGTGCCCGATCTTATCGCCGGTATCCACGATGGTTCCGACCGCTGCGCGGTCGCGGGTTTCAACGTGCAGGTACATGATGTTCCAACCGGTCTGCTCGATGCCGTCGCCGTCCAAATCCTGAATAACGATACCTTCACCGGAGCGGACGATGACGCCGGGCGCTACCGCGGTGATCCATTCGTTTGATACCACGCAGCCGGTCGCACTGGAGGGCGGCGCGAAATCCAAGGCTGCCAGAGCGCCGTCTTCACCCCAGGCGGAATGCGGACCACCGGTAAAACTCCACACGCGGCCGGGAATGAAGGGCAGGAGAAAATCAGGCTGCTGCAGGTCAGCCGGGTACAGGGGATCCACTGCGCTCGAACGCTCCCAAAGATCACCGAACATGCGGCTCATCAGGTCAGGCATGTTATTTGAACCATAAAGCGCGTCAGCCCATTCCGCCTGGTTATACCATCTTGAAAACAGGTAATGGATGGCAGCTGTTCCGGCGTTCAAACCCGGGCTGATGCGCACCGAGGAACCATCCTTGAAGGTGAGTGAATTTAAAATGCCTGCCCGCCAGCCGTAATACCCGATGGAAAGCTGCTGCACTGCCCAGGAAAGCTGTTTGTACAAACCGCGGTATTCCAGCCGTACATACCCCATGGGATATTCGCTTTCCGCCATGTTGGTGGGGCGGCCGGTGACCCAGTGGCTTTTGTATTCCAGCAGGGTCAACAGCAGGTAAGGGTTGATCGAGTTCTCAAGCGCCACGCGCTGCACCAGTTCAGCACCGGTGTACTGCCTGGAGCCGACTGTCTCCTGGTAGCCGTTGAGGTAACCATCGGCTTCGGCGACATAGGTAATGATGTCAAATCCAACTGCTGAAGGCGAGTAGACCACCTCGCTGTCGGGCAGCAAGGCGAGAGAATCATAAACACCTTCCAGCACGTCAGGGATGATCAGCAGGATGCCGGGATTGATGAGTCCGTCAGTTGGGATTGTCTCGTTTGATATGACCTGGTCCGCGCTGACACCGAAACGGCCGCTGATGGAAACCAATGTATCACCCGCCTGTGTGTAGTACTGGATGGGCGGTTTGGGTGTGGCGTTTGGATCAGGTGTGCGCGAGGGCTGCGGGGTGCTGGTGAACCTGGGCAGGTCAGTGAAGGTTGGCAGCGGGGGTTGTGTGGCCGTATCCGTTGGCTGGATGGCGGTGCTGGTGGGGAGGACCTCGGCAGGCGCAGCTGTTGTTTCGACCATACCGCGGGTAACAGCGGTGGCTGTGAGCTCAGCCGGGCTCACATACCCCTGTGAGCATGCCAGCATGGAACTGAGCAGCACTACCCAGGCTGCGCCCACCTGGATCAGCCTAGTAACCGATCTGGTTTTCATCGATCCGTCCATTCCATGAATAAACCACCACGCCGTCTTTCGTCAGCGTGCCGCTGTATTCTTCACCGTCGCCCGCGGAGATCCAGCCGCCCAGCACGAACGGTATATCTGTATCCGCGGAGATCCATTCACCGTTATAGCGCCTGGCAATGTGCACGTGCGTGCCGTTTGAAAACCCGCCCTCGCAAGACGCGTGCCCGATGCGGTCACCCCTATTAACCCGTGTGCCTTCTGCGATGCGGTCGCGGGTTTCGATGTGCATGTAGAGGATGGTCCAACCCGTCTGCTCCAGCCCATCGCCGTCCAGGTCGAGCACCACAGCCCCGCCTCCCGAGCGCACAACCAGCCCGTCGGCAGCAGCCGTGATCCATTCATCGGAGGAGAAACAACCAAGTTCCTCTCCGGGCGGGGCGAAATCGAGCGCCGCCCATGCCGAGCCATCCCCCCAGCCCGCGTGAGGTCCGCTGGTGAAAGACCATAAAACACCCGGTTCAAATGGCAGCGATAGCTCCGGCTGGCTCAGGTCCGCGGGGATCAGCGGTTCGATCGCCAGGTCAAAAGGAATGCCGAAGAAATTCGTGAATGTGCGGTAAACCCCGTTTTCAGAAACAGCTTTTTTCCAGGCTTCAGGGGATGATCCGACGCCCAGCATGTACTGCACAGCGGCTGTGCCGGCGTTGATGGCGGGTGAAAGCGGCGCCAGCCGGCCGTTGGCGAAACCGGCAAATGAAATCGCGTTGATCTTCCAAAGGTAGTATCCGCGGTTGAGTTGTTTCGCTGTCCAGGCCAGCTGCAGGTACAAGCCTTTGCGCACCGGGTCTTGCAGCCCCATTGGATAATCGATCAGGCTCCCGCTGATCTGGCGGGAGGTGACCCAACCGGAACGGTATTCCAGCAGCGCCAGCAGCAGGCGTGGATTGACGGAAAATTCCCGGCTCACTCTCTCCACGATCTGGGCGCCGGTCATTTCCACTTTTTCCACTTTTTCGCGGTAAGTTTCGAGGTAACCGTTGCGGCTGTTGATGAAAGCCTCAATGTCCAGGCTGGAGCTGACCGGGCCGTACACCAGCTCTGAATCAGGGATGATCTTAAAATCAGAAGGATCCGCTCCAGGCTGAGGCGCGGGTATGGTGATGACCTGGCCGATCTCGAGGACATCCGGGTTCGCCAGTTCGTTGGCGGCGATCAGCGACGCCAGGTCGAGGTTGTACATGAGCGCGATGTTGCCCAGGCTGTCACCGTATTGCACGGTGTAGTACTCCATGTCTGTGCGCAGGGTGGGCAGGGTCCGCGGCGCTTCAGGGGTGGGAGTGTAGTACGGCGCTCCGGCAACGCGCGTGGCGGGCATCCAGGGGGTGGGTGATGAAGCACCAGGCAGTTCAACGGCAGGGAGTTCGTTCGGGGGAGTATCCTGCCAGGGTTTTGCGCCCGGCGCCGGTTTGATGCAGCCGGAGGCGAGCAGTATCAACATGACCGATAACACCAGCGGGAAGGCTTTTCTCATCAGCGCAGACCCCTGGTGATCAGCTGACCAATGTACGGACGGCCGGAGATGATGTGCACATGCAGGTGGAAGACCGTCTGCCCGGCTTCGGCACCGGTATTGATGATCGTGCGGTAGGCGGCGTTATTTCCCAGCAGCTGGCGGGCGATGCGCGGCACAGCCAGCAGCAGGCGGCCGGCCAGGGCGGCATCTTCCGGCTGCAGTTCGTTGAGCGAGGAGATGTGTTTACGCGGGATGATCAGCACGTGCAGCGGCGCCACCGGCCGGATGTCGCGGATGACGATCATATCCTCGTCCTCGTAGAGTTGAGCGGAGGGTTCGGTACCGGAGAGGATCCTGCAGAACACGCATTCAGACATATCAGGAAACAGGTTGCAATATTCGGGCCTGAAATTCTGGTTTCAAGATCAACAAGGAAAAAGGTCTTTGGGAGGGGATGCTGGTCCGTCAGGGGAGTGGACGCCAGAGCCAGAAACCGCCGTAACCAGTGCGTCCGATCATGCGGTTCTCCCAGTCCGTCCATTCGTAGAACTGACCTTCACCGGGGTTGGCAGGGTCGTAGAGCATCACTTCGTCCACGATGACCCCATCCGGGGTGTTGAGGTTGGTGACGGCGTAGGCGCGGCCGGTTTCATCCACCCGCGAGACCACCAGCATGTGCTCGAAACTGCCGCTGTCGCCGGCGAAGAGGTACAGGAAATCCCCCGGGTAGAGCGGGTCGGTGTTGTAATCAATGGTTTTGATGGATTCCCCGCGCACGATCTTTTCAAACCGTTCGGGCGGGAAAACCTGTTCCAGGTAGCGTTCATCGTGCCCGGAGCGCGGGTTGAGGTAGTAGAAACTGACCAAGGAGAGCGACGGATCGACGATGCCGGCTTTCTGTAAAATTGCCAGCGCCAGCGGGCCGCACATGGTGGCGGGATTGGCGTTGCGCCCGATGTAGCCGAGGTCGATGGCAGCGGCGAGCGCGCCTTCGGGCGTGGGGTTGATGTAAGAGCGGGCGGCGGCATCCAGCGCCTGGCGCTGCTCCGCGCTGAGCGCGCCGGGGTTAGGCGGCTCACTCACCGGCATGGGGCTGGGGGTGATGGCGGCGGTGGGCTTCACGGTTGGCAAAGGCGCGGTCGTGGCGGCGGCGGCGCTGGCGGTAAATGGGGGTATTACGGGCGCGGCCGTCGGCGCGGCGCAGGCGCTGAGCAGCAGCGAGAGGATCAGCAGCAGGGAGGGCAGGGGGTGATTCACGGCGGGTTAATTGTAACCAAAAAAGAGAACAGTGTGAGCCCTCTCTGATTTTTGCGGGTTGGGGTATAATGCAGGCGTTCGGGGCGTGGCTCAGTCCGGCTAGAGCACTCGGTTCGGGACCGAGAGGTCGGCGGTTCAAATCCGCCCGCCCCGACAGTTAGAACTAAAAATAAGACCCTTTTTGTGACAATGATTTTCACAAATTGGGTTTTTTGTATAATATAACTAAGCAGATAATGGATCAATGCATTGAAAAAAACCTAGAATATTTAACTCTCTTTATAAAAAAATCTAGAGAGCTAAATAAACTTTCATATTTTGATAAAGGTAGGAAAATGATTACCGAAAATTATTATCGAGATGAGAACGGAAATTTACAAATTGAAGCAAATTATCCTAGTGATGAGCAAAAGAAAGCATTATTGTTAACATTGAGAATGTTTTGGCAAAAGAAAGATAGAGTGTATTATCGAAAATTTTTGGATTTTTACCGAGAAATTCCTTTTTCTACTAAATGGAAATCAGAAGTCTGGAATATCATTTTTATTCTTGATATCCAATTAGATTCTTGGTATGTAGAAAGTCCGATTGATAAGAGATTAACTCATAAGGAATTTTTTGAGATATTTTTGTATGGTGATGAGGCCCACCTGGATAAAGATAAAAGAGAAAGATATATAGAATTTACAAAAGATAACATATTAAAGACTCTAAATGAGTCAACCTTCCATAAGGTTATCCTGGATATAAGTAGCGCAATAATAAGTTTAGGAAATATTTCAAATAGAGAATTGCTAAAATTAAATATTTCTATCGATTAATAAACTCGTATGGTGTTTCTTTAATATTACTTCCCTAATATCGTTTCTTGCCAATTTACTGTAATGCTTGAACGTGGTCCCGGGATCTTCATGACCCATGTTTTGAGAATATGCCTGGAGTTCATCGAGGTTCCTTGAAATCTTTACTGCATATACACCATGGCCACGTCTGAATTTTTGAGGTGATTTGTAAAGAATTCCCGCCCGAAAGTATAAACGCTTTACTCCATCCCTCAGACTTTTTTTCCTTGATTCAATATCCCCGATGTTCTCTTGTTTGGCAAATCTGAGCCCATCTGAGCTTAATGTCGGATACCACAGTGCATAAAAACCCGATACATTAACAACAATTTAGTGCAATCCCGTTGCGATAGCCAATAAGACATGCAAAGGTAAGAGAACTCTCTCAATTTATTATCGTTCTTTGATTCTGTCTGTAAAAATATGGTTTAATGATAAGGAGGTTCCATGAATAATACATGTACTGTATTTAGGATTAATAAACACTACCCTATGGGTATACGAGATTCACGGGGATTGTATATCGTAAATTCAAAACAGATTCCATTATTTGTCGAACAAAAAAATAAGTCGCCATTAATAACGGAAGGATTCAGCGATACCATAATTAATGGCGATTGTGAACAAGTACTAAAAGTGATACCTGATAACACAATAGATTTAATTTTTACTTCTCCACCTTATGCAGATCAAAGAACGAGTACATATGGCGGAATCAGACCAGACATATATGTTTCTTGGTTTTTGCCAAAGGCAAAGGAATTATTTAGGGTCTTAAAACCTGAAGGTTCCTTCATACTCAACATCAAAGAACGTGTGGTTAATGGAGAAAGACATACTTATGTCATCGAATTAATACTTGAGTTAAGAAAGCAAGGATGGTTATGGACTGAGGAGTACATATGGCATAAAAAGAATTCCCATCCTGGAAAATGGCCTAATAGATTTCGAGATAACTGGGAGAGATTGCTACATTTTACTAAACAGAAAAAATTCGTCATGTATCAAGACGAAGTGATGGTTCCTGTAGGTGATTGGGCTCAGACTAGGTTAAAAAACCTTTCTGAAACTGATAAAAAACGAGATAACTCAAAAGTAGGCAGTGGTTTCGGCAAGAAAATAGAGAATTGGGTCGGAAGAGACTTTGTTTACCCTAGTAATGTATTGCATATGGCTACTGAATGTTATAACCAACAACATTCAGCAGTTTTTCCAATAGCGTTACCTGAATGGTTTATTAGGTTATTTACCATACCTGGAAGTATTGTCCTGGACCCTTTCAACGGTTCAGGAACAACGTGCGTTGCAGCTAGTCGCCAAAGTCGCGATTATCTAGGTATTGACATCAATAAAGAGTATTGTGAGCTGGCCATTAATCGGATACAAGAGGAATTATCAAAGAATGGGAAAACCCTAAATGACTGATTTCTCACTGGATATTGTAAAAACATATGTACACGATCACATTGGGGAATTTCATAATGACAGGATAAAGAGCCTTAAATCTTTAAAACTGAAAAAGATTCTAGAAAGAAAAAATCCATACCTGTTTAAGGCTAAGAATATGTTAACTTCTGAGATGATAGTCAGAGGTTTTGTAGATTCTCACATATCATCAAATGAAGAGACAATATTTGGTGGTTGGTTGGAGGGTCTAGCGATATTTATCAATTCGCGTGTTTTCGGTGGTTGGAAATCAGGAATCCCTGGTATTGATTTAGAGTTTGATAATAATGGAATCAGGTATATCGTAAATATTAAATCTGGTCCAAATTGGGGAAATTCCTCCCAAATTTCAAAGATGATCGAGGATTTTTCTAGGGCGAAGAAAACACTGAGAACGAGTAATTCTGGCCTGATTACCATTGCTGTTAATGGATGCTGTTATGGAAAAGACAATCGACCAGATAAGGGACAATACTTCAAGTATTGTGGTCAACAATTCTGGTTTTTTATTTCTGGTAGCGAAGAATTGTATACAGACATTATTGAACCTCTTGGATTTGACGCAAAGAAAAAGAATGATACATATTTCGAGCTATACGCAAATATGATTAATCTATTTACTATTGAGTTTAATAATCAATTTTGTAAATCAAATGGTGAAATTGACTGGAAAAAACTTATCCAGTTTAATTCGAAAGGAATATCTGAAACTTCCTTAACCGTTAAATTATAAGAGTCAGATATTTGAGCCAAATATTGATAATAATAGCTAAAAAATCATTAGTACAAGGTTTTTTCTAATGGGAAAATCTAAATACTCCGAAATGAAAATAGAAAAAGAAGTTGAAAATAAACTTCAACAGAGTGGAGTCGATTTCTTAAAATCTGTGATTGCCAATGGTACTAGTGCAGATTTCTATTTTTCTACTCCTACTAGTGGTTCAGTAATACTTGAAGTAAAAAATTGGGAGCCTACTTTAGAAAATATTAATCGGGCAAAAATTATATCCAATTCTATTAGAACCTCAGCAAATGTAAATCAGGCATTTGTAGTTCTTCCTGAAATTAGTAGTAGAGAATTTGTAAATTCCGGAATTATATCTATTGCTCAAATCAGTAAAGTTTTAGAATTTTCAATAACTGATCCAATAAAGATCAAGAGGCCAAAAATTCAAAAACCGAACCCAAAATATCAGGCCTTTATTGCGATGCCATTTACCCCAGAATTTGAGGACACATATTTTAATGCGATTGATCCTGCTTGTAATGAAGTTCAAGTAAAAAGTATAAGAATAGACCAAGTTACGTTTGAAGGGGATATTAAGACAGAAATTTTTAATAATATTTTCTCCAGTGATTTATTAATTGCTGATGTTTCACTAAGTAACCCAAACGTTATGTATGAAATGGGCTTTTCTGATGGATTAAAAAAACCCAAGATTCAAATTTGTGTAAGGTCAGAAGAAAAAATGCCTTTTGATATAGCACATGAAAACACAATTTTTTATGATAAAGGTCGAACACATGCATTAAAATCACCATTATTAACCCACTTAAGTGCTCTACTTAATAAACTATAAATCAATCATTCTTGTGTACTAATTCGGATAATTTTTCATGTCCGAGAGGTCGGCGGTTCAAATCCGCCCGCCCCGACCATATAGAGGTGGTGGTTTACCATCCTGGCACTTCGCTGCGCTCGCAAATCCGCCCGCCCCGACCATCACCGCCAACCTGTTTCGAGGTCGGCGGTTTCTCATTATGATCGTTGAAGAGGATCCTAATTCAGTGAAAGCAGGCCATCATCTTTGTAAAGTGCGCAAACAATAATTCCAACCCAGATTACAAAATGGATTTGTTGGATATACTAATGGCATTCCTCGCAGTTACCCGGCCGTTTCGCGGCGGGATGTAGATGATGCCTGAAAAACAACCCTTATCAATATCGAAATTCTACCGGCCTGCCCTGGCCTGCGTGTTCCTGGTTGGAATCGGCTTCCGAGTTTTCCACCTTTTCATCGTAGGCTTCAAGGTGCCCTACAACCTGGGCGGACTCTTCTACCAGATGTCCCTTGAGATCATCCGGAATCGTTTCGCGCTCCCCTTTGATATTCCTTACTACTTTCCTGGCGGGCTGCCTTTCGCTTATCCGCCTCTGCCCTTTTATATCCAGGCGGTCATCATCCAGTGGTTTTCACCGCCTGATTTCATTACTGTGAACCTGCTGCCGCCGGTATTTTCTGTTCTGAGCCTGGCGGCGTTTTACCTGCTCGCCAAAAAGGTGTTTTCCGACCGCTGGCTTGTGCTGACGGCAGTTTTCACCTTCGCGGTCATCCCGCTGGCGGTGAGCGAGCAGATCGAGGCGATGGGGCTGGCCGAATCGTTGGGCACTCTTGCGATCATTCTCTACCTTCACGCATTGTTGTGGGCGCAGGACCGTCCGCGCTGGTACGCCGGGTTGTACCCCGGCGCCATGCTGGGGCTTTGCGCGCTCAGCAGCCCGGGATCACTTTACGCCGGGCTGCTGATCAGTGTCTTGTTCGTGGGGATCGCTCTCTTCCGGTTGATCAGGTCCAGGGAAACGAGCCTCTTGAGGTTGGTCCTGATCGTCGGCATTACCGGTCTGGCAGTATCGGCGCCTTACTGGCTTACCGTTATCTCGAACCATGGGATTGGGATTTTTCTCAAGGCATTTTCAGGGCAGCAATCGGCCTTATTTGACACGTTAATCCAAAGCTTCGCCGGGCTGCGCCTGTTGTGGTCGTCGCCCTTCTGGAATGTGCTATTTCTCGTCTGCCTGGCCGCGGTCCTGCTGGAGAAAAGAATCCTCCTGGCGGTTTTCTCACTGGTCTTGCTGTTCGTTGTGCGGGAGGAATGGGTGATGTGCATCCCCGCCAGCCTGGTGATCGCCCAGGGACTGGGATTCATTAACAGGCGGTTGGGAAAGCTGCCCAGGATCAACACCAATCTCTTGAGGGTGGCGGTAATGTGGTTGTTGATCCTGTTCTTTGTGTATATCTCCGCGTTCAGCCTGCTCTTTACCATCAATGAAGACACTTACGATATCACACGAACCCAGGTGGAAGACCTCATCGCAATTCAAAAAGAGGATCTCATCCCCGCGCATGAACTGGTGTTCGTGATCGGCAATTTCGGGCTGATCGAGTGGACCCCGGCTCTGATCCAGAGGAGTGTCATCAATAACCCTTATGGTCTGGAGTGGGTTCCGGCGCACTATGAAGTAATCCAGAAGCTGGCGGACGAGACTGCCGCAGGAATGACCCCTGAAGAATTGCTCTCAGCTTTGAACCTGTATTTTCCTGAAATCCAGTCGCTTTATATCGTCACGTCCAAACTGCAGCTTGATGAACTGGAGGATGTCCTGTCTACTCAAGGCATTCATTTCGAGAGTATTCAGACCTACAGGGAACTCGGGATCGGGAAATTGCTGCCGGGTGATTGAAGACAACCACAAAATATTGACAATTGAAGCCGGGCAAGAAAAATCGTAAAATGAGACTGGTTGTGTCATCTCCATTCAGCACGGACACAACCGGGAGGTTTTCATGAGTGGACGTACGCCAGCCGGAAACCTGAGCCGGCTTGAACTCGAACAGGTTCTGCACCAGCGTGAAGCCGAGCTGGAGATCCTCACCGGTGTGCAGCTGGGGCTGGCAGAGCGCCTGGATGTGCAGGCGATCTATGACCTGGTCGGCGACCGCATCCGCGAGATCTTTGACCCCGACGTGGTGATGCTCTCCACCTATGACGCTGAAACCAACACTGTTGAACACCGCTACGCCATTGAGATGGGCGAGCGCATCTACGCGCCGGGGCACCTGCCGCCGGGCGGTTTTCGATCGCAGATCATCGAGAAGCGCAAACCGCTGCTGGAAAACGAGAATGTCGCTGATAAGGCCGCCCGCCTGGGGCAGCCAACCATACCCGGAACTGTGACCCCGAAATCCTGGTTGGGCGTGCCCATGCTGGTAGGGGACCAGGTGACCGGCATCCTGAGTTTGCAGAGTGTTACCAAAGAATTCGCCTTCACGGATTCAGATACCCGGTTGATGGAGACGCTGGCGGCTTCGATGAGCGTGGCGCTGGAGAACGCGCGCCTGTGGGAGCAGGAGCACCTCTACCGCAAAGCGCTCGAGCATGAATTCGAGATTGGCTGCGAGATCCAGGCGGGGTTTTTACCGGAAGGTGTTCCGCAGCCGCGCGGCTGGGAGATTGCGGCTTACCTGCAGCCGGCGCGGGAAGTCGCCGGGGATTTTTACGATGTCTTCCGACTGCCGGGCGGCAGGGTGGGGCTGGTGCTGGCGGATGTGTGTGATAAAGGGCTGGGGGCGGCGCTGTTCATGACGCTGGTGCGCAGCCTGCTGCGCGCGGTCACCAATATCGAAACCTACGCCTGCCCCCAGGAAAAAACCCGCCACAGCTGCGAGGAAAGGCTGCGGCAGGCGGTGACCTTCACCAACAATTACATCGAAGAAAACCATGGCAAAACCGGCATGTTCGCAACGGTCTTCTTCGCCATCCTGGATACGCGTACCGGAATGTTGAAGTACGTCAACTGCGGGCATCTGCCGCCGTTGATCACGGGTGAAAAAGGCAGCCTGCGCGGGCTTTCGCTCACCGGTCCGGCGATCGGCGCCATCCGGCGGCCGGATATTGCCGTGCTAAAGGAGACTCTGCAGCCGGGCGAACTGCTCTTTGCGTATACAGACGGGCTCACCGACGCTATCAACGCAAGTAACGAATACTTCACTCCCGCCAGGCTTAAACCCATCCTGGCGCGCGGCGGGAAGCCTTCAACTGTGGTTGCTGAAGTGCGCGAAAAGATCGATGGATTCACCCGCGGAGCGAAGCAGTTTGATGATATTGCCATGCTCGCGGTCAGCCGGGTCTGAGCGCACAACTCCTGGGGGGGTGTCATTTGTTGTTTATAATTCATCCATTACCGGTATTCTTTCAAGGAGGATTCCATGCGTAAGCTCGCCCTGGTCATTGTTCTCTTGCTCACATTATCGATTACTGCACCAGCGCGCGCGGATGTTGCGCCTCCAGCCTACCCCCCGGGCTTCAACCCGGCGCCGGGCAGCGAACAGACCCAGGTGCGCATGGAATCAGAAACTGTGAAGATGGATATCCGCGAAGAGAGCGGCGGTGATGAAATGGGGATCGCGGATGTGCGCGCTCTATTCACCATGAAGAACCTGGGCGTGGCGGATGAGACCATGGCGGTGCGCTTTCCCGCGGCTGTGGGAGACGGCTTCTTTGGTGTCACGCCCATCCAGGATATCTCGGTAAAAGTAAACGGCTCAAGTGTAAGTGTACGCAAGATCAGCGGTGAAGACCCGAACGGATTCGAGGAAGCGGTTGACTGGGTTGAGTTTGATGTGCTCTTCCCGGCCGGGAAGGCTGCGACGATCGAAGTCGCGTACACCCTCGAGGCTACCGGCGAGATGCCTTACGTATGGTTCCAGTATATCTTTTCTACAGGATCCGGATGGAAAGGCACGATCGGCAGCGCGGATCTGATCGTAAGTTTCCCGTACGAGGTGGACGAGCTTTTTCTGCTCCCTTGCATTCAGGATTATTACAATTGCACCACCCCCGGTTATGTGAAAGACGGAAACACGCTCACCTGGCAGTACCGGGATTTTGAGCCGCAGCCTGAAGATAACTTCACCATCGAGCTGGCGGCGCCCTCCGTGTGGTCGCAGGTGGTGGAGGAGCGCGCGCGTGTTTCAGCTGTACCGGGCGACGGAGAAGCCTGGGGCAGGTTGGGCAGGCTGTACAAATCGCTGCTCTTTTCACCGCACGGCAGGCGCGGTTTTCGTTTCTGGTTGTTCAAGGCGGACCCCGGGGTTGAAACTCTTTTCAGGTTGAGCGATGAAGCCTATACCAAAGCGCTCACACTGCTGCCGCAGGACGCGCAGTGGCATGCCGGTTACGCTGATCTGCTGGCGTATTACGCGGAATTCGCGGGGTACGAAGGCGAACCAACGCTGGGTTTGAAACTAAAAGCCCTGGAGGAAATTCACCTTGCCTTGCAGCTGGCACCGGATGATGAAGTGGTCACCAGCATCGCTTTGGACCTCACCTGGTTAATGGAGGAAGGCATCGTGGAAATGGACGAGGGCTTCGATTTCCCGTGGCTCACCCAAACCCCCATCGCCACCCCAACACAAATTGCCCCCATCCCGCCTGGTGAAACACCCGCTCAGCAGGTGCTGCCCTCCCCGACCCCGTTGCCAAAACTGGCAGAATCACCCACGTTCGCACCGGCAGCAGCGACCGAGGTTCCCAAGGAAGAGAGTACCAAAACCGGGAGAAACCCGATATGCGGAGGAGTGCTGTTGATCCCCTTGCTGCTCACGGCTGGGGGAAGGCTGGTGAGATCCAGGGGAGACAGGCTTTCCATTTGATAAGGCGAGCTTTCCAACGGCCAGTCTTCAGGTTTGTGATTATTTTCCTGCTGCTGCTGGTTATCCGGGTGCCCTTCTACTTTACCCATCACATCCAGGAGGATGCTTACATCAGCCTGCGCTGCGCTGAAAACCTGGCGGAGACCGGGGTATACGGCTTTAATCCGGGTGAGCGGGTCAGCGCGTCCACCTCGCACCTTTACGTGTTCCTGGCAGCCCTGGTACGCCTGGTGTTTGGTGAAAGCGCCTTCATTCCCGCGATCCAGGTATTGAATGGCGTGCTATTTTTAAGCGGCACCTGGTTTGCGGCCAGCGCCATAAAGAAAGAACGAGCGCAGGCTTTATGGTTGTGGGTGCTGCTCTCTTCCATCCCGCAGGCGCTGCTGGCAAGCTATTCAGGCATGGAAACCTCGCTGTTGATTTTCATGATCGGTGGCATCCTCAACCTGATCACACAAGAAAAATCAACCTGGCTGGTCATGCTGGGGCTGGCGCTGCTGCCCTGGGCGCGTCCGGATGCTATCGCCTACGCCGGGCTGATCATCTTTTGGGATTGCATACGGCAAAAGCGCATCCTGTGGTATCACGTGACCGCGGCCGCGATGGGTTTGATCAGTTTATTGCTGTTCAATGAAATCTATTTTGGCTCACTGCTGCATCAGTCGATCAATGCCAAACTGCTGATGCGGCATCCGTTCAGTCTGGAACGTTTTTTAGGCAACCTGGGCACGGTTTTTATCAGTTACGCGGGTGGAATGTTCTCTCCGATACGGGCGGAGCTCTTCGGCAGGGCGGGGATGGTATTTCTGCCGATGGTTCTACTGGGAATGACCTATTTCCTTTGGCTTTGTTGGAATGAGAAGATCGCCCGTTACATCGGTCTGGCTGTGGTCAGCATGTCACTGCTGGTGCCCGTTGCTTACGCCTTCGGTGGTGTCCTTTACCAGTGGTACTTCTGGCCGCCTGCCATTCTTGGCGCGGTGTTACCCCTGGCTGTAATAGTGGATTGGTTGACCGTGAAAAGAAGGATCAGCTGGTTGCTGCGCTGGGGGTGCGTGCTGGGGATGACCGCCGGAATTTTCGCCCAACTAGCGTTCTCTTATGTGTGGGGAATGAAGGAATTCGCCTACCGGGGCGGTATGGGCACCTGGTTGAAGGAACGGGCAAAAGCAGGTGATACAATGCTGCTGGAACCCGCGGGCTACATCCCCTTTTATTCCGGGTTGTACACCTACGACGAGGTCGGGTTGGTATCGCCGCAGGTGATAACCTATCGTGAGGCTTATGACCTCAGATGGTGGCCGGAATTTGTGATGGATTTCCATCCAGACTGGCTTGTGCAGCGTCAACACATAACCGATTTCAAAACTTACCAGGGTTATATACTGAATGAAGAGGAACAGGACTGGTTCCAGGAACACTACCGGCTGGAAGGCCGCTTCTCGTTCGTACCGGATAATTACACCGGGAGTGACGCCCTGGCGCGATTATTGTCTTTGAGCGAGGCAGATGATTATTACATCTACAGACGAGTCAAATAGAAAAATCCGGCTAAGCCGGATTTTTTTTAGGTAATTCCAATCACTGGATCTTGTTTACCGGGTTACCCCCGGGTAATGCCGGAATTGAAGATCTTTAAGCAGTGTGGACAGAACCAGGATTACGAAGCCGATCACAACCAGCCAGAAAGCAAAGCCTCCGAAGAAACCTGCCAGCTGGCCGATGATACCAAGAACACCAACAATTAATGCGATTACCCAAGTTATCGTTTTAGGTGGGGTTAGTTTCATAATTTCATTCTCCTTTTTATGACCCAGTATTAAGGATTACCCTAAATGTATTGTACACATTTTGTCGATAAATGCAACCCGTAAATCTACTTGAACCATAAACCGCTGACAAGCGACAGGTCAGATTTGGCGACGACGATCAGCATCGTCAGGGCTGCTTTCGGGTAGGTTACACCGTAATTCACCCCGTAGAAGTCCTGCCGGTCCTCCACATTTAGTAGTGTGACACTCTCTGCCTTTCCGTTCTTCCCGTACATCTTCACGATCTGGGCAAATTGATCCTCGGTCAGTGCTTCGCGCATTTTTTCATCGAAGTCAGTAATAAACAGCTGGTAATCATTCGTTGCGATGGCGGTGAGGATGTTTTGTGCTGCTTTATCTGTAGATGCAGCTACCTGCGCACTCTCATCACTGGAGAGATACACAACTTCCTGCTTTGGCGCGCATCCTGAAATAACAGCTACGATCAGGATCATCATTAGGAGTACATATAACTTGGATTTCATGGTCACCTCAAATGTGAATTGGTCAGCAAATCCGAGTATACCGCAAACCTTCTATCCTGGAGGACCGCCCGCCGGCAAGGTGTAAATTGAAAAATAGAAGTCAAGATTAATAATATTGAAGTAAAGACCAAGAATAATGAATAAAAATCAGGTATGGTATTGACAAAATTAAAGAATATTGCTAAACTAATAAAAATCAGCCAATCAGGTACGTAAGCGGAGGTTGTATGAAACAGATATCGATGCCAGTAAAAGCGGATAGCCAGGTGAACATCAAAACTTCGGATGATCTATCGCTCGCAGGAAGCGATCAGATGATCATGACAGCGATGGTAAGGCACAGCGACTCGCTTAAGTTCTCTGAAAGCGGGGGCAAAGTGGACATTAAAGCCACCAGCGACCTGCGCATGCAGCTGCCGGCGCAGCAGCCTGTGACCGTTGAAAAGGTGGGCGGCGATGCGCATGTCGGGGGTTTGAGTCAGAGGGTGATCATCGGCAAGGTCGGCGGTGACCTGTCTCTTACCAGCCTTACTGGTGCCTCGGTTGAGATGGTTGGCGGTGATCTCTCTCTGCAGCATACTGCTGGAGCAGTAGAGATTGCGCGGGTGGGCGGCGACCTGATCGGTGACGATGTGGAAGCCGTGTTTTCGCGCGCGGTGGGTGGAGATATCTTCCTGCAGAGCGTGAGCGGCAGTTTGAACCTGGTGGCAGGCGGTGATGTGAACATCGCGCTGGTTTCGCCTGACCTGGCGCCGGTAACGATAATTGCCGGTGGAGACGTGAGGATCATGGTCAAAGCCGCCTGTAACGCCCAGCTGGAGGTGTTTTCTGAAGGGAGCTCGATCCGCTTGAATGCCTGCGGGCAGCAGGGGGAATGGGACCAGGAAGACCTTTCCCTGCCTCTTGGTGAAGGCGGTAACACGGTTAAGGTTAAGGCCGGAGGGGAAGTTTTCATCACTGACCACGACGGCATAGAAGGTGATTTTAAAACCAGGTTTGACGACGCGTTTGAGAACTGGCAGGATTTTGGCGTTGACCTGGAAAAACAAATTCAAGAAAGCGTGGCAGCTGCGACGGAAGGAATCCAATGGGCATCGCTTGGAGCGGCTAGAGCCAGCGAGAAGGCTCACCTGAAGGTTGAGAAGGCAATGCGCAAACTGGAACAGAAAGGAGTTCACATCGCAGACCATGGCATCCACGTCGGGCGACACGGAAGAGATGGAAAAACAGTCAGAATTGACGACGGGGGTATTCACATTGGTGGAAATAGCAAAGTGGTTGGTTTTACCTATCCCGGTGAAACCGGAAAAACCTCAAAAACCGGCAGCAACACTTCGGATGAAGAACGCATCATGGTCTTAAAGATGCTGCAGGATAAAAAGATTACGCTTGAAGAAGCTGAAAAACTGCTTTCCGCTTTGGAAAAATAAGGATTACTCACCATGACTTCGGATGAATCAAAACTGGAAATACTGCGCAAGGTGGAGGATGGAACCTTATCCCCGGAAGAAGGTTCCGATTTGATCGGTATCCTGGATGCGGCAAAGGCTGCTGCCAGTGAACCGGAGATCATACAGCCGCCGCTCGAACCGGGAGCCCCCGAAACGCCAGTGGAAGCGCCAAAGGTTTCAGGCTGCTGGAAGGCCGCCTGGAGCATGATTCTATTGGGCGGGGCGGTTTTAACCGCGTTCTCAGCCTACTGGATCTACCAGGGATATCAGAAAGCCGGCCTGGGTTGGGGTTTCTGGTTATCATGGATCCCCTTTGCAATCGGAGTGCTGATCATGGTTTTTGGCTGGATTTTGATGGAATCCCCCTGGCTGCATGTGCGTGTGAAGACGCGCGACGCCGGTAAACTGCAGAGGATTGTCTTGAGCATCCCCCTGCCATTGCGTTTGGTTTCATGGGTGTTCAGAACTTTTGGAAAATACATGCCGCCGGAAGTAAAAGAAAAGGGCGTAGAAGAAATGCTTCTTGAGATCGACCAGGCGCTTAAACGCGGTGAGCCATTTCAGGTGGAAGTGGATGACAAGGAGGATGGAGACGAGGTCTACATACACATCTCCAGGTGAATAATTAATCCATTCCGATTTGAAACCGGCGCTAAAACGCCGGTATTTTTTTGCCGGTTATAATCTGCATATGGTCAATTCCTGGCGAATTATTTCCACGCTGCTGTTCCTGGTCTCGGCAATCCTGTTTTCATCCACCTATCTCGAGTTACGGGATGCTGCCATAGTTCCATATACAACCACTTCAGGGCATGCTGGAACTGTCACTGTTGACCTTCCGCGCAGGGTATTTGCAGGGGATAGGGTGAAGCTCACTGCCAGGGTCGCCTTAAGTACTGATGCGCCAGATGATTTGATCAACGGTCTCGCTGGTCGATTGGCGGCAGGTTTTGAGGAACTATCGCCTGTCAACAAAGTGACGCTGAATGTGCAGAGCGGTTCTGACGTTGAATTCATTTGGAGGCTGCGGACCGCTAGTTCCGCCCAATACCCGGCTACGCTTTGGCTGTGGTTGCTATCTGACTCTGGAGAGGAGTTGCTGATGGCGAGGGATTTCGCACTGGATTCGCGAAGTTACCTCGGTTTGGGTGTCAGCATCATCAGGATTGCGGCTGGATTTCTCTTCATCATCGCACTCCTGGCGGCTGGTTTTGACCTCTTCCTTCGATCCAGAAAACAGGAAGGTAAATCCCATTGTTAAAAAAGGCGAATATGATAAAATTTGCCTGTATTAGATCACGTGAAATCGGGGAGCGCTATGCTGGATGAATGGTTGTACCTGGTAATCTTTCTGGCGATATCCATGTTCATACCGGCGGCAGCCATCGGAGCAGCCGCGCTGCTCTCGCCAAAGAAACCCGCACCCATTAAGAACTCGATCTATGAATGCGGCATTGAAACGGTCGGCCCCAGCCGCATCCAGTTCAAAGCCCAGTATTATCTCTATGGTCTTTTATTCTTAATATTTGATGTCGAAACGGTCCTGCTTTACCCGTTCGCTGTGGCTTACAACCGCCTGGCGCTTTTTGCGGTGGTGGAAGCCGTGGTCTTCGTGATCATATTGGCTGCTGCCCTGGTCTACGCCTGGCGCAAGGGAGCCCTGGAATGGGCTTGATGCTGTCCATGGGGGATAAAGAGTGAGCTTCTTCGCTGACCCGATTAACTTTATCAGTGATTGGCTGAGCGCTCTCTTTGCCGGCTGGGGTTTGGCTTCGGGGTGGGTGCAATTCCTGTTGTTCATCCTGGGCGCCGGCGTACTCAGCCTGGGTGCGATGGTGTTCACGGTCTTTCTCATCTGGCTGGAACGGAAGCTTGGCGGACGTTTTCAGGACCGCATCGGCCCCAACCGTGTTGGTCCATGGGGAATTTTTCAGACCATCGCGGATATGCTGAAAATTTTCACCAAGGAATACATCACGCCAATTGGAGCAGACCCGGTGCTGTTCAACCTGGCTCCGGTGCTGGCCATGGCCGCGGTGCTGGCAATGTGGGCGGTAATTCCGCTTTCTTCTACAGTTTACGGCTCGAACATCAATATCGGCGTCCTTTACGTGCTGGCGGTTGGCGCTTTAGGTGAGTTAGGGATCATCCTCGCCGGTTTTGGCTCCAACAACAAGTACGCGCTGCTGGGAGGGTTCAGGGCGGTGGCGATGCTCATCAGTTACGAAGTTCCCCTGGCCATCACGCTGCTCGTGCCGGTGATGCTCACGGGTTCGATGGGTTTGAATGATATCGCCGCAGCTCAGAAGACCTGGTTCATCCTGCAGGCGCCGGTGGCAGCGCTGGTTTTCTTCATCGCGTCCATCGCCGAAAATGGCCGTGCCCCATTTGACCTGATCGAAGCTGATTCAGAAATTGTCGCCGGTTTCAACATCGAGTATTCAGGCTTGAAATTTGGAATGTATTATGTCGCTGACTTCTTGCACGCGTTCACCGCGGCGTTGATCTTCGCTACCATATTTCTTGGGGGCTGGCGCGGACCCGGTGCTGAGGTCTACCCGGTGCTCGGGTTCCTTTACCTGCTCATCAAAACTTCCATCGTTTACTTCCTGACCATTGCCATCCGCTTCTCACTGCCGCGTTTGCGCATTGACCAGATGATGGCGTTCAACTGGAAGTACCTCACTCCGCTGGCGCTCGTTTCGCTGCTGGTAACCGCACTGATCGATAAAACACTGCCTGCGGGGCAGGTGTGGCTGCGCCTGGGCGCCCTGCTGTTCGCGAATCTTGTTGTATTTGTTTTAGCAGATAGGCTGGTTTCCGCTTATAACAGGCGTAAAGCAGTGGAGCGTATGGTGGTATCTGAACCGCGACCGGTGGCTGTGACGATTAGGGAAAAACCGGCAGAAGTACCAGAGGTGCAATCATGACAGGCATGCAGGTGATCTTCTTGATCAATGCTGTTGTCACGATCATCGCCGGTGTCATGATGGTCACTGCCAGGCGCCTGATCCATTCAGCGCTGTGGCTAATCCTCACACTTTTCGGTGTGGCGGTTGTGTTTGGTCTGCTGGAAGCCAGCTTCTTTGCCATTGTACAGGTGGTGGTTTACATCGGTGCCATCGCCATCCTGGTTATCTTTGCCATCATGCTAACGCGTGAAGCTGTGGATGATTCTTTCAGAAAAAATCATCGCTGGATTCTAACCGCCATAATCGGGATCATCGCGCTGGCAGGTTTACTGCTGGCTTTCTTCACCTGGCCTCAAGCAGGCGCCTTCACGGTTTCTTTAACAGATGCCCAACGGGATATTGGTGAGATGGGACTGGCGCTGCTTGACCCGGAGGGTTACCTGGTTCCGTTTGAAGTTTCCTCCATCCTGCTGTTGGCAGCTCTGATCGGAGCGGTGCACGTGGGCATCAGCCGCAAGGGAGGGGACCAGTGATACCGCTGTACTGGTTCCTTATGCTTTCCGCTGTCCTTTTCTCGCTGGGGCTGTTCGCGGTCATTACCCGGCGCAATACGATTTCCATTCTGATGGGAATCGAATTGATGCTTAACGCGGCGAACATCAACATCCTGGCATTCTGGCGCTACCTGTACGCTCCGCGCGGTGACATGGACGGCTTGATCTTTACTCTAATTGTTTTTGTTACCGCTGCGGCAGAAGTCGCGGTAGGTTTGGGCTTGATCGTCTCTGCCTACAGGAAGCGCCGCACGGTCGTGGCTAACGATCTAGACTCGTTGAAAGGGTAATCAGTAATCAGCATGTTCAATATACACCCGTTAATTTGGCTGATCCCGCTGCCGCCCCTGCTGGGGTTTGTACTGATCGTCCTTTTCACCAGGCGATCCAACCGGACCAGCCACAACGTGGCATTGGTTGGATCGGGGCTTTCTTTTGTTGCAAGCATGGTGGTCTTTTTCAAGGCGGTTACAACCGATGGTCTGGCCGGATCCCCCATCTCAGCATCCATCAACTGGCTGCCAACTGGCGCTGATTGGCTCAGGATCGGGGTACTGGTTGATCCTTTGACTGCGGTGATGCTTTTCTTTGTCGCCTGGACTGTGCTGATGATCTTCATATACAGCATTGGTTACCACAATTTCGGGCAGCCAGCCGGCAGAAACGACCGTCCGGGTTTTTCGCCCGAAGGGGCTGAAGCTAAAGAACATGGCAAGGCGCATAAAGTTCCTTCTGTTGAGCCGATGTACGCGCGGTTTTTCGCGCTGCTCAGCCTGTTCGCCTTTGCTATGTACCTGCTGGTCGTGAGCGACAACCTGCTGACGCTTTACATCGGCTGGGAGATCATGGGGTTCTGTTCCTATTTCCTTATCGGTTTCTGGTACGGCAAGGAGTCAGCCCGTAAGGCCGGCATCAAAGCCTTCATCACCACCCGCATTGGTGATGTATTCATGCTGCTGGGAATGGTGGCGCTGTACTCAGTGACCGGCACGCTCAATTTCCACGAGATCTTCTCCAATCCACAGACGATGTTGATGCTTACCAGCACACAATCGCCCGCGTTTGGACTCAACTGGGCGGGGTTGATCGGTCTGCTGCTTTTTTGCGGGACGGTCGGCAAATCAGCGCAATTCCCGCTGCATGTGTGGCTGCCGGACGCGATGGAAGGTCCAACGCCGGTGTCAGCGATGATCCATGCTGCCACGATGGTATCAGCCGGTGTGTACCTGAGCGCGCGCCTGTTTCCGCTTATGAGCGCCGGGTGGCATCACGGCGGAGCCTTGACCGCACCAATGGCGGCGATGGCGGTGATCGGCGGGTTCACCGCGCTTTTCACCTCCACCATAGCTCTCGCGCAGCATGATATCAAGCGCGTACTGGCGTATTCCACAATTTCTCAGCTCGGTTACATGATCGCTGCTTTGGGTATTGGCGCGTATACCGCAGCTGTGTTCCACCTTGTGACGCATGCGTTCTTTAAAGCGCTGCTTTTCCTTGGATCCGGCTCTGTGATCCATGGTATGGAGCACGGCGTACTGCATACAGGCAATCACATAGATCCGCAGGATATGCGCCATATGGGCGGATTGCGCAGGAGGATGCCGCTAACCTTCTGGACCTTCCTGGCAGGCGGGCTGGCTCTTTCAGGCTTCCCGCTCATCACCGCCGGGTTCTGGTCAAAAGATGAGATACTCAACGGGACTTTTACCGGCGGACACATCGGTTTGTTTATTGTTTTAGCCATCACAGCTTTCTTAACGGCTTTCTATACTGCCCGCCAGATCACGCTGGTGTTTTTCGGGAAGCCCCGCTCAACTGCGGCGGAACATGCTCACGAGACAAAACCGGTGATGACCGTACCGTTGATGATCCTGGCGATTTTTGCGATCGGCGCGGGCTGGGCGGGAATTCCGCACGCTTTCCCGGTGCTGGGAGCGATCTCTCCAGCCTGGTTCCAATCCTTCATTGGGTCCATGTTGAGCCCGCAGAGTATTGAGGAAGCACACAGCAATATACCCCTCATCGTTTCGGTGCTGGTTTCACTGGGCGGTCTGCTGCTGGGTTGGCTGGTGTACCGCTGCATGGAGACCGCTGAGGAAAAAGACCCCCTGCAGAAAATATCGGGCAGCGTCTACAATCTGCTTCAAAATAAGTACTGGATCGATGAGCTGTACCAAAAAGCATTGATCAACCCGTCATTATGGCTGGCGGATAAAGTGGTGTACCAGTTCATCGATCTCAAGATCATCGATGGCATATTGCACGGGCTGGGAAGAGCGGGAGTAGGGCTGGGAAACCTGCTGCGTGCGAAGTTTGATCTGCCAGTGGTGAACGGCGCGGGTGATGGACTGGCGGGTAGTACCCGCGGGTTGGGTGTGTTTTTACACAAGCTGCAGAACGGGCGTGTGCAGACTTACCTTTTGATCGCGGTAGCATGCACGGTCGTGCTGGTTTTGGTGATATGTTTCCTTATCGGTGAGGGTGTGATCGGGGTAACTGAATGAATTTTCTCGCTGAACGCCTCCTATCTCTCATCCTCCTGCTGCCTTTGATCGGTGCGCTGGTCCTGTTGTTCTTCCCTGCAGCAAAATCACGGGGAATAAAAATTACAGCGTTCATTATCAGCCTCATCCCCCTCGGGCTGACACTGTTCCTGTGGGGGTCATACAACACAGTCTCTGCTGATGGCTCTTTCAGGTTTGTTGAGAACTACGCCTGGTTCCCGGCGATCGGCTCCAGCTACCACCTGGGCGTAGACGGCGTCTCGCTGGTGATGCTGTTGTTGACCACATTGTTAACTCCGCTCGCCATACTGACATCCTTCAATATCAAGGAACGGGTCAAAGCTTTCATGATCCTCTTTCTCATCCTTGAAACGGGGATGCTCGGGGTGTTCATGGCACTGGACCTGGTGCTGTTCTTCCTCTTCTGGGAAATTGGTCTTGTGCCGATGTACTTCCTGATCGCTCTATGGGGTGGAGAAAAACGCAACTACGCTTCACTCAAGTTCATCCTTTTTACCATGGGCGGCTCGTTAGGGCTGCTGCTCGCCATCCAGATGATCGGCGTGATCAGCGGTACCTTTGACCTTGTTTCGATCACTACTACCTGGCCTGCGCTTCAAAGTGGAGAGCTTTTTGGCATTCCAGCAGCCACAGTAAAGGCCATTGCTTTCTGGGCTTTCGTGATCGCATTCGCTGTCAAGGTGCCGGTGTGGCCGTTCCATACCTGGCTGCCAGACGCGCACACCGAAGCACCGACCGGCGGTTCGATGGTGCTGGCGGGAGTGTTATTAAAACTTGGCGCTTACGGCTTCATCAGGCTGGTTCTGCCGCTTTTCCCTGCCGAATCCGCGCGCTTCGCGGGCTGGCTGGCGGCGCTGGCAACTGCGGCGATCATTTTCGGGGCGCTGGCGGCAGCCGCGCAAAAGGATTTCAAACGCCTGGTGGCGTATTCGTCCATCAATCACATGGGTTTTGTGGTACTGGGAATCGCCGCCGCTGCGTGGGTTGGCGGGCAAACGGACGCTGCGCTGCGTGAGAGCGCTGTGATCGCGCTCAATGGATCGGTGCTGCAGATGTTTAATCACGGTCTGTCGGCTGCCGGGATGTTCTTCCTGGTAGGGGTTCTATATGACCGTGCGCACACACGCAAACTCGAGGACTTCGGCGGTTTATTCGCAATCCTCCCGCTATACGGCAGCATCCTCATTTTCACCTCCATGGCCTCACTGGGATTACCCGGGCTGAATGGTTTTGTGTCGGAATTCATGATCGTCAGGGGGGTCTGGCCGATCTTTACCCTGTATCTCGCCCTCGGGATGATCGGTTTGCTGTTCACGGCGGTTTATGTGCTCAAAGCGATTAAACTGACCCTGCACGGCTCATTGAATGAAAAATGGTCAGGGAAGTTATCAGAGATCAAGGCGCGAGAACTTGCGGTGATCATTCCATTGATGATCCTCATGCTGACCATCGGCTGGTGGCCTGCCTGGATCGTGAACCTCATTAATCAAACCGTGATGAGCTGGTTCTAAAAGGAATTAGATGCAGATCCCGCTTCTCAGTTTGCTCACATTGACCCCTATCGCCGCCGGCATCGTGCTGTTATTGCTGCCTGCAGGCAAACGCGGCCTGGTGCGCGGGATCGCGCTGGGTACCTCGGTCTTCACATTGGCGATCTCAGCCATCGTGTTCTTTGCTTATGATACGACCGCGGCGGGTTACCAGTTCATTGAGAGGCTCAACTGGCTGCCAACGCTGGGCATCTCTTATCATATGGGTGTGGATGGTATTGGTGCAGCCATGGAGTTGATGGCCGGCATAATCGTGTTCAGCGGTGTGATGGTCTCATGGCGTGTACAGGATCGACCGCGGGAATTCTTTGCTTTCCTGCTATTCCTGGCAGCGAGCGTATTTGGTGTATTTGCCTCGCTAGACCTGTTCCAGCTGTTCTTCTTCTTTGAACTGGCGGTTTTCCCGAAATACCTGATGATCGTGATGTGGGGTTCCCCGAAGACGCGCGAATATGGCGGCATGAAGTTGACGCTCTACCTGTTCCTGGGTTCAATTCTCGCCTTCATTGGTGTGCTCGCGGTTTATTTCGCATCGGGTCTGCGCAGTTTTGACATGTTGGCGCTTGAGCAGGCGGGTTTTGCCCTCGAGTTCCAACGCGCCTGGTTCCTGGTGATCTTCGTCGGTTTTGGAGTGCTTGGCGGTTTATTCCCGTTTCACAGCTGGGCGCCTGACGGGCACGTGGCAGCCCCGACCGCGGTTTCGATGCTGCTGGCGGGTGTGGAAATGAAGGTTGGCGTGTTCGCCGCGCTGCGTGCCGGCCTGATGCTGCTTCCAGAGGGCATGCGCTTTTGGGCGCCGCTGATCCTAGTGCTTGCAACCATCAATGTGGTTTACGGCGCTTTCATCGCCATGATCCAGAAGGATTTCAAATACGTCATCGGTTTCTCTTCGGTCTCGCACATGGGACTGGTATTCATAGGCTTCGCCTCGCTGACGCGTGAAGGGCTCACCGGAGCCGGGCTGCAGATGTTCTCGCACGGCATCATGACGGCTCTCTTCTTTGCTGTCGTCGGCATGGTGTACGACCGTGCCCATACCCGGGATATCCGTGAACTGGGCGGGTTGTTCCGTCATATGCCGTTGGCCATGTTGGGGTTCGTCATCGGTGGGCTGGTTTCTATGGGTATGCCGGGCTTCTCCGGTTTCATTGCTGAAATGCCCATTTACATGGGCGCGTGGAGGGTCGCCCCGGTGGTGGCGATCGTTTCAGCCATATCCATTGTTGTAACCGCGGCGTATATCCTGATGGTTGTGCGGCGCGTTTTCTTTGGCGAAACACCTGAAGGCATCAAACCGGGTCTTGTTGATATTTCCATCATGGATAAGGTCGTTGTGATCATGCTATCGGTCATCCTCATCGTTGTCGGGTTGTTCCCGTCCGTGCTGGTACCGTGGATCGAAGCAGGTGTAAGGCACATCCTTGTACTAACAGGAGGTGCATAATGCCTGCCTTCTCACCTGAAATGACCGTCTCCTTACTACCTGAGATCGGATTGTCGATACTGGCAATGTTCTTATTGACACTCTCGCTCTTCAAAAAAGAACAACTGAACGCGCACCTGGGATGGATAACGGCAGCGGGTTTTGCGCTAATAATTATGTTGGTTTCGCTTTTTTCCCGCCCGCCGCTTGAACCCCAACTACTTTGGGGGGAGATGATCCGTTTTGACCGCGTCGGGTTCATCTTCCGCTTGCTGATCCTCGCCGGTGGAGGGCTGACGGCGATATTTGCCGGGATGGACGATTCTGTAGCGAAAAAGGCTGAGTTCTACCTGCTGCTGGTTCTTTCTTCGATCGGCCTGTCACTCATGGTTTCCTCCGGAAACCTGATCATGTTGTACCTGGCGATCGAAACCGCCACCATCCCGCTCTACGTGCTGGCAGGTTTTAAACAGGGAGATGAGAAATCCGTCGAATCGGGGATCAAGTATTTCCTCTTTGGCGGCATTTCATCCGCGTTGATGCTGTATGGTTTTTCGCTGCTATACGGTTTTGCCGGTACGACCCGGCTTTTTGGAATGGTCGACCTGTTGAAGATGAACGGCGCTCCGGCCGCGGGGGTTGTGCTGGCGGCGCTATTCGTGCTGGCAGGTTTTGCATTCAAAATGAGCGCGGTGCCTTTCCATTTCTGGGCGCCGGATGTATATGAAGGTTCGCCAACCCCGGTAGCAGGGTTCCTTTCAACTGTTTCAAAGGCGATCGGTTTTGCCGCGTTTTTGCGTGTGCTGGTGAACGCCTTTGGTGTTGGAGCGGCAGATGTGTGGATGATCACCCTTGCCATTGTGGCCGCTGCCAGCATGTTCATTGGCAATCTCCTGGCGATCCCGCAAACGGATATCAAACGCATGATCGCCTATTCCTCAATCGCTCAGGCGGGCTATGTACTGGTGGGGGTGGCTACCGGTTCAGAATTTGGTTTCAGCGCAGCGGTTTATTACCTTCTGGCTTACCTTGTGACCAACCTGGCGGTTTTCGCAATTATTAACTGGGTCGAAAAGGGGTCAGGCTTAACAACGATAAGCGCATTCGCGGGTTTGAACCGGCGCTCTCCGGGGATGGCGTTGTTGATGATGATCTCTCTGCTATCTCTTGGAGGTATTCCTCCGTTCGGCGGTTTCTTTGGCAAGGTGCTGGTTTTTGGTGCTGCCGTGGAATCGAACATGGCATGGCTTGCGGTGTTGGGTATCCTGAATTCTGTTATCGCCCTATACTACTACCTTCGGATTATGAAAGTGATGTACCTCGACGAACCTGTTGAAACCAGATGGCAAGTAACACCGCCCCTGCTCTGGAAATTGGCGCTGGCATTTTGCATCATCGGCATCCTGGTACTGGGTGTCATCTACGCGCCCTGGTATAACGGTATCTCACTGGCTGCGGCTGGATTTTAACAAAGTACTCAAAAAACCTCTATGATATAATCGTAAATCATGTTTGATACCGACAGGGACAGCGAAAAAAAGAAAATTCACCGGCGCAACTTGTGGGTGGCTGCGCTCGCTGCTCAAGTCGGTTTTTTAACACTAATAATTATCCTGGCAGCGGTGCTTGGTGGGCTGGCACTGGACGAGCGGTTGGGCACCCGCCCGTGGTTTACGATCGGGTTGCTGCTGGCGAGCATTCCCGTCTCTCTGCTCCTCATGGTCGTCATCACCCGTAAAACGGTCGCCAGGATCAAAGCAAATCACAACGAACACATTAACGAGGAGGAAACGCTTGGAAAAGACTCGTAAATGGCGTTGGGGCAAACATCGTTGGGTACTGCTCCTGCTGATCATTTTGAGCGTGATCGGGGTTAACCTGATCGCGCCGGTGCAGCCCCACATCCAGGTGGCAGCAGAGACCCTCAGCGCGAGACCTCTCTTTACCCTGCCTGTGCTGGGTGATTTTTATCTCACCAACACCCTGTTGGCCATGCTGTTGATGGATATTGTGATCGTCCTTATCGCGCTTGGTGTGCGCAATGCGGCGAAAAAGAATGAGCTCGCTCCCGGGGGAATCGGCGGTGTGTTCGAAATGCTCATCGAAATGCTTTACAACCTCACACAAAATACCGCCGGCAAATTCGCCGCCAAGATCTTTCCGTGGTTTGCCACAATTCTCATCGTGGTGTTATTTGCCAACCTGTTGAAATTGATCCCCGGTTTTGAGACCATAGGGTTGCTGCATCACAGCGAGCACGGATACGCCACCCAGGCGCTGGGCGGCAACTGGTTCACAGTACTAAATGAGGAGAAGGAAGGTGGTTACATTGTTACACCCTTCCTGCGCGGAGTTTCTACTGACCTCAATTTCACACTGGCGATTGCGCTCATCTCGGTTTTCATGACCCAGGTGATCGGGGTGCAGGCGAGGGGTTTCCGCTATTTTGGCAAATTTGTTAACGTCAGCACCATGTTCAAAAAACCATTCTTCGGGTTCATGGATCTGCTTGTTGGGTTGCTGGAACTTATCTCAGAATTTTCGAAGATCCTTTCGTTTACTTTCCGGTTGTTCGGAAACATGTTTGCGGGAATGGTACTGCTGGCATTGATCGGGGTCATGATCCCGGTCTTTATGCCGTCAATGATCATGATGTTTGAATTGTTCATCGGCTTGATCCAGGCGTTCGTTTTTGGCATGTTGACCATGGTCTTCATGGCGCAGGCCACACAGGGTCATGGCGCTGAGGAAGAACTCGTTTAATCAAAAATACATAGGAGGCGGAAAAATCTTATGAGTGGAGACATCGTTCTGGCGGCAAAATTTATCGGGGCAGGGCTTTCAATGATCGGCGCGCTTGGCGCGGGCATTGGTATCGGCTTGAGCGTGCAGGGCGCGCTTGAGGGTATGGCGCGCAATCCTGACACATACGGCAACCTGTTAACGAACATGATCCTCGGAATCGCGTTCTCAGAAGCCATCGCCATTTATTGTCTGGTCATCGCCTTCCTGATGTTGTTCGTGCTCTAAACGCCGATAAAGGAGTGAACCTTGGAAAAACTAGGAATTAACCTCGGTTTCTTAGTAGTACAGATCATCAACTTTCTGATCATTTTATTGGTCTTGAAGGTATGGGTTTATACCCCTCTGCAAAAGGCGC
The DNA here is from genome assembly GCA_035342915.1 of Anaerolineaceae bacterium. Classification (GTDB taxonomy): domain Bacteria; phylum Chloroflexota; class Anaerolineae; order Anaerolineales; family Anaerolineaceae; genus UBA6107. The sequence goes on from DAOQYB010000004.1 coordinate 71,147, forward strand.
TTAAAAAACGCCGCGAAACCATCGATAAAGGTCTGGAAGACGCCCGTATTGCTGCTGAAGCCCGCGAGAACGCGGAGCGCGACGCTGCCGGTATTCTCGCTGAAGCGCAGAACAACGCAGCTCAGATCATCCGTGATGCCAAGGAAAAGGCGGAAGTTGCCGGGCGCGAGGTGAAAGCCGGTGTTGAAGCCGATATCGCCCGGACCAGGCGAGAAGCCATGGTCGAGGTCGAGCGCGAACGCGAGCGGGTCCTTGGGGAATTACGCACCAACGTCGCTTCACTGGCAATTGCTGCAGCGCAAAAGCTGATCGGTGAAGCGCTGGATGAAAAACGCCAGCACGAACTGGTGGCTGAGTTCTTCTCTGGTGTCAAAGGGGGAAGGATCACCGTCCTTGAAGGCAATGAATTGAAAGGCAAAAAGGCTGAAGTGTTGAGCGCATTACCGCTGACGGTTGATGAGCAGAAAGTGATCCAGGGAGAAATGCTGGCGAAGCTGGGTGAATCCGCAGTGATCGATTTTAATGTGGATCCGAAACTACTGGGCGGGCTGGTTGTGCGTGTGGGTGACACAGTCATTGACGGCTCGGTCGCCGGGCAGATCCAGAACCTGCGCAACACGTTAGAGTGAGATTACAATCCGGAGGGTCTTCCTGGGTACATTCCTTGGAGGACTCTCTTTTTAATTAATGTTAGAATGAAAAATTGATGAGACGTGTTGCACTTGCTAAATTGATCCATGACCTGCCGGTAAATTGGGAATCCAGTGCGGCGATCCCTGATATTCCTGTATCCGCCATCCGTTACGACTCCCGCAGAGTTGAAGAAGGCGACCTGTTCGTAGCGGTAAGCGGCGGCAGCGCTGACGGGCATGATTATATTACAGCCGCGATCTCAAATGGCGCAATAGGCGTGGTCGGTACAAAGGAGCTGGCAGGGTTGCCTGTTCCTTGTGTACGCGTGGACAATTCACGCGAAGCGCTGGCGCACCTGGCAGCGTCTTTCTATGACCACCCGGCGCGGAAGCTCACCGTCATTGGCGTCACCGGCACGGATGGTAAGACGACGACCACCAACCTGATCTTTGAGATCTTCAAAGCCGCGCAGATCAAGGCAGGACTGATATCAACAGTAAATGCTGTAATCGGTAACGAGGTGGTGGACACCGGGTTTCACGTGACCACACCTGAAGCAGTTGAGGTCCAGGGTTACCTGGCAAAGATGGTGGAAGCGGGTTTGTCGACCGTGGTACTGGAAACGACTTCTCACGGCCTCGCCCAGCACCGTGTGACCGCCTGTGAATACGATATCGCTGTCGTCACAAACATCACCCATGAACACCTGGATTATCATGGTTCCTACGAGGGATACCGTGCTGCGAAAGGGCGCATGTTCACCAGCCTGGAGCAAACTGTTGAAAAACCCTTTGGAAATCCGCGGCTGGCAGTGTTGAATCGCGATGACATCTCCTATGAGTATCTATCTGAACTGGTGGATGTACGCCAGGTTTCATACGGCTTGAAAAACCCCGTAGATTACTGTGCGAAAGATATAAAAAGCACACCAACAGGAGTGGATTTCAGGATCATTGGTGACGGGATCGAGGAACCTGCGCATTGCAACCTTCCCGGCAGGTTCAATGTCTCCAACTGCCTGGCGGCATTCGCAGCCGCGCGCGGATTGGGCGTCGACGCGCGTACAGCTGTGCAAGGACTTTCGGATTTTCACGGCGTACCAGGGCGCATGGAGTCGATAAATTTGGGGCAGCCCTTCAGCGCGATCGTGGATTTTGCCCACACGCCCAACGCGCTCAAGGTGGCCATCGAGACTGCGCGGGAGATGACCGGTCAACGTGTTATCGCGGTGTTCGGTTCAGCCGGGCTGCGAGACCGACAGAAGCGCCGTCTGATGGCTGAGGTGTCCGTCAGGCTGGCGGATCTTACCATCTTAACAGCTGAGGATCCGCGCACCGAGTCACTGGAAGACATCCTGGCGGAGATGGCAGATGCCGCAGTAGCGGCGGGCGGAATTGAAGGAAAAACCTTCTACCGTGTCGCTGACCGCGGCGATGCCATACGCCTGGGAGTAAAACTGGCAGCGGCAGGCGACCTGGTGATGTCTTGCGGCAAGGGACACGAGCAATCCATGTGTTTTGGTACGGTTGAATACCCCTGGGATGACCGCACGGCCATGCGGGCTGCGCTGGCGGAGTTGTTGGGCATGACTGGTCAGGAAATGCCCCGGCTGCCCACTTCATAATCACCTCATGGATTAATAGAAAAGATCCGGTTTCAACCGGATCTTTTGTTTGTGTGACAGAATTAACGCCTCGGATTGCGGTTTCCGTTACGGTCATTGAAACCGCGGTTGTTCCTGCGGTCACCACCGCTGTTGCGGCGGTCGCCGCCAGAGCGCGGTCTGCCGCTGCCGGATTTTCCGCCTTTGTCATGCTCGAGCGCTTCTTCAGGTGTCCAGCCTTCCAGCACGGCCTGGCGTGAGAGGCGGATCTTGCCGTTATCATCGATGGCGGTGACCATGACGGTAAGTTCATCGCCGAGTTTAACCACGTCTTCCACCTTCTCGACCCGCTCAGTATCCAGCTGGGAGATGTGCACCATGCCATCCAACCCGGGCAGGATCTGCACAAACGCGCCGAAATCAGCCACACGCACAACCTTGCCGGTGTAGATGTGACCGACCTGGGCGCTTTCGGTAAGCGCTTCGATGCGCTCACGGGCGGCGGCTTCATTGATTCCATCTGTGGCAGCGATGTAAACAGTACCATCGTCATCGATATCGATCTTGGTGTTGGTCTCTTCCTGCAGCGCGCGGATGATCTTGCCGCCGGGACCGATGATGGCACCGATCTTGTCCACCGGTACATGGATCGTGGTGATACGCGGCACGAAGGAGCGCAGTTCAGGGCGCGGCACCGGGATGACTTCCAGCATCTTATCAAGTATGGCGAGGCGGGCTTCGTGAGCCTGTGTCAGCGCCTGGCGCATGATCTCGGCTGTAATGCCCTTGATCTTGATGTCCATTTGCAGCGCTGTGATGCCCTTGGTGGTGCCGGCGACTTTAAAGTCCATGTCACCCAGGTGATCTTCTGCACCCTGGATGTCAGTGAGGACGACATGCCGCTCACCTTCCTTGATGAGCCCCATCGCCACACCGGCCACCGGTGCTTTTATGGGCACACCGGTATCCATCAACGCCAGGGTTGACCCGCACACAGAAGCCATTGAGGATGAGCCGTTGGAAGCTAGCACCTCAGATACCAGGCGCAGGGTGTACGGAAATTCTTTTTCTGACGGAATGACGGGAAAGAGCGCACGTTCTGCCAGCGCGCCGTGACCAACCTCGCGGCGGGATTGCCCGCGCAGCATCTTGACTTCACCGGTGGAGTAGGGTGGGAAGTTGTAGTGATGCATGTAGCGCTTGGAATCTGTTGGCGAAAGGGTGTCGATTTCCTGCGCTTCTTTGGGAGTGCCAAGTGTTGATAGTGTGAGCACCTGGGTTTCACCGCGGGTGAATAACCCTGAGCCATGAGCGCGGGGGCTGACACCCACCTCGCACCAGATGGGGCGGATCTCGTTCAGTTTGCGGCCGTCAGGGCGTTTGTTCTGTTCGAGAATTCTCGCCCGTACAACGCGTTTATAAGTTTCTTCGAAAGCTTCTTTATACGCAGTGACTTGTTCCGCTTCTTCAGGGGTGGTGTATTCCAGAACAATATTCTCGCGGAGGGTATCGATGGCGTCCTGGAGTTCGTGTTTTGTATGGGGAGCGTCAAGCGCTTCATTGATCTCATCGGCAATGCGGTTGTAAACCTTATCCACCAGTGTTTCATCCAGTGTGTAAAGCGTGACTTCGCGTTTTGCCTTGCCGATCTCGCGGGCCATCTGCAGCTGGGTTTCAACGATCGGTTGAATGGCAGCATGACCGAACTCAAGCGCGGCGATCATGGATTCTTCGTCGATCTCGTTGGAACCGGATTCGACCATGAGAATGGCGTCCGCGGTACCAGCGATGCGCAGATCCAGATCGGATTCATCGATCTGGGCGTAGGTGGGATTGAGCACAAATTCTCCGTTCACCCGGCCGACACGCACAGCGCCAACAGGTCCGCCCCAGGGAACGTCAGAGATCATCACCGCACAGGAAGCGGCGTTGATCGCCAGCACATCCAGCGGGTTTTCTAAATCGGCTGAGACCGAGAACATGATGACCTGGACTTCGTTGCGGATATCCTTGTTGAAGAGCGGTCGCAATGGGCGGTCAGTGAGCCGGGCGACCAGGATGGCGTCCGTTCCCGGACGACCCTCACGGCGGAAAAACGAACCGGGGATGCGTCCGCCGGCATACATGCGTTCTTCATATTCAACGGTCAGCGGGAAAAAATCCTGCCCGAGGCGGGGTTCATTGCCCATGGTGGCGGCGGCGAAGACCACGCTATCGCCATATTGGACTGTGACAGCGCCGCCGGCCTGCGCGGCGAGTTTGCCGGTTTCGAACGTCAAAGGACGCCCACCGACGGTGGTGATAAATTTCTTACTTTCTGGTTTCATAACTTCTCCTAATGGTTCTTTCCCGCCTGGTCAGGAACTGAAAACTGCGGAAGACGCGCTGGCGTCCTCATCACTTTTCAATGCCCAACCGGCGGTGCTAAGTTTTTCCGCCCTGGCTTTTCAATCACAACGAGTAGAGTGTATCTACTCGTTGTGAATCGATTTTACCTTGTGCGGATATTCAATTTTTCGGTAATGGCTGCGAAGCGAGCGAAATCCGTGCGGCGTAAGTACGCCAGTAGCCGGCGGCGCTGCCCTACCAGTTTGAGCAAACCGCGCCGCGAGGAATTATCCTGTTTGTTGGCGCGCAGGTGCTCCGTTAGTTGCCGAATGCGGATGGTGAGGATCGCAATTTGAACATCAGCTGAGCCGGTATCCGTATCGTGCAGGTGGTACTCATCGATCAATTTCTGTTTTTCTTCTTTCGTCAATGCCATGACAACTGCTCCTTTAGATTTATGCAAGTCGCCAGCCGGCAGCTGATGCCGCCAACAGGTCGAGTCATTGTGGCGAATTATACCAGAGGGTTCAGCCTGTGCACAGGCACAAGTTTGTTGTTGGGGTTGTTTTTATTGTGGAACACGCCGCTTGCGCATTTCGCTGCGGAGCGATTCCTGCAAAGGCGGGCTGAACAAATCGATCGCCCGTCGTAGAAAGCGCCCCATTCCCGGCGCGGTTGAGAGCGACATTACCTGTTTCAAGAAGAAAACGGTTTCCACTTCTGATCTACGGGCAAGATGCTCGATGACCTTCAGCAGTTCGTACTGATTTTGAGGTTCGGGATTCAGGATCAAGGGACTGATGAACGTGAAAATGGCGGGCAGGTTATTGTACGTGTGATCGTCTATCAGGGGGATGGTGCCATCGATAGCGAGCTTTGCCAGCCAGGCTTCGTCAGCGGAATTCCAACTATTCAGCACATCCAACCAGAGGTCAGGCGATTCTCGGCGGATGGCAGTGGATGCGTGCTGGTGCAGGGCGGGAAGCAGCTCAGCATCGTTTTCATCCATCGACCAGCTCCGGATGCGTGAGACAACCTCTGAAAATTGAGCCATGGGGAGTTTTCCCAGCAGCTGGGCTGCCAGTTCTTTAAGTTCGACTTCGGGTTCCCCCCAAAGGCAATCGATTATTGGCAGTATCACCTGCGGGTCTTCAATACAATACGGGTTTAATAGTTTTACTACCTCGCTGGTCAACAGTAATGGCGTGTTGAAGACGGGCAGGGTGAATACCCCGGAGGGAGAATTTCCCGCCGGGTGCGTCAGGTCAGCGTGAAAGGAGTAAATCTCGCGTAACCCGTTTGTGAACCCCGCAGGATCGTTGATCTGCACGAGGAGCAGTTTGAATCTGACGCGCAGCCGGGTAAGGTTGATGGCTGGCATGGTTCAGCCCTTTGGCCTAATACGCCCGGGCGAAGTACACCTTCTCAGCAGCGTCCCGGCCGCACACCGCACACTTGCCGCTGCCTCCAGGCTGCTCCATGGGTATACACCGGGTGGTGGCTTTTGTCTCTTCTTTTACCTGGTTTTCACAATCCGGGCTACCGCACCACCAGGCATAAGCCCAGCCATTCTGAACAGCCGCGGTAAGTTCTTCATAAGTGGTGACATCAATGATGTGGCTGTCTCTGAAGGCTTTGGCTTTTTCATAAAGTGAGTTCTGGATGGTCTCAAGTAGAGCGGTCACAGAACTGGAAATGTTTTCCTGCGGGAGGAAGGATTTCCCATCCCGCCCGGGTATGTCACGGCGCGCGGCCATGACGGATCCCTTTTCCACGTCCTTTGGTCCGATCTCAAGCCGCAGCGGGACACCGCGCATTTCCCAATCATTGAATTTAAACCCCGGGGTCAGTTCGCTGCGGTCATCCACTTTCACCCTGACCTCACTTAGGGCAGCGCGAATCCTTTCAACGACAGGCATCACCTTGGCGCGTTCTTCGTCATTTTTATGGATCGGAACAATGACTACCTGTATTGGCGCCAGGCGCGGCGGCATGATCAACCCCTGGTCATCTCCATGAGTCATGATGATGGCACCGATGAAGCGTGTCGAAACTCCCCATGAAGTGGTCCAGCAGTACTGCAATTCGTTGTTCGTATCCAGGTACTGGATGTTGAACGCTTTGGCGAAGTTTTGCCCGAGAAGGTGGGAGGTGCCAGCCTGAAGCGCTTTGGTGTCGCCCATCATGGCTTCTATGGAATAGGAGTGCACGGCGCCGGCAAATTTCTCGCTGCTGCTCTTGCGCCCCGGTATCACCGGCACGGCGGCGTCTTCAACCGCGAAGCGTGTGTAAATATCCAGCATGCGCAGCGTTTCCTCTTCCGCTTCTTTTTCGGTGGCGTGGGCTGTATGTCCCTCCTGCCAGTAGAATTCCAGCGTACGCAAGAAGAGCCGGGTGCGCATTTCCCAACGCACCACGTTTCCCCACTGATTGATGAGCAGCGGCAGGTCACGGTAGCTCTTGATCCACTTGGAGTACATGTAGCCGATGATGGTTTCTGAAGTCGGGCGTACCACAAGAGGTTCTTCGAGCTTCTCTCCGCCGCCGATGGTCACCACAGCCAGCTCGGGTGAAAAGCCTTCAACATGCTCTTTTTCTTTTTCAAGGAACGACATGGGAATGAAAAGGGGGAAGGCTGCGTTGACATGGCCGGTGGCTTTGAACCGGCCGTCCAGCGCCTGTTGGATGTTCTCCCATAATGCCCAACCATAAGGCCGCACAACCATGCAGCCGCGAACCGGGGCGTAATCAGCCATCTCTGCCCTTTGAATGACCTGGTTGTACCACTCGGAATAATTTTCTGCGCGCGGGGTAATTTTTTCGTTGCTCATGATCAGTTCCTTGAATTCGTATTTTCGTGTATGGCGAGTTTTTCAACCGCGGTATCCACATCCGGGACCAGCTGGATCAGCTCTCTCTCTTTAATGCCAATGTAGCTGCCTAATGATTCGATAAATTGCGCCACAACCCGCTGCCATTCATTTCCCACGATCAGGAGCGGGCGCGGTGGTCTATTGCTGATGATCATTTCATTCCACATTACGGTCAGTTCGCATAAGGTGCCAACTCCACCCGGCATTACGATCGCGGCGTCGCAGCCGTCGATGAGCGCGTACAGCCGCTCGCGCAGGGTTTCGTAATGATGCTCCTCCAGGACCCAGCGGTTGGCTTTTACATGGCGCCAGTTTTCGATCTCAGCGCAGGACATTCCCACGACATGACCGCCCGCTTCGTTGGCACCGCGGGATGCAGCTTCCATAACCCCGATGTAGGAACCTGTCAGCACGGTAAAGCCGCGCTCAGCCAGCATCCTGCCGAGCCGCAGCGTCTCTTCATAAACAATTTCTCCAGGATGAGCTGAAGCTCCACCAAAAACAGCTACTTTCATTTCACTCCTGTTCCTTCACGGTGTCATCGTCCCAGGTTCTCTGGTAGTTCTTCTTCAGTTTCTCCAATATGGCGCTTTCAAGATGGATGCCTGTCACGCTGGCAATCTGAAGGAGATAAAGCGCCACATCAGCCAATTCATCCTTTAATTCCTGGTTTGATACTGCGGCTTCTCCCCATTGAAAATGCTCCAGAACTTCTGAAGCTTCAAGAACCAGCGAAATCGCGAGGTTGCGCGCTGTTTGCGGGCGCGGACTGCTGCCGTCGTACCAGCCTTTGGCGCTGACAAAACGGTTCATCTCTGCGGTTAATTCTGTGATATCCATGATCATTCACTCATTATCTTATGAATCACGTCAAGGGCGATGCGGGCTGAGTTGACCTGTTCGGGATGCCAGCCATCTTCCCGGCTCATTTTCTGCAGATGCTGAAAGACGACCTCCCGGCTGGATTGATCCAGCATGTGAAAAGCACTTCGAATTCTGGCTTCCTCGCGAGAGAGGATGCCATCCCAAATTTGTTCAAGATAAGAATCCTGATCGTTCAAGCGCGTCCTGCCGGGTGAATTTCATCCTATATTACCATAGTCAACCCGGTATGCATCAATTCTTATCCACGGAAAACAAAAAGCCGGACGGGTGGTGCCGTCCAGCTTTGTTTTTTATGAGACTATTACTCTTCTTTTCGGCTTTCCATCTCTTTGGCGTGCGCATCGACCACAGCCTGGGCAAGATGCGTGGGGACGACCTCAGTGTGGTCGAACTCCATCGAGAAGACGCCGCGGCCGCCCGTCATGGAGCGCAAGGTGGTGGTGTAGCGCAGCATTTCAGTCAGAGGTACATTTGCGGTAACCACAGAACGGCCTTTCTGCGTTTCCATCCCTTGTATGCGGGCGCGGCGGGTGTTCAGGTCGCCCATAATATCACCCATGGCTGCCTCAGGCACAGTGATCCTGACCAGCATGATGGGTTCCAACAACACAGGAGCCGCGTCTTTTACCGCGAGTTTGAAGGCTTCGCGCCCGGCGACTTCAAAGGCGACTGGTTTTGAATCAACCGGATGTTCCTTGCCGTCGAATACCGAGACATGCACGCCTGAAACCGGGTATCCGGCGATGACGCCATCTTTCATCACGCCCTGGATGCCTTTCTGGATGGAAGAGGAATAGGATTGCGAAATGGCGCCGCCGAACACATCCCAGCTGAAATCGTATTCTTTATCTGTCAGCGGGTTCACCTTGAGGTGGACTTCGCCAAACTGGCCTGAACCGCCGGTTTGCTTTTTATGGCGGTACATGGCAGAAGCGCTTTTCGTGATAGTCTCCTGGTAGGGCACTTTGGGTTCTTCCATCAATATGCCCACCTGGAACTTGGTTTCAGCACGACGGATGGCGACATCGATGTGCTGATCGCCCATCCCCTGCAGAATGGTCTGCTTGGTGGCGGTTTCGAAGTGCCAGGTCAGGGTCATATCCTCCTCGCACAGCCTGGTGAGGGTGGAAGATATCTTGGTGGAATCAGCCTGCGTTTTCGGAGACAAGGCCACCTGGTAAAGCGAGGTCGGATAGTCCGGTACAGGCAGCGTGAGAGGATGGTTCTTATCACACAACGTGTGTGTGGTGGAGGTTTCGGTCAACTTCGGGACAACACAAATATCACCCGCGTGGATCACTTTCACCGGCAGTGATTCTTTGCCGCGCGGGACATTGATCGATCCGAGGCGCTCTTCGATACTCTTGTTTTGATTCCAGACGCGCATATCAGGGCTGATGGTTCCAGAATATACACGGAAGAAGGTCTGCTTTCCCACGAACGGATCAGCGGTCGTCTTCCAAACGTATATGGCAAGGGGGGCGTTATCTTTGGGTTCGAGAGTTTCCTCTCCGGCCTTTCCCTGCGCTACCGGTTTGACCGCATCCAGCGGTGATGGCATGATGTCAACGATGGCGTCAAGCAGGCGGAAAACGCCGGTCTCGCTGGATCCCGCGGAAACAAGCACCGGAACGAAACCACCCGACTGCACGATAAGTGTAAGGCCCCTGATGACCTCATCTTCCGTCAGACTACCGCTTTCAAGGTACTTTTCCAGCAGCGAGTCATCACCCTCGGCGGCCGCTTCGACCAGTTTCATACGGGCTTCATCCGCGGCGTCTTTATATTCAGCGGGAATTTCTTCTGCAGTCTTACCCTGGGCTTTGAAGGCTTTCATTGAGAGAAGGTCGATCACGCCCTTGAAATCCTGCTTTTCTCCCCAGGGGAGCTGAATGGGGATCAGGCGGATCTCGGAGAAATCCTCTACCGATTTGAGCGCTTTTTGAAAATTGGCATTGTCGCGGTCCATCTTGTTGATGAGTAAAAAGCGCGGCAGGTTGAACTTCGTGCAGTAATCCCAGGCGATCTCTGTGCCAACCTCAAGCCCGTTGACAGCATCGACCATGAGCACAGCACCATCTGCCACACGCAGGGCAGAGACGACTTCTCCGATGAAGTCCGTGTAACCCGGGGTATCAAGCAGATTGATCTTCACTTCACGGTGTTCGATCGGAACCACAGATGTGTAAAGGGAAATCGTACGCCTTACTTCTTCTTCGTCAAAATCTGAAACGGTTGTGCCGTCCTCGATCCTGCCCATGCGGGTTGTAGCCCCGGTGGCATGGAGGAAAGCTTCGCACAGGATGGTTTTCCCGGCGCCGGAATGTGATGCCAGCACAATATTGCGAATTTTGTCAGTTGAATATTCTTTCATGAACCGGGTCCCTCTGATTTAAGATGATGTAATAACCGCATAATTCTACCGGACGATGCCTTTTCTGTCAAAGAAAATCACCTGTAAGCGCCGGGCTGACTTTCGTGGATGCGGAACCTGGTTGTGAAACCAATGCCCATAAGTTGTACAATAATCACTGGAACTTGTTATTACATGAAAGCGTCTAATAATGTGTGGCGTTTGATCCTGCTCTCCTTAATGGCATTGGCGAACATCTCACCAACGTTGATTTCTTTTTGGAATTACGATGGCGGGGAACTTAAGCGCTTGCCTATGAGTGAAGTGACTATTACTGACATTCAGCTACATAAGATACAGGCGGCAGGGAGGGAAGGTAAGGTGTTATGCGTGGGACCAGAAGGCGGAGGCGTGAAGGTCACAGTCTGCGATGCAGATTCCGGTGTTCCCCCATGGCATAGCCCGCCTGAATGGCAGGTAAAGGAGGTGATCTTCTCTGACCTCAACCGGGATGGAGAGGAGGAACTCTCGTTGCTGGTGTGGCGCCCGTTCCAGCCCTGGCCGGTAGACCGTTTTATGCCAAGCGGAGGACGCATCTCTTCTTTTCGTGATGATCAGAATATGAGCTGTCATCTCATCCTTCTTGGGTTGACCGGTGGGGAGATTAAAGAATTGTGGGCGGGCTCTTCGTTGTCTGACCCGATCTCACATATACAAGCGGCTGATTTCGACGGTGACGGTCTGCAGGAACTCGCTGCGCTTGAGTACTCGTATGATGCTGATCCGAGAAAGGCCTCAATTACTTTATGGGAATGGAATGGATTCTGTTTTTCTCTGCTGACCCGGCAGGATGGCGGTTTTTCTTCGCTGCTGCCACTCCCGATCGGGTCAGGCAATGTGCTGATCGCTAACCAGGATCTTTAAGGAGGAAAAAATGTCTCGTTCGTTCAAATTCGTCTCAATTCTGCTGGTAATCACTTTTCTTCTCACTGCCTGCCGGCTGCCTTTTGACCTGGTAAACAGAGTCAAAGACGCTATCGTCGATGAAGAACTACCGGGCGATGAAACCGCAGTACCTGCCACGCAGGAACCCGCTGTTGAGGTAACAGGTGCGCCGGTGATCATCCCGGAGGACCTTTATGGTGAAGTGTTCGCTGTTTACAATCAGCGCTCTTATTCCATGCCCGCTGCCTACACGGGTGGTTATACCCTGCCATTGAACAGCAGCCAGGTGGTCAACCTGGACCGGTTTGACCTTACCGATTCTCAGGTTGAGACCCTGCTCAATAATGGTTTTGTCGTCCAACCTCCATCTGAAGATCCCAATCGCATGTATCGCGAGTTCTACCAGGTGTATGAATCCATCCGGTATGATGAAGTACCGGTTTTCGTTACCACCGATGCCATCTTCCATGTATACCACCTGATCTTTGATAAAATGCTGCGGGATTTGGAAAGGGTTTTCTTTATTGATACATTGAAGGAACTCACAACCGCCATGATCAGTGAATCCGTCAGCCAGTATGAAGCGCTGAAAGGAAGCGATATGGAAATGGCGGCGCTGCGCAACGTGGCATTTTTCAGCGTACCGGCGTTGATCCTGGAACTGCCAGTACAGATTCCGGCTGAGGCCATGACTCTGGCGGAACAGGAACTTGAGTTGATCGAGGCTGGCGGCGGGGTCGCGGTTTCTCCGATTTGGGAAACTGGCGGCCAGGGCTCAGATGACATTCTCATCGAGGACTATTCCCAATACATTCCGCGCGGGCATTACACCCGCGATGACGCGCTCAAGACCTACTTCAAAGCGATGATGTGGTATGGGCGGATGACCTTTCGTCTAAAAGACCCGATCGAGACGCAGCGCGCCCTGCTGGTGGTGCAGGCCATGCGTAATGCGCCGACCGCTTCATGGAAACCCGCGCTGGAACTATGGCAAAACATATACGATCCGACCGTATTCATCGTTGGAAAAGCCGATGACCTTTCCATTTACGAGTACGGAAACCTCTCAGACACCATCTTCGGCTCTGACCCTGACCTGAAATCATTTGCTGACCCTGCTCTGGCAGAAGCTTTTAAACAGGCGGCGAAGCAGCTGCCCCCGCCTCAGATCAATTCCATGTGGGTTTATATCTGGCAGGATCGGGATGAAGCCACGCAGGGTTTCCGCTTTATGGGTCAGCGTTTTACACTCGATCAATATGTATTCGGAGAAGTCATGTGGCGCAAGGTGGGGACGCTCGATAATCCGCGCGATCTGCCGAAAAGCCTGGATTTTCTCGCCGCGCAAGGATCAGAAGAAGCTTACAACCTGCTCGTGGAAATGGGTGAAAACGAATTTGAGAATTATGATGCCCAGTTAGCCAAAGTGAAAGAGGAGGTTGCCGGGTTTGGACTGGACACGTGGACGCAGAACCTTTACTGGTCCTGGCTTTATTCACTGCAACCGATCTTTGAGCCCAAGGGAGAACAATTCCCGCCTTTCATGCGCAATCAGGCCTGGTTGCGCAAGGATATGCAAACGGCGCTCAGTTCATGGACCGAGCTGAAACACGATACCATTCTCTATGCTAAGCAGGTGATGGCAGAAATGGGTGGGGGCGGTGCGGACAAACCTCCAAGGGGCTACGTGGAACCCAATCCTGAAGCATACGCCCGGCTGCTTGCGCTGGCTGAAATGACGCGCAGCGGCCTGGAAAGCCGTGCCATACTGGATGACGTGACCCGCGGCAACCTGGATAACCTGATCGAGGAGCTGGTGTTCTTATTGGAAGTATCGCAGAATGAGTTGAATGGTATAGAACTTACTGAGGAACAATACTGGCGCATCCAATACTTTGGTGGATGGCTGGAGTCGATGACCATCGCGGCTTCTGATCCCGCTGACCCTGTGATGGGCGGCGGCGATCTCTCTGACCAGAAGTCAGCCCTGGTGGCGGATGTGGCAACCGGCATCGGCCGGGTTTTAGAGGAAGGTGTGGGATACCCGACCATGATCTACGTGGTGCATCCCGAATCACCCTACGAGGTTACCGTAGGCGCGGTTTACACGTATTACGAGTTCACTGTGCCGCCAGATCAACGCTTGACAGATGAAGCCTGGCAGGAGATGCTTGAAACGGGCAAGACCCCTGATGCTCCCGGCTGGACAGAGGTGTTCATCGTGGAATGATGTTACTGAAACCTGTGAAACGGGGAGCGCTGATCCTGGCGCTCCTCGTTGCAAGTGCTTGCGGTCAGAATCGCGCCAGTTCATCACTGATGTTGGGCGGAGATGTGATGCTTTCCAGGGGCGGCGACCCCCTTTTTCTCAATGAAGACTCAACGTATTCCCCCTGGGGTGACCTGCTGAGGGTGAAACAGGCCGCGCCCGTGGACCTGTTCGCGGTCAATCTTGAGTCACCTTTTGGTGAATTTGATCCGGATTTTGCACCGAATAATTTGGATATGAATCTTTGCGCTGATGATGCCTCAGTCGCTTTGCTGCAGCTGTCAGATGTGGGGCTTGCCACCACGGCCAATAACCACGCCGGGGATTGTGACCTGATTGGTATACAACACAACGCTAAAGTGCTTGAACAGGCGGGAATCTATCACCAGGGGAGTGGATCTGCGATCCAGTTCATCCCCGTGGGAGAACAGGTGCTGGCAGTATTCAGCCTGAATGATTACTCGGGTGATTTTGATATAAAGGATATTGAGGTCGAGCTATCTAACGCGAGGGAAACCAGCGATTTAGTAATGGTTTCAGTGCACTGGGGTAAGGAATACCAGGCAGGGCCGTCACCTCACCAGCAGGAACTGGCGCAATTACTGGTTGATGCCGGCGCGGATCTGGTTTGGGGACATCACCCGCATGTACTGCAGCGTATGGAATGGCTGAGTTCCTTTAGAGACGGACACGCGGGATTGGTGCTGTACAGTATGGGAAACCTGCTTAGCGACCAGTGGATGCTGCCTGATGCGCTGCGCACCGCGGTCGTCAGAATCGGGTTTTCTAATCATAAGATCAGGGATATCCAGGTTATTCCACTTGAAATGGATATGGACCCGGAGCGATTATTATTGATGTCGGAACCCCTACAATTGGATTGGCTAGGTCAAAGGTTGGAACTGGATGGTTTACACCGAAAAGGGGTAACGATCACGATGTTCGATATGGGGGATTCCAGGTAACGGTTACGGAAGGCGCTTTTCCATACGCCAGGATGGTTCTTCCACCGTGTGCCATTGACCCAGATGGTCGATGTAGGACCAAATCCCGGGTTCCTCCGCGACGATCTGAAAGCCTACTCGTTTGTACAGGCGGATGGCGTCAGGATTGTCGCGTGCCACATTCAATGTTAAGCGAGAATAGTGCCTTGTGATCAGGTAGTTCTCCAGGAACTTGATCATCCTGGTGCCCAGCCCTAAGTGGCGGTATTTTGGCTTGATACGGAAGGAATAAAGGTACGCCCGATTCCAGCCGTTGGCGAGTTCGGGGCGGTCACAATCCAGCTGTAAAAAAACCTGACCGACGATGCCGTCCGCCGGTGATTCCGCCACCCAGGCTGCCGCCGTACCGATCTGGGTGCGTTGGTAAACCCCCTTGTATACATTTCGAAAATGCGTGTACTCGCCATCCCACTCGAGGGCTGCCAGGTCGTCCCTGGTCAGTTTCCGGATTTGAATGTTCTCCAACGGTGTTTCGGAGAGAACATTGGTTGAGTGATCAGTCATCTTGTTCCCCCAGCAATCGCTCCAGCAGCTCACTTTCCTCGGATGGAGTGGAAATTTGCCCATCCAGCCAGGCATCACGGATTTGTGAGAGGACGCGGGCGTACTGCGGTCCTGGGGGTATGCCGCGGGATCGCAGGGTATTGCCATCAATCCCGGAGGAGATAAACCTCCACTTGGTGGCATAAAGGTTGATTCTTTCTTTGTAATGGCTATCATCACTTAAGCAGAAAAGGGCAAAAACCCCATAGAGCGGTATTTTTTCCAGTTCCAATGTCAACTTGCTGGGCGGAAGCAATGCCATCTGGTCGGCTTTCCTGCAGGTTTCAATTAGCTTTTCCAGGGTATCCAGTATCTGGCGCGGCAGACGCAGCCTGTGGGCAACTTCGAGCCCCGCGTTTCCATCCAGGTTGGCGAGCCAGGTCAGGTAGATCAGTGCGAGGCGGGTAGGGGTGTTGCCAATCGTGTCGGGTAGATTCCAGTCTGAGAACTGCGCGTAGGTTACGGCCTGTGAAAAAACGGGTTCAAATTGCGATTGCCACTCCAGTCCCGGGTGGATCCGCCGCAGCAATCCCAATGCCTCGAGCCGGCGCATGATGGAGAGAGGATCAGGGTCATTAAAGATCAGGTCGAATTCGTGGTGAATACGCTCACCGCTCAATTGATGCAGCAGATCAAGAGCTTCTTTCATTAACTGAAGGGTGCGTTTTTCGATTTGAAAATGAAAACGCTGTTCGAAACGCACCGCACGCAGCAGGCGTGTGGGGTCATCCACGAAGGAGAGGGAATGCAGCACTCTAACCTGCTTCCTTTCCAGGTCCTTCAATCCTCCCCAATAATCGTAAAGTTCACCGTAATGATGACCATCCAACCTGAGAGCCAGGGTGTTGATCGTAAAATCTCTGCGATGAAGGTCAAGTTTTATGCTCGATCGCTCCACTGTCGGTAAGGCTGTAGGGTGATCGTAGAACTCGGTGCGGGCGCTGATGAAGTCCAACTCTTCGGGCAGGTCGGTCGGTTTTCCATTTTCAACACCCATCTTCTTGAGTAAACCTGAGCGGAAGTTCTTGATCTGCCACTTGGCTGTACTGAAACGTTTGTGGGGGATCACGCGCCCGCCGTATTGCTGTGCGAGCGACTGGGCGAATTGCAAAGCGTCGCCCTCCACGACAATGTCAAAATCAAGAGAGGGTCGTTCAAGCAGCAGATCGCGCACAAACCCGCCGACGATGTAGATGGCGTGTTGAGCCTGACCTGAGGTGCTGGCCATGAGTTTTAATAATGCCAGCCTGGAAGGCGGCAGGGCTTTTTCAAGAGTCGCCGCATAATTTTTCTGCCCGGGAACGGCGCCATTGTGACCCGGGAGGGTTTTCAGTAAATCGGTGCGGGTAACAATACCGGTGATCCTGCCGGTTTCCTCGTCCACCACGGGGATCTGCCCCCAGCCGGTGGCTGCCATCAACTGCTGCAGCTTGTCGATGGTATCTGTGTTTTTTAGAAAATGTTCTCCGGCTTCCATCAGGCTGCCGGCGTTCAGGTTTAACTTGTGGTTTAATGCCCGGTCAACCGCCCGCCGCGTGAGCAACCCAACCACCCGTCCGTCCTCGACCACCGGATAACCTTCGTAACCATAACGCTGCATTAATTTATTGGCTTCATCGAGTGAAGTTAGGGGGCTGATGAGGTGGGGTTTTTTGGACATGATCTTATTTATGGTGAGTGGAGGCTCAATAACCCGCTCGAGTTCTGTTACCACGTCCCGGGTATAAACCTCCATCGTTTCAGTCCCGTTTTCACCTGTCACCTGGATGAGGGCGGCAGCGGCTCTTGAGTGTCCGCCACCACCGAAGCGCTGTGCAATGTGTGCCACATCCACCTGGTCAGAGGTGGAGCGTGCCACCAGCCTGACCCCCTCAGCTGTGCGAACGAATAAAAAGAGTGCATCCGGATCCAGCAGATCACGCAGTTTATGGGCAATACTGGAGATCTCCTCGTTGAGTTCTACAGCTTTTGCGCACGAGATGATGATGGTCTTGCCGTTGATGTTGTGTGTTCTGGCGTTTTCCAACAGGAGGTCAGCCATTTTTTTTTGATTTTCAGAGAGCGCCGGGTTGAGATAATTTACTGCGATCTTCAAACTGGCGCCTTTTTCCAGCAGGTAGGCTGCGGCGTTGACATCTCGAACCGAGGTCGACGCGTATGTGAGTGAACCGGTATCTTCGTAAATTCCAAGCAGCAACAGGGTAGCCTGGATCATGGAAATCGGGTGTCCGTGTTCCCTGAGCAGATCGACCAGTATGGTGGTTGTTGCGCCAACTTTTTCAAACCGGCCTTGCCAGTTTGAGGGTAGATCCGATCGGGGATCGTGATGGTCCACAATGTTTACAGCGGTTTTGTTGTTGATGCCTTTTAATGTGACCAGTGATTGTGTATCCACCAATGTCACCTGGCTGATGCCTCCCTGCGCCAGATCGCGGGCTTCTTCAAATGGAAAATCTCCTCCATAAAGGTTGAGAAAATTACGCACGTTGCGGTTCAGTCGGTTGGGAAGAACGGGTATGGCTTCATCATTCAAAAGATAAGCGCATAACATGGAGGCCAGCGCATCGAAATCCGCCTGTTCGTGGGTGAGGATGACTTTCATAATTTTATTGTAACATCAAGGCAGATAACTGTTGCCTGACTCAATTTCAAAAAAATCCGTTTGAGTTTACAATTGGTCATTATGGAATTGAGTGAAAAGGAACGTCAGCGGTACAAAAAGCATCTCCAGCTGGATGCCATCGGTCCCCAAGGACAGTTACACCTCAAGAATGGGCGAGTTCTGGTGGTTGGCGCGGGAGGTTTGGGTTCACCAGTTTTGATGTACCTGGCAGCTGCGGGTGTTGGCAGCCTTACCATCGTCGACGATGACCTGGTCAAGCTGCCCAATTTGCAGCGGCAGGTCATCCATACCACTCCCGCGATTGGTTTATCCAAGGTCACCTCGGCAGGTGAACACCTGCACAGGATGAACCCGGAAGTAGCCCTGCACCTGATACCTGAACGGCTTCAGAAAACCAACGCGGAAGCCATATTTACCGGTCAGCATGTGGTGGTAGACTGTACAGACAACCTTGAAGCCCGACTCCTGATCAATGAAACTTGCGCCAGGTTATCACTACCGTTTGTTTACGGTGCGGTTTACGAATTTGAAGGACAGGTCTCAGTTTTTGACGCAAAGCGTGGACCTTGCCTGCGCTGCATGCTGCCCGAACAACTCGTCCCGGCAGCGATCCCGGACCCTGAAACCCACGGACTGCTGGGAACCGTACCGGGGGTGATCGGGCTGCTTCAGGCCACCGAAGTGATCAAGTTACTGGCTGGAATCGGAGACGCCCTCATCGGTAAGCTGGTATTGTTTGATGCCCTCTCTGTAGGCCTTACCAGGATCAGTATTCCAAAACGCAAGGATTGCCCGGTTTGCGGTATTTCAACCATCGAAGAGAATAGGACGAATAATTAAATGGCGGAAAAGAAAGTTTTACTGGCTGTATTGGCACACCCAGATGACGAGACTTTTGGAACTGGCGGATCACTGGCGCATTACGCCAGGCTTGGTGTGGAGGTTCACCTGGTTTGTGCAACACGGGGAGAGGTTGGGGAGGTGGATCCGGCGCTGATGGGAAAATTCAAGTCCATTGGCGAGCTGCGCGAACACGAGCTTTGCTGCGCGGCGGATCACCTGGGGTTGTCTGGTGTTCACTTCCTGGATTATCGAGATTCAGGGATGGCCGGGTCACCTGAAAACCACCATCCCAAGGCGCTGGCGGCGGCTGATCAGAAAAAGGTGATCGGGGAAATCGTCCATTTCATACGTTTGTTAAAACCCCAGGTGGTCATTACCTTTGATCCAATTGGCGGGTACATGCACCCGGACCATATCGCGATCCATAAGGCTGCCGATAGGGCGTTCTACGCTGCTGGTGACCCGGCACAATTTCCATCCGATCTGTCGGCTCACCAAGCACAGAAATTGTACTATCACACCTTCCCGAGAGGGTTCTTACGCACCACGGTGTGGCTGATGAAACTAACCGGCAAGGATCCGAGCAAGTTCGGCAGGAACAAGGATATTGACTTGTCAAAGATAGCCCAGGCCAGGTTCCCGATCCATGCAGTGGTGGATTACCGGGATGTGATCGACAAGAAATCTCAGGCGGTCGCCTGTCACGTCAGCCAGGGAGGTATGCGCATCACGGGAGGAATACTGGATAAACTGCGCAAAGTATTCGGTGTGAGTGATCAGTACATGCGTGCTTACCCTCCACCATCCGGGAGGCGTGAAAGAGATCTATTTGAAGGGATTTTATGAAAGATAAGTATTTCGATTACATAATGAAATAATCACGAGATCTAAGAAGGTGGTGCGCTTTCAAAGCACCACCTTTTCACGCCCTTATGATTTCCGGGTGCTGGTTCTGAGTAATGCGTAAAGCGGGCAAAAACCCACCAGACCGGTAATGAGAGGAATAAATCCCAGTATCTTGAAAACCAACCCCCAACCTCCACCGACAAAGCCGCCCCAACCCAATACCAACAGTATTAAACCAATAATCACGCGGATTATCCGGTCATAATTTGAAACATTTCTTTTCATGGTCACTCTCCTCTATTGTTATTGATATCCATTCGATGTTTGTTTTCGAGAAAAGTGACACACGGAGAGACTAAATCTTTATCACATTACCACAGAAATCACACTTGATGGTTTCCATGCCGCGAAGAACAGGTTTGGTAATGGAGCCACCACAGAACGGACAGATCACCGGCGCAGCTTTGGCTTTTTCTGCCGCTTTACTATCGATTTCAAAGGCGCGGTCAGTATCCAGTTCGCGGGCTTTCACCTGTGAGATCATCTTCTGCCAGTCATTGCAGTTCTGACCATCAAGATGTAATTTAGCACCGCGGGCAAAAGCACCGGATTCGAATTCCAACTCTATCCAATCCTCGTTCTTTAACATGCCCTGCTTGGTCGCCTGTACGCTGACAACTGAAAACACGGGAACCTCAAAGAGCAGCTCCTGAACCTTTTTTCGTTCAGTGGTGACAAAAAGAACTTTCTTGGTGGCGATCTCTTCACGCTGTTCAAAGAGCAGGCGCTGGTCAGTCAAAAACAGGATTCCTTCCGGGTCGTCCTTGTCTTCCTTCTCATCGCGCGTCCAAACAGCCTTCACCGCCCTTACCACGCTTTCTGTAGGCAAAAAACCAAAACCGGCGGATTCAGCCAGGTCGAGCGTCTTTTCAATCTGATTTATCTGGGTTTGGACTTTGTCCACCTCACTCTTCAAGTCATCATAGAGCTCAGTGATCGCGCGTTCTGATGCAGTGACCCTGGCCTTAAAGGATGTGATATCCGCCTGGAGTGTTTTCACTACAGCGGCATTTGACAACACAGACGCGCGCATCTCCAGCGGCCGAAACTGATTTTGCAGGGCTGCCGATTCAGCAGTGATCTGACCCTGGATATTCCCGCGTTTTACCGACCACTGTTTTTGAAATTCGCGCGCCTGGGTTTCAAGAATCTTGTTGAAAGCGTATCGACGGTCGCGAATTTTCTGAACGCGCAGCGGAAGATTGGCGATGGCGTTATCGACTGTGGCGTATGTATCTCGTACCGAGGTGAGTCTGACCTTATCTGCTAATTGGGTCAATTCGCTGCGAGTCGAGGCGATGTCCCTCTTGAGCTGTTCAGCGGGGGTGAGTTGAGTGGAACCCATGAAAATCCTCCTGGTAGACTTTCTATGTGACGGTTACCAATTATTTTACATTAATCAGTCGATACAACACATGAAAATGACAGGCCAACCAAAATTATCCGGACTTATGGTTGATCTTTTTCAGCGCACGCCAGCAATAATTTTTCCATGCGTTTGGCGATATCGCGGCGGTTGTAATGCTGCTCCACATAAACGCGGCCATTCAATCCCATCTTGCGCCCTTCGATGGGTGTATTTGAAAGCTTCAGAACTGTTTCTGCCAGCTCTGAAGGATCACCCGGGTTAACAAAAATCCCTGCATCTGCTTCTTCAATGACATCACGGATGACACCGTCAATGGCGCATAAAACAGGTCTGCCCGCGGCGAGGTAATCGAATACCTTGTTGGGATACGTGGTTTTGTACAATTCAACTGGTTTTAGAATAGCCACACAACAATCAGCAGCGGCGAGAACATTCTTCATTTCTGTTTTGGGTACCGGCGGGATAAAGAAGACATTGCGCAAATCCATGTCCTGTGCCAGCTGCTGCAGGGCGGGTTTCTCTTTCCCGTCTCCCACCAGGACATAAACAATGCGGGTATCGTGCGCCGTGATCCGGGCAGCCTGGAGCAGAATTCCGAGGTCGTTGGATAACCCGTGTGCGCCTGAGTATAAGACGATGTAAGCCTCTTCCAGGTTCATCCGTTGACGAAATTCTGCGCCATCGTCATTAGGATCGAACATATCAGGGTCCACGCCGTTGGGAATGAGCGCAATATCCCTGCCGCCGCGCTCAGAGACATGGTGGATGAACCCGGGCGAGTTCACCACCAGTGAATCCGCGTGCCGGTAAAGGAAACGCTCCAACCAGTTGGATAGCCGTATGATGAAAGAATTGCGAATGACCTTCATGGCGATGGCGAACGCCGGCCAAAGGTCACGCACCTCGAATAGGAACCTGGTCTGTTTTAACCTGGCAAGCAGCCAGGCTGTCCATCCCTGAAAAATGGGCGGAGAGGTTCCCCAGATGACATCCACATTTTTAACACCCAGGCCGATCAAGAAGGAAGATAACATGAAGCTGATGAAGCTCAGCAGGCGGTGGAAGAAACTGCGATGCAGCGCCGCGTATGTGTATGCGCGCAGGATCTCAATGCCCGGTTCCGGCGTTTCGCGGGTCACCCAGCGCTGCTTTGACTGCCTTGATCTACCGGTGAGGTAACTCACCGGGCTGGTAATGATGGTAACGCGATGGCCGTTTTTCACAAAAGCACGTGCCATCTCATAATGCCGGGTACCTCCCGGTTCGTCAAGGGCGGCGAAAGCCTGGTGAATCAGGAGGATATGAATGCCCGAACTCATTTTTTCCTTATTGGCCGGCATCAATGATTTTCCATTTTGAGATCAGTTCGATAGCCTGGGGTGAGGTGTAAGTGATTGAAAAGGATAAAGCCGGGTGTTTTTCAAAGTAGGTGTCTGATTCCCATCCTAACATATCTTCCTGGCGTTGACCGGAGAGTGTAACACCCGAGCGTATCAGAGAAACATCGGTAGGAGAAAGTGTTTCTTCACTGCCGATAACTTTTGAGCAAACCGATAATGTGATCTTATACTGCTGTTCGCTTAAAATGAGCGTTTCTCCGTTTAACTCCCAGGCCCAATCCGGAAGCAGCCAGTGCAGGCAATACTCCATCAATTTTTTGCCGGAGTGCTGCTTTACCAGGCGGTCATGGACGATGAAGCCTGAATCCTCAATGTATTTGAGGGAACGTTCATGAATCACGCCGAATTTGCTGTAACCATTGTGGGAGGCTGTGATGGTGTTGCCACTCTCACCAAGCTTCCAACTGGCCTGCGCGTGATCCAGCCATAAGAAGCGGCTCATGCGCTGCATCTGGTCGGCTTGATTTATCGTAATGGTGTTATGCACCCTGCTGTTATCAAGCGCGTTCTGCCAGGGAGCCGGCAGGTTGTAAGAGTAGGTTCCGGCATCCCGCGCGATGTTGATTCCCCGCCACCAAAGATCAGCGTGCAGCTGGTCTGCGTGAGCCGGCCGGTTCCTGAAGCGCACCCCACGCAGGGTTCCCCAGGTATCGACAGCTCCCACCTTGTGAATAGCCTGTGAGGAGAATTCATCATTGTAGAGTAAACCCTCTCCCGGCCTTAACTCCAGCCAGCAGGCCAGTTCGTCCCAATCACCTGCCGGCAGGCAGGGTTGACCGAGGAAGGCCAAAGCTGCTGCCTGAGCGGTGGGGCGGTAATCGCGGTATTCAGCGCAGCCGAAAGGCAGAAGCAGTGTGCCATCGTTGTGGCCGAGGTTGGGAAGGCGGCCGCTGATCGGGTCGAGCTGCGCGATCATCCACCTGGTGGCGGCAGCCAGTTTTTTTTGCACCGCCGGCTCTAGCTGCCTGCCCTGACGGCGCAGGCGGGCGTGATAAAGCAAGGAGAGCTGCAGCATCAGGCGGTGATAATTGGCACTGTGCTGAGCATATGTTCCGTCCCCTTGAAGCTGCCGCAGTAAAGCGCGGTTAAAATCCTTTTCCCCGCGGCGGCACCATTCCTTCGCTCTGGGATCACTGTCTGCGAGAAAATCCCCGGCCAGCATCAGGCACATGGATTCGCTGAGGATGTGATTGTTGTGCTGCGACCGGGCATAATCTAATGTGGGCAGGATGCGCTCCACGTGATGTCGGACCGCGATGGTAAGGGTATCAATATTCTCTGGGGTTGTTTGTGTTGAGGATTGGATTGCGGATACCGCCAATATCCACATGATGCATCGAATACCAACTTCCTGTGCAGATACCCAGTTGGGTCCGGCGTTCACCGTGTTGGAATGTTGAAATTCGTAAAATTTTTGCCAGAAAGTCGCCACAAAAGATTCATCCGCGGTAGAACAGTATGCGCTGGCCAAAGAAAGGCTCCAGATGAAGCGTGCTGGTTCCCATTCCAGCTTGATATCATCAAAAACCTCTTCGTTCATGTCGATCCAGTGGATGCTGGATTGAGAAGAGGAATTAAACAGAAGCGGTTGTGCTTTGTTGAAAAACGGACGGTATCGACTTTCCTTCAGCAACTGACCTTCGTCTCTCATTAATGATGAATGAACACCCTGAACGAGGTGATCCCAGTTAGCGCTCCAGCAGAACCGCGGCGGTACTGGTTCGGTGAATTGTGCGAAAGAAGGTAATCCGCCGGGAGGGGTAAGCTGGCGGGTGGGGCCATTGCGCAACTGCGCCTGGTAGAAGGAATAACTGACCAGGTCAGCTATGCCAATCTCTTTTAATAACAGGTAAAGTTTTCGCAGTTGATTCAATTCGATTATTCCGCTGGGGCGCGGTTCAAATTTTGATCTCAGTGCCTGTCCGCAGCGCTTCTAGGGCGGCAAAGGTCGCTTTTGATGTGCTCATCAGCTCTTCATATGGAATCGGAGGAGTTCCGCCATCACTGACCGCTTTGATGAATTTTTCCCAGGCTTTGGTGTGGCCTTTATCCTGACGCAGCCGGGATCGTGATGTTTTGCGTGAATTTTCCGATACCAGTTCAAGTGAGCGAAAGTCCTCCAGCACAGCGATTCTGCCGCTGGTGAAAACCTCCAGGCGCTCCTTGGTGAAGTTTTTATTGCCATTCGCCAGGTAAATGACGGTGCCCAGCGAACCATCCGCGTAGCGCAGTGACAACTGCACATTATCCTGGCAGTACCGGTCATTATCCGCCAGCGCTGTTGCGCTCACGGATACCGGTGCTGAACCAACCAGGAAGGTGAGCAGGTCAATAAAATGACATCCCTCACCAATGATGCGCCCTCCACCCTGGTTCGGGTCATGCAGCCAGTGGTTCAGTGGCAGATAACCGGCGTTGACCCGATATTGCATAAACAAGGGTTCAGTACGCTGGTTGATGAACTCCGCGAGCGCGAGGGTCATCGGGGCAAAGCGGCGGTTGAAACCCACCGTCAGCAGCGGAGAATTTTCTCTGGTTAGCTCTTCTTCGATCTCTGCGAGTTCAGCCGGATTCAACGCCAGGGGTTTTTCGCAATAAACGGCTTTCTGGTGGCGCAGCGCTTTCAGCACCTGGCGGGCATGATGCTGATGGCGGGTGAGCAGTACCACGGTATTGATGTCCTTGTTTTCCAGGATTTCTTCTTCAACGGTTGTCGCGAAGCCAAACCCGTACTTCTTCGCCGCCTGCTGCGCGCTCATTCCTGATGCGGTGGCAATGCCAGAAAGTTGAACACCGCCAACTTTTCGAATCACAGGCAGGAAAACCGCCTGGGCGAAATTACCCGCCCCCAGTACACCGAGCCTGACATCGGGGGATTTGTTCGTGGCTGCCGGGGTTACCAGCACCTTCCTCACGCTGCCAGTTTCAACTTTATCGGGATAAGTGAGGAGCACGCCAAGAAAAGGTTCATTTAGATCGCCAGAAATGAGGTCGTAAGCTCTTGGGGCAGCTTCAATGGGAATGCGATGCGTGATGAGGGGGTGAACATCAACCTTCCCAGCGGCCATCAGGTCAACGAAAGCCTGTAGGTTACGCCCTTCCGTCCAGCGCACATACCCCAACGGGTAGTCAATTCCTCCCTCTTCGTACTCGGGGTCATACCTGCCGGGGCCGTAGGAACGGGAGATCTTGAATTCCAGCTCCTTTTCATAGTAACGCTTGCGCGGGATTTCCATCCCCACAGCGCCAATGGCGACTACTGTTGCGCGGTCACGCGCGATTTCTCCTGCCAGTTCAACCGGGTCATTCGAATTGGTATCAGCGCAAATTAATACATGGTCAAAACCGAGCCCGTTGGTTAAACCTGCTACCATGTCAACGAAGCTGGTGCGATGAGCCGCTGAAAAACCCATCTTTTGTGCCAGTGCGATGCGTTCCTCGCTGAGGTCGACGCCAAAGACGCTGCAGCCGGCTGCGCGCGCCACCTGGGCGGCAAGCAAGCCCAACAAACCCAATCCGATGACGCACACCTTCTCACCGAGTTGAGGAGAAGCAAGGCGGAACCCATGCAGCGCGATGGCGCCAAGGGTGGTGAAGGCTGCGGATTCGAAGTCCACATCTTCCGGCAGGCGTGATACCAGGTTTACCGGTACCAGGTTGTATTCCGCATGCACAGCGTAACCACCGCCGGCGCAGGCGACCCGGTCGCCGGTCTTGAAGCCCATTACATCCTCGCCAATTTCAACCACAGTCCCCGCGGATGAATATCCCAGCGGCATGGGCTGGTCGAGCTTATTAAAAGCTGCTTCAATGGAAGGTATCAGTCCTTCACGCATCGCCTTGTTGATCATCTGGCGTACCAGGTCAGGCCGAGACGCTGCTTTGCCGATAAGATTCTTCGAAGCAAAATCCACAACCATGCGTTCTGTGCCGGCTGAAACGAGCGACGCAGCAGTTCGCACAAGCACCATTCCAGGTTTAACAACGGGGACGGGTACTTCTTCTACAACCGTTTTGCCATCATTTAAATGCTGGAGTATCTGCTTCATAGGGTCTCCTATATCAGATTATATTCCATTATCAACTGTGTTAAGGTCCCTCGTTTGGGCATCAAAATAATAACAGGAGGATGGCATAGAAAGTGCATCAAATACCCTTGCAGCAAGTACGATGTTGGAGGTCGTAATGTTAAAGAAGATCATTTGGGTATTCATGCTCCTGGTTATGACGGCGTGCACGATCCTGTTCAAGGATGGTGTGGATATTGTTCTAAGCGAGCTGACGCCCACCGTTGTCTCTACTGTATTGGCAGATACGGGAGAAAACGGGATCATCCCCACCGAAGCGGTCCCCACCGCTGTGCCCGTCGCCACTGAACCACCCTTGCCAGAACCATCTCCAACCACTGACCCAACAAAAGAACCTTCAAAGGAACCAGCAGCAACCCCCATCCCGTTTGAAGCAGTCTATGTTGTGCAACCGGGATCTCCGGTTTACCTGGATAACTTCGCCCACCTTTCGGAAGGTTGTGGATGGCAGGGGATTGCCGGACAGATTTTTGGAGCGGATGGTGAGCCGGTCATGAACCTGATCGTCAAGCTCAGCGGAGAGTGGAATGGAAAAGAAGTAGCCATTATCGCCGTGACCGGTATGGTGGCCGGTCTGCCTTACGGACCGGGAGGCTATGAGATTGTGCTTGGAGACAAGGCGATTACAACCACTGCGCCGCTCTACCTTCAGGTATTTGATGATAAACAAAACCCACTGACCGAGGCGATCTCTGTTATGACACAGGCGGATTGCCAAAAGAACCTGATGCTCATGAATTTTGTGACGAAATGATTCCCGGTCAGATATCCTGACCCGATTACTTCATTAAGTTCCGGGTCGATATACAGCAGTGTATAATTCAGCCAATGGGAACGCAAAAAAACGATCACAGCAATGACCTTCTGCTGAGTGATATTTTCACGCGGGCAGTGCGTTACTGGTGGCTGGTTACCCTGCTGGTGATCGCCGGTGGAGTGCTGGGGCTCTTGGTTTCGCTGCTGCAAAAGCCGCTTTATGAATCCAACTCGCAACTCACCACGGTGATCGATTTTGCCTACGCAGGCCGTTTGACCGATTATGAGGAGGATTATCTTCTTTCTGCAATCGGGGATATTATCACTTCAGATGATGTGATCAATAAAACCGCAGCTGCTGCTGTGAAACAGGGGTTGTTGGCTGATCCTTCAGATGTGATCAGGGGGTTGGAATCATTCAGACAGGGTTACCGCTGGCGATTGAGCAGCCGCTTTCACGACGCGCGTGTATCTCAAATGGTCAATCAGCTCTGGCTGGACACATCTCTCTACGCGCTTGAAGATTTCCGTCAGCAATCCCTCAACGCGCTGGCACAGGTAAACGCCCAGGCGGAGGTGGAGGCTTGTTTTCAACAGGCTGTCAGCCTGGAACCGGTCGCTCCTTACTGCAGCCTGGAAGAAATGCGGGCATTGCTCACAAGCCTGGATGGTTCAAATGCGGCAGGGCAACCCGGTTCTTTATTGACCCGGCTGTTGACCTCGCGCATCAGCTTCCAGGTGACCAAAGAGGCTGATCTCCCCTCAAAACCGGTTCATTACAGCGTGAACACAGCCGTACTCGCCGGAGCGATCTCCGGTCTGCTGGTGGGGCTGATCCTTTTTCTGTTGGGGTTTCCCCGCTCTCAAATTGCAGGAAGCCGGAAGTGATCTCCCGAATTTTCCAGAAGACCATCTGGCTGTTGTGGGCAATTTTGGTGATCACCCTGCCGCTCACCACTTTTCCGCTCGTGATGAAACTGACCGGATCCAGTTCTGTAGCTCCGGCATCGCTTCTCCCACTGATCCCCCTGGTCATCCTCTTCCTGCCGGTGTTCCTCTGGCAGAAAAAAACAGTACCTGTTCACGTTAAACCGGTTCTTTTATTCTTTCTATTTGCATTGCTGACCGTTGCACTTGCCTTCCTGCGTCCAATACCTGCCTATAAAGATCAATCAGCGCTTGCCGCAGGTATCGAAGGCGCGGTGACGCTAATATTGGGGTTGTTGTTTTATCTGACAGCGGTGAGTCTGCCGGTTTCTCGGGATAAGATCGATAAAACTCTCCGCCTGCTCAACTGGACCGGGATGGTGGTCGTTATATGGTCCATTCTTCAGGTAATGCTTGAGCCATTATTCCCCGGTACCAAGCACTTCTTAAATCAATTACAGCCTTACATTTCACCCACCAGGTTGCTGGTCGATCGCATGCAGGGATTTGCTTCTGAACCCTCCTGGCTGGCCCATATGCTGAACCTGGTCTTCCTGGCGTACTGGCTGGCTGCCAGTTACAACCACACCAGCGCGCATCGCTTCAGGATTTGGAAATTTTCCTTCGAGAACCTGCTGACGCTGTTGGGTATCATTGTGCTGGTGGGGACTCTCTCAAGGGGTGGATTACTGGCTTTCATCCTGGTGCTGGCATTGATTTTTTTATTCCTAAATATCCGCCTGATCCGATGGCTGGTACGGAAAGTTGGCAGTAAAAAGAGGATTATCGCAATGGCGAGCATCACCCTGGGGTTGATCCTGTTGTACCTCGTTCTTCTCACCGCCGGGTTGTGGGGTTGGAGCCGTGTGGATCCCAGGATGGAGACCGTTTTTCAGTTTTCTCCTGAAGGAGAGAATCCCCTCATCAAATATGCCGATAACCTGCGCTTCGGCGAGCGGGTTATTTATTGGCAAACCGGGTGGAATATTTTCAATGAACATCCAATTCTCGGGGTCGGTGTGGGTTTTTCCGGTTTTTACTTCCCGGAGTACCTGCCTGATACTGGTTGGGGATTGAGTGAAACTCGCCGTCTGCTGTTCAGATCTGACGGATTACTGAACATAAAGAATCTCTGGTCGCGTTTGCTGGCAGAGACCGGGATCATTGGTTTTGCTTTGTTCATCACCTTTCTGGTTCTCTTCGGATTCACCTCGCTGGAAATGCTTATGAGAGGGAAAGGAACTCGGCGAACGTTGGGTTTTATGGGTGTTTTCATGCTTGTGGCGTTAGTCGTTGAAGAATTCAGCGTGGATAGTTTCGCGCTGCCATATCTGTGGTTTAGCATGGGGTTGGTCACCGCCGGATGGCGATGGTATACTCCAGCGAATGGTGATGAGTATGGATAAAACTGAAAAGTCTGTTTTACTGGTGTTTTTAATCGTATTGATTTCTGCCTGCTGTCTGCTGGTCGTTTGCGGCGGTCTGGCTTTGGTTATTGGGGGGTTTTCTGGGTTTCTCTCTCCGTCAATGCAGCCGACTGAAATCCCGGTAGTTGCACCGACGAAAACCACCTTCACACCCACCGCTACGCCTTTTCCCACATTTACCCCGACGCAATCGGAAGAAATTGGCGGAAATTCTGAAACCCTCACCACGTTGCAGAATGCTTTCATTCCCAGCGCTGACCTGATCTATCTTGCGGAGCGTTATGAAGGTAAGAAGAGCATCCCCATGCAGTTGACCACACCACCGATCAATTACGAGGTTGGTGACAGTCTGAATTTCAACAAAATTAATACGGATACCAATCAATCCAGCAGCATCACCGCGGTGCTGCGTTACGCATCTGAAAAGATATACTTCTGGGTTGAGGAAGGGGTCTACGTCGACCGTGAGGAAATGTTGGACATGCTCGATGTATTTGAAAATGAGATCTACCCGACGAACCAGGAGTTTTTTGGCACTGAATGGATTCCCGGAGTGGATAACGATCCCCACCTCTACATCTTGTATGCAGGAGACATGGGCTATTATCTGGCGGGTTACAACGCCTCTTCTGATAGCGTTCTGCCAATGGCTCACGAGAACTCCAATGCTCATGAAATGTTCTACATAAATTCTGATGTTCAAACCCTGTCGGACTCCTATACTCTGAGCGTAATGGCGCACGAGTTCCAGCACCTGATCCATGGTTATCATGATCCAAATGAGGAGTTGTGGGTCAATGAAGGATTTTCAGAACTGGCGACCCTGTTAAACGGTTTTAGCGCGGGTGGTTTTGATTATGTCTTTTCCTACGACACAGATGTGCAATTGAATGACTGGTCCACCAATTCAGGAGAAAACGATGTTCATTACGGTGCCAGTTTTCTTTATGTAACTTACCTGTTGGACCGCTTTGGTGAAGAAATAACCAAAGAGGTTGTTGCCGATGAACGTGACGGTTTTGGCAGTATTGACCATGTTTTTAGAACGAATGGTTTAACCGACCCTTCAACAGGGAAGGGTATCACCGCGGATGATTTCTTTGTGGATTGGACGATCGCGAATTTAATGAACGACGACGGATTTGATGATGGCAGATACGTGTACAATATCTATCCCGCTGCTCCTAAAGCGAGTATCACTGAGACGATCACTTCCTGCGATGGTGTGCAGCTGGACCGGACGGTCAAACAATATGGCACGGATTACATAGAGCTGGATTGCACCGGGGAAGAGGTTGAGCTGCGCTTTAGCGGATCGCCGACAGTTCCTGTGCTTCCACTTTCCAGCGGGGACAACCATTTCATGTGGTCAAACCGCGCTGATGGCTCGGTGACCAGGCTTTCAAGGGAATTCGACCTGACCGCAGTAAGCGCTCCAATTACCCTGCGCTATGAGACCTGGTACGACCTTGAAGTAGATTACGACTATCTCTACCTCCTGGTTTCGGAAGGCGGCGACAATTACCAGTTGTTGTCTATGCCTTCATGTACAAGCCAGAACCTGACCGGTAATAATTATGGTTGCGGGTACAACGGAAATTCCGGCGGTTGGATAACTCAGGAAGTAGACCTATCAACTTACGCCGGTAAGAAGATCACACTTAGTTTTGAATATGTTACGGATGAAGCGGTAACCGCTGAGGGCTTTCTGATCGATAATATTCGAATTGACACTTTGGGATATGCTGCAGATTTTGAGGTGGACGACGGCGGCTGGTTGACTGAAGGTTTTGTGCGCATTGAAAATATTATCCCGCAGACTTTCCTGGTTTCGATCCTTGGTACCTCCGCAGGTTCACCAGTACAAAAATTTGCGCTCAATGCGGGAGAGACACTGTCGCTGACTCTCGCAGCATTACCCCCCGGGGAGACTTATATCGTTGTGGTGAGCGGATCAACCAGGTTCACACGGCAGGAAGCCTCATACCAGATTGCCTTAAGATAAATAACAGGACCAGCCGATCAGCTGGTCCTGTGAAATATTTTGATAAATCCGGTCAACTTTTTTGTTGAAGGCGTGCAAGTTCCTGTTTCAGTTCCTCGCTGCGCTGGCGTGCGGCGTTCTTAACTTCATCGCGTACGAGGTAATAATTGTCCTTGAGACGCCCCCGCATTTTATCACCTGATTCAGGTGTATACAAAAGCACAACCAGAGCGCCGGCGATACCGCCCAATATGAAGCCTGTCAGAAACTTTTCAAATGATCTCATTCATCCTCCTGTTCAACTTCTCAATACATGCAAGCTAATTATATCCGGATTAATGTAAAAGTTAGCGGTCGAGATGAAACAACCGAAAGAACAACGGCGCGAATACAGTCACCCACAAACCGATGAGCGTGTACCTTAGGAAACGGAAAACCGCCGCTACCAGCAGGGGTTCTTCGGGGAAAATGATACTCAGACCGAAATACAAGGCTACGATTCCTAATAAACCGAAGGTGTAGCGCGCCAATTTCTTGATCGATGAGCATTTTATTTCGTAGATACCATACCGGTTGCGCCACCAGGCATAACCGGCTGTGAAGCCGAACGCCACCCCGGCGATGGTGATCACACCTTCGAGGTTGAATGGGTCCGGAGCTTCAGCACCGGCAGTCAGCGCCAGCGATGTCCATTCAGGCGGAAGCTTCCAGTTGCCGGCTGATAATTGCGCGAGGTAACCAAAGAAAATGAAGCTGACCGCAAATAAGAAGGATATCAGGATCTGAGCAGAAATGGATTTACGCTCCAGCCATCCGGCAACCGGTTTTTCAAGCTTGAGATAAGCAAGGATGATCAATATACCAGCCAGCCAGCCGGTCAAGACATCGTGCAGGAAGTGAACACCCAGGTAGATGCGCGATAGCCCGATAAAAAAGACCAGGAGGATGGCGACGATGTATGCCCACTTTCGCCGGATTGTACCCGCGATAACTCCCCAAATGGCAGCTGAATTCTGCGAGTGCCCGGAGGGCATCCCAAAGGATGTTTCAGATGCGAAAGCGCGCACATCGCTGTCGATCCAAAACGGTCGGGGAGTGTGAAAGAATATCTTAAAGATGGAGTTCAAACCCCCGCTAAGGATGAGCATCATCCCGGCGCGAAATCCGATGACCGGGTCGATGCTCCAGTAAAGCGCCGGCATCACCAGGAGAAAGAAAAGCTCGCTGCCCAAGAAGGTGAACGCCTGCATGGGGTATTCCAGCCAGCTGCCCAGATTCTGCCAGAATAGTGTGAAAAGTATCTCAAAATCGATTAGCGCGTCCATAAACTCCTCCAGGTAATCAAAAATTTTTGAACGAAAAAGTCAGCAGGTTTTAACCCCTCACGACGCGGGAGCGGATGTTCTCCATCCGGGCAGCATCAAGACCTGGTAATGAGGTGTCTATTGAGAAAGGACCGCTGCCTTCTCTTTTGATTGACGCAGCCGCGCTGCCTTTTACAGCCGCTGCAAGGGGATCGTAGGTTGCCTGATAGGTGGCAAGATAGGCGCCGCAAAATACATCATTTTCACCAGTAGGGTCGATTACCCGCGCTGGGTAATCAGGGATCACATATCTGAGTGAAGAGAAAGCGTCGTGAAGTAAGTATCCGCCGTGTTGAAGTTTAACCACAGCAGCCCGGCAGCCGAAGGCGCATAAGGTCGAAGTCATTTCCCACAGTTCGTGAGCACGGAGGCGGAAGAGGTTGCGCAGTTCCATCTCTCTAACAAAGATGACCGTAGCATCTTTGCATAAGACAGCGACCTCCCCGATTCGTTCAGGAACCATGCTTGACCGGTGAGGTTGCAGCGAGATGTGCCGTATTGCTCCTTTCTCGAGCATCGCCGCCAACTTGATCTGACAGGCCGCGTCAAGCGGGCAGATGTGAGCAGCTGTGGCTTCCAGGTAATCATCCGGGATCTTTTCCAGCAAGATGCGGGAGTAGAGGGGGAATTCGGCGCATATCGATTCATCTGGATCGTGCAAGTAACCCAGTAATTCTTTCGGAAAGGGCAGGTTATGAGCCGCATAGACTGCGACTGGATTCTCGCAGATACAGGTACGCGCATCCGTGTAAGCCAGGAAAGACCGCAAATCAAAGGCTTCGCTTGCCGTCTTGACCCCACGAGTGTCGAGTCCGTTTTTGCTTAAATTCTCAAGCCATTCAGAAGGATAATGCTCATCCACGACTCCAAGTAGACCGACTCGTTCACCCCAGTGGTGGATACTTGCAGCGGCGTAAAGCAAAGAACCGCCCTGTTGGTTAAAGACGGTTCTTCCGTTCACATCAATGATGAATTCTCTGCGAATCTGGCCTGCTGCTACGAATTTAATATCATTCCTCATCGTCATTAATCAACCGGCCTATTGTCTATCCCGCGCGGATTACGATGTTGGTGGAGTTTTATCTTTTCCCGGTATCCGAGATCATCCTGAGCAAAGTGACGATTCCCATACCAATCTTCGCGCCGTCACCAGAAGTAAGACGGAGTGACTCACCGCCTTCTTCCTGTTTTTTTACGATCAAATACGCGGCGGCCAGACCGGTTAGCAGACCAATGGAACCGCCGATGAAGAAAGTTATGGATTTCCAGTTCGGGTTATTGGACATGATGACTCCTTTATTGAATATCTTTATGAAAAGCCATTCGCAGCAGGTGAATGAGCCCTGCGATCGTTGCCCTGGTCCGTATGAGCGGGGCGGCAGCTGCCTGGGTAATGCTATCGGTGCGCATTTGCAGATACCTGCTGAAACCAGCAGCTGTAGCCAGGTGAGGGGTTATAGACGCCCGTGCATTTTTCAATAGCCTGATAAAAAAGAACAATAACGCGAGAGGAACAAGGCTAAAGAGCAGCCAGGGTAGCACCATGAATATGGTTGAGATCATCGCCCATGTCGTATTTTTACTGTTTGGATTTCCGGCAGTGAGGATTGCCAGCATCCCAATTGCCAGAACTGCAACAACAGCCACCAGGATTGGAAGCAGGATCTGCCAGAAGAGTTGTTTTCTATGGGTCTGTTTTGCAGGATGACCGGGTGATTGGTGATACGGGGGATTATCCATGCGTCAATTTTAGCATTAATAATTCACTCCTTCTGAACCGGTGCCGTTATGAGTGGAAATATATTGAGAATTTTGTAGAATAATGTATAATTATCAATGTTGAAAAAAATACAGACGCATTTTTTTTGCGTGTAGATTTTTGGCTTTTCGATAATATAACTGGCTCGAGAAATTTTTTTACACTCCGGATGGAGTTTGGATGTAACACAGAACAAAGAGAACATTGTGAATCTTGAATTCATGAACACAATCGGATTTCAAAGCGCACCACGGGAACTGGTTCTGGTTAGTGTTGAAAAAATAAGCGGTTTCTGTTCTGGTGTGACAGGGAAATCTAAAAATTTGAAACATCCATAAAAGTAAAATAATTTCACGACTGTGATCAAAGGATCACAGACAACCGGGTTATTGCGAACAGCCAGAAGATCTTTTGGATTTTGGCTGTTTGTTTTTATGTGATGACAGAGAAGATGATAACCGCGATTCAAGTTCAGAAACGAAATCCCAATCGGGTGAATATTGACCTGGATGGTGAGTTCGCATTCGGTCTTTCGCGCATCACGGCCGCGTGGTTGAAGATCGGGGATAGACTTTCAGAAGAACGCGTTGAATTTCTGCGCCAGGAAGATGCTGTGGAAGTTGCCTACCAGCGCGCGTTGCTGCTGCTTGGTTATCGCGCCAGGAGTGAACAGGAATTGCGCAGGAAACTGACCGAAAAGAATTTCACTGCAGACCAGGTTGAAATTGTAGTGCAAAAATTGAAGCGCGCCAACCTGATTCATGACGAGAGTTTTGCTCGAGATTGGATTGAGAACCGGAATTTACTGCACCCGCGTAGTAAGCGCCTGATGCGCCTGGAATTATTACAAAAAGGTGTTGATGAAGAACACATCGAAACTGCGTTAAGCGGGGCAGCTGCTGACCATGATCTTGCCAGGCGCGCAGCTTCTGCCTATTCAAGAAGGCTTGCAGGGCGAGATTTCGTAACTTTTCGAAAGAGATTAAGCGGTTTCCTGGCGAGACGGGGATTTTCATACGATGTCATTATCCAGGTGGTTGCTGAGCAATGGAAGCAACTTGATTCTACCAACAACATTAAAAATAATGAGGAAGTGTAAACATGGGAAAAATTGAAGCTGGGTTGATCATATTGTTCGTTCTGGGAGCGCTGCTGCTCGCAGCGGTTCTCACGATTTTGCTGGTCAGAATGTTCCAGGCAAAGTTCAAAAAGGATCAGGCGGAAAAGGCTGATGCTGTAATGCTTGCGGCGGTTGAAAAAGCTAAAACAGTGGAGCTGGAGGCACGAGACAAAGCTCTCAAGGTATTACAGGAATCCGAACAGGAATCGACCCGCCGCCGGCAGGACATCCTGAGAGAAGATGACCGGCAGCAAAAAAGACGCGCTGAACTTGATCATCGTCTTGAACGGCTTGAACTTCGCGAACAGAATTTGAACAAGCGTCAGAGCGCCTTGGATAAGAGGGCAAATGACATCGAAAAACTGTACACAGACCAGCTGGATGAGTTGCAGCGCATCGCGCAGATGTCAATGGATGAAGCCAAGCAGGTGCTGCTGACCGAAGCGGAGAAGGAAGCCCGCAACGATATGGCGCGCATCATTCGCTCGATCGAGGCGGAAGCCCGAACCGAAGGCGACAAACGCGCCCGTGAGATCATCACTGACGCCATACAAAGAGTCGCCTCTGAACATGTGGTCAGTGTTTCAACCTCTCTGGTGACGCTGCCGAATGAAGAAATGAAAGGCCGTATCGTCGGCAGGAATGGCCGCAATATCCGGGCTTTTGAACAGGCAGCTGGGGTGGATGTGATCGTGGATGATACCCCTGAAGCAGTGACCATCTCCTGTTTTGACCCCGTCAGGCGCGAGATCGCCAGGCGCTCACTGGACCGGCTTATCATCGATGGCCGAATCCATCCCGCGCACATTGAAAAGATCCTGGCAGAAGAGGAACGGGAAGTTGAAAAAGCCATCGTAGAGGCCGGTGAAGAAGCCGCGTTTGACGCCGGTGTGGCGGGGATCCACCCGGAAGTGCTGAAAATGCTCGGGAGGCTTAAGTTCCGCACATCGTACGGACAGAACCAACTGGCCCATGCTGTGGAGGTCGCCAGGCTTTCAGCAGTGCTGGCCGCGGAATTAGGTGCGGATGTTGAAGTTGCCCGGGCTGGCGGTTTGCTGCATGACCTGGGCAAGGCAATGGACCATAACACGGAGGGTACACACGCACAACTGGGGGCTGATTTTGCCCGCCGTTATGGTGTCAATTCAAAGATCGTCAACGCCATGGCTTCTCACCATCATGAGGTGGAGCAGGAATCTATTGAAGCTGTTATTGTTGAAGCCGCTGATGCCATCTCCGGTGCCCGGCCGGGAGCCCGCCGCGAGGACCTGGAGCAGTACATTAAACGTCTACGCGCGCTGGAAGAGATCGCCAACTCATTTAAGGGTGTGCAGCAGAGTTATGCCATCCAGGCAGGGCGTGAAGTGCGTATCATCGTTCAGCCTGAGGAGATCGATGACCTGGCGTCAACCCGCCTGGCGAGGGACATCGCCAAGAAGGTGGAAGAAACCATGCAGTATCCCGGGCAGATCAAGGTGACCGTCATACGCGAAACCCGCGCGGTGGAATTTGCCAAGTAATCACACCAGCAAAAAAATGGCTCTCCACTTATGGAGAGCCATTTTTTTTAACCTGACCAGGGCATGAACTCTTCGAAGAAATCGAGTGTGTACCAGCTCTTTACTTCTTTACGATCCAGGAAGTAAAGAGTGGAAAGGTCGTGCGTTACTGAGGATCCCAATCCGACGGCGGAAGTGTAGCCTGCGCTGTAAGTGTAATCCAGCACAGAGGAATCAGCTTCACCATACGGGTATGCAAAGGTGCAAATCTCAACCCCAAGTTTATCTTCAAGGTAGGATTTCGAAAAAACGATCTCCTCCTCCCATCCTAACCCTAGTGTCAGATCCGTGTGGTGCATACTGTGGGAACCGATTTCCCAACCCTGACTGATCATTTCCTGGAGTTGTTCCGAGCTGAGATTACCGCGCGTATCCACGGTATCTCCGATGATAAAAGCGGTTCCGGCAAATCCAAAATGGCTCAGGATCGGGTAAGCGTTTTCATAAAGATCGAGGTAACCGTCATCAAACGTGATGATGACCGGACGACCGGGAACAGTGCCGCCTTCTCTGATCAGGTCCGCGAGGTCTGAGATAGTAATCGTTTGATACCCGTTTTCATATAACCAATTCATCTGTGATTCCAGCGCGGCGGTTGTCACTGAATACTGACTTTGGATCGTATCTGAAACATGGTGGTATAGCAATATCGGAACGGTAACCGCGCCGGACCCCACTTCTTCGGGGCTGACAGAAACGGGATCTGCTGCCGCGGGTTCCTGCGTATCGGCCGGTACCTCTGGTTCTGATGGCATCTCGGTCGGAGGTAATGTTGGAAAAGGTGTGCTGGTGGCAGTGGCGGTGGCTGTTGGGGTTGAGGTAAGCGTGGCGGTTGGGGGTTGCGGCTGAAAAGGCGTCATCGTCGCCGGTAACGGCGCCTGGGGAACAACAGCCAGTTGCGTACATCCGGTAATTAGAATGCCCGTTATCAGCGTGAGGATCGCGCAGGATATTTTGAAAAACCGATTCATTGTAAATTGAGTATAACCATTAATTCATATTGAAAGACTACAGGAATTGAGAAGCCGCGCCAACGTAAGGGTTGAGCCTCATTTCCTCCCCTACGGTCGTTGTAGGACCATGCCCGGGGATCAATAAGGTTTGAGGAGGCAAGGTAAAAATTTGTGTTTCAATACTTTTCTTGAGCTGGTTAAAACTACCGCCGTCCAGATCAGTGCGCCCGATACCCTGGTAAAAGATCAGGTCACCCACCACAGCTGTTTTGATGTCATCGATATAAAAAACCACGGAACCCGGTGAATGACCGGGCGCGTGCCTGACCTGTATGATGCTGTTATTCAGTTTGATTGACTGGTCATCTTCCAAATAGAAATCAGGGTCGGAAGGGATGTCCATCGGAATCCTGAAGTGAATCGAACCCCCCCCCTGCCCGCCAAAGCGCCAGGTCAGCTTTGTGCAGCGCGGTCTTTGGTTTTGGCTCCAGGTTGGCGAGCAGGTACGCCAGACCGGCAAAATGGTCAAAATGCCCGTGAGTAAAAAGGATCATTTCAACGGTTAATGCATTTCCCTCAATAAAAGTGAGAACATTCTCCGGATCAAACGAAGGATCAATAATTATGGCGTGACGCGTTGCTCCCTCATATAGGATAACAACATTATTTCCCATTGGGCTGGAACTTATTACATTAACTTGCAGATCCATATGCACCAGTTCTTTTCTGCCGGATCAGGATGATCAGGTTAAACACGATCGTTAAGGATATGAGCACAATGGAAACGGTGTAAATTGATTGCGGATTTTTATCATATAGCACACCAGCCAGAACCGGCGCGACGATGACAGCGATGGCATTCATCGTCTCCACCATGCCGTAGGCCAGGCCGGTTTGGCGGGGGTTTACCAGTGAACGGGAGATCGCGAGTACCATTGACCGGCACAAGCGGTATCCTCCGATAAAGAAAAACCCAAATCCGAACCAGAATGGCAGATCAGCGGCAAGAAACGTAATGGAAAATACCAGTACCCACACCTGGCCTACAATGAAGCCCATGACTACAGGTAAACTACCCAGGGCAAGCGTGGCAATCGCGTTCCCCAGGCTGCCGATGGCACCGAAAATCCCGATTATCGAACGTGAAAAATCATGCTGATTCTGTAAAAAACTGGGCGTAAAGGGTTGCGGGAGGTATATCGCGAAAATGCTCACCAGTGTGACCGCCAGAAAGGCGAAGAAACGTGTATTTTTCAGGATCCCCATGTTGATATGAGCAACCTGGTCTGCGTGATGGGTCTCAGGCGCACGGGAAGCGAAGAGAATGATAATGGTCGAGATGACAAAAATTACGGCGGCAAAGATGTATACGGTTTTCAAACCCAGGCGGTCAGCGATCAATCCGCCGCTGACAGGACCGAGTACAGCTCCCAGATGGTAAAAGCCTGAAGAAAATGTAAGCGCCCGACCGATGCTCCAATCACCGCGTACGTTGGTGATGTAACTATTCATCGGGGCGATCACGAAACTGGTTAGCCCGTACAGGATCAACCCGACCACGAACATCGGCAGGCTATTGGCAAGTGCCATCGTCCAGGCTGCGGTGGTGCCAAGAAACCATGAAGCCCACATGATCGACCTGGACCCGAAACGGTCGGATAGGTAACCCGCGGGGATCTGGAAAACCGCCATGGCGATGCCCATCACACCAAAAATCGTTCCGATCATTACCGGATTCGCGCCAAACTCCTGTAAATACAGCGGCTGGAAATAGATAAATAATCCTTCGCCTACCCCCCAGGTGAAGAGGGAAATCGTCACCAACAGCAGGTTGCGGTTCATGCGGCTTTATTGATCCGCTTTAAAAAGGATTTAACTTCCGCGAAGATCTTTTCTCTTTCGGGTTCCCGGATGATGACATGACCGCTGTTTTCTACCCAGAACCCTGTCTTATCAATTGCGCCCAACCTGGTGTACAGCGTCTTGAGGCTTTCAGTTGGTATTCCCTTATCCACCCTGGATTGGACGAGTAATACAGGGATTGAGATGTTTTTCAGTTCGTCCTGCATGATCTTGATCAACCGGTCCAACTCGATGATCGCGCGGCTGGGATAGAAAGGGTAGTCCATGTGATCCAGCGCGGCTTCAAGGTTGCGCCAGTCGGGCTTGCCTTTACTGATGCGGAGGTTCAACCTGCCGATCAGCGGCAGCAGCCAGGCGCGTGGATCATGAGGTAAGTCGCAGGGTGTGGAGAATGCAACCGCAGCGCAGCAATCAAACCTGGCTGCGGCGATCAAGGTGAGCACACCACCCATTGATAGCCCCATTACTACCTGCCGGTCAGTGCTGCCTTTCAACAGGTTCAAGCCGTCTTCAACAGAGGCGATCCAATCATCGCATCGTGCGCGAGTCATGTCCTTTGGGTTTGTAGCGTGACCAAATAACCGCGGGGCGAGTATGGTGTAGTTCTCTTGAGCCAATGAGTCTGCCAGCATGCGCATCTCTTTTGGTGTGCCGGTAAATCCATGAACAAGCAGGCAGCCGGTTTCTCCACCAGGAATGAAAAATGGTTCAGCGGTCGGCATGGTCAAACGTGCGGTCATTCTGGCTCCTTCTGTTCGCTTACAATGTCATCAACTCACGCGGCAGGTCACTTAAAGAGACGCTGCCAGTTTCTGTGACCAGCATATCGTCTTCAATACGTACGCCGCCCCGGTCGGGCAGGTAAATGCCAGGTTCAACTGTGTAAGTCATGCCTGTACTAAGTTGTTGTGGATTTCCGTTGAAGATGTAAGGAGGTTCATGGTCTTCGAGACCCAACCCGTGGCCGGTTCGGTGCGTGAAGAACTCGCCGTAACCCGCCCTCTCGATCACAGTACGAGCCGCCTGGTCAACCTCACCGGCATTCGCGGCTGGTTTACCAGCAGCGCGCCCCGCGTGGTTCGCCTGTTTGACGGTTTCATAAATCGTTCTGAGTTCAGGATCGATGTCACCAACGGCAAATGTGCGTGTCAGATCTGAACAATATCCGTTCGAACGTGCTCCCCAGTCAATTACTACCAGGTCGCCTGTTTGCAGGGCGCGATCAGTAGGCGCCGCGTGAGGGTTGGCGCTGTTGGGTCCACTGGCGATGATCGGCTGAAAAGGCAGTTCAGAGTCTGAGCCGTTGCGCAGTAGCTGGATCGTGAGTTCGGCTGCGAGCATTTTCTCTGTGACGCCGGTTTTGATCATAGGGAGAATATCCAGGAGTGAACGCTGGGCAATTGCAACCGCTTTGCACATTTCATTGATCTCAACTGAATCCTTGTGGAGGCGCAGCTCGCCGACAACCCCGCTGGCGGAGGTAAACCTGGCGGCAGGAACAGCCTGCTGCAGGTAATCCATCTCCAGGTAGCGCATTCTTACCGGTTCCAGACCGATGTTCAAATTACCAAGATTCAATGGTTTCAATGCCTGTCTGAAAGCTTCAGGCCAGGTGGCAGGATCATCACTGTAAGGCGCAGCCTGCAAGGGGATGCGTGACCGGCTCAGTTTTGCCTGTTCCAGTTCAGGCAGAATCAGCAGCGGCGGTTGACCAATGACATAGACCAGAATGGTTGGGCGTTCCATCAGGTGAAAATTCAGACCGGTGAGGTAATTGAGGGTAGGTCCGGGGTTCAATGCGATAGCGTTGAGCCCGTTCTGATCCATTAATTCCCGCAAACGCTCGAACCTGGTTTCTGCCATCAGTGATCTCCTGAACATGAGGATTATAGCCTGAAGCTGTTATGGAGAAAAGCACAAAAAATGCTTTCGCAGAAAGTAATTTTCAAAAAATTTTGGGAACTTACAGGCATGTCTGACCTGCAGGTGAGGGCTGAAGGTGATCTAAACAGTGTGTTGGAAATCATAAGGACCATTCAGGTAGATCAGTACCTCCGCAGATGCTTTCTTTTAGGGGAGCAGCTGTTTAACGCATTTTCCTTTCTTGACACTCTGATGTGTCTCGGTTAAAATCTGGCTACCTTTGTGAACGGGCCTGTAGC
Source organism: Anaerolineaceae bacterium (assembly GCA_035342915.1). Taxonomy (GTDB): domain Bacteria; phylum Chloroflexota; class Anaerolineae; order Anaerolineales; family Anaerolineaceae; genus UBA6107. The sequence continues at coordinate 113,686 of DAOQYB010000004.1, forward strand.
GCAGTTGGGAGCGCGCTTCAATCGCACTGAAGAGGCCGGGGGTTCGAATCCCCCCAGGTCCACTAGCACGGCAGGCTCGAGCAGCAAACGGTAGTATCCGGGCCCATAGCGCAGTTGGGAGCGCGTCTCAATGGCATTGAGAAGGCCGGGGGTTCGAATCCCCCTGGGTCCACTAGAGCGAATGCAGGAGTAGTAGGTCATCCAACAGCGAGCCGGGAGAGAGAGGTGTGAGCCCGGCATGTGTAACGGAGCACTGGGACCGAACTCGCCTGAGTTCCGCAAGGATAGCTTTACCGGTGAAAACATTAGCCGGTGACGGGTCCGCCCGTTAGCGCGTTTGAGCGGTCTGCGTTGGCTGCAGGCAAGCAGGGTGGTACCGCGGAGGATTCCTTCGTCCCTGTACGGGAGAAGGGATTTTTATTTTAACCAAATGATTGGAGGGAACTATGGCACGCCAGATTCCAGATTACATTCCCGCAGAGATCGAACCCAGATGGCAGCGTAAATGGGAGGCGGATGGGCTGTATCACGCAGACATCGATGAAAAACGCCCCAAGTTTTACGCGCTCACCATGCTGCCTTACCCTTCAGGAGATCTTCATATCGGGCACTGGTACGCCATTTCGCCTTCTGATGCGCGTGCGCGTTATAAACGTATGAACGGTTTCAATGTGTTATTCCCGATGGGCTTTGATGCTTTTGGGCTTCCGGCTGAGAACGCCGCCATCAAGCATAACATTCATCCCCGCAAGTGGACCTACGCCAATATCGAGAAAATGCGCGACCAGTTTCGAACGATGGGTGCGATGTTTGACTGGAGGCGTGAAATGGTCTCTTCTGACGAGAAATACTACCGCTGGACGCAATGGTTTTTCATCCAGCTCTTTAAGAACGACCTGGCATACCAGAAGATGTCTCCGGTGGACTGGTGCCCGACCTGTAATACCACGCTGGCGCGAGAACAGGTTTGGGGAGATGACCGGCACTGCGAGCGCTGCGGCACACCGGTGATCAAGAAGGACCTGAAACAGTGGTTCTTTCGAACCACGCGCTACGCGGATGAACTGGTAAATTATGAAGGGCTCGACTGGCCTGAGCGGGTGCGCACGCTGCAGACCAACTGGATCGGCAGATCTGAAGGTGCTCTGGTGACCTTCAAAACCGAAACTGGGGACAATCTCGAGGTCTTCACCACCCGACCTGATACTCTCTGGGGAGTCACCTTCATGGTGCTGGCGCCTGAACACCCGCTGGTGGAAAAACTGACGACCACAGAACAGCGGGCGGAAGTAGATCAGTACATCCTGGATGCTTCGCGCCAGACAGATATTCAACGTGAAGCGACGGATAAGGAAAAAACCGGCATCTTCACCGGCGGTTATGCCATCAATCCTGTCAACGGTGAGCGTATCCCGGTGTGGATTGCAGATTATGTATTGATGACCTACGGTACCGGCGCCATCATGGCCGTACCGGCGCACGATGGACGGGATTTTGATTTTGCGAAAAGATTCAACCTGCCGATTCGGATCGTTATCCAACCGCAGGGATTGCCTGAATTAAAGAGTGAAGACATGACCATGGCGGTTCCTGCCAGCGGCACCATGGTCAATTCCGGTGAGCTCAGCGGAACGCCGGGTGAACTCTCGTTTGATAAAGCCATCGCATTTGTTGAAAAGAAAGGCGCAGGTAGAGCCGCCACCACCTACCGCTTACGCGATTGGCTCATCTCGCGCCAGCGTTACTGGGGTGCTCCCATTCCCATTGTCCATTGCCCGGTTTGTGGGGCAGTGGCCGTGCCTGAAGAACAGCTCCCGGTTACCTTGCCTGATGACGTGGAGTGGAAGCCGACCGGTGAAAGCCCGCTCAAGCTTCATCCTACCTGGCGTTTTACGACCTGCCCAAATTGCGGCCGGCCTGCCGAACGCGAAACAGATACCATGGACACCTTTATGTGCTCCTCGTGGTATCACCTGCGCTACCTCAGTCCGGATTACGACAAGGGACCGTTTGACCCCAGGGAGTACGATTACTGGATGCCCGTGGATATTTATACCGGCGGTATCGAGCATGCGAACATGCACCTCATCTATACCCGATTCTTCCATAAAGCCTTGCGCGATATGGGGATTACCGAGGGGAATGAACCGATGCTGCAGCTGCGCAACCAGGGCATGGTGCTGGGGGAGGATTCAGAAAAAATGTCAAAAAGCCGCGGCAACGTGGTAGCGCCGGATGACCTGGTGCGTTCTTACGGGGCTGACGCCACCCGCGCCTACCTGATGTTCTTTGCACGCTGGGATATGGGTGGACCGTGGAGCAGCGGTGGCATCGATGGCGTGATGCGCTGGCTGAGGCGCGTGTGGGGCATTGTGCTTGAAAATGGAGGTTCGGGATTGGCTGATGCGGAGTCAGTGAAATTATTACGCCGCAAGGTTCACCAGACGCTGCGTTCGGTAACCAGGGACTTTGATCAGTTTGAGTTCAACACCATCATTTCAAGCCTGATGGAACTTTCGAACGAAATGTCGCACCTGAAGAATAGAGTTTTCGGGAGCGATGCGTGGAACGAAGCGCTGGAGATTTACTTACAGATGATGGCACCGGTGGTTCCGCACATCGCCGAGGAACTCTGGCAGCGCATCGGAAAACCCTATTCAGTCCATACCAGCCGCTGGCCGCGAGTGGATGAGAAAGCCGCAGCAGTGGAGGAGATCACCCTGGTGGTGCAGGTGAATGGCAAGGTGCGTGACCGTATCACCGTGCCGGTGGACATCAGCGATGAAGAAGCCAAAATAAGCGCGCTTAATAGCGAGATTGTACAAAAACAACTGGAGGGCAAAGCTCCCCGGCAGGTCATCTATGTAAAGGGACGGCTCGTGAATATTGTAGCGTGATCAGTTTCGTAGATGATTTGTGGCTGACGGGTTGCCCGCCAGCCACTTTTTTGACCTCAGAGGCTGTGTTCCGCTATAATGAATTCGAGAAATTTGATAAAGAAGCGAGGTGAATATGCTGCTTGGAGAAATGACCTGGATGGAAGTTGAGCAATACCTCAAAACGGATGACCGCATCATGCTGATAACCGGGGCGACGGAACAGCACGGGTATATCTGCCTTGAAACGGATATCAAGATCCCGCTGACGCTGGCCAGCGCGGCTTCAAACCAGACAGGAGTGCTTGTTGCGCCTCCCTTGAATTTTGGCTGTTCCTCTTACTTTGTGGATTTTCCAGGCACGATCAGTTTCAGGGTGCAAACGCTGATCAACGCCATTGAAGATATGGTCAGGTCAGTACACCGCCAGGGTTTCAAACGGGTTTTATTTGTGAACGGTCACGGCGGCAACGACCCGGCGAAACTGGCTTTGGGCGAACTCGTAAATGAGCTGCCAGATCTGCAGGTGAGCTGGTACGATTGGTGGAAATCCCCATCTGTAAACACGGTGGCAGAAGCCCACGGTCTGGATACTTATCACGCTTCGTGGATGGAAGCCTTTCCGTTTTTGAGAACCAGCGGCATGCCTGAAGGGGTCAAAGAACCCTTCAAGCCAGATCTAATTCTCCCTTCTGGAAAGGTACGCGCCGCCCTGGTGGATGGCGTCTATGGCGGAGCTTACCAGGTGAGCGATGAGATCATGAACGAGGTTTTTAACGCCGCACTGCAGGATGTGCTGGATCTGCTGCAATTCAAGGGTGGCTGAAATATTCGGATGAGGTTTAACCCCCGGCTTTTCACGGAAGCGAGAATTAACGGGCTGTTATTCATTCTGACGGTCCTCTCATCTTTCCTGGTGGGAGGGATCGCTGTATTGCAGTCCTATCAGTTGAGCCTGGTGATCTCGGGGGTTTTCATCGATCACCGCACGCTGAAAGAGGTTAACTCGCTCCTGCAGTTAATCCTGGCTCTAGTTTTAATACGCGTGTTATTTAACGTCATCTCCGAGCTGCTGGCGGGCAGGATGACGATCAATATAAAAAACAAACTTCGAGTTGAGCTCCTCGCGAAGATTGACCGGTTGGGACCTGAATACCTGAAGAATGAGCAGACAGGTGAACTGACCACCACCGCGCTGCAGGGCGTTGACGCGTTGGATGCGTATTTCTCGCAGTATTTACCGCAGGTGCTGGTTTCCGTGCTGCTGCCGCTGACCATCCTGGCGGTGGTTTTCCCAATCGACCCTCTGACAGGCATCGTTTTTGTGCTGACCGCGCCTTTGATCCCGTTATTCATGGTCTTGATCGGTTGGGCAGCTGAAGCGCTGACCAGGCGGCAATGGAAAGCCCTAACTTATCTTGGCAGTTACTTTCTTGATACGTTGCAGGGAATATCCACTTTAAAATTGCTTGGCCGCAGCAGGGAGAGGGCGGCTGACGTGCGCCAGGCGAGTGAGCACTACCGCCAGACTACGCTGGAGGTGCTGCGTGTCACGTTTATTTCCGCGCTGGCGCTGGAGCTCATCGCTACCATTTCAACCGCGGTTGTAGCCGTTGAGATCGGATTGCGGCTGCTCTACGGGCGCATCGCGTTTCAACAGGCGTTCTTCATCCTGTTGATCGCTCCTGATTTTTACCTTCCACTGCGCAACCTGAGTGCCAGGTATCACGCGGGAATGACCGGAGTAACCGCTGCGCAAAAGATCTACAGCCTGTTGGACGCACCGGAACCTGTCATCCATGCAGTTCAACCGGTACGCCAACTTGATGAGGTTGCAAACGCTGATTTCAAGATCAGTATTAGAAACCTTTCGTATTCCTACCCCGGGTTGAGTTCGCACTCCCTAGAGCACATTAACCTGGAAATAGAGAAAGGCAGGCATTATGCCCTGGCCGGCAGGAGCGGATCAGGAAAAAGCACCATGGCGCGCATCCTGCTGCGTTTTATTGAGCCTGACCTTGGGGAGATCCTGCTGAATGGATCCGCCATTCAAGAGTATTCCAGAGACGATTGGCGGCGTTTCACGGGATGGCTGCCTCAGAACCCTTCCATTTTCAACGATACATTACTCGTAAATGTTACTTTGGGCGACCCATCCTTCACCATTAACGAAGTCGAATCAGCCCTGCGTTCTGCCGGGTTGGCTGAGCTGCTTGCCAGTCTTCCTCTGGGTCTGGCAACACCGCTGCTTGAGAGCGGTACGCGGCTCAGCGGGGGGCAGCTGCAGCGCCTGGCTTTGGCGCGTGTCTTCCTGCGGCAACCCTCCCTGCTGTTACTGGATGAACCCACTTCACATCTGGATCCGGATCTTGCCAGGTCACTGGATTCCTCAATAAAAACATTAATGCAGGAACGCACTACCCTGACCATCGCGCATCAGCTTTCCACCATCGAAGGCGCTGATGAGGTAATTTTCCTGCGAGATGGACGGATTGCGGCGATCGGAAACCACGCGACTTTGATGCGAACTATCCCGATGTATGGGGATTTTATAAAAGGTGAGGAAATTCGTTCATGAATGGCCTGCGCCGTTTGTTCGCCATCCTTAGGGAATTTACTGGTGAAGTTCTTTTGTCGCTGCTGCTGGGTGTCGCAGCCATTGCAGCCGGGATCGGGCTGCTCGGGACTTCCGCATACCTCATATCCAGCGCGGCGCTCAAACCATCAATTGCTGAATTGCAGGTGGCAATCGTGGGTGTGCGCTTCTTTGGGATCAGCCGTGGTGTATTTCGCTACCTTGAACGGCTGGTATCACACTCTGTAAACCTGCGGGTATTGACCCGCCTGCGCGAGGATTTTTACCGGCGCGTGGAACCCGGCGCACCGGCGAACCTGGCAGCGCATCGCAGCGGAGAAATCCTGGATCGTGTGATGGGAGACCTGGAAACGCTGGAGAACTTTTATGTACGCGTTGTCGCCCCGGCAGTGGTAGCCCTTGTGATCATCACCGGTGTGAGCTTTTTCGTAGGGGGTTACGCGCTGCGGCTTGGCTTGATCCTTGCCCTCGGATTGCTGATCGGTGGATTTTTGCATCCCGCGCTAACTGCAATAGTTTCGAAAAGCCACATCCAAAACCTGGCGCGGTCAAAAGCAGATACATCAGCCAGGCTGGTGGAGGTCTTACAGGGTTTGGAAGACCTCCAGGTCTACAACGCTCAAGACCGCTACTTTGGTTCATTGTTGAAAGCCTTTCAGCTCTCGGGGAATTTACAGAAGAGACTGTTGAATATCAGCGTTGGCAGCAGCGGGCTCGCGCTGTTGATCACCAACCTGACAGTTCTGACTTTATTGTGGACGGCCATCCCCCTGGTTGGGGATGGGGAGTTCACTGGAATCTCGCTGGCTGTGATCACGCTGGTAGCGATCGCCAGTTTTGAAGCGGTTACCGCCATGCCGGCAGCAGCGCTCAATTTGAATGCCAGCGCCGTGGCTGCCGCGAGGTTATTTTCCATTGGTGATGGGGCAATCAGGGGGCGAGTCGGTGCGGTTACTCCGGACTTGATATCCTGCCCGGAGCTCATTCTTGACGGGGTCAGTTTCACGTATCCTGAAGGCGATCACGCGGTTTTAGCAGGCCTTGATTTTGCGCTCAAACCAGGCTGCAAGATCGCTATAGTTGGCGCCAGCGGCGCGGGTAAGACCAGCCTGGTGAACCTGTTGATGAGTTTCGCACAACCGCAAACGGGGAGCATCAGGATAAACGGGGTTGATCTACGCGATGCGGATCCTGAATGGAGCCGATCTATGTTCTCGGTGCTGCCGCAATCTGCATATTTATTCAATGATTCTGTGCGAGGGAACCTGCTGCTGGCAAAAACTGACGCGGATGATAAGGAATTGATCTGCGTACTGGAGGAGGTTGATCTGCTCGATTGGTACCACGCGTTACCGGATGGATTGGACTCATGGATCGGGGAACACGGTGTAAGGATGAGCGGCGGGGAAAGGCAGCGGCTGGCGATCGCACGCTTGCTGCTACAGGATCGGCCTTTCGTTGTTCTTGATGAGCCAACAGCCAGCCTTGACCGGGTTACTGCGCGCAAGGTAATGGAGAGTATTAATACGCGAACTGGAGATAAAGGTATGCTCCTGATCACTTACGATCTGGACCTTCTGAAAGGCATGGATGAGATCCTGGTCATCAGTGATGGCAGAATCACACAACGGGGAACCCTGATCCCGCTACTGGAAATGGATGGGGTGTTTCGTGATCTATTTGACCTTGAAAACAATCGGATACGGGATTCGTGAGTTATTTAGCCCGGTTTGATCCCGTCTGGTCAGTCAACAGCAAGTACCGCCTGAATGGCTTCCAGTGTGATAATACCCGGCCTCAGGATTCTCACTTCCTCGGTCGAACAATCAACAACGGTAGAAGGAATACCGCCCGGGCAGCGTCCACCATCAAGGATGAGCGGCACGCGGCCTTTTAACTGGTACAGCACATCGCTGGCGTCATGCGGGTTGTTCTTTCCGCTTAAATTGGCCGAGGTTGTGGCGAGCGGTCCAAATTTTCTAATCAGTTCAAGCGCAACCGTGTGGTTCGGCATCCGGATTCCAATTGAACTTCCAGCGGATAATAATTCCGGGAGATCCTTCTTTTTTGGGACCACAATGGTGAGCCCGCCAGGCCAGAAATGTTGGATCAGTTTTCTGGCGGTAACGGTGAGTGAATCAGTCAAAATGGAAAGCTGGTCAATGCTGCCAATGAGCACCGCGATCGCTTTATTGGCATCTCTGCCTTTGGCTTCAAATAGCTTGATGATGCCTGGTGAATAGAAGGCATTTGTTCCCAATCCATAGACCGTATCGGTAGGAAAGGCGACAATCTCTCCTTCGGTCAGAAGATCGAGGGCGGTCTCGATCGAAGCGGGGATTTCTGCGGGTAAAGTGATGGTCTGCATAGGTTTTATGGCATCATAGCTGTATATTGACCAGACGATTGAAAGAAGCCAGATCTTTAATTACCGAAATTTTTGCTTTAGGGAACTTACGGATCATAATTTCCCTGACGGTACGATATTGATTATATTGTATTTCGAAAAATGCACACCCATTTGGCAAGATCTTTTTTTGTAATGTGTTAATCAATTCCGTTATCAATTTCATACCGTCCTCACCCCCATCCAGAGCCAGCCGGGGTTCATATCTCGCAACAGCGAGAGTATCAAGTTCATTCGATGGAATATACGGGAGGTTTGCGAGGATCAGGTCGAAGGTTAGCTCGACGCCTGATAAAAGGTCGGACTGGATGAAATGGATCTGATGTTCAACTGCATGCAGACTGGCGTTTCTGCGGGCGATTGCCAGGGCTTTTTGCGAGATATCGACAGCCGTGACCCGTAAATCAGGAAAACGCTTTGCCAGTGAAATGGCGATGATTCCTGACCCGGTACCAATATCTGCTGTCTCCCTCCTGCCGGGATGCGCTTCCAGCCAGGATATGGCTTGTTCTACCAGGATCTCGGTCTCCGGCCTGGGAATAAGGACCTGTTCATTGACGATGAAATCCAACCCGAAGAAGGCCTTATTCCCGGTAATGTAAGCCAGCGGTACACCTGCCTGCAGTCGTTCCACCGCATCGTCCAATTTCTGAATTTGATCTGTTTCAAGGCTCGTCTCAGGGTGAGCGATGATCCATGAGACCGGTTTACCTAATAAACGGGAGGTGATAGCGTTAATTTCTATTGATGGGAATTCAGTTTTTTCCCGCAGCAGCGCACGTTTTTCTGTGATCCAGCTGCCGAGATCAACTTTCGTCATTTTCCCCGCTTGAGGATAATCGTTCAGTTTCATCACGGAGCGAGAGTTCATCGATGAAGAGGTCGATCTCGCCTGCCATCACCGCGGGCAGGTTATAGGAGGAAATATTGATGCGGTGATCGGTGACGCGGCTCTGCGGGTAGTTGTAGGTGCGGATCTTTTCTGACCGGTCACCAGTGCCTACCTGTGACCTGCGATTATCATCGCGTTCCTGGCGGCGTTTTTCTTCTTCGATCTCAAATAACCTGGCACGTAGAATGCCCATTGCCCTTAGTTTGTTCTGCAGCTGAGATCGTTCGTCCTGGCAGGCCACGACCATGCCGGTGGGGATGTGGGTGATGCGTACCGCGGTGGCATTCTTTTGTACATTCTGGCCGCCCGCGCCTGAGGATCGGAACACATCGATGTTGATATCGGTCTCAGGTATCTGAATGTCAACGTCTTCAACCTCAGCCATCACCGCCACGGTAACAGTGGATGTGTGAATGCGGCCGCTGGATTCGGTCGCTGGGATGCGTTGAACCCTGTGAACCCCGGATTCGAACTTGAAGCGTGAGTAGGCGCCCTTTCCTTTGACCATGAAAATGACTTCTTTGTAACCGCCGATGCCGGTTTCATTCGCTGAAATCATTTCAACGCTCCAACTTCGGGCTTCAGCATAATGCAGGTACATGCGCATCAGCTCCGCAGCGAAAAGACCGGCTTCATCGCCGCCTGCACCTGCGCGGATCTCGATGAACACATTGTTCTCATCACGCGGGTCTTTGGGGATCAGCAGGCGCTTGAGCTGCTTTTCAAGCTCCTCGATCTGGGGAGGCAGCCCCTCGAGCTCAAGACTTACGAGCGCGCGCATGTCTTCATCGCCGCTGGCTTCCAACTCCTGGGCCTGTTTCAGTTGATCGAGCAGGGAGCGGTAGCGGGTGGAAAGCTGGATGACAGGTTCCAGTTCAGAACGTTCCTTCGCGAATTCCACAACCTTCTGGTAATCCTGGATATTTTCATCCATGAGGCGGGTCAGTTCGTTGTAACGGGTTTCAATGGCCGTAATTTTTTCGAGCATGGCATTCCTGCGTTTTTAAGATTGGACCGCTCAGATTATACCAGCCTTCAAATGGCAAAAACCATCTGTAGTCATGAAGAAAGCCTTAGCTTTTCTACATTTACCTTTTTAACCAGTTCGCTTAAAATGGATTAAATCAAACATCACTGGAGGAATTTATGGCTTGTACTGATAAAAAGGTTTACCAGAGCAGCGCAGCACCGGCTGCCATTGGACCATATTCGATCGCAGCCGGCGGTGGACCGTTCGTTTTTAGCGCGGGTCAGATTGCCATTGACCCCAACACGGGTGATCTTGTACCAGGCGGGATTGAAGAACAAACGCACCAGGTTTTTTCAAACCTAAAGGCTGTGTTAAAAGCAGCATCCTCCTGCCTTGAGCAGGTGGTAAAAACGACAGTCTACCTGCGCGATATGAAAGACTTTCCGTTGATGAACAAGGTCTATGGCGGTTATTTTGAAACCAATCCGCCGGCGCGAACCACCGTGGCAGTCGCTGGTTTGCCTAAAGATGCCCTGATCGAAATCGAAGTTGTCGCATTATTGTGTAAAGATGGTGAATGCTGAAAACCAGCTGGAAACAGGTGAATTAATAAAAAAATGGAACCGGTAAGCGTATCGGTCATCATACCCTGTTACAACGAGGAAGGCACGATCGGGGAGCTGCTTCATGCCATCCTCGCTCAAACCTATCCCACCGATAAGGTGGAGGTGGTCATCGCGGACGGGTTTTCAACTGACCGGACCCGCGAGCAGATCGATGGGTTCAAATCCGCGCATCCGCAATTACGCATTACGGTAGTAGACAATCAGCAGCGCACCATCCCGGCGGCGCTGAATCAGGCGATAGCCGAGTCCAGCGGGATGGTGTTGAGCCGCATGGACGCCCATGCGATTCCCGCTCCGGACTACATAGAAAAATCGCTCGCAGCCCTGCTTGCAGGTTACGGTGAAAACGTAGGTGGGGTCATCGATATCCGCCCTGGAAGTGACACCTGGATTGGGCACGCGATCGCAGTTGCCACGGCGCACCCGTTAGGTGTTGGGGATGCCCGATACCGCACGGCTACAAAGCCGGGTGTAGCTGATACGGTCGCTTTTGGCACTTACCGGCGTACGCTGATCGATCGCATCGGTGGTTATGATGAAACTCTGCGCATCAACGAGGATTATGAATTTAATACCCGGGTCAGGCGTTCTGGCGGGAAGATCTGGGTTGACCCGAGTATTAGGGTGGGTTACTACTCCCGCCCGGATTTGACATCCCTGGCGAGGCAATACTTCGCGTACGGGTTCTGGAAATTCAAGATGCTGCTGCGTTACCCCGCTTCACTGCGCTGGCGGCAGGCGCTGCCACCCGTTTTTGTTTCAGGTATTTTGATGTTATTATTATTGTCCACATTCTGGGCGCTCGCGCGGATCCTGCTGGCAGGGGTGATCTGCCTCTACCTCGCGATTCTTCTGGCCGGGTCTATCAAACCTGCCATAAAACGGAAAAGGATAAACCTTATTCCCGGGATTCCAACTGCCATTATTACCATGCATTTTGCCTGGGGAAGCGGTTTGTTGTGGAGTTTGATCAAACATTTGCTTACAGGTCTGAAGAATGGCCATTGAAAAACCTCAACTGAAAAAACGCTGGCGCATTCGCGATGGCGAGAGACAGGCGATCCTGTTCCTTGGCGATTTGCTCGTAACCTACATAGCGATTTTTGTCGGGTTGTACTTTTGGGGACAAAAGGATTGGCTGGATTTTTCATGGGCATTCCTGGGGCAGCGCGCTCCGTTCTGGTTTTACCTACTGCCATTTCTCTGGATCATCTTTCTTATTGAGATCTACGACATCCGCAAAGCCAACCGGCGGGAGGATGTGATCCGCGGGATCGCCACCGCGGCTGGCGTCAGTTTCATCATTTACCTGCTTATCTTTTTCATCTCCGAACCGAATTCGCTGCCGCGGCGCGGTGTCTTTATTTTCATAATTGCTGCCACCATCCTGACTTTTGCATGGCGTTTGCTCTACATCCGTATCTTCACCGCACCAGTCTTCATGCGCCGGGCTTTGATGATCGGTGCCGGTAAGGCTGGATCTACGCTGGCTTCCATGCTGCGGGAAGTGCAAACAGGACCTTTTCTACTCGTCGGGTACATTGACGATGACCTCGAAAAACAAGGCCAAGAGATCAATGGTTACAGGGTGCTTGGTTCTGCTGAGATGATGACCGGGTTGATCGAGCAGCTGGACATCACCGATCTGATCTTCGCCATATCCGGCGAGCTTAAACCGGGGTTATTCCGCGCCATCCTCAACGCGGCAGAGAAGGATATCGAAGTTACCTCGATGCCCACCCTTTACGAAGAGGTTTTTGGCAGGGTGCCGATCTTTTTACTGCAATCCGACTGGATACTTCGTTCGTTCATCGATCAAACACATACAACAGGCGTCTATGAAAGCGTAAAACGCCTTATTGACATCGCTGGCAGCATTTTGGGTTTGCTCCTGTTAGTCCTGCTCTATCCACTCATCGCTTTGTCCATTATTGTAGATTCAGGTTTTCCGGTGCTCTATTCGCAGATGCGTGTAGGCAAGCACGGTCAACCTTATAAGATTTTCAAATTCCGCACCATGTACCAGGACGCTGAAAAGGATGGTGTGGCACGGACGGCTTCAGCAAACGACGCGCGCATCACCCGTGTGGGTAGGCTGCTGCGCCGCAGCCACGTGGATGAGCTTCCGCAGTGCTGGAATATTCTCCTCGGAGAGAACAGTATCATCGGTCCGCGAGCAGAACAGATCGAACTGGTGAACAAATTCCAGCAGGAACTGCCTTTTTACCGGGCGCGCCTTTTTGTGCGTCCGGGGCTCACCGGTTGGGCGCAAATCAACCAGCGCTACGCTTCGACCGTTGAGGACACCGCTGTAAAGCTTGAATATGACCTTTATTACATCAAAAACCGCAACTTATTATTGGATCTGACCATTATCCTCAGGACTGTAGGGGCGGTGCTGGGATTCAAAGGATTGTGATGAGAACAAAACCCAACATGCGCAACAGGTACATGGTCATTATTGACATCATCCTCACAGTCATCGCTGTGCTCGGGGCTTACACTTTACGGCTTGAGCTCGGCGCGCTTTTCTTCTTTTACTTGCCCTCAGCTTACTGGATGATCGCGGTTTCATTGTTGATCAAGATCCCGATTTATTACCTGTTCGGTTTGTACCGGCGCTTATGGGGTTATGCCAGCACAAAAGAATTACGCCTGATCATCATCGCGGTAACCAGCGCTTCTATTCTGGTTTCGGTCATTATGATCCTGTTGTTGACGTTCAGAGCATTCAACGGTTTTCCACGTTCCGTGCTGATCATCGACTGGCTGCTCTCGATATTTCTCATCGGCGGCACACGTTTCACCATCCGCCTCATCGCAGATAATGTGAGCACTGTTTCCAGTTCGATCAGGAACAAGCAGGCGAAACGGTCGCTGATCATCGGCGCGGGTGATGCCGGTGCTTTGGTGGTGCGTGAACTGCAAAAGAATCCGGATCTCAACCTCACCCCGGTCGGCTTTTTGGATGACAACACCGCGAAATTGAAACAACAGATCCATGGCATTCCAGTGGTCGGGACGCTTGCTGACATTGGCAAGGTACTTGAGCACCGTAAGATCGAAGAAGTGATTATTGCCATACCCAGCTCCAGCGGTAAGGTCGTTCGAATGATCGCCGATGTCTGCCGCCTGAGGGGAATTCCCTTCAGAACGATGCCCGGTCTTTATGAATTGATCGGGGGCAAGGTCAGCATCAACCGTTTACGCGAGGTGGATATTACCGACCTGCTGCGCCGTCAGCCGGCGCATATGCAGGAGGAATTGATCGGCCAGACGTTGACCGACAAGCGCGTCATGGTTACCGGTGCTGGCGGTTCCATTGGGCGTGAATTATGCCGGCAGATCGCACGCTGGCAGCCTTCACACCTCATCCTGCTTGGGCATGGCGAAAACAGTATCTTTGAATCCCTTCTTGAACTTCAGGAAAACTCACCCTCGCTTGCCCTTACACCGGTGATTGCAGACGTGCGTGACTACCAGCGCATTCACAACATCTTTGCGTTGCATAAGCCGGATATTGTCTTCCACGCAGCAGCACATAAGCATGTGCCTTTGATGGAAATGAACGTGGACGAGGCGATTGACAACAACGTACGCGGAACGCTGAATGTGGTTCGCGCATGTGAAGAAAACGCTATTCAAAGACTGGTGATGATCTCGACTGATAAAGCCATACGCCCGGCGAACATCATGGGCGCGACCAAGCGCTTCTCCGAAATGATTGTGCTGGACGCGGCTGCGAGAACTGGTCACGCGTACTGTGTGGTTCGTTTCGGCAACGTGCTGGGCAGCCGCGGCAGTGTGGTGCCTCTGTTCAAACATCAAATTGCCACCGGCGGTCCCGTGACCATCACACATCCGGATATGAAACGCTACTTTATGACCATCCCGGAGGCTGTGTACCTGGTATTACAGGCGGCTGGAATGAGCAATAGCGGAGAAACCTTTGTGCTCAACATGGGGCAGCAGGTGCGCATCCTCGACCTGGCTGAAGATCTGATCCGCCTCTCAGGCCTGGAACCGGGAAAGGATATTGAAATTGTTTTTACAGGCATCCGCCCTGGAGAAAAGCTGAGCGAGGATCTCTGGGAGGAGGGCAACCAGTTCGAGCCCACCCAGCATCCTGATATCTATCAATTTGATGACCCCACAAATCTGCACGGCGAGGAACTGAAAGCCCGGATCGACCAGCTGCTCACGCTCGCGGATGAGGGTAAGGCTGAAGAGATCATAAGCTTGATCGATGAAACGATCCCTGGAGCTTCACTGGGAAGTACGCCACCGCCAGAACTACTCTCGATCGAATGATCATGAACCAGTCTAGCGCACAATGGAAAGATTTTCTCAAAGAATACCCCAACGCCCATTTTCTACAAACAGGTGATTGGGGTGAACTTAAATCGCGATTCGGTTGGAAGCCTGTAAGGTTGATCGACGGGGCGGTTGGAGCCCAGGTCCTCTTTAGAAAATTACCTTTCGGCTTCAGCATCGCCTACCTGCCCAAGGGACCGATCGGTTGCAGTGAAGCTCTTGTACGGGAAATTGATGCGGTTTGCCGGCAGAATAAAGCCATCTTTCTAAAAATTGAACCGGATATTTTTGAGGGAGAGGATCAGAAGACGCTCGCTTTCCTCGAGGGATTCATTGAATCCAGGCCGTTACAACCACGCCGCACGGTAATGGTATCGCTGGAAGGCACCGAAGAGGAAATACTCGCCCGCATGAAACAAAAAACGCGTTACAACATTCACCTGGCTGAGAAAAAGGGGGTTGTTGTAAAGAGCTCCAATGATGTCACCGAGTTTCACCGCATGGCGATTTTAACTGCCGAACGCGACCTGTTCAGTGTGCATACCCGGGCTTATTACCAGGGAGTTTACGATCTGCTTGGTGCTCAGGGGAATTGTGAGCTGCTGACCGCATATTTTGGCCACCAGGCTCTGGCATCACTCATGGCGGTGCGCGCTGGCGAAAACGCTTATTATCTTTACGGGGCTTCTTACGACCTCGAACGCAACCGAATGCCGACTTACCTGATCCAGTGGGAAGCGATGAAATGGGCGAAAAGCAGGGGGTGCAAGTATTATGATCTATGGGGCATCCCCGACCTGGAAGAAGAGGAACTTGAAAAGACCTTCAATGAAAAACCATCACATGAAGGTCTTTGGGGTGTTTACCGGTTTAAACGCGGTTTTGGCGGGCAGGTGAAACGCAGTGTGGGAGCCTGGGACAAGATTTACAACGAGAGGATGTACCGTATCTATACCACATACTTGAGACTGAGGGGCGGGCAGGCCGGGTAACCATGATCAATTACTGCCAGCAGTGCGGTTCAGTGGTTGAAAAACGCATCATCGAAGGTAGTTTACGTGATGTGTGCACAGCGTGCGGGATGATCTTCTATCACCAGTGGAAGGTCAGTGCTGGAGTGCGTGTAGTAAAGGATGGTCTTCTCCTCCTCGTCCAGCGAGGTATCGACCCATGGCGCGGAAAGTGGCATATGCCCGCAGGATACGTGGAGGTGGATGAGGCACCACGCGAAGCAGCAGAGCGGGAAGCGCTGGAGGAAACCGGCCTGGTGGTGCGGGCAGGAAAGCTGGTGGATTGTTATCTGGATACCTCTGACCCCCGCGGAAATGTGATAATCCTGCTTTATGATGCTTCTATCATCGATGGCAAGTTAATCCCCAGTGATGAGACCCCTTCAGTGCGGTTCTTCACACCAGCCGAGATTGGCTTGCTTCCGCTGGCAGGGATGAGCGCGGAGCGGGAAATCAATGATTGGATCACTAACACGAAATAATACTGACAAATGTATCATATAGACTCATGGAACAACACCATACGCGGACTTCCTGGAGCCAGCTTCCTTCAAACTAAGGAGTGGGCGGCGGTAAAAACGCAGGTGGGATGGAAAAACGAAGAATTCACCTGGCAGGACGAAACGGGCAAGGTGGTCGCGGCAGCGCAACTACTTACGCGGTCAACTCGCTTACTAAAATTCGGTCCGCGAGTCAGTATCGGGTACATCCCCAGGGGTCCGCTCATGGATTGGACAGACCGCGGATTGGTGGACCGGGTCATCACGGATCTTGAACGGATCACCAGGGAGAGAAGGCTGGTCTTCCTGAAGATAGACCCCGAAGTCCTGGTAGCAACTGAAAACCCTGCACAGAGCAGCAACGAAAAAATGATACCGGAAATACTATCTGACCGCGGATGGCGCTCTTCACCTGAACAGATCCAGTTCAGAAATACCATGCTGTTGAACCTGGATGGAGACGAACCCAACTGGTTGGGCCGGATGAAGCAGAAAGCCCGCTACAACATCAGGGTGGCAGAAAAGAGCGGTGTGGTGGTACGAAAAGCCTCGGTTAAAGATCTGACCACGCTCTACCACATGTTTGCTGAAACCGCTCACCGTGATGGGTTTATTATCCGTTCTGAAGATTATTATATCGACGTCTGGTCGCGCTTCATGCAGGCGGGAATGGCGGAAGGTTTGGTCGCGGAATTCGCTGACCAACCCATTGCCGGTCTGGTGCTGATGTTCTTCGGTTCCCGTGCCTGGTTTGTGTATGGCATGTCAACCGGGCAGCACCGCGAGAAAATGCCCAATTACCTGCTGCAATTGGAAGCCATGCGCCTGGCGCGTGAAAAAGGCTGCTCCATCTACGATTTGTGGGGTGCACCAGAGGATCCGGTAGAATCCGACCCGATGTATGGAGTGTACCGCTTTAAAGAGGGTCTGGGAGCGGAGCTGGTGCGCACGATCGGCGCCTGGGATTACCCACTGAATCCATTTCTTTATCGAGTTTATCACCAGGTGATTCCTGGTGTGCTTTCCATTACCAGATTCTTTCGCAGAAAAAAGTTGACGCAGGAGGTGTTATGAGTATTTCCAGGGTGCAACTGGCGCATCTTCCAACCCGCATCGAATACCTGCCGCGCCTCACCGCTGCATTGGGGGGGCCGCAGTTGTTTTGCAAGCGCGAT
The DNA here is from genome assembly GCA_035342915.1 of Anaerolineaceae bacterium. Lineage (GTDB taxonomy): Bacteria > Chloroflexota > Anaerolineae > Anaerolineales > Anaerolineaceae > UBA6107. The sequence continues at coordinate 131,052 of DAOQYB010000004.1, forward strand.
GACCAGACCGGGTTGGGTTTTGGGGGAAACAAAACAAGAAAACTGGAGTTCCTGCTGGCGGAGGCGCGTGCCCGGCAAGCGGATACGCTTGTCAGCGTGGGCGCCATACAGTCCAACCACTGCCGGCAGGTTGCCGCCCTGGCTGCGCGCTTTGGTTACGCCTGCATCCTGGTGCTTTCAGGGAATGAACCCCCGCTTGCAGGCGGTAACCTTTTGCTTGATAAGCTGTTCGGCGCAGAGATCGTCTGGGCGACGCGCGACAACCGCCTGCAGGTATTGGAAGAGACCATCGCCAGGTTGCAGCAGAATGGGCAGCGGCCTTACAAGATCCCTTATGGGGGCTCCAGCGCGGTTGGGTTGATGGGCTATGTTGAAGCGATGAAGGAACTATCATCCTGCCGGGAGCAATTTGACTGGATCGTCACCGCATCATCCAGCGGCGGTACCCAGGCGGGCATGCTCCTCGGAGCGCAGTCAGCAGGTTTCAAAGGCAAAATCCTGGGGATTTGTATCGAAGGCAGCGGACTTGAATTAAGGCAGATTATTACTAACCTGATTCTTGAAGGCGTTGAGTTAAGTGGTCTGGATCCGGTTGGCGGGGATGCGATCCTTGTGGACGATGATTACATAGGCGGCGGTTACGGTGTGATGGATAAACCCGAGGTTGAAGCAATCAAGTTGTTTGCCAGTTCAGAGGGACTCCTGCTGGACCCGGTGTACACAGGGCGGGCGGCTGCCGGGCTTATCGATTTGATCAGAAAAGGATTCCTTAAAAAGGAAGAAAACGTGCTCTTCTGGCATACAGGCGGCACTCCCGCCTTGTTTGCCGAACCTTACCTCTCCTTGCTTCAAAAATGACCTCTCGCTGGATGGCATTTTTCCACGTGCTATAATGCTTTGTTGGAGATGAGCATTGAATATTGATGTTGCCACAACCGTGAAGGTGATCCTGGGCTTGCTGGCGATTTTTGCTGTCATCAGCATTTTCATGGCAGTGAAATCCATTAAAGCGGGTCACAAGCTGCTGTTTTATCAAAAACGGCAGCTGCTGATCTATCACGGCTGGCGGTTGGTGCTGCTGGCGCTGGGTTTGCTGCTCTCGGGTTTTCTAATATTCCGGTTTGGAGAACCGCTGGTATACCGCTACTTTCCTCCATCACCCACCATCACCCTGACCCCTACCATCACCATCACCCCCACGGTCACCAACACTCCCTCGATGACCTACACGCCGACGATTACCTTGACTTTATCTCAAACATACACGCCTGCCCTGCCTGATTTCATCCAGGCGACCATCCAGACACCAGTCGGACCGGACGCGAGCGCCATTTTCAGTCCGCTGAGTTTTTCTGACACAACTGAAGACGGGGTGGTAACTGAATCACTTACCGAGTTTGATCTACCGGTCAGCACGCTATTTGGTGGTTTCTCTTATGATCGCATGGCTGTTGGTGTGCAATGGACGGCGGTGTGGTTGTACGGGGAGGAGATTATCTGTTCAGAAACCAAGGCGTGGGATTACGCTCCTGGCGGGTACGGCTATACAGATTGCACCAGGCCTGTCGAAGCTTGGCTGCCGGGGGTGTACGAAGTGCGGATTTTTGTTGGGCAGACCTGGAAGGTTTCAGGCACGTTCAGAATCCTTGGTGAAGAACCGTTGATCAGCGACATTCCAACTGCGACTGGAGCGCAACCTCCTGATGAAGCAGCGGTCACCTCAACTCCTGAACCCCCTGCACCCTGATCTAAAAACGAACCAGTTTTGGTCTGGCGAAGCACCCGGCGATCTCTGCCGCGAGGCGGGCGTTGTTTTCCAATAGCGCCAGGTTCGCCTGCAAACTTTGGCCGGTTGTGGCTTTATTCAGTTTTTCAAGCAGGTAAGGTGTGAGCGTTGTGCCACTGATACCCTTACGCCTGGCGGATTCGATGGCCTTGTCAATGGCGTCATCGATCCGAGCCTTATCCAGTGCGCTCTCACCCGGAATGGGATTGCACACCAGAATAGAACTTGTTAGCCCGGCATCCCAGTGCGCAGTAGCAACTTTATAGGCTTCCTGCGCAGAATCAACCCGTTGATCTACTTTGAAACCGCTGCTCCTGGTATAGAACCCGGGGAATTCATCGGTCTGGTAGCCCAGCACTGGTACACCGCGGGTTTCAAGGTTTTCAAGTGTAGCGGGGATATCAAGAATGGCTTTGGCACCAGCGCAGACTACGATGACCGTGTTTCGCGCCAGTTCATGCAAATCAGCTGAAACATCAAAGGGATTTCCGCGGTGAACACCGCCAATCCCTCCTGTGGCAAAAACCCTGATCCCGGCTGTACTGGCGGCGATCAGAGTGGCAGCTACGGTCGTGCCACCGCTCAGCCCCTTGCTGATGGCAATACCAATGTTTCGCGGGTTTATTTTTACGGCAGCATCATCCTCAGCCAGGTGTCTGATTTCGGATTCACTCGCGCCAATGACAATTTTTCCTACAATGAATGCGATCGTGGCAGGGGTCACTCCCTGGGCACGCATGATTGACTCCAAGGTTAATGCGAGTTCAGCGTTGCGGGGACGGGGCAACCCGTGACTGATGACCGCTGATTCCAGAGCGACCACCGGTTGCCCATTCGCAAGCGCGTGAAGTACTTCAGGGCTAATTCGAAAAGATTTGGGTAGATTCAATATCATCACGCTTCTCCAGAACCAATATAGTGCAGTATATAATAGAATCACGTTTTGAACCCGGGTACTCAAGGTTGTTCAATGTCAATGATCGGGAAGTCTCAATGGTGAACGATTCAGGAAGAACAAATTTTTTTCAGTTATTCAGGGTCTACTGGCTAATTCCCATCATTTTTACTTATGCGTTGGGGGTAAGCCTGGTGCATTACTTGGGAGGCAACCTGGACGTAATCAATCTCGTCCTGGGTATCTTCCTCTGCCTTTTTATGTCTGGAATGCGGTATCTTTTAAACGCGTTTTTTGATCATCCGGATTCTTCATTTTCAACACTCAACCGTGATGATAAAACCTGGGAGGTACTAAAGCGGGTTAAACGTAACTTACTGTTGCAGTACTCGTTGCTGGTTCTAACTGGCGGGGCTGCCCTTACCGCAATACTCATCGCGCGTGAAGGGCTATCCCCGGCAGGTCTATTGATCCTGGGCTTAGCTCTGCTGGGAAATTTCTTCAGCGCATCACCACCGCTAAGGATGGACAGGAGTGGATATGGTGATCTGGTGGAGGGGATCGTTACAGTAAACCTGGTGCCGGGATTAGCGGTCAGCCTGCAAAAGATGAACGTTCCGATCCTCCTATTACAACTTACCATTCCCTTATTACTGATCTACCTGGCCGTAAAGATCGAATTCGCGTTCAGGGACTATGGTTTTGACATCATGCACGCGCGCAAGAGCCTGCTCACACGCATAAGCTGGCAGAAGGGCGTGATCCTGCACAATCTGCTCATCCTGGGAGCCTTCGTGCTGGTGGGTGTGTTCCTGCTGCTTGGTTTGCCATGGTCTTTAACATGGCCGGTGCTGTTGGCGCTGCCGCTTGGCGTGCATCAAGTATGGCAGATGCTGCGCATCGCAAACGGTCAAAAGCCGGGATGGAAGTTGTTATTGTGGATGGGATTGGGTCTGGTGCTCATGATGGCTTACCTTATACAGGTTCCCTTGTGGTCTTGAATTCGGCAGCTTTCCCTTGATATAATTGGATAAAAATAGGAGGAATTAAAATGCTAAAAGAAAATACAATAGCCCCTGATTTTTCATTACCGGATGAAACTGGTAAGGTACACAAGCTCTCGCAATACTTGGGCAGAAATGTCGTGCTATATTTTTACCCCAAAGACGATACTCCAGGCTGCACCACTGAGGCCTGTAATTTCAGAGATGACTACAGTGCTTATGAAAAGACCGATGTGGTCATCTTGGGTGTCAGCCCCGACTCTCCTAAATCTCACGCGAAGTTCAAGGCCAAGTATCTGCTGCCTTTTTCACTGCTTTCGGATGAGGAACACAAAGTGCTGGAGCTGTACGGCGCCTGGGGGAAGAAAAAGATGTACGGCAAAGAGTATGATGGTGTTCTTCGCACCACTTACGTCATCGGCAAGGATGGGAAGATCCTTAAGGTTTTTGAAAACGTGAAACCCGCGGATCACAGCGCTGAAATTCTGGCAAGTTTCTAGAAAAGCGAGAGCGGAAGGGTGACCTTCCGCTCTTTTCTATTGCAAGGTGAGGATGGTCTTTGCTTTACCCCAGAGTTGTTCAAGTTTGTAGTAATTCCTCAATTCAGGGGAGAAAAGGTGCACAACAATATCTTCAAGATCGGCAACCAGCCAGCCATCCCTTGATTCTCCTTCTATGTTCACGATGAATTCAAGGTCTTTTTTCACATACTCGCGTAAAGTAGTGGCAAGCGCTTGAAGCATACGGTCGCTTGTACCATTACAAAGTATGAAGTAATCTGTAAATGTGGTTAGTTCACGGAGATCCAGCAGGACGATCTTTTCAGCTTTTTTTTCTTCCAGGAAATTCACAATTTTATGGGCTTTTTCGAGTGGGTCCAGGTTTCACCTCTTCAAGAGTATTTCCATAAATTCTAACATAAATGTTCTACCCGATAAATGCATACCTGGAAAGCACGGTATACACCGGTCCAGTGGGTTGCAGCAGCGATTTATAAAGGATGATCTCGTTTGCGATCATCTCCCCGAAAACCGGTTCAGGTTCAATGTTCATCATGCGATCAATGGTTTCATCAAAACGCGGATTGTTAGATTGCTGGTTTACGCGCGCCAATGTAAGATGGGGAGAAAACGGTTTGTTCTCCGGCGGAAAACCGAGCGCTGTTGTGATCCTGTCAACTGCATGGAAGATGGATTGGATTTGTTGCAGCGGTTGAATCCCCACCCAGAGAACCCGAGGGTGTTTCTTCCATCCGGGAAAAGCTCCTAAACCGCGAACTGAGACTTTGATCGGGCTGAAAGTTTTTGCCACTTTTTCCAGCTGATTACTGATGACCGGGATGCGGACAGGTTCCACATCTCCTAGAAACTTAAGTGTGAGATGGATATTTTCCGGTTTGACAGGGCGAAACCCGGATTCGCGATTGTTGAGTCCGTACGCTTGAATAAAGGCTTCAAGATTACGATGGATTTCGATGGTAAGCGGGATGGCGATGAACGATCGGATCGGGTTAACCATGTCTACCTGTAATTTTATCCGTTTTTCGTGGACCGTATTTGAGGTGTCAGCGGTCTTATCTACACATTTTAACTAAATCATGGTATAAAAAAGTCACCCTGCTGTGTTCGTGATGATGCGACACCGGTTTTGAGCCAACACTTTTGAAAGGGATCCTTCACTCAACAGGGTAACGCGATAGGCTTCGGCCAAGGCGGGTCTCTGTGGCAGGATCCACCTGCTTCGGCAGGTTCAAAACTACGCAGCACACGGCATGGTGGGGTCTTTTTTTCCCCCTCAATCGAATTACCTGGTATCCTGTGCATTTGGTCATATCCTTTGCGTTAACCATCACAGGTTTGCCTCCTTAGAAAATCTATTTGATTAATCAAGTGCCTGCAATCCAAATGGAGCAGCAGGGTCCTTGCAGAATTCGTGGATGTCCATTAAAAATCAGGGATTCCAGTTTATTCGTTGACATTCTTTCTCACAATTGCTAAACTAATAGAATAACAAGGAGGAGCATATGGTAAATTTTCGTTTGATTCTTCAGAGCGGAAGCGGTGCGGGAACAGAATACCCGCTTGAGAAAACCGAAATATTCCTTGGACGGGATCTGAGCAATGATGTAGTGATCAATGATCCTGAGGTATCACGCCGGCATGCCCGACTGGTGCTTACCGGAAATACCTATGCCATGGAGGACCTGGGTTCCACAAATGGTACATTCCTGCGCGGGCAGCGTTTGAGCGCGCCGGTTCTGCTGAATCCCGGTGAATTCATTACGATTGGCGAAAAAGTTTTTTTGAAGTTTGAGGCCGCGTCTATTGACCCAAATGCGACGGTGGCAGCATTCAGACGACCGGCGGCAGAACCTCCCACGTCTGTTGCGCCCGGGTCGCAACCGTTCATTCCGCCACAACCAGCCGCACCCCGCTATGTACCTCCGCAACCGGCGGTCCCCCAGTATTCTCCTCAACAACCCGCTGCTCCACAATTCATACCGCAACAAGCCGCAGCGCCTCAATATGTGCAGCCGCAGCCGGTACAACCGGTTTATACACCCCCGACCCCGGCAGCTCCGGTCTACCAGGCACCTCCTGCCAGGAAGAAATCCGGCTGGTTGGTCGCGCTGCTTGTGGTGGTGGGAATCCTGCTCATCTTCTGCATCATTCCATGGATTCTCATTGAAGTAACCGACAGTTACTGCGCGCTCTTCCCGGGAATCTTTAATTCGATTCAACCAGGCGCGTGTCCATAAGAAATAGATGAATAAATCTGAAACTGGCTGTAACAAGCCAGTTTCGTTTTTTAACCACTATCACTTATAATTAGCTTAATGACTCTTCAAGAGAAACCTTCGTCGCCAAGCTGGTCAACCACTACGAAACTGGTGGTGGGTTTGGCATTGGCCGGCATCATCATCCTGCTGCTGATCCGTTTCCAGAATATTCTTGCACCTCTGCTTACCTCGGTGCTTCTGGCCTACTTGTTTCACCCGGTGGCAACCTTTTTTAATAAGAAATTAAAGATCCCGTGGCGCCTCATTACAACCGTCATTTTCTTGCTCTTGTTCGCAATTATCATTGGTCTATTGACATGGGGCGGCATCTCGATCGTTGAACAGGTGCAAAACCTGATCAAATTGATCCAGGGTCTGATCACCGATCTACCCGGCTTTTTTGAGGAAATTTCCAGTAAACCTCTAGCAGTTGGACCATTTGAATTCGATCTGTCAAAGCTTGAACTGGAGACCCTCTGGTCGCAGGTTGCAGGGATCGTGCAGCCGATCCTTTCACAGTTAGGCAGTCTTATTGGTTCACTGGCATCAGGCATCGGTTCAACCCTTACCTGGCTGGTTTTTATCCTGCTTATCTCATACTTCATCCTGGCTGAAAGCAACAGGGCAAGCCTGATACGGATCGCGATACCCAGTTATGAGATGGATATTCGCAAACTGGGCAGTCAGCTGGGGCACATCTGGAACGCTTTTCTGCGCGGACAGCTTCTCATTTTTGGAATAACGGTCGCGTATTATTCTATTCTGCTCAGCATACTAGGCGTCCGGTACTTCTTCCTGCTAGCGCTGCTGGCCGGGCTGGCGCGTTTTGTGCCTTATGTTGGCCCGTTCGTCGCTTGGACGACCTATGGGTTGGTGGCGCTCTTTCAGACCCATCACATGGGGATGCAGGCGTTCCCGTATGCCCTGCTGGTTGTGGGCTGCGCCTGGTTGTCGGATTTTCTACTTGATAATTTTGTTGTACCGCGGGTAATGTCTGATGCACTGGCCATCCATCCGGCTGCGGTACTGGTAATGGTCATTATTTCAGCCAGCCTGTTTGGGTTCCTGGGCATTCTGCTGGCTGCGCCGGTGCTGGCTTCAGTAAAACTTATACTGACTTACCTGGTGCGAAAGCTCTCAGACCAGGACCCTTGGGTGGACCTTAAGGTTATTAGGGCACCGGACCCGCTGCCGGTAATATTCAAACGCAATTGGAAGCGCGTGAAAAAATCGATGAAACGCATCCAGCAGTTCTTCACCAACCTGAGGGATCGAATCCGATCAAATCGACCAGTAGAACCTGGTAAAACTAAAGGAGATAAAAATGACTGACAATTACGAACCAAAAGTAACGACTATCGCAGAGACCGAAAGCTACGCGGTCTGGTCTGCAGCAGAACCGGACGGTGAAACCACCTATAACCTGGAACTGAATAATGTAACGATTCATTTGTTTGAAGAAGAATACCGCGAGTTCCTGGAACTGGTGAAAAAACTCAAATAGGTAAGGTGATCAGAGCAGTGACCCTGCTCTGGTGTTTTTGTTCATCAAAATTCGCGCGAAAAATCATTTTCATCGAGGATGATACATGGATTTAAATAACCACCAGCAATTCACCATGGTAGACCATGAAGATATGCTGGGGCACATTTCGAGTCTGCCCTCCCAGTTGGAAGAGGCATGGCGGCACGGGCAAAACCTGCTATTACCTGATATTAAACCTTTTCAGTACATCGTGCTGGCAGGGATGGGAGGATCAGCCATTGGCGGTGACCTTCTGGCAGCGTATACTGCTGACAGGTTAAAAGTGCCTTTGGTCGTGCATCGGGATTACGGTTTGCCGGCTTTTGCCGCTGGACCGGGAACACTGGTAATCGCCTCTTCGCACTCCGGCAATACCGAGGAAGTCCTTTCTGCGTTCGAGATGGGGTTGAAAAACGGCTGTCAGCTTCTCGCCATCTGTACAGGTGGCAAGCTTGAAGCAACGGCGAAAATAAACCAGGTGCCGGTGTGGAAATTTGATCATCACGGACAACCGCGGACAGCGGTGGGATTTTCTTTCGGGCTGCTGCTGGCGTTGTTGACCAGGTTGGGTTTGCTGCCTGACGCTGATCAGGAAGTCAAAGGCGCTGTAGATGGGATGAGAGCTTTACAGGAAAACATTGCAGCCCAGGTTCCTGTTTTACGGAATCCTGCCAAAAGACTCGCCGGGCAATTGATCGGGCGTCATATCTCTGTATATGCCAGTGGTTTCATGTCACCAGTTGCGCGCCGATGGAAGACCCAGATAAACGAGGTGGCAAAGGCGTTTGCTTCATTTGAGTACATTCCGGAGGCTGATCACAATTCGTTGACCGGCATATGGAATCCATCAGAAAATGAAAAACGGGAATATTGCCTGTTTATCCAGGCTGACGCGGAGCACCCGCGCAACATTTTGCGCATAGAAAAAACCCGGCAGATCTTGATGCTGGAGGGGATCGGGACGGATATCATCAACGCCAGGGGAGAAACCCACCTGGCGCAATTGTGGAACGCGCTGTTCTTTGGTGATTACCTGGCCTACTATCTGGCCATGGCGTACGACACTGATCCCACGCCCATCCCGCCGATCACCGCGCTGAAAGACGAAATGAGTGGATAAAGTAATTTATTTGATATCAACTGTCGGTGAATGACCGGCAGTTTTTTCAGCTTGACAATTAGAACAAAAGTGCTACACTAATGAAAAGTATGAAAACAAGCAGAAATCGTAAGATCCTTCATCTCGATCTGGACGCGTTTTTCTGCGCGGTTGAGGAGCTTAAGGACCCTTCGCTCGCAGGCAAGGCATTTGCTGTTGGGGGCAAGGTCGGGCAGCGCGGGGTGATATGTTCCTGTTCCTACCCGGCACGAAAAAAAGGAGTTCACTCTGCCATGCCCACCGGGCAGGCATTGCGCTTATGCCCGGATATGATCCTGATCTCAAACAACTTCTCTGACTATGCGGGCAAATCGCAGCAGGTCATGGAGATCCTGCACCAGTTGAGCGGGTTGGTCGAGCAGGTTTCAGTGGACGAAGCCTTCATTGACGTGACCGATCTGCCTGAGCCGGTAGAGGAGATAGCGCAACAGCTGCAAGCGAGGGTAAAAAAAGAGACAGGTTTGCCTTGTTCCATCGGTGCAGCCGGCAATAAACTGGTGGCAAAGATCGCCACAGATACAGGCAAGGCGCGTAGTTTATCGACGGGATACCCCCAGGCAATCCTCAGTGTACCCGCGGGTTCTGAACTTGGTTTTTTGGCACCACTGCCGGTGAAGGCTATGTGGGGAGTTGGGCCAAAGATGGAAGCCAGCCTGGCAGAAATGGGGTTGCATACGATCGGGGATATAGCGAATTGCCCGGCGGATGTACTGGAAAGGCGATTTGGAAAATACGCTACTGACCTGCACCTGCACGCGCAGGGGATCGATAACCGTCTGGTGACCGTAGCGTACGAGGCAAAATCGATCAGCCAGGAGGTCACCTTCGAACGCGATACCACGGACCTGGCTTTTCTACGCAGGACGCTTCACGACCTGGCAGCCAAGGTGGGCTACCGTATGCGTTGCGATGGAGTATGTGCTCGTGTCATCCGCATAAAACTGCGTTGGTCTGATTTCACCACACACACCCGTCAGATTGCCTTGTCTGCTCCTACTGATCAGGATGGCGTTATCGCGTTAGAAGCTGAATCACTGCTCATGAAATTGTGGCAGCCTGACCGTCCAGTGCGCCTGGTTGGAGTGGGTGGTGCAAACCTGGTGGAACAGGTACATCAGTTGACTTTATGGGAGACCGGCACAGAGAAGGAACGCAGGTTATTGACCGCACTGGATGAATTACGTGAGAAGTACGGAAAAGGAGCCGTAAAACGAGCAGATCACATTCACCGGCGCAATGAAGGAGAATAGCCCGGGTTATGAAGTAACTGCGCACAATGCGAGGTGTTTATTAAGGCATGAATGGATTTATCAACGAATCTGTAAGCAAGATCCTGGACGGCATCGGCGGCGCGTTGCAGTTGCTGCTGATCCTGGCGGTCACCTCTCTGATCTTCCTGCCAGCGGCTCGGTCTCTGAATACACTTGGCGAGATCCTTTACCTGGCGGTTCTCATATCGGGAGGGGTTTACTTTCTTTATAAATCCCTTACCCCGCACCAGACGGAAGCACGCAGCGCTTCATTCGGGATGCTCTCCGGGCTGCTGCTTTGGCAGACCATCAACTACTCGGGGTTGAGCGGCAGGCTGGGTCTCTACGACAGGAACGGATGGCTTCTTTGGGCTGCTGCAGCCTTGGTGGTGGTTTTTCTTTGGATCAAAGTTTTTCCACTGAGTTTACGTTTTTTCACCCTGCTGATGCTGCTGAACTGGCTGGGAAAACTCTATGTCACCAATCTTGAACTGAGCGGCAGCTGGCCGGTGCTGTTGGAGACGATATTCAGTGCTTTCCGCTACCTCGGGATCGCGGGGATCGCCGTTTCAGTCTGGTTCATTTTATTCCGCAGCCGCAGCGTTCTGGAACGTAAATACGGCGCTGCTGCGCTGTACTTCTTTGTGCTGCTCTCATTCCTGCTTTTCTAGGTCCATCTTATTTGCTTGCCTCAGTTCCTTGAGTGCATTATAATTCCCGCGTTTGAAGCAAGCCACCGTAGCTCAGCTGGCAGAGCAGGCGTTTCGTAAACGTCAGGTCAAGGGTTCGAATCCCTTCGGTGGCTCAATTTTTTTAAGACGATTATTGGGTGAGGGTTTTAGAAAGTACCATACTTTTTTCCCTTACCCCTTTTCTTATTCCCAGTTACTCAAGCACTTGAACAAGGGGATGGTGAGATCGATCTATAAAATGCTGTTGTCTCCATTCCGATCATCATAAAAAACCACCCGCTTCGATAGGGTACAATGGAATAATGAGTACAGGTTCAAAGAAAAGAAACTCAACCTGCAGCTGCGGGTTGATCTTACTTGTATTACTTGTTCTATTGATTCTCAGCGCACCATTGATTTTGCGCGGGATTGGTGCGTTCCTGATCTATGCTGATCCGCTTGAAGACGCAGACAGCGCAGTGGCGCTAAGTGGGGATACCGGCGACCGCGTTTCAGAAGCCGCCTGGTTGTATGAAAATCAATTCGTTGATTATCTATTCATCACGTATACCGATGAACCGGCGCGTGATGCACTTTTATGGGCGGCGCAGTTGGAGGGATTCCCCGGTGAGCGGGTGATCGTGACGGAGATGCAGGTTGCCAACACCGTCGATGAAGCACGGGCGATCAGAGCACTGGCAGAGGAACGCGCGCAGGATTCACTGATCATCATCACCGATCCCTTCCACACGCTGCGCACCCGCATCATTTTCCGCAATGAACTGCTCGGCAGCGGGATTTCTATTCAGGTGCGGCCGGTCGTGGGGCACTGGTACCGCTCCACCACCTGGTGGCGCACACCGGAAGGTCGGCGTTTGACGCTGGAGGAGTATTTAAAGATCCTCCTTTACTTTTTTGGTAAGTATTGACAATTTTCACCGTTCATACTGATTTCCTGCGGCTATCATATATAATAAACTTATGTCCAAACATAAAACCCCTCTTGTGATCGGCATTGCTGGCGGTTCGGGTTCAGGCAAAACCACAGCCGCGGACATCATTTTGAAAAAGGTGGGAGCCCAGCGGATTGCTTACCTGCAGCATGATTCGTACTACCGGGAGTTGACCAACCTGCCGATAAATCAGCGCCGGGAAGTCAACTTTGACCACCCGGATTCTCTCGAGTCAGATCTCATGAGGGAGCACATCCTGACGCTGAAGGAGTGGAAGCCGATCGAGGTGCCGGTGTACGATTTCACCACCCATAGCCGCACCAGCGAGACGCTGCACGTTGAGCCCAGGCGCGTGATCCTTGTGGAAGGAATCCTCATCTTCGCAGAACCCGCGCTGCGCTCGCTTTTCGACGTAAGGATCTTTGTGGATACTGACGCGGATATCCGCTTCATCCGGCGGTTAACGCGCGATATTGAAGAACGCGGACGCACCACTGAAATGGTCGTGAAGCAGTATCTTACTACCGTGAGGCCGATGCATCTGGATTTTGTTGAACCTTCAAAACGTTACGCCGACGTGATCATCCCGGAAGGCGGATTAAACGAAGTGGCCATGGATATGGTCATTGCCCGAATTGAATCAATGCTGCGCGAAGATAGCATTTCATGAAGAAACTGAGCGGTTGGCGTTTAACTGTGGTCAGGATCCTGGTGCTCCTGGCCGTTATCGCGTTAACCGTTTTCCTGGTACTCAATCGTGACAGGGTGAAGGATCTAGAGGCGCTGGGTTACCCGGGGATATTCCTGGTATCACTTCTCTCCAACGCCACCCTGATCCTGCCGGTTCCCGGTGTTCTCTTCACCTCGGCAATGGGGGCGGTGTTTAACCCGTACTGGGTGGCGCTTGCGGCTGGCACAGGGGCGACGTTGGGTGAACTTTCAGGTTACGCTGCCGGTTTCAGCGGACAGGGTATTATCGAAAACAAGCAGTGGTACACCAGGGTGACCGAGTGGATGAAAAAATACGGCGGTCTCACTGTTCTGGTACTGGCCTTTGTGCCCAACCCGGTATTTGATATCGCCGGCATGGTCGCCGGCGCGCTGCGCATGCCCTTGTGGAAGTACCTAATTTTCAGCTGGATCGGCAAAACAGCCAAGATGCTGCTTTTCGCGTTGGGCGGGGCAGAGGTGCTGGGTCTGTTCGACTAGCACTTCCTTTCCTTGCCTTAGAGAATAGCTTCTCAACAGAAATCTCAAGTTTCATTTGTGCAAAATTAAGAACCTGTATAAAATTAAACTATTCAGTGGCATAAAACAATACAACAGCCTGGAGGAGTTCATGATCAAGAAAAGCATTATGGTAAATGGAATTCCGCGTATCATTATCGCTGACCCCGAAGCATCTCTTGCTGAGGTTCTCCGTGTGCAATTGGGTCTGATAGGCACAAAGGTCGGCTGTAATGAAGGTCATTGCGGTTCATGTTCAGTCATAATGGATGGCAAACTTACCCGCTCCTGCATCGTCAAGATGAAAAAAGTTCCGGATTGGGCCTGTATAACCACTGTCGAAGGGGTTGGCACACCCAAGGACATGCATCCTATCCAGAAAGCGCTGGTTTTTCATGGCGCGGCTCAATGTGGTTTTTGTATGCCCGGTTTTGTAGTCTCCTCCAAGGCATTACTGGACTCAAATCCGGCACCAACACGCGAAGATATTCGCACCTGGTTCCAGAAAAACCTCAATGCCTGCCGGTGCACAGGGTACAAGCCCATTGTTGATGCCGTGATGGATGCCGCCGCTGTAATGCGGGGTGATCGACCGGTAGAAAGCCTTGAATTCAAGATGCCGGAGGATGGTCGAATTTGGGGTAAAGCTTATCCACGTCCATCAGCTGTTGCCAAGGTGACCGGTACAGCGGACTACGGTGCGGACCTCGGCTTGAAATTGCCATCAAATACCCTTCACTTAGCCCTGGTGCAGGCGAATGTCAGCCACGCCAATATTCTTGGTATTGATATTACCGAAGCAGAAAAAATGCCCGGTGTGTTCAAAGTGGTAACTCACAAAGATATAAAGGGAAAGAACAGGATCAACGGCCTGGTCACCTGGGAAACCAACAAATGCGACGGTTGGGATCGTCCAATCCTTTGTGATCAAAAGGTCTTTCAATACGGTGATGCAATTGCCATTGTCTGTGCTGACACAAAAGAACAAGCCCTGGCCGCCGTGGAGAAGGTAAAAGTCGACCTCGAGGAATTGCCCGCTTACATGAGCGCGCCGGAAGCGATGGCTGATGATGCCATTGAGATTCACCCTGGGACACCGAATGTTTATTTCACCCAGGGTGTGGTTAAGGGCGAAGACACGAAACCGCTGATGGAATCCGCTGTTTACAAGGCAGAAGGTTCGTATTACACACAACGCCAACCGCACCTCACGATCGAACCTGATATGGGTTTTGCCTATTATGACGAAGAGGGAAAACTGACCATTCATTCCAAGAGCATTGCGCTGTACCTGCATGCGCTGATGATCGCAGATGGGTTGGGTCTGGAGGCTGAACAGATCCGCATGGTTCAAAACACCGCCGGCGGGACATTCGGGTACAAATTCTGCCCGACCATTGAAGCACTGGTAGGAGCCGCTTGCATCGCCACGCAACACCCGGTGTATCTTGAATATGATTATGAGCAATTTATCACCTATACTGGCAAGCGGTCACCCTTCTTTACCTGGCTCAAACTGGGTGCCGGCAAAGATGGCAAACTCATCGCGATGGAAACCGATTGGATCGTGGACCACGGCGCGTATTCAGAGTTTGGTGATTTGTTGACGCACAAAGGAGCACAGTTTATCGGCGCCGGTTACGACATCAAGAACATCCGGGGAAGGGGACGGACTGTTTGCACCAACCATGCATGGGGTGCGCCTTTCAGGGGCTATGGGGCGCCTGAAACCGAGTTTGCCTCAGAATCGTTAATGGACGAACTGGCTGAGAAGATCGGCATGGATCCGCTGGAATTCAGGTATCTCAACGTGTACCGCCCCGGAGCCACAACTCCAACCGGACAGGTGCCGGAGGTATTTACACTGCCTGATTTGATCGATGTTATTCGTCCCAAATACCTCGAAGCCAAGAAACGGGCGGAGGCTGGATCAACGCCGGAAAAGAAAAAGGGTGTTGGTGTGTCTATCGGTATTTATGGAGCTGGAGGAGACGGTCCGGATACGGCTGAAGCCTGGATCGAACGGACGCCTTACGGAGCATTACTCTCAACCACGTGGAGTGACCATGGCCAGGGAGCTGACGCAGGTGCGCTGGGCACGGCGCATGAAGCACTGCGTCCGTTGGGGCTGCGACCTGACCAGATCAGGCTAGAACTGAACGACACAGGCAAAGCACCGGATGGGGGAGCAGCAGGAGGGAGCCGCAGCCAGGTTGTAACGGGAAACGCGATCAAGGTTTGCTGTGAGAACTTCCTCAATGCCATACGCAAACCGGATGGTACCTACCTCACCTATGATGAGATGAAGGAAGACGACATGCCCATGCGCTATTCCGGGGTTTGGACATCTCCAACAGAAATTGGTGATCCTGATACCGGGCAGGGTAACCCGATCGCAAATTACATGTATGGTGTTTTCCTGGCTGAGGTAGCAGTAGATACAAAGACAGGCAAAGTAACAGTCGATAAAATGACCCTGGCTGCAGATATTGGCAAGATCAACAACAAAGCGGTGGTTGATGGTCAATTGTACGGCGGTCTTGCACAGGGTATAGGTTTCGCGCTCAGTGAGGATTTTGAGGACATTCACAAGCACACGAACATGGTGAAATGCGGAATCCCCTTTGCAAAAGATGTACCGGATGACATCGAGTTGATCTTTATTGAAACCCCGCGGCCAACCGGTCCGTTTGGTGCGTCAGGGGTAGGAGAACTTCCCAACACAGCGCCGCACGCGGCCATCATTAACGCCATCTACGCAGCCTGTGGGGTCCGCATCCGTGAGCTGCCCGCATATCCCTCAAAAGTGCTGGCTGGCTTGCAGGCAAACAAGTAGGAGATCGTATACAAGAGGTATAGCCGAAGTGTTGCTCGAACTATACCTCTTGTGATTTAATCAGGCATCACGAACATCGTGGTCACAAATGGATCAAACCCGGCTACACCAACTCGAAGAGCAGTGCATCCAGGATTGTGACCCTCCATGCACCGCTCATTGCCCGGCACATGTTAACGTGCGGGACATGTTGAGATTCATTACGACCGGTGATTTCTCAAGCGCTTACAACACCTTAAGAAAGACCATTCCATTTCCTGAAATTATTTCGCGCACCTGCGACCAGCCCTGTCAACAGGGATGCAACCGGGAAACGCTTGGAGGCGTCATCAATGTCGCCGCGCTTGAACTGGCGTGTTGTTTATATAATGAGCAGTTAACGCAAAAACTGACGCCTATGCCAAAAAAAAGCGGGACTGTGGCAGTTGTGGGCGGTGGTGTTAGTGGAATGACAGCTGCGTATGACCTGGCAAAAAAAGGGTATCAAGTAACCCTGTTCGAAGAAAAATCCGAATTAGGCGGAGCGTTGTGGGATTTGCCTGAGGAGCAGTTGCCGCGTGAAGTGATCAGGAGGGAGAGTGCCCTGCTTGAACACGTGAATGTAGAAGTTCACTGTGGTCAGCGAATTGACCTTAGCGCCTTCCCGTTCGCTGAGTACGGAGCGGTTTACCTGGCACTGGGCTCAGAGGGAAGAGAAGTCACGGCATTCGAAGCTGACGCGCACGGGAGGATAATTGTTGACTTCTTGACCTATCAGACAAGCCGGCCAAGTGTATTCGCTGGCGGGAGTATGTTGCATCCTTCCTCCTCAATTTTTTCTCTCTCAGATGGCAGAAGGGCAGCGGTGAGCATTGACCGCTTCTTGCAGCGGGTGTCGATGACCGCTTCACGTAATAATGAAGGCGCGTCTGAAACCCGCCTTTACACCAACCTGGAGGGAATCGCGGTTGTTCCAACAGTTATCCCGGCTGAAGCGGGGCGGGGTTACAGCAGCAGGGAAGCACAGTTAGAAGCCCAGCGCTGCCTGCTGTGCGAATGCATGGAATGTGTTAAGGTTTGTGAATATCTTGATGCCTATGGAAGCTATCCGCGAAAATATGTACGCGATATTTACAACAACCTTTCCATTATCATGCGCCAGAGAAGAGGGAATAAATTCATTAATTCCTGCACTCTATGTGGTCTGTGCGCTGAGGTATGTCCGACCGACCTGGACATGGGTGAGGTGATCAGCGAGACCCGTGGGACAATGGTATCCACTGGCAAAATGCCCATCTCCGCGCATGATTTCGCGCTGCGGGATATGGCATTCAGCAACAGTCAGCGCTTTGCGTTCACCCACCCCGAACCGGGCAGCCGCATATGCGAGTATTTGTTCTTTCCAGGCTGCCAGCTCGCAGCCTCGAACCCGGAATACATTTCGCAGATCTATGAAGATCTGCTGCCCGTGTTGGGTGATGTGGGTTTGATGTTGCGCTGTTGTGGGGCCCCGGCGGATTGGTCAGGTGAGGAAGCACTGTTTATGGAAAGCGGCGACGTGATGCGCCGAGAATGGGAGCAATTGGGGAAGCCAAAGTTCATCCTCGCCTGTTCCAGCTGCAACCAGATGCTAAAAAAACTGATCCCTGATGTTGAGACCGTTCCCCTGTGGGAAGTGCTTTTAATAAATGACAGGATCGCCGCATCCAGAAATGCGTTGACGCAACGATTTAAGGTTCATGATCCCTGTACGAGTCGTTATGAAGTAGGTTGGCAGGATTCTGCGAGGGGGGTGATAAAGCGATTGGGAGTGGACTACTCAGAACTGCGCATGTCGCGCTCGCTGACTGAGTGCTGCGGTTACGGGGGTGTTGTCTGGCTGGCCAACCCGGAAATGGTTCACAGGATTAACCAGCGTCGCATACATGAAGATGAATCAGAATACATCACTTACTGCGTGATGTGCCGTGATCTCTTCGCTGCTGAAGGAAAGCCAACTTTGCACCTGCTGGACCTGGTCTACGGTCGGGATCCCGCCACGCTCGCCGTGCGCAGACCTCCCGATTACTCGCAGCGGCATGAGAACCGCGTCCGGGTGAAACAGAGGATGGAGAGGCTTCTATTGGGAAAGGAAAGCGGACGAATGGAAAGTTATGAAAAGATCAAATTGCAATTGAGCAGCGAACTGCGCGATGTTCTTGAAGCGAGGTTGATCCTCGTAGAAGACCTGCAAAAGGTTATCGAACACGCAGACGAGAGTGGTGAATATTTTGTAAACAAGGTGAGCGGGCATCTGGTTTCCAGTTATAAACCCAACCTGATCACCTATTGGGTCGAATTTGTGAAGCAAGATGATTCCTTTGTTGTGTTCGATGCGTACAGCCATCGCATGGTGGTGGGAGGAGATACAAGCGTATGACAGCGCCAGAGACGGGTGACACCCAATCAGAATGGGTATGCGGAAAATGCGGAGAACCATTGCGACTTCGCAAGGTCAATGTAAGCTACCTGGGATCGGGGTATCCAGTGGAGCTGCTCGTGTGCGTGAGCTGCAACCGCGCGCTGGTACCGGTAGACATGGCTCTGGGAAAAATGCTCGAGGTGGAAAGACTGTTGGAAGATAAATGATGACCGATTGTGCGAGTTGCACGTTGTTCTCCGTGCAGCAGGATTCCAGCCAGTGTGTTCACACCAACCGGCCTGGTGGGTTAACGATTACGAAACGGGCATTTGACATTTGCGGTTTTCCTGCACACGCACGGATTCTTGACGTAGCGTGCGGAACTGGCGCTACTGTGAATTTTCTGGCAAACATACCTGGTTTGACGGCTGTGGGATTGGATAGATCTGGAAAAGCGCTTTCGAAAGCGCGCTCTGATCTAAGCAGGCTGAATCTTCTAAGAGCGGAGGTGCTCGAGATCCCGTTGGCGAAAGGGCTTTTTGATGGGGTTTTTATCGAATGTGCAGTTTCCATTGTCGGGGATTTTGTGAGTAGCCTGCTGGAAATCAGGAGAGTATTGAGACCTGGTGGAAAAGCCATCTTAACGGATATCTACCTTCGCAACCCGGTAGATGGTGACAGCAGACTTATTCTGAATGGAAGCACATGTCTGGCGGGTGTTTCGACAAGTGAAGAGCTCGAAAAGCATATTTTCACAGCAGGCTTCAAAACACTCATTTGGGAAGATCAAACCCCTTTATTGAAACAGTGGATGGTTGAACAGATTTTTCGTTTTGGATCGCGATCGGAATTCCTGTATCAACTTTCAGGCGGCAGGTCTCACACTGAAGGGTTTAAAGAAGCCTGGAGCCGTATCCGCCTGGGTTATTATCTCGCGATTCTGCAAAAGCCCCTGGCGCATGAGATCCTGGAGGTTGATGATGGATAATTTACCGGAAATCTTGAAATACGGTCAGCAGGGATTTTTCTGCAGCCAGGTGTTGTTATTGATGGGGCTGGACTTGCAAGGCAAGAGCAATCCTGAGCTCGTGCGCAGTATGCAAGCCCTGGCTGGTGGAATCGGTTTTAGCGGGCATAACTGCGGTGCGCTCACCGGAGGTGCCTGCCTGCTTGGATATTATGCCGGGAGAGATGCTGGCAACGATGAGGATGATGACCGTCTCTCACTGATGTTGATTGATCTGGTGGATTGGTTTACGAGAGAAATAGGCGGGAAATACGGCGGGATCGACTGCGATAATATCCTGTCTGGTCGTAAAGAGGAATACGCGGTACGCTGCCCGGTTATTGTGCAGGCTGTTTTTCAAAAATGCAAGGAGTTACTGGTGGATTATGGCTTTGACCTCTATGGCAACTGATGCGTTCGACAAAGGCCGCGAGGTATTTCGCACTCGCAGTGTTTGCCCCGTTTGCCTGAAAGGCATCCCTGCCAGACGGGTGCAGTATGGCGATAATGTCTACCTGGAAAAGAATTGCCCGCAACACGGTTTTTACCGCACCATTTTGTGGCGGGGCAGCCCTGTTTATACCGACTGGAAAAGGGAGAAGATTCCCAACCACCCGGAGAAACCATTCACCAGCGTGGAAGCGGGCTGCCCATATGATTGCGGCCTCTGCCCGGAACACCGACAGCAACCCTGCTGTGTGCTGCTGGAGGTGACCAGCCGTTGCGACCTGGGATGCCCGGTGTGTTTTGCCTCCTCAGGTGAAGAAGCCTCGGCGGATGTGTCATTATCGACGATTTCAATGTGGTATGACCGCATGCTGGAAGCGGGGGGACCCTACAACATCCAGATCACGGGGGGTGAACCCTGCGTGCGTGATGATCTACCGCAGATAATCCGTATGGGACGAGAGGCGGGATTTACCTATTTCCAGTTGAACACCAATGGGTTGCGCATAGCTAATGACCGGGACTATCTAACTAAACTCAAGGACGCCGGTTTGAACGTTGTATACCTGCAATTCGACGGCACAAACGATGCGATCTACAGGGCGATCCGGGGGAAGCCTCTCATTGATCTCAAAAGAAAGGTGATAGAGAAGTGCCGCGAGATTGAATTGGGTGTGGTGCTTGTTCCCACGATAGTACCGGGTGTTAATGACGATGACCTCGGAAATATTGTCCGTTTTGCGTTGAATGGTTACCCGGTTATCCGCAGCATTCACCTGCAACCGATCAGTTATTTTGGGCGCTATCCAACCGCGCCAAAAGACGAAAACAGGATCACAATTCCGGAGATCCTGCACAGCATGGAAGAACAAACCCATGGTTTAGTGAAAGTTGCCGATTTCCAACCAAAAGGCAGTGAAAATTCTTATTGTTCGTTCCACTGTACTTACGTTATTATGCCTGATGGGTCACTTCAACCGGTTAAACATCAGCAGGATAGCGGTAGCTGTTGTAAAAAACCAGAAGATGCCAAACACGCCCTTGCCAGATCCAAGGCATTCGTTGCCAGAACCTGGCCTTTTCCAGCGCAGTCAGACTCAACCCCTTGTATAGAGCCTGTTTCAATGGGGGGTTGGGATCTGTTTATTGAACGTGCCAGAACACATCTGTTTTCGATTTCCGGGATGGCCTTTCAAGACGCCTGGACCATGGACCTCGACCTGCTGCAGGATTGCTGCATTACCGTAGCTGATCCCGAGGGAAAGCTCATCCCGTTTTGCGCTTATAATCTCACCAACATGGCCGGAGAATACATCTACCGATCTCGTAACCAGATAAGTGCATGAATATTACGCCCCTTCACCAATGGATAGCCAACCGGATCCAGGTTTCAGGTGGTAAATACACACGGCATTCACTGCAGAATTGGCAGCTGGAACGCCTTCAGAAGATGATCGCTTATACCAGCATTAACAGCCCTTTTTACTGCGGGCTGTTTGCCGGTTTACCGAATATCAGGTCTCTGGATGATCTCGCCAGTTACCCATTTACTAATGCGGATGACTTAAGCGATAATCCAGCCGCCTTCGTGTGTGTCTCTCAGGAGGAAGTCCATCGGATCGTCACTCTGCCCACTTCCGGTACAACCCGCAACCCCAAGCGGTTGTATTTCTCGCAGGAGGATCAGGAGTTGACGGTGGATTTCTTCAGGGTGGGGATGTCTACACTTGCGCGAACTGCTGACAGGGTGTTGATCCTGCTGCCGGGTGAACGCCCGGGGAGTGTAGGGGATCTGCTGCATACAGGATTGACCAGGTTGGGATGTAGTCCTTATAAGTATGGTCCGGTGGATGATGAAGACCGGGTTTTGCAGTTGATCCGTGAAGAAGGCATCAATGTGATGGTCGGTGCGCCGGTTCATCTCTACCGCCTGGCCTGTTGCGATGAATTGCACAGGATACTGCCCAAAGGGCAGGTTCGGACTTTGCTGGTTTCAACGGATGTGCTCCCCAGGGTCATAGCTACCAGGCTTACTGATATTTGGGGCTGCGAAGTATTTGATCATTACGGAATGACTGAGACCGGGCTGGGTGGTGGTGTGGAATGTAGCGCGCATAACGGATATCACATGCGCGAAGCTGACCTTTATTTAGAGGTGATCGACCCCGAAACGGGTGAGGTCTTGTGTGACGGGGAGGAAGGCGAGGTGGTCATTTCAACACTCACCCGCAACGCAATGCCCCTCATTCGTTACCGCACCGGAGACATCAGCTGTGTCATACCCGGTATATGTGGTTGCGGTTCTTTCATCAAGCGGCTGGCTCCCATAAAGCGGCGCTGGGGGAGTGGAATTCAAATTGGCAACGCCGTGCTTTACCAGGATGAACTGGATGAAGCCCTGTTTCAGGTCAGAGGAGTGTGTGATTTTAAGACCTTCTTAAGGTCGAACAAACACGGTACACCGATTTTGACCATAGCTCTTCGAATGATGGGCGAGTGTCTGCGCGATGTACAG
Organism: Anaerolineaceae bacterium; assembly: GCA_035342915.1. Lineage (GTDB taxonomy): Bacteria > Chloroflexota > Anaerolineae > Anaerolineales > Anaerolineaceae > UBA6107. The sequence goes on from DAOQYB010000004.1 coordinate 153,485, forward strand.
TCGAACGTGCAGGGGGCTGTGTCATGCATTCCTGGAATTGATCTGTTGATTCAAAACGGAGAATTACTCGTCGAGATAACACAAATGGACACCGCGACCGCGAGCCAGGCAACCGCATTTGCGAAGAGGAAAATTGTGGATCAACGAACTGACGGCAGAGACGGGGCACAGGCCAGCCGATAAGCCGCATTCTGTGACCGGGAAAGGTATGCGCGTTGCACGGTTTCCTGGCCGATGGTCATCTCTCTTGGCCGGATGTCGCCACCCGGCTCTTGCAGCCTACCCGGGACTCGTGAGAAAACGGGCAATTTCCCGCCGCCGAGGCGGACATGGTCCCTGCTTGGCCTTGCTCCGGTTAGGGGTTACCTGGCCGCTGCATTACGGCAGCGCCGGTGGTCCCTTACACCACCTTTTCACCCTTGCCCTTGCGGGCGGTATGTTTCTGTGGCCCTGT